>PXRE01000024.1:0-153587 GCA_003021085.1 Halobacteriales archaeon QS_1_68_20 | reverse complement strand
TCGTCCGGGGGCGACTCGACGACCGGGATCCCTCCGGGCGATTTACAGGGATAGTTTAAATTAAGGCCGAGAGGGGCCTAGGGCGTCCAATGACCGGCCAGCCCGGAGACCTCCGGACGCTCGAAGTTCTCACGAATCGGGCGGAGATCCTGCGCCGTCTCTGTGACGGACCCGCCTACAAGCGGGACCTCGTCGACGAGATGGAGCACTCCAGATCCACGATCGACCGGGCCGTGGACGACCTCGAGGCGGCGAACCTCGTCGAGCGCCGGGACGACGGCATCGTGGCCACCGTCGCGGGTCGCCTGGCGCTGGAACGCCTCCGGTCGTTTCGGGGGGAACTGGACGACGTCGTGGCCGCCGAGGCGGTCCTCGACCCGCTCTCGTTCGACGCACCCATCGAGACGGACGCAGTCGCCGGGGGCGAGACGATCCTGGCCACCGAACCAGCGCCCTACCGGCCGCTGGAGCGATTTCACGGGACCCTGGCCGACGCCCGGCGGTACCGGGCCCTCCTGCCGGCGCTAGACGACCCCCGACACGTCCGTCTCCTCTACGAACACGTCGTCACCGGGGGGCGACCCGCCGAACTGGTCGTCGCCCCGGAACTGCTCCAGGCGCTGCGCGAGGAGTTCCCCCGGCGGACGGCCGCGATGGCCGAGAGCGACGGGTTCGACGTCCACGTCGGCGACGTCCCGCCGTTCGCGCTGGCCCTGGTCGACCGCGGCGACGCCGACCCGGCGACTACGGTGGCCATCCTGGTGTTCAACGAGAGCGGCGCCGTCCACGGCGTGCTCCTGAACGAGACCCCTGCCGCGGTCCGGTGGGCCGAGGACCGCTACGCGGCGGTCCGTGCCGACTCCGACGAACGGACGGACGCGCTGTTCCCCGACGCCGACGGCGGGACGCGGTCGCTCGACGCCGACGGCGGGTCCGCCCTCGCGGCCATCGGCGACGGCCTGTCGGTCGCTCTCGAACGGGAGGGGTTCGTCCGACTGGACGTGCCGTACTTCCGGGAGGAACCGGTCGCCGACCCCACGACCGCGTGGCGGGCCGGCCTCACCCTCCCGGAGGTCCACACCGGCTACGCCGTCGAACGGACGCTGACGGGGAACGAGGCCGCGGCCGCCGACGGGCGCGGGATGACGGCGGCGCTCAGCGAGAAACTGGCGGAGGGGCAGGATTGCGTGGTCGTCGGCCCGCCGGGGTCGGGCAAGAGCACCGTCTGCAAGCGGGTGGCCTGCGAGTGGTACGACGCCGACGAGGGGCCGGTGCTGTACCGGGAGGGGGGCCGCGGTCGGCCGTTCGACTCGGTGGAGGACCTGGTCGTGACCGTCGACGCCGCGGACGGCCACACCCTGGTCGTCGTCGAGGACGCGGTGCGTCCCGAGACCGACGCCGTCTTCGACGCCATCGACCGCCTCGCGGACCGCGATGACGTGAGTTTCCTGCTGGACGCCCGCGAACACGAGTGGCAGGACCCACCCGGCGACCCGCGCGACGTGTCCAACATCGACGTCGTGACCATGCCGCCGTTGCACGAGGCCGACGGCGAGCGACTCGTCGAGCGGTTCCAGCGGACCGTGGGGCGATCCGTCGACGTTCCCGTCGACCGGTTGCTGGCGGAGGTCCGCGACGAGGGTACCTCCGCCGACGGCGGGGGGCCGAACGAGGTCCTGCTGTTGCTTCATCGCCTGGCCACCTACGTCGACCCGCTGGCGGACGGCCGGACATCCCTAGAGGACGCGGTGGCGGCCGTCCACGACGAGTTCGAGGGCGCCGCGCTGGACGTCTGCGTCCTCGCCAACGTGCTCAACGCGGCGGGCGTCGGCGTGGAGCGGGGCCTGCTCTACGCGGCGGCCGACGCCGACGAGTACGACCTCGTCGACGACGCGCTGGACCGCCTGGAGGGCCGCGTTCTGTTCCCCCGGGACGACGGGACCTACCGGACGGTCCACGAGACGTGGTCCGTGACCTTCCTCGCGCACCTGGTGGACGCCGAGGGCGAGGCGGCGGCGACGGATCGGTTCGGCCGGTGCGTCTCCGCGCTGCTCTCGCTGGCCGACGACCCCGCACGGCGCGACCGGATCGCGGCCCACCTCGACGGCCGCTGGTCCCCGGCCGCGCTCGACGACGACCCGGGCCGGTGGGCCGACGAGACCACCGAGGCGGTGTACGCGCTGGGCCGCGAGCGGCCGAAACTCGCGCCGCTCTACGGCGACGGGGAACGGGATTCCGTCGCGCTGCCGGACGCCTGTTCGGCGTCGGTCGCCGCGCAGGTGCCGAGGTGGATCGGCCGGGCGTTCCTGGAGGGTG
The DNA here is from genome assembly GCA_003021085.1 of Halobacteriales archaeon QS_1_68_20. Lineage (GTDB taxonomy): Archaea > Halobacteriota > Halobacteria > Halobacteriales > PXRE01 > PXRE01. The sequence continues at coordinate 151,271 of PXRE01000024.1, read as the reverse complement.
ACTTCTACGACCGCGCCGAGCGGGCGTTCGAGCGGTTGCCGCGCGAAGGAACGGACCTCGCCGTCGAGCGACTGCTCGGACTCGCACGCGTGGCCGCCGAGCGTGGCGAGTACGACGACGCCGTGACCCACGCGGAGGCGGTGCTGTCGAGGATCGGGGACGACGACCGGCCGGCCGTTCGCGCACGGGCGCAAATGGCACGGGGGCGGGCCAGGTTCGGCCTCGGGGACACCGACGCCGCATGGGACCGCTGGCTGGCGGCCCTGGAGATCGCCGAGGCGGCCGGGGACCGCCGGCGGACGGCGGACCTCCTGAACAACCTCGGCGTGACGGCGACGATCCTCAGCGGACCCGAGCGGGCAGGGGAGTACTACGAGCGGAGCCTGGAGATCAAGCGCGACCTGGGCGACCGCCAGGGGGCGGCCAACAGCCTCGGCAACCTCGGCCTCGTCGCCAGGAGGGCGGGCGATTACGAGGCGGCTCGCGAGTACTGCGAGCGGAGCCTGGAGATCAAGCGCGACCTGGGCGACCGCCAGGGTCAGGCGACTAGCCTCAACAACCTCGGGATCTCCGCCTACCTGCAGGGCGAGTACGGCCGGGCGAGAGAGTACCTCGAACGTGCTCTGGGGATCAACGAGGAACTGGGGCACCGGCGCGGCGTGGCCAACAGCCGTAACCACCTCGGCATCGTCGCCCGACGACAGGCCGACTACGACCCAGCCCGGGAGTTCTTCGAGCGGAGCCTGGCGGTCAGGCGCGAACTCGGCAACCGCTGGGGGGAAGCCAACGCCCTCAACAACCTCGGCCTGGTCGCCGCCGACCGCGGCGAGTACGAGACGGCCCGCGAGTACCACGAGCGGAGCCTGGAGATCAGGCGCGACCTGGGCGACCGCGAGGGCGTGGCCATGGGCCTGCGGAACCTCGGGGTGCTCGCCTGGAAACGTGGCGAGTTCGAGGCGGCCCGGGAGTACTACGAGCGGAGCCTCGACGCCGCCGAGGAAGCCGGCGCCGCGGACCAGGTCGCCATGGTGCAGTACCGCCTCGGCGAGGTCCTCGGTGAACTCGGGAAGTTCGACCGGGCCGGCGACTACCTCGAACGCGCGTTCGAGCACGTCACCGACGGGGGCGACGTGCTCGACGTCGAACGGATCCGGCTCGCCCGCGGGCGCCTCGCGCTTGCCCGGGGCACGGTCGACCCGGCGCGCGAGCGGGCGGCGGCGGCCCACGAGACGCTGGCCGAGATCGGCGCGGACCACTGGGAGGCCCGGGGCCGGCGATTGCTCGGTCGGATCGCCGCCGAGGCGGGGTCGTCAGCCGACGCCCGCGAGCACTGGCGGTCGGCCCTGGAGACGTTCGAGGCCGTCGGCGCCCCCCAGGACGCGCTGGCGACGCTTCGGCACCTCGTCGAGACCTGCCGGGAGGCGGGCAAGGAGGCGGCGGCCGGAGAGTCGTGTCGCCGGGCCGAGGAACTCCTCGAATCGGCGCCCGACCCCGTCGCCGACGAGCACCGCGACTGGGTCGAGGAGTGCCTGGCCGACCTCGACTGACCGTTCGTTCCGGGGGGAGTTATGGCCCGCTCGCCCGACGTGGGGGTATGGCAGAACCGAGCGTCGCCGTTCTGCGTCGCGACGCCCACGGGATGCCGCTCGCGGGGTACGCCGAGGCGTTGCGGGAGCGCCTGCCCGACCACGAGGTGCGGATCGCCCGGACGCCGGCCGCCCAGCGCGAGGCGGTCGCGGACTACGAGGTGGTGAGCGGGTTCGTCGTCGACGCGGACCTGCTGGACCGCGCCGACGCGATGGAACTGTTCGCCTGCGGGTACGCCGGCGTCGGCCACCTGCCGATGGACGTCCTCCGGGAACGGGGCGTCGCCGTGACCAACGCCTCCGGAGTCCACGGCCCGAACGTGAGCGAGCACGTCGTCGGCACGATCCTGGCGTTCGTCTGCCGGTTCCCCGAAGCGTGGCGCCGCGGGAACCGCCGGGAGTGGCGGCACTTCCGGACCCACGAACTGCAGGACAGCACGGTCACCGTCGTCGGCCTGGGTGCCATCGGGCCGGCCGTCGTAGAGCGACTCCGGGGATTCGGGGTCGACACCGTCGGCGTCCGCTACCGTCCGGAGAAGGGTGGCCCGACGGACGAGGTGGTCGGCCGTCGTTACCAGGTCAGGCCCTCGTAGGTGATGCCCTCACGCCGCTGGACCACCCGTCGACCGTCGACGACGACGGGGTCGGCCATCAGGTCGAACTCCTCGTCCAGGGCGGTGAACTCGTCCCAGTCGGTGACGACGACCGCGGCGACCGCACCCTCCAGGGCGTCCGCCGCCGAGTCGACGTACCCGATTCCCGGGAGTTTCTCGCGTAAGTTCTCCACGGCGACGGGGTCGTAGGCGACGACGTCGGCGCCGCGTTCCCGGAGTCCCTCGACGACGGGGATCGCACGGCTTCCCCGGACGTCGTCGGTCCCTGGCTTGAACGCCAGACCCAGGACTCCGACCTGCTGGCCGGCGACGTCGACGTGGCGGTCCAGCAGTTCGAGCAGGCGCTCCGGCTGGCGGTCGTTGACCGAGACGGCGGCCTCCAGCAGTTCGGGGTCGTACCCGGCGTCGTGGGCGGCGGCGATCAAGGCGTCGACGTCCTTCGGGAAGCAGGACCCGCCCCAACCGAGGCCGCTCCGGAGGAACCGTTCGGAGATGCGGTGGTCCAGCCCCAGCGCCGCCGCGACCTCGTAGGTGTCGACGCCGTACTCCTTGCAGACGTTGCCGATCTCGTTGATCAGGCTGACCTTCGAGGCCAGGAAGGCGTTGTTGGCGTACTTGATCGTCTCGGCTTCCCGGATCCCCGTCTCGAAGACGGTCGCGTCGGCCTGCTCCAGCAATGGGTCGAACACCGCGCGCAGGCGGTCGAGGCCACGCCCGTCGTCGGTCCCGAACACGATCTTGTCGGGATCGAGGAAGTCCGCGACCGCCGATCCCATCCGGAGGAACTCGGGGTTCGTCGCCACGTCGAACCCCTCGCCGACGGCTTCGCCGGACGCCTCGGAGACGGTGGGGGCGACGACCTCTTCGGTCGTTCCGGGGATCACCGTGCTCTTGACGACCACCAGGTGGTCGCTCTCTTTCTCGGCGAGGGCTTCACCGAGCGAACGGGCACCTGCCTCGACGGCGGCGGTGTCGATGCTCCCGTCCTCGTTCGACGGCGTTGGCAGCGCCAGGAACGTCACGTCCGTCTCCCTGACGGCGCCGTAGTCGGTCGTCGCCCGGAGCCGCGACCCGGCGTGATCGGCGATCCGCTCGTCGAGGCCGGGTTCGTGGATCGGTGCCGACCCGTCGTTGATCGCGACGACGACGTCCTCGTCGACGTCGACGTTGACGACCTCGTGGCCGAGGTCCGCCAGGCAGGCGGCCACGGTCGTCCCGACGTAACCGCTGCCGACGATGCTCACCTTCATCGACGACTAGTTTCTACTGGCCCCTTAACTTCTTGATTACGGATATGTGGGAGTAAAGATACTTTCGGGATACCTGCGTATTCGAACCAGCTATCGCCATGGACGCCGTCGTGTTGGCTGCGGGCGAAGGAACCCGCCTGCGGCCCCTGACCGAGGACGAACCCAAAGGCATGGTCGAGGTGGCCGGGAAGCCGATCCTGACTCACTGCTTCGAGCAGTTGGCCGATCTCGGCGCCGACGAACTGATCGTCGTCGTCGGGTACATGAAGGAGAAGATCATCGAGTACTACGGCGACGAGTTCCGCGGGTTGCCGATCACCTACACCCACCAGCGCGAGCAACGCGGACTGGCCCACGCCCTGCTGACCGCCGAGGAGTACGTCGACGACGACTTCATGCTCATGCTCGGGGACAACGTCTTCCGGGCCAACCTCCGTGACGTGGTCCGCCGCCAGCGAGAGGAACGCGCCGACGCCGCCTTCCTGGTCGAGGAAGTCCCCCGGGAGGAGGCCTCCCGGTACGGGGTCTGTGACACCAACAAGTACGGCGAAGTAGTCGAGGTCGTCGAGAAGCCCGACGACCCGCCGTCGAACCTGGTGATGACCGGGTTCTACACGTTCACGCCCGCGATCTTCCACGCCTGCCACCTCGTCCAGCCCAGCGACCGCGGCGAGTACGAACTGAGCGAGGCCATCGACCTGCTGATCCAGTCGGGCCGGACCATCGACGCGATCGGACTGGAGGGGTGGCGGGTCGACGTCGGGTATCCGGAGGATCGGGACAGGGCCGAACGGCTCCTGGAAACGTCGGAGCGGACGGCCGTCCCACAGTCCGTCGAACGGTCGTAGCGGGTCCCGGTTGATCCCGTCTGCGGGTCGACGGGACGACGCCGACGGCCCGGAAACGTTTTCGACTCGTTTCCGCCCACAGCCTTCGCGCGTCCCGCCCGGGTGGACGGGACCACGACCGGGTCGGTCCAACGACCGATCCAGCGGCCGGCACGCGGCCGAAACCCGAACGGACTTGTAGGTCCACCGCCGGAGGGCGAGTATGGACGGCGAGACGCTGGTCGCAGTGATCGTCGGGGTTCTCCAGGGCATCTTCGAGTGGTTGCCCGTCTCCAGCGAGGGCAACCTCTCCATCGCGCTCGCGGCGCTCGGGTCCTCTCCGGCCGCCGCGGTCCAGCTAGCGCTGTTCGCCCACGTCGGGACCGCGCTGTCCGCGACCGTCTACTACCGCGCCGAGATACTGGAGGCGCTACTGGACGCGCTGGACTGGCGGCCCGCCACGGCCTGGGAGGGCAAGTCCGCGACGACGACGTTCCTGGTCGCCACGACGACGATATCGGGAGTCGTCGCGCTGGCCGCCTACCTGACGCTGAAGTCGATGGTCTCGGAACTGTCGGCGGGACTGCTGGTCGCGGCCATCGGCGGGTTGCTGGTCGCCACCGGACTGGTCCAGCGGTTCGCCGAACGCGCCGCCATCGAGACCCGGTCGACCCCGGACGCGGTCGACGTCGTGCTGGTCGGCGTCCTCCAGGGGCTGGCGATCCTGCCGGGCGTCTCCCGGTCGGGGACGACCGTCAGCGCGCTGTTGCTGCGGGGCCACGAAGGCGAGACGGCGCTGCGGTACTCCTTCCTGCTGAGCGTCCCCGTGCAGGTCGGCGCCGGCGTGCTAGTCGTGGCCGAGGTCGGCGGCCTCCCGATGGCACCTGTCCCGACGCTCGTGGCCGTGGGCGTCGGCGCGGTCGTCGGCTACCTCACCATCGACGCGCTGATGCGGGTCGTCCGCCGGATCGCGTTCTGGGCGGTCTGCGTGGCCCTGGGGTCGCTGGCCGTGATCGGCGGCGTCCTGGTGGCACTCGGGTGAACGGGGAACCGAAACGTCTACGCCGGGCGTTCGGCAACGAACGGAGTGTCGATGCTCCGTCGTCTCCTGGCCGCCGCGTAGCTGGTCGGACTCGCGCTCTCGGCCGGCGTCCACTACGAAGCGACGCGGAAACGCCATGCTCCGTACCCGACTGCCGGGCAACTGTCCGACGATTACGGGTCACACGTCGGCACGGAGGCGCTGTTGTTCGGGACGGCCGAGTCGGTCGACCCGGACACGAACACGGTGACGGTCTCCGTCGAGGCCGACGAGGGAACGTTCTCGGGGCGAGCCGAGGGCGTCGAGACCGACGTCGAGCCGGGCGGGACAGTCCAGGTGTACGGGACGGTTCAGTCGGGTCACGTCGTGGCCGTCGAGGGGTTCGCCGTCGTGACGCGAAGCCCCCGCGAGCGGTTGTCAAAATACGGCTTCCCGCTGGTCGGGGCCCTGCTGGCGCTCGGGGCCTTCTTCCGGTACCGGGAGGTCGACCGGGCGCCGCTGACGTTCGAGCCGAGGTGAACCATTGCCGACCTGCTCACCCACGTCTTCGTGGCCTACGCGGTCCTCCTCGCCGGGGGCGGCACCCACCTGGTGCTGGACGTGATGCGGACGTACGTCGACGGCTACGCCGGGTTCCTGCTGTACCCGCTGTGGTGGCGGCCCCCGACGCCGAGCCTGTACGTCTCCGCGGACCGGTGGCCCCCGGTGCTCGCAATCGTCGTGGCATCGCTCGTCTACTACCTCGACGCCGAGTGGGGATGATTCGGCGTGGTGACACGAGTCCGGTGACGCTCGCGGGCGGAACGGGACCTCGTCGAACGGGCGGAACATCTCGGCGAACGCGAACGTTAGGGGCGTGTTACGGCCCGGGACGGCGCCGACACAGTGGATTTATCTTTCTCATCGACCGTCTATGCCCCATGGACGACCTCCGGGCCGCGACCGAGTCCCTCCTCGACGACAAACCCGAACTCGAAGGCGGCCTCCGGTCGGTCCTCGCCGTGGACGACGAGCGGGGCTCCTGGACGTTCGAGGACGTCCCGCTCGACTCGGGGGAGTTCGGCGAAATCGTTTCGAGGGACATCGTCGTAGAGACGGACGACGGATACCGGATAGCGGACCGCGCGGCGGTCGAGACGGCGCTCGGCGTCGAACCGGCGGACGGGGAGGACCGGTCGGCCGCCGAATCCGGGGTCCCGGACAGCCTGGACGAGCTACGTGAGTTCGTTCCATCGGTCGACAGGCGGGTCGCCACGTTCCTCGGACTCGCACTCGCGCTCGTGGTCCTGTTCCGGATCGTTCCCTACGGCGCCGTCTTCCGGAACGGCGACGTCGTCCTGTCGGCCAACGACCCGTACGCCTACCGGTACGTCGTCGAGCAGATGGCCGCCACGACGAGCGGTCCGTTCGACGTCGGGGTGCTCTCGGACCTCCCCGAGTTGCTGCCGTACGGCGAACCACTGCTGGTCACGACGCTGTGGTGGGTGACGGAGGTCCTGGGCGGTGGCGCACGGACGGCCGGACTCGTCCTCGCGTGGTACCCGGTCGTCTCGGCCGCGATCACCGGTGTGTTCACGTACGCGCTGGCGACGCGGGTCACGGACGACCGCCGCGTCGGGATCGCCGCCGTGACGTTCCTCGCGATCACGCCCCTGCACGCTATCCGGACAGGCGTCGGGTTCGCCGACCACCACCCCTTCGACTACGTGTGGCTGGTCCTGACGGCGCTGGCGCTGGTTGCGCTCGTCGGCCGGGACCCCTGCGACCGGAGGACCTGGGGCTGGACCGCGGTGCTCGGCGTCGCCGTCGGTGCGCAAGTCCTGGCCTGGGACAACGGCCCGCTCCTGTTGATCCCGGTGGCCATCTACGCCCTCCTCCGGGCGGTCTCGGACGTTCGCGCCGGTGAATCGCCCCTCAGGGGCGGACTCCCGGTCGCCGCCGGCGCCGCCGTCGCCGCCGCGATAGTCGGACTCGCCCACGTCCGCCTCGGGTGGCACACGAGCACCGTGGCGGCGACGCCGGCCGTGCTCCTGGGCGGGGTCGTCGGCGTTTTCCTCCTCGCAGAGGCCGTCTCGCGGCTGGGCGGGTCCGCGCGTCACCTTCTCGTCGCGCAGGCCGTGGGAGGAGTGGCGGCCCTGCTCGTCCTGCGACGGACGTTCCCGGCGTTCGCGTCCGCACTCGACCGCGGGACCGACCGACTGTTCGCGATGGACGCCATCGTGGAGTCGTCGTCGCTGTTCGGCGGGCACTTCCAGTGGCTGATCGGCCCGCTCGTGTTCTTCGGGTTCGCGCTCGTGCTCGTTGTGCTGTACATGGCGTGGGCCGGGTGGCGGACCTACCGCGAACACGACCCCGCGTTGCTCGTCGCGGCGGTCTACGCCTGGTTTCTCTTCGCGCTGACGACCCTCCAGATCCGGTTCGCGGGCGAGTTCGCCCCGTTCGCGGCCGTGTTCGCCGGACTCGGGTTCGTCCACCTCGCGTCCTGGGTGGAACTGGCGCGAACGCCGGCACCGTTCCGCAGTTCCGGTCCCGGGCCCGCCGATCCGGCAGAGCCGTCGGACGGGGACCTCGTCGTACCGGAACGACGGGCCGCGATTCACGTCGCGGGCCTGTGGCTCGGCGTCGGGAGTCTCGGCGGTGCGATGTCGGCGGTCAAGCACACCCAGGTCACCACCGAGGGCGACGCCTACGACGTCGCGAAGTGGATCGCCGGGGACGCCGACGAACGGGGACTGGAGTACCCGGAGAACTACGTGCTCTCGCGGTGGGGGACCAACCGCCTGTACAACTACTTCGTGAACGGCGAGTCCCTGCGATACGCCTACGCGAAGTCGAATTACGACGAATTCCTCCAGGGAACCGACCCGGGACGGTGGTACGAGCGCATCGGCGGGCGCGTCGGGTACCTGGTCGTCGACCCGGACTACGCCGGCGGGGTCTACGCGCCCGATTCGACGTACTTCCGACTCGCCATCCGCCACGGGAGTCGGGGCGAGAGCGCCCCCGGAACGGGCCACTACCGTGCGCGATACGTAAGCGACGAGGGTCGAAAAGTGTTCGAACTCGTCCCCGGCGCGGTCGTCGTCGCCGAGGAGGCGTCGGGAACCGTCAGTACGGAGGTCGAGATCCCGGGGGCCTCGTTCACTTACGAGCGGCGACTCCGATCCGACGGCGAGACAGGCCGCGTCCGGGTGGCCTATCCCGGGCGGTACGAGGTCGGTGACGGTACCGTGGACGTCTCCGAGGCGGCGGTTCGCAACGGCGAGACGGTCCGCCCGTCGTGACACTCAGGTGACCTAATCGGGGGACGGCGATTCAAAACAGTTTAAGCAGTGGCTAGATTCGTCTAGGGTGATGATCACCGGGTGGCGGTATCGGGTCGCGGGCGCAGTCGGCGCGGCCCTGTTGACCGTGGCCAGCGTCGGGGTGGCGAACCACCCGGTCCCGCAGGACCTGTTCACCACGTACGTCCCGCTGTTCAACCGGCTGGACCCCACCGTCCGCTCGGGCGATTCGTTCCGGAAGGCCGTGATGCTGAGCGTCGCCGCAGTCGTCGGTAGCCTGGTCCAGCTGTACAAGCCCCAGCCCAGGCGACTCATCGACACGATCCTGCTGGCGCAAAAGCGAGTGCTCGTCGCCGGGTTGGCGCTGGCGACGCTGGGGTACTTCAAGTGGTCTCACCGGTTGCCCCGTGCGACGCTGACCATGACCGTCGGCATCCTCCTGGTGACGGTCCCCTGGTGGTTCGTCTGGATCCAGCGCCGGCCGGCGGACGAGAGCCAGCGGGCCCTGATCGTCGGCGACGACCTCGTGCAGATCGAGCGGATCGTCGAGGAGGCCGACCTCGGATTCATCGGCTACCTCGCGCCGGCGAACGTGTTCCCCTCGGCCGGTTCGGATCGTGCGGAGGCGACGATCGCCGACGGTGGCACCGCGGCGATGGACGTCGAGCGGCTGGGTGGCCTCTCGCGGATCGAGGACAAGATCGTGGACCAGGACGTCGACACCGTCGTCCTCGCGTTCAGGAAAGCCGACCGCGCGGAGTTCTTCGGCGCGCTCGACGGCTGTTACGAACACGGCGTCGCGGCGAAGGTCCACGAGGAGTACACCGAGAACGTGTTGACCGTCGACGGGCCGGGGCCGCTGGTCGACGTCGACGTGGAACCGTGGGACGCCCAGGATTACGTGTTCAAGCGGTTGTTCGACGTCCTGTTCGCAAGCGTCGCGTTGCTCGTGCTCTCCCCGCTGGTCGTCCTGATCGCCGCCGCCATCAAACTCGACAGCGAGGGGCCCGTGTTCTTCACCCAGAAACGGACCCGACGGTTCGGCGGCGAGTTCACGTTCTACAAGTTCCGGACGATGGTCGAAAACGCCGAGGAACTCACCGGCGTCGTCGTGAGTGCCGAGGACGCCGGCGGCGTCGACCCGAGGGTCACCCGCGTCGGCAGGATCCTCCGGAAAACCCACGTCGACGAGATCCCGCAACTCTGGTCGATCCTGACCGGTGAGATGAGCGTCGTCGGGCCGCGGCCCGCCCAGGCCGAACTCGAGGGCGAGTTCGAGTCCTCGACGCCGGAGTGGGGGAAACGGTGGTTCGTCAAGCCGGGGCTGACGGGTCTCGCCCAGATCAACGACGCCACCGGCCACGAACCCGACGAGAAACTGTACTACGACCTCCAGTACATCCGGCGGCAGTCGATCCTGTTCGACGTCGAGATCGTCGTCCGCCAGATCTGGAAGGTCGGCGTCGACGTCGTCGAGATGCTCGGTCGCCGGATCCCGGGACGCGGCGAACCGTAGGCGACCGGTCCAGGACGGTTCGACTCTTCAGTCGACGTTCGACGCCGTGGGACGCCGGCGGCCGTCGTCGGCAGTCGAAGGCAGTTCGTCGCCGAGGTTGACGACGGTGGGCGTGAGGTCCGCGGGTACGGCGTTCACTGCGTCGAACACGAGGTCGGCGCCGTCGAGGCTCCCGTAGTCGAACGCCGTGTGATCGACGAGTACCAGGACGGCGTCTGCTTCCCGGACCACCTGCTGGTCGATCCCGTCGGCCGGTCGGTACTCCGTCTGCCCGACTTCGACCGTCTCGACGTGGGGGTCCACGATCTCCACGTCAGCGCCGCCGTCGGCGAGTCGTTCGCAAATCGGCCGCGACGGTGCGTTCCGGCGGTCCCCAACGTCGGGTTTGTAGGCGGCCCCCAGGACCAGGACCGACGCCTCGGCGACCGGAACGCCGTTGCTCGAAAGCGTCGCTTCGACCCGGTCGGCGACGCGGCCCGGCGTGCGGTCGTTGATCTCGCTCGCGCGCTCGACCAGCGAGAGGTCGGTCCCGACCTCGTCGGCGCGCCACGTCAGGAACTGCGGGTCGACGGGGATGCAGTGGCCGCCCACGCCGGGACCCGGGTAGAACGGCTGGAACCCGAACGGTTTCGTCGCCGCCGCCTGGATCGCCGCCCAGAGGTCGGCGTCGGTCCGCTCGGCGAGGTCGACGAGTTCGTTCACCAGCGCGATGTTCACCATCCGGTAGGTGTTCTCGAGGACTTTGGTCAGTTCGGCGGTCTCGGTCGCCTCGACCTGGTGGACCTCGGAGACGATGCTGTCGTACAGCGCCGTCGCGGCCTCGCGGGCCGGGTCGGCGTCGGCCCCGACGACGAGCGGAATCTCGCTGACCTCGTAGGCGCCGCCGGGATTCAGCCGTTCGGGAACCGACGACGACCAGCGTCTCGCGGTCGCCCATCCGGTCGGCGACCGTCTCGGCGGCCGCTTCGACCGCCGACATGTCAGGTTCGCCGTCCTGGACGCCGGTCGGCACGGCGATCACGTACGCGTCACAGTCCTCGATCACTGCGTCGTCCGCACTGGGGTCGAACCCGTGGGCCAGGGCAGACGCCAGTCGGTCGTCGCCGACGTCGTCGACGTAACTGTCGCCGTCCCGGAGTCGCCCCACGCGGTCCTCGTCGACGTCGAACCCCGCGACGTCGAACCCGGCCTCCGTGAACTCCAGGCTCAACGGCAGGCCGACGTATCCCAGGCCGACGATGCCGATCCTGGCGTCCCGTGCCTCGAGTCGGTCCAGCAGGTCCTCAGGCATCGATCCGGACCTCCCGCTCGGACCGCGCTTCGATCACGTCCCGGAGGATGCGGTCGAGGTCCGCCTCGGGCGCCCAGCCGATGGTCTCACGGAGTTTCGTGACGTCGGGTTCCCGGCGATCGGGTTCCTCGAAGTCGGGGCCGTACACCTCCTCGAACGGGACGTGGGTGATCTCGGCGTCCGACCCCGTGAGGTCGACGACCCGCCGGGCGAGGTCGTTGATGCTGGTCGGTTCCGGTTCCCCGACGTTGAACACGTCGCCGTGGGCGCTGGTCGTGTTCGTCAACTCGTAGACGGCCCTGACGGCGTCCTCGACGTGGGTGAAACTCCGGGTCTGGGTCCCGTCGCCGTAGACGGTCAGCGGGTCGCCGGCCAGCGCCTGCTCGACGAACGTCGGGATCACCATCCCGTACCGTCCGGACTGCCTGGGGCCGACGATGTTGAAGAACCGACCGACGACGACCGGCAGGTCCACCTCCTCGTGGTACGCCAGCGCGAGGAACTCGTCGGCGGCTTTCGCGGTCGCGTAGCCCCATCTGGTCGTCGACGTCGGGCCGATTACCCGGTCGTCGTCCTCCGAGAAGGGAACGTCCGGGGACTTCCCGTACACCTCCGAGGAGGAGGCGACGAACGTGGGCGTCCCCGTCTCCGCGGCGGCGTCGAGGACGTTCTCGGTTCCGGCGAGGTTCGTGCGGAGCGACGAGAGCGGGTTCTCGACGACGTTCTGGACGCCGACGGCGGCGGCGAGGTGGTAGACGACGGTCGCGTCCTCGACGGCTGCCCGGACGGATTCGGCGTCACGGACGTCGCCCTCACGGACCTGGACGCGGTCGTCGTCGAGGTGATCGAGGTTCCCGGATCGGCCGGTCGAGAAGTCGTCGAAGACGATCACGTCGTCGGCCGTCTCGGCCAGCACGTAATCGACGAGGTGGGAGCCGATGAATCCGGCCCCGCCAGTGACGAGGGTAGTCATCGGTTGTTCACCCAGTCTCCGGCAGTAAATGGCTTTCTATTCGGGCGGTAGCACGCCAGCGACGGGAGTAAGAGGCTCCTACCGGACTCGTACCGCCGAACCACACGACCTATGGTTCCGAGGCGCAGACCGACCACCGATGGCCGACCCCCGCGCCTTCCACCTCGTTACTCGACTGATCGACGGCGGTGCGACGAACGCGTTGCTCCCCATCGCCACCGAGGTCGAGGGGTACGACGTGACCGTCGGCTACGGCGCAGAGTTCGACCGGCACAACGTCGCCGCGCTCCGGGAGGCGGGGGTCCGGACGGAACGGTTCCCGCTGATGCGTCACTACAATCCCGTCACCGCCGTCGGTGCGGTGGTCCGGGTCGCGCGGTACGTCCGGCGAGGCGACTTCGACGTGGTCCACACCCACAGCACCGAGGCCGGAATCATCGGGCGGGCCGCGGCGAGACTCGCCGGCACGCCGAACGTGGTCCACACGATCCACGGCGTCCCGTTCACCGACGACCGGAACGTCGCGCTCAACCGGTTCGTCGAGCGCTGTGAAGTCGCCGTCGCCCCGTGGACGGACGTGATGGTCTCCATCGCGGACGTCATCACCGGGGAGTACCTCGATCGCGGCATCGGCGTCCCCGACCAGTACGAGACGGTCCACTACGGGATCGACCTCGACACGTTTCGGCAGGCCGACCCCGCAGACGACCTCCCGGGGAGCGGCGACCGGATCCTCATGGTCGCCCGACTCGCAGAGGGCAAGGGCTTCGACGTGCTGTTCGACGCCGTCGAACGCCTCGACCGGGACCTGTCGGTCCTGATCGCCGGCGACGGCCCCCTCCGCGAGGATCTCGAACGGGACGTGGCCGCTCGCGGCCTCGACGACACCGTCCACCTGCTCGGGTACCGCGACGACATTCCGTCGGTCATGGCCGGGTCTGACTTGCTCGTCCTGCCCTCGTTCCGGGAGGGGACGCCGTTCGTGATCGTCGAGGCGATGGCGTCGGGGCTCCCGGTCGTGGCCACGGACGTCGCGGGCATCCCCGAACTGGTCGAGGACGGAACGACCGGGTATCTCGTCCCGCCGGGCGACGACGCCGAACTCGCGGCGAACGTGGCCGACCTCCTCGACGACGACGAGAGACGACGGACGTTCGGGCGGAACGGGAGCGACCGCGCCGACCACTTCAGGACCGAACGGATGGTCGACGACTACCGGGCCATCTACGACGAGTTGACCGGCCGGTAGTGCCCGGCCGGTTCACCGGACGTTCCGGCACGCCTCGTCGATAGGAAGGATTTCCAGGCGGTCGTCGCGGCGGAGGTCGGCGGCGTACGAGAGGACCCGTTCGAACAGGTCGAGGTGGCCCTCGGGGTCGGAGCCGAAGTTGAACGGGTGGAACCAGAGGTGGAAGACCTCGCCACGGTCGGCGGCCCGCTCTAACCCCTTCTTCGCCCGTTCGACCTGGGTCCCGGGTGGCGTGTACCGCCAGTACCCGTCGTCGGGTCGGAAAATCTGGGACCCGGGGAGTTCGACCATCCCGGCACGGGCCCTCGGTGTGACGGTCGGTGGCGTCCGCCTCGTGAACTCGTCGCCGAACCGGCACACCCGCCGCAGCGGCCGGGGTGCCGACGCCTCGTACCAGCGGGCGTCCAGCCCCCTGTAGTACTCGACCCCGAACTCCTCGAGGACGTCGAGGTGTCCGATCCGGTTCCGGGGGAAGACGAACGTCTCCACGTCCAGGTCGAACTCCTCGACGACTTCCATCGCGCGTCGTATCTCCGCCGTCGCGGCGGCCCGGGTACAGCCCGGCGCGCCGAGGATCATGTGGGAGTAGCCGTGGACGCCGAGTTCGTGGTCGACGTCGGCTGACCGGATCCGTTCGAGGACGTCCGGCGCGTACCACAGGTCCCGGTCGACGCCGGCGGAACACGGCGCCCGCCCGTACCACGAATCGATCCAGTCGAACTCCGGATCCGGTTCGTCGTGGCGACCCCCACAGTCCGTCAGCATGTGCGTCACGACGGCCCAGGTAGTGGGTGCCCGGTAGGCGTCGAACAGGTCACAGAGGCCGTCGATCACCGCTCGCGTGTTCTCGTAGGCCTCGCGGTAGTGGTCGACGCCGACGGTGTCGAAACACCCCCAGCCAAGTTCGGTGTCCAGGGAGACGACGAAGGTTCCTCGCTTCGAGGGCCCGCTACCCTTGCTGCTCATCCGTTCGGTAGTCGGTACGGTCCGCGTAATAGGCCGTTCGGTCCGGGATGGACGCAATCGACATGGTTACGTGGGCGGCCGCCAGAGTGGGGGCAAATGGCGACAGTCGTCCTGGGTCTCGACGGGGCCTCCTTCGAACTGATAGACCCGTGGATCGAAGACGGGTCGCTCCCCGCGATGGGCCGCCTCGTGGAGGAGGGGGCCGCGTCGGACCTCCAGAGCGTCCTCCCGCCGGTCACCTGTCCCAACTGGCATGCGTACGCGACCGGGAGGAATCCCGGGAAACTCGGCGTCTTCTGGTGGGAACGGGTCGACCGGGAACGGGAGACGATGATCAGCACGAACACCGCCGACTACTTCGACGGGACCCACTACTGGCAGTACCTCGACGGGGAAAGCGGCGTCGTGAACCTCCCGACGAGCTATCCGCCCGACGAGGTCGACGGCGTCCACGTCGCCGGCGGTCCGGGAGCCGAACAGTCCGGGTACACGTATCCGCCGGACCTCGAATCCCGCCTGGAGCGGGAGCACGACTACCGCGTTCACCCGACCCGCCTCGGGGAACTCTCCGCCGAGAACAGGGACAGTGCCTGCGTCGAAGAGATATACGACCTGATCGACGCCCGGTTCGACGTCGCCGAGGACCTGCTGGAGGAGGGTAGGTACGAACTGATCCACGTGACGGCGTTCTACCTGAACGTCCTCCACCACTTCTTCTGGAACGACGAACTCGTCAAAGAGGCCTGGGTCCGCATCGACGAACGGATCGAGCGCCTCCTCGACCACGAGGCGGTCGACCGGCTCTTCGTCATGTCCGATCACGGCTCCAACGAGATCGACACGAGTTTCCGCGTCAACGCCTGGCTCGAAGCCAACGGGTACCTGGAGACCACCAGCAGTCTGAGCGACTGGCTGTACAAATTCGGCCTCACGCGCGAACGGGTCCGCCCGGTGATCGCCTCGCTCGGGATCGAGTGGTTCCTCCGGCGGATCGTCCCCCGGAACCTCCAGAACGCCCTCCCGGACGAGTCCGGTGCCGTCACCCAGGGTGCGAAAGCGTCCGTCGTCGACTGGGACGCGTCCACGGCCATCGCGAGCGGCCAGGGTCCCGTGTACGTGCTCGCCGACGACCCGCGGGAGCGCGAGCGCATCCGTGACGAACTCGTCGAGGAACTCGACGGACTCACCCACGAGGGGAGAGAGGTGATCAGCGGTGCCTACCCGGCCGAGGAGGTTTACGACGGCCCGTACGTCGACGAGGGGCCGGACGTCCTCCTCGACCAGGCCCCGGGCGTCCACATCGAGGGCAAGATCGGCAACGCCGACCCGTTCGGCGATCCGGGGCCCTGGCGCGGGGAGAACAAACGCGAGGGCCTGTTCGCCGCGTACGGGCCCGAGATCGATCCCGACGCCGAACTGGAAGGGATGCAGATCACCGAACTCGCCCCGACCCTGCTCCACCGCCACGGGGCCGCCGTCCCGGCGGACATGGATCACCCCCCGCGAACCGAGTTGTTCGCGGACGGGACGGACCCGGCGGAACGCGACGTCGAATTCGCTTCCGGCGATTCGGCGGTGGATGACGATGCGGAGTTGGGCCCGGACACGGACGTCGAGAGCCGGCTCAACGACCTCGGGTACCTGGAGTGAGCGGGCCGGCTCACGGGCAGGCCGCGACCCGGATCGTCAGGCCGCCTCGATCGCCGCTCGAATCCGGCGCTGGAACCGCTCGTCGCTGAACGTTTCGAGGTGGGCTGGGACGTCGGCGACGTCGGGTTCACCGCCGGCCGACGCTCGCTCGATGGCGCGGACGCACTCGCGTCTGGTCCGGAACCTGAATGCCGGGTCCGGGACGATCTCCCGTTGCCCGCCGGAGTCGTGGACGACGGGCACGCACCCGTGGTCGAGTCCTTCGACGGTCGCGATCCCGAACCGCTCGTTCTCCATGCTGTGGAGGAACACGCGACTCCGGTCGAGCAACTGTTCGACGCGGTCGTTCGACGCGTCGGGGAACAGTTCGACGTTCTTCAGGTCGTTGTCCTCGACGTAGGCTCTGCACTGCTGGAAGTACCCCTCGTCGGACGTCGATCCGACGATCCGGAACTCCGTCTCCGGCATCGCCTCTGCGACCCGGAGCTGGAACAGTTGCCGCTTGTTCGGGTGGAACGACCCGAGGGAGACGACGCCCTCGCCCGAGAATCCGTCGAACGTCACCCGCTCCAGCGAGGGCGGATACAGGACCTCGACGTCGTCGATCCCGTAGAGCTCCGTCACGTATCCGGACGTGAACCCCGAGTTGGCGAACACCTGCCCCTCGGCGTTCGTCCCCGTAACCGCGGTCAGGATCTTGCTCGGGATCGACGCCAGCCGGTAGAAGGGCTCGTCGTATCGCGGATCGACCTCGGGAATCCCGGATGCGGGGAAGTGAACGTAGTGAACGTACTCCGGCCCCCGGTGGAGAAACCGGAGGCAGTTGTTGGAGTTGAACACGAACTGGTACTCCCGGAGGTGCTCGCGGGCCAGGAAGTTCAGGAGGGGTTGTCGGTACAGCGTCCCGGGGACGCGCCCGCCCGGGTGGATCACGGTGTCTATCCCGTCGGCGTCGAGGCCGTAGTGATCGCGGAACTTTCGCGCGTCGGCTTCGCTGGCCAGCGTGTGAACGTCGATCCCGTCGGCTCGTTCCGCCAGGAGTTCGATCACCTTCGCGACGACCTTGGATCGACCACCGATGCCGAGGGTGTCCTGGAGGACGGCGGCGCGCATCATCCACGATCCCGGGGTGTCCGTCGCGGCGACGACGAGCGAGGACGTGGCCGCGACTCACCGATCGGATCGTCCGTCACCGCTCCGTCTGGCCGCCGCTGCCTGCCGGGAAGGCGATTGCGCTCCGTGTCCTCCCGCCCTGGAGCGAGGCAAACGGCGTCCGCCAGGTCCATGTCTCTGGATTCACGCAGCCGTACTTGTCGTTAACGAACCTGGGGTCGTCGGCGTCGGGCTTCGACACCGGGGTGATCCCGGGCCAAGCGGGAACGAGACGGGACGGACGTGGTCGAATCCGAAAGGATAAATCCGGCGTCTGCTCGTGTGCAGCCATGGCGCGGATCTTGTTCGTGAATGCTCTCTTTCCCCCTCAGGTCCACGGCGGGGCCGAAAACTACGTTCTCCGGACGGCCAAGGAACTCCAGCGCCGGGGCCACGACGTCGCGGTCGCTACCACGAAACCGTACGACGGCCCGGACTCTCTCCGCGTCCGCAAGGACAGCTACGAGGGTATCGACACGTACCGCTTTTTCCCGCCGAACACGTCTCACCTCAGCGACGGCACGGGGTCGAACCCGGTTTCGAAGGTACTCTGGCGAGCGATCGACGTGGTCAACGTCCCGGCCGGGCGGGCGGTAAAGTCGGTCCTCAAGGAGTTCGATCCAGACGTGGTCCACACGAACAACCTCGTCGGCATCTCCCCGCTCGCCGGGCGGGCAGCGGCGAACTACGATTGCAGGCACGTCCACACGTTGCACGACTACGGTCTGATCTGTCCGAAGTCGAACCTCCTGCGCGACCTGACCGCTCCCGACGACGAACTGGTGATCTGCGAGGACCCGCCCACGCCGTGCAAGCTATACGCCAGGCAGAAACGTTTCCTGCTGGGCAATCCCGACGTCGTCATCGGACCGAGCCAGCACGTCGTCGACGTCCACCAGCGACACGGGTTCTTCGAGGACGTCGAGTCGCGGCGGGTCTTTCTGGGCGTCGACCCCGTCCCGGACCCGTCCGACGCCGCCTGCGAGCGGTCGGTGCTGTACGTCGGCAAGCAACTGGAGGCGAAGGGACTGGACACGTTGCTGGACGCGGCGTCGAAACTCCCCGAGACGACCGTCCACGTCTGCGGGACGGGACCGTACGCCGACCACGTCGAGTCCAGGGCCTCGAATATCGACACCGTCCGCTACCACGGATACGTATCCGACGAGGAACTCGCCGACCTCCGCTCGCGGGTCGGGGCCGCCGTCGTCCCCTCGATCTGGATGGAGAACTCCCCGCTGACGATCTACGAGAGCTTCGCCGCCGGCCTCCCGGTCGTCGGGAGCGACGTCGGTGGCATCCCCGAACTCGTGGCCGACGGGGAGCGCGGGTACCTGTTCGAGCCGAAGAATGCAGGCGAACTGGCGGCACGGATCGACGACGTGCTCTCGAATCAAGAGCGTGCGGCGACGATGCGGCAGAACCCGGCGTAACCGTTCGGTCGGTAGACGTGACCCGCCGGTACGATCCGCTTACTCGAGTCCGGCGGGACCGGCCCAGACCGTTAAGGATAACCGACCTGCCACGGTACGGGGGTTCGAATGGAGTCGCCGAACGTCTTGCTGGTCGTGCTGGACACGGCCAGGGCGAAGACCGTCCTGCCCGAGATGGAGGACGGCCACATGCCGGAACTACGGAGCATCTCAGGGGAGGGGGTCACGTTCACGGGTGCGACTACGACCGGCCCCTGGACCGTGCCCTCTCACGCCTCGCTGTTTACGGGCCAGTACACCTCCGACCACGGGACCCACGGTGGTGATCCACGGTTCGCGTCCGAGGTCCCGTCGCTCGCGTCGCGTCTCGGTGCCGACGGCTACCGGACGGCGGGCCTGTCTGCGAACTCGTGGGTCAGTCCCGAGTTCGGCTTCGACGAGGGGTTCGACTCGTTCTCCATGAAGTGGGAACGGGTGTGGAGCGACGTCGACCTGATGCCGATTTACGACGAGGACACCGTCCCGGATCGACTCCGTGCGCTCGCGGACGTCCTGACCGCCCGGAACGCGCCGCGGACGCTGTTGAACGCTTTCTACGCCAAGTTCCTCGCCGGCCGCCACGACGACGGTGCCCGCAACGAGACGCGCCGGGCGGTGAAGTGGATCCGGGAACGCGCCGGCGATGAGCGTCCGTTCTTCCTGTTCGTCAACTACATCGAGCCACACCTGGAGTACGATCCTCCCGAAACGTATCGACGCCAGGTACTCGAGAGTGACCAGCGGGAACGAGCCGAAGAGGTGAACCAGGACCCCTGGGAGTACGTCGCCGGCGACGCCCACATGGACGAGGAAGACTTCGAAGTGCTGGAGCGACTCTACCGCGGCGAGTTGCGGTACGTCGACGACCAGATCGGCCGTCTCTACGACGTTCTCGACGAGACGGGCCAGCTCGAAGACACCGTGATCGTGATCGTGGGCGACCACGGCGAGAACGTCGGCGACCACGGCCTGATGGACCACCAGTACTGCCTGTACGAGACGTTGCTCCGGGTTCCGCTGGTCGTCCGGTACCCCGACCGGTTCGGCGCGGGAACCACCTGTGGGGGTCCGGTCGAGGTCCGGGACCTGTACCCGACGATCCTCGACCTCGCGGGGGTCGACGTCCCGTCCGACGAGACGGTCTCCGATCACTCGCTGGTCCCCGACGACGGCGGGGTTCCGACCCGCGACCACGCGATAGCCGAGTACGTGACGCCCCAACCCTCGATGGACGCCCTGCGCGAGAAGGTCGAGTCGTTCCGGACGGAGACGACACGTTTCGACAGGGCACTCAGGTCGATCCGGACGGAGACGTGGAAGCTGATCGAGGGGTCCGACGGGAGCGTCGAACTGTACGACCTGGCATCGGATCCCGACGAAGGCGTCGACGTCTCCTCGGACCACGAGTCGGTGGTAGCGGACCTCCGGTCGGAACTCGAGGCGTCCCGTGGACCGCTCACGAGGGGAGCGACGGGGGAGGTTTGCATGACCGATCAGAGCAAGCGCAGACTCGAGGACCTGGGGTACCTCCAATGATCGACGACGTCGACCGTCGAGGGTATTCCCGATCGAACGCCCTGGAGGAGAGTCACATCCCCGACACATGACCAGGGTCGCAGTCGTCGTCCTCGACACGCTCCGGAAGGACGCCTTCGACCGCCACTTCGAGTGGCTGGACGGCAAGCGGTTCGAGAACGCCTGGAGCACGAGTCACTGGACGGTTCCGGCGCACGCGTCGCTGTTCACGGGGAAGTACGCGTCCGAGACCGGGTGTTACGCGCGGTCGCCCCACCTGGAATCCGGGAACCGGACCCTCGCGGGGCGACTGTCGGCGTCCGGGTTCCGGACCCGGGCGTTCAGCGCGAACCGTCACGTCTCCCCGTACTTCGGGTTCGACCGGGGATTCGACGAGTTCCGGTGCGTCGGCCTGGCACGCGCTGACGACGACCGGATCCCGAGCCGTTCGGAGTACTTCCAGGGGCCGACCCGCCGGCGCCCGGCGCAGGTGGCAGAACTCCTCGGGGGATTCCTGTTGGGTGATCTCCACCTCGGGTCGACGGTCCGTCGGGCAGTCGACAAGCTCTACAGTCATCGACCGCAGTTCCCGTTCGGGAAACCGGACGCCAGCCGCGCGATCTCGTACGTCCGTGAGACCGAGTTCGAGGACGACGAGTTCCTGTTCCTCAACCTGATGGACGCCCACGCCCCGTACAAGCCGCCGCTGCGCTACCAGAGTTTCCGGTACTCCGCCGACGACGTCCACGCCGACTGGCTGGCGACCTTCGAGGGTGAACCGGCCAACGGCTCCCGGATGGAGAGCGCCTACGAGGACTGCGTTCGCTACCTCTCGGACGCGGTCGGGGAGGTACTCGAGGAACTGTCGGCGTTCGACTACGTGATCGTCCTGTCGGATCACGGCGAGTCGTTCGGGGAAAACGGCGTCTGGGCCCATCCCATCGGGCTCCACCCCGAGCTGACGCACGTTCCCCTCGTGGTCCGTGGTCCCGACGTCGACTCCGAAACGGTCGAGGCGCCCGTCAATCTGCTGGACGTGTTCGCGACCGTCGCCGACGCCAGCGGACTCGACGTCGAGACGTCCGGGCAGTCCCTCCTCGGCGACGTCGACCCGCGACCGTGCCTGACGGAGTACCACGGCATCGCGTACGAACGGAAGCTGGAGAAACTCCGGGAGGTCGGCCTCTCCGAACGGGAGGTCGCGGCGTACGACGAACCCCGGTTCGGGGTGGCGCTGTCGCCGGACTACTACGGGTACGAGTCCGTTGATGGCTTCACCGAGGGCGGCTCGTCGGACCGGGATTCACCCGGGGACGTCCTCGCCGAGTCGAAGTCGGAGCGCCCCGACCTGGGGCGGGACGGCGTGACGCTGGACGACGACGTGGAGTCCCAGCTCGACCAGTTGGGGTACCTCTGATCGCCCGGGTCAGTCCAGTCCAATCCGTCGTTTCGCCTGTTCGATCAGCACCTGGTCGGCCTCGTCGAAACTCCGGGTGAGGACGACCGCGACCGCCTGCACGGCGACCAGGAGCATCCCGATCCCGATCAGTTCGGGGAGGCTGAACCGGGTACCTCCAGTAACCAAGGCGATAGCGAGACCGGCGAGCGTCGTCACGACGATCGGTTCCAGGCTGTTCCGGGAGAACGGGTGGGTTCCGACGATGCGGTAGATCGCGACCACCTCCGCGACGTTGAACACGAAGTACCCGACCACAGTGGCCACCGCGGCGCCGACGATTCCGAGGACGGGAATCAGCGCCACGTTCAGCGCGAGGTTGGTGACGACGCCCAGGATCGCGGCGAACATCTCGATGCGAGGCCTGTCGACGGCCTTGAGCATCGCACCGTTTGGACCGACGAGCGCGTTGAAGAACAGTCCGGCCGTCAGCACCGACAGCGCGGCCGCCCCGGGGAGGTACTCGGGATGCAGGATCGTCCGGACGACGTCCGGGGCGAACAGCGAGAACACGAGCACCGGTGGCAGGGTCAACAGGGCGATCCACTTGCTCGAAACCCGGTACAGTTCACGGAGTTCGTCGAGTTCGGTCCGGGTGTAGTACTCCGTCGCAAGCGGAAGAAACAGGAAGACGAACGACTGTAACACGAACAGCGTCACCTGCCGGAGCGGCTGGACCGAGCGGTAGAACCCGACCATCGTGGATTCGAGGAAGAACCCGATCATCAACACGTCGAGGTTCGTCATCAGCGTCACCAGGGAGGTTCGGATGGCCAGCGGCCAGGAGAACGACCAGAGGTCCCTGATGCTGTCGCCCGAGGGGAGCGTGGTCGTGATGCTCCGGATCGAGTACTCCCGGGACACGAGCGACAGTGCGAGCAGTGCCGCGAAGGCGGGCGTCACGATCCAGTACGCGACAGCCCCGACGAACGGACGGCCGAAGTACGCGAACGCCACGAAGACGCCGATGGCTCCGATCCGAGCGCCGACGTGCTGGGACAGGGTGGCCCCGAGGGGCCGCTTTCGCGCCCGCAAGACTGCGATCGAAACCATCGCCAGCGGAAACAGAAAGACGAACGGGACGAACAGCACGACGAGGTCCGATAGCTGTGGCTCGTTCATCAGGGTCCCCAGGGCGTCTCCGAACAGGTAGAGGAGCGTCGCGATCACCGCTCCGCTGCCGAGGACGATCACGTACCCCCCGGTCAGGAAGTGCCGTTCCCGGGATCCGATGGTTTCGTCCGAGAGCATCCGGGAGACCCCGTCCGGCACTCCGAGTATCCCGATGCGAGTCACCGTCAGGACGACAGTGTACGCCAGCGCGACGGTCCCGAACGCCTCGGGTGCCAGCGAACGGATGATGACGACCTCCCCGAGCAGGCTGAGGATCCGCCCGAGGACGGTCCCGACGAAAACGATGGCCGCACTCCGGGCCAGCGCCCCGAAGGAGTCGGACAACGAACTCATCGCCTGGGCTTCGACCGGTAGGCAATAGAAATGTACCGGTCCGGGATGGCAGTACGGCGATTCTTGCCGACCGGTAACTGTGGAACGGGAGGGTTCGAGACTGGTCACCGACCCCCGGCGAGCGGATCGAACGCGAGGGTATTCGCGGATGCGGCCAGAACGATAGAACTATAGTAATCCGCAGGACAATCCACGAACCACCTTCCCCAGGTGACCTGTACGATATATGTATTCGATGTCTGAAATCGTCGAGGGACTCACCAATCCACACAAGATCGTCAGGGAGTTCTACCGGTTGCAGACCCGCGGCGACTACTACCGACCGGGGATCGACGTGTTCGAGGCGGACTGGGACACGCTGGTCATCCTGGACGCCTGCCGGTACGATTACTTCTCCGAGATGGTCGACTTTCCCGGCGACCTCTCCTGCGTCGAGTCCCGGGGGAGCGCGACGCCGGAGTGGTTGACCGGGAACTTCCGGGGGCGGGACCTCCACGACGTGGTCTACGTCAGCGCCAACGGGTTCTACGAGAAACTCCGGGACGCCCTCGACGCGAGCGTCCACGCCTGGATCGGGACCTACCAGTCCGAATACCGGGACGACGTCGGGGCCGTCGACCCAAAGACGCTCACCGAGAGAGCCATCGAGGCGGCAGCGGAGTACCCCAACAAGCGCTTGCTGGTCCACTACGCCCAGCCTCACGCGCCGTACATCGGCCCCGAGGGTCGGGAGTACTGGGGTGACGTCCGTGGACTGTCCGTTCGCGAGATGATCGACGAGGTCGACGACCCCATCGACCGGAAACGGGAGAAGTTGCGGGAGGCCTACCGCGAGAATCTCCAGATCGGCCTGGACGCGGTCGGTACCCTGGTCGACCGGATCGAGGGCAAGACGGTGATCAGTTCCGACCACGGCGAACTGCTGGGCGAGCGACGGTCGCTCCTCCCGATACGGCTCTACGACCACCCGAGGGGCGTTCACCCTCCCGAACTCGTGAACGTCCCGTGGTTCGAACTTCCGTACGATAGCCGCCGGGAGGTGGTCGCGGAACCGCCGGAGGAGCGGCAGGCGGAGACGGATCCGGCCGCGATACGGAACCTCCAGGAACTGGGATACCATGTCTGACGGTAGGGGGTCTGGCCCCGATCAGGTACCCCGGACGTGTGAACCGATCAGTATAACACGGACGGCGAATCAGGGTGGTCCTGCATGAACTCGAACTGGCGGCGATCGCTCGACGGGCCCGCCACCGAACCCGGGGACGCCATCGCCCTGGCGGGTCCGCTCGTCGCTTCGCTCGTTGGATTCGTCCCGCTCGTCGCACTTACCGGGCGGTCGATCGGGGTGGGACTGCTGCCGGCACTGCTGGGCGCACTCGCCGTGGTCGGCGTGGGGTACCTGGCGTACGTCTACGTTCGAAACCAGGTCGTCGCTGGCGCGTACGTCTCGTTTTTCGTCCTCTCGACGTTCGCGGCGAACCTCCCGCTGGCTTCCCAGGAGTTCTATCGGGTCACGTCCGGAACGGTCGGTCCGCAACTGTGGCTCTTCCAGGGTCCGCTGCTGGTCGTCGTGGGGTATCTCCTCTGGGCCCGGGAGTACACCGTCGACTCCTTCTCGAAGACCGAACTCGTCTTCGGGTCGTTCGTGGTCTGGACGGTCGTCACGGCGTTCCTGGGAGCGGGGCCGCGAACCGACGTCGCGCTCTATTTCACCTGGCTGTTGGCACAGGCCTGGGTCGTCTTCACGGTCGTCGGCCGGGGCGTCGAACGAGGACTCGTCAGTCTCGAGAGCGTGGTCACGACGTACGTCGTCACGGTCGTCGGACACGCCGCGTTCGGGGCGGCGCAACTCTGGAACGACTCGCCGCTCGGACTGACGTTTCTCGGGGAGGGCGTCACCTGGCATCCCCCGCTGTCGTTCGTGGTGGGTGGCGAGTACCAACTGATCCCGACCGGGTTCACGGGACACGGGTACGTCCTCGTCTCCCTCATACTGCTGACGTTCCCGGCGACGCTCGTGTTCGTCCACCGTTCGGACTCGGTCTCCGGCGTCCCAGCGCTCCTGGGGGCGCTGGTCTCGGTGATCTTCCTCCGACTCACCACGTCCGACGCCGGACGCGGGGCGTTTCTCGTCGTCACGGTCTGCCTGGTCGCCGGCATCGTCGCGCTCTCGAAACTGTCCAGTGCCCCTCGGGGGAGGTCGCTCCGAGAGCAGTTCCGCGACGCGAGTTCGTCGACGTACCGGAGTTTCCTGGCGCTGGTAACCGGCGTCCTGGTCGTCCTCTCGCCGTCTTCCAGGTCCGGTTCGAGTAGCAAACAGGTCGGGCCGATCGACCCGACCGACCCGAACGAGACCCCGACCGGCGGGTCGACGCCGACGGGCGGACAGACGCAGACGCCAGTCGACGTTTCGGAAATCACCAGCATATCCATCCCCCTGTTCGATCTGACCTACCTCGGACCCAGGGTCCAACAGGTCCTCGTCGGCCTGGAGATGTTCGTCCGGAACCCCATCTTCGGCGTCGGCGGCGGGAACTACCGGTTCGTCGGGGGCACGTACGGCCTCCCGGTCAAAGAGTCGCTCTCGGTTCCGCCGTCGTTGCACAACATCTACGTCCTCCTGCTCGCGGAGACGGGGCTCCCGGGCTTCCTCCTGTATTTCGGTTCCATCGCCCTGGTCGTCAGTTCCGGCTTGCGATCCCCCCTCCAGGGCCACAAGCCGTACCTCCAGCTCTCGATCCTGGTCTCGTTCGTGGGGTACCTGGCACTCCTCTTTTTCACCCACCTCGTCGACAACGCTAACTCGCTGTTGCCGTTCTGGGCGCTGGCGGGTGCCGTCGTCGGGGAACGACTGGTCGACGAAGACGGCGGCACCGAGAGGTCCCCGGCCGTGACTTCCGACCAGTGAGGTCTCGTCGCGGCCGGACGTCTCACCCCGGGGTCCGAAACGACTAACCGAGCCACACTACAATTTGAACACTGCTAAATGAAAGCTGTCGTCCTCGCTGCCGGCGAAGGCACCCGGATGCGCCCGCTCACGGAGACCCGCCCGAAGCCGATGCTCCCGGTCGCCGGCCGTCCGATCCTCCAGCACGTCCTGGACGCGACCCCGCCGTACGTCGACGGGTTCGTCCTGATCGTCGGGTACCGCGACGACGCCATCCGCGAGGCCATCGGTGAGGAGTACCGCGGCCACCCGGTCGAGTACCGCGAGCAGACCGAGCAACTCGGCACGGGCCACGCCGTCGGCCGGGCCGCCGACGGCGTCGACGAGCGGTTCCTCGTCCTCAACGGCGACGTCGTGATCCCCGAGGACCTCGTGGCGTCGCTCGCGGCCGCCGACGGCCCGGCGATGACGGTCAAGCCGGTCGAGAATCCCTCGGCCTACGGCGTCATCGAGCGCGACGGTAACCGCGTGACCGGCATCGTCGAGAAACCCGCGGACCCGCCGACGAACCTCGCCAACCTCGGCCTCTACGCCCTCCCGCCGTCCGTCTTCGAGATCATCGACGGCCTCGAACTGAGTCCCCGCGGCGAGTACGAACTCACCGACGCGCTGCTGGAACTGGTCGAGCGCGGTGCCCGCGTCACCGCCGTCGAGCACGCGGGACCGTGGCTCGACGTCGGCCGGCCCTGGGAACTGCTGGACGCCAACGAACTCCTGCTGGCCGACCTGGACCGCCGTCTCGACGGCGAAATCGAGGAGGGCGCGACGATCAAGGGCGACGTCGTCGTCGAGGAGGGTGCCAGGGTCCGCGCGGGGGCCTACGTCGAGGGGCCGGCGCTGATCCAGTCCGGCGCCGACGTCGGGCCGAACGCCTACGTCCGCGGCGCGACGGTCCTGGGCCCGGACGTGGAGGTGGGCAACGCCGTCGAGGTGAAAAACTCCATCCTCATGTCGGGGGCGAGCGCCAACCACCTCTCGTACGTCGGCGACTCCATCCTCGGGCGGGACGTCAACTTCGGCGCGGGGACGACGGTCGCCAACCTCCGGCACGACGACGGCAACGTCCGGATGCGGGTCAAGGGCGAGTGGGTCGACACCGGCCGCCGGAAACTCGGGGTCGTCGCGGCCGACGGCGTCAAGACGGGGATCAACACCAGCCTGAACGTCGGGATCAAGCTCGGCGCGGGGGCGACGACGAAACCGGGCGAGCGGGTCCTGCGGGACCGGACCGGGTGAGCGACCGTCGGGCCTGCGAAAGGACTTTTCGTGTTGGTACCAATACGTTAACCGTGAGCAAGAACATCGCCATCTCCGACGACGTCTATCGCGAACTCAAACGCGAGAAGGGCGATCGGAGTTTTAGCGAGGTCATCAGGGACTCCCTGGAGGGTGGTCTCCGTATCGAAGAGGTAGCCGGCGTCGGCGTCCTCGACGAGGAGACCTACGAGGGAGTCCGCGACGACGTCGAGGAGCTGAGCCGCGGAACGCTGTCGAACCTCGACGATGAAACTCTGTGATACGTCGGTCCTCGTGGACGTCGATCGGGGCGTCGCAGACGGTCGCGCTCGGCGTCTCGACGACGAAGGGAGACACGCCATCAGCGCCGTGACCGTGACTGCGCTCCGACTCGGCGTGAACAAGCGATACGAGGGCGACCGACGGCGGGACGCAATCGACGACCTCGACCGACTCCTCGCCCGGGTCGACGTCGTGGACGTGACTCGATCCGTGGCGACGGCGGCTGGTGACATCATCGCACAGCTTCGGCGCGACGGCCAACCGCTACACGACCTCCACGACGTCTACGTGGCGGCGACGGCCCGGACCGAACAACTCCCGGTGCTGACTGCTAACGTCGACCACTTCGAACGGATCGACGGCGTCGAAGTTACCGACTGGGAGTCGTACTGACCGCCACGCCAGAGGCACCCCCTATAAGTCCCCGGCGGAGTTACTGTACGGTAATCGATGAAGGCAGTCATCCTGGCGGCCGGTGAGGGGACGCGGCTGGCGCCGCTGACGAACGTCCGGCCGAAGCCGATGCTCCCCGTCGGCAACCGGCCGGTGCTGGAGTACGTGGTCGAAGCGGCCGCGGAGGCGGGCATCGACGAGGTGATCCTCGTCGTCGGGTACAAGCGCGAGCGCATCCAGAACCACTTCGGCGACGGCGACGCCTGGGGAATCGACGTCACGTACGCGGTGCAAGACACGCAACTGGGGACCGGCAACGCCATCGTGACCGCGGAGTCGTACATCGGCGGGGACTTCGTGGTCCTGAACGGCGACCGGATCGTCGACGCCTCCTTCGTCGAGCGGGTGATCGCCGAGCGCGAGCGGACCGGCGACGTCGTGATGGGCGTCACCCGGGTCGACGAACCAGAACTGTACGGCGTCGTCGAGGTCGAGAACGGCCGCGTCGTCGACGTCACCGAGAAGCCTCCGGTCCACGCCGTCGCCTCGGAGTTCGTCAACGGGGGCGTCTACGCCTTCGGCCCGGACGTGTTCGCGGCGATCCGGCGGACCGAACCCGACGGCGAACTGGCGATCACGAAGACGCTGGACGAGATGCTGGAATCGCACGTGATCCGTGCCGTCCAGAACCCGGGGCCGTGGCTGGACGTGACCCGCCCGTGGGACCTGCTGACCGTCAACGGCCAGGTAATCGACCGCGACGGCGGCCGCCGCGCAGGGTCGGCCCGCGTCGACGACGCCGCGTCGGTCGCCGAGCCGACGGTCCTGGGCGAGGGAACGTCGGTTCAGCCCGGCGCGGTCGTCCTCCGGGGGACGGCGCTGGGAGAGAACGTCACCGTCGGGCCCAACGCGGTCGTCGAGAACTCGATCCTCCTGCCGGACGCCGTCGTCGGCCCGGGCGTCGTCCTCCGGGACTGCGTCGTCGGCGCGAACGCGGTCGTCGGCGCGAACGCGGTCGTCGGCCCCAACGCGACCGTGGAGGGCGGCGCCGCGGATGTCGTCCTCGGGGACGTGGTCCACCGGGACGTCCGTCTCGGCGGGGTGATCGGGGACAACGCCGACCTCGGGGGTGGCGTGTCGGCCGCGCCGGGGACGATCCTCGGGAACGGCGCGGAGGTCGGCCGTGGCGCTGCCATCGACGGCCGGATCGCCCCCGGGACCGTGGTCCGCCGGTAGCGACCTCGTCGGCGTTCGCGGCCGAATGGACGTCACGGGTGTCAGATCGACGGTCGGCCGACCGATCGCCCGACGCCATCAAACGGGTGACTCCAGTAGGGCGAGGCCAACATTCTTAAATGGCCGACGGTCGTGCGGTCTGTCGAATGGCGTCGGTTTCCCGTGGAGTTGGCGGTAGAACGTTCTTGACGGTGTATATGGACCCGTTACCGCCACGTACCGTCGGTAAGGTGATGTTATTGAAGGGACACCAGGACACAGGAGGGTAGAGAGGGATGTGTGGCATCACCGGCTACGTGGGAACCGAGGACGGCATTCCCATCGTCCAGGAGACGCTCCGTAACCTCGAGTATCGCGGATACGACTCGGCGGGGGTGGCCGTCAACGACGGCGACGTCGCCGTCTACAAGCAGGCGGGCCAGGTCGAGGACCTGACGGTCCCAGCGACGTCGGCGGCCAGCTGTGCCATCGGGCACACCCGCTGGAGCACGCACGGGGAACCGACCGACGACAACGCCCACCCCCACACCGACTGTAGCGGCCGGATCGCCGTCGTCCACAACGGGATCATCGACAACTACGACGACCTGCGCGCGGAACTGAGCGACCGGCACACCTTCACCAGCGACACGGACACCGAGGTCGTCCCGCACCTGCTGGAGGAGGAACTGACGCCGGACGCCACCCTGCAGGAGGCGTTCGAGCGAGTGCTGGAGCGCCTGGAGGGGAGTTACGCACTGGCGGCGACCGCGCGCGGCCACGAGGGCATCGTCGGCGCCCGCCAGGACAGTCCGCTGGTCGTCGGCCACGCCGACGGCGGCCACTTCCTGGCCAGCGACGTCCCGGCGTTCGTGGAGTACACCCGCGACGTGACCTACCTCGAGGACGGCGACGTCGTCCACCTGACCGACGACGACGTGTCCGTGTTCAGCGACGGCCGGCCGGTCCAGCGCGACCGCCGGACCGTCGAGTGGGACGCCCAGGCTGCCGAGAAGGGCGGGTACGACCACTACATGCTCAAGGAGATCCACGAGCAACCCCAGGCGCTCCGGCAGGCGCTGTCGGGGCGGATCGACGAACTCGGCGGGGACGTAGAACTGGACCTCTCGCTTCCCCCTGAGTTCGTCGAGTCCGTCGAGGAGATCCAGATCGTCGCCTGCGGCACCTCCTACCACGCGAGCCTGTACGCGAAGGAACTGCTGGAGCGGTACGCCGACGTGCGGGTGACCACCTCCATCGCCAGCGAGTACGAGTTCAGCGGCGGCCGGGACCCCTGGTCGACGCTGGTCGTGGCGGTGACCCAGAGCGGCGAGACCGCCGACACGCTGGGGGCGCTCCGACGGGCGAACGCCGCCGGCGCGCGGACCCTCGCGGTGACCAACACCGTCGGGTCGACGGTCACCCGCGAGACCGACGAGACGGTGTACATCCGCGCCGGCCCGGAGATCGGCGTCGCCGCGACCAAGACCTTCGCCTCGCAGGTCGTGACGCTGACCCTGCTGTCGGTGTGGTTCGGTCGCCGCCGCGGGTCCCTGGACTCGGAGACGGCCGCGGAGGTGCTGTCTGGCCTCCAGCGCGTGCCCGGCGCGGTCCAGCAGGTGCTGGACCAGGACGCCAGGGTACGCGACGTCGCCCGCGAGTACGCCGACGAGGAGGCGTTCTTCTTCGTCGGCCGGGACCTCGGCCGGCCGGTCGCGCTGGAAGGCGCACTCAAACTCAAGGAGATATCCTACGACCACGCCGAGGGGTTCGCGGCGGGCGAACTCAAGCACGGTCCGCTCGCGCTGGTTACCCCCGAGACGGCCGTCATCGCGGTGTTGACCGACGGGGGTGCCCCGGAGAAGACGCTCAAGGCCGTCAAGGAGGTCGACTCCCGCGGGGCGTCGGTCCTGGGGGTCTCCTCGGCTGACGACGCCGAGAAGTACCTCGACACCATGCTGTCGGTGCCGGAGGTCGGGGTCGCGGAACCGGTTGTGGCGAACGTCTACCTCCAGTTGTTCGCCTACCACGTCGCCGATCTCAAGGACCGCGCCATCGACAAGCCACGGAACCTGGCCAAGAGCGTCACCGTCGAGTGAGCGTTCGGTCCGGGGACGTCCACCCGGTCCCGACCTGCATCCTGACCCCGTACGTTCTCGTAACACCGCACCCTAGCCAGCGTCGATGGGTCTCCGCGTCCGCCTCGTCGTCCTCGCCGCACTCTTGCTGGCACTGGCCGGACTCGGCGTCTGGTTCGGATCGCTCCCGCCCGTGCCAGAGGCGGGGTCTTACCCCGATGAATCCCTGTTTTTGACGGATTACGACGCCGCCGTGGGCGAGCGCGTCGTCTTCGACGGCGAGGTGACCGGCACCGACCCCGTCACCGTCCACGTCGAGGCCGGGAGCGAGGCGACGAGCGTCCGACTCAGGGGTGCCGAGGCCGACGTCTCGCCGGGCGACCGGGTGCAGGTCTACGGCGTCGTCGAACCCGGCGGGGTGGTACGCGCCCTGAACGTCGTTCCCGTCTCGTCGTGGGGGATGCCCTACGCCGTGGTCGTCTCCGCGCTCGCGGGCCTGTGGGTCCTCGCGCGACTTCACCGACACTGGGAGGTCGACGCCGAGGGCTGGTGCCTCCGGCGCACGGACCGACCCGACGAGCGGGGTGATCGGGGTGCCTGACCTGCTGGCGCACGTCCTGCTGGCGTACGCCGTCGCGCAGGCGCTGTCGTGGCGCTACCGGTGGCTCTCGCCGGCGTACGTCACGGTCGTCATGGCGGGCGCGATGATCCCGGACCTCTCGAAGGCGGCGATGGTGCTACCGGGGACGCGGGTCGAGGCACTGCTGGGCGTGCCGTTCGACTGGTTCGCGCTCCACACGTCGGGGGGCGTACTGCTCTCGATCCTGGTCGGCGTGGCCCTCGTGGCGCCGACCGAGCGCAGGCGGGTCTTCCTGTTGCTGGCACTGGGGGCGGCCACGCACCTGTTCGCGGACGCACTGTTGCTGAAGCCCTCCGGGCGCTCGTACCCGGTGTTCTGGCCGCTGACCCGCTACCACCCGCCGACGCCCGGGTTGTACCTGAGCACTGAGCCACGGCCGGCCGTCGTGGCCGCCGTCGCTGCGCTGGTCGCGCGGGTCGTGACTCGGCGTCACGGTGACCACGAGGCCGGGACCGACTGACGGCCAGCTGATACCGTACGTTACGGCGGATCCGGTTGCTGGAGTCGGTCGAGTTCGCCCGTCCGGGTTGCCTCGCGCCACAACTGGAGGACGGCGAGTGTCACGAGTCGGACGGTCGTGACCTCGATGCACGACGGGACCGCGTCGTCGTGGCCCGCGTCCGGTGATTGGTGAAAGCGTTCGTCGGGCAAGTCTTCCCGAGGGTGTCGGTCGTACCGGAAGTTGAACCGATCGCCCTCCGTGGAGTGATAACGGTAGTATCGTTCGTCCGTCCAGGTGACGTCGAGTCGGCCGGCGTCCGAGCGAATCCCGTCGGAGAGCAAGAGGCGCACTTCCTCCGGGTCGATCGGATCGTCGAACTCGGCGTCGGCGACCAGCTGTTCGTACTCCTCGGCGACCGTCCGGGCGCGCGCCATCACGTGCCTGTCGGGCGCTCCGGTGTTCACCCGCTCCCAGTCGTCGCCCATGGATCAGGCTTCCACGAGCCTGTGGGCTTCGTCCACTTGCAGGGCGGCTTTAGCGAGCGCGAGGTTCTGCCGGGTCGACCGCCAGCGGCCGACGTCGGCCCACCCTTCCTCACCCGGTTCGAGTTCGACCGCGAGGTCCTCCGGACGCTCGACGCCGTAGGTCTCCCGGAACTCCTGGATCCGCTCGTTCATCTCCCGGATCGCGTCGACGAGTTCCTGGTGGGTGTGCTCCGTGCGCAGTTCCTCGATGCGGTCCTGTACGAGTCGGTGTTCGTGGCGCTTGGACCTCGTCGTACGACCCTCTCGGTCGGTGACGCCGACGCCGTCTTCGACCAGTTCGTTCAGAAACTTCCGGGCGGTCGGTTCGCTGACGAGCGCACGGTCGGCGATCTCGGCGGCCGTCGCGTACTCCGTCGTCTCCAGGAGGACCTCACGGACGCGCTCCCTGGCCGTGGTTTCGGCCTTCCACTCCGATTTGACCTGCTCGTTGACGTCGTTCACGTCCGTACTTGCCGACGGGGAAAATACCTTTCCCTGGCATCTATTTCTTTCCCCAGGATCCCGTGACCGTCACGTCTGCGCCTCGACGTACCCGCGTGCGGTCTCCAGCAACTCGTCGGCGCGCGATTCGTCGCGGGCCTCCGCGGTGACCCGGATCAGCGGTTGAGTGCCGCTGGCACGCACGAGGAACCAGCCCTCGGCCGTCTCGACGCGCACGCCGTCGATGGTGGTGACGTCGTCGTACTCGGCCAGCAGCGCCTCCTCGACGCGGGCCATCGCGTCCCGCTTGTCTTCCGTGCGGACGTTCGCCCGCCGGATGGGATAGGTCGGCAGGTCCGACACCTGGTCGGCCAGCGGGCCGCGCTCGTCCACCAGCGCCGCGAGTTTGCAGGCAGCCAGCGGCCCGTCCGGGCAGAGGGTCTCCCCGGGCCAGATCCAGGCGCCGCTGGGTTCGCCGCCGAAGGCCACGTCCGGTTCGGCGGCCACCTCGGCCACGAAGACGTCGCCGACGCGGGTGCGAGTGACGCCCACGCCCACGGCGTCAAGGGCGTCCTCGACGGCCAGACTCGTGTCGACCGGGATGGCAACGCGCTCGCCCTCGCTGGCGGCGTCCCGCGCGAACAGCGCGAGCAACCGGTCGCCCGCGAGGAACGATCCGGTGGCGTCGACTGCCTTCGTCCGGTCGGCGTCGCCGTCGTGGGCCACCCCCAGGTCGGCGTCGGTCGCGCCGACGTAGCGGGCCAGTCCCTCGCAGTGCTCGGCGGTCGGTTCGCTCGGCCGCGCCGGGAACGACCCGTCGGGCTGGGCGTTCAGCGTCTCCACGTCACAGTCGAGTTGCTCGAGCGCCTCCGCGGTGACCTGGCCGGCGCCAGTCCCGACGTCGACGACCACCGAGAGGGGGTCGGCCAGGTCGACGGCGTCGACGATGGCCTCGACGTGGCGGTCGGCGGCGTCCGGCCACGAGGTTCGGACGCCGAGGTCGTCCCACCCGGCGGGGTCGAATGCCTGGTCTTCGAGGCGGTCCGCGATGCGCTCGCGCTGGGCCTCCGTGAACGCCTGGCCGGAGGGGTTCCAGAGCTTGAAGCCGTTGTCCTGTGGGGGGTTGTGCGAGGCCGTCACCGCGACGCCGGCGTCGGCGTTCCGCCAGCCGACGGCCCGGGCGACGGTCGGCGTCGCGGCCAGTCCCAGGTCGAGTACGTCCACGCCGGACTCCCGGAGGCCCGCCGCGACGGCGTCCGCGAGCAGGTCGCCGCTGTCGCGGGGGTCCCGCCCGAGGACGACCCGCTCTGCGCCGTCGGCCGCCACCGCTCGGCCGAGGTCCACGCCCAGCGAGGCGGTGACCGTCTCGCCCACCGCTCCCCGGATGCCGCTGGTACCGAACATACCTCCCCGAACGCCGCCCGGGACAAAAATAATGCGCCTCGTACGGCGACCACCTGGCGGCGAGACCGCCAGCATGGACCGGGGTTGGTGGGCTGCTGGAGCCGGTCGTCCGGGCCTCGTCGGCCAGAACCGGCCGCTCTCGACCGTCTCCGTTCAATCCCTTATATTCGCTCGCGGCCTATATAAGGAAATCTCGGACCGTCTCCGCAGTCGTTTCGCGGGCAACTCCCGACCGGGCGATACCTTTATGCTTCTCGATTGGCTTGGTAATAATGCGCATGGCTGTCAGTAGCACGGATCGAGTCGGCCGTCGGCTCAGGGAGGTGTCCCCGGACGCGGTCGCCGGAGGGGGGCGCGGCACCGCGGGGAGTTCCCCGGGGGGCGTCGACGTCGTCCACTTCGACCAGCTCGATCACGACCAGCAAGACGCGTTTCTCCGTCTCCTCCAGGACGAACCGGCTACGCTGTCCGTTCCGGCCGGGACAGTAATCGTCCAAACCGCCTACTACCGGATCGAACGTTCCTGAGCGTCCGTGCGGGAGGGCGGCGGCGCCGTCGTTCCGACACCGTTTTGCGCGCAGGCCGACAAGCGTCTGGCATGAACGGTGGCGACAGTAGCGGGGAGATGACCCTCGCGTTCGAACTCTCGGCGCTGGAGGAACTGGCGGAACCGGACGCGGTGTTCCAGGACGCCCGGCGCTGGAGCCAGTACGTCGGGGTCGTCTCCGACGAGCCGACCTACGTCGTGACGAACTTCACGCGGAAGCATCGCATCAGGCAGGACTTCTTCTCCGGTCCGCGGGGCAAACGCGAGAGCCTGGAGAGCGTCAAAGAGCAGTTCGAGTCCGAGCGGCACGTCTTCGTCGGCACGACCGACGAGGACCGCGAACTCGCGGAGGCGGTCGGCTGGGAGTACCTGCCCATCGAGGGGGCCGCCGAGGCCGCCGAGTGGGAACTCGGCGACCCCGACGAGGCCGGCGCGGCCCCGACCGAGGACTCCCGGGACGACTGGCCCTAGACGCTTTCCGTTCGAGTCGTTCGTTCGTATCTATCCGACGTCGTCAGCCGCGCCTGCGTTCACTCCCGTCTGGCCTCCGGCGTGGCGCGCGCGATCAACGCGCGCGGGGGCCGGGAGAGGCCGGGCGGCCGACCGCCGGGCCGCCCGGACGAGCCCGCGGCTGGGGAGGTGGAGGGTTCCCCTAGGTTTTGCCTGCCGCTCGCGTCGACCCTGTCCGAACCGTAAACGCTAGCGACCACTTGACCTAGGGATGTCCACGTCCTCCCCAGCCGACTGCGTTACTCGGGGTGCTCACGTCCGTTCGCACCACCTGCGTTACTCGTCCACCGGGAGAGCAAGCTCTCCCGAGCCCCCGCTCGCCAAGCTCGCGGGACCCCCCGCGCGCCTCTGCCGGTTCTCGGACTGCAATCGACTCTCAGAACCGCGCGTACTCGCCGACCAGTTCCTCGACCAGTTCCATCGCCTCGTCGGCCTCGTCGCGGTCGACGCCGTCGCCGTACCGCGCCCGCTCGTAGATCCGCGCCACGCGGAACGCGCGGTCGTCGAGCCCCGTCGCCTCCAGCGACCGGAGGTAGTCCCGCGGCGTCTCGCCGTTGACGCGCTCGCGGAACTGGTCGGCCAGCAACAGTTCCAGGCGCTCGAACGCCCGGAGGGCGTCGTGGTCGGGATCGTCGGTCGGGAACTGCACGCGCAACCGGACGGCGTCGTAGCCCCGCCTGACGAGGCCGAACCGGTACGCCCCGAGGGCCACGCCCGCTGCCCCGGCGAGTACGGTCAGGCGGTCACGACCGCCGGTGACCTCGTCCAGCGTCCCCGCCAGGCCCTCGCCGCCGCCGGCGGGGTCCGCGTCCGGGCCGGTGCCGCTCGCACCGCCGTCGTAGCCGGCGGCCAGGCGGTCCTGGGGCTCCGGCGTGGGCGTGGCGGCCGGCGTCGCCTGCGTGCCGTTGGGGCCGGTGCCGACGTCGGCATCGGGACCGTCCGCCGGCGTCGGGGTGACGGACCCGCCCGTGTCGGTCGGCGACGGCGTCGGCGACGGCGTCGGGGTGGGCGTCTCGGTCGGTTCCGGCGTCCCGCCCTCTGTTTCGTCGGTGTCGACGCCGCTGGTCCCGGACTCGCGGGCGTGCTCCACCCTGGTCTGCTCGACTTCGTCGCGCGGGGCGGCCGGCGTCGGGTCGAACGGCACCCACCCGATGCCTGGGAAGTACACATCGGTCCAGGCGTGCGAATCGAGGCCGCGGACGACCCAGCGGTCGTCCTCGACCTGCTCGCCGGGCGTGTACCCGACCGCGAGCCGCGCGGGGACGCCCTGGGTGCGCAACATCACGGCCATCGCGGTGGCGAAGTAGGTGCAGTAGCCCGCCGACATACGGAAGACGAATCCGGCGGCAACGTCGCCGTCCGGTCTGTTCACCGTCAGCGAGTAGTCCTTGTTCTCGGCCAGCCACCCCTCGATGGCGACCGCCGCGTCGTACCGCGTCCGGGCGTCGGCGGTGATCTCCGCGGTGTGCTCCGCGAGGCGGTCCGGCGTGCTCTCTGGGACCTGCCGGTAGCGGTCGGCCAGGTCGTCGGGGTAGTCCGTCCCCGCCTCGTGGAGTCGGTCCTCGCTCCACTGGGGCACCTCGCTCACGACCGTGTAGGATTCGCCCTCTTCGAGCGATCCGGTGGGGACCATCGCCCCCGTACTGGTTACGTCGACGCCCGTCGGTGGCTCCGAGCGGAGGCCGGTCGGCCGCCACGCGGCGGGCATGGACCCGAGCGGTGAGCGGGCCTCGTAGCTCTGGGTCAGTTCGTCGGCGTCGCCGGGCGGCGAGACGAGCGACCCACGGAACGGACCGGACTGCCCCGAGCGGAGCCACGAGTCGCCGGTGTACCGGTCGTAGGCTCCCGCGTGCCAGAACGCCGGCCGGTCGGCGGTCACCTCGAACCGGACCGTCGGCGACAGCGAGACGCTGCCGACGAGGGGGAGTTCCTCGTCGACGGTGACCAGCGTCCCCTCCATCGTCGGCGTCCCGAGTCCGCCCCGTGGGGAGGGGCCGCTGGCCAGTCCCCGGTCCGGGACCAACCGGAGCAGCCGTGCCGCGAGCACCGTCACCGCGAGCACCAGTCCGAGGTCCATGATCTGTCGCCAGTCGCCCTCCATCTCCTCGACGGCGCCGAATCCGATGACGGCCAGCGCGCTCGTCGCACCGACGAGGGTGGTCGCGCCCGGCGCGTCCCCGGTCAGCACGAACAGGCCGAGCGAGGCCATTCCCACCAGGGCGCTCAGTTCGTACCGGCCGCGAAGCGCCAGGTACCACGTCAGGAACACCGGTGCCGGGGCCACGGTGAGCGCCCAGACGTCCGCCTCGACGATGCGGACGATGGAGAGGTTCCCGGTCAACAGCACGAACAGGTCGGCGACGACGGTCCTGACCGTTGCCACGGCCAGGTACGCGGTGGGGACCGACAGGGAGTAGACGCCGAGTCCGATCACGACGACTCCGCCGCCGAGCAGCAGACCGGTCCGTTCGTCGAGGTACCGCGTCGCGACGGTGCCCGCGACCAGGGCCACGCCCACGACCAGCACCAGGGCGTCCCGGCCGCCGACGATGGTGGTGACGGTCCAGAGGACGCTCACGAACGACCACAGGAGGACTGCCGCCGCGAGGACGGCCAGTCGCCGGGCGGCCCACCGGACGGTGGCCGCTTCCCCGGGTTCGGCCGCCGTATCGACGGACGCTGCGCTCATGGCGTCTGCTCCGGTGTCCCGTCGGCCGTCAGCTCGTTTTGCGTCGCGGGTCGCCCCGGCGGTTCACGGGGACCGGCGGTGCGCCGGGCCGGCCGGCCCGTCTCAGCACCGCCTGCCGGGTCCGACGGCGCTCGACCGCCCTCGGTCATACCCTGCCCGTAAGCACCGCCCCCCTAACAACTTACCGCTAAATTCGCGAAACCTTCGCCAGAACTGCCCCGTCCACTCGCACGCGCCGCTCAGGCCGGCACCCAGTCGTAGACGTGGTTCAGCAGGAAGTACGTGATCACGCCGAGTGCGAGGCTCACCGCCCACGAGGCGGCCGCGATCCGGCCGATGCGGGCGTGGTTCGTATCCGCCAGTTCCGAGGGGGTGTACGACAGTCCGAGCACGACCGCATGGACCACGACGGGGACGGCGACGATTGAGAGGACGACGTGGACGAACAGCATCACGTAGTAGGCTATCGAGACGGCCCCCGCGAACGCCGCCAGCGGCGCGCCCTCGGGGACGACGAACTCCTTCGTGAAGCCGCCGGAGAGCTTCCAGACGTACAGGAACAGGAACACGATGATGAGGCCGAACGCCAGTAACATGGCTCTCCGGTGGCGCTGGACCTCCCCCCGCCGGATCCACCGCCAGCCAAGCAGGATCGACGTGAGCGCGATCGTGTTGACCACCGCGATCAGCGCCGCGAACAGGTTGACGCCCGCTGTGCTCAGCGACGGGAACGGGAGCGCACCCGCGAACGCCGCGCCGACGACCGCGTACCCCACGACGCTGACGACGGCGGTGACTGCGCGTGGGTTCGCGCGGGAGTGCTCGCGGACGGCTTCGGCGATCGCCATAGTCGACCTGCCGGGACGGGCGGCCTTTACCGTTGTGGACCGGCGGCGTCAGATCTCCGTCGCCCAGAGCTGGAAGTCCTCTGGGAGGCCGTAGACCTCCTGGAACGTGCGGTCGACGAACTGGGCGACGCGCGCGGCGTCCGCCAGCGCGCCGATCCGGACGTTGGTGCCCTCGGCCGTCTCGGGTTGCTCCAGCTGGCGGACCTTGAACGCCGGGAACTCCGACAGCAGCGCGTCCAGTCGCTCGCGCTCCTCGTCGGTCACGTCGAGGTTGAGGACGTCCTCGCTGAACTGGATCCAGGGGGGCGCCTCCTCGGCGTCCTCGTCCGCTGGGTCCCCTTCGATGTCTGCGGGATCGGCCTTTAGGGTCAGGTAGGGACTCCCCTGCTCGCGGTGGGCGTTGATCGCCTCTGCCGCGAGTTTCCGGCGGCCGGCCGGGTCGTCGTCGTCGAATCGCGTCATGCCGGTCGATAGCCCCGCGGCGACAATAAGTGCCACCGGTCCGCCACGGCGAGCGTCGATCCGTTCCGGGCGCTTGCCGGGACGAGTCGGTCCCATTCTGGCTCCGTTGCGACCGTTTCTTTAACTCTTTAAGCCGCGGACTCCCAGATCCGTCGATGAGCGAGCCCAAGATACTGATCCTGGGGGCACCCGGGGCAGGCAAGGGTACCCAGAGCGACCGGATCGCCGAGACGTTCGACGTCGAGCACGTCACGACCGGCGACGCGCTCCGGGCGAACAAGGAGATGGACATCGGCTACCTCGACCTGAAGTACGACACGCCCGGCGAGTACATGGATCGGGGCGAACTCGTCCCCGACGAGGTCGTCAACGAGATCGTCAAGACCGCGCTGGACGACGCCGACGGGTACGTCCTCGACGGCTACCCGCGGAACCTCGACCAGGCCGAGTACCTCGACGAGATCACGGACCTGGACGTGGTGCTGTACCTGGAGGTCAGCGAGGAGGAACTGCTCCAGCGACTCACGGGGCGACGCGTCGACCCCGAGACGGGCGAGAACTACCACGTCGAGTTCGACATGCCCGACGACGAGGATGTCCGCGAGCGACTGGTCCAGCGCGAGGACGACACCGAGGACGTCGCCCGCGAGCGCATCCGCGTCTACGAGGACAACACCGCGCCCGTCGTCGAGCGCTACGAAGAGTCCGGCGAACTCGTCCGGATCGACGGCGAGCGACCGCCCGACGGGGTCTGGGAGGACGTCCGGGCGACGATCGAGGAGGCGTCGTGACCGCCGCAAGCCGGCGGCCGCGATGTAAAAGGTTGATTACGGCCCGTTTCCAACTGCTGGTAGAATGGCCCTGACAGAGGACAAGGTTCGGTCGCTCGTCGAAGGCGACGAGGGGATGGCCGAGTCGTTGTCGGCCGTCTACCGGGCGGCCGACTCCGGCCCGGTCGAGTGGGCCGACGTCCGCGAGGAAGTATCGAGCGGCCACTGGGGGCGACTCATCGAGACCGGGGTCCTGGTCGACGGCGGGGACGGTTTCCGTCTCGAGAATCCGGACACGGTAGAGCAAGTCCTCCGGGACGTGGACGCGGGCGACCTCGAACCGGCCGACGAGGACGACGAAATCGAGAGTTCGGGCTGGTCGACGTACGACAAACTGGCCGGGCTAGCGTCGCTCGGTCTGTTCGCCGCGTACTCGGTGCAGTCGCTTCGCGCGGTCATCGGCGGTACCGTGGACGTGTTCCTGGGTCCGCTGGACGCGGTGTTACCGTTCCACGTGGTCGTCCTCCTGGTCGCGGTGCTGACGGGGCTGGTCTCGGCGCTCGTCCAGAGTAGCCTCATCAACACCGAGAAGATGCAGCAGTACCAGGAGCGGATGAAGGAGTTCCAGGAGCGGCGCAAGCGGGCCAAAGAGCGCGGGGACGAGGAGGAGATGAAGCGCATCCAGCAGGAACAGATGGACGCGATGAGCGACCAGGCCGGCATGCTCAAAGAGCAGTTCCGCCCGACGGTCTGGATCATGCTGTTTACCATCCCGATGTTCCTGTGGATCTACTGGCGGGCGCTCGACCCGGGTCCGAGCGGGGTTCCGCCGGCCATTACGGCGCCCATGCTCGGTGAAACCGGGTGGCGCCAGGGCGTCCTCGGCCCGATGCAGCTGTGGATCGTCTGGTACTTCCTGTGCTCGATGGCGTTCACCAACATCCTCAGGAAGTCACTGGACCTGTCGGTGATGCCGACTAGCTGATCCGGTTCACAACTTATTTCTCCGGACGCTGCCGAGGGGAGGTATGTTGATCACCGTCTCCGGACCGCCGGGCAGCGGCAAGAGCACGACCGCGAGCGGGCTGGCGGCGGCGTTAGGGGTCGAACACATCAGTGGCGGCGACATCTTCCGCGAACTCGCCGACGAGCGCGGGTACACGCCGCTTGAGTTCAACCGCCTCGCCGAAGAGGACGACCAGATCGACCGTGACCTCGACCGCCGGCTCCGTGAACTCGCGGTCGAACGCGACGACCTCGTCCTCGAATCGCGGCTCGCGGGCTGGCTGGCCGGTGAACACGCGGACTTCCGGGTCTGGCTGGACGCGCCGCTGTCGGTCCGGGCCGAACGCATCGCCGAACGTGAGGACCGCGCGGTCTCGGACGCCCACACCGAGACGACCGCCCGGGCCGAGAGCGAGGCGAAGCGGTACCTGGAGTACTACGACATCGACATCCACGACCGGTCAATCTACGACCTGACGCTCAACACCGCACGCTGGGGCCCCGACGAAATCGTCGACGTCCTGGTCGACGCCATCGGGACCTACGACCCGGACGAAGACGAGGGCAAGTTTCCCGTCGAGGGCGTCTCCTACGACTTCTGATGTCGCTCCGCGGCCCGCCAGAGGAACGCAGCGCCACCGAACTGCTGTCGTTCGGCGTCGTCAGCCTCGACAAACCGCCCGGTCCGTCGGCACACCAGGTCGCCGGCTGGGTTCGTGACGCCGTCTCGGACGCGCTCGAAGCCCGGACGGGCGACCGGGGCGTCGAGAAAGCCGCCCACGGCGGGACGCTGGACCCGAAGGTGACCGGCTGTCTACCGGTCCTCCTCGGGACTGCGCCGCGAGCGGCACAGGTGTTCCTCGACGGCGACAAGGAGTACGTGGCCGTCCTCGAACTGCACGGCCCTGCGCCGTCGTCGCTGGACGAGGTACTCGCCGAGTTCGAGGCCCCGCTGTACCAGACGCCGCCGAGAAAGAGTGCCGTCGCCCGGCGTCGCCGGGTCCGCGAGGTGTACGACCTCGACGCCCTGGACGTGCGAGAGCGACAGGTCCTGCTCCGAATTCGCTGCGAGTCCGGCACCTACGTCCGGAAGCTCTGTCACCACCTCGGACTGGCGCTCGGGACGGGTGGACACATGGGCGATCTCCGGCGGATGGCGACCGATCCGTTCGACGACCGCGACCTAGTCACGATGCACGACCTCGTGGACGCGCTGGCGGCCTGGCGCGAAGACGGTGACGAGGAGCCGTTACGACAGGTCGTCGACCCGGCGGAGCGGGCGCTCTCGCATCTCCCGTCGCTGACCATCGCGCCGAGCGCGGCCCGGGAGGTGGCCGAGGGGGCCCCGGTGTACGGACCTGGCGTCCTGGATGCGGAGGTGGCCGAGACGAGCGAGGGGACGGCCCCGGGGGGTAACGGAACTGACCAGCGTCCGCTGGTCGCCTGCTACACCCCGGACGGTGCGGCGGTCTGTCTCGGACGACTCGTCGGGGACCCGGACGCCGACGAGGGGACCGTCGTCGACCTAGAGCGGGTGCTGGTTTGACCAGTTGGGGGGCAACCAGGCCGATCGTGCGCCGGTTCGGGTAGGCGAACAGGCGACGCCGTGGCGACGATGAGCGCGGAGCGGCGGCGTCGCGCGACCGCGAACCGCTCTGCGTCGGGGGTCAGATCACAGCGGGGGTGGTCCCGGCATCCCACTTGAACCTTCGCGTGGGTGCGCGAGGACGTCGCCGCCTCCTAAAGACACTTCCCGCGGGCAGTCGAAACCGTCGACATGACCGACTTCCAGCGCGAACTCCGGGACGGAGACCCGGTGGTCGGGACGTGGCTCTCCATCGGCGACCCGGCGGTCGCGGAGATCCTCGCCGGTGCGGACTTCGACTTCGTCGTCGTCGACACCGAGCACACGTCAGCGGGCCTGGAGGCGGTGGAGAACGTGCTCAGGGCCGTCGAAGCGGCACCCGGTGACACGGCGGCTCTTGCGAGCTCCCGATCAAGTCATCGTGCCCGCCGACGGTCTGCGTCGAAGCGGCACCCGGTGACACGGCGGCTCTTGCGAGGGTGCCCTGGAACGATCCCGTCCGGATCAAACGGTTACTGGACACGGGGCCGGCGGGCCTGGTCGTGCCGATGGTCGAGACCGCCGAAGAGGCCCGGGACGCCGTCCGGGCGATGCGGTATCCGCCGGAGGGCGACCGGGGAATCGCCCCAGCGCGGGCGTCGAACTACACGCACGACTTCCCGGGCTACGTCCGGGAAGCCAACGACCGCCTGCTAACCGTCGTCCAGATCGAGACCGGGCGAGGGTTGGAAAACGCGACGGACATCGCGGCCGTCGAGGGAGTCGACGCGCTGTTCGTGGGGCCCTCGGACCTCTCGGCGGCGCTTGGGACGTTCCCGGACGCCGACGCCGCCGAGGTAGTCGACGCCGTCGAGCGAATCGTAACTGCGGGAGCGGACGCGGGCGTGCCGGTCGGGACGCTCACGGTCGATCCCGACGGGGTCGCGGCGTGGTTCGACCGGGGCATGGACTTCCTGGTGGTCGGCCTGGACGCGTCCTTCCTCGCGTCGGGTGCAGAGCAGGCAGTTTCGGCCTTCGAGGACGCGCTGTAGTCAGAGCCACCCCTCGTCGGCGCGGTCGACCAGCGCCGACCCCGCCGCCCGCCAGTCGGCGGCCCCCTCCTCGAATACGCG
This sequence comes from Halobacteriales archaeon QS_1_68_20, assembly GCA_003021085.1. GTDB lineage: Archaea > Halobacteriota > Halobacteria > Halobacteriales > PXRE01 > PXRE01. The sequence continues at coordinate 106,831 of PXRE01000024.1, read as the reverse complement.
TTCGGCGCGTTCCTGGGCCTCGTCGATCACGTCACGCTCGTCTACGTCGACGAACTCGCCGTCCCGGAGGACGACGTCGCCGTCAACGACGACCGTATCGACGGCTGCCCTGGAGGCCGAGTGCGCGAGGTTCGGGACGGCCGTCGAGAACGGTTCGTCGACGACCGGGGCGACGCTCGGGTCGGCGGCGTCGATCACGACGAGGTCCGCGCGCTTGCCGACTTCGAGCGATCCGATCCGGTCGTCCAGTCCGAGGGCAGTAGCGCCACCGAGGGTCGCCAGTCGGAGGGCTTCCCAGGCCGGGAGCGCGGTCGGGTCGGCGTGGACGGTCTTCGACAGGAGCGCCGCGGTGCGGACCTCCCGTAGCATGTCGTGGCCGCCGGGGCCCGGGGCCTGGTCGGTCCCCAGGCCGACGGGGGCGTCGCGGCGCCGGAACCACTCGACCGGCGGCGTGACGCCGTCGATGGCGGCGATGGAACTCGGACACCCGACGTAGGCGGCCCCGGACTCGGCGAGACGCTCGCGCTCTTCCGGCGTCGCGTCGTGGCAGTGGACCGCGATCAACCGCTCGTCGAGCAAACCGTTGTCCTCCAGCACGCCGACGGTCGAGGCGTCGTCCCCGTACCGGGCTTCGATCTGGCGGCGCTCACGGCGACCCTGCGCGACGTGGACGTGAACCCGGCAGTCCCGCTCGGCGGCGTGGGCGAACGTCTCCTCCAGCAGTTCGAGCGGAACCATGTCCAGCGCCTGCGGGCCGTAGGTAGGGATCACGAGGTCGGAATCGGCGTAGTCGTCCGAGAGGGCGTCGGCCCGGTCGAGCGCGGTTCGACCTGTCCGTTCGTCGAACGGGTACGGCACGTCCGGGTCGAGGTCGGCGTCGTCGGCGACCGCGTTGATCGTCTCCGTCGCCGCCACGCGCACGCCCCAGGGTTCGTACACCTCCTCGACGAGTCGACCGACGTCGCTGGCGTACTCCCCGAAGGTGGTCACCCCCGAGCGTATTCCTTCGAGGACGCCGAGTTTCGCGCCCACCACCCGGTCGTCGTCGGTCAGGTGGTCGGCCAGCGGTCCGAGCGCGCGGTTCATCCACTCGATTTCGGGTACGTCCTGGGCGGCCCCGCGCAGGAGAGTGGGGCCGGTGTGAACGTGTGCGTCCACCAGGCCGGGCATCGTCACGTGGCCCGCCCCGTCTATCTCGCGTTCGGCGCGCCCCTCGAAGCCGTCGTCCGGCCCCACGTAGGTGATCCGGCCGTCGCGGACGCCGACGGTGCCGCCCTGGACGACGCTGGGTCGACCGTCCCTGAACGTCACCATTCGGGTCCCTCGGATGGCCAGGTCCATACCTGTCGGTGCGTTCGACTGACTGAAATAGGTTCACCAGGCGACGCCGGTTCGCTCGTCCGTCCAGCCGACGAACGGGGGGCCGCGAGTTCCTACTCGCCCGACCCTGCCGACCCCGTGTCGGCGAGTCGCTCCTCGTACTTCGCCAGCGCCTCGTCCAGCGCCTCGCCGGCGTCGACGTCCAGCGAGTCCGCGAGTGCGAGGACTGCGAACAGCACGTCTCCTACCTCGTCGGCGTTCACGTCGAGTTCGCCGGGCGCGGACCCGTAGTCGGTCGACACCGACGCGTCTTTCGCCACCTCCCCGACCTCGGAGACGAGGTCGAGGATGCGGTACGCGGGGTCGGCTTCGAGGTCGTACTCCGCGAGGAAGTCCGCGACCTGCTGCTGTCGGTCCATGCCCCGTGAGAAGCACAGGGGTCACTAAGCGGTTTTGCTCGTGCCGCCCTACAATCCGTCCCTCCCAGAAGCGGTGGGACTGGGATTTGAACCACGCCCGGACGGTCCGGGCGTGCGACCTCACGTTCGTTCGGCCGTTCCGGGCTGCGACCGGTCTACTTCAAATCCCAGCGTATCCGCTTCGCTCGTCACGTTCGTTGCTCGCAGAAGCGGTGGGACTGGGATTTGAACCCAGGAGGCCTTCCGGCCACCTGCTCTCAAGGCAGGCGCGATCGTCCGCTCCGCCATCCCACCGCGGTCACAGGTACCGCGTCGTGGTTCTAAGTCCCTTCGGTCCCGGCCGAGACGGTCCCGTCGACGACCCTCAGGTCGAGGGCTTCGACCACTTCGGTCGTGTTGTCCGGGACGGCGCGGCCGGCGGCCAGCCGCGCCCGCAGGACGGAGACCAGCGTCGTCAGGTCCGCGCCCGTCTCGACGACCGGCGAGAACTCCACGAAGTCGATGCCGAAGCCCGCAGCGGTCGCCCGCTCGGCCACCGTCGACAGCGGTGCGGTGGCGAAGGCGTCCTCGAAGTCGACGGGTTCGGTGAACCCGGCGAGGTGCAATCGCCCGCCGGGGGCCGGACCGAGGACTACCTCGCTGGTCCGGGACTTCATACCGGCGGCGTCGACGACGGTGCGACCGGCCAGCATGGCCGTCGGATCGACGACGAGCACCGCTCCGGGGTCCTCGCTTTCGAGCAGGTGGGTGACGGTGTTGCCGATCCGCGCCGAGTACGTCGACCCGACTTGCTTTTCGAAGCGGACGTCGTCGAGGTCACCCAGGGCCGTGGCGACGGTGGCCCGCACCGCGGCTTCCGCGGACTCGTCGACCCGGTGGTGGTCGGGTAGCAGGTCGTCCGGCCGGTAGTTGACCAGGAGGTTACCGCCGCTCTCGGAGACGGCGACGGCGACGTCCTTCAGGGCCGCCGCGTAGAGGTCGGCGGCCTGGCGGGTCGATAGCGGCGACGTCTCCGGGAGTTCCGGGAGGACGAGACCCTCGCGGGGTGGGTCGGCGGGAACGACGACGACGGACATGCCCGGTCGTCGGGTCCCCGGCGACTTGAATGCGGCCATTCCCCGACGACGGAGGGTCCGGACGCCGCCGAAGGCGCCGGATTTTTACCGGCCGCCCGCGCACGCATGGACATGGCGAGGCTCAGGCTGACGGGCGTCCTCGGGACGTCGCTGATCGCACTGCTGGCGCTCGGGTCGCTGGTGATCCGCGGCGAATCGCTGGTCGAGGAGACTGCGGCGATGGCCGTGGTGGTGCTGGTACTGGTCGTGTTCTTCGGCCTCGGCGCCTACGGCGAGCGGTTCGCCAAAGGCGGCACGTCCTACTGGTGAGGAGAAGGGATCAGGCGAACGTCTTCGAGATTTCGCCGTCTTCGTCTTCCTGCTGGAGTTTCTCCCAGGCGTTCCGGAAGTCCTCCATCGTGATCTCGGTGCGGTCGTCGCGGATGGCGAACATCCCTGCCTCCGTGCAGGTGGCCTTGATGTCCGCGCCGCTGGCTTCTTCGGCCTCGGTGGCCAGCATCGCGAAGTCCAAATCGTCGGAGACGTTCATGTCGCGGGTGTGGATCTGGAAGATCTTCTCGCGGCCCTCCACGTTGGGCTTGGGCACCTCGATGAGGCGGTCGAACCGGCCCGGCCGGAGGATGGCGCGATCCAGCATGTCGAAGCGGTTGGTGGCGGCGATGATCCGGATCTCGCCGCGGTCCTCGAAGCCGTCCATCTCCGAGAGGAGTTGCATCATGGTCCGCTGGACCTCGGCGTCCCCGGAGGTCTTGCTCTCGGTGCGCTTGCTGGCGATGGCGTCGATCTCGTCGATGAACAGCACGGAGGGTTCGTGCTGGCGGGCGACGTCGAAGAGGTCCCTGACGAGTTTCGCCCCCTCGCCGATGAACTTGTGGACGAGTTCCGACCCGGCCATCTTGATGAAGGTGGCGTCGGTCTCGCTGGCCACCGCCTTCGCCAGCATCGTCTTCCCCGTGCCCGGCGGGCCGTGCAGGAGGACGCCGCTCGGCGGATCGATGCCCACGTCGTCGAACATGTCCGGCTTCTGGAGGGGCATCTCGACGGTCTCGCGGACCTCGGTGATCTGCTCGTCGAGGCCGCCGATGTCGGTGTAGTGGACCTCGGGGCTCTCGTCGACCTGCATGACGCGGGCGCGAACGTCCGTCTCGTCGTCGAGGCTCTTGACGATAGAGAGTGAGTTGTTGACCGCCACGCGGTCGTCGGGTTCGAGGTCCTCCCGCATCTCCTCGGTGACCTCGGTGAGCGCCTCCTGGTTGTTGCCGTGTTGCTTGATGATGACGCCCTCGTCGGTGAGTTCCTGGACCGTCGCCACGAACAGCGGGGACTGCTTGAGTTTCTTGTTCTCGTGGGTCAGGCGCTCGAGTTTCTGCTGGTACTTGTTGTTCTCTGCGTTGGCGTCCAGCAGTTTGTCCCGCATCTCCTCGTTTTGCTGTTCGAGCACCTCCAGGCGTTCACGCAACGCGGCTATCTTGTCCTGTGCCGACGCCTCCTCCTTGTCGTACGGAAGGTCGACGTCGTCGACTGTATCGGTCATTAGCCGCTTTTACGTGTTACCCTCATAAGAGACTTCGGGTCGGATAACCCCGCCGTTTCCGCGTTCTTTCAGCGGAAAACCGTCGAATGATTTTTAATAGTAATATCACCAAATGGGAAATATTATTACCCTGTATCCGGAAGGAGTGGGTACGATGAGCGCTTCCGAGCACGTACAGACCGAATCGAGCGCCGATGGGTGGGACGCAGTCGCGGACCTGCCGCCCAGCGCGAAACTCGTCGCCAAGGTACTGGAGTACAACGACACGCTGAGCCAGAGCGAACTAGCCGAGAAGACGCTGTTGCCGTCCCGGACCGTCCGGTACGCGCTGACCCGCCTCGAAGAGGAAGGCGTGGTGGAGTCGCGGTTCTCGTTCTCGGACGCTCGCAAGCGACTCTACACCCTGGACATCGAGTGACACGCGGGTCGACCGACGAAGGAGGCACGACCGGCCACCACCGACGGGGTGCCGTTCGGGGCCGACAGCCGACTTCCCCTTCCCTTATAAGTCTCCAGAATTCCGTAAAGGAACTCCGCCAGAGCCTGGTCGTCCCCGTTAGGTCTCGCGGTCAGGCCCGGATCGCCGTATCCGGAGTCCCCCGCCGAAGGTTCATAAGTGAAGCCGGGACCACCACTGCCCATGGCCGAACCCGAGGCGGTGAAACGGGCGCTGGCACGACTGGCGGCGGGAGTGCCCTCACGCCGACGGCGAAACGGAACGACCTGCGGCTACCACGGAGAACTGGATCGTAACTTCCGGGGGGTCGTCGACGAAGCCACCGAGGCCGTCGAAGATCTGGACCGGGCCGCGTCGTTTCGAGAGGACGGCGGACTTGCACGCCTCCGCCGGGCCGTCGACGCGGCAGAACGCGCCGGCGACCGATCACTCGCTCGGAGGGGGCAGCGGGCGCTGGCCGCTTTCGAGTGGATCGCTCACGCGGCCGACTCCGGGCACGACCCGCCCCGGGACGACCCGGCCCGCGTTCCTACCGGCGCAGGTGGCACAGACGAGCGGTCACGCCCGCCGCGAAGCGGCGATTCGACGGCCCTGCGCCGCTCTCGGAATCAATAAAGGGACCGACGCCGAAGGACCGGCACATGACGACGGTGTTGCACACGGCGGACACGCACCTCGGCTACCGGCAGTACAACTCGCCGGAACGCCGGGAGGACTTCCTGGCGGCGTTCCGGCGGGTGCTGGAGGACGCCGTCTCGGACGACGTCGACGCCGTCGTCCACGCCGGCGACGTGTTTCACGACCGCCGGCCGGGGCTGGTGGACCTGCTGGGGACCGTCTCCGCGCTCCGGACCCTCGACGAGGCCGACATCCCGTTTTTCGCCGTCGTCGGCAACCACGAGGACAAACGCGAGGCCCAGTGGCTGGACCTCTTCGAGACGATGGGCCTGGCGACGAGGCTGGACGAATCGGGGACGGTGGTCGGGGACGTCACCCTCTACGGCCTGGACTACGTCCCGCCGTCACAGCGGGAGGACCTCGACTACGAGTTCGAACCGCCAGAGACCGAGCGCGCGGCGCTGGTCGCCCACGGCCAGTTCGCGCCGCTGGCACCCTCCATCCGGGGCCCTACCTGGGACGTCGAGGACGTCATCGAGTCCGCGAACGTCGAGTTCGACGCCGTCCTCCTGGGCGACGAGCACGAGGCCGACCGGGCCGAAGTCGGCGAAACCTGGGTCACCTACGCCGGGTCGACCGAGCGCACGAGCGCGAGCGAACGGGACGCCCGCGGGTACAACCTCGTCGAGTTCGGGGAGGGGGTCCGAATCCGGCGGCGCGGCCTGGAGACGCGGGAATTCGCGTTCGTCGACGTGGAACTCCGGGAAGACGAGGGTGTCGAGCGCGTCCGGGAACGCGTCCGCGAGTACGACCTCTCGGACGCCGTGGCGCTGGTGACCATCGACGGCGAGGGCGACCCCATCACCCCCGCCGAAGTCGAGGAGTACGCCCGCGAGCGGGGAGCGATGGTTGCCCGGGTGAACGACCGTCGCGAACTCGAGAGCGAGGACGAGGACGTGGAGGTCCGGTTCGCGGACCCCGACGAGGCCGTCCGCGAGCGCGTCCGGGAACTGGGCCTGAGTAGCGCGGCCCGCGGCGTCGACCGGACGGTCCGGACCGACGCCATCGCTGACTCGAACGTGCGCGACGAGGTGAAACGCGACGTCGAGGAACTGCTCTCGGAGGACCCGGCCGCCTTCGATCGGGTCCCCGAGGACGAGGCCGAAGACGGAACGGGCGAGACGGGCGTCGTCGACGCAAAAGCGGACGCTGAAGGAGTGGCTGACGGCGAGGCGGCCGACGACGACACGACGGCCGTCGACGACGCCCCTGCGACCGACGGTGAGTCGGCTACCGGTGACGCGTCGGCCGGCAGTCACGAGGCGGACGAGACGGCGGCGGCCGACGATTCCGGTGACGGGAGCGACGCCGCGGCCGATGCGCCCGCCGAGGAGACGGCGAGCCAGGACGACCAGGCCTCGATGGAGGAGTTCCTGTGAGGTTCGACCGGATCACGCTGCGGAACTTCAAGTGCTACGGGGACGCCGACCTGCGCCTCCAGGCCGGCGTGTCGGTCATCCACGGACCCAACGGCTCCGGGAAGTCCTCGCTGCTGGAGGCGTGTTTCTTCGCGCTGTACGGGTCCCGGGCGCTCGATGGTACCCTCGACGACGTGATCACCAACGGCGAGGACGAGTGCGAGGTAACCCTGGAGTTCACCCACGGCGGCGGCGCCTACCGCGTCCACCGCGAGGTGAAAGTCCACGGTGACTCGGCACAGACGACCAAGTGCGTCCTCGAAGCGCCGGACGGACAGTTCGAGGGCGCCACCGACGTCCGCAGGCGAGTGACCGAACTGCTCCGGATGGACGAGGAAGCGTTCGTCAACTGCGCGTACGTCCGCCAGGGCGAGGTGAACAAGCTCATCCACGCGACCCCCAGCGAGCGCCAGGACATGCTCGACGACCTCCTCCAGCTCGGGAAACTGGAGGACTACCGGGAACGGGCGCGGGACGCCAGGCTGGGCGTCGAGGACGTACTCGGGAACGTGGAGGGCCAGGTCGACAGCCTCGACGACCAGATCGAGGCCAAAGAGGAGCGGGACCTCCACGGCCGACTCAACGAACTGGAGACCGAGCGCAACGAGGTCGACGACGAGATCGAGCGGTTCGAGGACAACCGCGAGCAGGCCAGAGAGACCCTCCAGGAGACCGAGTCGGTCCTCGAGGAACACGCCGAGCGCCGCGAGGAACTGGCGGAACTCCGCGAGGACGTCGACGACCTCCAGGAGACCATCGCAGAGACCGAACGGGAGCGCGACGATCTCAAGGAGTCGATCCAGCGACGACGCGAACGGATCGACGAACTCGACGACGAACGCGCCGAGTTGCTGGCGGAGACGGGGATCGAGACGGACGCGGACGACGCGGCCGTCGACGACCGGAACGAGACGCTGGACGGGAACCGCGAGGACGTCGCCGAGGCGGTGAGCGACCTCCGGGTCGAGCGCGAGAACGTCCAGAACGAGGTCGAGAACGCCGAGAGCGCGGCCGAGGACCTCGCGGAGCGAGCCGCCGAGAAACGGGAGGAGGCCGACGAACTCCGTGAGGAGATCGCGGCCGACGAGAAGCAGCTGGACGAACGCCGCGAGAAACTGTCGGACCTGGACGACCGGATCGAGGAACGGCAGGCCACCTTCGAGGACGCTCCCGTGGCGTTCGGCGAGGCCGAATCGCACCTGGAGTCGCTGCAGGCCGACCGCGAGGACCTGGCCGAGACCATCTCTGACCGCCAGGTCGAGGTCGAGACCCTCCGGAGTTCGGTCGAAGAAGCAGAACGACTGCTTGACCAGGGCAAGTGCCCGGAGTGCGGCCAGCCGGTCGAGGACTCTCCACACGTCGACGGTCTGGAAGAGGACCGCGAGCGTCTCGCGGAGCTGGAGGCGGATCTCGACGACCGCCGGGAGGAACTGGAGTCCCTCGACGAGCGGATCGAGCGCGCGGAGGAACTCCTCGAGGCCGAGCGACAGGTCGCGCAACGGCGGGAGAACCGCGAGAACGTCGAGACGCTGATCGAGGAGCGAGCGGCGTCGGTCGAGGCGGACCGCGAACGGGTGGAAAGCCTCGAGGAGGAGGCAGCCGACCTGGAATCGGAGGCCGACGAGAAGCGCGACCTCGCGGACGAGAAGCGCGAAGCGCTGGCGGAGGTCGAACAGCGCATCGAGGAGCGGGAGGCGGACCTGGAGGGAATCGACGCCGAACTCGACCGCCTCCAGCGCGTTCGTTCGCTGGACGAGGAGATCGACGACTGCTCGGCCGAGGTCGAGTCGCTCCAGGAGCGCCGCGAGAGCAAGGCAGAACTGAACGACGAGCGCCGCGAACGCCTCCGCGAGAAGCGCGACCGTCGCTCGGAGCTCGAAGACGCCTACGACGAGGACCGCGTCGAACAGGCCCGCGAAGAGAAAGAGCGCGCCGAGGACTACCTCCAGAAGGTCGAACCCAAACTGGAGTCGCTGCGGGAGCGCCGCGACGAGCTACAGAACGAGATCGGCGGCGTCCGCAACGAGATCTCGGAACTGGAGTCGCTGCGGGACCGCCGGGAGGAACTCGGCGCGAAACTCGACCGGCTGGAGTCGCTCCACGAGGAAGCCGAGACCCTGGAGGGGATGTACGGCGACCTCCGGGCGGAGTTGCGCCGACGTAACGTCAGCAGCCTCGAACGGATGCTCAACGAGGTGTTCGACCTCGTCTACCGCAACGACTCCTACTCCCGGATCGAACTCGACCGCGACTACGAACTGACCGTCTACCAGAAAAACGGCGAACCGCTGGACCCCGAGCAACTGTCCGGCGGCGAGCGCGCCCTGTTCAACCTGAGCCTGCGGTGTGCGATCTACCGGTTGCTCGCGGAGGGCATCGAGGGCGCGGCGCCGATGCCGCCGCTGGTGCTGGACGAACCGACCGTGTTCCTCGATTCGGGGCACGTCCACCAGCTCGTCGAACTGGTGGAGTCGATGCGGCAGGTCGGGGTCGAACAGATCGTCGTCGTCAGCCACGACGAGGAACTGGTCGGCGCGGCCGACGACCTCGTTCGAGTCACCAAGGACCCGACCTCGAACCGGTCGACGGTCCGGCACGCCGACGCAGTCCTCGCGGAGTGATCAGTCCTCTACTGGTTCGGGCGGGCCGATCTCGAACGTGCCGTCGACGAAGAACCGTGGCATCGCCCGGTTCCCGACGTCGGGGTCGGCGAGGCGGCGACCCAGCGGGTGGTCGCCGGGGTCGCAGGAGGCCCGGCCGCCGAGCGGCCACCGCCGATTCGGCCGAACACGTGCGTCTGCTCGCGGTGCAGTTCGCCGTCTACGTGCGTGTAACTGCGTGAGGTCGCGGATCCGGAGACGATCCGTGGTCTGGCCACGCCCAGGGTGGCGACGCGCTCGACCTCGACGGTGACCGTCGTCCGCCTGCGGCCGTCCGACTCCTCGATGGCCACGTCCCCAACGACCTTGGGGTACCCCCACCCGTCCCCGAGGGACTCGGCCGATTCGGTCGTGACCACCAGTTGCCAGACGTACCCGCCGACCCCGGCCAGCGGCACTGTCTCCGAACGGGGCGCCGCAGGCACGACGACGCCGAACTCGTCGTACGGATCGACGGCCCCGTCGTCGACGTCGTGTTACGCAACGGAGACGAACGTGATCGCTGCCCGGTTCGGCGCGAATCGCAACGGCGACAGTTCGTCCGGGAGGAGGTCGCGGACGGACGAGAGCGCCGCAGAGAAGACGGTTCCGGTCATCGTCGCGTTCGTCTGCAGGGCGACCGTGACGGTCTCGCCGGTCGCCAGGGTGTGTCGTTTCTGACCGGGGTCTGTCTCGCCCATCGTTACCGCTGGAGCAGTTCGACGGCAGCCTCGCCGTCCCCGGTGAGTTCGTAGCCCCGTTCGCCGGCGACTTCGGTTTCGTCGACGAGGCCCGCCGCCTGGAACTCCGCGAGTGCCCCGTGGACGTCGCTCTCACAGAGGTCGTATCCACCGACGACGCCCCTGACCGCCAGCGGCCCGCGCTCATTGAGTTCGACCAGGAGACCGAGCGTCCGCTCGTCGCGGACGGCGGTCACGAGTCGCCGGACCGGGTCGGGGACGGCGCGGGCCGCGGTCGCAAGCGGGGACTCGCCGGTCGCGGGCGAGAGTTCGTCGTTGGCCACGTACCGGCGTTCGCCCGAGGCGGGGTCCCGGACCAGGCTCGATTCACCCGACTCCTTCAGCAGGAGGTACTGCCGGCCGGTCTCGTCGCAGACCGTTCGCATGTCCGGGCCTACGTGCCGCGGGAATTAGTGTTTGCTACCTCGCCCCGCCCGGGGGCTTGGTCGGAGTGGTCGGCTCCGTCGGGAGCCGACGGATCACCTCCCGTCGGATCAGTCGGCCTCGCTCCACTCGCGGTTCGAGAGCGCACGGTACTTCAGGACTCCCCGGACCATGGAGGCGAGTCCGACGACGACGAGTCCGGCGCCGAGGGTCCGGTGGACGCCGAACGCGACCATCATGGCGCCGACCGACAGCGACAACAGCGCCACGTTGAACACGATTACCGTGGTCCAGAACGCCCGCTGGAGGTCCCCGGGAACGTCCGCTTCGGGCGGGTTCGGCGCCGTCGGCGGTTCGGGAACGCTCGGCAACTCGCGCTCGGGGTCGGGGAGGCTACCCTCGGGGTCCGGTTCGGCGTACTCGGCCGCCGGATCCTCCGGGCGGACCTCCTCGCCCGGTTCGGTCGCGTCCCGGTCGTCCTCGGGGAACACGCCACCCGGTACGCGGGCGGCGGTGAAAAAAGCGTTCGACCGCGGTCAGACCTGCTCGTCGAGTCGACAACTGACGGTCGCCTCGACCCACGCGAGCGGGTTGTCCGCGTCGTAGAAGACTACCCCTCGGTCCGTCTCGTAGGCCTCGATGGTCGTGTTGCCGGCTTCCTCGGCCGGGGTCGACCCACCGTCGGCGGCGTCAACGCGGTCGGACATGGGTGCGGGGTTGTTTACCGACCCTCATAGCTCTTTTCACCGGACAGACGCCGCTGTCCGGAGGCGGGGAGCGACCGTCCCTGGCCCCCGCGCCTCCCGTGACGGGCCGGACCGGGGAGGTTTTTATCCGGGGACGCCGAAAGCCGCGTAGCAATGGAACAGACGGGACTCGGCGAGTTCGGCGGCGGGGGCGACGAGCGCCCGGAGGAGGAAGCCGCCGCCGTCGCCGGCACCGACGAGAACAGCGCCGAACGCGTCGACCCCGAGCGGGCGGGCGTCCCCGACGCCACCGGCCACCTCGAACTCGCTGTCGTCCAGGTCGACTACGCCGTCGAAGGGAGCGGCCCGAACGAGCGGCCGGTGATCCACGTCTTCGGGCGCAGCGCCGACGGCGACCTGGAGCACGTCCGCGTCCTCGGGGTCGACCCGTACTTCTACGTGTCGACCGGGGACGTCGACGAGGAGGAACTCGCGGCAGACGACCGGATCACGGGCTGGTCGGAGACCGACGAGGACGGGAACCACTACGAGAGCATCCGTGGCGAGCGGTTGACGAGGATCACCGGCCAGACCCCAAGGGACGTCGGGAACGTCCGTGACCGCTGGGACGACCACTACGAGGCCGACATCCTGTTTCCCAACCGGTTTCTCATCGACAAGGGGATCAACGGCGGCGTCGCCGTCCCGGAGCGCCGACGGGACGACGGCGTCCTCGTCGTCCCGGAGGACGAGGTGGAACCGGCCGACGTCACCCCCGAGGCGCGCGTGCACACGATGGACATTGAGGTGGACGACCGCCACGGCTTCCCGGAAGAGGGCGAGGAGGATATCATCTGTCTCACCAGCCACGACTCCTACCGCGACGAGTACGTCGTCTGGCTGTACGAGGCACCGGACCTCCACGAGGACGCCGAGGTGCCCGAGGACCTGTCGGCGTACGATCCCATCGACGAGGACGCCGACCTGACCGTCGACGTACGGACGTTCACGAGCGAACCCGCGATGCTCGACGACTACCTCGGGTACGTCGAGGAGACCGACCCCGACGTCCTGACGGGGTGGAACTTCGAGGACTTCGACGCCCCCTACCTGCTGGACCGTCTGGAGGAGGTCGGCGACTGGCCGGACCACGACTTCGACCTCTCCATCGAACGCCTCTCCCGGATCGACGAGGTGTGGCGGAGCGACTGGGGCGGCCCCGACGTGAAGGGCCGGGTCGTGTTCGACCTGCTCCGGGGGTACCGGTCGACGAAGTTCTCGGAACTGGAGTCGTATCGCCTGGACGCCGTGGGGGAGATGGAGCTCGGCGTCGGTAAGGAACGGTACCCGGGCGACATCGGCGACCTCTGGGAGGACGACCCGGCGCAACTGCTGGAGTACAACCTGCGTGACGTCGAAATCTGCGTCGAACTCGACCGCAAGCAGGAGGTCATCGCCTTCTGGCAGGAAGTCGCGGCGTTCGTCGGGTGCAAGATCGAAGATGCACCCACCGCGGGCGACGCCGTCGACATGTACGTGCTCCAAAAGGCCCACGGGGAGTTCGCGCTCCCCTCGAAGGGTACCGTGGAGGGCGGCGAGGAGTTCGAGGGCGGCGCCGTCTTCGAGCCGATCACCGGCGTCAAGGAGAACGTCTCGGTGCTGGACCTCAAGAGCCTGTACCCGATGTCGATGGTGACGATCAACGCGTCGCCGGAGACGAAGGCCGACCCCGACGAGTTCGACAGCCAGCAGGAGTTCGAAGAGCAGACGTATCGGGCACCCAACGACATCCGCTTCCACAAGGAACCGGACGGGATCATCCGGGAGATGGTCGACGAGTTGCTGACCGAGCGCGAGGAGAAGAAGGAACTACGTAACGAGCACGACCCTGGTAGTGAACCGTTCGAGCTGTACGATCGCCAGCAGGGCGCCGTGAAGGTGATCATGAACTGCTTCACGCCGGACACCGAGGTGCTGACACCCGAGGGCGTCCGGCAGATCACCGACCTCGACGTCGGCGACGAAGTCTACTCGCTCGATCCGGGAACGATGGAAATGGAGGTCAAATCGGTGGTCGATACGCACGCCTATCCGGACTACGACGGGGAACTCGTCGACGTCGAGACGAGCAAGATCGACTTCCGCGTGACGCCGAACCACAGGATGCTCGTCCGCAAGAACGAGACGAATGGCATCTCCTGGGACGAGGACGACTACCGTTTCGTCGAAGCGGGGGAACTCGACCGGGCAACGAACTACCAGCTTCCCCACGGTTGGGACGGTCCGTCCGGAAATCACCTCGACGAGGTCGATCTCACGGAGTTCGTCGACGGTGACTACGAGGTCTGGGTCCGCCCGTCGGTCCACGGCCACACGTTCACCGCCGAACTCGGATGGACCCCGCGACGCGTTCCGAAAGCCGACGTCGGGGAAACCGGTTACGTGTTGACCGCGGAGGAATTCGAAGAACAACGGGAATACGTGGAGTCCGTCTGCGAACGGAGTTTCGTCCACCGGGAATCCGGGCGCAAGTGGATCCCCAGAACGTACGACGGAGAGGACTTCCTCGAACTGCTGGCGTGGTACATCACGGAGGGCAACGTCTACACGTCCGAAGAGAAGCAGTTCGGTGACAACCTCCGTGGGTCCGCCACGGACATCGAGATCGCCCAGGAGGCGAGGATCGCCCCGGATGGCGGAACGTCCGATCACGAAGCGATCGGCGAGTTGCTCGAACGATTGGGATTCGACTACTACGCGGACGACCGTAGCTATCAGTTCACCTCGAAGCTGCTCGGAGAGTTTTTGCGGTCGAGTTGTGGCGCAGGTAGCGCCGAGAAACGGATCCCGGAGTTCGTGTTCGATCTCGAAGAGAGCCAGAAACGCCTGTTCCTGGAGACGCTTATCGCCGGCGACGGGGACCGACAGATCGACTCCTGGCGGTACTCCACGTCGAGCCAGCAACTCCGCGACGACGTGCTGCGGCTGTGTGTCCACCTCGGGCTGACGGCCAACTACACCCAGGACGACGGGGGGACGTGGCGCATCTCCGTCACCGAGGATTCGAAGAACACACTACGGATGCACCGAAGCGCGTCCCGCAGTACGGCGGAGAACGGCGTCTACTGCGTGACCGTCGGAGACAACCACACGCTTATGGCGGGGCGAAACGGCAAGTTCCAGTTCGTCGGGCAATCGCTGTATGGCGTGTCCGGATGGGAACGGTTCCGCCTGTACGACAAGGACGCCGCGTCCGCCGTCACCGCAACTGGGCGGGACGTCATCCGTTTCACTGCCGACGTGGTGGACGAGATGGATTATCAAGTTACGTACGGGGACAGCGTTACGGGCGATCGGCCGATAGTCGTCCGCGACCCAGACGACAGGGTCCGCATTCTCCCGATCGAAGACCTCTTCGAGGCAGCGACCCGGAGACCCGAACGGGCGACGGTTATCACCGCCGACGGCGGAACCGTCGAAACCGTACCTAGCCCGAAGGAACGGCAGGATCTGGACGGGTGGGAGGCGCTTTCGCTCTCGAACGAGGCAAGGTCGGAGTGGCAGCCGATCGAGGAGGTCATCAGGCACGAGACCGACAAGAACGTCGTCAAACTACAGCACAAGTTCGGCGAATCGACGACGACCCGCGATCACTCCTACGTCGTCGAAGAAGACGGTGAGTTCGTCGAGCGACCTCCCGAGAAGGTCGACGAGCCACTCCGTATCCCCGGCGTCCCCGACGTCGATACCGTCGAGACGGTCGACGTGTACGAGGTACTCCAGGGATACACCCGCGAATACGAGGACGGACGGAGCGTGGGATCGGAAAACGCCAAGACCAAAGTCAAGCGGGTACACGCAGACGACCAGCACGTCTGGTTCGGCCACGAACATCACGGTGACGTCGATTCGACCGTCAAAATACAGAGATACGTCGACGTGAACGGCGAGGACGGTCGATCGCTCGTTAGACTTCTCGCCGCATACGTCACGGAGGGGAGCGCGTCGACTATCGAAACGACCGACTGTACATTCGGCGCGAGTATAGCCGAATCTCGACGCGAGTGGCTCGAACAGTTGCAGGCGGATTACCACCGACTGTTCGAGAACACGTCCGCGGGCATCACCGAGAGCGATTCGTCCGGCGAACGATCCGTCGAATACGAAACCGCAAACGGCGAAGCGAGCGTCGCGTACGACGGCCAGACCCTGAAGTTACAGATGATGAACGAACTCGCGGCGGTGTTCTTCCGCGAGTTCGCCGGGCAGACGTCACGGGGGAAGCGCATCCCCTCGTTCGTCTTCCACCTTCCGGAGCAACGACAGAAGCTGTTCCTCTCGGTGCTCGTAGAGGGAGACGGGTCGAGGGAGTTCCCGCAGTACTCCGAGGAGTACTGTGATCGGAATTTCGACTTCGAGACGACGAGTCGAGAGCTCGCGGCGGGCCTTTCGACTCTCCTGACTCAGCGCGGCCGGAAACACTCGCTCAAATACCGGGAGGAGAAAGGTTCCTACACGATCCGAACCTGTGAGTACTCCCGTTCCGGTCGCGAGCCACGTCTCGTCGAGGCCGATCACGACGGGTACGTGTACGATCTGAGCGTTGCGGAGAACGACAACTTCGTGGACGCCGTGGGCGGGATCGTTCTCCACAACACCGACTCGGTCATGCTCGAACTCGGCGGAGACGTCTCGGTCGAGGACGCGATCGGACAGTCGTTCGACATCGAGGACCACATCAACAGCCGGTACGACGAGTTCGCGGGCGAGGAGTTGAACGCCGACGAGAACCGCTTCCAGATCGAGTTCGAGAAGCTCTACCGGCGGTTCTTCCAGGCGGGCAAGAAGAAGCGGTACGCGGGTCACATCGTCTGGAAGGAGGGCAAGGAAGTCGACGACGTCGACATCACGGGCTTCGAGTACAAGCGCAGCGACATCGCGCCCGTCACGAAGGAGGTCCAGCACCAGGTCATCGAGATGATCGTGAAGGGCGAGGACATCGAGGACGTGAAGTCGTACCTCAACGACGTCATCGAGGACTTCCTGGCCGGCGAGTACTCCTACGAGGAGGTCGCGATCCCGGGCGGGATCGGCAAGCGCCTGGACAACTACGACACCGACACCGCCCAGGTCCGCGGCGCGAAGTACGCCAACCTCCTGTTGGGCACGAACTTCCAGCGCGGCAGTAAACCCAAACGCCTCTACCTGGAGAAGGTCCACCCCGACTTCTTCGAGCGCGTGGAGGACGAGATGGGACTCGACCCACAGCACGATCCGCTGTACGCGGAGTTCAAGCGCGATCCGGACGTGATCTGCTTCGAGTACGACGATCAGATTCCCGAAAAGTTCGCGGTCGACTGGGACAAGATGCTCGACAAGACGCTGAAGGGCCCGATCGCCCGCATCCTCAAGGCGCTGGACGTCTCCTGGGAGGAGGTCAAGACCGGTCAGCAACAGACCGGCCTGGGGAGTTTCACGTAACCCCCGGGCCGTGTAGTCGGACCTCCGCCGCGCCGGGTCGTATCACCGGGAAATACACCGGATAGTCCACTCGTCGACCCGTTCAACCGGTCAGGATCTCGAAGCGGGCGCCACCGTCGGTGCCCTCCGTCACCCCGATCGACCAGCCGTGTGCCTCGACGGTCCGTCGGACGATGGCGAGGCCGAACCCGGTCCCGTCGGTCGTCGTCGTGAATCCCCGGTCGAACACCTTCTCACGGGCCCCTGCCGGAATGCCCGGGCCGTCGTCCTCGACGAAGAACCCGCCTGAGCAGTCGTCTCCCCCGGAGTCGGATGCGGTCTCTCCGTCGAGGTCGCCGACCCGGACCGTGACGTCGTCGGGGCCGTGATCGAGGGTGTTCCGGAAGAGGTTCTCGAAGGCCTGCACGAGTCGCGTGGGGTCGCCGGTCACCGCCCGGGTGGTGTCGACGTGGAGGGTGGCCTCCCCCGTGTCGACGTGATCCCAGGCCTCCGCGGCGACGGCCGCCAGGTCGACCTGCTGTGGGTCGACCGGGTCACGGGACTGGCGAGCGAGCGCCAGGACCTCGTCGACCATCTCCTCCATCCGGTCGAGCGAGACCTCGATCTCCGAGAGGGTCTCGGGATCGGGGTCCTCGTAGGCGAGGTCGAGATGTCCCTGGGCGACGGTGAGCGGGTTCCGGAGGTCGTGGGAGACGATGCTCGCGAACTGGTCGAGTCGTTCGTTCTTTTGCTCCAGTCGCTCCGTGCGCTCCCGGAGTTCCCGCTGGCGACGCACCGATTCGGTGACGTCGTTGAACATGAGGACGCGGCCGACGCGTCGACCGGTCGCGTCCTGGATGGGCGTGACGTCGACGTCGAACCAGCAGGAGCGACCGTCGGTCTCGATCTCGATCCGATCGCTGCCCTTCTGGAGGTCGGCGAGTCGATCGACCGCGGCGGAGTCCGCCGGCAACAGCTCCGGCAGGGTCGTTCCGACGAGGGCCTCCTGATCGACTAACCGCCTGGCGTACTCGTTGGCGTCGACGACGGTCCCGCCGGCGTCGACGACGAGCGCCCCGAGTTCGACGTTCTCGAACACCGTGCTCCGGGCGATCGGGACGATGTCCAGCAGCCGGTACCGGTACAACGAGACCGCGAACGTCACACCAGCGACCGCGAAGGCGACGGGAGTCCCGTCGACCCGGGTCACGCCGAGGAAGTACAACAGGTTGGCCGCCGTCGGGACGAGCAGGGCGACCAGGAGCGTGCCGACCTGGCCGCGATACAGCCGCGACCGGGCCCTCTCTCGCAACGCCACCACGAGCATGTAGACGGCGGCGGCCATCAGCAGGTAGTTGAACGTGGCGTAGACCGGCGCCCAGGGTCCGGGAGCGACCTCGGTGAACAGGTCGCCGCCCGGCGGGACGGCGATGTCACGCCTGACGAGGCCGTGAGCGGCGTTCGTCCACGCCAGAACGTTGGTCACCGCGGTCATCGAGAAGACGGCGACGATGCGGTGGCCACGGAACCAGGCTTCCCGACCGGTGTACTCCGCCGCGAACAGGACCACCAGCGGCGACACGAGCGTCGGCCCCAGCAGGCGAACGTCGTTCCAGAACCCTGCGGCGGCCGCGTCGGGACTGGACAGCTGCAGGGCGTAGGACACACACCAGACGGCCGTGACCGCCAGCATCCCTGCCAGCAGTAGCGCGGAACGCCGAGAGCGGGACCGCAACCGGGACGACGATCGGAGGACGCCCAGGGTGAGCACGGTCATCCCCGTCGCAGTCGCTACCAGCAGTAGCGTGTAGGGGGTCGTCGTGAACCGGGGTAGCATGTCTGGCTCCTAGATCCGGCCGCGTTCGGACACCCCACGTATGCCCTCGCCCCATATCTGCCCTTTGGCTACGGGCACCCGACGTCGCAGTACCGCGAGGCGACGATCCTGACGTAACTCGTTTCGGTTACGTCGACGCCGTCGCTGCCGTCGACGGTTGGCATCGTCTAGCACTGCTTTTCGCGATGAGGAAAAGAGATTTTCGCCAACGGAAACCGTTTACACGCGAATGCGAAAGCATTATGGGTCGGTCTCCCCACCATTCGAACGACATAGGTATGGCTACACTCCAGATCAACAACCTGCACGCTGAAGTAGCAGAGGAGGGCGAGACGATCCTCCGGGGCGTCGACCTCGAAGTCGCGAGCGGCGAAATTCACGCGCTGATGGGGCCGAACGGCTCCGGCAAGTCGACGCTCGCGAAGGTCATCGCGGGCCACCCGGCCTACGAGATCACCGACGGCGAGGTGCTCCTCCGGCTGGACGGCGACGAGTTCGACGAGGAGATCCCCGAGGACAAGCGGGAGTGGGACCTGCTGGACCTCGAACCCAACGAGCGTGCCGCCCTCGGCATCTACCTCGGTTTCCAGTATCCCGCCGAAATCGAGGGCGTCACGATGGTGAACTTCCTCCGGCAGGCGCTCAACGCCAAGCTGGAGGAGCGCGAGGAACTGTTCGAGGACGAGCACGAGCACGAGGCCGACGACGACGAGGAGGCGGGCTACGACACCTCCCCGATGGAGGGCCCCGCCGACGAGGGCGAGATCGGCGTGGCCGAGTTCCAGCAGTTGCTCCAGGAGAAGATGGAGCAGCTGGACATGGACGAGACGTTCGCGGACCGCTACCTCAACGCCGGCTTCTCGGGCGGCGAGAAGAAGCAAAACGAGGTCCTGCAGGCCGCGATCCTCGAACCCGTCGTCGCGGTGCTGGACGAGATCGACTCCGGGCTTGACATCGACCGCCTGAAGGACGTCTCCGACGGCATCAACGCCCTGCGCGACGAGCAGGGGACGGGTATCCTGCAGATCACCCACTACCAGCGGATCCTCGACTACGTCGAGCCCGACGAGGTCCACGTGATGCTGGACGGCGAGGTCGCCATCGAGGGCGGCGCCGAACTCGCCGCGAAGCTCGAGGACCAGGGCTACGACTGGGTCCGCGAGGAGGTCTACGGGACCGCGTAACCGGATCCGGCTAGCACAACCATAAAAGGCTGGGTACCCAACCATCAACCATCAACCATGAGTCAAGATCTACGGGAGACAGACACCGAGGCCCGCTTCGAGTTCAAGAAGGAGGAGAACTCTGCCTTCGAGGCCGAGGCCGGGTTGACAGAAGAGACCATCCGGGTCATCAGCGAGGACAAGGACGAACCGGAGTGGATGCTCGAGCGCCGCCTGCGCGCGCTGGAGCAGTACCACGCGATGCCGATGCCGACGGACTGGCCCGGCCAGCCGGACCTCTCCGACCTGAACCCCGAGGAGATCGTCCCGTACATCCGCCCGGACATCGACACCCGCGGCGGGGTCGACGACTGGGAGGACCTCCCGGAAGACATCAAGGACACCTTCGACAAACTCGGCATCCCCGAGGCGGAGAAGAACGCCCTCTCCGGCGTCGGCGCCCAGTACGAGTCCGAGATCGTCTACCAGAACATGAAAGAGCAGTGGGAGGAGAAGGGCGTCATCTTCTGTGACATGGACAAGGCCGTCCAGGAGTACCCCGAGCTGGTCAAGGAGTACTTCATGACGAAGTGCGTGCCGCCCAGCGACAACAAGTTCGCTGCGCTGCACGGCGCCATCTGGTCGGGCGGTTCGTTCGTCTACATCCCCGAGGACACCACCGTGAACATGCCCGTCCAGGCGTACTTGTACTTCCGGATGAACTCCGAGGGGATGGGCCAGTTCGAGCACACGCTCATCATCGCCGAGGAGAACTCCGAGGTCCACTACATCGAGGGCTGTTCCGCGCCGAAGTACGGCACCCACAACCTCCACAGCGGGGGCGTCGAGGTGTTCGTCAAGGAAGGCGCACACGTCCAGTACTCGACCGTCCAGAACTGGTCGAAGAACACGTTCAACCTCAACACCAAGCGCGCCATCGTCGAGAAGGACGGCCGCATGGAGTGGGTCTCCGGGAGCATGGGCTCGAAGGTCACCATGCTGTACCCCTCGACCATCCTCAAGGGCCGGGGCGCCAGCGACAACCACATCACCATCGCCTTCGCGGGCGAGGGCCAGGACATCGACACCGGCGCGAAGGTCTACCACAACGCGCCGAACACCCACTCGACCATCGAGTCCAAATCCATCAGCAAGGACGGCGGCCGCACCAACTACCGCGGTCTCGTCCGGATCGCCGACGGCGCCGAGCACTCCTCGACGGCCGTCGAGTGCGACGCCCTGATGTTCGACAACGACTCCACGAGCGACACCATGCCGTACATGGAGATCGAGGAGTCGAAGGTCGACGTCGCCCACGAGGCCACCGTCGGCAAGATCGGCGACGAAGACGTGTTCTACCTGCAGAGCCGCGGCCTGGACGACGACGACGCCAAGCAGATGATCGTCTCGGGCTTCATCGAACCGATCACCGAGGAACTGCCCATCGAGTACGCGGTCGAACTGAACCGCCTCATCGAACTCGAGATGGAGGGTAGCCTCGGGTAATCCCCCCGAGAACGAACACACCCATGAGCACGCAGCTACACGCAGACATTTCGGAGGACACGGTACGGCAGATCGCCGAGGAGTACGACGAACCCGACTGGTTGCTGGAGACGCGACTGTCGGCACTGTCGGCGCTGGACGACCTGGCGTTCCCGAGCGTCATCAAGACGCCCGGGCGCAAGTGGACGAACCTGGAGGACCTGGACTACGAGTCGCTCGTCGACCCCCTCGGCCAGACCGCCGAGCAGGAACTCGTCGAGCCGGAGGGCGTCGAGGTGCTGCCGTTCCACGAGGCGCTCGAGGAGCACCCCGACCTCCTCGAAGAGCGGTTCGGGTCGGTCGTCGATCCCGAGGAGAACCGCCTGGTCGCGCTGTCGACCGCGCTGTTCACCACCGGGGCCGTCGTCTACGTCCCGGAGGGCGTCGACGCCGAGGACGTCAAGATCCGGACGACCCTGGAGGGCCGGTCGCTGTTCAACTACACGCTGGTCGTGACCGAGGAGTCGTCGTCGGTCACCATCCTCGAACGCCAGATCGAGGCGGGCGAGGTCAGCGAGGCGCGAAGCGCCTCGGACGCGAGCGGTGAAACCGCGAGCGACGGGAACCGCTACTACAGCGGCATCGTCGAGGTCGCCGCCGGCGAGAACAGCCAGGTCCAGTACGGCGCCCTGCAGAACTTCGACCAGGGCACCTACAACTACACGCTCAAGCGCGGCGTCGCCGACGCGTACGCCACCGTCGGCTGGATCGAGGGCAACCTCGGCTCTCGGCTGACCAAGACCACGGTCGGCACCCGCCTGGTCGGCGAGGGCAGCGAGACGAAGATCGTCGGTGCGTTCTTCGGCCACGACGACCAGCACTTCGACCTGGATTCGAAGGTCTGGCACGAGGCCGCCCACACCACCGCCGACCTCGTCACCCGCGGGGTCGTCGACGACACCGCCCGCTCGGTCTACGAGGGCGTGCAGGACGTCGGCAAGGAAGCGTGGGACACCAGTTCCTACCAGCGCGAGAACACCCTGATGCTCAGCGACGACTCCGAGGCCGACGCCTCGCCGAAGCTGATCATCAACAACCACGACACCGAGGCCAGCCACTCCGCGACGGTCGGCCAGATCGACCAGGAGGACCTGTTCTACATGGTCTCCCGCGGCATGGACGAGCAGCGCGCCAAGAACATGCTCGTCGAGGGCTTCTACGTTCCGGTGCTGGAGGAAGTCGCGGTCGACGAACTCCGCGAGGACCTGCAGGACCTCGTGGCCCAGCGCCTGCGGGCGTAACCGGTTCTTCGTTTCCGTCGGTGACTGTTTTCGGATGGTTCCCGGACGACCGGATCCGATCTACTGGTCGCCCCGCACGAGTCAGGGCGGCACTTCGAGTTCGTCCATCTCACCCGGTTCCTCACGTTTCGGCCAGTCTCAGCCTCACCCGGCCCGTCCCGGTTTAAGTACTCTCGCGGGGTACAAAAGGGTCGTCTGGAAAAGGGCCGTGTGGATCGTCCGGCAGCGAGGATACCGTCGTTCGATAGGGTGGACGCCGCGAACGACGCCGGAGTAGGGACGCTTAAGTTCGCCCGGGACCGTGACGGGGATATGAGCCTCGGACAGCGGGTGGGTGGCGACCGCCAGCTCGCCCGGTTGCTGCAGATCGGGGTGGTGCTGGAGGAGGTGGTCGAGGCCCGGGCTTCCCAGCACTTCCGGTCGCTGTCGCCCGAGGGGCGCGCGGAACTCGGCGAGGACATCGAGGAGTTGCTTGAGCACGCCGCCGAGGAGTCCGCCGAGCACCGCGAACGCCTGGAAGCGTTGATCGACGAACTCGACGCCGAGAGCGTGGCCTACGAGGAGATCGAGGCGCTGGTAGCGGCCAAGTACGACCAGCCCGAGGACTTCGACGGCATCCTCTACGACCAGCTGTACGGCGAGGAGACGGCCTACAAGTTCTACGACGACCTCGTCGAGGCCATCGAGGACAGCGACGTGGAGTTCGGCGTCGACCACGACCGACTGCTCGGGACCCTCCGGGAGATTCGCGCCGAGGAGGAGGAGGGCGTCCAGGAAGTGACCGAGATCATGGAGGAACGAGCATGACCGTGGGGTGGTTCGTATGAACACGGCCGACCAGTACCTCAAGGCCATCTACCTGATCGAGCGGACGGGCGACGGCCCCGCCGCGACGGGCGAACTCGCGGAGATGCTGGCGGTCAGCCCCGCGAGCGTCAACGAGATGGTCGGCAAACTGGAAGAGCGGGGACTCGTCGAACACGAGAAGTACAAGGGCGCGAGCCTCACCGACGACGGCATCGCCCGGGCGGAGGACGCGCTCCAGACCTACTGCATCATCGAGCGGTTCCTCTACAACGTGCTGGACGTCGAGGACTTCCGCGAGGAGGCCGGGGCGCTGGAGGCGGTCATCGACGACACCGTCGCCGAGCGCCTGGACACGATCATCGACCGCAGGTCGGAGTGCCCGGACTGCTTCGACGCGGAAGCCGACGCCTGCGCGCTCCTCGAAGCCGAGGAACCGGCGGACTGAATACCGGTGCTGGTGGGCCGTATCCGGTGACTCGCGGCCGACGCAGGCCACGAGAAAGGGTAATGCTATTGTACGCGGGTAGTGTAGTTCCGTACGCAGTCCCGTGGTGTAGCGGCCAATCATCTGGGCCTTTGGAGCCCAGGACGGCGGTTCGAATCCGCCCGGGACTATCCTGTGACGAACGACCGTGAGGAGCGGATAGTCCCGGCGGTTCGGACCAAGCGGACGAACGACGTGAGTCCTCGCGGTTCGAATCTGCCCGGGACAATATCCAAAACGGGGCGAAATCCAGGTACCACACAAACGGATGCACCGGCGCATCGAGCGCTTCGCCAGAGCGCTCGATGCGCCTTCCCTTGATCTCGTCGGCCCGGTCGAGATCGAGGAAGTGTCCGTCTCTACAGAACTGTTTCGGAACCCCGGCCGAGACGCTCTCACACACGCCATTCAAGCGACGCTGTGAGATCAACAATGTGCTACGGATGAGCGTTCCATGTAAGTCTATCTGCCCCTTGCCGAGCGTATTTGAATGGTCCGCCATGGAGAGACGGAAATTCGTCAGCATGTGAGTATCGGTGTGACCGGACTGACCGTTTGCTTGGGCCGGGAAGAAACGGCGAAGGAAACCTCTTTGGAGACCGGTATTCGCGCCGGGTGGGGACTTCCGGTTCGACCCGGCGGAGGGACGGTCGGCGTCGGCGAGACGGTCCGCTGGGTCTGGGACGCCGGCGGCCACAACGTCAAACCCGACGACGTGCCCGGCGAGTCCGACTGGTCCGGCACGCCCGGCCAGGACACCTACGGCGCCGGCTACGAGTACGAACACGTGTTCGAGGTGGCCGGCACCTATAGGTACGTCTGTCTCCCACACGAGGACGTCGGGATGACCGGGACCGTCCACGTGGAGTGACGACAGCGGTCGGGCGCCTGCGGCCGTCGGTCAGTCCTCGCTGAGCACGAACGAGACCCGTTCCTCCTCGCTGCCTTTCGTCTCCCGGCCCGTCACCTCGAACTCGCCGAGTTCCTCCGTATTCTGGACGTGGGTCCCCCCGCAGGCGGTCCGGTCGTAGGGGTCGTCCTCGGGGCCGATCTCGACGATACGGAGTTCCGTGATGGAGTCGGGAAGCAGGTCGATGCGGGTGCGGTCGGTGTCGAGTTCGGCCTCCGCGCGCTCGCGATCCATCTCGTACCACCGGACGGCCATCGCGCGGTCGATCAACCCGTTGATCCGGGTCTCGACGGCGTCGAGGTCGTCGTCCCCGAACCGGTCGTGGGCGACGTCGATGCGGGCGCGGTCGGCGTACAGCTGGTTGCCGGTCGTCGCCGCGTCGTACTCGGTCAGCAACAGCGCCGACAGCAGGTGCTGGGCGGTGTGGTACCGCATGTGGGCGTACCGGCGGTCCCAATCGAGTTCGCCGGTGACGGCCGTCCCCTCCGCCGGTCGGTCGCCCGACAGGTGGTGGTAGACGGTGTCTTTCTTCTGGACGTCGCGCACCTCCCACTCGTCGCCGTCCGCGCGGAGGGTGCCGTGGTCGGCCGGTTGGCCGCCACCCTCCGGGTAGAAGTGGGTCCGGTCGAGGACGACGCGGTCGTCCAGGGCGCGCTCGACGGTTGCCTCGAACGTCCGGACGGTCGAGTCCGCGAGGTACCGTGGTTCGGTCACGTCCGGCGGGAAGACGTGGGAGAACTTAACGGCGTTCGTCGCGGGTGTTACTGCGGGAACTGGAGCCGCCGGAAAACCAGGGGTCTGGAAGGGTTTTCCCCTCGAATCGGCGTCGTAACGCTAATAGGTGCTTCCCACCTTTGTACCACTAACATGAATACGCAACGTCTCACGGGGGTGGGCGACCTTGGGTGTTGAGATCCAGGAGTCCCCCGTGACCGACGAGGAATTCGCGGCCATGGAGGAATTCGTCCGCGAGTATCTCCGGGCCAGCGTCCAGAACGAGGACGAGGGCGGTCGAATGCGCTGGTACCCCTGGCACTCCGCGGAGTACCGGTTCAACCACACGCGCAACGTCGTCGAACTCGCGGGCAAGATCGCCGAGGAGGAGGGCGGGGATCCAGACGTCGTGCGAGTCGCCGCGCTGTTCCACGACGTGGCGAAACTGGACGCCGACCAGGACGTTCACGCCGAGGAGGGCGCCCGAATCGCACGCGAGTACCTCCAGAGCCACGGCGACTTCCCGGAATCGTTCGTCGACCAGGTGTGCCGGTGCGTGAAGAACCACTCCTACCAGGGGGAGGTCACCGACCTCTCGCTGGAGACCCAGTGTCTCATCGAGGGCGACGTCCTCGACAAGGTCGGCGCCAACGGGACGGCCCTGATGCTACTGCGGATGGGCTACGAGGCCCGCACCCACATGGACGCCGCCGAGATGGTCGAGCGCGTCCTCCAGCGCGGGACGGACGCGATGGAGCGCGTCGAGAGCGAGACCGCGCGGAACATCGCACACAGGCGCCTCAAACGCGTCAAGTGGTTCCAGGAGTGGTTGCTGGACGAGGTCGTCGCGATGGAACCCCCGAGCGAGTGAATTCGGTCCCCCCGGTTTCGGTCGGTTCGGTAGTCCCGACTCCCGTCAGCTATCGTCGTCGTCCTCGCTATCGTCGTCGTGGTCGTCGAACTCGAACTCCTGCCGGGCGTCTTCGCCGCCGTACTCCGCCTCGATCCGCGCGTCGTCCGAGTCGGAGAGCGTGACCGTCAGCGTCCCGTCGGCGGCGGTCTCGCCGACGACGTCGCCGTCCACTTCGACCGTCGCGCCAGCGGCCGGTTCGCCGTCGGCGGTGACTTTCACGGTGATCGTCGCGCCGGGCGTGGGGTCGCCCTCGACGACCGAGAGTGCGAGGTTGTCGACCTCGTCTTCGTCAGCCTCATCGTCGTCGTCTTCGTCCTCGTGGTCGTCGCCGTCCGGGCCGTCCTCCGGGACGAGGCCGCCGTCACGGAGTTCGTAGTCTCGTTCGGTCTCGAACTCGCCTTTCGTGAACTCGACCTCTAGCTCCTCGGTCGCGTCCGTCTCGAAGACGACCGCCCCGTTCGCGTCGGTCGTACCCACGTGGTCGCCGTTCGCGACGACCGACAGTCCCTCGACGGGCGCGCCGTCGTGGGTCACCGTCAGCGTCACCGTCCCGTTCTCGGAGACGGCGTCGACCGAGAGGTGCGGGGTCTGCTCGTCCTCGAACTCGAACTCCAGTTCGGCGTCCTCTCCGTCGACGTGCGCGACGAGTTTGGCCTTCCCGTGCGGGGGCGTGACCGTCAGCGTGCCGTTCTCGCCGGTGGTGCCGACCGCCTGCCCGTTGAGGGTCACGGTGGCGTTGGCGGCCGGGTCGCCGTCCGCGAGCACCTGGACCGTGACGGTGGCGTTGGGCGCCGGCGATCCCTCGGCGACGACCAGCGCGAGTTCGTCCACTTCGTCGTCCTCGTGTTCGTCGTCTTCCTCTTCGTGGTCGTCGTCGCCCGGTTCGATCTCTTCCTCGAGGCGGAACACCTCGCCGGTGGAGCCGTCGATCCGGACCTCCGCCTCGCCGGTCGTCCCGTTGCTGTCGTAGACGAACTCGAACTTCAGGTAGCCGCTCTCGGGGTGGACGCTGGCCCGGGTCAGGTGCCAGGTGCCGTTCTGGTCGGACAGCGCGGCCCGGGCGGTCTCCAGGGCGGCGGACTGGTTCACCGTGATCGACTCGTCGTCGTCGCGTGGGCGCCTGATCTCCCGGGAGCGCTCGCCGTCCTCGCTCTCGGCCTCGACCGAGAAGCCGTTCTCGGTCTCGATCTCGACTTCGCCCTCGGACTGGCCGGTGAACCGCTCCAGCAGCGCCCGCGGGCCGGCTCCGGTGACGTTCTCCAGCGAGTCCGCGGTCGCGTCGAGGGTGGATCGGTTCAGCCCCGCGGCCTGTAGTTCGACCGCGGAGACGTTCTCTGCGCGGTTCTGGAGTTCGTCGACGCTCTCCAGCAGGTTCCCGGCGCGGGCGTTGAGCACGGCGAGTCGGCGCGCGTACGCGTCACGGCTGATCTCGCCGTCCTCGAATGCCTCCGTGGCTTCCCGGTACTGCTCGCGCAACTCCTCGGCGCGCTCGCGCAACTCCTCGGCGCGGTCCGCGAGGGCCTCGGCGCGCTCGCTCTCGTTTTTCGCCTCGAACTCGGCCTCGAACCTCGCCTCTTCGACCTCCGTCCGGACCTCGGCGTCCTCCGCCTGGATGACCGTGGACAGTTGCTGGCCGACGGTCACGTTCACGTCGGTCCCGTTCTCGGGGGTCGCGTCGAGTCCTGCCGTCGCCGGGTCGGTCGCGTCCTCGGCCGGTGCGAGCGCGGCGGCCGGCAGGACCAGCCCCACGACCACGACCCCGGTCAACAGCAGCATCGCTGACGTTCGCATCGGTCACGTCGTATGTGAACCACTCCCTTAAACCGGGTCGATCCTCCCGGTCGTTGTCAGCCACTTGTACACGTTTGCAGTCGTTTGCAGCGGGTTTCGGTACAAAGGCCGCCAGGGTTTATGCTGGCCGGAGCGGAACGATGTGGCAGTCGGATGGTACGAACTCGGGTCCTCGTCGTCGTCACGGTCGCGGTCGTCGGCGTGCTGTCCAGTACGCTCGGTGCGGCAGTCGTCCAACACCCGGGCCCGGTCCAGCACGGGACGCACGCACTCCCCGAAGCCGGGAGTTCGCCAGTCGAATCCGGTGGTCCCCTCTCGCTGTCGGCCGGCACCGCCGGGACGGCACCGGCGGCGGTCTCGTCGGCGACGGCCACGCCGTCGGCACCGCCGACCGACGATACCGTGACGCGCGTCCGCGTGTACGAGAACGGGTCGGCCCGCTGGACCATCGAAATCCGGACCCGCCTGCGGACCGACGACGACGTGGAGCACTTCCGGTCGTTCCAGGAGCAGTTCCGCGGGAACACCTCGGCGTACCTGGACCCGTTCGCCGACCGGATAACCGGCGTGGTCGCCGACGCCGCGAACGCGACCGGCCGGGAGATGACCGCCACGGACTTCACCGCGGAGACGTCCGTCCAGGAGGTGCCCCGCCGGTGGGGCGTCGTGTCCTTCTCGTTCCGCTGGTCGGAGTTCGCGGCCACCGACCGCGAGGCGCTGGTCGTCGGCGACGTCTTCCAGGGCGGGTTCTTCCTCGCGGAGAACGACTCGATGGTCGTCGCCGGTCCGGAGGACTACGAGGTCGCAGAGACGACGCCGACGGCCGACGACGCCGAGGGTGGGGCCGTGACCTGGACGGGCCGCAGGGACTTCTCCGATGGCCGCCCAAGGGTCCGGTTCGAACCCGACGGTTCGGACCCCACGTCGGCCGACGCGCTCCCGTGGACGCCGCTTGCGGTCGCTGGCCTGGGTGTCGCCGGGGTCGGCGCGTGGCTGTACCGCCGTCGTGACCCGGATGGATCGGCCGGGGGCGGTGAGTCCGCCGGGTCGGCCGAGGGGTCGACCGACAGCGGTGCGGCGGGGCAGTCCACCGACGGGGTTCCGTCGGACCCGGACGCCGCCGTCCTGACCGACGCCGAGCGCGTGGAGGCGCTCCTGGCGGAGGGGAGCGGCCGGATGCGGCAGGCCGACGTCGCGGACGCCTTGGACTGGTCGGCCTCGAAGACCTCCCGCGTCGTCGGGGACATGGCCGAGGAGGGCCGCGTCGAGAAACTCAGGGTCGGCCGCGAGAACGTCGTCGAACTGGGCGAGGACTGATTCTCAGGCGAGCGTCCCGGCGGCGTCGGCCAGAAAGAGGAGGCCGAAGCCCGCCAGCACGGCCGCGCTGGCGACTGCGACGCCGGTCGAGAAGCGGTCGACCCGCCGGCCGAGCGCGAGCAGCACCGCCGGGAACGAGAGCACCCACACGCCGATGCCGGCGAAGAAGCCGGCGATCAGTGCCGGACTCCCAGTGGCGACGACGAGCACACCCGACAGCGATTCACCGACGTACGGCGTGTACGAGAGGACGTCCAGTTCGCCGGGCCGGAGCATCCCGACGCCGACGGTGAGCCAGAAGACGACCTGGTAGGGGTTCGTCAGCGCGAGGACGAACGCCTTCCGGAAGCCCGTGCTCTTGTCGCCGTCGGTGGTCTCCTCGGCGGTGAACGTCGCGGAGGCGTCCCTGGCGGCGCCGTAGGCGAAATACAGCATCAGGAGGCCGCCGACCCCGACCATCGCGCCCCGGAGCGTCGGCACCGCCTCCACGATGCCGACCACGCCCAGGAGCGTCAGCACGAAGAACGTCGCGTCGGCGGTCATCGCGCCGAGGCCGGCGGCGACGCCCGAGGTCCACCCCCGGACGACGCTCTCTTCGGCGATGATGGCGTTCATCGGCCCCGGCGGGGCCGCGAGCGCGAGTCCGAAGACGACGCCCGCCAGCGCGGACGCGACCAGGCCTGCCATGGGGGGAGCGAGCGGACCGCGGGAGAAAAGCGCACCGACTCCGGCGGATCACTCCTCGGCCGCGCGGACGCGCACGGACCGCGCGACCCTCTCGGGGAGGCTCTGCTCACCGGTACCCGTGTCGACGGTGACCATGCCGAAGGGCGCGACGTCCAGCACCGACAGTTCCGTGCCGGGCGTGATGCCGGCCTCTTCGAGGTACTGGAGTTCCTCCTCGTCACGGTCGCTGACCCGTTCGACGACGACTCGGGTCCCTTCGTCGTGGTCGGACAGCGGCGTCGTCTCCTCGGTCGGGGGTGGTGCGAGGTCCTCGCTGGGGATCGGGTCGCCGTGGGGGTCGACCTCCGGGTCGCCCAGCACCTCCGCGACCCGGCGCTCGAACTCCTCGCTGATGTGGTGTTCGAGGATGTCGGCCTCGTCGTGGACCTCGGTCCTGCTGTAGTCGAGGTGTTCGGCGAGGTAGGACTCCAGCAGGCGGTGGTGCCGGAGCACTTCCAGCGCGACCGTCTCGCCCTGCTCGGTCAACTCGACGCCCTTGTACTTCTCGCGGTCGACCAGGTCGCGCTCCTCGAGTTTCTCCAGCATGCTGGTGACCGTCGGCGGGGTGACGTCCATGTACTCGGCGATGTCGGAGGTGCCAACCGGCGCGCCCTCCTCGCGCTGGAGGCGGTAGATGGACTTCAGGTAGTCCTCCATCACGTCGCTCAGCATTCGGTCGTCGTCGGGTACGGTCCGGTCGCTTAAATCGCTTGGCAGTTCGGAGGTCGTCATCGCCTGGTGGTGGTAATCGCCGGACCCGGTCGGGGTCGTGGCGTCTCGGTGTGGGGTCCTTTATATCGTTCTCGGGCGTATATAAGGGACTACTCGGTGGTTCGTGGTCGGTCGTTTCGGGGCGTTCTGATTTCGGTTCGTTAGCCGGCAACACGTAGAAAGCCCCCGGACGGCTTCGGTCGCGCGCCTCGTTGCGCGCTTCCCTCAGTCGCTCACTTCGTTCGCTCCTTCAGTCCAGTGCTTACGTCGTCGTGCTTCCCGAAGCCGCTCGGCCCCTTTCAGTCCCACCCACAGCAGGCCTCACCCTCCCCAACCGCCTGCGTTACTCACTTCGTTGCGTTACGGCTTGCGGGGTGGGACTGAAAGGGGCCGCGGGGTCGACGACGCCCGGCGACGTAAGCACCGGAGGCCGCAGGCCGAGGAGCGCAGCGAGCCGCGCGAGTCGAGCGCGCGGGGGCTTTCTGCGTGTTGCCGGTCAAGCTACTGTCAGCGGAGAGCGCGCGCGGATTCTCCGGCCGATGACGACCAAGGTACCACGGACGAAGACCACTCCACCCCGACCCAAACAGCTAGTCACCGTTCGACGATCCAGACCATCTCCTGGTCGGCCGACTCCAGGGGCTGGCGGTCGAACCCGCCGTACACGTTCCAGTCCGAGTACCCCACGTTCCGGAGCAGCAACTCGAACTCGCGCCTGCTGACCAGCGTCAACTCGTAGGACGCGTCGGCGACCTGCTGGCCGTCGGCGTCGTAGATCTCCCGGCGCTCGCGGGTCACCTGCGCCACGTCGTCGACCACGTCCGACCGCGGCATCGTCGTCGTCAGCGACCTCCACGCGGAGGACCAGGACGACATCGACGCGGGCCTGGGCCACTTCCATCAAAACGCCGACCTGATGACGTCGGTGCTGGACCACTACGCCCAGCCGTCCGATCCGGGCTACGAGTGGACGCTGGTCGTCAACGGCGACGGCGAGGAGTTCTGGGCGGACAACGACCTGACGACGAACGAACCGGGCCAGAAGGTCGGGGACATCGCGTCGACCCATCCCGACGTGTACGAGACCATGTCCGAGGAGTTCTACAAGTTCGAGTTCCCCCGCCGGTTCGTCAAACCCCGCGGGAACCACGACGCGTTCTACTCCGACCCCCACGTCGTCGACAGTTACCGCGACGAGGGCTTCCCGGACGTGGAGGTGTACGACTACGTGACGACGCAGTTCAGCGGCGAGGACCTGGTGATCCTCCACGGCCACCAGTTCGACCCGTACAACTGCGACGCGAACAACGAGTTCGGGAAGTTCGCCCGCAACTTCACCGCCGAACCGGTCGACGTGGTCAGCGACAAACTGGACGACGCCGCCGACCTGTGGGGCGGAGACGCACGCATCGAGGGCAAGACCCTGGAGTTCGATCCGCTCGGTATCGAGATTCCGCTCGACTTCTTCGCGCCGTACTACGAGGAGGTCGACTGGAACCCAAGGTCGACTCCGACGGGGACGAGGCCACGGTGATGGACCCCGAGATAGCCGACAGCCTCATGTTCAAGGAGTCGGTCATCACCGGGTTCGTCGACGACTGGGACGCCAGCATGATCGTCGGGCACACCCACGATCCCAAACTCGTGCGGTCGCCGAACAACGACGACGTCTGCTACGTCAACAGCGGCACCTCCGGCTGGTGGGAGGGTTGCGTCTGGACGGTGGAGATCACCGCCGAGAACATCCGACTCGTCGGCTGGACCGAGGACGACGCCGGCGACCTGGACCGCACCTACGTCGTCGGCCTGCACGAACCCACGGACGGGGAACCGTTCGATCCCAGCGACCCCGACCAGAAGGTCACCGATGCGACCTTCTGAGGGGGCGTTGCTGATCGGGCACGGCCACCCCCGCTACCAGGGGCCGCTGGCCGACTGCGCCCAGCGCCTGCAGGACGTCGGGTGTCCCGTCACGACCACGTCCCCGGAGGAGGGTACGGCGAGGAGGTCCGCGCGGCGCTGGCCGACCCCCGGGACCTTGTCGTCTACTTCGGTCACGGCCGCCCCGGGGCCTGGCTCGGGTACGTCGACCTCGACGCCGAATCGCTCGCGGCGGTCGACCCGGCCGACCCCCACCGCCTCGTCGCCGGCCTCTGCTGTCACGCGCTGGACGGCGAGGGCGACGGGGACCTCCCCCGCACGTTCCTCGGGAACGGACTCGCCCACTGCTTCGTGGGCTACCGGAGGCGCGTGGAACACGAGGACAACCAGGAGAATCTCGACGCACTGCTCGGTGCGTATCGTGACGCGCTGGCGGCGGACGAAGACGGCGTGCGTGCGGTCGTCGAGCGCGCCCGCCGGACGCCAGACCTGGAGACGCTCGGGGCACCCGCAGAGCGGCCCGCCTGACCCGCCCCGTCAATCTCCGGACGGGCCGTCCGGTCGAGCGTCGCCGTCGTCGGGCTTCCGCGGTGGCGCCGACGCGGTTCCGCCGGCCCCGCTCAGACGCCCTTGCTCATCAGGTGACTGCGGAGGACGTCTGCGTTCTTGTTCGCCGTGCCCGTGTTCAGGATCACGACGGTGTCGTCCTCGCCGAACTCGCCACGCGCCGCGAGTTCGAACGCGCCGCTGGCGGCCGCGGCGCAGGTGTGGCCGATCTCCAGGCCCTCCCGCTGGGCGACCCGGACCGCCGCCTCCAGGATCTCGTCGTCGTCGGTGGCGACGGCGCCGCCGTCGCTCTCCCGGAGGGCCTCCAGGATCAGCGGACTGGCGCCGGGGTCTGGAATCTCGACGCCGCCGCAGATGGTGTCGGGGTGCTCGACGGCCTCGTGGACCTCCGCGCCCGCCTCGAAGGCGTCGACGATGGGCGCGCACCCGGTCGACTGGGCGGCGTACATGCCCGGCAACTCGTTGATCAGGCCCAACTCCTGGAACTCTTTCGCGCCCTTGTGCATCCCGACGAGGCCGACCCCGCCGCCGGTCGGGTAGACGACGGCGTCGGGTACCTCCCAGTCCAGTTGCTCGACGGTCTCGTACAGCATGGTCTTCTTGCCGTCGTGACGGTAGGGGGTGACGAAGGTCTGGACGGGGTACCAGTCGGGGTTGTCTTCCATGGCTTGCTGGAAGGCCTCTCCCGCGTCGCCGATGCGTCCGCCGACGACCGTGAGGTCGCCGCCGTGGACGTTCACCATCGCCTTCTGGGTGAACCCGGCCCGGGAGGGCAGGAACACGTGGGCGTCCAGGCCGGCGCGGGCGGCGTAGGCCGCCGCGGCCTGTCCGGCGTTGCCCGCCGACGCCAGCGCGACGTCCTCGGCGCCGTGCTCGACGGCGGCGGTCACCGCCACCGTCTGGCCGCGGTCCTTGAACGTCCCCGTCGGGTTGCGGCCCTCGTCCTTGAGGAGTAGTCGCCCGACGCCGAGATCGTCCGCGAGTTCCGGGCACTCGACCAGCGCCGTCGCGCCCTCGTACATGGTGACCGCGCGCTCGCGCGGGAACGGGAGCAACTCGCCGTAGCGCCACATCGAGTCGAACGGTCGGTCGGCCACTTCGTCGCGGGCCAGCGAGACGGAATCGAGGTCGTACTGTGGGTCGAGGATGCCATCACAGTCCGGACACCGGTGGGTGACCGCCGCGGGGTCGAACGTGGCCCCGCAGTCGACGCAGACGAGGCCGACGAACGCGTCGGTGGTCTCCATGCGGGGTCGTACCTCCGCGGGGTTCAAACGCCTTCGCTTTTCGGCACTCTGCCGGGAACGGGAAGTGACCGACCTTCGATCAACCCTGCGTTCCGCTCGCCGGATCGGAGACACGGGCGTTCGGCCGAGACCACGAGTTCGGTCGTCGCCGGCCGGTTGCCAAAGCACTTTTGTCGATCTGTAAAGACTCACGCCCATGGTTCACGAAGCGAACGCCGTCAGTCGGCGGGGTGTCCTCGCCACTGCGGCGAGCGGGGCGGTGATCGGTGCGAGCGGTCTCGGAACTGCCGCGGGACGGACGGTCGACGTCGATCCCGGCTTGGCCGAGGCTACGGGGACCGTGGACGTCCTCGTCCGACTGGAGGGGCCGGCCGATCCGGAGACCGGCCCGGCGGAGCGGCGAGACGGGGCGGCGACCCGGGCGGAGTTCCGGTCGTTCGCCGCGGACCGACCCGGGGTCGAGGTGAAACGGGGATTCCGGTTGGCGAACGCAGTGTTGGTCTCGCTGGACACGGAAACGGCGTCGGTCGGCGACCTCGCCGCTGTCGACGCCGTGGCAGGCCTGGAGGCGAACAGGGCCATCGAGCCGCCGGAACCAGGGGCGGTCGGCACGACCAGCGACGGTGACGCGGCCGGGGCGACCACACCGACCGAGACGACGGGCGGCTTCGAGATCCCGAACCAGTCCGGGGGCTCTGCCCCGGAGTTCGCGTACGGGCTCGAACGCGTAAACGCGCCGGCGGTCTGGCAGTTCTACGGGACCCGCGGCGAGGGGGTCGAAGTCGCGGTCGTCGACAGCGGCGTCGACCCGTCGGGCCACGAAGGCATCCAGGCGGCGCTCGAACGTGGGGGCTGGGCCGAGTTCGACGAGTCGGGCGAGCGAGTCGACGGCGAACCGACCGATCCGAACGGCCACGGGACTGGCGTCTGTGGCATCGTCGCGGGCGGGGCGACCGACGAAGGGGTCCGGTACGGCGTCGCGCCGGAGGTGAACCTCTACGCCGCGCGGATGACCGACCGGTTCGCCAGCGGCCTCGCCGCGATCGAGTGGGCGGTCGAGAACGGCGCAGACGTCCTCTCGATCAGCTGGGGGTCGATGGCGTACAGTCCGATGTACGTCAGGGCCGTCGAGAACGCACGGGCGGCCGGGACGCTCGTCGTCGCGTCGGTGGGCAACGCCGGCCGGTACACGAGCGTGAACCCCGGCAACCTCCCGACGACCGTCGGTGTGGGCGCCGTCGACGAGTCCGGCGCGGTCCCGGCGTGGTCCGGCGGCGAACGGGTCGAGGTCCAGCGGTACTGGGATGGAAGCGCCCCCGGCGACTGGCCCGGCGAGTACACGGTGCCCGACGTGACCGCTCCCGGGGTCGACGTTCCCTCCGCGGAGCCAGGCGGCGGGTACGCCGAGCACGGCGGCACCAGTTCCGCGACGCCCTACGTCGCCGGCGTCGCCGCGCTCGTGCTGGCGGCGACGGACGCCGACGGTGGGACCGACGTCGAGGACCTGCTGGTCGAGACCGCCCGTCACCCGGGGCGGTGGGACTCGTTCGCCGTCGACCCGGGCCGCGACGGCCGGCACGGTGCCGGGGTAGTCGACGCCATGTACGCCGCCTCGGTCGGCAACGCCGAGGAGACGCTCTCGGGGACGATCACCGGCCCGGACGGCGCGCCGATCGAGGGAGCGCTCGTCCGCTCGGAGACCGGTCCCCAAACCACGACCGGCCCGGACGGCACGTACACCCTGGAGGTCCCGCCGGGCGAACAGCCCGTCGGCGCGGCCGCGCCCGGCTACGACCTCGCCTTCGACTTCGTCGATCCCGCGGCGCGGGACGAACTCGACCTCTCGCTCCCGCGTTCGGACGCGCCGGCGGTGTCCCTCGCCCGGCCGCTGGCGACCCGCGTCGAACCCGGCGAGCGCGTCGCAGCGACGTTCGAGGTAGCCAACACGGACAGGGTGACGGTCCAGGTCGAAACGAACGGACTCCTCACCGGGGACGGACTCGCGCTCTCGGTCGACGGCCAGCGGGCCGACTTCGGCGAGTCCGTCGCGCTGGGCGACTCCTCGACCGAGGTCACGATCGAGTTCCTCGTGGAGGGGCGGGTCGGGCAGTTCGAGCCGTCGGTCCGGTTCGAGGGTGCGGGCGATCCGGCCGCGGGTACCCTCGACCGGGTCCACGTCCACCCGGACCCCTGGCAGATCGATCCCGGCGCGCCGAGCCTCCAGGCGCCGATCGAACTCGCGGCCCCCGGGACGGTGATCGAACTCGCCGGCGGCACCTACGAGGAGTCGGTCGAGGAGGGAGCGCCGGCCGCGGTCGTCGTCGACGAGCCGGTGGTTCTGGTCGCGGCCGGCGACGACCCGCCCCGGATCGAGGTGACGACGGCGGGCGCCGACGCCGCGGTGTTCGTCTCGGCCAACGACGTCGAACTCGCCGGCATCGAGATCGACGCCGGCGGTGCGGACGCGGTGGTCCAGGCCGGCGTCGGGTTCCGGGACCGGGAGTCGGTCGCGCCGTCCGGCGTCACCCTCAGGGGGAGCGTGCTCACGGGCGGGACCCGGGGCGTCGTGGCGAACTTTGCGCCGGCGCTGCGGGTCGTGAACAACGAGATCACCGTCGAGGGGACCGGCGTCGACGTGCTCGACTACCAGCGGACCACCGTGCGCCGGAACGTGATCCGGGGCGGGGAGACGGGCATCGCCGTCAGCGGCCTCGCCACCGAGGTCGCGGACAACGAGATCAGCGAGGTCGCGGGCGCCGGCATCCTGGTGGAGACGCCGGAGGTACTCGCGGCGAACACCAGCGTCACGGGGTCGATCTCGGGCAACCGGATCGCCGACGTCGCCGACGGAATCCTCGTCCGCGGGTACGCCGCAGCCGGGATCGAGAACAACGAACTCTCCGGCATCCGCGGGACCGCGATCGGCGTCGACGGGACGGTTCTCGGGCCGATCCGGTCGAACACCGTCGACGGGGCCGCCGTGGGGCTGGCCGTCGAGGGGTCCGTCGACGGCCCGGTCGAGGGCAACGAGTTCAGCGACGTCGACCGGGCGACGTCCGAGGAGGTAACGACGGCGTCGGGCAACGGGACCGCTGGCGGCGGCGACGCCGTGGGCGGGGCGCCGGGGGACTCGGTGCTGGACCTGGTGCTGTACGCCGCGACGGCGCTGGCCGTCGGGTTGCTCGTGTTGCCGCGTGGACTGCGGCGCATGGGGGGTCGGTAGCGTGGCGATGATCGAGACGCGGAACCTGACCAAACGCTACGGGGACGTCACGGCCGTCGAGGGGGTCGACCTCACGGTCGAAGAGGGGGCCATCCACGGGTTCGTCGGCCACAACGGCGCCGGCAAGTCCACGACGATGCAGATGCTCGTCGGACTGGTGACCCCGACCGAGGGCGAGGCGTACGTCGGCGACGAACCCGCGGGATCGCTCGCGGCCAGGCGTAAACTGGGGTACGCGCCCCAGCACCCACAGTTCTACGAGTCGATGACGGGCCGGGACTACCTCGTCTACATGGGGAAGGTCGCGGGCGTCGACGGGTCGGCGGCCGACCGCGCGGACGAACTGCTGGAGCGGTTCGACCTGGCGGACGCTGCCGGCCAGCGGATCGCCGGGTACAGCGGCGGCATGGAGCGAAAACTCGCCCTCGCCCAGGCCCTGCTGAACGAACCGGACCTGCTGATCCTCGACGAACCGACAGCCGAACTCGACCCGGAGGGACGGGCCTCCATCATCGAAGCCCTGGAGGGGATGACCAGCGAAGGGGTGACCACGTTCGTCAGTAGCCACGTCCTCGCGGAACTGGAGCAGTTCGTCGACACCGTGACGGTGCTCCACGACGGGACGGTCGCCACCTCGGGACCGATCGACGAGGTGACCGCCGCGACCGGGGAGGCGACCTTCGAGGTCGAGGCATCGGACAACGAGCGCCTGCGGGAACTGCTGGCCGACCATCCGGCGGTCGAGCGCGTCCGGCTGGAGAACGGTCGCCTGAGCGTCGTGGCCGACGACCCGGAGGCGTTCACGACCGAACTTACCACCGTGGCCGGCGAGGCGGGGCTGGGCATCCAGTCGCTGCAACGACGCGGTGGGCTGGAGGAGACGTTCCTGAAACTGACCGGCGAGGGGGACGACTGAATGCGGATTCCGACCGTCCTCCGGAAGACCGTCGGCGACCTCTCGAACCCGAAGGTGCTCTTGGCGTACTTCGTCCTGTACCTGGGCGTCCTGACGTTCTTCGCCATCGGGTTCGGTAGCGAAATCTCAGAACAGACGGCGTCGCTCCCGCCGTCGGAACACGGGACGGCGATGCTGGGCGCGTTCCTGCCGGTCGTCTACATCTGGGGATCGGGCCTGGCGGTGCTGTCGCTCGGTGCGGTGTTCGGCGCGCTCACGCTGGCCGCCGAGGCCGAAGCCGGGACGCTCCGCATCCTGCTGAGTAAACCCGTCCGCCGGTGGCAGGTGCTGGCTGGGACCCTCGGTGGCGTCGTCGGTTACCTGACCCTGGTGGCCGTCACGAGCACGCTACTGGCGGCGGTGGCGCTCTACGAGGCCAGCGGCGTCGGCGCGGCGGCGCTGGAAGACGGCGTGTTCGACGTCCTGCCGGGACTGATCGTCTACGCACTGTTCGCGTCGGCGTTCGTCGGGTCGATCTCCGTCTCGCTGTCGGTGTTCACGCGGGACCGACTGCGGACGGCCATCGCGGGGCTGCTCGTGCCCGCCGTGTTCTTCGTGTGCTGGGTCGCCAAACTGATCGTCCCGGCGCGCTACGAGGACTACTCGCTGTACTTCGTCGACGTCGGGTACCACCTCGGGAACGGGCTGGTGCTGATCCTGGAGGCCACGCGTGGCGACCTCCCGGTCGAAGCCCAGCAGTCGCTGGGGCTGTTCGCCGGCGTCTACGAACAGCCGGCCCCGGACGCGGAGACGACCCCCGAGTCCCTGGAACTGGTCGCCTACGTGGAACCGGTCACGTCGCTGGCGGCGCTGTCGCTGTTCGTGATCGCGCTGTTGGCAGTCGCCACGGTCCGGTTCCAGCGGATGGACGTGTAGGCTGGCGGTCGCAGGAAACGTCAGCCGTCCGAGCGCCCGCCAGGGAAGTTTTTATCCCGGCGGGTCGTTGGCCCGCCCATGCCTACGGTCGTCATCGCCGGCGGAGGCCTCGCCGGGCTGGTCGCCGCGCGGAACCTCGCCGACGAGGGGTTCGACGTCCACCTCTTCGAGCGCCGCGAGGAGTTCGGCGGGCGCGTCGCCACGCTGGAGCGAGACGGGTTCGTGCTCGACCGCGGGTTCCAGGTCCTGCTGACCGACTACCCGGCGGCGCGGCGGGAACTGGACTACGACGCCCTGGACCTGCGGCGGTTCCCGCCGGGCGTCGTCCTCGCCTCCCAGGACGGGCGGTCGACGCTCGCGGACCCCTTGCGGAACCTCGGGGCGCTCCCGTCGGCGCTGTTCACCCGCGCGGTGACGACCCGCGACAAGTTGCTCGCGCTCAGCCTCCGGCGGGAACTCGCCCGGACGCCAGACGACGAACTGCTCGTCGACGACGGGAAGACGGTCCGGGAAGGCCTGGAGGACTACGGCTT
Organism: Halobacteriales archaeon QS_1_68_20; assembly: GCA_003021085.1. Classification (GTDB taxonomy): domain Archaea; phylum Halobacteriota; class Halobacteria; order Halobacteriales; family PXRE01; genus PXRE01. The sequence continues at coordinate 66,579 of PXRE01000024.1, read as the reverse complement.
CTCCGAACGGTTCGTCGAGCGGGTCGCGGCGCCGCTGTACGGCGGCATCACGCTGGACCGCTCGCTATCTACCTCGGTCGGCGTCTTCCGATACACATTCGACAAGTTCTCGACCGGCCACGCCGCCGTCCCCGCCGACGGGATGGGCGCGATTCCGGCGCAACTGGCCGAGCGGGCGCGCGACGCCGGTGCGACGCTCCACCGGCGAACCGCGGTGACGGACGTGACCCCGGAGGGGTCGGCCGACGGGGAATCGACTGCCCGCGAACAGCCCCTGTGGCAACGACAGACGGTCGTCGAGAGCGGCGGCGACCCGTCGGCCATCCAGGCGACCGGGGACGGCGGCGTCACGGTCGAACTGGCGGGCGAGACGGTCACGGCAGACGCGGCGGTGGTCGCCACCGACCCGCCGACGGCGAAGGAACTCACCGGCGTGGAGTCGATTCCCACCGAGAGCCAGGGCTGTGTCACCCAGTACTACAGCCTCCCGGCCGAACCGGACCTCCCGGTCGACGGCCGACTCGTCGTCAACGCCGGGGGGACCGAACCCAACCACGTCGTCGCGCACTCGCAGGTCGCGCCTGGCCACGCGCCCGTGGGGCGGTCGCTGGTGAGCGCGACGTTCCTCGGGACGCCCGAGGACCCGGAGTCCGCGCTCGCCGAGAAGACCCGGAAGGCGCTTTCCTCGTGGTTCCCCGAGATGGCCTTCGACGATATGGAACCGATCCACACCGAGCGGGTCCCGTTCGCGCAGTTCGCCCAGCCGCCGGGGTTCCGCGAGCGGTTGCCCGATCCGCGCGCGCCGGAGGGGCCGGTGGTGCTGGCCGGCGACTACACCCGGTGGTCGTCCATCCAGGGCGCCATCGAGAGCGGCCGACAGGCTGCGTGGGCGGTCGAGAGTCACCTCGGGTGAGGTGCCGACTCCGTCGCAGGGAGCGGTCGTCGGTCGGGACCGACGGACCCGCTCCGGTCGCCGTTACTCGGGACAGTATTTGCAGATACAGTAACAGTAACAGCTACAGTCGAAGTCGTCGGTGTGATAGCAGTTCCCGTCGTAACACGACGGGCAGTCGATCGAACAGTGGTCCTCGGGCTCCACGTCCGCGTCGTAGCCGGCCTTGACCTCGTCGCCGTCGCGCACGACTGCGAACGAGCCGTCGTGCTCGGGGACGACGAACAGTTCGAGGGTGCCCTCTTCGACTTCCTTCGAGGCGACCAGCGCGTCGGTCTCGGTACCCTGGACCGTGAGCGTCGTCGCCACGACGCCGTCGGCGTCGTCGGTCGGCGCCGCGAGCGTCTGGAGGTCGAACTCGTCGACGTCGGCGCTGTCGATGACGCCGTCTGCGGCGAGGTCGGCCAGCAGGCCCTCCTGGGCGGCCACGTGGCCGCGGGGGTCGAACGTGTCCGTCGCGCTTCCGACGCCGGTCACGCCCACGGTAATTGCGAAGCCAGTCCCGGTTTTCCTGAGAAGGTCGCGTCGTTTCATTGTAGCAAGTGGCGAGATGCCACGATTGGTCATCAGGCCAATTTATAATAAATCTAGGCATGAATTAACTATTTGACATAATAATTTAAATATTCTCGCCGGTAACCGTCCGGTTCTGTAAGTGAGTTTATAAAATCGGGTTCGTCCCAGGGACGACCCTGTCGGTCAGTTAGAGAGCCCTGGCCCGTCTGTGGCTCGACCCACGGGTTTCCCCGAACGGCCTTTGACTTCGGCGGGGGTCTGATGCACCGGCAGTGGCCGCCGCCTGCACGACGAACGACTCGGAACCAGGGTGCAATTCCAGGGGCCACCCAGGAGGGAACCCGTCGCTTTTCCGACTCCACACCAGCCCCTCAGAGGTACTCCCGCAGGTCACCCAGCGGCGGGAACGCCAGCGCCTCGTCGCCGTCCTCGTCGTAGACGACGGGCCGGAACCGATCAACGCGGGAAATCAGCGGCGACTGGAAGTCCGCCCCGACCATGCCGTTGACGACGGCGCCCCGCGCCAGGCGGTTGAACGCCGGCAACACGACCACGTCGGCGCCGCGGTAGACGCCCGGCCCGTACAGGAAACAGGGGTGTTTCTGCCCCTCGATCCGCAGCGCCGGGTGCGCGTGGCCGATCAGGTACCGTTCGGCGTCCACCTCTGGCGCCTCGTGGCCGTGACAGACGACGGTCGTCCCGTCCGCCAGTCGGTAGGCCGGGTCCGTCGGACCGACGACGACCCCCTCAAGCATGGTGTCGTGGTTGCCCGGGGCGACGACGAGTTCGGCGCCGGCGTCCCCGACGGCTTCGCGGAGATCCGAGACGGCGTCCGTGACCCGCTGTGGGAGCCTGTCGAACGAGTGCAACAGGTCCCCGGCGACGACGACCGTCCCCGGGTCGAACCCATCGAGAAGCGCCGACAGGCGGTCGAGCAGGTCCTCCCGCTCCCCCAGCGGGAGTTCGACGCGGGACGCCTCGTCCCGGCCCACGTGTACGTCCGCGACGACGAGCGCGTCCGCCGACTCCACGTAGAGGGCGCGGTCGGCGACTGTCAGGTCCGCCGGCAGGTCGGTCACGTCCTGCGATACGACGCCAGGGCGCAAGAGTCGAACGGTCCGCGGTGGCGGTCGCGCGCGGATCGCATCGCGGGCGGTCGATCACCGCGGCGCGGAGACGGGGTCCTCGGTCTCGGCGGCGGCCGCCCTGGCGACGGTGTAGGCTTCCACTACGCGCTCGAACGCCTCCGGGTCGCCGCCATGGTCGGGGTGGGCCGACTTGACTCGCTCGCGGTAGGCCGACTGCACCGCGTCCTCGCCGGCGTCCCGAGGCAGGTCGAGCACGTCGAACGCGGCCGCGACCGGGTCCCGGGACGGTGACTCCTCGACGGCGGGTTCCGGGTCCGGCGTCTCGAAGGGGAGGCGTGCGCCGAGCAGGAGACCGGGGAGTTCGTGCTCCACGAGGACGGCGTGGGTCTCGGAGTTCTCGATCCGGAAAAACGCCCGGGCGTCGAAGGTGATGGCCACGTCGCGCTCGGGCAGGTAGAACGCGACCGGCCGGCCGCAGATAGGGTGGTCCTCGACGAACTCCTCGCCGAGGTCCCCGAGGTACGCGCGAATCTCGGCCCGGCGCTTCTGCTCGCCCGGGCCGGTCCCCCGCTGGTCGTGGTTCGGCCCCGGAAACAGTCGCGTCCCCGCGACGAATGCGACGACCGCGACGACGGTGAACGCCGCGCCCAGCGCGAGGCCTGCCAGGACCCACCCGGGGAGCGCCGACTGCATCACACTCGCGGTTGGGAACGAACGATTAAGAAACTCCCGTCGCTATCGGGCGCTCTCTGTTGACGGCTCCTTGGACAACAACAGCCAGAAAGCGCCCGGCCCCTTTCAGTCCCACCCGACGTGGGTCGTGCCGGACACCTTCGTTTTGCCGGACGTGCCGGCTACTTCGCGGCGCGGAAGTACCGGCCACCTCCGCCCGTTCGAACGATGCCCCCAGGTCGGCGTCAGCCGTCGATTCTCGTACCCTCCGGCGCGGAGCCTTTCACTCGCGCTCGCGTAGCGGGTCCATGCAGAAACCGATCCGCATCGAAGCGGCCGACGGCGACGAGCGGACCCAGATCGGTGACGCCCTGGCGAAGTTCGCGCGCAAAGGCGGCCACCTGGAGACCGGCCGCGCGGAGGGCACGTTCTTCGTCTCCCACGGCGGGGGCTGTGACGTCGGCGGCGAACCGATCAGGGAGAGCGACACCTTCTACCTCGACCCCGAAACCGGGGAGGTGCTGTGCGAGCGCCACGGCGATGCCCGCCGTCGAGAGCGCTAGCCGATGTACCGCAGGTCGTCGTCGCTCTGGACGTTCGTGGCTGCCTGCTGTTCCATCTCGCGGATCTTGCCGACGACCTCCTCCATCTCCTCGGCGCGGTCCTCCAGGTCGCCGTAGTCGACCTCGAAGCCGGCGTACTCCTCTAGCACTTCCAGCACCGCCTGGCCGCTCTTGGGGTCGACCAGATAGCCGCTGGTCTCGCCCATGAGACAGGCACCGTCGATCCCTCTGCGCTCGCCCAGGCCGAGCAGGAGGCCGCTGACGCCGACGATGCCGCCGGCCGGTTCGTTCTCGCGGAACTCCACGCCGATGGATTCGAGGTCCTCGACGAACGCTTCCGTCGTCGCCGCCCCGAGCACTGACGGCTCCTCGACCAGTTCACCCGTGGGGACGCCACCGAGCGCGAACACGCGCTCGACGCCGAACTCCTCGGCCACGTCGAGGAGGGCCTCCGCGAGGCGGTAGTGGCCGTCGTTGGACTGGGCCTGGTGGTCGCCGGTCAGCACCAGCAGGTCCCGGTCGCCGGCGTCGACGGCGTGGAAAGTCGCGTGTGTCAGTTCCGTCGTGCCGTCGTCCTCGACGGTCACCTGCGGCGGGAAGTCCGGGGTGTACACCCGCCGGACCGGCTCGCCGTCCAGTTCCTGCACGAGGTGCTGGGCGGCGAGTTTCCCGACGTGGCCGACGCCCGGGAGGCCCTCCACGAGCAGCGGGTCCTCCAGGTCGGCCTCGGCGACGACGTCGATGTCGACTTGGTCCATGGGGGAAACGGGCGGCCCGGCGCGCCTTAAGTCGTGCGGAAGGGCGGGACAGCGGTCACTGGTACATCCGCAACGGTTCGGCCCTGGAACTCTCGTCGCCGCCGGCCTCCATCGCCTCGGCGAGTCCCCGTCGCTGTTCCCGGATCTCCGCGGCACACTCCTGCAGGACCTCGGCGTGGGCGTCGAACCCGGCGATTGGAGCGATGCCCTTCTCCAGCATCCGGCACGCCGCCCTGGGGTTCGGTTCGTTCGGGGCCACCTCGACGGCCAGGCCGACGGCGTCGAGACCGCGGGACCTGGCGGCGTCGAGCAGTGCCCCGGTCGGCCCGCGCCAGACGCCGTCGGCCGTCGGCGGGCTGATGTCGGCCTCCTGGAGCAGTCGGGCGGCGGTGCCCGTGGCGATTCCCGACACCGCCAGCTCCCCGCGGTCCTCGCCGTCGTCGGCGGGTGGCCGACCGCTGACGTACACCGGCAACGCGTTACGGTCGACGACGAACTGCGAGACGCACCCGGCGAACTCCGAGCGGACGCCCCTGGGGATCGGCACGTCGCTCTTCAGCGCCAGGAGGTTCCGTTCCTCGTCGGCGTAGATCCGGACCGGCGGCAGGGCCTCGTACCCGCCGTCGCGGTAGGCGGCGACCGGCGGCAACCCGGGACACTCCACGCTGGCGTAGTATCGCATCTCCAGTTCGTCGATCAGGTGGTCGGCGGCGATCTTGCCCACCAGGCCCAATCCCGGCAACCCCTCGACCAGCACCGGACTGTTCAGGACGACCCGTTCGTCGTGGACGTGGACGTGGGTCATGTCCTATCCAGGTGCTTCAGGCTCATAACGCCGTGGTGACGTGGACGGAGCGCACACGTTCGGGGATCGTCGACGGCCCGGACGCCGTCCGGCGGAGCCGGAAATCCCGGTACGGAAGGCAAGGTTTTCCACGGTGCCGGCGGGACTCCCCGTATCGGCGCTCCAGGGCCGGCTCCCGACGAGGAGCAGCGAGCAATCCCCCGAGGTCAGCGAACTCGACGGGTACCGCGAGCGGGTGGAGTGGCCGCTGGTCAGGCTCTTCCTGGAGTACGGCGAGGGTAGCAGGCGGTGGTTCGCGCTCGGGGTCGTCACCTCGATGCTGGCGCGGTTCCTGTCGCTGGTGCCGCCCATCGTCCTCGGGGCGGCCATCGACGCGCTGTTCCGCGGCGACGAACCGTACTCGGTGCCGTTCGTCCCCCAGGCGTGGCTCCCCGCGGGGACCACCGACCAGTTCTGGTTCTCGGTAGCGCTGATGGCGGTCGCCATGGTCGGAGCCGCAATCGCCAACTTCCTGCGACAGTCGTCGCTGAACCTGTTCCCCCACCGGGTGAAACACGAGGTCCGGACGGCCACCTACCAGCGGATGCAGCGACTGGACGTGGGCTTTTTCGACGACAGCCGGACCGACGAACTGATGTCCGTCCTCAACAACGACGCCAACCGGCTGGAACTGTTCCTGGACAACATGATGTCCAGCGCCATCCAGCTCGGGGTGCTGGTGGTCGGCATCGCCGCGGTCCTGCTGTACCTCGACCCGCAACTGGCCGTCGTCACGCTGTTCATCGTCCCGCTGGCGGCCGTGTTCACCTACTGGTTCATGAAGCTCGTGGAGGCCCGCTACGCCGACGTCCGCTCGTCGGTCGGTGACCTCAACACGCGCCTGGAGAACAACCTCGCCACTGCTCATCCAGCGCGCCATCGACGACCTCGCCGCCGACCGCACCACGCTCGTCGTCGCCCACCGCCTGCGACGGTCCGGGACGCCGACCGCACCACGCTCGTCGTCGCCCACCGGCTGTCGACGGTCCGGGACGCCGACCGCATCCTCGTCGTCGACGACGGCGAGGTGGTCGAGCAGGGCCCCCACGACGACCTGCTCGAAGCTGAGGGGCTGTACGCGAACCTCTGGCGCGTCCAGGCGGGCGAACTCGACCGCCTGCCGGACGACTTCGTGGCGGAGGCGAGCCGGCGGGTGGCGAGGCAATCACCGCACCGCGGCGAGGACTAGCTGGTTGGGCGCGGCGCCGCCGCGCCGTTGACGGCCTCCGCACCGCCGCGCCGTTGACGGCCTCCGCACCCCACTCGGGACAGGAGTCGTCGAGGGTGTACACCGGCGGCTCGTGGTTGGTCCGCCAGTCCGCACAGACTTCGGCGTCGGACTTCACGGGCGTCGACGGGAGGTGCCTGCGGAAAAGCTACCGCCACGACCGGCGGTCGCTACCCCCACCGATCATCAGGCTCCCGCGCGGGACCGGAGGCTGTACCCGACGGCGATGACGTCGAACGCCACGATCAGCATCGCCAGGAACACGGTCCAGGCCGGTGCCGCGACGTCCGCGACGAACCCCAGCAGTTCGAGGACGACCGGAACCGAGAACACCAGACCGCCCGCCAGCAACAGGCGACCGACGGTCCGGGTTGGGAGTTCGGTTCGCAGGCCCGCGATCCCGAACGCGAGCAGGCCGAACGCGTACCCGGCGGCCATCGCCAGCGAGACGTTCTTGAAGAGCTGGATCGGCGGCTCCGGGTTCTGCCCCAAAACGGCGTCGGAAACGTAGCCGGCGGCCGCGAGCGCGATCATCACGGCCGCGGCGAAGCCCGCGACCGCCGCGAAGACGAGACCGGCGCGGGCCGACCACGGGGCGTCGCGCCGGAGCTGTGGATACAGTCCGACGAGTCCGGCGGCGACGGCGAGCACGGCGAGGCCGACGAGGGGAAGCCCGACTGCCCAGGGCCGGTCGACGAACGGCCCGACCACCACGGGTGAGAGGCCGCTGGCGAGCACAAGCGCGCCCGACAGCAGGAACGCGAGGGCACGGCGGTCCTCGAACCAGCCCCACCACCCGCCGGTCGTCGCCGTCGAACTCACGCGATTACCCCCCGTTCGGCGGGGCACGTGGTTCGAACTGTTCGGTCCTGGGAGAACGTTCCGGTGTCCGTCGACGTCGCTCTCATCGCGTCCCCGTACGACCTCGGACGAGGAAAGAAAATTCCCCAAAATGCTGGCAGGGCTTTTACCGCGGGCGGCCACCGACGTGGCTCCCGTCGTCGTTCACCGCCTGTCGACGGTCCGGGACGCCGACCGCATCCTCGTCGTCGACGACGGCGAGGTGATCGAGCAAGGCCCCGGTCAGGTCCTCCTTGGCGTCGGGTTCGCCGACTTCGTGGCGGAGGCGAGCCGGCGGGTAACGAGGCCGTCACCGCACCGCGGCGAGCGTCGAGGGGTGCGGTCTACAGTTTCCCACGCAGGCGCATCGCCCGCCGCCGGTACTCGCCGTAGGGATCCTCGGGGTTGAACGGCGCCGGAGCGCCGTTGACGGCCTCCGCACCGCACTCGGGGCAGGTGTTCCCGAGGGTGTACACCGTCCGCTCGTGGTTCTCGTTCCAGTTCGAGCAGATCCGGACGTCCGCCTGCACGGGTCGACCGACGTGATCCCGACGGTAAACCGTTCAGGGTCCTCACTCGATCAGGCCGAGGTCGCGGGCGTGTCGCTCCAGCCGGGAGATCGATCGGACGTCCTCCTCGGTGAGCGAGCGTTTCCGGACGGTGTAGGTTCCCGCAGTGTTGTCGTGGCCGACGTATCCGAAGTTGACCAGTTCCCGCCGAACCAGCACTGGATCGTCGAAGTACTCGCCGAGGGTCCCGGTCAGGTCCTCCTTGGCGTCGGGTTCGCCGACTTCGAATTCGTCGGGGACCCGTTCGAGGACCGGGAGTTTCAGGGCGTCGCTGCGTGGAAGCCGGCCCTCCTCGACGCATCGATCCACGTGCGCCTCCTGTCGCGGTCGTATTCGAGCGCCACACGCCAAGGTGACGCGACAGGTTATTGACTACTTCGCTGGCGTGGGAAACGGTATCGAGGGGCTTACACCTCGTCGGTCCGTCGCCACGCAAGGCGAATTCGTAGGCCTCGACGTAGTCGACGACGGCCTCCTCCGTCGACGACTCCGGTAGGGACGGGATCCGGCTGGAGTACGCCATCCGGGTGATTCGTCGGGTCCGGGACCTGAGGTTCCAGGGGACAGTCGGCCGGGGCCGGCGGGGACGTGTCGGGCGTGCCGGACGACGACGGACGACCTGCGACCACAGTGACGGCCGTTGCCCAACGACCTGGACGGTTTCCCGGCGAGAGGCCATCAGCTTGCCCCGGGAAATCAGCATGCAAGTGGTTTGGGTCCGTCAGCTTTCCGGCGAGTCTCGACCGACGATGACCGTCCCGAACTACAGGTCGCCCCGTCGGCGCTTCGCACGCCGACGGTACTCGCCGTAGCGGTCCTCGGGGTTGAACGGTGCGGGCGCACTGTTGACCGCGTCGGCGCCACACTCCGGACAGGTATCGCCCAGGGTGTAGATCGGTCGCTCGTGGTTGGTCTGCCAGGCTGAGCAGACCCTGACGTCCGACTTCACGGCCCACGCTGGGGCCGCCGGGCCGGTAAGCGTTCGGGTCCCTGGTCGCGTGGATCCGATCGCCGAGTCCTGGTTCCGACGCGGACGCTCCGGGGAAGGATCGACACCGGAGCGCCCCTCAGCCGGTCGGTTCGACGTTCTGGTTCATCCGGAACAGGTTCTTCGCGTAGGTCCCGCCGGTCGCGTACGGGGCCATCGGCTCGTAGAACTCCCGCGTCCAGTCGATCAGTTCGTCGTCGCGTCCGGATCGGTCCAGCCCGACCAGATGCCGAACGAGTACGCCGCGTCACGGTGGGGGTACGCCGTCGCCGTCGGCGCCACGTCGCTGATCGCACCGCCCATCGACTCGAAGCCGACGATGGTGAGCGGCGACGGCAGCGGGTCGGCGTACTCCATGATCGTCTCGATCGCACCGTCGGGGATCTCGTTCACGTAATGGGACTCGAAGTAGTACCGGTTTCCCTCCGGTTGTCCGCCGTCGAGGCTCTACTGTAGCGCCGCGTAGGGATCGGACCGACGCCGTCGAAGATCGGGTCGCCGAACTCCCGGATCGGACGCAGTTCCTCCTCGCCTTCGGCGCCGGGGCCGGAGTACGAGGGGATCAGCGCGACCGCGGTGTCGCCGTGGTGTTCCTCCGGGAACGGCGGTTCGGGTGGGACCGTCGTGAGCATCCCGTAGCAGGCGACCTCGTCGTAGCCGTCGTCGCCTCGCTGGAGTACCGTCCCCCGGAGTCGGTCGCTGAACCCCTGGACTGTCGACGTATCGAGTTGGTCTGTCGTTGCCATGGTTTCCCCACTGTGACGTTCGCTCCGACGGGTCCCCCCGACCGGTCACCTCGCGAAGTGAACGTCACCGCCCCAATACAGCACGTGATTCATTTCACCAGTAATCGGGAAGCGGGCAGTCGGAGAACGTAACGACCGTATCGGCGTCGGTCGGGGGACGTCGTCGATTCCTGGCGTGGACGGGAGACCGACTACTCCTCGTCGGTGCGCCGTTCGCGGTGGAAGTCGGCGGTCCCGCCGGACGCCTCGATGCTAACGCGGGCGCGCTCGGCGGCCTCCTCCAGTTCGGACTCGGCGGTCTTGTAGTTGGGCGCCTGCACGCGGATGCGGTACTCGGGAGCGCCGACGTAGGTGACCTCCAGGTCCACCTCGTCGGGGACCTCGCCGTTGCCCGCGGCGGCCTGCATCGCCTCGCGGATGGCGTCGACGCCGTCGGGCGCAGGGGACTCGAGGTCCACGTAGCCGGTGACGTTGACGTAGGGGACCGAGACGTTCTCGCGGGCGGTCTCGACGATTGCGTCGGCCTCCTCGTCGGCGAGGTCGGCCTCGTCGAGTGCCTCGGGGCCGTGGATAGCCGCTTGCTCGAACCCGTCGTAGAGGCTCCCGAACTCCGCGATGAGGGCGTTGGCGATGCCGGCGTAGGTCTCGTCGTCGATGTCCTCGCCGAAGGCCAGCGTCATCCACTTGTCGGCCTTCTGCTCGTTCTTCCACTCCTGGATCTTGTCGGAGCGCTGGTGCTCGTTGACGTCCTTCAGCGACAGGTCGATCTGCTGGCGGCGCTCGTCGATGTCCAGCACCTTTGCGACGACGCGCTCGCCCTCGCTGACGTGGTCGCGGATGTTCTTGATCCACCCGCTTGCGACCTCGCTGATGTGGACGAACCCGCGCTTGTCCTCGTACTCGTTGAGGTCGACGTAGACGCCTTCCTCCTGGCTGATCTCGTCGACTTCGCCGACGACGAGTTCGCCGGAGTCGGGCCATCCTGTGTATTTCATACCCGCGAGTAACGCGGTCGCGGGAATAAAACCTCTCTTTCGCGCACGACTCAGGTCCACGAACCGCCTACCACACTTCCAGCGGTGTTCCTCGTCCGGGTGACCTGGAACTCTCGCGGTGTGTTTCCCCTTGGGGCCCGTCTCGCCTGCCAGAGCCAGGGACGACGGGACCGCCCGCCGAACCGCGAGTTCACGCCCTCAAATCTCCTCCAGTAGTTCTCTCTTCTGCTGTTCGAACTCCTCGTCCGATATCACGCCGTCGTCGTTCAGTTCGGCCAACCGTTCCAGCTTGTCGAGAGCGTCGACTTCTGTGTCTTCGTCCGTCTCCGCAACGTCTCCGTCAGTCTCCGATCCGTCCACGAGTACTTCCTCACCCACTCCCCCACGGGCGGCGAGTTCGTCTGCAGCCCCTTTGGCCATCATCGCCCACCCGAGGGGGCTGAACGACGTCGCCAGGGCCGTTCCGTGCCAGGGCGCACCCTTCTTCTTCATTTCCGGCGCGAATCCACAGTGTGGGCACCTCGTCGCGTCCTCGTCGATCCGTCCGTTACACTCCCGGCAGACGTACTCCAGTTCCCCGTCGGGTTCGTGGTGGGCTTCGTCGAGTTCCGCCTGCCGGTTCCCGTCGGACCGTTCCACGAACTCGACCGTCTCCGCCTCCGTCGACTTGGCGGACAGCGACTGAATCTCGTACCTGTTCCCGTTTGCCGTCTCGAATACGATCCTGCTCAGGATCAGTCCGGTCTTCAGTTCGACGTCGGTGACGGCACTGAGCGGGATGCTGTCCGTGATCACCGAGACGGCAGACAGTCCGTAGTCGACCTCTTCACCTCGACAGACTACGTCGAGGTTGTTCTGGGACAGGAGAACGTACTTCGGCACTTCGTTTTCGAACAGGTACCCGATCACCGGGTTGTTCGTGTAATCGACGCTGAGAACGGACGGCCCCGCCGTCGCACCGGGCAGTACCTCGGGAGAGACTTTGTGTTCGGCCTGCGCCGCCGGTTCGTTGGCCGTCTCTTCGATTCCCTGTTCTGCCGTGCCGCCCTCTAGACAGTTATCTCCAAAATAACCAGTGATGTGTACGAACCCACGTGCGGTCGGGGGAGTTGTGGCCCTGACCGTTCGACCACCGGTTCGACGGGAGAAGCGCCGCGCCGTCAGGCTTCGATGGTCTCTTCGGGGTTCTCAGAGCGGCGCTCGACGACCTCCTCGACCTCGCCCTGGAAGTCGGCCTCGCCGCCGGTCGGCCGGGCCAGCACGTGCCCACAGACGGCGCAGGCCACCTCGGAGGAGGCCTTGCCGAACACGACCTGCTCGTTCTCGCAGTCGGGACACCGGATCAGGTAGAAACTCCCGGCCATGCTTACTCCTGCAGTTCCAGGCGGCCCGTCCGGGTCCCCTCGCGGAGGTGGGCCTTGCCGCAGTTGCTGCATCGGTACTTGAGGTTGGTCTTCTGGGACGGCTTCTTGCCGACCGGGACCTTCGAGAACTTCCCGTCGTTACCGATGCCCGTGTTGCGCTCTTGCTGGCGGTCCGACCACTTCATGCCGGTGGACCGGCCCGTCCGGACGCGCTCTACCTCGACCTTGTGGTGGCCTTTGCAGTGCGGACAGTACGTGTTGAAGCGTCGTGGGATCTGCATATGGATGGCTCCTTGTCGTCCGCTTGACCGTCCGCCCTTAAAACCCGTACGGTTCTCGACGCGGACCCTGTTCGTACAACCGTGCTCCGCTGTGCTGACTGTTTCGAAAGCCTCCACGCGCTCTCTGTGGACGGCTTCTTGGCCAGCAACAGCCAGAAAGTCCGCGCGCGCTCTCCGCTTACGGTAGCTCGGTCAATAACAGCCAGAAAGCCCCCGCGCGCTCGACTCGGGGGCAACGCGAGAGGCAAGCTCTCGCTGGCTCCCGCTCGTTGCACTCGCGGGAATCTCGCTGCGCGCCTCGTCACTCCTTCACGTTGCTCAGTCGTTCCTCCGGTGGTTCCGTCGGCCGGGTGCGTCGAGCCCGCGGCCCCTTTCAGTCCCGCCCACAGCTCGGCGCAACCACCAGCCTCCCCGCCAGCGGCCGCCCGCCGCGCCGAACCCCCGGCTGGGGAGGCGTGAGGGTGACCCCAAGGTCTTGCATGCCGCTAGTCTACACGGAAAACTTCCACCGTCGCCGTCTGGGCCGACACGCCCGAAACCGCCGACCATATGTGAATATATGCACATATATTCATATACGGCCGTTCGTGCGCGATAGATACTACACCACAGGCCGTTCACCGCCGGACAACCGTCCCCGGTCGATCCCGTACACGGTGCTCGACGACAAGCGTCAAGAGCGGCCGCCCCCAACGCCGACCGTGAACCGCCGGTTCGCGACCGTCCTGGGTCTGGCCGCCCTCGCCCTGGCAGCGGCCAGTTTCGTCCTCCTGGGGTTCGGGCGGATGCTGGTCGGCTACCGGACCGCGCTGGTCGTCGCCGCCCCGGTGGGCACCCTGGCGTTCGCCCTGGGACTCGGACTGGCCGCCCTCGCGGCGCTGGGACGAGTGGGCGTCGGCCCCCTGGCGGTGGAGGAATGAGGCCCGTAGCGGATGGGTGCGGTCGACGCCGTCCAGCGCCGACGAATCCCGGCCACGACCGGCCACCGCTGGCCGCTCGTGTCGGCCAACGGACGCCACCGGCCCGTCGTGGGACGGACTGTCAGGCGCCGAATCCCCGAGAACTATGACGGGTGACTGCCAACGACCTGACATGGACGCGGTCGAGCGCGACCGGATCGTACTCGCGGGCGTCGTCTGTGCCGTACTGTTCGCACAGGTGTTGCTGTACCCGGGCGCGCCGGACGTGGTGTCGGCGCTGGGCGGGTCAACGAACTTCGACGCCAGCCAGTGGTTCCTGGCCGTCGAGTTCGTCGCGTTCGTCCTGTTCGCCACCGTGTGGGGTGCCGCCAGCGACGCCACGGGCTGGCGCGCACCCCTGATCGCGGCAGGTGCCGTCGGCGGCGCGGTCGGCTACCTCGGACTGGCCGCCCTGCCGTCGCTGGGCGGTGCGCCGTTCGAGGTGGTGCTCGCCCTCCGGGTGGTCGAGGGCGCGATGACCGTCGGCGCGCTGTCGCTGGCGATGGCGATGCTGATGGACCTGCCCGGCGGCCACGGCCGCAACATGGGCGCGGCCGGCATCGCCATCGGCATCGGCGTCGCCACCGGGTCGCCCATCGGCGGACAACTGGCGGCCCGTGATCCGCTCCTGGTGCTGGTCGTGGCCGGCGGCGCCATGCTCGCGGTCGGCCTGGCGGCCCTGCTGGTGGTCGACCGCGTGCCCGACGGCGACCGCGGCGAGGTCCGGGAGGCACTGGTCAGCCTCTCCGGGACGCCCGAACTGGCCATCCCGTACGCCTTCGGGTTTATCGACCGCCTGACGGCGGGCTTTTTTGCGCTCGCGGGCACGTTCTATTTCCGGGACGTCTTCGGCCTCGGGCCGGCCGAGCGCGGCATCGTGCTGGCGCTGTTTTTCGCGCCGTTCGCCCTGTTGCAGTACCCCTTCGGGAAGCTATCTGACCGGATCGGTCGCCGGGTCCCGATCGTCGGCGGGTCGCTGGCGTACGGCGTGGCGGCCATGAGCGTGGGACTGGCAGGGACGCTACTCGGCGTCCAGGTGGCGATGGTCGCGGTGGGCGTGCTCGGCGCGCTGATGGCACCCGCGACGATGGCGCTGGTGACCGACCTGGCGGCGGAAGACCAGCGCGGCACCGCCATGGGCGGGTTCAACATCTTCGGGAGCCTGGGCTTCCTGGCAGGCATCGTCGCCGGCGAGACGGCGACGTTGCTGGGCTACCGGCAGGCGTTCCTGCTGGTCGGCGGACTTGAGGTGGCCATCGCACTGATCGCCATCGTCCCCCTCCTTCGCCTGGACCTCCCCGTCGAGGACGTCCTCGGCCTGGACCGCTGGAGCCGATAACTCGACACCCTTAATTGGTCCCTTCACGAACCCGCGGCCATGAAGCGGCTGATCGTGTTCGGCGACGCGGGCATCCGGCGAGACGCCATCATCCGGTGGGACGGCGAGGAGAGGACCGTCTTCCAGGTCAGCCGGATGGGCGACTGGTACGGCCCCGACGAGCCTCACCTCTGGTGCATCATCGGCGACGAGGACGAGCGCGAGACCTACCAGAAGCGCAACTACGTTCCGCACTTCCTCGACGTCGACACCGTGGACGCCGAGGACCTAGACGTCATCAAGGCCCACGACGAGTACGCCGTCTAGACGGCCGTTCACTACCGGTCGAACGCTCTCGTTCTTCTCGAGAAACGAATCCAATGTCTAGGTGCTCTCGTTCTCCGCCTCCACGGGGTAGATCAGGACGTCACCGAACTCCTTCGGCTGGCCGACCATCTCGACGCCCTCGAAACTGACGTCGCCGTACCTGTTGCGCTCGGCCGGCCCGACGTAGACGTACTCGACGTCGTACTTCGCCAGGAGTTCGGCCTGCTCCTCGGCCGACCCCGTGTAGATGGTCTCGACGTCGGCCAGGCGTTGCTGGTAGGGGCCGCTGCCGCGGTACCCGACCTCGTGGTACCACCCGAGCACCGTCGGCAGGCCAGTGAGGCTGGCCGGCGCGCTGGCCCCTCTGCCGTCCTGGGGCGTCCAGTAGTAGCCGCCGGGTGCCGCGGTGACGATGGTCGGGCGCCCCTCGCGGTCGTCCAGCCACCTGATCGCGGCGGCCTCCCCGGGGTGGCCCTCCTCGACGAACCGCGTGGCGTTCAGC
Organism: Halobacteriales archaeon QS_1_68_20; assembly: GCA_003021085.1. Classification (GTDB taxonomy): domain Archaea; phylum Halobacteriota; class Halobacteria; order Halobacteriales; family PXRE01; genus PXRE01. Next base: position 51,069 of record PXRE01000024.1, on the reverse strand, counting down.
GTGGGGTCGTCGGCGGCCGGGTACTGGCCGTTCTGCCCGTCGAACTGGTCGGACAGCGCCATGCCGCCGTAGACCGAGGTGGAGGCGAGCAGCAACCCGACGCCGACGGCCGTGGCCGCCTTCCGCCCCGGGAGGGCGCCCCACGGCCAGGCCGACCGGTCGCCCCGGAACGCGTCCGCGACCAGGGCCGCCACCATCGCGCCCGCCGCGACGCCCCACAGCACCCACACCTGGATGTACGTCTTGAACACAGTGTTCATCCGTCCCGGCCCCGCCTGTTCGACGACGTAGGCGAACTCCACGATAGTCACGAGGCCCGCGCCGGCGACGAGTAGCACCGTCTCGAACCCCACGCCGGGAACCGGACGGTACTCCCGGGACCCGTACCGGAGCAGTGCCCACCCACCGACCAGCAGCGGGCCGAACAGCCCGACCGCGGCCGCGTTCCCGACGACGGCGGTCGCCAGCAGACCGACGACGAGGATGCCCACCTGGTACCACTCGTCGCGTTCCAGCGGCGGCGCCCTGCTCACCAGGTAGACCGCGAAGACGGCGAGGAACGCGCCGTGGACTACCAGCAACTCGCCGAGGTCGCTCCGGGGCGGGAAGAACCCGATGCTCCGGGTGCTGGCCGGGCCGAGGAGGAACGGCAGCGCCCAGACCGCCGCCAGCGCCTCGGCACCGACGCCGAGTACGCCAGCGACCCCGGTTCTGGCCAGTTCGGCCTTCGCACGCGACGCATCGGCGAACTCCCGGACGCGCGCGGCGAGGTCGGCCGGGAGGAGCGTCGCGGGATCACTGGGTGCGAACAGCAGTGCCAGCACGGTCAGCCCCATCACGGTGGGGAACGTCCAGGTGTCGACCACGGCGATCAGTCCGCCGACGAGGGGGACCACGCCGAACACGAGTCCCCGCCGGCGTCTGACCGCTTCCTCCGGCGTCCGGTAGTACGACAGCAACAGCGCCGCCACGACGAGCAAGAACGGCTGGACCATCATGTGCGCGTGGAGGTCCCCGTTCAGCCACGAGAACAGCGGGAACTCGTTGATGGTCGAGTACACCCGTTCGTCGAGGACGTCGACGATGATCCGGCTCGGCGTGAAGTAGTGGAAACCGTCGGGACCGGCGAGCAACCGGGCCGCGTCGTCGGGGCTGCCCGCCAATGCGCGGGCGATGGGTTCCGCGATCCCGCCGGGCAGCACCCACAGGACCAGCTGGCCGGCCGTGTGGAGGTTGCTGGCGAACCCGACGAGGAACGCCGCGAACAGTCCGCCGACCCGGCGGGAGGCACCCCGTGCGGCCGCGAGGGTCCCGCCGAGGCCGAATGCGGCGGTCACGAGCATCGCGTAGAAGCCCGCCAGCGCCAGGTTGTAGGCGTAGGCCGGCGCGGTCCCCGTCAGCAGGGTCAACAGCGACGACACGAGGTGACCGCCGTAGTAGTAGGCGACCGGTTCGCCCGCGAACCACATGTCCTTCGGCGGGAGCGTCTCGGCGCGCAGGAGGGACTGCAGCAGGCCGAAGTCGAGGAACTTCTCGCCGGCGAAGGGGTGGACCGCCGGGTCGACCGCCCGGACCGCCACCAGCAAGAGGAAGGCGACGGCGAACACTGCGGCCGTCTCACCGGCGATTCGCGGGTCGGGGCCGGCGTCACCGTACCGCCAGGCGGCCGCGCTGGCGCCCAGCAGGACGACCAATCCCGCGGCCAGCGCCGGCCGCCCGAACGAGACGCGGCCGACCCAGAGGGCGACGACGGCCACCACCGAGAGCGCCAGCGGGAGGGTGACGCTGGCTCCCCGGTCCGCCAGCGGGCGGCACAGCACCGACGCCAGCGGCAACCCGACCAGTCCGAGCGCGAAGAACGTCGCGAGCCAGAGGACGACCAGCCCGTACTCCATCACCGGTGAAAAATTGGCCTTCCCGGTAAACGTCTTCCGGTTCGGCGTGCTCGGCCCGCCCCGTGACCGGTCGCTACCGGTGGCCGCCGGGCGGGGTCGCCTTCGTGGACGTCGGTTCGACGCGGACGCCCGCCTCGGTCGACGTCGCCGTCAATCCAGGGGGGAGGTCCGACTCGGGTACCGGCGTCAGCGAGAGGAGTTCGCCATCGCCCGCAGAGACCCACTCCATTCCCGACTCCTGGTCCCAGCAACACGGCGACCACTCGCCGGACTCCAGGCGTTGCCAGAGGCCGACGTCGCCGTAGAACTGGCCGTTCGAACATCGGTACACGTTTCTTTCCATCGTCCGCAGAACGTGAACGTAACTAAAATAACTATCTATTCTATCGCACAAAAGTTGCCGACGCCGTCGCCGCCGGATTCGAACGGTTTTTTACCCCGCCGCCGGTTGCTCTCGGTCAGATGGGATCAGTCGGTATCGTGGTCCCCGCCTACCGCCCGGACGTCGAGCGCCTCCGGGAATACGTTGAGGCGCTCGACCGGAGGCTGGTCCCCGAGACCATCCGGATCGAGGTGGACGCGCCGACCCCGGAGACCGTAGACGCGCTCTCGGCGATGCCGGCCGACGTGTCGGTGGCCGACGAGCGCCGCGGCAAGGGAGCGGCGATCACCGCCGGGTTCGAGGCCCTGGAGACCGACGTGCTCGCGTTCGCGGACGCGGACGGGTCCACGCCCGCGGCGTCCATCGCGGCCGTCCTGGCGCCGGTCGCCGACGACGAGGCCGACCTGGCCGTCGGCTCCCGGCGACACCCGGAGTCGAACGTCGACGCCCACCAGACGTACGCGCGGCGCTGGCTCGGTGATGGGTTCGCCCGGCTGGGCCGGCGGTTGTTGCCAGTCGACCTCCACGACTACCAGTGCGGCGCCAAAGCCATTCGCCGGGAGTCCTGGCAGGAGGTCCGCGGCCACCTCTACGAACCGGGCTTCGCCTGGGACGTGGAACTCATCGCCATCGCGGGTGCGCTGGACCAGCGGGTGACTGAAGTCCCTGTCACCTGGCAGGATCAGCCGGGGTCGACCGTCTCGACCGTGGGGACGTCGCTGGAACTGCTCCAGGCGCTCGTGGCCGTCCGCCACCGGTCGAAGTCGCTGGCCGACCACACGCTACACTCGTTCGTCGACACGGGCCGGGAAGGGTCGACGTCGCTGGTCGACCGACTCGCCACGGAGGGGCGAGATGACTGACGGCGACGGCGACGACGGGGTGGCCGCTGACGCGGGTGGCGACGACGGGGGAACGGCAGACGAGGTCGCGGCCGACGGGGTCGGCGTCGAAGCCACCCCAGCGGGGACGCTGGGCGAACTGGTCTCGGCGGTCCGGTTCGGGAAGTTCGCCTCCGTCGGGGTCGTCGGCGCCGTGTTCGACAACGCGGTGCTGGCGGCGCTGACACTCGGCCTCGGCGTCCACGAGATGGTGGCGAAGGCGGCGGGCATCGAGACGGCCATCGTCGTGATGTTCCTGGTGAACGAGCGGTGGACGTTCGCGGACGAGGGCCGACCCGGACGCTGGCCGACGGTCCGGCGGTTGGCCCGTTCTCACGTCGTCCGCTCGGGTGGCGTCGCCGTTCAACTGGTCGTCTACTGGGTGCTGACCCAGCAGGTGTCGGTCACCCTGGAGGTGTTCGGGGCCGACCTGTGGTTCCTCGTGGCCAGTCCCGTCGCCATCGCCGTGGCGATGGTCGTCAACTACACGGCCGAGAGCCTGTTCACCTGGCGGGTCCACCGGTGATCCACGTTGCAAACCCCCACGGGGCGACCGAAACACAACCCTTAAATTTCACTCGCGGGTATCCTGGGGTAGCGGGATGGGATAGCCAGGAGATTCCGCCGGGCTCATAACCCGGAGATCGGTGGTTCAAATCCACCTCCCGCTACTTCTTGCGGCCTCACCCGCGAGACGCTCCGCCGCCGAGCAATCCGTGAGGCCGGAGAATCGCGGCGAGTGGTTTGAGCCAGGGAAGTCGCAACCTGCGAGCGACGCGAGCAGGTCCGTCTTCACGTGGTTCAAATCCACCTCCCGCTACTTCTTGCGGCCTCACCCGCGAGACGCTCCGTCGGCGTGCTACTACGGGAACGGACTCTCGTCTCTCCAGCATCCTACGGGAGCGACGAGAAAGTGGTTCGAATCTGTCTTCCACGACGTCCCGATCAGGTCCGCTCGATCAGTAGTCGTGACAGTCCAGCGTTGCCTGGGCTCCACAGGTGTTCTTGGCGGTGACAGGGTCGGCACCGAACACCATCGTGATCAGCAAGAGCAGCCCGACCAGCAGTAGCCGCGGCGGGACGGACGTGAGTCTGGTGGTGATTCCGACGGCCGAACTCCTGATGTCGAGATGGGACATCGTCACACGGTTGAGCGAGATTCGTCAACAATCCACCGCAGGATAATTTTCCCGCGGCGTGAAACGGCGATTCTCCGGACGAGCGCGGCGTCGCCGAGTACCTCCCGGTAGTCCGTGACGTGTTGCGTGAATCGGAGGATCGCGGTGACGTGCCACTGTCAGGTCGGTTCCCGTCTCCCGAAAAAGGTCAGGGAGTGTCCTCGCCCGGTCCGTAACCTGGCAGGGTAGTCGACGACCGTCAGACGAAGACGTTGCAACCCTGGTTCGCGTGTTCGCAGGTGGACTCGGCAGCGACGGGGTCGGCACCGAACGCCATCGCGACCAGCATGAGCAGGCCGACCAGCAACAGGCGCGTCGGAACCGAGTCGAGTCTGGTGGCGATACCGAGGGCCGTACTCCTGATGCCAGATCGTGACATCGTCGACTCCTTCTGCGGAACTGGGCAAACAATTCACCGGAGAAAAATCCTCTCGCGGCCTGAAACGGGTCGTTCAGTGGCCCGGACGTGACGGGCGACGGCGAAGGGTGGCAGTCCCGGGGCACCTCGACGAGCGGTAATCCTGTCGGTGACTGGCGACTGACGGTCGGTTGGCGAGCGTCCGCTGGTGCGTGCCGACGCTCGCGGCGGCCCGGCGCGACCAGCGCGGCGGGCTGGATAACTGATCCACGAGGAGTCCGGTAGGCGGGCGTGCGGTCGACTCACCGCCGTGGTCAGTCGACGGCGACCGACGGCCGGATCACGGGCCTCAGCCGTCGCCGTGTTCGTCGGTGACGACGACTTCGCCGTCGACGACGTCGACGTTTATAAGCGTCTTGACGTCGTGTCCGGAGTCGTCCAGCTCGTTGGGGCCTTCCTTCTTGATGACGGCGACGACGTCGACGATGTCGGCGCCGACGTGCTCCAGCGCCTCGGTGATGGCCGCGAGGGTCCCGCCGGTCGAGAGCACGTCGTCTAGCAGGAGTACTCGGTCGCCCTCGTAGACGTCGTTCATGAACATCTGGTTCTCGGAGTAGCCCGTCTGCTGGGCGAGTTCGACCTCGCCCTCCAGGCCGTACTGGCGTTTCCGGATGACCACCAGCGGGATGTCGGTCATCAGCGAGACGGCGGTGGAGATGTGAATGCCCATCGCCGCGGGCGTGACGATCTTGTCGATGTCCTCCAGGTCCGCCTTGCGGATGATCTTGATGACGATCTCCCGGAGCAGTCCCGGCTCCAGCAGCGGCACGCCGTCGCTGATCGGGTGTACGAAGTAGTGGTAGCCGTTCTTCTCGATGATGGGGGCCTCGAGCAACGACTCCTTCAGCTGATCCATGTCGGGGGTACGTGACCCGGGAGTAAAAGATGACGATTGCGCTAGGGGCCCCTCCCGGCGAGTTCGTCCACCTGGCCGACGCGTCGGAGCGGGCGTACCAGACTAGTAAGCCACGTCGAATATTCTCCTGGGGTCGGAACCCCGGATCACGTGACTGTAACGACCACCCCAACGCTCTCGGACGTCGTCGCGAGCGTCGAGAGCCACCGGAAGACGGTCGAGGTGCGAAACTTCACCGGATCGGATACCGAACTGGCTGCCATTTCGGAGTTCTTCGACCCCCACGACGTCGACGTCGAGGTCGAAGATGGCGAGGGTCCCGACGACGTCGTGGTTCTCCGGTCGAGGACGACCGAACTGGCCAGGAGTCCCGTCGAGCGCGTCACGCGGTACGTCCGGTCCTGGCAGGAATCCATGTCGACGGGACTGGCGGCAGAGCCGCCCGCCGTCGTCGACCGACTGCACGACAACTTCTTTGAGTCCTACGACAAGGGCCGGATGGTGATGGCCTCGCGGATCGTCGAGTTTCGCGCCTGGAACAGCGGTTCGGGGGAGCTGCACGCCGGGTTCCAGCAGCTCTCGAAGCTGGAACACCAGCGGAACGCCTACCGCAACCTCTCGGAGAGTGACGTGGCGATCCACGTCTACGGTGCCACTGACGGAGCGCGCCTGGACGATCTCGACGTCGCCGTCCACCGGAGCACCGCCGACGAGGTCCTGAACCACTGGTGGGTGGCGTTCGACGGCGCCGGCGACGACGACGACAAGGTGGTCCTGCTGGCCCAGGAACGCGAACCCGACCGGTTCTACGGGTTCTGGACGTACGAGGCCGCCGTCGTCGACGACGTGCTCGAGCGGATGGCCGACCTGGCCTGACGCCGACGGTCGGTCGCGGGGTCCCGAACGCCGGGTGGGGAGTCCGTGCGATGGCTCCACGTGCGCGGGGACGGGGCGGCCGAACGCCAGGGTCGTCCCGACGTCAGCTACACGCCCGAGAACGCCAGATACGGCACGCCGAACATGATCACCGCGATGACAGCGATGATCACGCCGTACGCGATGAACGTGCTCACGACCGTCAGCCAGGCCGGGTGGTCCCGGCCACCTGGGAGTTCGGGAGTCACGGTCGTCGCTGGGAGCGTCGGCCGCTTAACTGTTCGGGAACGGGAGACAGGTGGCCGACCGTGGCGTGGGCCGGCGGGGTATGGCCCGGGCGAGTCGGTCGCGGGCGCGACGACCTGGTTCGCCGCGGCGCGGTCGGCGTCGATTCACTCCGACAACGATTAAGTGATGGGGACGAACGTTCGAACGAGCGTGCCAGTGAGATCCGCGGGAGAGACGGGCGACGAGGCAGAGGCCGAGCGTGCGTCGGCGGAGCCGACCCTCGAGGTGGAGGGGTTGTCGAAGCAGTTCGGCAAGGGCGACGACGCCGTCGTCGCCGTCGACGACGTCTCTTTCTCCGTGGAACGAGGCTCCGTCGTCGGCCTGCTGGGGCCGAACGGTGCCGGGAAGACGACGGCGATCAAGTCCATCCTCGGGTTGATCGTCCCGGACGCCGGCACCGTCCGCATCGACGGCGTCGACGTGGGTGCGGACCCGACGGAGGCGTACAGCCGGGTCGACGCGATGCTGGAGGGCGCACGCAACGACTACTGGCGGCTGACCGTGCGGGAGAACCTCCAGTACTTCGCCAGCATCGGCGGCGAGGACCCGGAGGCCGTCGCCGAGCGACACGAGACGTTGCTGGACCAGTTCGACCTCGCGGAGAAGGCCGACGAACCCGTCCGTGGCCTCTCCCGTGGAATGAAACAGAAGGCGTCGCTGGCGAGCGTCCTCGCGGGCGACGTGTCGCTGGTGTTCCTGGACGAACCGACGCTGGGACTGGACATCGAGAGCGCGCTGACGCTCCGGAAGGAACTCGGTCGACTCGTCGAAGAGCGGGACCTGACGGTCGTCCTGTCGAGCCACGACATGGCCGTCATCGAGGACGTCTGCGACCGCGTCATCATCATGGACGACGGCAACGTCGTCGCCGACGACACCGTCGAGGACCTGCTCGGGATGTTCGAGACCCAGGGCTACCGGGTGACGGTCCGGGACATCGGCGACGAAACGACCGCCCGCGTCCGGGGGGCGTTCGAGTCCGTCGAGGTCGACAGGTTCGACGACCGGACGCGCTACGAGGTATCGACCGATAGCGACGGCTTCTACCGCCTCGTCCACCTGCTGGAGGACGGCGACGCCCGCGTCGAGACGGTCGAGACTATCACGCCGGACCTCGAAGAAGTGTTCCTGAACGTCACCGGGGGTGACCGCCCGTGAGCGCCGGCTACCTCCAGCTCGCCGCCGCGGTCTTCCGCAAGGAGTTGCTGTTGCTGGTCCGGTACCCGATGAACTTCGCCGGGCGCATCATCGTCTTCCTGATGATGTTCGGGATCATCTTCTACGGCGGTCGGGCGGTCGGCGGGGCCGCCTTCTCGGACTCCGTGGCGGGCATCCTCGTCGGCTACTTCCTCTGGATGATGGCCTCGACGATGTACAGCGACCTGGCGATGAGCGTGCGCGCGGAGGCCGAGTGGGGGACGCTCGAACGCCACTTCATCACGCCCTTCGGCTTCCGGACGGTGCTGTTCGTGAAGGCCGTCGCCAGGCTCATCATTACCTTCCTGCTGGGGACGAGCCTGCTGTTCGTGATGATGGCGCTGAGCGGCGAGTGGCTATCTCTGGACTTCCTGACCATCGTTCCGGTGCTTGTGTTCACGCTGGCGTCCATCACCGGCTTCGGGTTCGCCATGGGCGGACTGACCGTGCTGTACAAGCAGATCGGTAGCTGGGTCGGGTTGCTCCAGTTCGCGTTCGTCGGCCTGATCGCCGCACCGTCGCTGGGGTACGGCTGGACGGCGCTGTTGCCGCTGGCCCACGGGAGTGCGCTCCTTCAGCAGGCCATGACCGAGGGCGTCCGCCTGTGGGAGTTCTCCGCGCTGGACCTCGGGTTGCTCGTGGTGACCGGCGTCGGATACCTCCTCGTCGGCGCTGTCGTCTTCGGGATGGCCCAGACGCGGGCACGGAAACTCGGCGTGCTCGGTCACTACTGACCGGGTCGCCGCTCGTCGCGCGCAACTCAGTCGATGATGTCACCGATCCGGCGGGGTTCGCCGCCGAGTTCGGGGTCCTCCTCGACCATCTGCAGCACCTCGTGGTCGGTCGCGTCGACGTACTGCTTGCGGGTGGCCTCCTCGATCAGGTCGCGTTCGAGGCGGAACTCGATGCCCTCGTAGACGACGTCGACGCCCTTGTCGTCGAAGGACAGAACCGTCATGCACGGAGATATCAGACCGACGGGCATAAGCTTCCCGGGCCGCCGGTTGGCCGCCGAGCCGGCGATTTCTCCGTCGTCGGGGGCTGGCAAACGTGGACCTGCAGGTCGTCCGAATCACGAGAATCGGAGCGTTCAGCGCCGTCGTTCGTCGCGTTCGGGCCGCTTTCTTCAGCTTTATAATCGTAGGCGGCGATGCTCCGACCAGACGCATGGTATGTGACAGCGCACCCGGGAGCCGGAGGTGGAACTCATGGAGATGGTAACGTTGACCAAAGGCGTTCCCGACTTCAGCGAGGGAGCGGTCTCGTTCGACGAGGACGGGCACCTCGAACGGGGGGAGACGCCGACGGTCATGAATCCCAACGACGAACACGCCCTGAAGGCGGCCCTCCAGACGAAGATCCGTCACGGAGGGACGGCCAGCGTCATGAGCATGGGGCCGCCAGGCTACAAGAGCGTCCTCAAGGAAGCCATGGAGTCGGTCTACGCGGACGAACTCTACCTGCTCTCCGATCGCGAGATGGCGGCCGCAGACACCTGGGCGACCGCCATCACGCTCTGTACGGGCCTGGAGAAGTTCGAGGAGGAGAAGGGCCAGAAACCCGATCTCGTGTTCGCCGGCTTCAAGACTGCCGACGGCGAGACCGGCCACACCGGCCCCCAGACCGCCTGGGCGCTGGGCTACCCGCTTCTCACGCACGTCATCTCGCTGGACGTCTACCCCGAGGAGGGTCGCATCCGCGCGAAGCGCCTCGTGGAGGGCGACGTGGAGGAGATCGAGACCGTCGAGTCGTCGCTGCCGGCGGTCGTGGTCGTCGACCCCGAGTTCGAGCCGACCTACCGCAAGGCGGCCCACCGTCTGAAGCGCAAGGACCTGCGCGAGGAGACTCAGAAACGCGCCGAGAACCCCGGGGACTACGCGACCATCTGGGACCACGAGGACCTCGACCTCGACCCCGACTACATCGGGCTTGACGGCTCGCCGACCATCGTCGAGGGCGTCGACCCCATCCCGAAGGCGCCCTCCGAGCGCGAGGCGACGGTCGTCACGCCGGAGGACGGCGAGGGAATGCAACAGGTGCTCGAGGAGATCGCACCGTTCGCCGGAGGTGACTGACGATGGCACTGGACCCCGCCGAGTACACGGTCGACGAACTGCGCGACGAACTGGAAGAGATCGACGATCCGTCGGCGCTCGGCGAGATTCTCGACGCCGAGCGTGACGGCAAGGACCGCAAGACTGCGAAGGGAGCCATCGAATCCCGCCTGGACGACGTCGGCGGCGACGTGAGCGACGAGAGCGAGGCCGCCGACGAGGCGGCCGACTCGGGCCCGCGGGCGCCCAGCGAGGAGACCCTCGAGATCGAGGGGCTCGACCACCCCACCGCGGACAAGCGCCACGTCCGCGCGGTGGAAGACGGCGTCTACCAGGACATGTGGGTGTACTGCGAGACCCAGCAGGGCGAACTGATCGACGTCAGCCGGGAGATGCTGGGCAAGGCCCGGGACCTGATGGACCGGTACAACGAGGACTACGACGCCGACGAGAAGGTCGTCGCCGTCGTCGTCGGCGACGACGTGGCCGACCAGGCCGAGGAGGCCATCGCCTACGGGGCCGACGTCGCCGTCTACTACGAGGACGAGCGCCTCGAACGGTTCCTGCACGTTCCCTACACTCGCATCTTCTGTGACGTGGCGCGCGCGGCCGACCACCCCTACGGCTTCCGTGACGACAAGCCCGACTACGACTGGCACGGTTACGACGAGCCGCGGTACACGATGTTCCCGGCGACGAACAACGGCCGGGACCTCTCGGCGCTGGTGCAGGGCGAACTCGACTCCGGGCTGGCCAGCGACTGCAACGACCTCTACATCGAGGACGTCGAAATCTCAAACCCCGCCAAGACGGGCGAACCGGGGACGAAAACGGAGTTCGAGCGCGTGTTCCACATGAAGCGCCCGGACTTCTCCGGGTTCGAGTACTCGACGATCCTCTGTCTGGACAAGCCCGAACGGGAGTTCCACCCCCAGGGTGCGTCCGTGATTCCGGGGAGCTTCGAGGTGCCGGAGGCCGACCCCGAGCGGGAGGGCGTAGTCGTCGAACACGACCTCGAACTAGACGACGACTGGTTCCGCACGGACGTCATCGAGTGGGACCAGCTAGAGGGCGGCATCGACCTCTCGGGCCACGAAGTCGTCGTCGCGCTCGGCCGCGGCATCGGCCGGGACCCGACCCAGGGCATCGAACTCGGGCTGGCCCTGGTCGACGCGCTGGACGACGCCGCACTGGGCCTCTCTCGCGGGGTCATCACGGCCTCGTACAACTTCGAGGGCCACGTCGAGCAGTACGTGGCCGAGGAACGCCAGATCGGCGAGAGCGGCCAGGTGGTCGAACCGCCGCTGTACATCGCCGCGGGCATCTCCGGGGCGATCCAGCACAAGGTCGGCTGCGACGAGAGCGACACCATCGTCGCGATCAACACCGACGCCGACGCCGACATCAAGGACTGGTCGGACTACTTCGTCCACGGCGACCTGTTCGAGGTACTACCCATGTTGACCGAGGCACTGGAGGAAGGCGAACTGGACGTAGCGGCGCTCGCAGACGGAGGTATCGACGATGAGTGAGACAGTCGTCGAGGCCGGCCCCGAGGACGAGTACGAACACTACGAGGCGCTGGTCGTCGGCTCCGGACCGGGCGGCGCCGCGGCAGCCGCCGCGCTGGCGGACCGCGGCATCGAGACGCTGGTGCTGGAGCGCGGCGTCGAAGCCGGGTCGAAGAACGTCTCCGGCGGCCTCATCTACGCCGAGGAGTCGGCGCCGTACACCATCGACGACCTGTTCCCGGACTTCCGGGAGGAGGCCACCGCGCGGCCCGTCGACGAGTACAAGATCCACAACATCTCCGGCCGGACGGTCAAGAGCATCGACCTCACCGACATCCACCACCACGACACCGAGTGGTGTGACTCGGTGCTCAGGCGGCACATGGACTCCTGGCTGGCCGAGCGGGTCCACGAGCGGACCCGCGAGACGGGCGGCGGCCTGCTGACCGACGTCCGGGTGAACGGCCTCCTGCGGAACGACCGGGGCGAGATTATCGGCGTCACCTGCGACGAACTCGACCCGATCACCGCGGACCTGATCGTCGCCGCCGACGGCGTCAACTCCGAACTCGCTCGCGACGCCGGCCTGATGGACTGGGAGGACCCCGACGAGTGGTTCCAGGGCGTCAAGGCCGTCGTCGACCTGCCGGAGGGCGCCATCGAGGAGCGGTTCGGCCTCGACGAGGACGAGGGCGTCGCGCACCTGTTCAGCGGCGACCTGTTCCAGGGCGTCCGCGGCGGCGGGTTCATGTACACCAACGACGACACCCTCTCCATCGGGACCGTCTTCCACCTCGACAGCATCGTCCAGCAGCACGCCGAACCCCACGAACTGCTGGACGCGCTGCTGACCCACCCGCTGCTGGCGGACTTCGTGGGCGAGGACTACACCGAACTGGAGTACTCCGCCAAACTGGTGCCGGACTCGAAGAAGGCCGCCCACCCCTCGCCCCACCAGGGTCGCCTGGTGCTGGTCGGGGACGCTGGCGGCCAGATGCAGGCCCAGGGCCCGATCATCAAGGGCATGAACCACGCGGTCACCGCGGGTGCGCTCGCGGCCGAGGCGTTCGCGGAGGCGAAGGCCGACGGCGAACCCGACGCCGCGGGCCAGCGCTACGAGCGGAAACTGAAGGAGTCGGGGACGATGAAGAAGCTCCGGCCGACCCGTTACGAGGTGCTCGGCCGCCTGGGCGAGGTCGGCCCCATCTCGGCGGTGACCGACGCGCTCGCCGGGTCGGTGCTCGGCCGCGCCGCGGTCAAGGTCCTGCCGATGAAACGGCTGTTCAACTCGCCGTACCTGCTCGGGATGCTCCCGGATACCCGGACGCCGTACGTGACCTTGCCGGTCACCATCGCGGAGGCGCTGGGCGACGAGGTGGTCGGCGAGAGCGAGGTCCAGCCGCCGGATCTGGGCGACCGCATCGGCGACCTCACCTACGACGTCGGCGACCCGCACATCCAGGTGGAGGACAACTCCTGGGACGCCAGCGGGACCGCGGTGTGGTCGTGTCCGGTGAGTTCGATGGACTACGGCGGTGGCTGTTACCGCGCCGAAGAGGTCCAGACCAACGGGACCACCGAGCGCGTGGTCAGCCTGGACACCCAGCCGTGCATCGAGTGCGGGACCTGCGCCGTCGTCGCCGACACCGACTGGGACCACCCCAGCGGCGGCAAGGGCGTCGAGTACAAGCAGGGGTAACGGCGACCGACCGAACGGGGCGGACGGCGCCGTCGCTCGTCGTCCACCTGTCGTGACGGGTCACGATGAGTCACACCGAGTACTGGGAGGAGATTTCGGAACTCGCCCAGCGGGCCGGGACCGCCCGGGAGGAGTTCGTCCCCCCGGAGAACCCGCCCGCAGAGGAGCGTGCCATAGACCTCCTCCGGAACGGCCTCGGGCCGACGATCATGGTCTACGTCGACGCCCGGACCGGGGAGTGGGTCCGCTTCCCGCCGGTCGAGCACTCCCTGCTGGAGCAGACGCTCAACGACTTCCTGGAACTGTACGCCCGGTGTTACGGCTACGAGATCGACGCCGAGTTCACCGTGCGGGAGGCCGCCGAGACGCTCCTAGAGACGAACAACGTCAAGGACACCGCGCAACTGCTGACCGGGATTCCGCCGCGCGAGGAGATGCCGGACGCCTGGTCGGGCGAGCGGACGGACTGACGTTCGACCGGCGCCCTGTCGGTGCCGAAACTGACTTCTCACACTCGGAGACGAGGATCGGGAGGTGGTCGTCGTCGGTCGCGTCGACGCAACTTTGCGTCTAGGTCGTCTTCACGGCCGTGACGCCGCGAAGTTCCCACCGTCGCTGCCGGTCACGACGTCCGACCGATCGATGTGCGGGTCGGCAACTGGGACCGCGATTTACTCGGGGTACAGCGGATCGACCCCGTACTCCGGCGCGATTTCGACGGCGAGCGTCTGCCCGCCGGGGTGGTTGGCGAGGACGGTCAGCCCAGTGGACTCGCTTTTAGGCCAGTAGAGCCATTCCCCAGTGCACCGGCCGCCTTCGCGCCGGCGCACGAGTGCACCCGACGAGGCGACGTCTGCGTGCGACGGGCCTCGCCGAGGGCCGGCATCTGCTTTCCCGCTTCCCGCAATAGGGCGGCTGGAGCGCGCTCTCGATTGCCGTCACCGGGAATCCCCCCTGGTGCCACCGGGCGACTGCACCTGGGCGGTCGGGCGATCGACCGCCGGGATTTCGAGGGTGACGACGTTTCCGCGGGGTTCTAGCTGGTCGAACTGCACGTCCCCGCCGACGGTCCGGACGCTCCAGTACGAGAGCCACAGGCCCACGCCGCTGCCGTGCTGTAGCGGGTCCTCGGCTCCTTCCTCGATGACCCGCCGCTCCATGGCCGGGATCTCCGGCCCGTCGTCTTCGACGCGGATCGTGAGCCGGTCGCCCGCCCGACGAACCCGTACTCCGACCCACGGCTCCGGCCGGTCGTTGTGTTCGATCGCGTTCTCGATCAGGTTCCGGACCGGAACCGAGAGGAACTCCTCGTCCGGCAGCGTCACCGTCGTCGACGCCGGGATCGTCACCTCGATGGTCGCGCGCGGATACGCGGTCCGGAACTCATCGACGAGTGCGGCGAGGTGGTCGCCCACGTCGACGGTGGTTCGTTCGTCGGTCGCCCCCTCCTCGATGCGGACCATCGTCTGGGTCTTCTCGCTCAGGTCGATGAGGTCCTCTGCGGTGTCGATGATGTGCTCGGCCGTCTCTACCTGCCCGTCCGTGGCGGCTTCCGCCAGCCGGTCGGCCCAGCCCCGGATCATGGTCATGTCGTTGCGGAGGTTGTGCCGGAGCACGCGCTGGGCCACCTCCAGGCGCTGTTCGTACCGGTTCCTGCCGGTGACGTCCCGGAGGCCGAGCACGTGGCCGACGGTCCGGCCGTGTCGGTCCTCCAGGGGCGACCAGTCCACGTCGTAGGCCCGCTCCCGCCCGTCGACGGTCGCGGTGATCGTCCGTCCGTCGAGGGCAGCCAGGGCGCCATCGGTCGACGTCGCACCGTGGGGTCCGACGTCGGCGATCCGTCGGTCCGCACTCGGGGGCGGATCGAGTACTCGCCGTGCGATCGCGTTCGCGTTGACGACGCGACCGCCGGCGTCGAGGACGACCAGGCCGTCGCCCATCTCGTCGAGGACGCGGCGACGGGCGACCGGCGTCCGGCGCAGCAGGTCGAACCGGAACAGCGCGAGACCGAACAGGACCCCGGTGACGACGAAGGCGAACGGGGTCGGGTCGACCGTCGGCAGGGGTCCCCACGGCGCCCGGAGCGTGAACGCGACGTTGGCGGCGAACGGCGGCATCGCCCCCAGGATCAGGAAGCCGGTCTGCCGACGGTAGATCCGCGACGAACGCACGAACACGCGAAAGAGTAGCCCGAGTCCGGCCGCCACCAGGAGGTACGCGTACGCGATGTGGACGTAGTAGCCCGTGCCGAACGCGGGGTGCGCGACCGACCCCACCGCCGTTGACGCGACGGTGGCGTCCGTCCAGATCACTCCGTGGGCGGGATTCGTTAGCGTCAGGAGGGCGAAAAGCAGTGGTTCGGCCCCCAGCAGTGCCCGCGCGTCCCCGGTCAGTCGGTCCACGCCGGAGTACTGCAGGGCGAACAGGAACCACAGCGTCGGAATCGTCCCGCCCACGGCGAGGCCGATCCGCTGCCAAAGCAACTGCTCGGCCAGGGTCGGGTACCCGAGTTGGACCGCGTAGACCAGCGACCAGCCGGCCAGCGCGAGCATCAGTAGCATGAACGAATTGGCCCCGCGCTCGTCCCGGTGGTGCCGGGCCAGGCCCACGACGGCGGCTGCGACCCCGGCCGCCCCGACCCCGAGCAAGGAATAGAGAGTCGGTTGCCAGGACATCCTCCACTATATCAATTCGGTGGTGGGTAAAATAGCTGCGGATGAGAATCGCCTGCGAACGGCCGCCCGATCACGCCGACTTCGCGCCGGTGTCGACCGCGTGTCCGGCATCGGTGTCCACCGCGTGCGCCAGGGGCTCGCCGACCGCCGTCTGTCGGAGGCCGTTGGATAGGGGTCCGGCCGGACGCGGGGCCTGCCGCCGTCCCGTCAACAGTTAAGTGCTGGCGTGTGATAGCAAGCCCCATGAAGGTAGCCACCGAACTCGACTTCGGTCACGACGACCGCCGCCGCATCTACGAGTACGTCGAGTCCCAGGGGGCCGTCGAACCCGAGACGGTCCGCGAGGAGTTGCGCGTCGACCCCGGCGGCTTCCGGCACCACGTCGCCATCCTGCGGCGGGACGGCCTGCTGGAGCAGGTCGACGGCCGCCTGCGGGTCGCGCTGGACGCGGGCGAGGCCGAGGAGCACCGCGCGAAGGACTTCGAGTTCGCCATCCGGCCCGCGCGCCAGGAGGACCTCTCGGGCATCGTCGGGGCCATCCGACAGGTGGCCCAGCAGGGCATCTACATCGAGGCCGAGTCGGTCGCGCAGGCCATCGACCACGAGGGGGCGCTGTTGCGGCACAACGAACTCCAGTCGCGGATGTTCTTCGTCGCCACCGTCGGCGACGACGTGGTCGGGTGGGTCCACCTGTACGCGCCGGAACTGGAAAAGCTGAGCCACACCGCGGAGTTGACTGTGGGCGTGCTGGCGGAGTACCGCGGCCACGGCGTCGGCGCGCAGTTGCTGGAGCGCGGCCTGCAGTGGGCCGCCAGCAACGGGTTCGAACGCGTCTACAACACCGTGCCTGCGACGAACGAGACCGCGATCGAGTTCCTGGAATCCCACGGCTGGGAGGTCGAGGCGGTGCGGGAGGGCCACTACAGGATCGACGGCGAGTACGTGGACGAGGTGATGATGGCCGTGGAGTTGTAGGCCGACTGCGTTTCCGTTCTGCCATCCGGGTCGACGAGCCCTCGTCCGTCGGCGCCCAGGAGACCGAACGCCGTCGGCCACGAATCCGCCACTGATTTTAGGCTTGCCTAAAAACCGGGTGGACGTAACCATGTCGACGGTCCAGAGGCGTCGAGGGGCCCAGGGGGACGCGTGACGACCGGGTTCCGGACCGCGGGTGGTGGTGATCGTGGCCACAGAGCGCCGCGACGTCGCGGTCGTCGGTGGGGGACCGGCGGGTAGTTCGGCCGCCGTGTTCACCGCCAGGTACGGGTTAGACACCGTCGTCTTCGACCGCGGCCCGTCCTCGATCGGTCGCTGTGCCCACCTGGGGAACTACCTGGGATGCCCGGCGGGGATCGACGTCGAGACGCTGTACGGGTGATGCACGACCACGTCGAGGCGGCCGGGTGCGAGTCGACCCAGCGGTCGTCGAGGCGATCGACCGCGACAGGGTACGCGAGGCCTTCGAGGACCGACTGCCGGACGACCACGACCTCGATCAGGACCGGTGGGTCGACCTGCGCGAACGGGAGGTCGACCGCTACCGCCGGTCGTACCCCGACGACGAGGAGATCGAACGGCGGGCGAGGCAGGCCCACCGCCGGCTACTGGACCACCGCGGCGACGACCTCGTGCTCGAACGCGCCCGCGAGATAGCCGCCGGGCGGCGGACTGATCACTCCGGACCGAAACGCAGTTCCCCCGGCCTCGGGTAGGTTGAGGTATGCTCTCTCTGGCGCTGGCCGGCAAACCGAACGCCGGCAAGTCTACGTTCTACACCGCGGCGACGATGGCCGACGTGGACGTGGCCAACTACCCGTTCACCACCATCGACGCCAACCGCGGCGTCAGCCACGCCCGCACGCGCTGCCCGTGCCTGGACCTCGAGGAGCGCTGTGGCAACTGCGAGGACGGCAAGCGCTACGTCCCCGTGGAACTGCTGGACGTCGCTGGCCTGGTCCCGGGCGCCCACGAGGGCAGGGGCCTCGGCAACCAGTTCCTCGACGAGTTGACCAACGCCGACGCCATCGTCAACGTCGTCGACGCGGCGGGCGCCACCGACGAGGAGGGCCAACCCGTCGAGGTCGGGGCCCACGACCCCATCGAGGACGTCGACTTCGTGGAGGAGGAGATGGACATGTGGCTGATGGGGATCATCGAGGACAACTGGGAGTCCGTCGAGCGCCGCTCGCGGTCGCCGGACTTCGACCTCGAAGAGACGCTGACGGACGTGCTGACCGGGTTCGGCGCGACGGAGGCCGACGTCTCGGCCGTTCTTCGAGCGTTCGAGTACCCGCCGGACCCGAAGAACTGGGACGACGAGCACCGCGAGGCGCTGGCCCGCGAGATGCGCGCCCAGACCAAGCCCCTGCTGATCGCGGCCAACAAGGTCGACGAGGCACCCGCGGAGAACCTAGATCGCCTGCTGGAGTTGGATCGCATGGTCGAACCGACGACCGCCGACGGCGAACTCGCGCTCCGGCGGGCCGCCGAGGCCGGCCTGATCGAGTACGACCCCGGCGACGAGGACTTCACGATCACCGGCGACATCAGCGACCAGCAGCGTCAGGGGCTACAGCGGGTCCGGGAGGCCATGGCCGAGTACGGTGGCACCGGCGTCCAGGCGTCGCTGAACGCCGCCGTCTACGACCTGCTGGACCACGTCACGGTCTACCCCGTCCAGGACCAGAGCAAGTGGACCGACGGCCAGGGGGAGGTCCTCCCCGACGCCTTCCTGCTTCCGCGCGGGTCGACGCCGAAGGACCTCGCGTACGCCGTCCACAGCGACATCGGCGAGGGCTACCTCCACGCGGTCGACGCCCGCGAGGGCCGTGAAATCTCCGACGATCACGAACTGGAAGAGGGCGACGTGATCCGGATCGTCAGCACCGCGCAGTAACCGCTCCGGCCGCCCGGCCCACGCTCCGGTTCCCTGCTCGACTCACTCGAAGCGGACGCCGCGGAACTCGAAGCGGGCGCCGCCCGCGGTCCCGTCGCAGGCCCGGACCTCCCAGCCGTGGGCGTCCGCGATGCTCTCGACGATGGCGAGGCCGAACCCCGTGCCGTCCGGGTTGGTCGTGTAGCCGTGTTCGAACAGTCGGTCGTACTCCTCGTCCGGGAGTCCGACGCCGTCGTCCTCGACGTAGAAGCCGTCGCCGTCGTCCAGCAGGCCGACCTCGACGGTGAGGCCGGGGGTGTCGGCCCCGTCCGGGGCCTCCTCTGCCACGGCACCGTCCGTCGCGGCGACCGCCGGCGCGGCGTCCTCGTCGGACCTGGCGTCGGCGTCCAGCGCACCGTGCTCCACTGCGTTACGGAACAGGTTCTCGAAGAGGCCGCCGACCCGGCCGTCGTCGGCGTAGAAGTCGACGTCCTCGACGATGTCGAGGTCCGCGCCGGCGGTGTCCAGGTTCCCCCAGGCGAGCGTTGCGGTCCGCCGGAGCGAGACCTCGGTCGTCTCCCCGACGGTCCGGCCCTGCCGGGCGAGTTCGAGGATCTCGTCGACGAGGCGTTCCATCCGTTCGAGCGCCGCCAGCACGTCGTCGAGGTACTCGTCGTCGTCCCGGGCGAGTTCGGCGTTGCCCCTGGCGATGGTCAGCGGGCCGCGCAGGTCGTGGCTGACGACGCTGGCGAACTCGTCGAGGCGCTCGTTCTGTCGCGCGAGTTCCCGCTCGCGACGTTTCTGCTCGGTGATGTTCGTGCAGATCAGACACCCCGTGGCCGGGTCTCCGTCGCCGCCGAGGGTCGCGCTCCGGACGAGGAAGTCGGCCGTCTCCGAGGCCGTCTCGCACTGGACCTCCATGGCGGTCGAGCCGTCACCGACGGGCAGGGGGTCGTCGTCGACGGGCGAGAGCAGTTCGACGAGGGACGCCCCGACCGCTTCCCCGGGGTCGTACCCGAACTCGGCTTCGAACGCGGGGTTGACCTGCTCGACGACGGCGCCGTCGTCCTCGGTGACGTAGATCACCGCGGGGTCGGGCACGTTCTCGAACAACGCCGCGAACCGGTCGCGCTCGCGGCGGAGTTCACGCTCGCGATCGGCCAGCGCCTCCCTGAGGTCGGTGAACCCGTCGTCGATGCGTCGCCACTCCTCGCTGCCGCCGAGCGCGGCGTCGTAGTCGTAGTTGCCTTCCTCCAGTTCGTCGAACCCAGCCAGCAGTCGCCTGGCCTGCTTGAGGTGGGTCTGGTAGGTCCAGGCCCCGACGCCGCCCAGCACGATGACGACGAAGAGGACGACGCCCTCCTTGAGCAGGAACGACCCGAGGTTGCTCTCCAGTTCGCTCTCCAGCGGTTCACGACTCCGCTCGACCCGGACGGTCCACCCGGTGGAGTCGACGGTCTCGGTCGCGGTGATCGACCGGTTGAAGCGCTCGGTCCCCTCGTAGAGGTGGTTACCGTCGGCGGAGACGAACACCGACTGGGTGTCGGTGTCGAACCGCTGGATGTTCGAGAAGAAGGCCTCGTCGTTGAGAACGATGGACGCCCCGAAGACGCCGACGACCTCGCCGTCGTCGGCGCGGATAGGTGCGCTGATCACGACGATCTGTTTGCCGCTGTCGGCGACGAACGGGTCGGTGACGTAGACCTCGCCGTCGAGGGCGTGCTGGACGTAGTCCCGCTGGCTGTAGTCCCGCCCGACCAGCGAGTGTCGCGTGTCCTGGCCGACGCCGCGGATGTCCACCTTGCTCCCGTTCTCGGCGATGATCGCCGCGGTGTCGAACTCGGTCTCGTTCATGAAGTCCTGTAGTGCCCGCCGTTGCTCGTCGGTGCCGAACGCACGCATCGAGGGGTCTTTGGCTGCGATCCGGACCTGCCGCGTCCGCTCCTCGAGCATGTAGTCGATCCGCTCGGCGACGATGCGTGCCGTCTCCTGGGTCTCGACTCGCTCGCGCTCGATGGTCTGCTGTCGCTGTGATTCGAACCCGGCGAACACGACGCTCCCGAGCACCAACGTGACGACCACCATCACGAGAGCGAATTGCCTGGTTTGCTTCATGTCGATCCCGCCGGCAGTGACGGTCACGGTCCGTGCTGGTCCGGACCGAGACGCGCACTGACAGTTCGCACAGTTATTGTCGTCGTACTGAAATAGAACTTGGGGTGGCGGCGGTCGACGCAACAAAGTCCAGTTAGGCCCGAACGGACGGTGGCCGACACGCTCGACGCAGCTCACGAGATGGGCCTTGCCCACACGGCGGCGACCAGGACGGCGAGAAAGAGGTAGGCCCCCCGGACGAGCAACATGGTCGCCAGTTCCGGGTCGGCCCGGCGGGCGACGTACGCGACCGCCCCGAACGGGACGACCGCCAGCGCGGCGCTCGCCGGGAACACCGGCAGGGCCGCGAGCACGCCGACGAGCGCGAGCGCGGCCACCATCAGGCCGAACGCGACACGCCGTGCCCGCGCCGGACCCAGGACGACGGCGACCGTCCGTTTCTCGATGGAGCGGTCGTAGTCGTAGTCCTGGGCGTCGTCGATCACCTTCACGCCGGTCAGCAGGACGAGGAAGACGGCGGCGAATCCGACCGGTTCGACGGCCAGGGTCCCCGCCTGCACGTAGAACCCGCCGAGGACGCTCAGCGCGATGCCGGCAGGGTACCCCGTCGTCGCCCCGATGGGATTGGTGTCCAGCTGGGGCGCGTGGTGGTAGGCGATCAGCCACGTCGGCGCGGTCAACGCGACGGCACCCCACCCCGCGATGACCCACAGGCCGACGAGAGCGGTCACGTGGAGCGCGGTCGCCGCGACGAGCGCGAGGCGACACCCCCTGGCCGTCAGCGGGTGGTCGTCGTCCTCGCCCCGGCGGTGGAAATCGACGTACCCATCCTTGACGTGGGCCGTGTAAACGGCGGCGAAGATGGCGACGGCGTGGACGCCGGCGGCGACCGTCGAGAACGTCCCCGCGACCAGTCCGCCGAACACCGAGGCTGCGATCGGCGGCAACATGAACACCGGGTGGACCTGGGAAGCCAGCGCTCGCAGGACCGCCGCCCTCCCGTCGCCGTGGCGAGCGACTGCCATCTATTCGTTCCCTAGGACGGCCACCCTAATGTAACCGGCCCCGCTCCCGGGGGATCGGTCCCGTCGCTACCGGTCCGGTCCCGGACCGTCCATCAATCCGGCAGGTACGCGATGCCGTCCGGGTGGATCCCCGTCTCGTAGCGGTCGACCCCCTCGAAGGCCTCGACGTCGATCACCGAGACGTCGTTGGTCTTGGTGTTGGCGACGTACGCGGTCTCGCCCGCGGGGTCGAAGACGGTGCCGCCGGGCCAGATGCCTACCGGGATGCGGGCAATCTCCCAGGGCCGGCGCTCCCCGTCGCCGTCGAAGCCAGCCAGAGGTCGCCCGCCGACTTCCGCACCGCGAGGCCGTGCGGGAAGTCGAAGTCCTCGTGGGTGATGGTTTCGGCCCGCTCCCAGGTGTCGGCGTCGTAGACGATCAGCGATCCGCCCAGCGAGCAGGTGACGTACACCTCCTCCCCACCGGGACCGACGGCGACCTCGTGGGGGTTGAAGTCCGTCTCGACGGTGCGGGTGGTCTCGCCGGTGTCGGCGTCGATCACCGAGATGGAGTCGGCGTCCTTGGCGAGTACAACGAGTCGGCCCATATCTGCGTTTGCGAGGGATCACTCGATAAAACGTGGGTGGCGGCAGAGCGAGGAGTGGCGATTCGCCGGGGCGTCGTACGGGCGGCGTCGGACGCCGTTCGGTGCTGAAACTCACCGGCGCGGCGGCGGGCGCACTGGCGCTCGGGAGGCCCGCCGAACCGGCAGCGGCGGCCGGTCCCGCCCCCAGTCGGTCCTCGAAGGGTCGGAACCGGGCGGCCGGTGGAACTACTCGGATTCGAGTCGGCCGACGGCCGGCAACTACGAACCGACCACCGGGGGCGAGCTCCGCGACGCCCTGGCGTCGGCCAGCGACGGGAAAGTCGTCTCCGTACCCGGCGACGCGAGCATCGAGGTGACCGACTCCGACCCGTACGACACCGGGGACTACCTGGAGATCCCGGCGGACGTCACCCTGGCCAGCGACCGGGGGATCAACGACTCGGCGGGCGGGTTGATCTACACCGACCAGCACGACAAGCAGTTCATGAAGGCCTTCGGCGGCGCCCGGGTGACGGGCATCCGGATGGGTGGCCCGCTGTGGGAGTTCGTCGACCACCCCAACTGGGGCGGTCCGGAGTGGTCCCGCGGCGTCGGCTGCTCCGGCAGCGGCATCGAGATCGACAGTTGTGAGATCTACGGCTGGGGTCACTACGCCGTCGACGCCGCCGACGACACCCACGTCCACCACTGCCACCTCCACCACAACCCGATGGACGGACTGGGCTACGGCGTGATCAGCGGGGTAGATGCCGGAGATCGGCTACTGGGTGTTCAACCACAACCGCCACA
The DNA here is from genome assembly GCA_003021085.1 of Halobacteriales archaeon QS_1_68_20. GTDB lineage: Archaea > Halobacteriota > Halobacteria > Halobacteriales > PXRE01 > PXRE01. The sequence continues at coordinate 27,769 of PXRE01000024.1, read as the reverse complement.
GCGTCGCCGGCAACACCTCCGGTTACGAACTCCACGACAGCTACTTCGGCGGGAAGACCTACGGCCACGTCATCGACGTGCACGACGAGGGGACCCGCATGGCGATCTACGACAACACCGTGGCCGTCACCGAACGCTCTGACAAGGACGCCCAGGCCGGCGGTGTCGTCCTGCGGGGCGAACCCCAGGAGTACTGTGACATCTTCCGGAACTGGTTCTACAACCCCGATCCGCCGAAAGAGCCTCCGACTGAGGCGTTCAGGACGGAGGCCATCGTCCAGGAGGGCGCCTCGACGTGGGCCGGCGTCAGCTGGTAGAACAACCACTACGGCTCGGACGAACCCGCCAGCGACGACGTCGGCCACCGGTCGACGAGAGCGACGGCGGTGGCGGCCGCGGTGACGACGACGGGACCAGCGGGGACACCCACTTCGTGATTAGGACCGTCGCCGACAGCGGTGACTTCCGCTACGCGTTCACCGTCGACGGGACCGTCACCCGGGACACGTCCAACGGCGACGACTCGGCGGAGACCAACAACGACTCGATCAGCGACAACGGCGACGGCACCTACACGGTTACCGGCAGGACCGGCAACGGCTACGGCGACAGCTACCACTACCTGGGGTCGCTCTCGAACTGGTCGGGCGACGTCGACGAGTCGTACTATACGCTGTACTGCGACGGCACCGAGATCCAGCCGAGCGACATCTCCTGAGCGGGACGGCCGACTCGAAAACCCTGTTTGGGCTGCTCACTGCACCGCGGGTCGCCTCGCGCGTGACCTCGTGACGGGACGTCGTGGCCCGACACCGGGCGCGTCACTGCCCGGAATTCCCCGTCCTGTTCGACGCCCACGATAATTGCTAACATCTCTCGATCCGTCGAGTCGTGTATGGGTCCGCCCGAGTCGACCGATCGACCGTCGAGGTGTCACCCGGTGGAACGCTCTCCGGTTCACCGGCGGCCAGTGAGCCGCCGGTCCACGAGACGATGGCCTTCCCAGACCTCGCAGTCAACCTGATCTACACCGTCCTCTGTCTGGTGCCGGGGTTCGTCAGCCTGCAGACGGTGACCCACGCGACCGACCTGGAGGTGGAGTTGAGCGAGTTCGAGAAGTCGACCTGGAGCTTGCTCGGCAGCGGCGCCGTCCTGTCGATGTCGTACTTCCTGTACGTCCTCTGGATGGGGGTCGCCACGGGCCGGTTCGCACTCGTCCGGTCGGTGGACGTCGGCTGGGTCCACCTGGTCGCGTTCTACCCTGTCATCCTGCTGGTGGTCGTGGTACTCGGCTACGTCACTGCGAAGGTCCTCGGCAGGACGCTCGAAACGGCAACGAGGACGCAGCCGGAAACCAGCCGCTGAGGGCGGTCACTGCACCGCGCGGGTCGCTTCGCGCATCGCGTCGAGGGCCTCCTCCAGTTGCTCCATGCTCGCGGCGTAGGAGATGCGGGCGTACCCCTCGCCGTGGTCGCCGAACGCCTCGCCGGGCACCACGACGACGCCGCGGTCCAGCACCTCGTCGACCCAGCCCCCGGGCACCTCCGGCATCGCGTAGAACGCCCCCTCGGGGGCCGGGACGTCGAGGCCCATGTCCGCCAGACCGTCCAGAAGCACGTCCCGGCGCTGTTCGAAGGCGGCGACCATCTCCTCGACCGGGTCCTGGGGCCCGGAGAGGGCGGCCTCCGCGGCGAACTGCGCGGGCGCGGACGCGCAGGCCTGGACGTACTGGTGGACCCGCAGCATCCGCTCCATGCGGGGCTCGCTGGCCGTGACCCACCCCAGGCGCCACCCGGTCATGGAGTAGGACTTCGAGCAGGCGTTGACGACGACCACGTTGTCCGTCTCCGCGAACTCCATCGGCGAGCGGTGCTCGCCCTCGAAGACGATGTGCTCGTACACCTCGTCGGAGATGCACAGCACGTCGTGCTCGTCCGCGATACGTGCGAACTCCCGCATATCGTCTGGCGACTGGACCGCACCGGTCGGGTTCGCCGGGCTGTTGACGACGAACGCCGCGGTGTCGTCGGTGATGGCGTCCTCGACGGCCGCGGGGCCCAGGGTGAGGTCCTCCCGGAGCGCGACCGGGTTCGGCGTCCCGCCGGCGATGCGGGTCAGCGCGTCGTAGGAGACGAACCCGGGATCGGGGATGATGACCTCCTCGCCCTGGTCGACGTGGGTCTCCATCGCCAGGTGGAGCGCCTCGCTGCCACCCGCGGTGGCGATGACGTGCTCGGGGTCGACTTCCAGGTCGTTGTCCCGGGCGTGCTTGTCGCTGATCGCCTCCCGCAGTTCGCGGGTGCCCTTGTTGGAGGTGTAGCCGTCCGCCTTCCCCTCGGCGATGGCTTCGCGGGCGGCCTCGCGGGCGTGCTCGGGGGTCGGGAAGTCGGGCTGACCGAGGCCGAGGTTGATGGCGTCCTCGCCGGCTGCCTCGAAGACCTCCCGGATGCCGCTGATCGACACCTGCTCGACGCGGTCGGAGAAGCCCGTCATGTACTGATGGGCGTCGGCGGGGGGCATAATGGTTGGTCTTTCGCGGCTGGTGGTCGTCGGGGCGGGGAAGGGCATCCGTCATCGGGTCGGGTGGCCGACGAAGACCCACCCGGTCGGAGCCGGGGTCGGCACCTGGCGATACGGTTCATCGTGACCCGACCGTGCGTCAGTGGTGCATTCGCGCACCCTGTTCAGCTCTCTGGCCGCATCGATACTGCATCGATTAATTCGGTTTTCAGACCCCCGAATTCGGTCGCGCCACGCCTGAAGGGCAACTCCCGAGTGCTCGCCGAGGCCTGAACTCGACCCTGGAAGTGCCTATCGTTCAATTCGATGTACGAATCGTTGTTTCGACCGGATAGACGGATCCATCCTTGCGTTCGTGGTACCCTTCGAACGTAAGTTGACCCTCGGATCGGAGCTCCTCCACGCACGCCTGCCAATCCTCTTGGCTGTCGAACCTGGTCTGGAGGTCGGGGCACCGTCAGGTCGAGCAGCTCCTCGCGTGAGTACCCGCGGCGCCGGCAGGCCGTTTCGTTGGCGTCCAGGAACGCCCCCGTCTCCGGATCGATGATAAGGACGCTATCGTTGGACTGGTCGATTAGCTGCCTGAACAGTTCCAGTTCCCGTTCGCACTCGACCCGATCGCTGATGTCACGGCCGATTCCAGTCAGTACCGGCTCCCCCTCGGGGTCTTCGACTGCGGCGGCGACGAATTCGTAGGGACCCGGTTCCCCCGCTGCCGGCACGAACTCCGCCTCGAATCGGGTGCTTCCCGTGTCGATTACGTCCTAGATGCCATCGGCGACGACGTCCACGTCGTCACCTTCGAAGAAGTCCAGCGCGTGGCTGGCCTCGAAGTCCGCCTCCGAGCACCGCGCGACCTCACTCGCACTCTCGTTCCACCACTGGAGGTTCCCCTCCTCGTCGAGAACGTAGAACACGTCGTCGATCCCGTCCAGAATCTCATCCGTGTATCCTTCTGGCGTTCTAGCTCCTGCTTGCGGAGCCGGCGGTCCAGTTCGTACTGGATCCATCGCCCCATCAGCTCCTGGAAAGCGTGGTCGTCCTCCGAGAACGGTTCGTCGCGCAGGTCCGAGGACGTAAAGAAGAACGTTCGATCGGGGCCGTTCTCGACCTCGACGTAGGTGCCGAGGTACGTTCGCAGCCCGAACTTCCGGTAGACGACGACGTGTCGTATCCCGCTTCCGCGGGGTCTACGACGCCTGCGGCATCCTCGACCTCCATCGCAGCGGTGCAGTACGTCTCCGGGAGCGGCAATTCGATCCCGGGTTCGAAGGGCGCGTCCTCGTCGCTGACGTGTTCCACCTCGAACCGGTCAGCCCCGGGATCCACCCGGGCCATGGCCCCGAAGTCGAGATCGAACAGCTCACGTCCTAACTCGAACAGGGCCTGGAGTTTCTCCTCGAACGTCAGGTCCGAGTTCGACGTGATGTCGTACAACTCCCGGCGATACTGCCGACGCTCCCGAACCGCGACCTTCGCTTCGGGTCGCTTCACCACCGAGTCCGACATCTGATCGACCTCGCTGTCCACGTCGTGGCCGAAATACGCCTCCGGTGGCGTGTAGTAATGGTTGGGGCAGACGGTCCCGTCGGAGATGAGGGGGGATGGGTCCGGATGATATCACGGACGACCTCCGGCGAGAATGCGGTTCGGTCGTATAGACAGAGTCCGAGACAGTCCTCCTCGTCGAAGAGGTCGTTGACCTTCGCTTCGTACTCCAGGAATTGCTCGACCGACGTGGCCTCCTCCGTGAGCCAGGCAGTCTCGGCGACGACGCGGAGCGTACCGTACGCTTCAGTTGCTCGTTCGACGGCGTCGCCGTAGAACTCGATCATCTCGTCGGGCTCGAACGACCCGTTCCGGAGATAGGTCTCTTCGACGGTGTGAAACGAGAGTTGCCCGGATTCGATGGCGGCATCGATGTCGACGTCCGCCTCGCGCAGGGACGAGACGAGTTCCTCCTCGGTGAGTGTGTCGACGACGTACATGCACCGTTGCCCCTGTTCGAGTCCCCGACGGAGGAAGGGGCCGATGGCTTCGAGTCGTTCCGTTCGGTCCTCGTAAATCAACGTCGGCGAAGACACTCCGCTCCGAGGTCTGGACCCGGGTGCAGTCACCGACCAGACAACCCGACAGACCGGCAATTAGACGGGTCTCCGTCTATCCGATCAAAACTGTCCCATTCCTGCCGATTCGGGACATCGCGCCCGCCGAACGTATGTGGAGTAAACACCGGTAGACCGGATCTCACCATGCTCCACGACCCCAGATTCGACATTCCGAGTGGAGAGGAGATTCGAGACGCTCAAAAAAGACGAAAAGAGTATCGAACGACAACCGTTTTCGTCTCGACCACCTACTTGTAGGCTGGGCCGATGATGAACTCACCGGACCGAGCCAGTGTCGGCACCTGGCGATGACGAGCCCTATGAGTGCCGAGGCTGACTTTCTATCCATACATTTTCGAGGAGAAGTGAACGAACGTCAGAAAATCGCGTCTGCTACCCTCTGAGAGAGGACAGTCGTAATCAAAAGGCGAATAGAGTACATTCCGAGGCGTCACATAGGGCTCGTAATTCCCGCGTGATATCCTCACCCACTTACCAGTAACAACCGTTGTATAGAAAACAAGCTATTTTCATTCTATGACTGCGGAGAGGCTGAGTTAGAATTCATCCAATGATTTTGCGGTGGAAGCGCGTCTCACCCTCGTCCATCACACCTGCCTCCACCGCGGCATCACGAACGGCCCGCTGCACCTGCGTCGTATCCACTCGACTCCCCCGAATGCTCAGGAACAGGTACTCGGAATCGTTGTCCGGGCGAATGAGACGGTACCGCTTGATGGCGTGTTTCACCTCCTCGTCCACAGGGACGACGGTCTGACTACCGCCCTTCCGCTCCCGCAGGCGAATGAATCGCTCGTCGAGCATCAGGTCGTCCCGTTCGATTTCGAGCGCCTCCCGAATCCGGCAACCCGTCTTTGCGAGGATGACAGCGGTTGCTTTGTTCCGCGGGTCGGCGATGTTGTGGACGGTTTTCTTCGCGTTCTCCCACGTCGCGCAGTCGGGACGCTCGCGGTACTTCTGCGGGATTTCTTCTAGGACAACCGCCGCCGGGTTGCCCGTGATGTTCTCGAAGCGTGGGCGCTTCATCGCCCTCCGTAGAACGACGACAGCGATTCGAGGTATCTCCGCTTCGTGTTCTGCGAGAGGTCGCGGGCAGCGAGCCTCCCGACGTAGTCCTCGATGTGGCGCACTTCGACATCTTCGGGCGCGAGGTCGGGCAACTCCTCGTGGAAGAACGATTTCAGGGTGCGCGAGTAGGCGTTGAGTGTCCGGCGACTGCGGCCCATCGCCTGCTTGCGCTCGATGAAGTCGTTGACCGCGTCGTGCTCGTTCTCGTAAATCTTCTCGCGGGTCTTGCCCGTCATGCTTCGACCACCTCCGCATCAGCGTCGTCGTGAACGAGTCGCCACCCATACTCCTGCTTGTATTCGACCTTGCCCTCTTCCGCGAGGTCAAACAGTTGCTCCTCGACGGCATCCTTGACGATGCCAGTGAGAACACCACTGTCCGTGACCTGATGAGCACCTTTTCGAGCGGTTGGTAACTCTCGGTCAGGAACGCAGTCACGAACTCCTCGTGGGCGATATCGATTTCGCCCGGCTCGGAGTTACGAGCGTCTTCGAGTTCCTCCTGTAACTGTTCGACTTGCAGTTGTAGTTCCTCCACCTTCGATTCGTTCTGACTGTACGCGAGGAACCCTTCCTGACGAGCGTCACGGGCCTCTTGTATCAGTCCATAGAGGTACTTCGACCGGCTCCCGTATCCTTGCTCTTCAGCCTCCTCCATCCACTCCTCAGCGTGCTTGTGATTCAGGTACAACGCAACGTAGATCGTTTCCTCGGACAAGCCGACTCCGTTCTCCCACTCCGTCTGCTGTGGCTCATCGTTGCTCATTCGTATCCCAAAACAGATAATTACGACTGGACACACTGAGGACTATGGATAGCAACGACGGATGTGACGACCGAACGATCAGTGTTAGTCACTCGTCTCGTGACAGTAGTTCCTCGTCGATGTCCGAGAGCGGTCCAGGGTCGAGGTCTTGAAGCGTCCAGTCTGCGGGGAAGTCTTCAACGACGCCCGTTTCCTGAGCGAGTTCTCGTATCCGTTGCTTCACCTCGGCATCCAGTTCGAACGAGTAGTCGAACTCGTCTTCCAATTCCCAGTACGGTGGCACATGTGGGCCTAGGAATTCCCGTTCCAGGTCTGCGACTGCACCGAAGTAATAGCGAGGCACATCCACCTCGAACGAAATTCGCTGAATGGTGCCCGTCAAGTTCTCATCGGTAACGAGGCGTTCGAAGGCGTCGATAGCCGCCTCTTGGTCGGCGTAGAAGGCGGTTTTGAGCGTGATGCTCACCCATTTGTGCTCCGTGTCTGCGAGTGCTCGTAGTCGGTCAGCAACGGAATGCTCCGGGTGTCCGATACCCCATCCATACGTATAGGACTCCTCGTAGGCGACGGCGTGCTCGTCGACGTACTCGGGGATAGCGCCCAGGAACGCGAGGGCATTGGCGGGAATCGCTTCGACACCCTCGGTGAGTCGCGTTCGAACCAGAGAACGACCGACTGCGTTTCCAATGACGTGAGTGACCTCTGGAAGTTCGTTCTGCTCTCGCGGGTCGTAGGCGTCAACGAACTCGGTCAGCACTGCCCACCCGTCAGCCTGTGCTGCTGCATCGAGTCCGTCAGCGAGCGGCTCGTAGTACGCCCACCGAATATCGTCATACGGTCCTGTCGTACCGGAGGCATCGTTGCTCGGTGCGTCGGTGAGGACGGTTTCGTATTCCGCGATAGCTCGATAGAGTGCAGGTACGTTGCCCTCCTGTGCGTCGTCTACGAGATCCGGGAGGTCACCCACAAGGTCGGGATGGTCCTCTTCGACAGGTAGGTCTTCGTCCGGTGATTCCTCGCTGACCGGAGCCTCATCGCCTATCGAATCTGATGAACACTCATGGAGCCGTAGCCGCGAGAGTGTATCGAACGACTCGCCGCACTCCTCGCATTCGTGACTCATTATCCGGTGATACGACGACCCGGAAAGTAAGCGTTGTTCACCGTCCTGTGCAACTTCGGGATTAGCTCTACATCTCCGCGCCAGTGCGGAAACTGGTGAGGTCGTGGATACGCTGTTCCAGTTTTTCAATCTCGCTCCGCAGTTCCTCCGCCTCTTCGTCTTCGGATGCTGCGAGTCGGTCTTTCAATCCTTGGAGTCGGGTTTCCTTCACGTCCTCGTCCACCTCCGCCTTGCGGACGTATTCGCTTTCCTCGATATCGTATACGTCCGATTCGGAGAGCGTCGTCACGTCGAGTGCTTCCTCGACCTTCTCGCGGTCGACACTCAGTCTTTGAGCGAGCGGTTGCGGCGACTCGTCCGTTGCACCGAGCCGTACTGCCCGGAGATGGGACGGTCGTGATGCAGCCGATTGAGAAGCACGTCGGCGACCTCCTTGCGAAAATCGTTGGCATCCCGTTGCACGTCCGAGAGCAGCGTGTAGATGTTCATCAGCGCATCAGTGTCCAACTCGGGGAGGTCAGTCACGTCGTGCCGTTCGAGCGCATCGACGAGGAGCAGTGCGTCGGAGTAGACATCCAACCCCTCGGGTTCGGTACGCTCCTCGTCGTCAGGTTCGTTCGCTGTATCGGCTAGTCGAGTCGTTGTTGCGTCCTCCGTCTCGGTGATGATGCCTGTATCTTCGTTGACCTCGAAGCGCGGATGCACACTCAATAACGTCGGGTACGGGTCGGCATCCGGCGGGAGACGGTCGAGGTCGAACCCGTCGGGAGCGTCCTGTATCCGACGATAGAGCGTTTCGAACTGGTCGCGCTGGAGCGGTCGTTTCTCGTCGTTGTTCTCGAACTGAATCACGACACGATGCTCCTGTACGTCGGTGATGCGGAACCGCTTGTGCGAGAGCGGAGTGATGAGCGTCGCCCCCTCGGGGAGTTCTTCGAGTTCGTCAAAGAGCGTGTGCTAACTGACGCTGAACGGCATACACGGTGGTTGCCCGGCATACGGACTAAATGTTGCTCACGGGGACACAGGAGCGTTCACGGAGGAGTAACGATAGACGGATTACGGACTTATCGGGCTCTATAGAGCCGCTAAACACATTCACTATGGATAGAAATTGAGTCGTGAGTGCCGAGGCCGTCTCTGTACGTTCGAGCGTTCGTGTGAGTGACCGAAAACCGTGATCGTTACCACCTCTCGAAGCGTCGCCACCAGAAACCGAGCATGACGGACGCCGACCGGCGCGCCGAGGAGCTGATGGCGAAACTCGACGCGGACCAGCCACTCGACGCCGCCGACGTGCAGTTCGCGCTCGCGTACCTCGACCCATCCAGGGACGAAGACGGGCTCGCGGACTACCAGCAGGAGATCGACGAGGCCATCACCGCAGACCTGGGTCACGAGGTCTACAGAACGATCCTCCGGGAGTTCGAGGCCGCTGGAGTGATCGACGAACTCCGGCGGGACCTGGTCGACCCCTCGCTCGATCCGGAGGGGTTCGAGAAGGTCGAACTCGACGACCGGGACTACTACCGGACGATCAGGGTGGGCGAGGCGGCGTCCGAATCCGTCGGCTCGATCTACCCGCCGGAGAAACGGCCGACGCGCCTGTGGCGGATCGGCGGGTCGCTTCTGGATTACCTGTTCTGTACCGGGAGGGGTTTCACCTCGACGCGGAGATGATCTACGACTACGAGACCGACTACCGGGAACTCCTCCGCGCCGTACTCGAACGGACCGACCGTCCGGAGCGGTACGAAGTCGACGTCGAGTGCGCCGGCGAGGACGAGATGCGGATCGAGTGCCGCGCCGAGGACCGCTACGCTGTCCAGTTCGAGCAGGGTAGCGACTGGCTCCGGTTCGAGGCGCTGGCCCCCATCGAGGCCGCACTGAGCGAGGACTCCCTTGAGCGAATCTACTACCGTGGCGGAAACGACGGCTGGCTCCTGGTCCTGCCGGAAGCACACTACGAACTGGTCGCGAAGTACCGCTACGTCGACTCGTAGCCGCCTCGCCCGTGGCCCGTCTCGAGGACTCGTCCCCCGTCATTCTCGACGATTCGTCCGCGCGCTATCACTGCGGCGGGACGCCAGGTCCGGCGGTCAGCTTACTCGTGCAACGGCCCGGCCGCAATCTCGTCCCGCAACGTCCCGACGTCCTCCCCGGAAACCTGTCGCTTCTCGAACTCCTGAATCACCGCGTGAACCTCCGCCCGGGACACCTTGACGTTGCCCTCCCGGATCACGTCCGCGGGGCGCCCGCGCAACTCCCGCAGCGTCCCGACGGCCAGCAGGTACGGGATGGCCCACGCCGAGAGCGTGTTCCCGCGGTGTTCGGGCACCGCTTCCAGGTACCGCTGGGCGCCGTCGAGGTACGATTCGGCGCGGTCGACGACCCGGAGTACGACGTTAGCCACCGCGTCGGCGTTCTCCGGATCGGTCAGGTCGTCGACGGTGACGCCCGCGTCTGCCAGCCACTCGGCGGGGAGGTAGACGTTGTTCTCCTCGACGTAGTCCCGCCGGACGTCCTTGGCGACGTTGACGAGCTGGAGCAGGAGGGCGAACGAGCGGGCGTTGGCCCGGAGTTGCTCGGTCCGCCCGGGAGCGGTCCCCGGGGTGAGCAACTGCGTGACGAGCGTGCCGACGGTGCCGGCGGCGTACCAGCAGTACTCCTCCAGTTCGTCCACCGTCTGCAACCGGAGGCCGCCCTCGTCGGCGTAGCGGTCGGTGAACGTCCGGAGGCCGGCGACGAGTTCCCGGACGGGGTCGCCGACGGCCGTCCTGGCGTCCTCGTCGAAGGTCCGGAACGCCCGCAACACCCGGGGCGTCCGGGCGACGACCGCCCAGTCGTCGCCGCCGTCGTCGGGAATCCACGGGTCGACCGCGGCGACGAACGCCTCGGGCCGGGCCTCGCCCCGGAGCACTCGCTCGTACTCGGCCAGCAACTCGGTCTGTACCGCGGGGTCGACGTGACCCGCGTCCTCGATGGTGTCTGCGATCCGGCAGATCAGGTAGCCGACGCAGATGTACCGCGACATCGGCTCCTCCAGTCGGTCGACCGTGATCGAGAACGTCCTCGAAACGTCGTGAACGGCCCCATGACACCACTCGACGTCGGGGCCGGTCGCGTAGTCGGTCTGCCCCACAGGTTCGATACACGGGTGCGTTCCCGAAAAACGTCCGGGTCCGTCGACGGCCGTTCGACCGGCGAACGTCGGTTCCGACTGGCGAGCGGACCGGGGCCCGTGCCACCCTACGCCCGGATGCGCCCGAGGTCGAGTTTGACGTAGTGGAACAGGGTCCCGGTGAGGCCGCTCTCGACGATCCGTCGCGGCGAGGTCTCGACGAGCGCGTCCGGGTGGTACGCCACGTCGCCGTACGACGACAGCCGTCGGCTGAACGCCGTGTCCTCGTTGGGAACGTCGGGGAACCCGCCCGCCCGGTCGTAGACCTCGGCGTCGACGAAGAAGTTGAACCCGGGGAGGATCGGCCGGCCCAGGTGGGGGAAGACCCGGTTGATCGTCCCGCTCATCAGGCGGGGGCGCAACCCGGGCATCCGACAGCGCGAGGAGGCGGCGACGAGGTCCCGCTCGCGGACGAACGCCAGCATCTCGTCCCGCCAGTCCGGATCGACCGTCGTGTCGGCGTCGACGAACGCGTACCAGTCGCCATCGGCGGTGCGAGCGCCCCGGTCGCGCCCCGGGCCGATCCCCTCGCCCGGCCCTTCGATCACGTCGACGCCGAACTCCCTGGCGACGTCGGCGGTCCCGTCGGTGCTGTCGCCGTCGACCACCACGATCTCGTAGTCGTGGTCGGTGGAGAGTGCCCGGAGGCTGGCGAGGCAGTCCCCGAGGTACTCGGCCTCGTTGCGGGCCGGGACGACGACGCTGACCGCGGGTCCATCCCCTGCCATCTCGTTCGCCAGGACGGGCGCCACGCTACACAACGTTTCGATCCCGGTCCGGAGTTGGGGGCCGCGGGCCCGGCCGTCGACGGAGACGTCAGCGCGGTAATACCGACAATCTACTGGCTGGCGCCCGATATAGGGATATGCACCACGTCGAAGCCGGGGGTGCGGAGATTCCCGCGCTTGGCGTCGGGACCTTCAGGCTCTCGGAAACGGACTGCGAACGTGCGGTCCGGGCCGTCCTGGACCTGGGGCTACCGGCACGTCGACACCACGGAGTTCTACGACAACGAGCGCGGGGTCGGGGCGGCGCTGGCCGACGCCGACGTCGACCGCGAGGGGGTGTTCCTGACGACGAAGGTGTGGCGGACGAACCTGCACCGCGGCGACGTTCGGCCGGCCGTCGAGGGGAGCCTCGACAGACTGGGCGTCGACTACGTCGACCTGTTGCCGGCCCACTGGCCGCACCCGCGCGTCCCGGCCGCGGAGACGCTAGACGCCATGACTGGGCTCCGCCGGGAGGGACTCGTCCGCCACGTGGGCGTGAGCAACTTCACGCGGTCCCAGCTAGCGGAGGCGCTGTCCGTCGCGGGCGTCCCCATCGTGACCAACCATGTGCTGTACAACCCGTTCGTCGACCGGAGCGACCTCCGGGCGTACTGTGCGGCCAACGACGTCGCCCTGACGGCGTACAGTCCGCTGGCGACGGGCGAAGTCGTCGAGAACGCCGTCCTCCAGCGCATCGGGCGACGCCACGGGAAGACGGCCGCACAGGTCGCCTCCGGTGGCTGGTCCAGCAGGAGGGCGTCGTGGCCATCCCGCGCGCGGTGAACCCCTCGTACCTGGTGGAGAACCTCGACGTCTTCGACTTCGAGCTGACCGACGCCGAGCGGGCGCGGATCGACCGGTTGACCGGCGGCTGGCGGGTGCGGTTCCAGGCGCTGTTGCCGTCGTTGATACGGATGCTCCCGGTTTGAGACGACCGCTCAGAGGTCGAACTTCGCGGCGGCCGTCTCCATGTCCTTGTCCCCGCGCCCGGAGAGGTTGACGAGGATGGTGTCGTGCTCGCCGTCCTCGGCCAGCTGGAGCGCCCTGGCGACGCCGTGGCTGGACTCCAGCGCCGGGATGACGCCCTCCGCCTCGCTCAGCTCCCGGAACGCTGCCAGCGCCTCGTCGTCGGTGACGGCCGCGTACTCACAGCGGCCGACCGCCCGGAACATGGCGTGTTCGGGACCGACGCCGGGGTAGTCCAGTCCCGCCGACACCGAGTGAACGTCCACGTCCTCGCCGATGACGCGGGTCTTCATGCCGTGGATGACGTCGTCCTCGCCGGCGGCCAGCGGCGCGGCGTGCCTGTCGGAGTCCGGGCCTTCGCCGCCGCCCTCCGCCCCGTAGAAGGCGATGTCGTCGTCGCGGAACGCGTGGAAGAGGCCGATGGCGTTGGAGCCGCCGCCGACGCAGGCGACCGCCGCGTCGGGCAACTCCCCGGTGCGGTCCAGCATCTGCTCGCGGGCTTCCTCGCCGATGACGCTCTGGAAGTCCCGGACCATCCGCGGGAACGGGTCCGGGCCGACGACGGACCCGACGAGGTAGTGGGTGTCCTCGACGTTCCCGCCGAAGTCCTCCAGGGCGGCGTCGACGGCGTCCGCCAGGCCCGCGCCGCCGCGGGTCACCTCGTTGACCTCGGCGCCCATCAGGCGCATCCGGAAGACGTTCATCTTCTGGCGCTCGGCGTCCTTCTTACCCATGTAGATCTCGGTGTCGAGGTCGAACAGCGCGCCGGCCATCGCGGTGGCGACGCCGTGTTGCCCGGCGCCGGTCTCGGCGATGAGCCGGTCTTTGCCGGCCTCGGAGGCCAGCAGCGCCTGTCCGAGCGTGTTGTTGATCTTGTGGGCGCCCCCGTGGAGCAGGTCCTCGCGCTTGAGGTAGATCTCGGCGTCGTACCGCTCGCTCAGGTTCCGGGCGTGGTACAGCGGGGTCGGCCGCCCCGCGTACTCTTCGAGGTGGTCGCGGAACTTCGCCTGGAACTGCTCGCTACGCCCGACCTCGTCGTAGGCCGCCGCCAGTCGGTCGAGCGGTTCCTCCAGCGGTTCCGGAACGTGTCGCCCGCCGTACCCTTCGAAGTCACCGTCGGACATGTTTGTTATCCCGTCCTCTCCCTTCGAAGATAAAGGTATTCAGTCAACGAACGAACACGTGTCGGGGATCGACCGCAGTCGGGACGGTGAGGAGGGGACTTCCGTTTTTCACAACATTTATATTAAAGTATAGGAATATAAATTTCTATGGATTCGAGTGACGCCGGGGAGGAAACGGAACCCGGTTCGCCGGAATTCCAGGAACGGTTCATCAGGTACGCGCTGGTGGTCTACTGGGGGATGTTCTGGCTCATGAACGCCGTCGACCACCTCCTGGTGACGGACGCCGCACCGCTGTTCAAGGGGAAGTACCGGTACGACAGTCTCTATCAGTACTTCGATTCCATCGGCGTCGACAGCGGGTACGTCGCCCTCGCTGCGATGAACGTCTCGACGGTCCTCGAAGTCGTCGCGTTCGCCACGCTCGCGTGTTCGCTCTGGTATACGTACCGCGGCGACTCCCGGAGAGCGACCGACTTCTTCGTCGTGGGGATGTTCGCGGGAATCCTCGTCATGACCTACTTCGCCGTGGGTGACGTCGTCTTCGGTGACCGTGCGGAGTTGTTGGAGCACACCCAGTACTGGATGTTCCAGGTCGTGACGCTCGTGCTGTACCTGTACGTCCCCGAAACGCGCATCTCGTCGACCGTGGGTAGTTTCTACGGGAACAACCGGAAGGCGCTCGCCACCGTCGTCGTCGTGACGTTGCTCTTCTCGTCGGCGGCGCTGGCCACGAGTCTGCAGCGAATGGACTCGGTGACCGGGATGCAGAACGAGGCGTTCGAGGCGACGGACCTCGGAAATGGCGTGTACCGGGTCGACCTCGCCGTCGGCGCCGGGCAAGATGCCTGGGAACGGACGTTGGACGAGTTCAGGCGGGATCACCCCAACCGGACGGTCGTCGACGTCAGGTCCGTCCCGGGAGATCCGAACACGGTGTACGTCCTCACGGAGTCCTGCGACGACAGCACCGAGGGGAACCGAACGGCCGTTCGTCGACCGGCCGGCGTGGACGGCTGATTCCCGTCGTCCGGACCCTACCTGCGGAGGCTCGACCGGCCGTCGACGACCGCGGGAGGTACCGGACCGTCGGCTCCCGGTGGTTCGAGCGGGTGCGAAAACGCGTCCGTGGCCTCGCCGTACTCCGAACGGCCGGCCCCTACGCGACGTCGAGGATCAGTCGATGTGGCCTTCGCGGCGGAGCTGGTCGGCGTCCTGGCTCTTGTAGCGCCACTCGATGTTGGCCTTCTCGTCCTGCCAGTCCCACGGTTCGACGAGGACGACGTCGCCCTCTTCGATCCAGGTGCGGTACTTCATGCGGCCGGGGATCCGGCCCATCCGGTTCTGGCCGTCCTCGCACTGGACGCGGACGTGGTTGCCGCCGTTGTGTTCCGTTACGATCCCGAACAGTTCGTCGTCGTCGGGCATGCGGAGGTTCCGTCGCCCGGTTTCTTCAGTCACGACCTAAATACGATCGTGGGCTATATAAATGGTCCGTTCGGGGTCGGTCGCGTCGTCGACTCACCGGACGCTCCTCTCAGCGGGCGACGAGGCCGGAATTGCGCCCGTCGAAACGTTGAAACCAGCAACACACCACCACACGTACATGGCACGCGAGTACAGCATGGACCGTCGTGCGTACCTCAGAACCGTCGGGGCCGCCGGGGCCTCGGCCGCAATCGCCGGGTGTCTCGGCGGGAGCGGCGGTGGCGACGACGTCATCGTTCCCGGAACGGCGTCCGGGTTCCCCCCGTTCGAGTTCACCGAGAACGGCGAACTGGTCGGCTTCGACGTCGACCTCGCGGAGGAGGTCATCGACCGCGCCGGCTACGAGGTCGGCGACTGGGTGGACGTCGAGTTCGACACGCTGATCCCGTCGCTGAACGAGGGCGACATCGACCTCGTGGCGGCGGCGATGACGATCACCGAGGACCGCGACGAGACCATCGACTTCTCGGACCCCTATTACGAGGCCAACCAGGCCGTCCTCGTACAGGAAGGCGGGGACTTCAACCCGTCGAGTGTCGAGGACCTGGAGGGCAATCGCGTCGGCGCCCAGTCCGGGACGACCGGCGAGGACGAGGTCCAGGCGCTCATCGACGAGGGAATCGTCTCCGAGTCCGACTACCGCCAGTACGACAACTACACGCTCGCGGTGCAGGACCTCGAGAACGGCAACGTCGACGCCATCGTCATCGACATCCCGGTGGCGAACAACTTCGCCGACAGCCGGTCGGTCGAGATCGCCTTCGAGATCGAGACCGGCGAGGAGTACGGCCTCGGCATGCGGGAGGACGACGACCGCCTGTCGGACGTCAACGACGCCCTCGCCGAGATCGAGGAGGACGGCACCTACGACGACCTCGTCAGCGAGTGGTTCGAGTGAGATAGATGGAGTTCGTCCCCCTGCAGGCCGGCGACTGGTCCTTCGTCGCCACCAACTGGTGGTACCTGTTCCTGGGGACGACCGTGACGATCCTGCTGACGGTCTCCAGCCTCTCGCTGGGCCTGCTGGCCGGTTTCCCGGCAGGCGCAATCGAGGTGTACGGGTCCGGTCGCCTGGAGGCGGCCGTCAGCACGGCCGGCGTGATACTGCGAGGCACGCCCATCGTCGCGTTGATCGTGCTGTTCTACTTCGGCCTGCCCATCCCGCGGCTGGGGACGTTTCCGCTGGTAGACGTCCAGTTGCAGGCGTTCGTGGCGGCGACGCTGGCGCTGGGGCTCCGGAGCGCCGCGTACCAGAGCCAGGTGTTCCGCGGCGCCATCCAGTCCATCGGCGAGGGCCAGATGGAGGCCGCCCGCTCGCTGGGCATGAGCCAGCGGGCGGCGATCCGGCACGTCATCTTCCCGCAGGCGATCCGGCGTTCGATCCCGGGGTTCCAGAACGAGTTCACCATCGTCCTCAAGGACACCAGCGTCGCGTTCGCCATCGGGCTGGCCGAACTGCTGACCCGGGCCGAACGGCTGTACCTCCAGCCCGGCCGGGACACCGCCGTCATGGAGGTCATCGTCACCATCAGCGCCATCTACTTCGTGCTCACGTTCGCGACGAACCGCGCGCTCGACCACCTCGAAGACGCCTACGCGATCCCGGAGGGCAACGGATGACCGGCGCGATCACGGAGGACCACGGATGAGCCTGCTCCGCCTGGAGAACGTCGACAAGTCCTACGGCGACGAGGAGGTACTGCGCGACGTCAGCTTCGAGATGCAACGGCAGGACGTCGAGGTGATCGTCGGCCCCAGCGGCTCCGGCAAGTCGACGCTACTGCGCTGTGTCAACCGCCTCACCGAGGTCGACGACGGGAAAATCCACCTCGACGGCACCGAGATCCACGACATCGACGAGAACGACCTGCGCCGCCGGATCGGCATGGTGTTCCAGGACTTCAACCTGTTCTCGCACCTGACCGCCCGCGGCAACGTCACCCTGGGACTTCGCCAGGTGCTGGGGATGTCGAAGGAGGAGGCCCGCTCGGTGGCCGACGACCACCTCGACCAGGTGGGCCTGGCCGACCAGGCGGACTCGTACCCGGCCGAACTCTCCGGCGGCCAGAAACAGCGCGTCGGCATCGCCCGTGCGCTGGCGATGGACCCGGAACTGATCCTGTTCGACGAACCGACGAGTTCGCTGGACCCCGAACTGATCGGGGAGGTGCTGGAGGTGATGCGTGACCTGGCCGAGGGCGGCACGACGATGCTGTGTGTCACCCACGAGATGGACTTCGCCCGGTCGGTCGCCACCCGGATCACGTTCCTCGACGAGGGCCGGATCCTCGAACGGGGGCCGCCCGAACAACTGTTCGAAGACGCCGAGCACGAACGGACCCGGCAGTTCCTCGGTCGACTCGCCGGACTGGAGCGATGACGGCCGCCGAGCAGACCCGCGGGTCCGCGATCGGGGAACTCCCGGGCCGACGACGGCTGATCGTCGGCGGCGTCGGCGTCGCGTTCTGGACGTGGCTACTGGCCCGCTGGGCGTACCACAACACGCTGGTGGATCGGCTGTTCACCGCCGTCGGCCTGCCGGACCTGATCCGTTCCGAGCGCGGCGTCCGGGCCAGGGAGCCGTGGTTCCCCGCCGAGCCGTTCCAGTCGGTGGCGGACGCCGTCGCGGACGTGGCCGCGGCGCTGGGCCCCCTGAGCTTTCTCGTCGACTGGCTGGTCTGGCTGTTCGAACTGATGGCGTTCGCCACGACGACCGGCCCGGCGATGGCCGAGGGCGCGTTCGTGACGGTAGTGCTGACGGTGTCCTCGATGCTGCTGGGACTGGTCATCGCCGTCCCGTTGTCGGTCGCGCGAGTCTACGGCGGGCCGGTCCTCTCGCGGGTCTCGCTGGCGTACACGGAACTCATCCGCGGGACGCCGCTCCTGGCGCAACTGTTCTTCCTGTACTTCGGCCTGCCGCTGGCGGGGTTCTTCGACTCGCTGGGGTTCGTCGGAGAGTACGGCATCCCGCCGGCGGCCGTGTTCGTCGCCGTCGTCGGGTTCACGATCAACTCCTCGGCGTACCAGGCCGAGTACATCCGGGGGGCGCTGGAGTCGGTCGACCCCGGGCAGTTGACCGCCGCGCGGGCCATCGGCCTCTCGAAGTTCGAGGGCATCCGCCACGTCGTTTTGCCGCAGGGCCTGCGCTACGCCATCCCCGGGTGGACCAACGAGTTCATCTACCTGATCAAGTACTCCTCGCTGGCGGCGTTCATCACGGTCCCGGACCTGTTCCGCAGGGCGCGCAACATCGGCTCCGAGACGTTCCAGTTCACCGACATCTACGTCGTCGTCGCGGTGCTGTACCTCGCGCTGGTGTTGACGACGGCGCTGGCGATGGAGCGCCTGGAGCGGGCCGTCGCCATCCCCGGCCTGGGGCAGTCCGCTGGCCGGGAGTGAGCGTTCAGTCCGGGGCGACGGGGTCCGTGATGCCCGCCCGTTCGAAGGCTTCACTCCGTTCGAGGCAGGCCGGGCACTCCCCGCAGGGGTCGCCGTCCGCGTCGTTGTAGCAACTGAACGTGAGCGACCAGTCGACGCCGAGCTGGTCGCCCAGTTCCAGCACATCGGCCTTCGAGCGGTCGAGCAGCGGCGTCTCGATTCGGATCTCGTGCTGGTCGGTCGAGCGGTCGACGGCCGCGCGGGCTGCCTGGACGAACTCGGGCCGGCAGTCGGGGTAGTCCGCCTCGTCGCCGCCCTGGGCGCCGAGGTAGAGGACGACGTCGCGGCCCGTTTCCGTCTCGTGTTCGGCCAGCGCCGCCGCGGAGACCAGCATGTGGAGGTTCCGCTGGGGGACGTAGCCGACGCTGTGGCCCGCTTCGGTCGTTTCGTCGCTGTCGTACTCGCGGTCCCTGATCGTCCCCTCGGCGAAGTGCCGGAACACGTCCCGGTAGTCGAGGACGTGGAGGGCAATCCCCGCGGCGTCGGCCTGGGCCTCAGCGTTGCGGCGTTCGATGTCCTCGGTCTGCTGGCCGTAGTCGACGTGGATCGCCGCGACGTCGTCGTGGTCCGCGAGTGCGCGCTGGAGACAGACCGCCGAGTCGATGCCGCCCGACAGGAGGACGAAGGCCTTCGTCATCGTCGTGCTGATTCGGATTGCGGGCGAAATGAGCGTGTCGGACGTCAGTTCTCGGTGGTCGTTTTTCGATCGGCGGGGTTATATGAATATATGTGCATATTTTCATATATGCGTGGCGTTTGGAGAGCGTTACGCTGAGTTGTGAGGGTTCGGACGTTTCCGAGTAGACTAGCGACATGCAAGGCCTGGGGGTCGACCTCACGCCTCCCCAGCCGTGCGGCCGGCACCGGCCGCCGACCGTGGCCGCCGGACCGGCCACGCACCCTCGCGCGCGGTGCTCGCGCGCGCCGAGTGCCTAGCTCGGCCGGGAGACCGGCGTGGCGCGCGCTGGTGAGCGTGCCGAGCAACGCGAGGCCGCGAACCAACGTCGCGCGAGGGACGAGTAACGCAAGGAACGCCCGGAGGGCGTGACTGAGTAACGCAGTCGGCTGGGGAGGCGTGTGGCGACGAGCGGCTGGCCCGGGTGGGACCGAAAGGGGCCGCGCGCTGGACGAAGCACGGCGACGTAAGGACCGCAGCGGAGCGAGGACCGCAGCGAGCCGCGCGAGTCGAGGGCGCGGGGGCTTTCTGACTGTTGGCGTCGAAGATGGTGCCCACGGAGCGCGGAGGGCTTTCTGCTAGTTGCTGACCAAGAAACCATCCGCAGAATCCACCCTTCGACCTCCCAAACGACACCACCCTAGCGCCGAACCCGTTTTCCACCCACGACACCAACCCACCACGTGATCGTCATCCTGTCCGGGCCGCCGGCCTCGGACAAGACGACGCTGGCGACCGGCCTGCAGGAGCGCCTGGCCGCCCGGGGCCACGAGTTCGAACTCCTCCACTCCGACGACTTCGCCAGGCGAACGTACGAGCAGATGTACGATAGAGTAACCGACTCCGGTGCGGATTGGATACTCGACGGCACCCGCTACGCCCGAGAAATCCGCGGGCGATTCCGGACGGTCGGAGAGGTGTACGTCGTCCACGTCACTGCCTCCCGGAAGACGGCGCTTGCCCGGAACCGCGAGCGGGCCGACCCCATCTCGGAGACGGGCCTGCACGTCATGCACGTGACGTTCGAACCCCCGCGGGCGGACCGCACCGTCGACACGGACGAGCACTCGGTGGGCGAGGCGCTGGACCGCCTGGAGACGGCCGTGCTGAGGTGGCTCGACGCGACGGACTGACGTGGAGAGCGGCACTGTTTTCCGGGTTCGAAGGATACCACCGGGTATGGGTACCGCTCGAAAAGCGGGTCGCTCGCCGGGTGACGGCCGCGGCGAGTCTGCCCAGGCGGGCCAGCGGAGGGGCAGATGGTAGACCCCCTGCTGTCGGCCGGGCGGGTGCTGGTCGCGTTCGTGCTGGTGTTCATGAACGGGTTCTTCGTCGCCGCGGAGTTCGCCTTCGTCCGCATCCGGTCGTCGTCGGTCGAGCGCCTCGCCGACGAGGGCCGGGCAGGTGCGGCCACGTTGCAGGAGGCGGTGGCGAACCTCGACGACTACCTGGCGGTCACGCAACTTGGCATCACCATCTCCTCGCTGGGCCTGGGATGGGTCGGCGAACCGGCCGTGGCGGCGCTACTGGAACCCGTGCTGGCGCCGCTCCTCCCCGAGAGCGCCCTGCACTTCGTCGCCTTTGCCCTCGGGTTCGGCATTATCACGTTCCTGCACGTCGTCTTCGGGGAACTCGCGCCGAAGACCATCGCCATCCAGGAGGCCGAGCGCATCTCGCTCCTGGTCGCCCGGCCGATGAAACTGTTCTACTACCTGTTCGTCCCGGGCATCGTCGTCTTCAACGGCACGGCCAACTTCTTCACGCGACTGATCGGCGTCTCGCCGGCCTCCGAGACCGAGGAGACGCTCAGCGAGGAGGAGATCCTGACAGTCCTCTCGCGTGCCGGCCGGGAGGGGCGGGTCGACGCCGAGGAGGTCCACATGATCGAGCGGGTGTTCGAACTCGACGACACGACCGTCCGCGAGGTGATGGTCCCCCGGCCGGACGTGGTGAGCGTCCCGCCGGACCTCCCGCTCGCGGACCTCCGGGCGCTGGCCGTCGAGACCGGCCACACCCGCTACCCGGTCGTCGACGAGTCCGACGACCGCGTCGAGGGCTTCGTCGACGTCAAGGACGTCCTCAGGGCCGCCGAGTCCGGCCAGCAGGAGGCCCTGGCCGTCGACCTGGCCCGCGAGGTAACCATCGTCCCCGAGACCACCCGGGTCAACGACCTGCTGGGGGCGTTCCAGGACGAGCAGAGCCAGATGGCCGCGGTCATCGACGAGTGGGGTGCCTTCGAGGGCATCGTCACCGTCGAGGACGTCGTCGAGGTGGTCGTCGGCCAGCTCCGCGACGAGTTCGACGCCGCCGAGCGCGAACCGACCATCGAGCGCCGCGACGGCCGGTACCTGATCGACGGCGGCGTCCCGCTGACGGAGGTCAACGACGAACTCGACGTCGCCTTCGAGAGCGAGGACTTCGGGACCATCGGTGGCCTGATCCTCGAACGACTCGGGCGGGCACCGGAGCGCGGCGACCGCGTGACGGTCGACGGCTACGTCCTCGCCGTCGACGCGGTCGACGACGCCAGGATCGAACGCGTCGTCGTCGAACGGACCGACGAGGGAGATCCGACCGACGGCGAACTCCCGACCGACGAGGACCCGCCCGCGGACGAGACGGCCCGGTCGGGGGACGCGGACGACCGACCCGGGGACGGCCGCACCGGGACCGGCGACGAGGACGACCGCGCCAAGAACGACGACGCGGACGACGCGGTATGACGGGGATCTGATAGTTCTGTTCCCAGCGGGACGACCGTTGCCACGGATCCAGGGCGCGACCTCCAGAGATTCGAAGGACTGGCGTCCGTTGTTCACTTCTGTACGACGGCGCACTGATTCGCCCGGTGCCCTCCACGTCTGACAGAAATCCGACCGTTCACCTATTAGTCGCTCCGAACCCAACGTACTGTCATGACCGACCGAGACGAACCGCTCGACCCGGGGCGGTTCGGCGTCAGTCCGGAGCGAGGGTTCCTCCCCGACGAGGCCCCCCCGACCTCGTTCGAGGGGGACGACCCCTTCCTGGCGCGACTGGACGAACTCGGGCGGGACCTCCCGGCCCTCCTCGAGCGCGGTGACCTCGCCGCCGCGGTGCGGGACCTCGACCCGCCGTCCGCGGACCGTTACGACGACCTGACCGACCGCGAACTGGAGCGGGTCTACGGCGTCACCGGGTTTCTCGCCAACGCCTACGTCAACGGGGCCGGCGGGAACGTCGTCCCCGAGGGCGTGGCCGTCCCGCTGTACGAATCCACGAGACGCCTCGACCGCACGCCCGTGCTGTCCTACGACGCCTACGTCCTGCACAACTGGACGCGGGCCGACCACGGCCGGGGGTTCGCTCCACACGACGTCCGGACGATCACGAACTTCGTCGAGGCCCGCGACGAGCAGTGGTTCGTCGCCGTGCACGTCGCCATCGAGGCAACTGCGGGACCGGCGCTGGCGGCCATCGGGGACGCCCAGGCCGGCATCCTCGACGACGACCCCCGGCAGGTCGAGACGGCCCTCCGGACGATGGAGGACTCGCTGTATGACCTGATCGGCGTCCTCGACCGGATGCCGGAGCACAACCACCCCGAGACGTACGGCAGGGGATTCCGGCCGTACCTGATGGCGCTCACGGACGTGGCCTTCGAGGGCGTCCCGGAGATGGAGGGCCGCCACTCCTTCCGTGGGGCCTCCGGCGCCCAGTCCAGCGTCTTTCCCGCGCTGGACGCTGCCATCGGCGTCGACCAGGGCGACAACCCGCTGGTCACGCACCTCCGGGAACTCCGCGCGGACATGCCCACCGAGCACAAGGCGTTCGTCGAAGCCGCCGCGGCGGGGCCGGACCTCCACGACTACGTGGCCGAGACCGACGACGACCGCCTCCGGGAGGCCTTCAACGAGGTTGTCGACCGGATGGTGCGGTTCCGCAAGTTGCACGTCGAGGTCGTCCGCAGGTACCTGACCGAACCTTTCGGCGAGCGAAAGGGCACCGGCGGGACGCCCCACGGGCCGTTCCTCGAGATGTTCATCGACAACACGGAAGCGATGCGGATCGAAGGGTGACCACCAGCAACCGCACCCCGGCCGCCGGGGACGCGCCCAGGACTGCCACGGCCCTCGACGAGGCGACCCCGGCGAGCGTCCGCAGCCGGGTCGTCGCGTTCCTCTTCGACTTCCTGGTCGTCGGTGCGCTCGCCCGCCTTCTGGCAGGCAGAGCGACCGCCTCCACCGCCGGCCGGGCGTTGCTCGGCGGATTCGTCGCTGCCGTCGGCGGCGCGGTCTACCACGTCCTCCTGGAGGGGGGGGGGGCAGTGGCCGGACCGTCGGCAAGGCCGCCGTCGGCACCCGGCCTGACTGGCTACTCGGCCCTGTCGACCGTGGCGTGGAGCTATCTGGCCCGCGACGACCGCTCGCCCGCGACCGCCTCGGGGTCGGCGATGGCCTCTTCTTTCGACGCTTGCTCGCCCGGCGAGGGGCCGATGCCCGGGGCCGTGGGCTGGTCGAGCCACCCCTTGCGCGTGTGGATCAGGTGGTAGGCCGACCGGAGGACCCGCTGGACCGGTCGCTCGTCGACGGCGGCCTCGACCCGGCCGTCGCGGATGGCCGCGACGACGCTCTCGGGGGTGAGTTCGTCGGCCTCGACGCGGGTGAACGCGCGCCCGAGTTCGATCGGGTAGTGGGCGTCGCTGGACCCGACCACCGGGAGGTCCAGTCGTTCGGCGAGGTCCGTGACCGGGCCGTGGTCCATCCCCTTCCCGTTCAGTTCGATGGCGTCGAAGTCCGCGTCGGCCTCCCGGACAGTGCTGTTGCGGTAGGGGTGCGGGACGATGGCGGCGCAGTCCCGCCGGTGTGCCATCGCGACGACCTCGTTCGGCGTGAGTTCTCTCGGCCGGGTCGCTTCCGGCGGGTCGGGGCCGACGACCAGCAGGTGCCCGCGGGTCGTCGTCACCTCGATGCCTGGAATCGCCGTGACGTCGCCAGGAAGCGAGAAGTTCGTGGCGTAGTCGTGGTTGGTCGTGGCGAAGGCATCGATGCCCCGCCGGTGGGCCATCGCCGCGAGCAACCGGACGCCGACGGGGTCGAACGGCGTCGGCCGTGACTCGAACCCGTGGAAAAAGCGGGTGTGCGTGTGGAGGTCGAGCGTGTACACGTCGGTCGAAGGGCGTCCACGGCCTTCGGACTGTCGCCCGGCTACGTCTCCCCGGCACGACGCTTCCCGAGCGGCGTGACGTCGACGTACGCCAGGACGAGATGCAGCGCCAGGGCCACGACCAGCAGGCCGCCGTTCCACCACGGCGAGGTGTAGTAGATGACGTCGACGGAGATTGGCTTGTCGAAGAACGGCCACATGGGTTCGACCGGTTCGGAGATGTCCGGCGCCGACAGCATGTCCGCGAAGACGTGGCTCAGTCCCCCGAGCACGAGGCCGCCGGTCACGAACCGCCGGACGCGCGGGCCCGTCGGGACCGACTCCTCCGTCTCGAACCACCACCGCCGCAGGGTCGGCGTGACGACCGGACTCACGAGGCGGCCGGCGACCACGCCGACGACGACCACGAACAGGACGGTGTGGGTGACCTCGTGGTGCTGGAGTCCCGGCACGACGTGCCGGAGGACCAGGTCCACGTCCGGGAGCATCGCGGTGGCGAGGACGACCCCGACGAACGCTACGGCGGTGCGCCCGTCGAAGACGAGCCAGATCGGCGATGCCCACAGCAGACCGAACGCGAAGTGTCCCAGGACGTCGACCATTACAGGTGATAGAGGCCGGACGGCCGAAAGGTTGATGTGGGGGGACGCGCCGTCGCGCGCCGCCGCTCGCAGCGGCGAAGCCGGGGGACTTTTCCCGCCGTCGCGCGGAGTGCAACCGTGGTCAACGCGTTCTGGCTCGACCGGGACCTCGACGTGGTGCGGCGGTGGCTGGTCGACCGCCACGTCACCAGTAGTCTGCTCGAGTGCTCGATGGTGCTGACGACCGCCGCCCAGGTCCGCGGGTACGAGGGCGAAGACCTCTATTTCACCCACGAGGACCACCCGCTCACGCGGTGGGCGGCCGAGTCCCACGAGAACTGGCTCCGACTCCGGGCGTACGTCGAGGCCGCCCACGAGGAGTGGCGGTACCGCTGGGAACACGATACCGACCGCGTCCACGGGTCCTGGGCGACGGCCTCGACGGTCGACCCGTCGGCGCTCGCGGACCTGGACTGGCCCAGCGATGGGTTCGTCGACCCGCCGCAGGTGACCGGTGAGTGGGGAGCCGACGACTACGTCGAGGCGTACCGACTGTACTACGCCAACGAGAAACGGCACCTGTTCGAGTGGACGAAACGGGAGCGGCCGCCGTGGGTCGACGACTACGTGCGCGAGCCCGCGGCCGAGGACTGACGGTTCCCGTCCGCGGCGGCCGGGATCGGACCCGGAGCTGGTTCGCTCGCCCGTTCGCGGTCCGACCGCGAATCGACCGGGATCGGTCCCTCCTCGCCGTCCGATAGACACGTTATAGGTTACCAACTCTCACGGTGGTCGGACCAATTCGAACGTAAACGGACGGGATCACGTAGATGAACGGCGTTACCATACGTTACGGTGAGCAATGAATTACCAAGGTCGCGGTTATTTTCCCTCGTTAGCAGTTCGAATACACCTCGCCGTGTGAACGACTGTCCCGCTTTATCATCCGAACCTGGCGAGGGCACCCACGGACGATGAGACACAGTACACAGACCGACGGACGACAGCGACCGTACCGATGACTGGAGAAGATGGCCGGTCAGTCTTCGGTGACCCACCGCGGCGGACGTTCCTGAAGGTGGCGGCCGGCGCCGGGACGGCGACGGGACTCGCCGGCGCTGTACAGGACGACGACGGCGGACAGGGGCAGCCGGCACAGACGTTCGAGTTCCTGGGTCACTACACCGACTGGCTCGGAGTCGCGCCCGAGGGCATCGCCGACGTGGCGAACCCGACGCTGGAACTCGAACCGGGCCAGACCTACGAGATCGTCTGGGAGAACGCCGACGGCCTGCCACACAACTTCGTCGTCGTCGACGTCGAGGGGCGGGAACAGGTTCGCTCGGCCGTCATCGCCAAGAAGGGGGTGACCCAGACGGTCACCTTCGAGGCGACCGAGGAGATGGCTGAGTACCTCTGTGAGTTCCACCCCCGGACGATGCGCGGGGACATCAGACCCGGCGGCCGGGAACCGGTCGACCCGCAGTCGGACCCGGTCGTCGAACGCGGCGAGAGCGTCTCCCTGCAGACGGTCGCGCAGGGGCTCGCCTCCCCGCTGGACATGCAGGTCGCCCCGGAGGAGGCCAACCGCCGGTTCATCGTCGACCAGCCCGGACAGATCTACGTCCAGGACGACCAGGGACTGCGCGACGAACCGTTCCTCGACATCGGGGACAAACTGCCGCAGCTCGGCAACCCCACCATCGGCGGGTACGACGAGCGCGGCCTGCTCGGGCTGGCGTTCCACCCCGGGTTCTCCGACAACCGGCGGTTCTACGTCCGCTACAGCGCCCGGCGGATGGACAGCACCCCCGAGCAGTGGGACCACACCGAGGCCCTCTCGGAGTTCCGTGCGACCGAGGACATGAGCCGTGCAGATCCCGAGTCCGAGCGCATGCTCATGGCTATCCCGTCGCCCCAGGACAACCACAACGCCGGCGGCATCGCCTTCGGCCCCGACGGCTACCTTTACGTCCCCATGGGCGACGGCGGCGACGCCGACGACACGGGGATGGGCCACGTCAACGACTGGTACGGCGGCAACGAGGGCGGCAACGGCCAGAACGTTTCGCACAACCTGATGGGCGGCGTCCACCGCATCGACGTCGACGGCGGTACCCAGGACGCCGCTCCCGTCACGGGCGGGTCAGTCCCCGAGCAGGACACCCCGCGGAAGGACCCGGACCAGAAGCCGTACGGCGTCCCCGACGACAACCCGCTGGCGGGGGACCAGGCGGGGCTGGACGAGTACTACGCCTGGGGGTTCCGCAACCCCTGGAACCTCTCCTTTGGCCCCGACGGTCGCCTGTTCGTCGCGGACGCGGGCCAGAACCTCTGGGAGGAGGTGAACGTCGTCGAGAACGGCGGCAACTACGGCTGGAACGTCAAGGAGGCCACCCACTGCTTCGACGCCGAGAACCCCACCCAGGCGCCGGAGAACTGCCCGGGGTCGACGCCCGACGGCGTCCGCGGCGGCGAGCAACTGCGGGACCCGGTCATCGAGTACCCCCACCGCGAGGGGACGACGGCGTTCATCGACGGCTCGGTCGTCGTCGGTGGCCACGTCTACCAGGGTGACGCCATCGGCCACCTCCAGGACAAGTACGTCTTCGGCAACTGGAGCGCCAAGGGCGTCGTCGAACCCCTGGGCCAACTGTTCGTCGCCACGCCGCCCGGCCAGGACGGCGGCGATGGTGGCGGCGGTGACGGCGGTGGCGATGGTGGCGGCGGTGACGGCGGTGGCGATGGTGACGGCGGTGGCGATGGTGGCGGCGGTGACGGCGGTGGCGATGGTG
>PXRE01000023.1:65813-108475 GCA_003021085.1 Halobacteriales archaeon QS_1_68_20 | reverse complement strand
CACGAGGAGCGCACGAGGAGCGCACGAGGAGCGCACGAGGAGCGCACGAGGAGCGCACGAGGAGCGCACGAGGAGCGCAGGGGGGCCCGGGACCGAAGCGGTCCGGGGGCTTTCTCCGTGTTGCCGACCGAATCACCGCACAGCGACCAACGTGAGAATCCAGAAGACCGACAGCACTATCCGTCCGCCGGACCCGCACACGAAGCGATGAACCACCTCCCGCCCGTGGCCGAGGACGCCTGGCGCCTGCCGCGGCACGCCCACGTCGTGGTCTACGACCAGCGCGAGCGGGAACTGCTGACCATCTACGACTGCGGGTCCGCCCAGAAACCGCCCTCGGCGCAACTGCTGGGCAACCTCGTGCGCGTGAAAGCCGAGTCCGAGACGCGCCAGACGCCGACCGGCTACACGGTCAGCCTCCGGGAACCCGGCGTGCTCCGAGAACAGGGAAAAGAGCACTACGTGATCGAACCGGCCTGACGCCGATCAGAGGTTGTCGAGCAGACCCGCGACGGTACACAGCAGGTTGCCGAGCAGGTTGCCCTCACCGGCGACGGCATGATGTCGAGCGTGATCTGCGACAGCGAGACCTGCAGGCCCAGCAGGTCGAGGTCGAGCGGTCCGAGTTCGAGGAAGAGGATCGGACACTCGCCGTTGCCGGCCGTGCCGATGATGCTCAACACCGTGTCGGTGAACTGCTGGTTCACCCGGTCGCCGTCAAGCGTTCCCCGGAGACGACCACTCGCGAGGAGTTCGCCGGGGCCAGTGCTCGTCAACTCCTTCGGGTGGAGGGTACCGTCGAACGTACCGACGACTCCCTCCGCCTGGTTGGTTACCTCGACGCAGTCGAGCGGAATCTTCAGGTTGCCTTGCGCGGCGGCCGAACCGCTGAACGCGAACGCACCGGTGCCGACCGCACCGCCGGCGACGAGCGTTTTCAGGAGGTTCCGTCGTCAGTCGTTGGGGGACTCTTGTTCTGACGTGGGTGTATACCCGGGAGAGACAGAGGTTGGCCCCGCACGTAATGGGGATTCACCGTTCATGAGTCAGCAGTTCGGCACGATTACGTACCCCCTGTCCGACCAGTTACGTGTAAACCATCTGTCACGTGTTCCCACTGGATTCACGACCGGCGAACGAGTAGCCGACGAGACTACTGGGAAAACGGGACGTTACTCCCGTTCGGGGGCGTCCGTAACTCCGGATCGTGGTCGTCAGTGTCCGGCGGTCGACGAACGAGACGCTTTCGACGGCTGACCGGTCGGTCTGGATCGTTTCTGGGGTTGCACGAGGAGCCGGGCCCGGAACGGTCAGCCGTCGGCCCCGCCGCCGATCACCGCGCGGTAACGCTCCCCTGCCTCGTCGTCCGCGCTGATCGCGTCCCGGATCCGCTCGGAGACCCACGCGTCGGCCTCCCCGGGCGGAGACCCCGCCGGTTCACCGTCGAAGTCGTCGCTCCGCAGGTCCGCGGGCAAGTACCGCTCGTAGACGGGCAACCGCTCCCGCAGGGGGACGCCGGCCGCCTCGGCGATGGATTCGAGTTCCCGGAGGGCGGGCCACGCGTAGTCGGGGTTGACGTGGTCGTCGGTGACCGGCGAGACGCCGCCCAGGTCGTCGATGCCGCAGTCGACCACCTCGCGGGCCGGCGCCAGGTTCGGCGGCACCTGCACGGACACCTCCTCGGGGAGCGCGTCCCTGGCCATGGCCACCGCGCGACGGAGGTCCTCGACCGAGGGCGACCCCCCGGACCAGCGCTCGTTGTCGACGACCGGCTGGACGATGACCTCCTGGACGTGGCCGTAGCGCTCGTGCATCTCCCGGATGGCCAACAGCGACTCCGCCCGGTCCTGCCAGGTCTCCCCGATGCCGACGAGGATGCCGGTCGTGAACGGCACGCCCAGTTCGCCCGCGTTCCGGATGGTGTTCAGTCGCTGGCCGGGTTCTTTCCGCCGCGGCCCGGCGTGAGCGTCCACGTCGGCGGTCGTCTCTAGCATCACGCCCATGCTGGCGTTGAGGTCCGCGACCAGTTCCATCTGCTCGCGGGTCTGGTCGCCGGGGTTGGCGTGCGGGAGCAACCCCTCGGCGAGCGTGATCTCACAGACCTCCCGGACGTACGAGTGGACGGAGTCGTGGCCCCACTCCCGGAGTTGCTCGTGGACGCGTTCGTAGCGGTCGTCTGGGTCGTCCCCGAAGGTGAACAGCGCCTCCGTACACCCGGCGTCTGCGCCCTCCCGGACGATCTCGCGGACCTCCCCGGGCGAGAGCAGACTGGCCTCCCCCGGCGGGTCGAAGTACGTGCAGTAGGTGCAGGTGTACCGGCAGGCGGTGGTGAGGGGGACGAAGACGTTCCGCGCGAACGACAGTTCCTCCGCCGGGTCAACGTCCGCGGGGCGGACCGACAGCAGGTCTTCGACGGCGTCGTCGTCCACGTCCACCGTCACGTCGTAGGCGTCTTCCCCGGGAATCATCACTACACGGTCGCCGGGCCAGCGGGAAAAGGGTACAGGTCCAGGTCGGAATCGCCCGCGGCGCGACGTGGCAGGCTGACGCGTCCGAACGGGCGGAAACCGGGAGCGCCGCCGCGTCGCGGGCGGGGCCAGCAGGGTGGCGGGGACGACAGTGGACCGCGAGCGAGTCTCCGCCGCAGGGCCAGGACGGCGGAGTCCCGCCACGACCGGCATCGACCCCTGGCGCGCGGTCCGGGACCGGACCGCACCGGATACTGGTCGGGGATTCCTCAAAAGGATTCTCCGAATTCAGACCCAATTTCGGCCGTAGTTCACTCCGGACGGGTCACCTCGACCCGCCCGTCCTCGACGGCGAGCCGGAACCCCGCCGACCGGAGCCACCCGGGCGAGTCGCCCTCGCCGTGCAACAGCACCTCCGGCAGGTCCGTGGGTTCGTCGACGTCGGTCGACAGGCGGTGGGAGTCGAACTCCGCGACCGACGCCCCGACCTCGCGGGCGACCGCCAGGTGGTCCAGGTAGGAAGCCCCGTGGTAGTCCACGCGGAACTCGTCGTGGCGGACGACCAGCGCGTTGGTGCCGCCGCCGCGGCCCGGCGCCACGACGACGTCGCCGTCCGTCTCGAACAGTTCCCGGAGGACCCGGCCGGTCGCCAGCGCCAGGTCGGCCATCACCACCGCGACCGGGCCGTCGGTCTCCGCGAGGACGGCGTTGACTGCCCCGGTGAGCGGGCGCTCGTCGACGGTCACGGGGGCGCCGACGTCGACGGGTGCAGTCGCCAGCACTTCGGGACGGCGGTCGGCGGCCCTGACGGCGTCGAGAACGTCGCGGAGCATCACCCGGGCGAACGACGCCCGGCCCTCGGCGTCCAGCACGTCGGCCAGGCGTGTCTTCGGTCGACCGGCAGCGAACGGGACCACGACGCGCATACCGGCGGTTGGCGCGGCGCGGGAAAAATGAATCGTCCTTCAGCCGAGTTTGTCGTAGTCGTCCTGTTGCTGGCGGTAGTACCAGACGCCGCCGGCGATCAGCAGGACCACGACCAGGCCGACGCCGCCGAACAGGAGCATCTGGCTCTGTTCTTTGCTCTGTTTGGCGTTCTCGGCCTCGTCTTTGGCGTCCTCGGCCAGCGAGACGGCGTTCTGGAAGTTGCCGTTCTCGTACGCAGAGATGGCGTTTTTGAGGGTCTCCTCGGCGGAGGAGACGTCGCCGCCGGCCTCTTCAGTCTCGTTGATGGCCTCGCGGGCGCTGTTCAGCGCCTCCCGGGCGTCCTTCGACCCGGGGCTCGCGTCCGGGTTACCCTGCTCGGCCACGGTGTAGTGGTGGGTATCCCACGTGTTGATCTCGTTGTGGGCACCCTCCTGGCCGCTGATCTGGGTCAGTTTGGCCAGGGTGAACGTCTCCTTCTCGGGATAGGTGAACTGGTCGGGCGAGGGGACGTCACCCGTGATCTGGACGCGGATCTCGGTGATCGTGCCCTGGGGGTGGTCCGTGCTGATCCCCTGCTGGCTGAACGTCTGTCCGTTGTACGTCTCGGTGTGGAACTCGTTGCCCTGGGGATCGATGAACGTCAGCGTCCAGGTGACGTTGGTCAGTTCGGTCTCTCCCTCGAGAGTCCACGGCTCCCACTGGGGATCCTGGTAGAGGTCAGTCAGCGTGAACGAGGCCGAGATCTGGCTCCCGGCTTCGGCCTCCTGGGGGACGTCGGTCTGGTCGACTGTCACGGCCGTGGCGGGGGCTGCCACGAGGGCGGACACCGCCATCAGTACTGCGAGTACGGTCAGTTTAGAAGAGCGGTTCGAGGTCATCAGTTCCTTCGTCAACGAGTTGCTTCAAGTTCTCTTCGGATTCGTCCCGGATCTCTTCGATGTTGTCCTGGGCCTCGATGGCCACCTGCTGGAGCTCCTTGATCCGGGGCACGTTGCTCACGCCCGACAGGAGGATGACGGCAGCTACCTTGCCGGAGGAGGAGACGGGGTAGTCGCCGCCGCGGACCTCCATCGAGCCGGTCTGTTCTTCGAGCCACTTGCGGCCACGTTCGATCCCCTTGCGGTTGAGGTGCTGGGGCGGCCCCGCCATGACCAGAAGCGCCCGTTCGGCGCCCTCGATCTCACACGGCAGGGTCAGTCGGCCGAGCGCGGCCTTCCGGACCAGGCTGGTGATGCGGTTGGTCGTGTGGGCGGTGTCGATCTCCTCGTCGTCGCCGCCCGTGAACCGGGAGAGCAGGCCGCCGCTGGAATCTTCCTCGGGATCGACGTCCTCGGCGGCGTAGCCCACCGTCGAGACGCCGCCGCCCGAGAGGGTGTTGATGATCTCGCTGGAGTCGACGACGCTCTCGCCGACCTCCTCGCCGGGGGCGACCTCGCCGGCGCCGAAGAGGATGCCGAACCGGGTGACGATCTCCTCGTTGATCTCGGAGTAGCCGCCCTCGACGGACTCGCCGGCCTTCCGCCAGGCGTCGTTGTCGAACACGAGAAGGTTATCGACCTCCCTGACGAACGTCTGGAACGACCGGGCGGCGTTGAGCGTGTAGATGCCGCCCTCGTCGCTACCGGGGAGGATGCCGATGCCGTAGACCGGTTCGGTGTAGATACGTTTGAGGTGTTTGGCGAGCACCGGCGCACCCCCGCTACCGGTGCCTCCGCCGAGGCCGGCGATGATGAGGAAGGCGTCCACCTCGTGGACCGGGATGTTGTCGATCGCACCCTGAACCTCGTCGATGTCTTCCTCGGCGACTTCCGCGCCGAGTTCGTTGTCGGCTCCCACGCCGTGGCCTTTCACCCTCGACTGCCCGATAAGTACTCTGTTCGACTGCGGGACCCGTTCGAGCCCCATGAGGTCGGCTTTGGCCGTGTTCACGGCGACGGCCGACCGGACGATGCCGCTGCCGGTTCGCTCGTCGTATTCGAGGAACTTGTCGACGATTTTCCCGCCGGCCTGGCCGAATCCGATCATCGCGAGTTTCATGTTCGATCCTGCTGTGTCTCCAATAAAGACCCATCATGACTATAAGCCTTGCGCTACCTGGGATTATCAATCTGTTACCTATCACTCCCTAAACGGCTCTTAGAGGCGTTTTAATCCAGGAATATCCGAACGATAACTGGTAACAAAACGGGGTGTATATTTCGTCGGTTTAAGTATCAATCGACAACGATGTGACGTCTACCGGTCCCGCCGGTACGTTCGACCTACTCGCCGATTAGCGGGAGTAAGTAGATATTACCAGTAATTTCGTTTCTGCCGGGCCGGAACGATGGACGACCCCAAAAGCTATGTATTTCATATGCCCAACTATTCATATGAGCGAGCGAGAGCGATTGCAGCGGCTCCTCGCCGACGAAGGAAGTGAGGACGACGTCGAAAAGCGACTGGTCGAACTCGACGACCTGGAGGACGAGGCGGCGGTCGACGCGGACGCGGACCTGGAGTTGCTCGGGACGCTGTCCAACGAGACGCGGTACTCCATCGTCCGGTTGCTCGTGGCCGCAAACCGGGAGTTGACCGTCGCGGAACTGGACGCCGTGCTCGGGGTGAGCCAGAGCGCCATCAGCCACGCTCTTCGGGACCTGACCGACGTGGGACTGGTCGAACGACGGCGGAAGGGCACCTGGCGGTACTACCACGACACCGACCTGGCCGCCGACCTGATCGCGGCGCTGGCGGCCCTGCGGGAGTGAGCGCACTCGCGGGGCCGCGTGGCCCCGCGCCCGAACTTCTAAGGCGGTCGGCGTCGTCCGGCCGGATGGAGGTCTACCATCGTGGAGATATCTGACAAACTCATGTGTCTGTTCAACGCGGAAGTCTCTCGCGAGAACGACCGGTACGTCGTCGAGGTCCCCCGGCGCGAAGTCGAGGCCGGGTCGATCGATTCTGGCGAAATTTACCGGGTCGCGCTCATCACCCGCGAGGAGACCGGCGAGGAGACACACGAGAAGACCGACTCCAGTGGCGGTCCCCAACCCCCGGTCGAGCAGGGAGAGGTCCGGTACGTCGAAATCGAGGACATCGGCAAGCAGGGCGACGGCATCGCCCGCGTCGAACGGGGATACGTGATAATCGTCCCCGACGCCGAGATCGGCGAACAGGTGAAAGTCGAGATCACCGAGGTCAAGTCCAACTTCGCGGTCGGCGAGATCATCGAGGAGACGTTCGAGTGACCCGGCGGTCCGCCACGCCGGGCCGGACCGTCGGCCCGTAACGGCCGCGACCGCAGGACCCAGGACCGGGCGTCAACCGTCGACCGGCGACGACCCTTTTGCCGCGGCTACCCAACGTCACGACATGAGAACTCAGCAGGAGCGCTTCGAGACCGCGGTCGACGACGCCAGCGAACCCTCCGCCAGGGAAGCGGCCATCGACGACCTGCGGACCGCCAACGAGTGCGACTTGCTCGCCCGGATCGTCCGTCGTGATGACCTCGCGGACAGTACCGGGAGTACGCAGTCCGCAACGTGGCACATCCCCAGTGCAAGGAGACGCTCCAGGGACTGGTCGAGGGCGGCGACCTGCCGGCGTCGCTCCGGGAACAGGCCGAGTCGCTGCTAGGGGAGACGCCGGACGAGAGCGGGCCACATCCCTGAGCCGGGATTGCGGCTGTTGGCGTTCCGCACGCCGTCACGGTGTAGCTACCCGTCAGTCGGCGGTCGCGGGCGGCCTGGCGGTCGCGAACTCCCGGAGTTCCTCGACGCCCACCTTCTCCACCGACCCGTAGGGCCGGTTGGCGACGATGTTGCCGGCGGTCTTCTTTCCGACGCCCGGGATGGTCCGGAGTTCGGCCATGCTGGCGCTGTTGACGTCCAGCGGGTACGGCACCCCCGTCACCGAGCGGTACCCCCAGTCGACGACGGCTACGTCGATGGCCTGGCCGAGTTCCCGCTCGCCCGGGACGCCGACCAGTAGCGGGTAGGTTCCCAGTTGCCGGCCGAACGTCTTGCCGTCTTCGTGGTACTCCAGGTGGACGTCGGGCAGGACGGTCCCGGGGGGTGTCACCCGCTGCAGCATCGGGTTGTCGATCTCCTCGCGGACCTCGCGCTTGTACTTCTTGAACAGTTTCTTGTGGTCGTGGGCGATCTCGGCGCCCGTCTCCGACATCTCGGTGCCGGGGAACGCCATCACCTGCCGGATGTTGATCCGCCGGAGCAGCAGGCCCTCGTCCATCACGCGCTGGAGGAACCGTCTGTTGTGCTCGAAGGTCTCCTTGCGCTCGCCCTTCAGGCCGTGGACGAGGTTGATCCCCGGCAGGAGTTTGGGCAGGCGTCGAGCGGCGCCCTCGCCGAAGTTGGGCGCGGAGTCCTTGTCACCACCGCGCTCGCCGCTACCGCCGCTCGCGCAGTCGGAGGCCCGAGGGCCTCCCGGGCGCCACCCCGCTTCCTCGTTGACGATGCGGACCGCCTCCAGGCACTCCTCGGCGGACACCAGCAAGTCGTTCTCCTCCTGCACCACGGGGTCGGCGGACTCCAGGCCGAACGCGGCCACGTCGCCGGGCGTGTTGTGCTCGGCGATGATCCGGATGCCTTCCCGGGACCGCTCGGGGTACTCCACGATGGTCACCGGGTTCATATTGTCGAGGTGGAGCGTCCCGAGGTCCGGTGCCACCTCGCGGATGCCGCCGTAGAGGTCCCGCAAGGCGTCCGGGTTCGGGGCTTCGCCGTCGCCGCCGAACGCGAGGATGTCGGCCTGCCGGCCCAGCCGGAAGTGCCGGGCACCCCGGTCGTAGAGGTTCTCGACCTCCCTGACGACGGAGTCGGCCGTCCGGAACGCCGGGTTGCCATACAGCGGTTCCGTGCAGAACGAACAGCGGTAGGCACACCCGCGGGAGGTCTCCATCTCGCAGATGAGGTAGTCGGGGTGGTTGGGGTGTTGCTCGACGACGAACGCGCCCTTCGCGGCCCAGCGGTCGACTTCCGCGTTGTCCCGCAGGCGGTCGCCGAACCCCTCCATCCCGCCGTGGACGAGGTCGTAGGCGGCGGCCTCCACGTCGCCTTTGGCCACGAAGTCGTAGTCCAGGTCGTCGCGCTCCATGTCCTCGGCGCCCTTGTTCTCCTCGCCGACGCCGAACCGGACGGGGCCGCCCAGGAGGGTCGTCCCGTTCGCGGTCCAGGCGAGTTCCCGCACCTCGTCGGGTTCGGCGGGCGTGCCGCCGACGTACTTGCCGGGGACCGTCATCCCGCCGACGTAGACCATCAGGTCCGCGCGGTCGACGTCGGCCCACTTCTGGCGGTCCTCGCGGAGTTCGTCGATGGTGTAGTACGTGATCTGCGCCTCGGGGACGCCCGCGTCGACCAGCGCGCCGGCGGTGTACCTGGGGTACGTCGAGACGTAGGGCGGCACCCCGAAGTGCGCCGGTTCGTCGACGTAGCCGTCGACGATGGTCACCGAAAGGTCCGCGGGGTCGGTCATGGCTCCCGGTTGGGGGTCGAGGAATAAAACGGTGCGGTTGTGGAAGGCTTATGGCGATTCCGGGACAGTTCCGACCGATGACGCCCCGCCCTCCCCGCCGCAGGTCCGCGCCCTCCCGCCGTGACCTGCTCCGGACCGTCGGCCTCCTCGGCGCGGGGTCGCTGGCCGGATGTACCGACCTCCTCGGGGGTGACGACGACGCCCCGTGGGACTGGCTGTACGCCCCCTCGGAGTTCGGCGACTGGACCCAGTACCTGGTCCGGTACGCCGAACCGTCGCCCGCCTTCGACCACGAGGGGACGCTGACCGAGAGTTCGGTCGAGCGGTTCCGCGAGCACCTGTTCGTCGGGAGCCAGAACGACCTGGGACTCGACCCGGCGGACGTCGACTGGTTCCTCGGTGCTGGCGACGCCCTGTTGCACGTCCCTGCGTTCGCCGCCACGGGTGGGCCGCTGGACGCCCCGGCGCTCCGCTCGAAGGTCGAGGCCCTGCGCTCGCCGTCGTTCCAGCGGGCGGACGAGTACCGTGGATTCGACCTCTACGAGGGCGGGTCGGAGGTGGCCGGCGTCGGCGAGGGCCGGTTGCTCTGGGCGACGGCCGCGAACTCGCTGGCACCGCTGGAGGTAGCCATCGACGCCAGCGACGGGCGGGTGGCACGGTTGCAGGAACGGAAGGATTCGGCCGCGACGCTGGTCGACCACCTCTTCCCCGCGACGTACGCGTTCCTGAAGGTGCGTGACGACGACGGGTGGCCCGCCGAGGGGTTCGCACAGACCATCGAGGGGGAGCGAACCGCGATCACGAACGTGCTCGTGTACGAGTCGACCGACGACGTGCCGGACGCCATGACCGACGCCGAGTTCTTCACCGACGATACCAACCAGCGCGTCGAGGACGTCGCCCACCGGGTCGAGGACCGCGTGGTCGTCACCGAGGGCTGGATCCCGACCGCGGAGGTCGAACTCGGCCTGTGGCCGTTCCGGTTCGCGGATTGATCCGCGACGCAGTGGATCAGCCCGGGGGTCCCGGGGACGCCGCGCAAGGCGGTGTTCACGACCCCGGGCGCCGGTACTGCGTCTGGGCCACGTCAGCGACGGTCGAAAACGGCCGAATACGGGAGGAAGAAGTCGTCTCAGCACCCGCTGGCGTCTTTCTGGTACACCTCTAACCAGGTGTCGCCGTCCTGTTCGGTGTCGGTCTTCCAGCTTTTCGTGACTTCCTCGTTGGTGAACGACACCGAAATCCCGGCGGGATAGGACACCGACACCGAGGAGATGCTGGTGCTCTCTTCGGTCCAGTTGTGCTGGTACTCGCCCAGGACCGCGCGCTGGGACCCGCTGTAGTCGCCGATCTCGTTGAGGTACACGCCGCCGTAGAAGTAGTCGTCCTCGTCGCCCGCCCAGTCGGCACCCTGGTCGTCGACCGTGAAGCCGGGACCTTCACCCCCGTAGGAGCCATCGGCGTACTCGACGTAGTCGCTGGTGTCGATCGCCTCCGACACCGAGTCACCGTCGGTGTTCCACCAGTTCTTGTCGTAGTGGATCGCGGCGACGTCGTTGGGGTCGTCCCCGTTGTCACCCAGCGCCCAGTCGTAGTACCAGTTGATCGACGCGTAGTACGTGCCGGAACCCCCGGTACAGAGGCCGTAGTACAGGTCGAGGGTGATGTCGAGGTCGTCTCTGTCGAAACTGTTCGTCGACGGGCCGTCGCCGACCTGGTAGGTCACCCGCTTCGAGGCGACGCCGACGCCGTTGTTCCGCAGGAATTCGTGAGCCAGGTCGATGTCGCCGGTCTCCACCTTGATCGTGTTCGCGGTGTCGACGAGCCGTTTGAACCGTCGGTCGTTCCTCCGGGCATGCCGAAGACGCCGGTGACCGGCACGGTTGCGAGCGAAGCGGTACCTCCTGCCAGTTCGAGGAGTTCTCTCCTGGAGGGCATGCGTGAAATGAATGCTCCCAATCGAGAATAAAATTTTTTAAAACTTCCTAATAATTCGGTCTAAATGATATAGAATAATAGTAAGGTGATCCCGTCGTTAGACGTCGGCGGTCGCCAGTCGCTGGAGGTCCGACTCCACCGCCTCCTCGACGTCGATGCCGGACAGTTCCTCGAAGTGCTCGACCGCCAGTTCGTCGGCGAACGCGAAGTAGTCCCGGAGCAACGCCCGCAATCGCCGGTGGGCGTCCGGGAGGGCCGTCCGGACGACCGTGCCGTACTCGTCGCTCACGTGTCGAGGAGGCGGTCGCCGTCCCTTAGCCCACCGCCGGGTGGTGGCTCTCACCGGTCTCCCGCCGGTCGACGGTACCCACCGGAACCTCGCGGGCGACCCGCCCCGCCGCTTATATTGCTCCCCGGTGCCTAGCTTCGGACATGCCCCGGACGATGGAGGTCAAGTGTACGAACGCGGACTGCGAGCTGGACATGTTCGAGAACCACTACACATACGAGGTACCCGACGACCCCGGCGTCGCCGACCTCGTCTGTCCGTACTGCCGGGAGTCGGACCTGGAGGAGATCGAGGTATGATCCGGGACGTGGGCATGGCAGTCGGCCGCTCGGTGATGGAACGGGCCGGCCGCGTCTGGAGCCAGTTCCACGAGGCGACGGACCTCTCGGCGGACCTGCTGGAGAGCGACGACGCCTACCTCGTCGTCTTCGACGTTCCCGGGGCCGCCTCCACGGACGTCCAGGTCCGGTACGTCGACGGGGCCGTGCTCGTCCGCGTCGACCGCTTCCGGGACTTCTACGAGGGGTACGAGATGCGCTTCCCCGGCCGCGGGATGGCGCTGGACGGCCGAATGGACCTTCCCGACGACGCCGTCGTCCAGCCGGACGCGGCGAAGGCGACCCTCCGCGAGGACGGGACCCTGGAGATCAGGCTCCCGAAGGGCGTTCACGAGAAAGCTCCCGAGGACCCCCACGTCGAACCGGGCGACGCGGTCGAACCGGACGAGGCGGGCAGATCGGACGCGTCGGCCGGATCGTCGGACGACGCCGGGAGTGCGCCCGGCGGCCCGGCGGGCGACGCACCGTAATCAGGTCCCGACGAGTTCGGCCTCGACCTCCCGGCGGCGCTGTTCGGCACGGCGCTCGGCCTCCCACACGCCTCCCCAGCCGACTGCGTTACTCAATCGTGCCCTCCGGGCACTCCTTGCGTTACTCGTCCACCGTCAGAGCGAGCTCTGACGAGCCCCCGCCCGCACGCTCGCGGGGACCTCGCGCGGCTATGGTTCGCGGCCTCGCCGGGGCTCGGCACGCTCGCCGCCAGAGCAAGCGCTGGCGAGCCCCCGTTCGCAGGCTCACGGGGACACCAGCGCGCGCCAGCGGTGGATTGGTCGGACGAGAGCAAAACGTCGGTGGCAGAGTCAAGAAACCGTTTCTGGGCGGCCAGACACGCGTCTGGAAACGTTTCACGCCTGGATCGAAGCGACGTCTCCAACCGGTCCTGCATGGATCGGTACGCATTAATCCGTCGCGGTGGAACCGCGAGTCATGTCCGAGGAGACCGACCTGGAGGACTTACAGCGGGGTACGGACCTGGTAAAGCGGGGGTTCGCGCGGATGCAGAAGGGCGGGGTCATCATGGACGTGGTGAACCCCGAGCAGGCGCGCATCGCGGAGGACGCCGGTGCAGTCGCCGTCATGGCCCTGGAGGCGGTCCCGGCGGACATCCGCAAGCGCGGCGGCGTCGCCCGCATGGCCGACCCGGCCGACGTGGCCGAGATCGTCGACGCCGTCTCCATCCCGGTGATGGGCAAGGCCCGCATCGGCCACACCAAGGAGGCCGAGATCCTGGAAGCGGTCGGCGTCGACATGATCGACGAGTCCGAGGTGCTGACCCCGGCCGACGACCAGTACCACATCGACAAGCGCGAGTTCACCGCGCCGTTCGTCTGTGGCGCCCGGGATCTGGGGGAAGCCCTGCGCCGCATCGACGAGGGCGCCGCGATGATCCGCACGAAGGGCGAGGCCGGCACCGGCGACGTCAACCAGGCTGTCCACCACCAGCGGACGATCAAGGGCGCAATCCGCGAACTGCAGGGGATGAACCGCGAGGAACGCGAGCGGTGGGCGCGCGAACACGAGGCGCCCGCCGAACCGGTCCACGACACGGCCGAGCGCGGCCGCCTCCCGGTCGTCAACTTCGCCGCGGGCGGCATCGCGACCCCCGCGGACGCCGCGCTGATGATGCACCACGGCTGTGACGGCATCTTCGTCGGGTCGGGCATCTTCGGCGCCGAGAACCCGCCCGCCATGGCCGAGGCCATCGTCGAGGCGGTTAACAACTGGGACGACCCCGAGGAACTGGCCCACGTCGCCTCGAACCTCGGCAAGGGGATGAAAGGCGACGCCAACGCCGACCTTCCCGAGGAGGAGAAGCTGCAGGGCCGCGGCGTCTGAGTCCCGGGACCGACCCGGTGGCCGTCGCGCGCGCCCGGCGGTTCACCGCCGTCACGTCTTGCGGTTCCGGCTCCTGGTCCGCCCCCTCGTAGGCGCCCCTGGGACGGAGTTTCGCTTCAACTCTCCGCGCGTTCTCTCGGCGAGAGACTACCCACTAATTATTTATTGAAGGTAGTCGCGTGAGAAACTGTAATGATCCGCACGTGGAACCGGCGAGGGGCCAGCGAGCGCGGTCGCGAGGAGCAGGCGACGGCCGCGTCCGCTCCGAACGCGTTCCGGAAGCGACCGTCGAGTACCCGGAACCGTCGGCAGAGCCGGCGCGACGAGTCGACGGAGGGGTGCCCGACGCATGTCTGACTGCGTCTACGAGGGCTCCGACGGGCGGTACTACACGGCCGTGCAGCTGTGGGAACGCCTGGAGTCCGAGACGTGGAAGCCCTGCGCCTGGGACCCCGACACCGGCCGCGAGTGGGTGCAGACCCCCGACGGCGACCTGCTCGCGTTGACTCCCGTCCCGGAGTCGGAGTTGCCCGAGGCGGTCGAACTCGAATCACACCCGGCCGGCCAGCGCGTCGACGACCAGCGGGACCTGCCCCTCACGGCCCCCGGCGAGTGGGAACACGCGTAGACCGATGCGGTCACCCGGAGTCACCCGCGGGACCGCGTAGCCACGACTAGTATCATTATCAGGTACGTCGACAATCCCCCCGCGAGAGCCGACAGGCCGGCGTCGGGTACCGTCAGGGCGACCACCACCACGAGTGCGACCCCGCCGAGCGTAGCGCCGACCCTGACCCCGGACCGTCGCCATGCGCGCCTGACGGGCCGTCGGTAGCGCAGGAGCAGTACCTCCAGCAGGACGGTCCCGACCGCCCCGAGCGCCGCGGCGACGGGGGCGACGCGAGCGTCGACGGCGACGCCGACCACGACGACGACGGCCAGCACCGTCGCCGCCAGGGCACCGTCGCGGAGTTCGTCGGACAGTCCGTCGGTCTGTGAGCCGGCGCTCCGCGAACCCCCGGTCATCGCCCGTCGAGGACCCGGGCGCCGGGACCGACGGCCGTCTGGTAGGCCCGGGCCCGGACGTCGGCGTCCACGAAGGCGTCGACCATCGCGCTGGCGACCGCCCGCCGGTCCTCGGGGTAGCAGGCGGCGACGACCGTCGGTCCGGACCCGCTGACGGTGACGCCGGTGGCGCCCGCCGCCAGCGCCGCCTCGCGTGCGGCCTCGTAGCCGTCGATCAACGCCGCGCGCGCCGGCGTCACCACGGGGTCGTCCATGCCCGCGCCGACCAGCGCGGGGTCGTCCCGGAACGTCCCGGCGACCAGCGTCGCGGCGTTGCCGACGGTCGCCACGAGGTCCTCGACGCTGGCGCTCTCGGGGACCACCTCGCGGGCGTCCCGGGTCGAGACGACGGTCTCCGGCAGGCACGCGACCAGCGGCACCTCGGCGTCGACCTGTACGAGTTCGTCCCCCGCTGCCGTGAACCCGCCCAGCAGGGCCGGCGCGACGTTGTCGCGGTGGGCGTCGCCGGCGACGGCCGCCTCGCCCGCGGCGGCCACCGCGACCAGTTGCTCGCGGTCGTAGCCCAGGTCGTAGAGTTCGTTCAGCGCGAGCGCGGCCCCGGCGGCGGAGGCGGCCGACGACCCCAGGCCCGAGGAGGGACGGACGCCCTTGTTCACGCGGACGTGCGCTGGCGCGTCGAGCTCGGCCGCGACGACGCCCGCGGTGTTGTCCGCGGGGTCCTCGGGGACGTACCGACTGCCCGTGCCGGTCACCTCGATGGTCGTCTCCGCGGCCCGTTCGACCCGCACCAAGTCAGCCGGGCGGGTCAGCGCCGCGCCGAAGACGTCGTACCCGCTACCCATGTTGGCCGTCGTCGCCGGGGCACGGACCGTGACCATGCCGTCCGAGTCGGCCGCGAGGGGGCAAAAATCTGGCGAGCGACGACGGGAAGGTGCCGCATAACCATGGCGGTGTCCGCCCCAGCACAAACCATGCCCGAGGTTCGGGAGCAGTGCGGCGAATCCTGCCCCTGGTGTGGGACCGGCCTGGACGACGACCGCGACCTCGTGGTCGTCAGCCCACGCCGCCGGCAGGCACCCGACCAGTTGCTCCACCGCGACTGTGCGAACGAGTGGGAGGCGTTCGTCGAGCGCGCCAGGTCCGTCGCGGCCCGTGGCGCCCGCCACCCGCTCCTGGACGCACCGCTGGAACGCGGGTTCGAGATCCGACGACGAGGCGGCGACCGGTCCCGGTAGGACGGGGCTGCCCGTGGCCGGTGTGGTGGCGGCCGTACGCGACGGCCCAACGGTTATCCGGGGGCCGGCCGTTCCCGGGGTCGTGTGCTGAGGGAACTGACGGGTGCGTTCGCCGTCGTCACGTTGCTCGTGGCGGGGGTCGTGACCGGCGTGGCCGGGTTCGGCCTCGCGCTGGTCGGGACGATGGCGCTGGCGACCCTCCTGGCGCCGGCCGTCGCCGTCGTCGTGATGCTGGTTCCGATCCTCTCGACGAACGTCTCGCTGCTGGGGGAATTGGACGCCGACGGACTCCGGTCCTGTGCCCGCCGGTTCTGGCCGTACGTCCTCGCCGCGCTCGCCGGGACCATCGCCGGGATGACCCTGCTGACCGGTTGCCCCGGGACCCCCTGACCGCCGGTCTCGGCGTCCTGACGCTGGCCTACGTGGCGACCGCACAGCGACGGGTTTCGGTTCCCGGACTGGCGGTGGTCCGTAACTTCGGGTCGGCCGAGTCCGCAAGTGCGAAGGTCGTGCTCGGCGGGGTCTCCGGCCTGTTGTTCGGGGCGACCAACGTGGGCGTCCAGGTGATCGCTTACCTGGAGAGCCGTGACCTGGGCCACAGCACGTTCGTCGGGGTGGTCGCCATGGTGTTCGTCGGGATCAGCGCCGTCCGCGTGGGGTACGCGGTCGCCGTCGGCCTCTACTCGTCGGCCGAGGTCGCGGTGCTGTCGGTCGCGCTCGTCGTGCCGACGGTGGTCGGCGTCGCCGTCGGCAAGGGCGTCCGGCCGCGGATCGAACGGGGAACCCGGCGGGCGACGGTGTTCGGGCTCCTGGCGGTGATCGGGGTCCGACTCCTGCTGGCCGGGATCCGAACGGGACCGCCGTCGTCCCTGCCGGGATCGACCGGGAACGCCTCCGGGGCCATCCAAAAGGCACATCCCACCGCTCCGGTAACGAGAGGGCATGATCGGGATCGTCGGGGGCGGTATCGCGGGGCTGGCGGCCGCCTATCGGCTGCAGCAGCACGGCCACGAGGTCCGCGTGTTCGAGGCGAGCGACGACCTCGGGGGCCTGGCCGCGGTCTACGAGACGGCGGGCGACCCCATCGAGAAGTTCTACCACCACCTCTCGGCCAGCGAGGGGACCATCGTCGACCTGGCCGAGGACCT
This sequence comes from Halobacteriales archaeon QS_1_68_20, assembly GCA_003021085.1. Classification (GTDB taxonomy): domain Archaea; phylum Halobacteriota; class Halobacteria; order Halobacteriales; family PXRE01; genus PXRE01. The sequence continues at coordinate 91,798 of PXRE01000023.1, read as the reverse complement.
GGGTCTGGGCGACCGCGTCAAGTGGCGCTACAAGACCGACGCCTTCTACGTCGACGGCGTCGTCCACCCGATGGAGCAACTCTGGGAGATCGCCGCCTACCCGCACCTCTCGCTGTACGACAAGTTCCGACTCGGGATGCTCGTGCTGGAGATCGACGTCCGTAGCGGGTGGCCGGACCCCGACGGCTTCGCGGACATCGAGGACTTCGAGGACGTACCCGTCACGGAGTTCCTCCTGGAGCAAACCACCGAGAACGTCTACCGGAACTTCTGGGAACCCCTGCTGGACGCGAAGTTCGGCTCCCGCAAGGACGACGTCAGTGCCGCGTGGCTTCTGGGCCGGGTGAAGTTCCGCGGCGAACGGGACCTCCTGCGCGGCGAGCAACTGGGCTACTTCGAGGGCGGGTTCCACCTGCTGATCGAGGCGCTCGTCGAAGCCGTGGGCCGCGAGAACGTCGTGACGGGCGCGCGAGTCACCGACCTGGACCTCACGGGCGGCGAGGCGTCGGCGCTGACCGCCGAGACCGACCGGGGGACCGAGTCCCACGATGTCGACCGCGTGGTCGTAGCGACGATGCCGACGGTTCTGGAGGCGCTGACGGGCTACGAGTGCGAGATCGACTTCCAGGGCACCGTCTGCTCGGTGTGGTCGATGGACGAATCGTTGACCGACGTGTACTGGCTAAACCTCGTCGACGACGCGCCCTTCGGCGTGTTCATCGAGCACACCAACTTCGTGCCGCCCGAGCGCTACGGCGGCGAACACCTCTACTACACCGCCAGTTACGTCCAGGACCCTGGCGAGGACCGCTGGCAGATGAGCGACGACGAGGTCGAGGCTCACTGGCAGGAGGGCATCGCGGACCTGTTCCCGGACTTCGATCCCGACGCCGTGAACTGGGTGCAGACGGCGCGCAACCCCCGGACGGCGCCCATCTACGAGACGGGGTACCTGGAGCAGGTCGTGCCCTACGACCTCTCGGCGTCGGTCGCGGAGGGCGTCTACTACGCCGGGATGGCCAGTCGCGCCCAGTACCCCGAGCGGAGCCTCAACGGCGGCATCGAGGCCGGGTTCGCGGCCGCGGACCGCGCCGCGGGCGTCGTCGACGAGGCGGACGACGCTCCACGCGCGAAGAAGGCGTAGCTCTTTGTGACGGCGGCCGAACGGCCGCGCATGGCCACGGAACTCGCCGAGGGAGTCTGGCACCTCGACCTCGGAGCGGTCAACGCGTACCTGCTGGACGACGACGAACTGGTGCTGGTCGACGCAGGCATGCCCTGGAACGCCGACGACATCCGCGAGGGCCTGGCGACGGGGGGCTACCGGCCGGCGGACGTCGACCGCGTGGTGCTGACCCACTTCGACCTTGACCACGCGGGCGCGCTGTCGAAACTCGGCCTGGACGCACCGATTCACGCTCCGGACCCCGACGCGGGCTACCTGACCGGCGAGCGGCGACCCGCCGCGACGACCCTGAAGGGGTTCGTGCAGAACGGGTTCCGGTTGCTGGTGTCGGCACCGGACCGGCCGGTCGAACGGGTGTCCGACGGCGAGCAGGTCGGCCCGCTGGCCGCGTACCGGACGCCGGGGCACACGCCCGGCCACACCGTCTACGTGGCCGAGGACGCCGGCGTGGCGTTCCTGGGCGACCTGGTCGTCGAAGACGACGGCGCACTGGCGACGGCGCCGTGGTTCCTGAACCTCGACACCGACCGCTCGCGGGCGAGCTCTCGCGAACTGGCCGAGCGCGCACCGGACTTCGAGGTGGCGGCGATGGGCCACGGCGACCCGCTGGTCGAGGGCGGCGGCGAGGCGCTCGCGGCGCTGGCGGCCGGGCAGTCGTAAGTTGGCACCGAATCACGCGGAATCCGCAGATAGCAACCCACTTCAACCCCCGCTCTGTACCCTCAGTACATATGACCCAGTCGTACGTGATCCTGGGTGACGGCATCTCCGGGAGTTCTGCCGCGGAGACCTTACGGGAGGAGGATCCGGAGGCCGACGTCACCGTCATCACCGACGAGGGAGAACCCCTGTACAACCGAATTCTCATCAAAGAGTTCGCCAAGGGGAAGCTACCCGAAGCGCCGATTTCGATCCATAGCGAGGACTGGTACGACGAGCGCGGCGTGAACCTCGAACTGAACACCCACGTCACGGACGTCGACACCGACGCCCACGAGGTCCACGCCTACGACGGCAGCACCTACGAGTACGACAAGCTGCTCGTCGCCACGGGCGGGACGCCGACCAGCCTCTCCAGTTTCGGCGTCGAGAACGCCGACGCCGACGGCGTCCACCACTTCTGGACCTTCCAGGACGCCCGCAGGATCCGCGAGCACGCCGAGGACGCCGAGCAGGGCGTCATCGTCGGGGCGGGCCTGCTGGGCATCGACTTCGCGGCCGTCTGTGGCGCCCAGGGCATCGACGCGAAGTACCTGATGCGGGGCAACCGCTGGTGGCGCTACGCGCTGTCGCTGGAGGGCGCCGAGATCATCCACGACGGCCTCCGGAGCAAGGGCGTCGAACCCGTCTTCGACTCCGGCGTCGACCGCTTCGAGGTCGACGACGACGGCCGCGTCGAGGCCGCGATCGACCCCAACGGCGAGCGCTTCGAGTGTGACTGGGCCGGCGTCGCCATCGGCCTGGACTTCAACGTCGAGTTCCTCGAGGACACGCCCGTCGAGGCCGACCACTCCGGCATCGTCGTCGACGAGTTCATGCAGACCGGCGTCGAGGACGTCTACGCCGCGGGCGACATCACCCGCTTCCACGACACCATCCTGGGCGAGCAGGCCCAGAACGGGTCGTGGGGCTCCGCGAAGGAACAGGGCCAGGTCGCCGCCAAGAACATGGCGTCCGACGACGAGGTCGAGGAGTTCCGCTGGGTCTCCTCGTACTCCATCACCCACTTCGGCTTCCCGTTCCTCTCTTTCGGCCACCCGACCGAGGGCGACGACTACGTCGAGCGCAAGTACGACGAGGGGACCTACCGGCGGGTCGCTCTCAAGGACGGCAAGGTCATCGGCGGCGTCCTCATCGGCGACCTCGCGCCCCAGCAGAAACTCAAGCAACTGATCCGCGAGGAGCGCGACGTCGGCGACCAGACCGACGTCCTGCTGGCCGAACAGATCGACCTGGACGAACTCGCTCCCGCACAGCAGTAACCGGTAGTTCTCCCGGCCAGGACGGTCGCCGTCGTTTCTCTCCGCCGTCCCCGCAGTCGCCGCTGAATGCACAGGCCTTATCTCGCGGGAGCGTGAGGTGTCACGTATGTTCGGCGGAGGAGGCGGGCTCGACCCGCGCAAGATGCAACAGATGATGGAGCAGATGGGCGTCGACTTCGACGAACTCGACGCCACCGAGGTCCTCGTGCGCATGGAGGACGGCGAGGAACTGTACTTCGACGGCCCGGAGGTCAACCGCATCGAGGCCCAGGGCCAGACCACCTACCAGGTCGTCGGCGAACCCGAGCGCCGGGAGTCGGCCGCCGGCGAGGCGACCGACGAGGGCGCGGCCGGGAGCGACGTGCCCGAGGAGGACGTCGAGATCGTGGCCCAGCGGACGGGCGCCAGCGACGAGGCGGCCCGCGAGGCCCTCGAAGAGACGGGCGGCGACCTCGCGGCCGCCGTCGAGAGACTCGAATAGTGGCCCTGCTGGTCGTCCACGGCGACCGCGAGTACCTCCTGGCCCGCGGCGACCGCCTTGAGACCGACCTCGGCGTCCTCGAGGTCCCCGAGGACGCCACGCCGGGGGAGACCCTCGAAACCCACCTGGGGGAGCCGTTCGAAGTCCGCGAGCCGCGGGGCCCGGACCTCTTCGACCACCTCGAACGGACCGGCGCGCCGATGATGCCACGGGACGTGGGCCTCGTGATGGGGCTGACCGGGGCGGGGGCCGGCGACCGGGTGCTGGACGCCGGGACGGGCACCGGCATCCTCGCGGTGCACCTGGCAAACGCGGGCGCGGACGTCCTCACGTACGAGCGCGACCCCGACTTCGCCGAGGTAGCCCGCGAGAATATGGCGACCGCTGGCGTTGCCGAGCGCGTCCAGGTCCGGGCCGGCGACGTGTGCGAGGACCTCGACGAACTGGCTGGGGAGTCGTTCGACCTCCTGACGCTGGACACCGAGGACGCCCCCGCGGTCGTCGCGCGGGCCCCGGACCTGCTGGCCGGCGGCGGGTTCGTCGCCGTCTACTCGCCGTTCGCGGAGTCGACCCGGGAGGTCGTCGAGGCGGCGCGAGAGGCCGGTCTCTCGACCATCAGGAGCCTCGAAACCATCCAGCGGGAGATGGACTTCGACGACCGCGGGTCCCGGCCTTCGACCGCCGGTGTGGGCCACACCGGCTACCTGACGGTCGCGCGCAACGAGTAATCAGAGACCCCTGGCCAGCAGCCAGGCCGCTCCCAGCGCAACGCCCGCGGCGACGAGGGTCCCGACGGCGTAGCCGATCGCTTTCGTCCGTTCGCCGTCTTCCCACAGGCGGACGGCGTCGACCGAGAACGAGGAGAACGTGGTGAACGAGCCACAGGCGCCGATGCCGACCAGCAACAGCGTCCCCTCGCCAGCGCCGGCGAAGGTGACCAGGCCGAGTGCGAACGTCCCGAGGACGTTCACCGCGACGGTGCCCAGCGGGAACGCCTCGCGGTCGACGAACTCCGCGACGAGGTGGCGCAACAGCGCCCCGAGGGCGCCGCCGGCACCGACGAGGTGCGCGGGGTCGACCATCAGTCCGCGCCCTCCCGTGCAGGCGTCGGCCGCCCGTCGGCCACCACGCCGGCGAGTTCACGCCCGGCGACGGCGCCCGCGAACCCCAGCGCGTACGTGCTGACGACGTTCGCGACCAGCAGTGCCGGCGGTGCCTGCGCGGACTGCAGGACGAACGTGCTGTAGGTGGTGAACGACGACAGGAAGCCGGTCCCGACGACGACGTGGGTCCGCTCCGGGAGGATTCCCGCGTACCTGGCCTCGTACACGAGGAAGCCGAGCGCAAAGCTCCCGGCGGCGTTGACCAGCAGCGTCCCGGGGAGGCCGGGGACCGCGAGGCCGACGGCGTACCGGAGATTCGCCCCGGCGAAACCGCCGAGCGCGATCAACACGGCCAGTTCCAGCGCGACGAGCGGGCGTCTCTCCATCTGCGATGTACGGTTCCGGGTACCAGCCAGCGGGTCAAGAAGGCCCCGACTCGCGCCCGCCTTTCGCTCTCGACCGTCTCGTCCTCGTCGGTCTCGTCGGTCTCGTCGTCGGCCTCTTGGCCCTCGGCGTCCACCTCGGTCTCGTCGTCGTCCTCGGCGCGGCCCTCCAGTTCGACCTCGATCTCGAGTTCGGGGTCGTACTCGCCCTCGAACTCGATTTCGAGTTCGACCTCGTCCTCGAAGGGGAATGGAATCTCCCAGCCCTCGCCGGTCACCAGCACTTCGTCGTCCGCCTGCAACTGCTCGCCGAGGGTGACCAGGAACTCGCCTGCCGCCTCGGCGTCGACATCGAACTCCTCCTCGAAGTAGCCGTCCGTGATGGTCGTCGGCTCCGATTCGTCTTCGGGGGCGGGGACTTCAGCCATTGCAGGCGGGAGTTGGCCCTCGAAACCCTTAATCGTTCTTTGGAATTTTATCCACGTAATGGACGCGCTCGACGTTCTCGGCTCGAAGGCACGGCTCTCGATCCTGCGGGCGCTGTCCCGCCGGGACATGTACCACTCGGAGTTGATGGAGACCGTCGGCATGGACGGCAAGACGGCGACCCACCACCTCGAGGCCCTCGAAGAGCGGGGGCTGGTCGATTCCCGGATGGAGGGGCGGCGGCGGTACTACTCCCTGGAGAAGGACGTGCGCCTGGAGGTGTCGCCGCCGCCGAACCGACGGTTCGTTGTGCAGTTCGAGGGCGTCGACGACTGACCCGCGGACGCCCGGCGGTCGAAACTCAAACCGTCGGTTGTCCCTCCAGAAGACCTTTTCTTGCGCCCCGAGTTGGGTCGGTCATGCGAACGACCCCGCTGTCGGTCGTGCTCGTGGCCCTCCTCGTCGTTTCGGTTCCGGCTGGGATCGGTGCGGCGGACGGGACGTCCGCCCGGTCCCACGGTGACGGTCTGGCGGACGTGATGGTCGACGACCTGGTACTCGGGGAGCCTGAACAGGTGATCGGCCCGATGCGTGCCGCTGGTTACGACGAAGACGTCGACGAGGTGGTCGTCGAGATCGACGTGAGCGTCCTGGAGGACCACGGCGTCGACGTCTCCGACGCCGCCGTCGACGTCTCCGACGCGGACGTGGTGGACGCCTCGCTCGAAGCCGCGACGGTCGAGGACGGCGTCGTCGAACTCGTCTTCGCCCCCGAGAACACCGGCTTCGCCGTCGACGGGGTCCGGCTCACCGGCCTGGACACGAGCAGTGCCACCCCGGCCACCGGCGTCGAGTTCGACGTCGACTTCTCCGAGGGCGAGGGGGACACCCGGAGCTTCGACCTGGTCGACCCCGAGCAGGTGACGCCGACGCTGTCGTCACGACACCTCTACCTCGACCGCGGTAGCCAGTCGCTGACGCTCGAAGGGATCCAGCCGGCCAGCGAGACCGTCACGGTCGAAGTCGACGTGACCGCCCTGGAAGCCCACGACGTCGGGGTCGACGGCCTCGACGCCGACGCGAGCGCGGGTGGTGCGACCGTCAGCGAAACGGCCGTCGAGGCCGGTACCGTCACGGTCGTCCTCTCGCCCGCCGAAGACGCCGCGCTGGTCGACGTCCGGATCGAACTCACCGGGTTCGACACCCCCGACGTCGATGGCGAGGACCGCGTCCACGCAGCGGCCGTCGAATACGAAGTTCACGTCGAGGGAAGCGCTGGCGACCCCGTCGAGGTCGAACCGTTCGACGTCCGGGCGGAACTCCCGACGCCGCACCCTCACGATGATCCGCCAGGGGGCGACGACGGAGAAACGGACGCTCCCGAAACGCCGACCGACCGGACTGAAACCGGCGCACCGCTCGGACTCGCCGTCCCGGTCGCCGCAGTCGTACTCGCGGCCCGGTTAGTGGACCGCCGTCGGTGACGGTCCCCCGCCCCGGGGGCGGCCGGTGGACCTGCTCTCGTCCGCCAGGCCGTCCACGATACTCGACGGACCCGTGGCACTCAGAGCGGTTCCCAGGTCCGCGGGGAGTCGTTCAAGCGCTCGGCACCGTCCTCGGTCACGACGACCAGGTCCTCGATGCGGATCCCGAACTCGCCCTCGAGGTAGACGCCGGGTTCGACGCTGAACACCATCCCGGGTTCGAGTTCGAGGTCGTTGCCCTCGACGAGGTAGGGGGCCTCGTGGACCGCCAGGCCGACGCCGTGCCCCGTCCGGTGGACGAACTCGTCGCCGTAGCCGCGCTCGTCGAGCACCTCGCGGGCCGCGCGGTCGACCGCCTGGGCCTGGACGCCCGGTTCGACGGCCTCGACGCCGGCCTGCTGGGCCGCCCGCACCGCCTCGAAGGCGTCGCGGAACCCCTCCGGCGGGTCGCCCGCGAACACGACCGTCCGGGTCTGGTCGCCGGGGTAGTGGTCGACGAAGGCGCCGAAGTCAAGTACCACGGGGTCGCCGCGTCCGATCTCGCGGTCGCCGTGGCGGTGGTGCGGTTTGGCGCCGTTCGGTCCCGACCCGACAACGGTGTCGAACGAGACTTCCTCGCCGCCGCCGTCGGTCAGGCGGCGCTCGATCTCGACGGCGAGTTCGCGCTCGGTCATGCCGACGGCGTCCGCACCCATCCGCCGGACTTCGACGTTCACGTCGTCGGCCAGGTCGGCTGCACGCCGGAGGGCGTCGAGTTCCGCGTCGTCCTTGCGCATCCGGAGGTCGTCGAACACCTCGCTGGCCAGTCCCCAGTCGGCGTCCGGGAGCGCCTCGCGGAGGTCCTGCACGAACAGCGCCCACATCCGGTTGTCCAGCAGGACCCGGCCGCCCCGCAGGCCCAGGTCGGCCGCGACCTCCTCGATCACCTCGATCGGGTCGTCGCCGTCGTCCCACAGGCGGAGGTCCTCGACCCACGTGGCGTCGGCGATCTGCTCGCGGTACATCGTCGGCGCGACGAAGGCGGGGTGGCCGTCCTGCGGGAGAAAGAGCAGGAGGTGGCGCTCGCCGGGTTCGTCGCGGAAGCCGGAGACGTAGTACTGGTTCGAACCCGGGAACAGCACGGCGCCGTCGGCGCCTACTTCGCGCAGTGCGGCCTGTGCGTCGCTGGCGCGCTGCTGGAACGCGTTCATGGCCGTCGGTTCGGCCGGAGACCGTAAATATCAGTGGTCGTCTCGGACCCGTTCTGCGTGTCAGTTCTCTCGTATATCCGTGATCGCTCCAAAGATACAACAGAGAAAAGGACGAACGACTACGTATGACCGAACGCGGCCTGGACTCATGGACCGACGGGTTGTCCGCTCGGGAGCGCGTCAGGGAGATCGCGACGACGCTCACCGAACCCCGGTCCGTCGAGTAGGTCAGAGAACAAGCCGGCGCCTCCTCGTGGCAGACCGCGAAGGACGAACTGGAGATGCTCGCGGAGTTCAGACAACTCCAGGCAATCGAGGGCGACGACGGAAACCCGAAGTATGCCCCGAACTACCAGTTCAGGTATTTCGACCAGATCGCAGGGCTGATCAACAATCACACGCGGGAGGAACTCCGCGAAGAGATCGCGGATCGCCAGGAGGCGATCGACGAGTGGAAAGACGAGTTCGAGGTCGACTCCCGGGAAGACCTCGAATCGACGCTCACCGACGAGGGCCTATCGAGCGACGAGGTCCATCAGCGAAATACCGTCCTCCGTCGGTGGGAGCGCCACGAGGACAACAAGCGGCTCCTGAAACACGCGCTGCAGTTGTACGACGACGCATGGTCGCTCTATCCGGGCCGGGACGAACCGAACGACGCCTCGATTCCGCTCTCGCAGTAGGATGATCTTCTTCGCCGACCGTGCGAACCTCGACAAGCGGACGCTCCTAGATCGAATACGCAATCAACTCGGGACCCAGGTCGACCTCGAGGACGCCCCCCATCGAACAGGTCTGGTACCACACGTCGGCCGGCAACAAGGTCGGCGTCCGGGCGACGGTCGACGCCCAGGCCTTTCTCGGAGCCCCGTATCCCGTCCAGGAAGCCGAACTCCGGATTTCGTTCGACGTCCCGCCGAACGTCGAGTACGATTTCTACGAGATTCGGTGGATCGAATCCGAACGGCAGTTGATGGTCGGCTGGCACCAGGACGAGACCCCCCCCCGACCTCGGCGAGTGTCACTTCCGGATCGATTACCAGGGCCAGACGGTCCAGCGAACGGAAGCGACGTTCCTCGACGCACACCCGCTGAACGTGTTCGACTGCCGAACGGACGACCTGCTGGAGGTTCTCGACTCGATGACCTGGGATGGTGAGACGCCGTCCGTTCCGGCTGGGGCGATTCGCTAACCGGAGCATCGAGAGGTCAGTCGGTGGATCGTTTCTTCGTGATTGCCGGAGAGCAAACGGTATACTGGTGAGTCCAAAGTAAGCGCCCCGGAAGTCCAACAGATGAAAGGCGCACTTGAACAGCAGCAGATGCGGATGAAATGGTGATACATGGGCATTAGGCGGACAAATCCTTACCTTCTGGGATATGCTTGATCCCGGGTTGTTACCTGTTTTGTCACCTGACACTTCTGCTATACTGCTGGCGTTGCTGTGGTTTTTCATGACGCCGGTACTAGTGTATCGCGACGCAGCATCGTGTCACCACCGCGGGACCAATTTCCGCCCGAACCGGATCGCCTGGCCGGTGTTTTCGTTTTTCTTTCCAATCATCCCGACAGGTCTATACGTATACCCCCGTCTCGACCGACGGTGATCCCATTCCAGTCGACAAGCCATTATCCATGTTGAATTACAAAAAGACGAGGCACTCGTTTGAGACGGTATTTCATGGAGAGCAAGATAGCGTTGCTTGTATTTTACAATACGAGTACCTGGCTACAGCGGCAAAAATCGAACGCGGCAACCCCCTGGCTCAGTGACTACGTCACCGATCAGTGGTCGTCCTCGCGCCACTTGTGTTCGCACTCGGTACAGACGAAAAAGCGCGTCTCGCTCTCGTCGGCGGCCCGGATCTGTTGCATGTACCAGTAGGCCTCGTCGTTGCCACACTCCGGGCAGTGGGCGTCGGTGGTGGGGAGGCTGCTGTCGCCCTCGCTTGTCGTCTCGATGATCTCGGTCGCTTCCTGACCCTCCGTGAGGACGTAGCTGGCGTCCTCGTCGCGCGGTTTCCGGTGGCCCTCGGAACAGACCCACATCTCGCCGCCGTCGACGTCCTCCGACTTCATCATCGAACCGCACTCGTCGCAGAACTTCATCGTTGTCCCCTCGTACGCCGCGGCCCGGTTAAAAAGACCGCGGTCTCCGCCCGTGACGGCAGTCACGACGGACGGCCCCCTATCCCTCGCCCCCGGACTGTCCCGGTTCGCCGACTGCCTCCACCGGCAGGACGCTGTACAGTTCCTCCTCCAGTTCGTCGTCCGATCCGAACTCGTCGCTGCCGGCCTCCGATACGACGTCGCCCAGGTTCGACTCGCCGCCGGCGTACGTCAGCGTGACGTCGTCGAACCGACCGGCGGCCTCCTCGCGCGCTGGGTACTCGAGGTCCTCGAAGAGGGCGTACACGTTGCTGAGTTTGACGCGCCGGGCCATGTGTAATGGTAGCACGTCGCGGCCCTTCTACCTGCCGCCGACGGAGACGCCCCCGGGTCGAAATTCGTGGCCGGTGACCGGCCCCGGACCGGCGAGGGCCGCGGACCGAGTGCCATTTAACGCGGCCCGTCGTAACCGCTGGCGATGACGCTCTCGGAGACGGCCCGCGAGCGACTCGCGGACATCGTCGCCCTGCAGCCGACCAAGAACAAGGAACTCCAGGACCGGTGGGGACTCGACAGCGGCAGCGAGGTTCACTCGTACCTGGAGACCGAACTGGGTGAGTACTACTACCGGGACGACGATAGCCTGATCCGGGCGACCGAGGAGGCGGCGGACCTCGTGGACGTCGAACCGGGCGTCGAGGACGACGACGGCGACGGGATTCCCGACCGCATCCGGGTTCCCGAACTGCAGGCGCAGGCGTTCGACGTGCTGGCGGGTCCCGACGAGCGCTCCCAGAGCGTCGTGTCCGTCCTGCAGGCGCTCAGGGAGGCCCACGACGTCGACCCCAGCGCCGACGAGGTCCGGTCGGCGCTGCGGAGCCTCCGCCGCAAGGGCGTCGTCGAGACCGTCTACCGGACCGTCCCCACCTACCGCCGGACGGTCGCCCACGACGACGTCGCCGTGGAAGTCGTCGAAGGGTAGTCAGGTCCGGCGGCGCTCGTCACTGCGGCGCTCGTCCCCGCGGCGGGCGTACCCGTAGCCGACCCCGGCCAGGACGGCCCCGAGTCCGAGGTGCAACCAGTTGTCCGCCCAGTTGATGTTGATGACGTTCAGCGCCTCCAGGCTGAACAGCAACACGGCCACCCCGGCGACGAACACCAGCAGGTACAGCAGGCCGAAGTACCGGTTGTACGACCCTGAGGACCCGCTCCCGGCGTAGATGCCGGCCCCCAGTCCGGCCAGCCCCGTCACGATGTGGATGGCGTCGTGGAGGTAGTTCCGCCCGAAGATGCCGAACAGCGGTTCGTTCGCCCCGGCGAGCAACGGTCCGAGGATACCGATCAGCGTCAGTACCCCACCGATCAGCAGGGCGACGAGGACCTGCGGCCGGTTCGCGTACCCCTCGGCGGTCTCTGTTTCGGTTTCGGCTGACATGCGTTTCTATATTATCTTTAATGATAGAAGGAGTTTTCGTCGTCCTAGACGACTCCTGACACGTTTTTCTCGGCTCAGACGGGGTTTTCGTCGCGAGACCGGTCCCACCCTCCCCCGGAACGTCGTCGCGAGAGGGGTTCCCGCCTCTCACCAGGGGTGTCGTCGGCAAAGTAGACCCCACCCTTCACCCGGGACGGCGACGCGAGCGTCGACGTTCCAGCAGCAGGCGGACGCCCTTCCCCGGTCCGCCCTCGATGGGCCAGTCGCCGCTGCGCCAGGCCGGCGGTTCGGGTTCGAAGGCCGAGCAGGACCCAGAACACTCCGTGCTGGTCTGGCACCGGCCGTGGGCGCCACACCACGGCAACAGCGTCCGGCCGTCCCGTCGCAACCGGAAGTGCCGGCAGTCCGGCCGCATCGTGTCGGCATACGAACGCCAGCCCCGTTCGTAGGCCCGCTCGGCGATCTCCAGGCGCTTCTCGCGTTTCCACTCCCGTTCGACGTACTCGAAGCGGGCGGCCGAGCGATCCCTGGAACCGCCAGAGGGCCGTTCGCGGATTCGCGTCCCGGGGTCGTCGAGGGCCAGCGACCGCGGGTGCCAGAGTACGTCGGCCTCGTCGGCGTCGTGGTCCAGCACGACGATGCCCGCCTCCGGCGGGAGGTCCTCCAGCAGCGCGGGTTCGACCCGCTGGCCGGTGGCGGCCGTCGCCAGCCACACCTCGTCGGCCAGCCCCAGGGCCACGTCGCGCTCTAGCTGGTCGGCCAGCACTCGCGCCGCGCTGGCGTCGAGGTCGGGCTTGTTCTCGACGGCGACGATGCGCCGGACCCAGCCTGGGTAGGCCCACTTGCGCCTGATCTCGATCCGGTTGCCGTCGCGGCGCCGTTCGAGGATCCCGCGGTCGGCCGCGCGGTGGACCGCCTCGCGGACGTACCGCCAGGGGTAGTCCGGGTTCGGCAGGGCGTCCCGGTACCAGGCCCACTCCGCAGGGGCGTGCCGGACGACGTGCAACAGGTCCGAGTCCAGGCGTCGTGTCCCGAACTTCGAGCGCTCGGCGAACGCCTCCGGGTCGACTTCGACGACCACGGTGTCCCACCGCCGGTCGCGGGTGCCGAGTTGCCGACTCACGATGGCGGGGCGAGGCTCCCCGTCGGGCGGCCACGCACGCTCGGCCCATCCGCAGGTCCGCAACTCGAAGACGAACTCCGGCTGGTCGGTCACGCGCGGACTCTCGGTGGCGGGAGGCAAAGAGGTTCGCCCTTTCGGTTGGGAGGCGTTCAGATAGGCTGGTTGCTGTCCTGAAGGCCCAGAAAGCCCCCGGGCGCTCTGCGAACGACAACGTACCCGCCAACAGCCGGAAAGCGCCCGGCCCCTTTCAGTCCTGCCCGCGGCGGAGGTGCCGGCCACCTCTGCTCTGCCGGGGCACGGCAGCAGTCTGGAGGGCACTAACCGATGGTGCCCGCGGCGGAGGTGCCGGCCACCTCTGCTCTGCCGGAGGTGCCGGCTACCTTCGCCGAGTGGAACGGGTCCGTCTGCCGGTCGGTGATCCACGTATGTACTCTACGAGAGTATTTAAGGGTCAGTCGGCGTCGGCGCGGCGCTCTCTTCGGAAGCGGACGGCGGCGGTGATCCCTAGGCCCGCCCCGGCGAGGAACATCCCCCAGCGAATGGGAATCACGAACAACCAGGCCCCGTCGCCGTGGGGCAACGAAGCGTAGTACAGGTCGCCGCCGTACTCGACGTACTGGTACCGCTGGAACGTCGCCACTAACTCTTCGTCCGCCTCCTCGTACAGCGTCACCGACTCACCGTCCAGCGCGTCCTCGAAGGGAGCCCGGGCGTCCGGCGGCAGGTCCTCGTAGGTGACGACCTCACCGTGGTCCGCCGACTCGGCCGGACCGACTTCCAGCATGTACGGCGTCTGGCCGTAGTGGGGCCACAGGGCGAACGGTGCCGCCAACAGCAGGAGCGCCGCCAGCGCGAACCCGGCGGTCCATCGGTTCATACCGCTTCCAGCGGCGGGGAAGAGATAAATCGTCCGGGCGGCGTTCGATCCGTCGTCGGGGGCCTGGAGTGGATGCCGGGGGGACCAGTCGTCCATCGGGTAGCGGCACCGCTAATGCCACCGGCCGACCGGTGAACGCCGTCACCGCCTAGTAGCCCTTCTCGTCGAGAAAGTCGTCGGCATCCTCCAGTATCTCGCGCGGTCCGTCCTGGGTGATGGTGTTGATCGCCTGCTCGTAGTCGCGCCACTGGTGGTCGCGGTGCTCGTTCGACAGTTCGGCGCTGGTCTCGAACGACTGCGCGATGAACAGGTGAACCGTCTTGTGAATCGTGTTACCGCTCGCCTCGAACACGTAATCGTAGTCCTCGCGGAAGCCATCCAGTAGCCGGAAGTCCTCGATGCCGGCCTCTTCCTCGACCTCCCGGATCGCCGTCTGCTGCAGCTCCTCGTCGCCCTCGACCCCACCTTTGGGAAACTCCCAGTCGCCGGGCCGGCTCTTGAGCAGCAGGTATTCCCGCTTGCCACGGGTATCCCGGAAGAGGATGGCTCCGGCGCTCGTGGCCTCTATCATTACCGGGAGATAATCGTCCGGACATTAAGAGAATATCGGACTGCGATAGCCCTGCCGAGGGATTTCCGATACCAGGTTCCTGATACGTCAGGGAACGGAGTGATCGACCGCGCATCCGGTCCCGGCGCCGGGGCGCATCACAGCCCTTTTGGCCACGGCGCGTCATCGTTCGGAAGCAATGACGTTCGTGACGCGGCTGACCCTCCAGAGCGGCGACCGCGCGGTGCTGGACGACGTGGTCGCCGACATCAAGGCGACCGCGCGGCGGAAGGGCGCCGAACTGAAGGGACCGCACCCGCGCCCGCCGAAGGAGTTGCGGATCCCGCAGTACAAGTCGGTCGACGGCGACGCCGCGTTCGATCCGTGGTCCTACACCGTCTACACCCGGGAACTGGAGATCGTCGGCCACGACGAGTTCGCCCGGAACGTCGCGGGCCAGGACTTCCCGTGCGGAATTCACGTCTCCGTCGAAGTCGAGCGCGTCCGGGGCGTCGGCTCCTCCTGATCCGGTCGCCGCTTGCTGGGACGGTCCCGCTTAAGTGAACGCGTCCCCTGACCGGGACACGTGCAACGAACCGAACCCGAGCATCTGGTGGCCCTCCGGCGGGAGCTCCACCGCCACCCCGAACCCGCCTGGTGTGAGTTCTACACCACCGCTCGAATCGTCGAGGAACTGGAGCGAATCGGCGTCGACGACTACTACGTCGGCCACGAGGCGGTCGCCGGCGACGAGCGGATGGCCGTCCCCGACGAGGACGAACTGGCCGAGTGGTACGACCGCGCCCGCGAGGCCGGCGCCGACCCCGACCTCCTCGAACGGATGGAGGGCGGCTACACCGGCGCGGTGGCCGTCCTCCGGAAGGGCGAGGGACCGACCGTCGGCCTCCGGGTCGACATCGACGGTCTGCGCCGCGGGGAGGCCGACGACGAGGACCACGACCCCGCCGCCGAGGGGTTCCGCTCCGAAAACGACGGCATGATGCACGCCTGCGGCCACGACGCCCACGCCACCTTCGGCATCGGCGTCCTCGAGACGGTCGCGGACAGCGACTTCGAGGGCACCCTGAAGGTGTTCTTCCAGCCGGCCGAGGAGCGCATCGGCGGCGGCAAGGCCATGGCCGAGAGCGGCCACCTCGACGACGTGAACTACCTGCTGGCGGTCCACGTCGGCCTGGACCACCCGACCGGCGAGATCGTCGCCGGCATCGACGGCTTCCTGGCGGTGCGCCACCTCGAAGCCACCATCCAGGGCGAACCCGCCCACGCCGGCGGCCGCCCCAACGAGGGGAGAAACGCCGTCCAGGCGCTGGCGACGGCCGTCCAGAACCTCTACGCCATCCCGCGGCACGAGGACGGCGCCACCCGGGTCAACGCCGGCCGGGTCGCGGGCGGCACCGCCGCCAACATCATCCCCGAGGAGGCGTCGCTGGTCGCGGAGGTCCGCGGCCGGACGACCGATCTCAAGGACTACATGGCCGAGCGCGCCCGGCAGGTGATCGACAGCGCCGCCGAGATGCACGGCTGTGACGTCGAGATCGACGTCGACGGCGACGCCCCCAGCGCCGAGAGCGACGGGGCGCTCGTGGAAGTCGGCTACGACGTCGCCGGCGACGTGGACGGCGTCGACGAGCGCATCGAGCGCGACGAACTCGGCGGGAGCGAGGACGCCACCTACCTGATGCAACGCGTCCAGGACGAGGACGGCCTGGCCGCCTACGTCGGCGTCGGCACCGACCACCCCGGCGGCCACCACACCGCGACCTTCGACGTCGACGAGGACTCCATCCCCGTCGGCGTCGAGTGGCTCTCCCGGACCATCCAGCGCGTCGCCGCCGAACGACCGTAGGGACGCGGCGTCGCCGCCGACGATCTTCGGTCGCCGTAGCGTTCGGCCGCCGGCCGCTGCCATCAACCGCCCGTGCCCGCGACGAGCGTACAGATGTACGCGACCTCCTCGTGTGGGATGTCCGGGCCGACGGGGCCGTGGCCGTGGAAGTAGTCGTCCCAGGGCGACCGCCAGTCCTCGTCCGACGGGACCATGACGACCCCGCGGTGCTTGCGCGTCTGGTCGCTGTTGTACTCCTTGAACCCCGGCTGGTAGTTGTCGATGGCCAACACCCAGGCGCTCCGCATCTTCTGGCCGGGGAACGGCCACGTCCCGTGGACGTACCGTCCCATGGCTTCGGGGAAGCCGTTCACCACCCAGCCCAGCGTCTGGAAGCCGTGGAGGCGTCCTGCCGGAAAACGGAGGGTCCGCTCGCAACTCAGCCGGCCACGTCGTCGACGAGCGCGTCGGTGTCCAGTTCGTCGAGGAAGTCCTGGGCGTCGTCGAGGTCCTCGTAGTCGCGGGCCTCCGCGTAGCACTCCCGGCACAGCGGGATCACGGTGGTCCCGACGGGGTCGGTGGCGTCCCGCTCGCTCACGAGGTAGTCGACCCACTCGCCCGGCGGTTGCATCGACCGGCGGGGGTTGAAGTCGCCGCAGTGCGCACAGCGTGTGCTCATACCACGGGGGAGGGCACGACGGCTCTTGAAACCTACCGCTCGGGGGTGGGGGGCCGAGGTTCCGACGCCCGGGGGCGTGGCTCCCGGCACCGGTCACCACCGCGCCGCCCGGCGGGCGTCTCCGACAGCACCCACCGGAACCGCGGGTGGACCCACGCGAACTCCGTCGCACGCTCGCGGACGAACCGCTCGGCGTACCGCCGGTGGCGACACGACTCGACCGTCTGGGACGCCGCGAAGTCCGCGACGCCGTCCTCGTCGAAGCCGACGAACCGGATGCCCCAGTTCGTGCCGTCGTAGTAGACCGCACGCTCGGCACCGTCGGTCAGGCCGATCAGCAACCCGGGGCCGCTGTCCCGGCCCAGCAGGTCGCGGGCGGCCGCCCGCGGGTCCACGTCGTCGCGTACCGCCGCGATGGCCGCCGCCAGGTCCGCCTCGACGGCGCCGGCGAGAGAGGGTGCGCTCATGGTTTCGAATCCGATTGCGTTCGAAATAAAGGTCCGCCGGGGAGGCGGAGTGAAACTGAAAGTGGACCCCTGGTCGGGTCACATCCCTCGCTTCATCCCGGCGTGGACGAACTGCGCGAGGATGCGGCCGATGCTGGTGTCGGCGGTCCACAGCGCCAGTTCCTCGCCCGTCTCGGGGACGACCGACAGCAGGACCGTCGCCTCGTCGACCAGCAGGGTCCGGCCGGTGAACGCGGTCACGTCGTCGCCGGTGACGACGACGCGCACGTCCTCGAACCGCTCCCGCAGCGATCCGTCGGCGGTCATCAGGGTCACCTCGACCCCGGCCGCGGCCCGACCGTCGAGCGCGTCCGCGACCGGCGGCGGCGCTTGCTCGGCCGACGGCGCGACGTAGACGACGCGGTCGTCGGCCCGTTCGATCAACTCGACGACCCGCTCTTGCACGGGGGGACGTCCGCGGAGCGTCGTCACGTCCGTCCCTTGCACCCGGTCGGCGTGTTCCTCGCGGACAGACGCGAGGTTCTCGAACGCCCGGTCGGTCTCGCGGTCGAGACGCCGGGACAGTTGTTCGCGCGCGGCCGCGAGACTCACCGGCCGGTAGCGCTTCGGCGACGTCTCGACGAGTTCGACCAGGCCGCGCTCGGCCAGGTCCTCGGCCACGCCGTACACCTGCGGCCGCGGGACGTCCGAGACCCGACTGACGTCCTGGGCGGTCCCCTCGCCGAGTTGCTGGAGGGCCACGAACACCCTGGCCTCGTAGTTCGAGAGGCCGAGGCGCTCCAGCGCCTCGGCCGCCTCGTCCGCGCTCACCCGCCACCACCCCGTCCAGCCACCGGGAGCGGACCCCGGACTGACCGCTCCCCGAGACGGAATCCCGTTCCCTCCGCGCGCTCGGTTCGCGTCGCCATCGGTTCGTCCGTTCACCTCGGACCGCCAAATGTGTCCCGGTCAGTCGTGTAGTAGAATTCTACAACATTTATATTCGGCCGGGGCGAGTCCCCGCCAACGGAATGAGTTACGCCGAACGGTACGCGGACGCGGTGACGACCTACAGCGAGGTCGTGCTGGCGGTGATGCTGGTGGCGACGCTGATCGTCGGCAGTGCGGCGGGCGACGTCGAGTCGGGGTTGACCATCGCGGGGTTCGACAGCGACTCCGAGGAGGCCCAGAAACTGGAGTACCTCCGGTCGAACTTCGCCGTGGAGGGCGAGAACGCCACGGCCGTCCAGGTCGTCTTCCGGGGCGAGAACGCGCTGTCGAAAGAGTCGTTGCTGGCGGAACTGCGGTTCCAGCGCGCCCTGCTGGACGACGCCCGGGTCGCGCCGACGCTGCAGGGCCGCCAGCCGTTCGTCGGCCTGTCGAACGTCGTGGCGACCGCCGCCGCCCGCAGTGACGGGTCGTCCGGGTCGCCCTCGGCGGGACCGCCGCCCTCGCTGGACGAGCAGATCCGGGCGCTCGAATCGCTGTCGGCGACGGAGTACGAACAGTTGCTCCAGCGGGTGCTCGATCCCGACCGCGAGCGCGGTGAGGGCGACCCCTACGAGTTGCTACCGAGCAGCTACGAACCCGGGAGCACCGAGGCCAAGGCGCGGGTGATGGTCGTCTTCCAGGCGATCGACGGGGGCGCCGACGAACTCCCGTCCCCGGTCGTCGACGGGCAACAGGCGACGGCCGACCTGGCCGACGAGTACGCCACGGGGGAGGCGTTCGCGTTCGGCCAGGGCATCGTCGACGAGGAGGCCACGCGGGCGACCGGCGAGAGCTTCGCGTTCATCTCGCCGTTCGCGTTCCTGCTCGTGGTGGTGGTCCTGCTGCTGGCCTACCGGGACCTGCTGGACGTGCTCCTCGGACTCGTCGGCGTCGTCCTCGTGCTCGTCTGGATGGGCGGGTTCATGGGGTGGGCCGGCATCGGCGTCACCCAGATCCTGATCGCCGTCCCGTTCCTGCTGATCGGGTTGAGCATCGACTACGCCCTCCACGTGGTGATGCGCTACCGCGAGGCCCGCGAAGACGGCGAGGACTCGCCGCGGTCGGCGATGGCCGTCGGCCTCGGCGGCGTCGTGGTCGCGCTGGCGGCGACGACGTTCACCACCGGCGTCGGCTTCCTGTCGAATCTGGTCAGCCCCATCGGCTCCATCCAGGAGTTCGGCGTCGTGGCCGCCGCCGGCATCGTCTCGACGTTCCTCGTGTTCGCGGTGCTGTTGCCCGCGCTGAAGGTCGAACTCGACGCCCTGCTGGAACGGATCGGGTTCGACCGGGACAAGCGGGCGTTCGGCCGTGCCGGCGTGACGAGTCGCCTGCTCGGGGTCGGCGCGGGACTCGCCCGCAGGGTGCCCGTCGCGGTCGTGCTAATCGCGCTGGTCCTGACGGCCGGGGGCGGCTACGCGGCAACGGACGTCGACACCTCCATCGCCCAGGAGGACTTCCTGCCGCGGGACTCCCCCGAGTGGATGGACGCGATGCCGGGCGGACTCGCCCCAGGGGACTACCAAATCCGCGAGAACGCCGAGTACCTCGACGACAACTTCGTCCAGGAGCGCGAGAGCGCCCGTGTCGAGATACTGGTCGAGGGCGACGTGACCGCACCCGGGACGCTCGACCGCATGGAGACCGGGCGGGCCGAAGCCGCCGACACCGACTCGGCGGCCACGCTGGCGGACGGCCAGCCCCGGGTGCTGGACGCGCTGACCGTGATCCGCTCGGTCGCCGCCGGGAACGAGACGGTCGCGGCCCTGGTCGCGGACGCGGACACCGACGGCGACGGCGTTCCCGACGAGAACCTCGACGCGGTGTACGACGCGGTCTACGCCGCGGCGCCCGAGGAAGCCGCGCGGGTGATCCACCGCGAGGACGGCGAGTACCGCGCGCTCCGGATGCAGGTGGCCGTCAGGGGCGGCGTCGACGGCGGGACGATCACCGCCGAGATGCGCGAGGTGGCCGCCGCGATGGCGGGCGACGGCCTGACGGTGACCGCGACCGGGTCACCCATCGTCCAGGAAGTGGTCCAGCAGGGCCTCCTGCGGACGCTCGTGGAGACGTTCCTCGTCACGCTGGGGATCATCACGGCGTTCCTGGCGGGCATCTTCTGGCGGCGCTACCGCGCGCCGTCGCTGGCCGTCGTGACCGTCCTGCCCGTGGTCGCCGCGCTGGCGTGGATCCTGGGCGTGATGTACCTGCTGGGCATCCCGTTCAACACCGAGACGGCGGTGATCACCAGCATCGCGATCGGCATCGGCGTCGACTACGCCATCCACGTCAGCGAGCGGTTCCTCGAAGAACTCGCCGAGGTGGCCGACGTGGGGACGGCCCTGGACCGGACCGTCGCCGGCACCGGCGGGGCGCTCCTGGCGAGTTGCGTCACGACCGCCAGCGGGTTCGGCGTGCTCGCGCTGGCGCTGGTCCCCTCGCTCCAGCGGTTCGGCATCGTCACCGGGACGACCATCGTCTTCGCGTTCGTCGCCAGCGTGCTCGTCCTGCCGAGTCTGCTGACGCTGTGGTGGCGCTACCGAGGGCATCGGGCCGGCGTCGAGTCGATCGCAGGTTGACCGGTAACCGGAATTCAGGACGGGTTTCTCCCGGTTCGTTTTGGCTCCCGGCGCGCGCTGACCCGGGTGTCGCCTCCGGCGACCGCGAACCTCGACACGCGCGAGGGACGAGGAGCGCAGCGAAGTGAGCACCGCAGTCGGCTGGGGGGGGCCTCCCCAGCCGACTGCGCTGCTCGGGGCGCTCACGTCCGTTCGCGCCACCTGCGCTGCTCGTCCACCGTCGGAGCAAGCGCCGACGAGCCCCCGCTCGCAGGCTCGCGGGGACCTCGCGCGCGTGGCTCGCGCGCGCCGTGGACCAAAGGACACTGCCGAGCAACAGATCGTCGATCCCGTAAACGGTATCAGTACTTCGGGTCCGCGCCGGTCGTCTCGTAGACCGACTCCATGATCCGGTCGCGCTTGGCCTGCCAGGCGTCGAAATCTGCCGGACCGGAGGGGTAGTCCTCGTAGTGGTCGAGCAGGCTATCCGCCAGGCGCTTGGTCTTGTAGAGGTCGTAGACCAGGCCGGCGTGGCTCAGCGCCTTGATCCCCACCTGCAGTTTCAGCTTCCAGCCGAACTCGGTGGTGCCGGAGTACAGCGACTCGGCGATCTTCTCGCCGGGGAGCGCCGCGAGCAGGCCCATCAGGTCGTCCACCTCGACGGCCGTGGTGAAGATGTTGTACACGTCGAGGCTGGCGTACCGGGCGCCGAAGTGGTCCATCACGCGCTCGTTGTACTCCCAGAGGACGTCCTCGCTCACGTCGCCCTGCTCGATGCCGTTCATCGCCGCCTCGCCGGCGTAACTGCCGGCGTAGGCGGCCCCCGCGATGCCGCCGCCGGTGGTCGGGTTGACGTGACCCGCGGCGTCGCCGACCGCCATGAACCCCGGGTGGACGGCGGAGTCGTACGGCCGCCGCGTTGGCAGGGCGGCCCCGAGTTTGTCCTTGACCTCCGCGCCCCGGAACTCGGGGCGCTGCCGGAGGTCCCGCTTGAGGTCGTCGACCAGTTTCATCGGCTCCTCGGTCATCTGGAAGCCCAGGCCGGCGTTGATCTCCGTGCTCGTGCGCGGGAAGTACCAGAGGTAGCCAGCCGCGCGGTCGGTCGGCTTGAACACCAGCGCGTCGTCCCAGGGCACCTCCTCCTCGACCTCGACGATCTCGCGGTAGGCCGAGCAGAACTGCGAGAACTGGACGTTCGTGTCGAAGGTCGAGTCCGAGAAGTCCGTGGCGTCCTGCAACACCGACAGGGACCCCGCGGCGTCGATGACGACCTCGGCCTCGAACTCCTGGACCTCGCCGCGTTTCTTGCCGCGGACGCCGGTGACCCGGCCGTCGTCGTCCTGGAGTACGTCCTTGACGACCACCTCGTAGTGGAAGTCGGCCCCGGCCTCCTCGGCACCCTCGATGATCTGGCGGCCGTACTTCCAGCGGTCGACCACCGCGAGTTCCCCGGGGACGGGAATCTCCAGCACGGTGTCGTGCTGGGGAATCTCGAACCGGCCGTGGTCGACGCCGGTGTTGGTCATCGCGGGTTCGAGCTTCGACTTCGGGATCGCCTCCGGGAAGGCGTCCGAGCCCTTCAGTGCGTCACCGCAGGCGATGTGGCCCGCCTCCTCCTCGTCCTTGCGCTCGACGATGGCCACGTCGTAGCCCTCGTTGGCGAGCGTCGCCGCCGCGTAACAGCCCGCGGTCCCCGCGCCAACGACGACCACGTCGTACTCGTGGGTGGTCATACCCGGGTTTGCAGGGTCGACCGAGAAAACTCTTGCCTCACTGTCTCGACCTCGGGCCGACGACGAAATTCGGCACCGCCGTCGTGGTTCGTTACCGATGGTCGCCGGCACGATCCACGAGGGGCGAGAATCCGGAAGGGGCCGACCGGTCGCCGGCGGACGCTCGCTGCGCTCCTCACTCCGTTGCGGTGCTTGCGTCACCTCCGCCGGCGAGCGGGAGGGGGCTTCCGTGGGCTACCGCATAACTCACAGTAGTAACCACACACGGTGGCGTCGACGGGGATAAAGAACTTTGCCCCCCTTCCCCGTAGGCCAGCGCATGACCGAGTACACCGTCGAGTTCGTGGGGCGGGACGAGACGATCGAGGTCGCCGAGACGGAGACGATCCTCAGCGCCTGCCTGGAGGAGGGCATCGCCCAGGAGTACTCCTGCCGGGTCGGGATGTGCCTGGCCTGCTCGGCGAAGATCGTCGAGGGCGAGGTGAACCAGCAGGTCGCCGTCGCGCGCGGGCTCACCGAGGAGGAGGCCGAGGAGTACGCGCTGACCTGCATGGCCCGGCCGGCCAGCGACCTCAAACTGAAACGCGGGGAGTACCCGCCGAGCATCGAGGAGCACGCGGCCGCCGCTGGCGAACCGGTCGGTGCAGACGACTAGTTACTTGTCGGTCGCTGGCGCCTCGTTAGCCGGCGACGCGCCGGCGTCTCGTCGCTGTTCTGCGGTTCAAGAGTGTGGGGCCCGAACCCCGTCTATGGCAAAGGACGACGAGGACAGAGCCAACGAGATGGAGGCCGAGCGCGAGGCGGAGATCGAGGCCGAGATGGAGCGGGTCGGCCAGAACCCCGAGCAGGTCGACGACGGCACCGACTCGCTGGGGACCCAGAGCGCGCCCAGCGGCGAACCGCGGGACCGCGAACTTCACGAACCCGACGACGCCGCGGCCAGCCAAGAGGAGTCCCAGGAACTCCCGAACGAGCAACAGCAGGGGCAGTGGGAGAAGTCCGGCGGCGACGCGGAACGCTCCGAGGAAGTGCTGGAAGCCGACGAGGACGAGGAGGACGAAGCGGACGCCGACGCGGACGCTGGAAACGGCGACGCGTAGGCTACTTACCGGGCGGTTGCAGGTTTTCTCCCGGGAACGGGCCGGCTAGCCCCCGCTCCGCGACGGTTCAAGACGCTATGGCCCGAAACGGCGGGTATGGCCGGTGACGACAGCGGTCACGGAACGCCAATCGAAGCGCCCGGGCACCGACTCGCGGCGGCGCGGGCGGGCCCCGACAGATCTACCGCGCCCGCGGGAGGTGCCTGACCGTGGCGCTGGACCCGACGGAGTTCACCGTCGACGAACTGCGGGACGAGGTCGAGGACGTCGACGACCAGGAGACGCTTGAGGAGGCGCTCGACGCCGAGCGCGAGGGCAAGGACCGCAAGACGGCGAAGGCCGCCATCGAACGGCGGTTGCAGGCGCTCCGGACCGCCGCCGAGGGCGACCTGACCGCCGACGAACCGGCTGACGACGAGGCGGTGGCCGCCGAGGGCGAGGCCGACACGGAAGCGCCGGTCGAAGCGGCGGCAGAGGTCGACGAGGCGGTCGCCGAGCGGGCTGGCGTCGAGGAGGGAGGCGCCGCGGCGTCCGCAACGACCGGTGGCGAGGACGGCCAGGCGGTCGCGGAACGAGGGGCGGCCGAGCGAGGCGGTCCCGGGGGCGAGCAGGAGGGCGAACGGCGCGACCGCGGTCGGTTGCGGGCCGTCGCCATGGAGGACGCCCGCCGGGCGAGCCAGCGCCTCGAAAAGCGGTATCGCGGCAAGCAGTGAGGCCGGACCGAACAGTCGTCGAGTTTGTTCGAGTCCCCCGTCCCGTCAGGCCTCGTCGAACAGTTCCTCGCCGTCGACCATCTTCTCGGCGACGACGTCCAGGTCCAACGTGACGCCCAGACCCGGTTCTTCGGGGGCGGTGACGTAGCCGTCCTCGATGACCGTCTCCTCCACGAGGTCCTCCCACCAGTCGAGTTCGTAGCTGTGGAACTCCACGGCCAGCGAGTTGGGGATGGCCGTGCCGACGTGGGCGCTGGCGACGGTGGCGACCGGCGAGGAGACGTTGTGCATCGCCACCGGCACGTAGTACTGGTTGGCGACGTCGGCGATCTTGCGCGTCTCGCGCATCCCGCCGACCTTCGGCATGTCCGGCGCGACGATGTCGACCGCCTGGTTCTCGATCAGGCGCCGCAGTTCCGTGACGCGGTAGCGGTTCTCTCCGGCCGTGATCGGTGTGGTAGTGGACCTGGTGACCTCCTCCTGCACCTCCAGGTTCTCGGGCGGCACGGGGTCCTCCAGCCACCAGACGTCGTACGCCTCGATGGCGTCGGCCAGACGCTTCGCGGACCCGCCGGAGAACGTCCAGTGGCAGTCGAAGGCCACGTCGGCGCGGTCTTTCACGCGCTCGGTCACCCGCTCGACGATCTCGGTCTTGTGGCGGATCTCGCCGGGCCGGAGGTGGCGGTTCGCGCGGTCCTTCTCGAACCCCGAGGGCACGTCGAGGTCGAACTTCAGGGCGTCGTAGCCCAGTTCCTCCACGACGCGCTCGGCCTCGTCGGCGCAAGCCTCGGGGTCGGCCTCCTCCTCGGTGTGGCAGTCGCAGTAGACCCGCACCTCGTCGCGGTACTTGCCGCCGAGCAACTGGTAGGCCGGCACCTCCAGGATCTTGCCCGCGAGGTCGTGCAGTGCGACCTCGATGCCGGCGATGGCAGTGACGGTGACGCCTTCGACCGACCCCTCGCCGGACATCTTCTGGACCAGGTGCTCGTAGAGGCGGTCGATGTCGAGGGGATTCTCGCCGACGAGGAAGGGCGTCATCCGCTCGATCAGTTCGGGGACGCCGGCGCCCCAGTAGGCTTCGCCGGTGCCGACGATGCCCGCGTCCGTGTAGACGCGGACGAGCGTCCAGGGGAAGTTGCCGTCGACCATCGTGGTCTGGACGTCCGTGATCTCGACGTCGCGGCCGCCGCCGCGTTTGGCGCGGACGCCCATCGTCTTCGCCGAGAGGTCCCGCATCGTGTACTCGGCGTTCGGGTCCCGGAGCGTGCCGTAGTCGGTCATGGTGTGACTGTTTACTCGCCCGTGGGTAAAACGCTCCGGGATCTGATCGGCTGTATTCCGGGGTCGTGGGGTCGACGATGGTCGGAAACCCCCGCTCGCGCTCATCTGACGGTTGCTTGGCCGGCAACAGCCTGAACGCCGCCACGCGATGGACTCGGGGGCAGTGCGAGAGGCAAGCTCTCGCTGGCTCCCGCTCGTTGCACTCGCGGGAACCTCGCTGCGCGCCTCGTCACTCCTTCACGTTGCTCAGTCGTTGCTCCGGTGTTTCCGTCGGCCGGGTGCGTCGAGCCCGCGGCCCCTTTCAGTCCCGCC
>PXRE01000023.1:0-65805 GCA_003021085.1 Halobacteriales archaeon QS_1_68_20 | reverse complement strand
CGCGCCACGACCCCAACTGGCTCCCGGCGCGCGCGAGCAACGCGCGCGAGGTCCCCGCGAGCCTGCGAGCGGGGGCTCGGGAGCGCTCGCTCTCCCGGTGGTCCGCGGTCGCCGCTCGGGGCGACCGTACGGCTGGGGAGGCGTGAGGTTGCCCCTGGGTCCTGCACGCCGCCGTGTTCGAGCATTCCCCCGATCACCACGTTCGAGCATCCGTTAGAAAACATCGATCCAGAACGAAACCCCCGAACTACGGAGCGAACCCCTCACTCGCTGTTGCCGACGCGGATGACCTGCACCAGTGAGTACACCGGCACGCCCTCGATCTCCTCGACACCCTGCTTGTCGACGAGGACGGCACAGGCCACTGGGTTGCCGCCCTCCGAGCGGATGGCCTCCACTGTCTCGGTCATCGTCGTCCCGGAGGTGATGGTGTCGTCGACCACGTAGCAGTCCCGCCCGCGGATGCCGGCGAAGTTCCGCGAGAAGGTGCCCTCCAGTTCCTCGATGTCGCCCTCCTCCCACTGGTGCTTGCGGGGGGCGTAGGTCCCGAGGTCGGTCTCCAGGGCCGTCGCCACGTGGGTCGCGATCGGCGCACCCGCCTTCTCGATGCCGATGGTCAGGTCGACGCCGTCGCCCTGTTTCGAGAGGAGGTCCGCGAGGGCGCGGGAGACGTCCGACAGGCGGCCGCTGTCCCGGCCGATGGCGCTCCAGTCGACGTGGATGTCGTGGGGGCCGCCGGTGGGTTCCGGCTGCGGGGCGACTTCGGTGCCGCCGCGCTCGACCAGCCACGAGGCCGTCTCCCGGGAGACGTTCAGTTCGTCCGCGATCTCGCCCTTCGAGAGCCCCTGGCCGGCGAGTTCCGCCGCGCTCTCGATCAGGTCGTCAACGTTTTTCATGCTCGTGGAATTCGACTGCCGTTTTTATAGTGGTGTCGTCGTCCGCGAACGCCGCCGACAGGTCGTCCAGGCCGTACACCCCGGTGGTCAGGTTCGACAGGAACCACTCCGGGAGGGCCGCCAACGTCTCGACGGCCGCCTCGAAGTGCGACCGCCGGGAGTTGACGCTGCCGACCAGCGCCTTGTTCTCCAGCACGAGTTCCCGGTGGAGGCGCCCGCCGTCGACCTCGAAGGTCCGGTCCTCGGGGACGCCCAGTAGCGCGCCGACGCCGTTCGGTGCCAGCGCCTCCACGGTCTCGAAGGCGTGTTTCGAGTAGCCCGTCGCCTCGTAGACGAAGTCCATCGGTTCGTGGACCTCGGGAACCTCCGGGACAGGCGTCTCCCTGGAGTCGACGTAGGTGCCGCCCAACTCCTCGATGGCGTCGATGGTCGGGTCCGGGCGGTCGCGCCGGCCCAGGCAGTACAGGCGCTCGAAGCGGTCGTCCAGGTCCAGCATGGCAACGGTGAGCAGGCCGAGACTCCCGTTGCCCAGCACGAGCGCGCTCTCTGGGGTCCAGTCGAACGACGAGCGGGCCGACTCCGCGAGTTCGAACGCCTTCTCGGAGATGGAGACGGGTTCGACGAGGAAACCCCACTCCGCCAGTTCCTTGGGGACGGGCACGAGGTGCTCCGCGGGACTGGTGAAGTACTCGGCCATGAACCCGTCGGCGCCCGCGATGCCACGCTCGACGTACTCGCCG
The DNA here is from genome assembly GCA_003021085.1 of Halobacteriales archaeon QS_1_68_20. Classification (GTDB taxonomy): domain Archaea; phylum Halobacteriota; class Halobacteria; order Halobacteriales; family PXRE01; genus PXRE01. The sequence continues at coordinate 64,169 of PXRE01000023.1, read as the reverse complement.
CCGGGGGCCATGTCGGGTTCGCCGCGCTCGAAGTACTCGTTGCCGTCCTGGCCCGGGGGAAGTCGGCGGACCGTCGGGACGACCACGTCGCCCCGCTCGAAGTCCGTGTCGTTGGGATCCTCGACGACGCCGACGGCCTCGTGGCCCAGCACCAGTTCGTCCGCACCCGGCGGGAAGTCCCCGTGGGCACCGGCGATGACCTCGTGGTCGGTCCCGTCGACGCCGACCCGGAGCGTCCGGACGAGCGCCTCCCCCGGCGCCGGCGTCGGCCGGGGCCGCTCGACCACGCGGGGGGTCCGGTCCTCACGCGAAACGACGACTGCTTGCATACCCCCACTTGAGGCCCGCTACCCAAAAGATTTATTCCCTACCGAGTTAACCATCAACTGGCGGTGGACGCCCCCGGTGGACGACGGGTGCCTCCCGATCCACCACGTGAATTTCCCCTCTCGGACGACCGCCACTCAGATCCGGACCGCCCATTGCACTCCTGTGCCTCTCCCCTTTGCCGTCTCTCCCTGCCTGTGCCTCCTCCCCCTTCGGTCGGCTACTCGAACTCGCCGGGTCGACACCCTCCCCCGTCGAGTCACTTTTAGGTGGGCCACGGCCCAACGCCGCGCATGGACCACGAGTTGCTCTACCGGCTCTACGGGGAAGACGTCGTCTCCGAGTTGCGGCAGTACCAGGACTTCGTGGACCTCTTCCCGCCGGTGGACTCCCGGGTCGCCCTCGAGCACTGGGACGCGGCCGGGGACGAACTCCGCCGACGCAAAGAGCGGATCCGGGAGAGTTACCCGGACGGCGAGACGCTGGCGGAGGTGGCCGCCCGGGCGTCCCGCGAGCAGGCGTTCACGGCGCTGGACCTCTCGGCGAAGTACGGCCGGGCGGTGAACGTCCTCGTGCTGGACGTCGACGAGACGCTCCGGTCGGCCGCCTCGACGGACAACGAGATCCCCCGCGAGACGCTTCACGTCCTGACCGAACTGCACGAGGAGGGGATGCCCATCGTCATCTGCACCGGCCAGACCCTGGAGAACGTCAAGGGGTTCGCCATCCAGGGACTGGGCAGTGAGGTAGTCCACTCGGGGAACCTGAGCATCGTCTACGAGGGCGGTACCGGCGTCTTCACGCCGGGCCACGGCACCGAGACGAAGCAACTGCTGTACGAGGACCTCGGCGCGGACATCCGGACGGTGTTCGAGACGGTCCGCTCGCGGGTGCTGTCGGCCGCGCCCGGGGACGTCGCACGGGGCTGTCACCTCCAGGGCAACGAGTTCAACGTCACGCTGAAGCCCAACTACGACATCGGGAGCGACCGCGCCCGCGACGTCGTCGACTCCGCGCTGGTCTACCTGCTGGACCTGCTGGCCGAAGCCGTGGCCGAGCGAGTCACCGACGAGGCGGGCGACCACGACGCCTGGGCCGACCGGACCCGCGCGTACTACGCGGCGGCGGACCCCGAGATCCGGGCCGTGCTGGAGCGCCGGGACGAACTCCCCGACGAGGCCGACGAGTTGCCGGCGGCCGGACGGGACGTGCTCGAACGCATCGACGTCGGATACTACGAGGCCGACGCCGCCGAGATCACCAGCCTGGAGTTGAACAAGGTCGAGGGCGTGAAGGCCGCGTTCGACGTGCTGGACGTTGCCGACCCCTTCGCGCTGGTGATGGGCGACAGCAAGAGCGACCTCCGGGTGATGCGGTGGGTCCACGACGAGGACTGCGGCATCGCGGCGGCGCCCGCGCACGCCTCCACGGACGTCCTGGAGTACGTCCGGGAGACCGACGACCTGGTCTTCGAGGAAGGCGACAGCGCGTCGATGCTCCGGACGGTGTACGCGATGAACCGCCTGAGCGCGCTGACGTGAGCAAGATTCAAGCGCCCCGGAGTCGACGCACCGCCATGGCCAGGTTGCTGGAAGTATTGCCGGCCCAGCTCATCGCGATGGTCGCACTCCCCCTGTTGCTCGGACTGGGGTTGCTGGTGGCCCTCGTCGACCTCCCCGCGATCGGGTGGGCGTTCGTGTACTTCGTCGTGGTCGGCGGCGTGCTCGTGATGGTGCTGATCGGCGCACACGTCTACCTGCTGGAAGGGCAGCAGGACGAGGCCAGCGACGCCGCACAGGGCGGCCGGGACTAGGTCGGGCCGCCGCCTACTAAGGGCCCTCCCCCTCGAACGCGGCGTCGTGACCATCGATCCGTCCACGCTGGAGTTCGAGATTACGGGAGCGGAACCGCCCGCTGACGTGGTGATCGCCGGCTTCTCGCAGTTCGGACTGGCGGGCCTGACCGCCGTCGATTACCTGGTCGACCACCTGGACCTGACCGAACGGGGCCGCGTCGAGGTCCGCGGCCTGCCGACCATCACGCCGTTCGCGGACGGCCGGCCGCGCCACCACACGCGACTGTTCTCGCGGGACGACCTCGACGTGACCGTCATGGCGGGGGAACTGTTCGTCCCCGCCGACGCCGCGAGGCCGTTCAGCGACGCCGTGCGCTCGTGGGTCGAAGATGAAGGCGCGGAGGAAGTGGCCGTCCTCTCCGGGACGCCGGTCCCCCACGGCCCCGACGAACACCGGACGTTCTGCGTCGGCACCGAGGACTACCGCGACCACCGCCTCGCCGACGCCGACGTGCCGGCGATGGACAACGGGTTCCTGGAAGGCGTCAGCGGTGCGCTGGTCGGTCGCGGAATGGACACCGACCTCGGGGTGGGCGTCCTCCTGACGCCGGTCCACCAGCAACCCCCGGACGTGGAAGCCGCCGTCCGCCTCGTGGAGACGGTCGCCGACCTGTACGACCTCCCGGTCGACGTCGGACCGCTCGGGTCGTTCGCCGACGAACTGTCCCGGTACTACGCCGACCTGCAGGAGCGCCTGCAGGCAGAAGCCGACCGCGACGACCGGTCGTTTCCCGAGGACCGGATGTTCATGTAGTACCCGATTTCGGAATAGAGTGTTACTCGGTGATTGATAAACGATTTATCTGAGGGGGTCGTACGGCGCGTCATGGCAACGGACGACCTCCGACTCACGATGGAGCGAGTCGGTGAGCGGTTCGACCTCGGCGAGTACGAGATAGACGCGTATCTCACGGTTCTGGAGCACGGACAACTGACGGCCAGCGAGATCGCTGAACGCACGGACATCCCACAGCCACGGGTCTACGACACGGTTCGGAGCCTGAGCGACCGCGGACTCGTGGAACTGCGGGAGTCCCGGCCGATGAAGATCGTCGGCGTCGACCCCGCGGACGCCTTCGAGGACGTCCAGGACTCGCTGTCGATGATGATCGACGAACTGGAGTCCCGGTACACGGCGCCGACCCGCGAGACGGAGGCCGTGACGCTGGTGAAGTCCCGGTCGACGATCCTGCGGTACCTGGAGGAGGTCATCGACGAGGCCGACTACGAGTTGACGCTGTCGCTGACGCCGGACCTGCTCGCTCGGTTCGAGGACCGACTCCGGTCGACGGTCGAGGGCAGCGTCACCGTCGAACTGCTCCTGTCGCCCGCCGCCGACACGCCGACAAAGTACGACTACGACGGTATCGCCACCGAGGTCCGGTCCCGCCGTGGGATCACCACGCCGGTCATCGCCGTGGCCGACGGCGAGTACTCCATCTACGCTACCCAGGACGCCCTCCGCGAAGACCAGGACCGCTACGGCGTCATCTTCAACCGCTCGGAACTGGGATTCCTCGTCTCGGGCTTCTTCGGGACCGTCCTCTGGACGACCCCCGAGGAGGTCCTGCTTCCCGACGGCGACGGCCGGGAACTCCCCCACCGCTACGCCTCGATCCGGCGGTGCGTCAAGGACCTCCGAGAGATCGAGGGGACGGTCTACGCCACCGTCGAGGGCCGCGACGTCGAGACGGGCCGGGACCGGGTCGTCCGCGGACAGGTCGTCTCGATTACCTTCGAGGAGTCCGAGGAGGTCGCCAGCCTCACCATCGACGCCGAGGGCGAGGAGGTCGTCGTCGGCGGCCGGGTCGCCGCCCTGGAGGACGTCGAGGCCCACGAGATCCACGTCGGCCGCGACGAACCGCCCTGAGACCCCGGCGGTCGACCGACCCACCTTTTTATTCCTCGACGCGGATAATTTCGTCCCGAAATGACGGAACCAACCGGCCGACGAGCGGCGGACGCGGACGGTAACCGCGGGTCCGCCGTACCGGATGGCGGGCGTGACCCGACCGATCCAGGCGACGACCGCGACAGCGCAGACTCGACCGCCGGCCGTGACCCGGCAAACTCGACCGCCGACCGTGACCCGGCGGGTTCGAACCGGGGCCGCGGCCAGGACGACGCGCACCACGGCAGACGCGATCCACCGCGACGCGATGCCGGCTACCGCGGCGCTGGTGGTCGCACCCGGGGGTCGGACCACGAGCGGAGCGTCGTCAAATTCGGCGTCGGCGTGTTCCTCGTGTTCGGTTTCGGGGCCGCGGTGACGCAACTGCTGTTGTCGATGCTGTCGGGCGACCGGATCGGTATCGGCGGGTTGGCCGGTCCGTTCGGCGGGATGGCGTCCCCTCGCGGGGTACCGGAGTTGTTCGGCGCGGCGATGGCCGGCGTGGCGTTCACGCTCGCGCTGGCGCCGCTGATCGGCCTCGTCGTCGGACTCGCCGCGGGGGTCGCCAGCGACGCCGACGACGTGACCCGGACCAGTAGCGCCGGCAGCGCCCTGGGCTTTCTCGCGACGTTCCTCGCGCTGTTCGTCCTCGCCGGGGTGCTGACCCCGGACGGCCTCGACGTCCTGAACGTGATCGGCAGACTCCTCGGCTCGATGCTCGGCGTGGCCATCGGTGCCGGACTGACGGCGGCCGGCGGGGCCTACCTTGCGACGCGGCTCTGAGTCTCACTCCTCGTCGGCCCACACGTAGCCGTCGGGCGTCTCCCGGAGGGTCCCGTGCGCCAACCAGCGGTCGCATATCTGGTCCAGGCCGTCCTCGAAGGTCGGGAACGCCGGACGCCAGCCGAACGCCTCGCGGAACGGGTCGTTGTCGGTCGGGAACCCGGTCGTGAGAAAGCGGACGAGGTCCCGCCCGAGGAACGGCCGTGCCAGCCACCCCGGGACCCGAGGCGGCCGCGGCGCGTCCAGGCGGTCCGCGAACGTCCGGAGGAACCGCGGCAGGCCGACCGGCCGGTCGTCGACGACGTGGTAGGTGCCGTCCTCGTCGCCCTCGCAGGCGTCCGCGAACGCGGTCGCCGCGTCGTCGGCGTGGAGCAAGGAGACGGTGGCGCACCGCCGACCCAGCAGGCCGCCGCCGACGGCCGGGAACCGCCGGGCGAGCAGGTTCCGGCCCATCTGGCGGGTGTGGTCGGCGTCGGGGGCGTACAGCCACCCCGTCCGGAGGACGACGGGGTCGAGGCCGAACTTCCGGGCCGCGCGGGCGCGGCGCTCGGTCTCGACCGCCGAGCGGGTCGTGCGGTCGGGGTTCGGCGGCGTGAACTCGTCGACGTGGCCGCCGCGGTCCTTGCGGACCGCCCAGACGACGCTGGCCTGGACGTAACGGTGGGCGCCGGCCTCCCCGGCCGCGACGGTGAGGTTGCGCGCGCCGGCCTGGCGCACGCGGTCGTTGTACCGCCAGGCCTCCTCGTCGGGTTTGCGTTCGGTCGGCACCGCGGAGGCGGCGTGGACCACCACGTCGGCGTCCCCGACGGCCCACGACAGCGAGTCGGCGTCGAGCACGTCGCCGCGCCGGGGGACGCCGCCGCGCTCGGCGACCAGTTCGTCGCCCTCCCGGTCGCGGGTCAGTCCGACCACGACGTGCCCGCGGTCCGCGAGTTCGTCGACCAGTCGTCGGCCGAGCACGCCCGTCGCGCCCGCGACGAAGACCCGCAGCGTTTCGCCCATCAGGCCGGAGCCAGGAGGGTCGTCAGGTTAGGTGTTGTGAACCTCGGTCGCGGGCTATCGTAACGAGGTGGTGGTGTGTCGGCATATATGAATATATGCGCATATTTTCATATATGGTCGGTGTTCGGGTGATCTGGACTCGAGCGACGGAAGTTCGGAAGTCTCCACAGCAGACTAGCGACACGCAAGGCCCAGAGGTCAACCCCATACCTCCCCAGCCGTGCGGTCGCCCCGAGCGGCGACCGCGGACCACCGGGAGAGCGAGCGCTCCCGGTGGATGAGCACCGCAAGGAACCAGGAGACCCGCTGGCTCTTCTGGCGGATGAGGAGCGTAATCGGCTGGGGAGGCCGGTGGTTTGCCGTAGCTGGGGTGGGACTGGAAGGGGCCGCGCGCTCGACTCGCGCGGCTCGCTGCGCGCCTCAGTCGCTTCGCTCCTTCCGGTGCTTACGTCGCCCGCAGTCGTCCAGCGCGCGGGGGCTTTCTGCGTGTTGCCGATCAAGTAACCGTCCGAGGAGCGCGCACGCCTTTCGAGATCTCGTAATCACAGCCTCCGGATCACCCGGACACTGCCGGACCCGACAGGCTAAAGAGTCATGACGAAGGAGTTCACATCAGGGCCCTTAGCTTAGTGGTCATAGCACCCGGCTCATACTGGCGTCTGGTACCCAGGCGGCATGGGTCACCGGGCGGTCGCCGGTTCGAATCCGGCAGGGCCCATCCTGCGACGAACGGACGTGAGGAGCGGATGAGCCGCGGATTCGAACTCTGCCGGCGGCAGCCCGCGCAACGGAGTGAGCAGGAACCGCTGGCTCCGGTTCGAATCCGGCAGGGCCCACTTTTGCGTGAGGCGACTCGTCCGGGGAAAGGACTTTCTTCGTCTGCATACAACCGTATGCACGTGTCGAAGAGCATCCGACTCTCCGAGGAGGCGTACGAGCGCCTCGCCGCACACAAACGGGAGGACGAGACGTTCTCGGACGTCGTCCTCCGTCTCGCCGGCGAGCGGTCACTGCTCGAACTGGCCGGCATTCTGGACGACGAGCAAGCGGCGGCCGTCCGGGAGGCCGTCGAAGAACGACGGGAGCGTCGCGGCGACGAATTGGAAGAGATAGCCGACGAGATGCAGGGAAACTGACGTGCTGCTGGACACGTCGTTCCTCATCGACCTGATGAACGGCGACGAGGACGCCGTCCGGAAAGCCAGGGAACTTGAAGCGAACCTCGTCCAGCAGCGAATCGCCGCGATGACCCTGTTCGAGTTGTACTACGGCGTCGCCCGGGCGGAGCAGTCCTCGACCGAACGCCAGGAGGTCGAGAACGTCCTCGAAACGAAACCCGTTCACCCCGCCGATACGGCCGTGATGCGAAAAGCTGGCCGCCTGTCGGGGGAACTCGTGAACGAGGGCACGCCGGTCGACGACGGAGACGTGATCATCGGCGCGACCGCCGCCGTGCTGGACGAACCGGTGCTGACGCGGAACGTCGAGGACTTCCGGCGGCTGGACGGCGTCGAGGTCGAAACCTACTGATCGGCCACGTCGTCCCCGTCGAAGTCGAAGCCAGGACCAACCAGATCAGATTCGACGGCCCCGATCCCAGCCGTTTTCGTCCCGCCGCGCCACACCCAACGCAGATGCTCGAACTCGACGGCGCAGACGGCGGCGGGCAACTCGTCCGGACCGCACTCGCCCTCTCGGCGCTCACCGGAACGTCCTTCGAGATGACCGGGATCAGGGGCGCACGGTCGGAGCCCGGACTCCGGCCCCAGCACCTCACGGCGGTCGAGACCCTGGCCGCGATCACGGACGCCGACGTGGAGGGTGCCGAACAGGGGTCCGAGTCGCTGACCTTCGAACCCGCGACCCTCCGGGGCGGCGAGTACGAGGCGACCATCGGCACCGCGGGGAGCACGACGCTACTGTTCGACGCCGTACTTCCGCTAGCGGCCGAACTGGAGGAACCCATCTGGGTCCGCGCGACCGGGGGGACCGACGTGAAGTGGTCGCCCCCGGCGGACTTCCACCGGCGCGTGAAACTGCCGCTCCTGCGGCGCCACGGCCTCCTCGCGACGGTGGACCTGCACCGCCGCGGGTTCTACCCGGCGGGCGGCGGCGAGGCGACCCTGCACCTGGCGCCCTCCTCCCCGACCTCGCCGAAACTGACCGACCGGGGACCGCTTTCGGGGGCGCGCGTCTACTCCGTCGCCAGCGAGGGACTGGCCGATTCGGACGTCGCCGAGCGACAGGCCGACGAAGCCAGCCAGTTGCTCTCGGCGGCGGACGTCGAGGTGGTCGAGCGCACCGCCACCTACGTTGCGGCCGACTCCGCGGGGACCGCACTGGTCGTCGCCCTCGAGTGCGAGCGGTCGGTCGCCGGGTTCGACGCGCTGGGCGAACCCGGCAAGCCCGCCGAGGACGTCGCCGCCGACGCCGTCGAGGCCGCGCTGTCGTTCCGCGACGCCGCGGGGGCGGTCGACGCCCACCTCGCGGACCAGGTGCTCGTCCCGCTGGCGCTGGCCGGCGGCGAGGTTGCGGTCCCCCGCGTGACCGACCACGTCGAATCCAGCCTGGACCTGCTCGACGCCTTCGGGTACGACGTGGCCGTCGAGGCCCGCGACGAGGGCGCTGTCCTGCGGGCGTGAGCGCGGACGAAGACCGTCGTCACCCACACGGGACACGCTTTTCGCGGTCGCGGCCCAGGATCGGGTATGCGTGGTTTCTACCCGGGACGGTTCCAGCCGTTCCACGGCGGTCACCGGCGGTTCGTCGAGCGCATCGCCGACGAGGTGGACGAGGTCGTCGTCGGCGTCGGCAGCGCCCAGGCGTCCCACACCGGCCGGAACCCGTTCACCGCGGGCGAGCGGGTGACGATGGCCCACCGCGCGCTCGCGGACCTCGAGACGACGACCTACGTCGTTTCCATCGAGGACGTCGGCCAGCACGCGCTGTGGCCCGCCCACGTCCGCACGCAGTGCCCTCGGTTCGAGGTCGTCTACACGAACAACCCCATGGTCGAGCGCGTCTGCGAGGAGGACGGCCTGGACGTCAGCGGCGTCGAACTGATCGACCGCGACCGGTACAACGGGACCGACGTCCGCCGGCGGATGGTCGAGGGCGACACGTGGCGTGACCGGGTCCCGGAGGCGACGGTGGACGTGGTCGAAGAAGTCGACGGCGTCAAACGCCTCCGCCGGGTCGTCGAACACGGCCAGCACTCCGTGGACGGATCGGGGGACGATTCACACTGACGGCGGCAGAGGGGTCGCCCACCGTCAGGTTAGCAGAACCAGCAACTTCGAGAACAGCACCATCCCGAGCAACGCGAAGGGGTAGGTCGCCCCGTAGGCCGCGCCGACCTCCTCGGTGTCGGTCATCGCGACCGCGGCGCCCAGGCCGGGCGTGCTCGTCATCCCGCCGGAGATGGAGCCCGCGGTCGAGATCCAGTGGAGGTCCCAGACCACCGTCGCCAGCGCCAGTCCCGCCAGCATCGACCCGAGCGCGATCACCACGGAGCAGGCCAGGAGCGCGGGACCGCCCGCCGCGACTGCCTCCACGAACGTCCCGCTGGACTGGACGCCGACGACGGCCAGGAAGATACCCAGCGCCACCTCCCGGATCTGGACGAGTATCTCCGTCGACATCCGCGTCTCGATGGGGCCGACGTAACCGACGACCAGCGCCGCGATCAGGGTGCCGCCCGCGAGGCTCATGGCCATCGATCCGAGCGGCCCAAGCGGGACGTGGAACTGGTCGACCGGCGACCCGAGGACGATAGCCAGCGCGAACCCGGCCAGGCTGAACGGCACGGAGGGCGGGTCCGTCGGGGTCGATCCGGGGCCGCAGACGGTCTCGCGGTAGCGCCGCCGCTCGCTCTCCACGTCGAGTTTCAGCGCCGGCGGCGCGAGTTCCTCGAACAGGATCACGAACACGATGCCCAGCATGTAGGTCACCGAGTACCCCGCGCCGATGGCGTCGTGGGCATCCGCGGGCGCCGACTCCAGGGCCGCCGCCAGCCCCGGCGAACTCGTGTGGGTGCCCATGAACGACCCCCGGACGAGCCAGGGGTCCACGGCGGCGTCCAGTAGCGCGGCCAGGGCGACCGTCAGGACGACGCCGGTCCCGGTCATCACCACGCCGATGGCGACGAACGTTGCGCCGTGTGTGCCGATGGCGTCGCCGCTGTCGTCGGCCGCCAGCAGGCCGACCGCGGCGACGAACAGCACCAGCGAGAGGGTGAACTACGCCTCCTCGACCCGGAACCCGAGAAAAGAGAGGTGGGACACGTCGGCAACGACGGCGCCCTGTGGAGTAGGGGTTCGGGTCGGTGGCTTGCAGGGTCGCTACCATTCGCGGATCAGATAACGGCCACTCCGACCGCCACCGCGCCCAGTAGCACCGCCGTGACCACCAGGTCGAACAGCTCGGCGACCCGGCGGCCCCGCCCGGTCGGCCGCACCCCGGCAGCGTGGGTGAGGTGTCGCGCCAGCGTCCAGACGCCGACCACCGCGGCGATCACGGTCCCGTCGCTCCAGAGGACGGCCGGGCCGACCTCCGCCACGGCGTACGGCGGGAGGCCAACGAGCACGAGCGGCGTCGGTCCGATCCGTACCGGGACCTCGTACGGGAACCAGCCACGGCCGACCACGTCCTCGGCCCCGCCGGGGACCTCGAACCCGCAGGCGCGCAGCGACTCGGCGGCTGCCGGGAACGCCGGGCGGTCGACGGCGAAGTCCGGCGGTTCGAACAGGGTGAACTCCCGGTAGTCGAACCGGACGAGGACGGCGTCGGCCAGCGGGACGACCGAGACGGCCTCGACCCGGTCGAGGTCGACCGTCGTCGACCGCGACTGCCCCGGTGGGCCGACGCCCTCCAGGGTCACCGAGTCGACCCGCGGATCGATCGTCGCGCGCGTCCCCGCGTACCGGTAGCCCGACCACCACATCGCCAGCAGGAGCAGCGCACAGACGGCGACCAGCAACTCGAGCAGGCCCGCGTGTACCCACAGTCCACCCAGCAGGAGCGCGACCGGGAACCCGACGACCACCAGCCCCCAGAACACGGGCCCGCCCGACAGGAGCGCGAACGCCAGTCGAACCAGCGGCCCGCGACCGCCGGTCAGTCCCGACTCGACCGCGACCGGATCGGTCCGGACCGCACCACTCGTGCGATCCACGTCTCCGGTTCGGTACCGTGGAAATATAGGTATTCCCCGGAACCCTCACGCCGTTCGCTTCGCGTCTCCCGGTGACGGTCCTGTGTCCGGGCACGCTGCTCGCGGTTGCACCGCTCGCAATTCGAGGTCTCACTACGTTCCGGCACGCTGCTCGCGGTTGCACCGTTCACTATCCGAGGTCTCGTTCCGCTCGACCTCGCCTTTGCCGCACGTCGAAAGCTTAAGCCGCCGCCCGCCCTCGCCCCGGCCATGAGAGTCGCCATCCTCGCCCACGGCAAGTTCCCCGACCGGGCGAAGACCGCGGTCGGCGTCCTCCGCTACGGGGACCACGACGTGGTCGCCGTCCTCGACCGCGAGGCGGCCGGCCAGCGGGTCGCGGACTTCGGCCTCCGGGCGGTCCCGGACGCCCCCATCGTCGAGTCGATGGACGAGGTCCCCGAGTGCGACGCCCTGCTGATCGGCATCGCGCCCATCGGCGGCGGGTTCGACGAGTCCTGGCGGCCTGACGTCCGGACCGCCATCGAGCGCGGCTGTGACGTGATCGCGGGCCTGCACTACTTCCTGAACGACGACGAGGAGTTCGCCCGCCTCGCGGACGACCACGGCGTCGAACTGCGGGACGTCCGCCGGCCGCCCGAGGACCTCACCGTCGCGGAGGGGGTCACCGACGGGGTGGCCGCCGAGGTCGTGCTCACCGTGGGCACCGACTGCTCGGTCGGCAAGATGACCGCCACCATGGAACTGGTAGAGGCCGCCCGGGAGCGCGGCGTCGACGCCGCGGCCGTCCCGACGGGCCAGACCGGCGTCCTGATCGAGGGGTGGGGCATCGCCGTCGACCGCGTGGTCTCGGACTTCGTCAACGGCGCCGTCGAGCGGATGGTCCGCGAGGCCGGCGACGACCACGACCTGCTGGTCGTGGAGGGCCAGGGGAGCATCGTCCACCCCGCCTACTCGGCGGTCACCTGCGGGATCCTCCACGGCGCGATGGCGGACCGCCTGGTGCTGTGTCACGACGCCACCCGCGAGCGCATCCACGGCTACGAGGCGTTCGAGTTGCCGTCCGTAGCGAACTACGTCGACCTCTACGAATCCCTGGCCACGCCGGTCCACGAGACGGAGGTGGTGGCAGGCACGCTCAACACCAGGGACCTCGCGGACGACGCGGCGGCCCGGGAGGCCGTCGACGCCTTCGGGGATGCCATCGGCGGCCCCGCGACCGACCCCGTGCGCTTCGACGCCGACGACGTGCTGGAGGCGGTGCTGTGACCCTCTCGACGTCGTTCGAGCGGGTCGAACTCGACCTGGAGTTCCCGTTCACCATCGCGCGCGGGACCCAGGAGGTCGCCGAGAACGTGGTCGTCCGGATCGACGACGGCGAGCAGGTCGGCGTCGGGGCCGCCGCGCCCTCCAGCCACTACGGCGAGACCGCCGACACCGTCGAGGCCGTCCTGCCGGACCTGCTCGCGGTCGTCGAGGACGTCGGCGACCCCCACGCCCTCCAGCGGATCGAACGCCGGATGGCCGAGACCGTCCGGCGCAACCCGGCCGCTCGCTGTGCGGTCTCCATCGCGCTGCACGACCTCGTCGCCAAACGGGCAGGCCTCCCCCTCTATCGGTACTGGGGCCTCGACGCCGCGGAGACGGTCACCTCGACGTACACCCTCGGGATCGACGACGCCGAGAGGATGGCCGAGAAGGCCCACACAGCCCGCGAGCGCGGCTACGACCTGCTGAAGGTCAAACTGGGGACCGACCGGGACCGCGAAATAATCGAGACGATCAGCGAGGCCCACCCCGACGCCACGATCCGGGTCGACGCCAACGAGGCCTGGTCGCCGCGGGAGGCCGTCCGAAAGGTCGAGGCCGTCGCTCACTACGACGTGGAGTTCGTCGAGCAACCGGTGCCCGCGGGGAACCTCGACGGCCTCCGGTTCGTCCGCGAGCGCGCGCCCCTCCCCATCGCGGCCGACGAGTCCTGCGTCACCCTGGACGATATTCCGCGGGTCGCCGGGGCCGTGGACGTCGCCAACCTGAAACTGATGAAGTGCGGCGACCTCCGGGAGGCGAAACGGATGATCCACGCCGCCCGCGCACACGGTCTCGACGTGATGCTGGGGTGCATGATCGAGAGCAACGCCTCCCTCGCGGCGGCCTGTCACCTCGCCCCGCTCCTGGACTACGCGGACCTCGACGGGTCGCTACTGCTGGCCGAGGATCCCTTCGATGGTGTGCCGATGCCCGACGGTCGGGTCGCGCTGGACGAACTCGACCGGCCGGGGACCGGCGCGCGGCGGCGCTAACGACCTCCCCCTGACGGGACCGCTCCCGGTCGGGGCAGGGCAGTGAGCGGAGAAATCGCCCGCCGTCTACACGATTTCGCCGTAGGAGTAGGGATTCTCGCCGCCGGTGTGTTCGTACGTCCGGTACTCGCCGTCGACAGCCGGATCGTCCGTCGACGTCGGGAGGAGGCCGTCTGCGGCCTCCACGTCGTCGCTCTGGTCCTCGTCGCTGGGCGTATCCCACACCGCGCTCGCCGCGCCCGTCGCCCCGACGAGCAGGACCGCCACGGTCGCCAGGACAACCACTCGCTTCGTCGTTTCGTTCATGGTGGACGTGGCCGAGCGGCCACGGTTCTTTCGACTCCCTGACATATAAACCGTTCCGTGGATAGATCCGACTCGCGGTCTCGTCGCTTCCCCCACGACCGGTTGGACGCCCACGCTGTCGGGGCAATCGACGCCGAAGTGAACGTAAACCCACCACCGGTTTCGATACTTTGGCGACCCGGTTTATCGCTCGCCACCGACTGATACCGAGTGTCACCCATGGCCAAACGGTTCCAAGTCGAGTGTTCGGCCTGTTCGTTCGAGCGGGAGATCGAAGGACGGGTCACCGCAGGTCGGGTCGCCCACGACCACCGCCGGGAGACGGGCCACGACGTCGTGGCCGTCGAGTTGCCACCCCGGCAGGCGGTCGAGTGAGCATGGCCGGCCTGCAACCCAGCGAGGAGGTCGACGAGCGGCAACTCGAACTCGCGCGGCAGGCGGGCGACACCTACCGGGAGGCCGCCGAGTACATGATCTCGGAGGTCGCCGAGACCGGCGACACGACCACCGAGGGCGACTACCTCGTCGGGTTCGCCCAGGAAGAGGCCGAGGGAATGTACCATCCCGCCGACGGCGGCCTGGAGTGGACCGACCCCGGCGAGGAGAACTGCCACCTCGAAGTGATCGTCGCCGACGCCGAGGGCGGCCGCTTCCTCCCGGAACTGGCCGTGCGGGCGACCCTGGAGGGCGAGGGCGAGACGGTCGGTCCCGTGGCGGTCCCGTTCATCTGGCACCCCGGCCTGTACCACTACGGGACGAACCTCGAACTGCCGGGCGAGGAGACCTACGACCTCATGGTGGAAGTGGAGGCGCCGTCGTTCCCCCGCCACGACGAGGAAAACGGTGATCGGTACGCGGAGGACGTCTCGGCCACCTTCAGGGCGTCGACCTCTCGACCGGACAGGACTGAACGCCATATTCGGTTCTTCGTCCGTTTTCGCGCCGACAGTGTGCTCTTTCGTGCCGACAGTGTGCTCTGAGGCCGGCGCGCGCGAGCAACGCGCGCGAGGGACGAGTAACGCAGTGAAACGAGTAACGCAGTCGGTTGGGGAGGGCGTGGCCATCCCCAGGTTTTGCATGCCGCTAGCGTCGACCCCGTCCGAACCAGCAACACGAGCGGCATGCAACACCCAGGGGCAACCTCACACCTCCCCAGCCTCCTCGTTCGGCCGGGGTTCGCGGCCTCGCGGTGCTCGGCACGCTCACCCGGACGCTCACGTCGGCGGACTACCGCTCGAGAGACTGCGGTTTAACTGCGAAATTCCGGACAAACGGTGTGAATACCGGTGGTATCCAGTTCGCGAGAGGCCCGCTTCGCTCGGAGAGACGCCGCTCACACCCGTCCCTCGCCTTATATACTCCGCGAGCCTACTTAAGTAAGATCGGCGACGCGACCCCGAAACCGCTCAGTACGCGGCGTCCCTGATCTCCTCGTCCAGCGCGTCGAACCGCGAGAGGTACGCCCGGCGTTCGACGCGCAGTTCGTGGACTTTCTCGTCGTAGTCGGTCACGTTCTCAGCGGGGTGGAACGCCGAAATGTCGACGCCGGGCACGTCCGTCGGCAGGTCCAGGCCGACCGCTTCGTCGTGATCCCACTCGACCTGGTCGCGGGCGATAGCTTCCAAAATGCCGACGGTCTCTTCCACGCCGACGTCTCGGTCTCCGACGGTCCCCGTGTTGAGGAGGTAGCACTCGACGTCGTTCTCGCGGATGAGTTCCCGGAAGCGGTTACCCTCTTCGCCCTCCGGGCCGACGATGAACGGGTTAGTGCCGACGACGCGGATGCGCTCGCCGGCCTTCTCCGGGTCGCCGGCGCTGGTCTGGACGGACTCCCCGAGCATGAACGCCGCGGCCGCCTGGGCGTCCGTGAGCCGCGAGACGGGCGCCATCAGCGGATTCCGGGTGATGAAGAACACCTGGTCGACGTCCGGGAGGTCGATCCCGTCGGCGGCGCTCGGGAGGTCCTCCCGCCGGACGACGGCCCGGCCGTTGGTCGTGAGTTCGCCGTCGTCGAAGTCGACCGTCCCGTCCTCGTCGACGGCGACGTTCTCCAGCACCGCCGAGGACTGGGTGGCCGCGTGGTGCAGGGCCGGTTGCTCGTCGGCGTCCAGGCCCATCGTCTTGATGTAGAGGCCGCCGCCCTCGCTCCCGGCGACGGTGCCGTCCGGCAGTAGCGCGCAGACGTCGTCCTGGAGCATCTCGGCGTACTCCGGGTCGTCAAGCCAGAACCCGTGGCCCGTCAGCGTCGACTTGCCGGTGCCCGAGAGGCCCAGGAACAGCTGGCCGACGGTTTCCATCTCGTCGTCGTCCTGCAGGACGACGCGCTTGCTCCCGGCGTGCAGGCCGAGGCCGCCGCGCTCTTTCGCCCGGCGCATGTAGAGCCTGAGAAACGACTTCTTGGCCTCGCCGGTGTAGTCGCTGCCGAGCACGACCGTCAGGCCCTCCTCGGGGAGCACGCGGATGGCGACCTCGTCGCGGTCGGGCAACTGGACCGTGTAGAGGTCCGGCTCCCGGTCCTCGGGTGCCGGTTCGAGGAGTTTGCCCCAGGCCAGCGCAATGCGGCCGTACTCTTTGGGGACGTAGAGGCGACAGCACTGCGCGACCTCGGGGTGGCGGCCGACCATCCGGTCGAGACAGACCATCTCGCGCTCGCCGGCCGCCGCCACGGCCTCGTCGACGGCGTCCCAGTCCGCCTGGGTGAACTCGTCGTCGACGGCGTTTTTCGTCCGGTCGGCACACCGCGACCGGTACTCGCTGACGTACGAGGGACTACCGTACTCGGTCGTGGTCTCCAGGTGCGAGGAGAATTCGCGCAACCGTTCGAAACTCGGGTCGTATACGACTCCTTCCGACTCCGGGGTCGGAAGCCGCCGCACCAGGTCGGTGCGGTCGAGGCCCGTTTCGGACATCACGGAAGCCTCCGCCGCCCCGAGGGATAAAACCCCCATAATGGTTGATGACGATAAACACTGACTACCGTCGAACGAACGGAGAAGGGTTCGTGTAATCGAGGGACGGAAACGACGACCACTACCGGACCACGAACGAGGACATCCGGTGAGAGGGCAGGCCTATTATCGCCGCGATTGGATGTCCAACGGGAGGATGGGCGAGGACCACCGGCAGTTCTGGTATCCGACGAAAGAAGACGTCATCCGGATTCACGATGACATCGTCGAGAGTGACCCGGAGTCCGAGTCTGGAATCGAGGACCCGGAGCGAATCGAGTACGCTGTGGACTTTATCGAGCACGGTCACGTCGGCGAAGGCCCGGAGACGGTCCACGAGAAGGCGTTTCACCTGATGCGCCTGTTGGCCTCGAACCACTGGTTCGTCAACGGGAACAAGCGGACGGCGTTGAACACGACGGAACTGTTCTACCTCTTCAACGGCTACGAGTTCGACTACGGGGAAGACGTTCGTTCGATGCTCAAACTGTTCTCTGTTCGCGAAGATCTCATCGACCGGGAGGTCGGTGTCGACTATCTCGCCGACCAGACGAGTACGGCCTCTTTGGAGGACTTCGACGTTTCCAATTTGGTGTCAATCATACGCCATATATTCAGGAACGTGGAGATCGGGGAGGTAATCGGTGTGAAAGAAGGTAAGCACGGACAATGGGAATTCACGGCAGATCGTCCACCTCCGGACGAATGGAACCTCGATTTTGAGGACGACGATGAAGACGACCACAACGATTACCCGACCAACTACCAAAGGAGAGAACGCAAATGGCTCGCGACCCGGAGACTGACGCCTCGTCACCCCGAAATCTGTTCGACGAGCTACTGGAGCAGTTCCGGACGCGGTACGCCGAGGAACACGGCGAGAACCCCCCGGAGGAAGTAATGGAGGAAGCCAGAACCGCATTACTTCGGGAGGTCGCACGGGAAAAGCGAGAAGAGCACCGCGACATCTACGACGCGCTCGCCAGGGAGTAACGCCGACGCGTCGAGTAAATTCTTCCCCCGCCCCGAAATCGACCGTTCCTGGTCAGTTCCCGGTGAAGTTCGGGTGCTTGCTGAGGTGCTTCGGGAGGTACCGGCGCTTGCGGGGCAGTTCGCCGACGTCCTCGTCGACCGTCTCCAGCAGTTCCTCGACGCTCATGTCCAGTTCCTCGCCCGTCTCGCGGACGTTCACGCCCAGCGTGTCGCCTTCCACCTCGCGGTCGCCGACGACCACGTAGTAGGGCACCCAGTCGGTCTCCGCGCGGGCGATGCGCTTGCCGACGGACTCGTCGCGGTCGTCGACATCCGCCCTGAGGTTCCGCTCGGCCAGTCGGTCGACCAGTTCGTCGCAGTACTCTACGTGGTCCTGCACGGGGATGAACCGGACCTGGGTTGGCGAGAGCCACGTCGGCAGTCGCGGGGTGTCCATCGTGGCGGTGTTCTCCAGGATGGCCGCCAGCACGCGCTCGATGCCGCCCGAGGGCGAGTAGTGCAGGATCGGCGTGTGGTGGGACCCCTCGCCGTCGTGGTACTCGATGCCGAACCGCTCGGCGCTCTCGACGTCGATCTGGACCGTCGGGTTCTCGATGGGCCGGCCCAGGCCGTCGATGGCCGCGAAGTCGATCTTGGCCGACCAGTAGTGGTGTCGCTCCGGCAGGACCTCGATCAGCGCCGGTTTGCCGAGGTCGTCGACGACCTCCTGGACCCACTCGCGGTTCTCCTCGAAGAACTCGCGGGTCATCCGGATCGCCGGTTCGTAGTTGATCCCCAGGTCCTCGGAGGTCTGTAGGGCGAGTTTCGCCTGCGCCACGAGTTCCTCGCGGGCCTGGGCCATGTCCTCCGTCGCGGTGTGCATGTCCGGCATCGTGAACGCCCGCAGGCGCTTGAGGCCGGCCACCTCCCCGCGCTGCTCGCGCCGGAACGAGTAGGTGGACATCTCGTACACCCGCAGCGGGAGGTCGTTCTCGGAGATGTACATGTCCCGCATGATCGAGAACTGGCCGAAGCAGGCCGCGAACCGGAGCATCATCCGGCGGTCGCCGGACTCGAAGCGGTACTGGCGCTCGCCGAACTTGCCGGCGTGCTCGTCGATGGCCCGCGCGCCCAGGTCGTACATGATGGGCGTCTCGACGGGCATGCCGCCGTACTCGACCACCAGGTCGTTGACGTACTCCATCAGGCAGTCACGGACGAGTTTCCCGCGGGGGTACCACCGGAGGTTCCCGACGTCCGAGAGTTCGTCGTAGCCGACCAGGGACTTCTCCTTCATCAACTCGATGTGGGGCGGTTCATCGCCGGCCCCCTTCTCGATGCCCTCGACCTCGTCCTCGATGAACGCCTGCATGTCCTCGTTCACGTCGCTCTTCGCGCCGACGGCACCCTGCAGGTCGCCGTCCGGCGTCATCACGTGCCAGTCGCTGGGTTCGCGCTCCTCGGTCTCCTCCGGATCCTTCTCTTCGTCACGGTGTGCCGAGACGTGCCGGGAGAGTTCCGACAGCGGGTGGCCCTTGCAGGACACCTCGAAGGACTTGTACCAGCCAAAGGGCGACCGCAGGACGTCGAACTCGCCCGTAAGTTCGGCTTCGAGGTTCCGCATGACGGTCTTGGCGGCGTCCGGTCCTGCCAGATCCTCCGAGAGGTGGGCGTAGGGGTACAGGACGACGTTGGTGGTGTTCAACTGGTCGGCCACGTCGCGCAGTTCCGTCGCCGCGTTGTCGACGACGGCGTCGAGGTCCTCCTCGTCGCCGGACTCGACGGTCGTGAACACCGTGACGCACTCCTCCATCCGCCCCTCCATGGGGACGCCATCGGTCTCGGCGAGGTCGCCGCCGCCGGCCTTCTGTTTGGCCTCGAATTCGAGGTGGTCCGAGTGGATGAACAGCAGTTTCATGGCTGAACGAATCCGGCGGGCGCTAAAAAGGGTCCCGGTTGTGTGGGAGAGGCTCCGCCCGCCCGGGACGTTCGGCGGGGCCTAGTTGCCGTTCGATCCGAGTTACTAGAATTACCCATCACTCTATATTTAAACTAATAAGTAACTATTATAATCATCTTCGTATTGGAAAAATACACCATGAAAACGTGTGACGCTCGTTCCACCCACGAGGCGTACCGCGAGTTCGTCGCGACCATCGACCGGTTCACGAACGGGACCGCGAAACGCCACTCGCGGGGCGCCGGATGGCTCTACACCGGACTACTGCTCGACGCGAAGGGGACGGAAGAAGTCAACGATTCGTCTGCGCGTACGATCAACGGCCCGTAACTCCTCGATTTTGCTCAGCAGGGACTCCAGGCGGCCGGAGTCCACCTCGTCACTCCAGTGGAGCTTGCCGTCGACGGTCACCGGCATCGACTGCGTCGAGAAGTAGCGTCCGACGTCGTCGACGCTGCACGTGAACCTGTCGAGGGGGCCGAACAGGAGGCAGTGGTGCCCGGGGTCGCCCAGCGCCGGCTTGGTGAACGTTCCCTGTCCGAAGTTGGTGCCGGGGAACGCGAACAGGTCGACCGTCGACACCTCCGCGTCGAGGTCCGCGTCCACGACGTCCGCGAGGATCGGAACTCCGGACGGGCACTGGACGAGTTGCCGGCCGCCGTCCCCCAGGACGATGTAGTAGACGGCGGCGGAGTCGATGGCGGTCAGCGACAGCGCCGACCGGAGGGTGAACCCGGCGTTCAGCGCCCGCGCCATCGTCCTGCCGAGGCGGGTGGCCGCCTTGTTGCTCACCTCCGTCAGCGACGTGACGCCGGCTTTCGCCCCCGCGTCCAGGAGCGCCCGGCCCTGGGCGTAGGAGTCGCAGGCGTTCAGCAGGAACATGTCCACGCCCACGTCGTCGAGTTCGCGGGCGTCCAGCGGTTCGTCGGCGCAGGTGAACCCCCGCCCGTCGATGTGGCCGACGTAGTGGAGCAGGTCCACGTCCGCCCGGAGGACCTCGGCCAGTTCCGCCCGGGTCAACTCGTAGTCGATGTCGACGCTGTACTGCACGAGGTCGTGGACGCCGTAGTACTCCTCGACGGCAGCCTCGTCGGCCATCATCTCGTCGTTGCAGACGATCCTGACGGTGATGCTGTCGGCCGGGGGGTCGTCGTAGTCCAGCCGACGCTCCAGCGCCGCCGGCGTCAACTTGTTCCGCCGCAGCGGTAGCCCCTTGCCCATGTAGGCGTGCTCCATCGCGGGGGTCGGTTCCGGCATGAACACCTCCTCGGAGTCGGTGGTCCGGTCGCCGGAGCGGACGTCCTCCGGGCGTTCCGGCGACCTGACGAACTCCGACAGCGCCTGGTCGACCTCCGGGTCCGGGTCCGCGGGTTCGCGCGGACTGGGACACCGGATCAGCGCGAGGTCGTCCAGCAGGTACGGCAGCGCGGTCACGTGGTCGGCCGTCGGTTCGACGTCGACACAGAGGTGCCACGACGGGAGGTGCCCCTCGACGACGGAGTACGGCACGTCCAGGAACGCGCGCACCTGCGCCGCCAGCGGTGCGTCGTACAGCGCCGCCAGGTCCAGGTCGAGGTCCTCACCCAGCGCGCGCCGTTCGCGCAGCTCGACGGGGTACAGGCCCTCCGTCCGGGTCAGGCAGTCCATGAAGAACACCTGTTTGAGCGCCCGGATCACCTGCGTCTGGAACGCCTCGGGGTCGCCGTCGGGCGGACCGAGCGGGAAGGTCCAGTTGCCGGCCTGGATGCACGGCGGCCCACCGGGCAGCACCGTCGCGCCCAGGTAGTACACGAGCGGCGAGACCGGGTAGACGAACTCCCACTTCGGCGGCACCCAGATGGTGACGTCGGTGTCCGGCGGTTCGATCCCGTCGGGGATCGACAGTTCGTCGGCCGGTTCGAACACCGGCGGGTGCCCGCGCAGGGTCGGGAACGACCGCTCCGGGGAGAGCGTCTTCAGCGCCGACCCCGTGGCCGAGAGCGCGCGCACCACGGGTTCCGGTTCCGCCGGCGTCTCGACGGTCCGGCCCGGGCGCTCGTGGAACGACCGGACCCCGACGACGGCTTCGCCGGGCGCGGACAGGGTGACGACCGTCTCGCGCCCGCCCGGATCGCCGGCGATTTCGAACGGCCCTGGCACCGCCACGTAGAGTTTCAGTGCGGTGCTGGAGAAGTCCAGCAGGCGGTCGCCGTCGGCCTCGTAGCGCTCGCCGACGCGCCCCTCGAAGGCGTCCACGTACGTCCCGTCCGGCGCGCGGACGTGGACCACGTCCAGTTTCGGGACGGCGAGCCGCGACACCTCGACGGACACCGCCATCCCGACCGGGAACGGGAACGTCGCCTCGTCGGCCGGGCGCGGATCGACCGGCCGGTCGGTGTACAGGACGGACCGGGCGCTCTCGATGGGATCGTACAGCGACAGGCCCGCGTCGTCCTCCAGCGGGGTCACGTGGGGTTGCATCGTCTGGGGGATCCGACGGTCGCCGGACCGACCGGGTGGCCCCGCACTCTCGGGGCACAGCTACTGACGCTAACGTAGCCCGATTATCGGAGTCCGATATTATTAATTTATGGAATAGGGCCACTCACCGAAGACGAACGGTCCCCTGCGTCCCCGGACCGACGCCGGCCGACAGGTGTCGTCGGCGGGCCGGACACCCCGGCATCCCGTCTATCGGCGGGCCACCGACGGCCTACTGTTCGTCCTCGTCTTTGAGTTCCTGCAGTTCCTGGTCGATCTCCGACCGGTCGAGTTCGGCCTCGGCGTCGGTGTCGACGTCGGCTTCGAGGTCGTTCAGGTCAGCCTCCGAGCCAGCGTCGGCGTCGCCGGAGTCGCCGGAGTCGCCGCCCTTGCCCATGTCGGACTTGATGGTCTCCAGTTCCGCATCGACCTCGCTGTCGGTCGAGACCTCCTGCAGTTCGCGGTCGATGGCGTCCTGGCCGGAGATGGCGTCCTCGAAGGCACCGGTCTCCTGCAGTTCGTCCATGGCGGCCGAACGGGCCTCCATCTCCTGGGTGCGCTCCTCGGCGCGCTCGATGGCCCGGCCGACGTCCTCGAACTCGTCGCCGACGCCGGTCATGGCCTCGGAGACGCGGGCGCTGGCCTCGGCGGCCTCGTACTGGGCCTTCATCGTCTCCTTCTTCGTGCGGAACTCCTCGATGCGCCGCTGGAGCGTGTTCTTCTGGTCGACCAGCTCGTCCTGCTTGTTCTGGAGGTCCTCGATCTGGCTCTCCAGTTGCTCGATCTGGCGCATCTTCTGCTTTTTCTTCTCCAGGGCGCGCCGCGCGAGGGCCTCCCGGTCCTGGTCGACGGCCTGGCGGGCCTGGCGGTTGTGCTTCTCGACGTTCTCCTCCAGGCGGCGCTTTTGCATCTCCAGGCGCTTCTTCTGGGTGGTGAGGTCCGCGATGCCCTGCTTGACCTCCTGCAACTGGTCGCGCATCTGCTCGTAGGAGTAGTCCAGCGTCTCGGTGGGATCCTCCGCCCGGTTCAGCAGGGAGTTCAGCTTCGATTTGATGATGTACGAAGTGCGTGACAGGATGCCCATACGTACGCCTTTGGCGTGACCCTATTAAATCGTGGTCACTCGCCGGTCTGCTAGCCGGTCCGTACGATCCGGACCGACCGATAATCACCTCCTGCGGGGCCGAGAAACGGGTCGAACGATAGACGGACGTCTCCGACCGACCCCCGGTCGCCTGCCCCGTCGGTCACCTGGCAACGGGTCAGTCGGAGAGGCCGTCAGGGGTCGGGGTCGAAGACCCCGGGGTCGTCCTCGCCCTCGACCGCGATAGCGGCCATGAGGCCCTTCCGGGCGACCCGGGAGAGCGCGTGGTCGACCAGTTTGACCGTCTCCGCGACGGGGAACTCCATCTCGCCGACGAAGCAACTGCCCGGCGGCACGGTCATCGTCTGGGCGTAGCGGTCCGGGTCGCCCGCGACGGCGCCGTTGGGCCAGGCCTTCGACCAGACGTTGCCGATGGGGTGGAAGTAACTCGGCAGGTTGGGGCCGCCGGTCGCCAGGTAGACCCGGGCGGTCTCGCCCGTCTCCGCCTGCATGGCGCCGTCGCGGTCCGGCGTGAGCGCGAACTTCTCGCCGTTGAAGACCACGTACGTCGGGTCTTCGTGTTTCATCGCCTGGAAGTTGAAGCCGTGCTTGCCGCCCTCCCCGACCGCGCCGTCGGTGTAGATCTCGTGCTGGCCGAGGTAGAACTCCCGGTCGACCTCGGGGAGACCCTCCTCCGGTTCGACCAGGATCATCCCGAACATCCCCGAGGAAATGTGGTAGTCCAGGTTGTCGACGGCGCAGTGGTAGATGTACGCGCCGGGGTAGGTGGCCTCGAACTCCATCTTGGCCTCCTCGCCGGGCGCGGCGCTGGTCGCGATGGCGCCCCCGCCGGAGCCGTACACCGCGTGGAGGTCGACGTTGTGCGGCATGTTGCTCTCCGGGGGATTCTCCAGCGTCAGCGCCACGGTGTCACCCTGGCGGACGCGGATCATCGGACCGGGGATCCGGCCGTCGAAGGTCATGAAGTCGAAGGTGACCCCCGGCTCGACCTCCGCGCGGACCTCCTCGGTCCGCAGGGTGACCTCGTGACGGCGCGGGTCGTCCCAGTCGACGGGGTCGGGGACGTCGGTCGGATCGGCGGCGACCCGCTCGGCATCCGTCCCGGCAGGCCGACTGTCGGTGTTCGTGCTGGTCGATTCGGGGTCGTTGGTGGACTCCTCGTCGCCGACGCAGCCGGCGACGGCGGTGGCACCGCCCGCTCCGGTCGCCTTGAGGACCCGCCGTCGGGTGCTGTCTAGCATTGTCGTTCCCTCCGGTTGGATCTGCACGCTTCACCCCCTCAACGCCGAAGCAAGTTCTCGGTCGCCGGGAACGGGCTGAACGTGTTCGGAACTTTCGTGAGGAATTCCCAGCAACCAGGAACGGCCTGAACGTGTTCGGGCGGATCCAGGCGCGCTCCGAACCCGCCGGGGCTACTCCCAGACGAACTCCCAGGAGACCGCCTCGCTCGTCGCCCCGCGCTCGTCGAGGATCCAGGCGACGACGACCCCACACCCCCCGAACTCGTAGGTCAGCGTGGCCTCGGCGGACTCGCCGTCCACGGCGGACGCGCCCACGGGGTCGTCACACATGCCCGCGAACCAGAGCACGCGGTGGAGGTCGCCGTCGGGGTCGCTGGCTCCCACGGTGAGGTCGATCGTATCGCCATCGGCGACGGCCTCCGACTCGGCCGGGTCCACGCGGTGTCCCTGTGGCACCGTGTTGGCCCCCTCGGCGACGTCGACCGTCCACGTGGCGTCGTCGAGTTGCGTCTCGCCGTCCGCGCCGGTGGCCACCACCCGGACCTCGTGGCCGTCCCCGGAGACGTTATCGAGCTGGAGGTGCGGCCGAACCGAGAGGTCCGGGTACCCCGTCAAGACCTGCTCGCCGTCGACGAACCAGTTCACCGTGACGTCGGTCCCCTCGAAGTTCTGGACCGCCGCCGCCAGCAGGACGTCGGTGTCTGGGGAGACGGTCACCGCGCCGTCGACGGGCGTCACGCGCCGGACCTGGACGCCGGTGGCCTCCTCGCCGTCCACGTAGACCGTGGCGGGGCCGTCCATCGAGAAGTCCCGCAACTCCCCGGAGAACCGGACCGTGTCGGTGCCACGCTCGGGACCGACCGGTTCCTTGACGCTCCCGCACCCGACCTGCTGGGTTACCCCCTCGACGTCGGGCGTTGGCGCGAGCACGTCGGTGACGCCGGCCTCGAACGTCACGTCGCCGTCCTCGGCACCTTCTTTCGTCACCTGGAGGGTGTGCGGCAGGCCGTCCCCGAAGCTTTCGGGGTCGGTCCGCTCGCCGTCGACGTACAGTTCCGCGGGCCCGTAGACGTCCGCGGCGACCACGTCGCCCGTGAACGTGACCGAATCCGCGCCGCCGGACGGTCCGACCCGGCCGAACGCGTACGGCGTGTGGTAGTTCGGGCAGACGGTGTCCTCGAACTCGTCGGTCGGGGAGATCGGTCCGTCAACGGCCAGGACGTAGGTGGCGACGCCGTCGGGCTGGTCGCCCTTCGTGACCCGGAACGTCCGCTCGGTCGTCCCGCCCAGGTCGGCGGGGTCGACCTCCTCGCCGTTGCGGTACACCCTCGCTGGCCCCTCCAGCGAGAAGTCGGTGATCGATCCCGAGTAGTGGAAGACGTCGGTGCCTCGCTCGGGGCCGACGGACTCCTGGATGGTGCCACAGTCGACCTGCCGGTTCGGCGCTTCGACCGATGGACTCGGCGCGAGCACGCCGCTGACGGTGGCCTCGAACGAGACGTCGCCGTCCTCGGCGTCCTCTTTGGTGACCTCCAACGTGTTCGGGAGGGCGTCCCCGAACCCCTCAGGGTCGGTCCGCTCGCCGTCGACGTACAGTTCCGCGGGCCCGTAGACGTCCGCCGCGGGGACGGCCCCCTCGAACTCCACGGAGTCCGTGCCGCCGGACGGCCCGACCCGACCGATCACGTACGGCGGCTCGTAGTCGAGACACGCCGTATCCTCGAAGTCGCTCGCCGGTGTGACGGATCCGTCCACGGCCAGCACGAACGTGGCGACGCTGGCTGGCTGGTCGCCCTTCGTGACCCGGAACGTCCTCGGCTGTGTGTCGAGGGCACTCACCGCCGGTCCGACGCCCAGACCTGCGACAGCAGTACCCCGGAGTAGTCGTCTTCGTGAAATCCGTTCCCCGGTCATGGTCGATGGTTTTGGACCCGACCCCCCGAATCGTAGTGGGGACGACGGAACCGTAATGGTATTCGTTAGCAAACTATCGATTACGTGCCAGTTGCCGACCCGGAACGAACGGCCCGTGGATTCCCCGCACTGCCCCGATCCGCCGGGGTTTTCCCACACGCGCGCGAACGACCACAGTATGAACTCCGAGGAGGTCGTCGTCCCGGGCGCGCGCGACGTCCGCGGGACCCTCGACGCCCCGTCGACCGGGACGAACCGGGTCGTCGTCGCCTGCCCGCCGCACCCGCAGTTCGGGGGTAACCGCCGGGACCGCAACCTGCGTGCGCTGGGCGAGGCGCTGACGGAACGTGACGTCGCCTGCCTGCGGTTCGACTACGGCGAGTGGGACGAAGGCCGCGGCGAGCGCACGGACGTCCACAACGCCCTCCGGTACGCCGCGGAGCGCTACGACCACGTCGGCCCGTTCGGCTACAGTTTCGGCGCCGTCAGCGCGCTGCTGGTGGCGGCCGACCCGGGCCGGGGAGAGAGCAGGGGCGACGCCGCGACGACTGCTGGCGACGGGAACGTGGACCTCGCGGCCGTCAGCGCGCTCGCGCCGACGGCGAAGGCGACGGACGCGCTGGCCGACGTGGCCTGTCCGCTGCAGATACTGTACGGCACCCGCGACGACACCGTCGAGTGGGAACCGGTCGTCGAGCGGGCGCGCGAACTCGCCGCGGACGACCGGCCGGTCGAGGTGGTGAAACTGTCCGCCGACCACCACTTCGTCGGCCAGGAGCGGAAGGTCGCGGCGCGAACGAGCGAGTTCCTGGCCGGGCACCTCGACTGAGCGTCCCGGCAGGGTCGGTGCGGTGGCTCGGCCGGACGGCCCGGGGACGCTCACGTCGCCGGGGTGATCGTCGGAGGCGCGTGCTCTCCGGTGGTTTCGCGTGGCCCCGAATCGCACGCCGGCGGTCCTCCGAAACCGTTTTGGCCCCGCCTCGCGCACACTCGGTATGCCGACCGAACCCGACACCGGGTACGATCCTTCTCTGGGGAACAAGTTCCTCTTCGTAACCGGGGGTGTGATGTCTGGGCTGGGCAAGGGCATCACGGCGGCCAGCGTCGGCCGCCTCCTGAAAAACGCCGGGTTCGACGTGACCGCGGTCAAGATCGATCCCTACCTCAACGTCGACGCCGGGACGATGAACCCCTACCAGCACGGCGAGGTGTACGTGCTCAAGGACGGCGGCGAGGTCGACCTCGACCTGGGGAACTACGAGCGGTTCCTCGACGAGGACATGACCTTCGACCACAACGTGACGACGGGAAAGGTCTACCAGCACGTCATCGAGAACGAGCGGGCGGGCGACTACCTGGGCAAGACCGTCCAGATCATCCCCCACGTCACCGACGACGTCAAGCGCCGCATCCGGGAGGCCGCCGACGGGTCCGACGTCTGCATCGTGGAGGTCGGGGGGACAGTCGGGGACATCGAGGGGATGCCGTACCTCGAAGCGTTGCGGCAGTTCGCCCATGAGGAAAACGAGGACGACATCCTGTTCGCCCACGTCACGCTGGTGCCCTACAGCAAGAACGGCGAGCAGAAGACCAAACCCACCCAGCACTCCGTCAAGGAACTCCGGTCCATCGGCCTCCAACCGGACGTCGTCGTCGGACGCTGCGAGGACCGCCTGGACGCGGAGACCAAAGAGAAGATCGCGCTGTTCTGTGACGTCCCCACGGAGGCGGTGTTCTCGAACCCGGACGTCGAGGACATCTACCACGTCCCGCTGGTCGTCGAGGAGGAGGGCCTGGACGAGTACGTCATGGAACGACTCGACCTGGGCGAGCGCGCCCTGCCCGCCGACCAGCGCGACACCTCTTGGCGCGACATCGTCACGGGCGAGCAGGAGGGATCGGTCAACGTCGCGCTCGTGGGCAAGTACGGCCTGGAGGACGCCTACATCTCCATCCACGAGTCCCTGAAGCACGCCGGCCTCGAACTGGGCGTCGACGTCGAGCGGACGTGGATCCACAGCGAGGACTTCGCGGACGGCTACGACGGCCAGTTGGACGACGTCGACGGCGTGATCGTCCCCGGCGGGTTCGGGTCCCGCGGCACCGAGGGCAAGATCGAGGCGGTCCGGCACGTCCGGGAGAACGACGTCCCGTACCTGGGCCTGTGTCTGGGCTTCCAGATGGCCGTCGTCGAGCACGCACGGAACGTCCTGGGCCTGGAGGGCGCCCACTCGACGGAGATCGACCCCGACACGCCACACCCCGTCATCGACATCCTCCCCGAGCAGTACGAGGTCGAGGACATGGGTGGGACGATGCGCCTCGGTACCCACGAGACCGACGTCGAACCGGGGACGCTGGCCCACGAGGTGTACGGCGACACCTCCTGCGTGGAGCGACACCGGCACCGCTACGAGGTCAATCCCGAGTACATCGAGGACCTCGAAGACGCCGGTCTGGTCTTCTCCGGGCGCTCGAACAACCGCATGGAGATCGTCGAACTCCCGGAGCACCCGTTCTTCCTGGGGACCCAGTTCCACCCCGAGTTCCGCTCGCGGCCGACCCGGGCGAGTCCGCCGTTCGTCGCGTTCCTCGAGGCGATCCTCGAAACCGACCGCGTCCCCGGGGAGGTGGAGGCCTGATGCAGGACCCCGCAACGTTCGTCGACGAGAAGGTCGAGGAGATCGGCAACGCCATCGGCGACGGCCACGCGATCATCGCGCTGTCGGGCGGCGTGGACTCCTCGACGGCCGCCGCGCTGGCCTACGAGGCCGTCGGCGACCAGTTGACGCCCGTCTACGTCGACACCGGTCTGATGCGCAAGGGCGAGACCGGGGGGATCCGCGAGACGTTCGACTACATGGACTCCCTGCGGATCGTCGACGCCCGCGAGCGGTTCCTTGACGCCCTCTCGGGGATCACCGACCCGGAGGAGAAGCGCCACGTCATCGGCGAGCAGTTCATCCGCGAGTTCGAGACGGTCGCCGAGGACGTCGGCGCTGACTACCTCGTTCAGGGGACCATCTACCCCGACCGCATCGAGTCCGAGGGGACGATCAAGTCCCACCACAACGTCGGCGGGCTGCCCGACGTGGTCGACTTCGAGGGCATCGTCGAACCCATGCGTGACCTCTACAAGGACGAGGTCCGGGAGGTCGCCCGCGAACTGGACCTGGAGGAAGTCGTCTCCGAGCGGATGCCGTTCCCCGGACCCGGCCTGGCCGTCCGGGTGATCGGCGAGGTGACCGAGGAGAAACTGGCGGTCGCCCGCGAGGCCAACCACGTCGTCGAGGAGGAACTGGCCGACCACGACCCCTGGCAGGCGCTGGCGGCCGTCCTCGGCAAGGCCACGGGCGTCAAGGGCGACAACCGCGTCCACGGGTGGGTGGTCGCAGTGCGGTCGGTCGAGTCCCGAGACGGCATGACCGCCCGGGCCCAGGAGGTCGACTGGGAGACCCTCCAGCGCATCCAGAGTCGCATCACCGCCTCACACGAGAACGTCGCTCGCGTCGTCTACGACGTGACCCACAAGCCACCCGCGACTATCGAGTACGAGTAGACCCTGGTCGTCGCTGTCGAGTTGTCGGCCACCGAAAAAGACGGGAGGGTACAGGTCAGGGCGGGGACGCGCCCCGACGCAGGCCGTCGCTCGACGTCTGTACCGACCGATTACCGTTCGATGATCGTACCGCCGGAGCCGACCGCGACGTCCGGGCTACCCCGGACCACGGCCTTCAGGTTCTCGCCGCTCGGCGTCGCCTCCTGCTCCCAGCGGCCGCCGGTCAGCGCGTAGACCTTGCCGCCGCCGCCGACCGTGAGACCGTCGCTGTCGTCGTCGGTGACCTCGACGTCCCGCAGGTCGGCGTCGCCGGTGTCCGCGGGCGTCCACTCGACGCCGTTCCAGTGGAACACCATTCCGCCGCCGCCGGAGACCCAGACGTCGTCGAACCCGCGCTGTCGACGCCGTAGAAGTTGACGTTGGCGTCCGCGAGGCCGATCCTGTCCCAGGTCTCGCCGTCGTCGGTCCGGAACACCGTCTTGTTGCCGTCGACGATGTGACCCTTCCGGTCGTCGAAGAAGTCGACGGCGTTGATGTTCGACCCGCTGCCGGGCGTGACGTCGTCCCAGGTCTGGGACGCGCCGTTCTCGAAGCTGTAGTACATCTTCCCGGAGCCGCCGGCGACGTAGACGTTCGCCTCGCCGGCCTCCCCGGTGACCGCCACGTCGTTGAAGTTGTTGGTGACGTCCAGCGGCGCCGAGTGGTCGTGGAGGACGCCGGACTCGACGTCGTACTCGCCGACGGCGCCGGACGAACCGCAGAACCACAGGCGCTTGCCGTCGTCGGTCACGTCCGCGCCGAACAGGCTGTTGCCGTTGCCGGTCGATGACGTCACGGCCGTCCATCCGTCCGTCTCGCTCGCGGTCGCGGGCAGACCCGCGCCCGTCAGTGCAGCTACGCTCGCAACGCTCGCCAGGACCGTGGTCGAAGTCCAGGACCGGAAGGAGCAGTACCCCGTCTACGAGCGCGACGACCGGAAGTACCTCGGCGTCCTGAGCGAGGGCCGCGCGCCGACGTTCCTCGACCCCCACCAGGGTCGGATCGATCAGGGCGAGGTGGACCGGGAGCGCGAGCGCGTCGCTCCCGGCGACGACCACGAGTGGGGAACTGGACGCCGAGGAGACCCTCGGCGAGTTCCTCGAACGCGTCGGCGACGAACTGGGATGGGAGTCGCTGTCGGCGTACGCCCGCGACCACTTCGAAGGCGACGCCGACGGCGGCTAGACAGGAAAACGAGCGTCCAGTGGTTCAGAACGCCAGCGACGGCGCGAGGACGAACTCCAGGTACAGGCCGACCGCACCCAGGGCGAAGGCGATCAGCCGGTAGATCTGGGACTTCACGGACCGGACCTTGAGGCGCTGGAAGTCGTTGGGGACGTCGCGCTCGTACTCGATGCCGAGCGCGGGGTACAGCACGTCCTTGTAGTCCTCGATGACCCAGATCATCGCCGCCATGTGCAACATCGGCGCGGCGGCGAACACGAGGATGCCCAGGCTGACCGTCTCGGTGACGAGGAAGTACCCGATGACGGTCGGGATGCCACCGACGCACAGTCCCAGGTTCATGCGGCCGGTGAACTTCCGCTTGTCGTGGAACATGCCGCCGAACCAGTCGTTGAAGAAGTTCAGGCCGCGCGGGGACTCGCCGTGGGGACCGGGCGAGAAGTTGTACAGGATTGCCAGGCTGACCAGCACGCCCAGGATGATCAGGAACGTCCAGCTCGTGAAGTACGCGATCGAGAGGCCGATCACGAACCCGACCAGCACCATCAGCGAGCCGAGGCGGAACTGGACGGTGGAGTCGACCGCGAGGTTGATGTCAGGTGCGGACAGGTCGATGGACTTCACGCCCTGGTCCACCAGCAGCAGGAAGGCCGCCGCCATCCCCCACAGCCGCCAGTCCCAGGCGACGTCCTGTGAGGCGACGGCGACGGCCATCCCCATCGTCAGCCCCGAGATGGGCACGATGGAGAACGGCCAGTACTGGGTGACGAGCGTCCGTCCGACGTGATACCACAGCGGTGAACTCCGGGAAGACGCGGATCGGTGTTCGGTTCCCATATCACGACAATCAGCTTACACTATCTGTTAAATCTTTCGGTTAGTTTACAAAAGTATAGTAATAATTCCCTTTAGTTGAAACTATTCGGGGCGACGGGGGTAGCCCGACCGACTCCACGGTACCGGGGATTCGCTACGGGTTACTCCGACCCCCTGCGGCCCTTCAGCAGGCGCCGGGCCACGCCAGCGACGGCGGCGACGCCGACGACGCCCGTCACCGCGTCCACCAGGCCTAGCCCGTCGTCGTCCGGTTCGTAGGGGACGTCGCGCGCGTCGGCGTACATCGAGAGCACCTTGAGGGTGACCGCCTGGTTGAGCACCTCCTGGGAGTAGTTGAAGACGTTGCTGTTGGTGAACATCAAAAAGAGGCCGACGGGCCAGGAGCCGTCGTCCTGCTGGGTGTCCAGCAAGAACCGGATGCCCGCCTCGACGGCGGGGTTGTCCGGCGCGACGTCCGCGGTTAGCAGGCCCATCAGCGCCCTGGCGGTCTGCATCTGCTTGACGTCCTCGTCGCCCCAGGAGCCGTCGTCGTTCTGCTCGTCGATGATCGCGGCCACCGCGCTGTCGATCTCGGGCCGGTCCATGTCGACCCCGACGGCCTCCATCCCGACGATGGCCCGACTCGTGCAGTACACGTCGATGGGGTCGCGGGCACAGGGCCAGAGGCCCTCCTCGGTCGGTTCCAGTTCGCCCCGGCCTGGTCGCTCGTGGGCCTTCTCGCCCTGGCGCTCCCACAGCCAGTCCACGGCGTCGCGGACGGCCTCGCTGTCGTCGACTGTGTAGCCGTGGGCGCCCAGCGCGACCAGGCAGTGGCCGGTAATGTCGACGACCTCGTGGTCGTTGAACAGGATCTCGATCCGGTCCCAGCCGTCGCCGAAGCGCTGTCGGAGTTTCTCCCGGGCCTCCTCGTCGAACGCGATGTCGTTGCGCTTGTGCCAGGTGCCCCAGCCACCGTTGGGCCCCTGGACGGAGATCAGGTAGTCGATCTCCTTCTGGATGGCCTGGGACTCGTAGGGGCCGAACCCGAGGACCCCCGCGGCGGTGTCGTCCCAGTCGGTGATCGCCTGGCCCCGGTAACCCCATCCGCCCCAGGGGTTCTCCGAGAACGGTGGTCGGGGCCGGGGCCAGTCCAGCGGTTCGTTCTTGCGTTTGCCCCGGGGCGCCGAGATCTTGATGTTCCAGAGGTGCTGGGCGGCGGACTTCACCCGGTCGTCCTCCGGGCTGACGCCGCTGGCGACGAGACCGTCGATGGCCCACCCGGAGTCGAACACGGGCATGAGGTGGTGGACGAGTCGCCCGGAAGGCCGCTGGCGCTCGGTGAGCCAGTCCAGCGGCTTCGAGATCTCGAAGTCGTCGGGTTCGTACCCGGCCTCCGCGAGCGCGACGGTCGAGAACATCACCCCCCGCACGGTCGATCCCCAGACGCCGTTGGGCGCCCGGCGCTCCAGGAGCAGCTTCGTCGTCAGATCGACGAGTTCCTCGGCCGCCTCGCTGTCCTCGTCGGTCACGGCCATCAGGTTGGCCATCGCCAGGAACAGGTCCTGCAACGGCCGCTGGATGAACGCGCCCCGGGGGTTGATCTCGCCGTCCTCGAACGCCCGGGACATCTGCAACATCCCGAGGATGGATTCGGTGGCCTTCGGCGGGAACACGTCCTCGCGCTCGTAGTCGTCACCGAGCAGGAGGTACAGCAGCTTCACCCGGGTCATCCCCGTGTGTAGCTCCTCGGCGAAGCCCTCCACGTCGGTGCTCATCGTGTACCCCTCGCGCTCGTTCTCGGCTTTCACGTCGGCGACCACGTCCGAGTAGTCCTCGTCCAGCAGGTCGAACAGGAGCAGGGAGAGGAAGTTCGGCCGCGGGTCACCCCAGCCACCGTCGGGGTCTCGCTCGGACAGCAACCAGTCGACGGCGGCCATCTTCTCTTCCTCCTTGACACCGTGGTAGTGGAGCACCAGTGCGTACTGGAAGGCGACGCGCTGGTCGGCCGTGCTCCGGGTCTTCGAGACCCAGTATCCGCCGGGTTCCTGCATGTCGAACAGGTGCGAGCGGGCGTCGACGATGGCGTCCTGGAGTTTCCCGCCGTCGACGTCGGACCCGTCGGCGGCGGCGGCCGCACCCCCGAGCATCGGGGTGCCGACGGTCGCGGCCAGCACCTGGCGGCGCGTCGGATCCGGCGTCGAGATGTGTGGTTCTTCTGTCATTTCCTGGTCACCTCAGGTCCGGTTCACCACGAGGGCCGCGGCGATTATCGAGACCACAGTCATCGCGCCCAGTGCGAGCAGGGACACCCAGAGGTCCTCCGGGGCGCCCTTGTCGAGGACGACGTAGTCCATGGCCTTGATGAGGTACGTGACCGGCATCACCCGCGCGGGGTACTCCAGGTACCACGACAGGTCCTCGACCGGGAGGAAGGTACCGCCGAGGATGAGTTGCGGCGAGATGACCACGGGCATGAACTGCAGGACCTGGAACTCGTTTTCCGCGAACAGCGAGAGGACGATCCCGATGCCCAGGCCAGACAGCGCGCCCAGCACCTCCACGAGGAAGAAGAACTCGATGCCGTGCTCGAACTCGGCGTCCAGGAAGAAGACTCCCGACCCGAGCAACACGAGCGCCTGGATGATCCCCAGCACGCCGAACCCGAGGACGTACCCGACGACCAGTTCCGTCCGCCGGACCGGCGAAACGCGGATGCGTTCGAGGGTGCCCGTCTGACGCTCCCGGAGGAAGCCGATGGCGGTCAGCAGGTACGTGAGGACGAACACGAACACGCCCAGAAGCACCGGGGCGAACCGCTGGGCCGGCCCCGGCGACGGGAACACCTCCGAGAAGAGGAAGATGATGAACGCCGGGGCACCGGCGACCAGTCCGAGCGTCCGGCGGTCGCCCCGGAGCGTCAACAGCAGTCGGCGGGCGACGGGTAGCGCCAGTCTCATGCGTCGCTCCCCCCCGCTGGGCCGGCGGCCGCGGCGTCGGCCGCCTGGGCGGCGTCGTCCTCCTCCAGCAGTTGCAGGAACGCGTCCTCCAGGTCCTCGACGTCGTCGCGTTCCAGCAGCGTGTCCGGGTTCTCGAACGCGAGGACGTCGCCGTCACGGAGGAACAGCACGCGGTCGCAGTTGTGCGCCTCCCCGAGGTAGTGCGTCGAGACCACGAGCAGCGATCCGTCGTCCCGGCGGTCACGGAACCGGTCCCACATCTCCGAGCGGAGTTTCGGGTCCAGGCCGACGGTCGGTTCGTCGAGGAAGACCACGTCGGGGTCGCCCACAAGCGTACACGCCAGGCTCGTCCGCCTGACCATCCCGCCGGACAGTTCGCCGATGCGGGAGTGCTCGCGGTCCCGCAGGCCGACGAACGCAAGCGCCTGGTCGACGGCGGATTCGCGCTCCGGTACCCGGTAGAGGTTGGCGAAGAACTCGACGTTCTCCCGGACCGTCAGGTTGCGGTAGACGGCCTCCTCCTGGGGCATGTATCCGAGGTCGGCCCGGTCGGTCCGGTCGAGGTCCCCGGACGGGGTCCCGTTGATCTCCGAGTCGCCGCTACTCGCCCCGGTGAGACCGAGCAGACACCGGATCATGGTCGTCTTGCCGGCACCGTTCGGGCCGACCAGACCGACGATCTGAGACCCTTGGATGTCGACGTCGATCCCGTCAAGCGCCGTTATCTTGCCGAATTCCTTGCGTAGTCCCGACGTAGATATCGAGACGTCCGTGGCTCTCGACATAGAGACACCAAGGAAAGACAATCGATTAACAGTTCTGCGATGCATACTCGGGCGCCTTATACGAGCCCCTGCTACCCGGTCCGTAGCGGGCCCGAACGGCCGAAATTTGCCGTCCTCCTGGTCCGGGGTACCCCGGACAGGCCCGGCCGACCCGTACAGCGCCTGGCAGACCGCGATGCGCCGGACCCCGGAACGGGGTCGGCACGCGCGTCCGTCCCCCGTGCTCGGTCGCGCGCACCGGTCAACATTTCACTAATTATCTGTTCGCGTATGTTTTCGTCGGCTCTCCGACCGGCGGTCGGCGAGTCGACGGTCCGATCCGAGCGACGGGAGCTCCGCGGTCGGTTTCGGAAAATTTATCATATTTATATCACTGAGCAGACGGAGAGACTGGAGACGATCCAATCGTTGAGACTGACGATACGACGATTCTCGAAAGCTGAAAGTGACCCGGATCGAACCGAGGGGACGGAACATCGTCGAACCTAAACTAATTCTGATTATTCTGTCTCTGTTATATTTCTGCGTCCCGTAGGTGCCCTTATGACAGCAGGCCAAGTATTAAGTCCGTCGAGAATTGAGTTATTGTCATGGCACAGACAACCCCGAGTCCGTTGCATCCGGACGCCGAGGACGCCAGGATCTTCGACGCGGACGTGCACCTGAACGTCCACATCGACGACCTCGTGGAGGGCGGGTACATCGACGATCCGATGATCGAAGACAAACTCGACAAGTACGGATCCCCGCCGGTGCTCGGCGGCGTCACCGGGACCAGCGCGAAGTACGCCAAGGAGGTCGACGAACGCGCCGACCACATCCTCGGGCGGGCCATCACGGCCGACGAACTGGACGACGTGGCCGACGAACTGGGCGCGGACGAGATGCTGCTCACCCCCGGCAACTACCTGCCGATGCCACACGGTCCCTACCCGGCGGTCAAGCGGGCGGTCACGGAGGCGTACAACGACTTCCTGATGGAGGAGGCCGTCGACCCCGACCGCGGCATCTACGGCGCGCTTCTGGTCCCCGACTGGGACGTCGACCACGGCCTGGCGGAACTGGAGCGCTACGGGGACGAGGACGCCATCATCTCGGCGTTCAACTGGTTCTCGGGGTACCGGCCCTGGGGCCACGAGTCCCACGACCCGCTGAACGACAAGATGGTCGAACTCGACCTGCCGCTGCAGATGCACTTCGGCGGGTTGACCCACCACCCCACGTCGCTGAAACACGACTCCAAGCGCACCTACATCGAGCACGTCCTCCTCGACCGCGACGAGGGCGCCCTCGCGGAGGTGCTGAACATCATCTTCACCGGCCTGTTCGACAAGTACCCCGACCTCGACATCGTCATCAACGAGAACGGGACGACGTGGATCCCCCACCTCGCCTACCGGGCGGACAACTGGTACCAGAACAGTCCCGAGGACATCCGCCTGGCGCCGCGGATGAAGGAGATGGGCAAGGAGTACCTCGACAAGATGCCCAGCGAGTACATCTTCGAGAACATGTGGACCACGACCGTCCCCATCGCCCTCCCCGACGACCCCAGGCGTGCCGAATCGATGCTCGACGTCTCCCGTGCGGAGGACACGTTCATCTTCGCCACGGACTGGCCCCACAGCGCCATCGACGGGCCGAACTGGATGTTCGACAACCCGGCCATCGGCGAGGACCTACAGCGGCGCATCTTCCACGAGAACGCCGAAGAAGTCTACCGGTTCCCCGAGTGACCATGCAGAAGATCGGCACCATCGACGAGTTCCCCGAGGGCCGGGGGACGAAAGTCGACGTGGACGGCATCGAGATCGCCGTGTTCAACCTGGACGGCGACTTCTACGGGATCAGCAACGTCTGTCCGCACCGGCGGTTGCCCCTCCACCGCGCCGGCGAACCGAAGCGCCTCCCCGAGGACGACGATGCCGAGGACTTCGATACGATCGGCGAGGTCGACGCCGAGGAGGCCTGCATCCGGTGTCCGTGGCACCGCCTGGAGTTCGACCTCGAGTCCGGCGTCAACCACCAGACCGACCAGCGGGTGTCGACGTTCGACGTCGAGGTCGACGGCGACGAGGTCTACGTGGAGATCTGACACCGGGAGCGCCTGATTCGTCGTGATCGACGCATCGAACCCGAACGGCTCGAACCCGGGCGCGGGACCGTCAGGCGTGGCGGCCGATCTGCCAGTCGAGGTCGGCCAGCGTGTCCTCGGCCCAGTCCCGGGGCACTTCCTCCAGGGTCGTCGCCATCGTCTCGTTGAAGCAGTTCAGGAAGCCGTACAGACAGCAGATGCCCACGATCTCCAGGATCTCGGGGTCGGTGAAGTACTCCCGGAGGTCCTCGAAGTGCTCCTCCTCGACCTGGTTCGGGATCTTCGAGGCGTCCCTGGCGAGTCGCAGGGCCGCCCGCTCGCGGTCGGTGAACCGGTCGTCGTCCTCGAAGTTCCGGACGGCGCGGACCTTCTCGTCCTCCACGTCGGCCTGCAGGTCCAGGTGACACCCGGTGTGGGCCTGGCAGAAGTTGCACCCGCGGACGTACGACGAGAGGTGGCCGACCATCAGTTTGAGTTCGTTGTCGACCTCGCCGCCGTAGACCGCCGACCGGAAGTCGACGAACGTCCGGGCGATCTCCGGCCTGTGGGCCATGATCTGGAGGCCGTGGGGGAGATACTCCATCTCCTCGTCCTCGAACCGCTCGAGAAACTGCCGCGTCTCCTCGTCCGTTTCGGACGGATCGACGGGATCGAGTCGTGACATTACACCATACCTTACTTATTGAAAACATATATTCCTTTCCGTGTTTTGATGAATTTCGGGGCCGACGCGACCCCGACCGTCGTCGGACGAGGGGGGAAACGACCGGCTGGACTCCCTCCGTCGTCCTCGAATGGCGCGGTATCGCCGGTCGCGAGCTCCGGTTAGTATTGTTTAGATATAATAAACGGTCAGAACAGTTCAATGGATTAATGTAGTTAGAGCAGAAAGTCATTTCAGGTGAAATATGGACGGAAATCCAGACGGAACGTTCGGCAGGAGACAGTACCTGAAAGCGACGGCCGGTGCGGTAGCGACCGGGAGCGTGGGCCTGACCGGATGCCTCTCGGCCGGTGAGGGCGAGGACTTCCCCTCGGAGACCATCACCTGGATCAACCCGAGCAGCGGCGGCGGTGGGTACGGGGCGTTCGCGCAGGGCATCTCCAAGCACGCACCCGAACACCTCCCGAACGACGTCGAGATGAGCGTGACTAGCGTCAACGACTGGATCCAGGGAACCTCCCGCATCCACCGCGCCGACGCCGACGGCTACACCATCGGGTGGATCGACGTCCCGGGGGCGGTCGGCAACCAGGTCGCCAAGGACGTCCCCTACGACCTGAAAGAGTGCACGTTGCTCAACCGCGTCGCGTTCCACCCGTTCTCCATCGCCGTCCCCGCGGACTCGGAGTACGAGTCCCTCGAGGACATGCAGGCGGCCGACGAGGTCACGTTCGGGTCGCCCGGCGGCGGGGTCGCATCGATCCTCGGCGCCGTCTCGACGGACGCGCTGGACATCCCCATGAAGCTGATCACGGGGTACAGCGGGAGCAACGGGACGATCACGGGGATGCTGCGGGGCGACTTCGAGGCCGTCTCGCTCCCGCCGTCGACGCCCCCGATGACGAAGGCGCTCAAGAACGACGAGATCAGGTTGATCGTCCTGTTCGCCCAGCAGCGGTCCGAACTCGCCCCCGACGCGCCCACCGCGGCGGAACTGGGCTACGACGACCTCACCGGGACCGGCCTGAACCGCCTCGTCGGCGGGCCGCCGGGGATCGACGACGACCGCGCGGATGTCCTCTCGGAGGCGATCGAGGAGACCATCGCGTCCGACGGGGAGTTCCGTCAGTGGGCCAAAGACAAGGCCAAGCACGCGCTGTTCACCACGCTGAAGCCCGAGGGGCGCGAGGCCGCCCGCGAAATCCTGGACCAGGGCTTCGAGAACATGCGGGCCAACGAGGACATCCTGGAGCAGCACCTGTAGCACCCCGATCGCCAACACATGTCGGGTACCGTCCAGGCAGTACTGGCCGCCCTGTCGACCGTCTTCGCCTGGCCGACGATCCTGTTCGTCTTCCTCGGGGCGCTGATCGGCGTCGTCACCGGCGTGATCCCGGGGCTGGGTGGAGCCGTCGCCATGGTGTTGCTGCTGCCGTTCACGTTCGTTCTCAGTCCGGCACAGGCGATGGTGCTGCTGGTCTCCGTGATGGGCGGGACCGCCTTCGGCGGGAGCCTCACGGCCATCCTCGTCAACATCCCGGGGACGCCACCGAACACCGCGACCTGTTTCGACGGCTACCCGATGACGAAGGAGGGCCGGGCCGACGAGGCCATCGGCATCTCGGCAACCGCGAGCGCGCTCGGGGCGGTGTTCGGCCTCGTGATCATCGTCGCGATGGTGCCGGTGGCCCGCCAGACGATCTTCCTCTTCCAGCCACCGGAGTTCTTCTGGCTCGCGGTCGGCGGCCTGACCGTCGTGGCGACCGTCGGCCGCGGGAACCTCTACCGGAGCCTCGTCTCCGCCGGGTTCGGACTGATGCTGGGGTTCGTCGGCTTCCAGGGCCAGGTCACCGCCACGCGGTACACCTACGACATCGCCTACCTCTGGAAGGGCATCTCCGTACTCCCGTTGCTGATCGGGTTGTTCGCGGTGACCGAGGCGATCAGGCTCGGTCTCCGGGACGACTCCATCGAGGTGGACGAAGCCACCGGGCCGTCCGGGGATCGGCGGTCCTGGCTGGACGGCGTGAAACACGTCCTCGCGCACCCGGTCCTGTTCCTCCGGGCTGCCGGCTCCGGGACGATAATCGGGATGATCCCGGGAGTCGGGGGGATGCTCGCCAACTTCGTCGCCTACGCCCAGGCGGTCAAGACCTCCGACGACCCCGATAGTTTCGGCCGGGGCAACCCGAGCGGGGTGCTGGCCAGCGAAGCGTCCAACGACGCGAAAGACGCCGGGGCGATCCTGCCGACCGTCGTGCTGGGCATCCCCGGCAGCGTCTCGATGGTCGTGTTGCTCAGCGGGTTCCTCCTGCACGGCGTCACGCCGGGCCGCCAGCTGCTCAACGAGAACCTCGACATCCTGTTCACGATCATCGTGGCCCTGCTGATCACGAACCTCGTCGTCTCGGGGCTCGGCATCGTCACCTCCAGGTACCTCATCCGGATCACGCGGCTCTCGACGGACCTTCTGGTCCCGTTCGTGCTCGTGTTCAGCGTCAGCGGCGCGTACGTCATCAACCGGAGCGTCGGCGACGTGGCCGTGACGCTGTTGTTCGGCCTGATCGGGTTCGCCATCGTGGCCTTCGACTACTCGCGGATCGCGGTCGTCCTCGGGGTCATCCTGGGACCGATCGCGGAGACGGCGTTCCACCAGTCGCTGGCGATCTCCAACGGCGACCCGGCCATCTTCGTCACGCGGCCCATCTCCCTGGTCCTCGTCGCGCTGGTGGTCGCCTCGCTGGTCGTGCCGCCGCTCCGGCGGGCGCGCGCGGCTTGACTTCCACCCCGTTCCGATAGTGTTCCACCCCGTTCCGATAGTGTTACCGAAAATATTATTATCCGACGACACTATTTGATTGATGCTCGGTCCGGTCGTGACCCGTCGGTCCCCCGAACCGGGGCCGGTGATCACGGCGGGTGATCCGACCATGAAAGAGGAATCCAGCGGTACGGTACGGAGTCGGGTGGTCGGCGCAGACGACGACGAGCGGTCGGACTCGCTGGCGGGGAGGGTCCTCGGAATCGACGCGAGGTTCGTCGACTACCTGTTCTCGGTGGCGTTGCTGGGAGGCGCGGGCCTCCTGCTCCGGACCACCCTCGAGTACGATCCGGAGTCGCGGCTCATGCCGCTGGTGGTGCTGGTGCCGACGCTCGTCCTGGTGGGCGTGCTCGTGCTGACGCAACTGCTCTCGCTGGTGACCGACGCCGTAATCGACGTCTCCCGGCACCCGGTGATGGAACGCCGGCGGGACCAGGCGCCGGTGTCGGCGGACGAGCACCTGGAGACGACCGACGGCGGCGGGGCCACGGAGCGACTGGACCTGCTGGCGGTTCTCGGGTGGACGCTCGCGCTCCCGCTGTGTTTCTACGTACTGGGGATGACAGTCGGGGCGCTCGCGTACGTCGGGGCGTTCTATCACCGGAACCTCGACAGCGGGTGGCGGCGGACCGCCGCCTAC
The DNA here is from genome assembly GCA_003021085.1 of Halobacteriales archaeon QS_1_68_20. GTDB lineage: Archaea > Halobacteriota > Halobacteria > Halobacteriales > PXRE01 > PXRE01. Next base: position 22,371 of record PXRE01000023.1, on the reverse strand, counting down.
ACGGCCGTCGTGTGGGTGACGTACGTCGTCGTGTTCGGCTTCCTCATCGAGACGCCGCTGTACGGGGGCCTGTTGGGGGACCTGCTGTGACACCCGGAGGGGGTTCCCCGGCCGGTCGGCCGACGGCGGCCGGCGCCGATGCAGGGAGATTAAGGGCGGCCACCGGCTAGAACGACCATGAAAGGCATCTTCTCCGGACCGGACGACGACGGCATCGCGAGCGCGCTCGAAGCGGCGGGCGTCGACCTCAGGCGGGTCGACGGCGTCGCCACCCGTCCCGCACTGGAGGAGGCCGGCGTCCACGAGGCGGACCTCCTCGTGCTGACCGACGTCTCCCAGGCGACGGCCATCCCCATCGCCAGGGACCTCAACGGCGAACTCAGGGTGGTCGTCTACACCACCGACTCCCTCCCGGAGTACGTCCGCGGCATGGACGTGCTCAAGGTCGACCCCAGGTTGCTGGACGCCGAGACGGTGGCGTCCGAACTGGTCGAGGGCTGACCGCCGCTGACCGACGGACGCCGACTCGCGTCCGGCTAGAAGCCGCCTATCGCCGAACGGCCGTGGACGCCGCCGAGAACGCTGGCGTCGAGTCGAGGCTCCGGGGGCAGCGACCGGACTGTTCAACTCAGTTTTCGGGCTCGAACGGTCTGAAACCGAATGGACGGTCGCCCTCGTTGATGGGCTTCCCGTCCGTCCGGGCGAACGCAGCGGCGTCGGCACCCGGGTCGGCACCCCGCCCGGTACGCCGGTTGCCCCCCTGCCCCACTCGGACAATACCGCGAGACCGGGTGCGGCCGGGGCCGGTGTCGCTGCGCCGTGAGCTCTTCACGTCGTCTTCCGACGCTCGTTGGCACGTGGTCGCTCGCCCCAGGCTCCCGGGGCGAGCGACGGGTCATGGCGGGTTCGATGGGTCAGGGCTGGTTCTATGAGGCTCCGGGCCTTCCGGGGCAGTAATGATCGACGTTCGCTCCCCGGCCTGGGTCGTCTCGGGACTGGCAGGGGCCGGAGCAGTCGCGGGGTCGTTCGGACTCGGGGGCCGGACCCCCAGGTTCGTCGCCGCACCGGCCTACGGCGTGTTCCGGGACGCGATGCCCGGCGCGCTGATGGCCTGGGCCATCGAGCACCTGGGAACGCTGGCCAAACCGCTGTCGTTCCTGCCGGTCGTCGTGCTGACCGTACTGGCGTTCGTCCTGCTGGCCCGGGCCGCCGTAACGGCGGGCCGCACCTCGCGGGTCCCCTACACCGGGGCCGTCGCGGCGGGGGCGTTCAGCTGGCTGCTCGCGGTCGTGCTGACCGGCGCGATGGTCGCCTCGCTGGGGGCCGCGGTCCCGCCGCTGGTCGTCCTCGCGGCCACCGAGCGCCGCTGGCGGGTGCCCTCGGACCGCCCGACCCAGCAGTCCCGCCGGTCCGTGCTCGCGGCCGTGGGCGCGCTCGTGGGCTTCACGGGCCTGTCGCTGGCCCGCGGCTGGACGATCACCGGCGCCAGGCAGGGGCCGCTGTCGGCGATTCTCGACGAGGAGGCCCAGCGCGAGGCCGACTGGCTGCTGGCGCTGGCCGAGGACCGCTCGCTGGACGTGGGCGGCCTGGAACCGCTGGTCAGCGAGGACTTCTACAAGGTCGACATCAACGCCGTGAAGCCCGACCCGACCGCCGAGCGGTGGTCGCTGTCGGTGACCGGCGCCGTCGAGGACTCGCTGGAACTGGACTACGAGGACCTGCTTTCGATGCCGATGGAACACCGGTTCGTCACCCTGCGTTGCGTCAGCGACAACGTCGACGGCCGGCAACTTGACGGCGCCCTCTGGACCGGCGTGCCCGTGGCCGACCTGCTGGAGCGCGCGGGCGTGGAGGGCGACTACGTCATGCTCCGGGCTGTCGACGGCTACCACGTCGGCTTCCCGCTTTCCGCCCTGGAACCGGGCCTGCTCGCCGTGGGCATGAACGGCCGCATCCTCCCGCGGGGCCACGGCTTCCCCGTCCGGGCGCTGGCGCCGGGCCACTGGGGCGAGACCAACGGCAAGTGGCTGGAGGAAATCGAGGTGCTGGAAGACGAGGAGAAGGGCTACTGGGAGAAGAAGGGCTGGCACGGCACCGGGCCGGTCAACACCATCGCCAAACTGTACGAGGAGAACGTCACCCACCTCGACGACGGCCGGATCAGGCTGGCGGGCCACGCCTACGCCGGGACCCGGGGCATCGCGCGGGTCGAAGTCTCGGTCGACGGCGGCGAGTCCTGGGAGGAGGCAGACCTCTCCGAGCGGTTGCCCGGTCGCCTGCCGGTCGGCGCTGATCTTGAGGCGTCCGGCATCGCAGCCGACGCCTGGCAGCAGTGGGTCTACCACTTCGAACCGACCCAGGACGAACACGAGGTGGTCGTCCGCGCGACGGACGGCGAGGGGACGGTTCAGCCCCGGGAACATTCTCGGCCGTTCCCTCGCGGTGCGACGGGGTGGGTCAGTTTGACGGTTCAGCGTTGAGGGATGACATACGTACCTCGTCCATAAGGACCCCTGTGATCCGGCGTTGGTGGTGTTTGGCTGCTAACGGGCAGTCCGACCTGGACCGTAAAGGACCTCTGTATCTGGTCGACCCGGGTTTCGATTCGACTGTCATCTCGGTGACCCCCGCGCTGCAGTCACCGTCTGCATCCCCTAGTGTTGCCCCCTGTGACCGCGACCGTCGTGTTCTCAAACGAGTTCCGTCGATATCGACCACCGTCATCGTGCTCGTCTCCTCCGTGTCCGTCGGTTGATTCCGTTCCCGGTTCGGACTGGACATAGAGCTCCTTGACGGATTACCCTAGACGATACCGATCTTACCCGTCACCTCAGTAAGGCTAGCGGTATCCACGGTGAGCTCGATGGCCGGCCTGCTCGACTATCCCTCGATGGAAGCACGTCCGTGATCAGTGATGGAAAGGCCACCCCCAAACCCATTTATTGTGACTTTATAATTATGTAATTATAGTAAATTGTTATATCATCACACATAAGATGTTTATATAATACTCTTATTCAGAGTACTATGGTTCAAAACAAAACCACAAACCGTTCGCGATCGCACAGGCGAAACGTCCTGACGAGTATCGGTGTCGGTGCAGTCGCACTTGGTGGTGTTCCGATCGTGTCAGCCCACGAAGAATAAACGATGCCCATACTTACTCCGACAAAGACGCTGCGTACAAGTACTGGTTCCACGAAATCGGACATGCCCACGGACTCCATCACCGCAACGAATGGGGCGGACAACTCATGGACCCGGAAGACCCGACGGCGATGCACATGAACGACTCCGAATGTGAGGAGTGGAACGAAACTTACTACACAAACACGTCTTCGACGGAAACGTCGGATCATGACCATGACAGCCAGGTAACGTGTAGCTCGATTCCCACCGACGTCAAGAGATCAGAAGTCGAGATCAAGAGCGTGTTGGGACCGACCGTGAAGAAGAAAGAGGAACTGTAGAGAACGGCCACCGATATGTCGATACCGCCTTCCCCTTCGGTCCTGCCGTCGCCCTCCAGTCGTCGGCCGACGGCCCTCCGCTCGTGTTGCTGATCGTGTTTTACGGGTTCATGTTCGTGGTGTTGCCGGGCGTGGGCGCGCTCGCGTCGGCGACGCTACTCGCTCGCCGGAACAGGACCGGAGTAACCGTCGCGTCGACGTTGGCCGCGATCCCGATCGTCGGGTACGAACTGTTCGCCAGGAACGTCGAGACGACGGTCGCGTTCGGCGGAGCCCTGCTCGTGGGCGCCTACCTCGGCGGCGCGGTCGCGCTACTCGTCCGCGGGGACCACGAATCCGACGACAGGCTCGTCGTCGGCGGCGCTACGCTCTGGACAGCGCTGCTCGTGGGTATCGCCCTGCCGGCGGATACGTCGCCTTCTAACGCGCTCTCCTCTCACGGTCGCTTGGTCACCAACAGCCAGAAAGCCCCCGCGCGCTCGACTCGCGCGGCTCGCTGCGCTCCTCAGTCGCTTCGCTCCTTCCGGTGCTTACGTCGCCGGGCGTCGTCGAGCCCGCGGCCCCTTTCAGTCCCGCCCTGCTAGCCGCAACCACCAGCCTCCCCAGCCGACTGCGTTACTCACTCGCGCTCTGGGAGCGCTCCTTGCGTTACTCGTCCCTCGCACGTGTACGGCGCGGCACGGAGGCCGCGCCAGCGCGCGCCGTGGCGGTTGCTCGGGCATATATGAAAATATGCACATATGTTCATATAACCCCCAACCAGCCGGACGGCGCGCGCGAGCAACGCGCGCGAGGGGCGAGTAACGCAACGAAGTGAGCACCGCAGGAGCGACTGAACGAAGTGAAGAAGCGACGAGGAGCACAACGAGGCGCGCGACCGAAGCCCGCCGGGGGCTTTCGACGCAGTGTCGGAAAAAACTCGTTAGACCGCGACCGAAGCCCGCCGGGGGCTTTCTCCGTGTTGCCGACCGAGGTACCGTATAGCGACCGAAGCCGCCCGGGGGCTTTCGACGTAGTGACAGAACAAGTAGTGTTCAAAAGAGACTCGGTACAGCTTCGTTCGTGACAGCGTTCAAGTACGCGGCCGACCCACCACCCCACATGAAGATCTACACCCGTCGCGGCGACGAGGGGAAGACCGACCTCCGCGGGGGCGACCGCGTCAGCAAGACCAGCCCCCGGGTGGAGGCCTACGGGACGGTCGACGAGGTCAACGCGGTCGTCGGCCTCGCGTACCCGACGGGCTACGACGACGTCGACGAGTGGCTCGGCGAGGTCCAGAACCACCTCCACATCGTCCAGGCGGAGTTCGCCACGCCGGACGACGACACCGACACGCCCACCATCCGCGACGAACACGTCGAGGCCCTCGAAGCCTGGATCGACGAAGCCGACGAGGAACTGGAACCGCTCCAGTCGTTCATCTTCCCCGGCGGCGCCGAACCCGGCTCCCGCCTGCACCACGCCCGGTCGGTCTGCCGGCGGGCCGAGCGCCGTGCCGTCGCCCTGGCGAACGACGAGGAGATCGACGAGACGGCCGTCGCCTACCTCAACCGCCTCTCGGACGCGCTGTTCGCCTTCGCCCGCCTGGTCAACCAGCGCGAGGGCGTCGAGGAACGCAGTCCCACCTACTGAATGGCCCGCACGGAGTCCGACGCCGAGGCGGTCGACGCGACGAACGGCGAGACGGTGGAAGGGACGACCGACGAGGCGACCGACGAGACGAGCGAGCAGGGTGACGGCGCCGCCGACGCCGGGGAATCCGGTCCCTCGCTCCCGCTGGCCCACCGCCTCGCCAGGCGGGCCAACCGCGCGTACCACCGGCGACTCGGCCGGCGCACCCACGACCCCAGCGGCGTCGACGTGGTCGACGCGGACTGGGGCGTGCTGGTCGTGCTCGACGCCTGCCGGTACGACTCGCTGGCGGCGCGAGCCGACTCGTTGCCCGGCGACCTGAAGCGGCGGCGCTCGCGGGGGAGCCACACCGTCGAGTTCCTGTGGGGTAACTTCGCCAACCGCCGGTTGCACGACACCGTCTACGTGACCGCGAACGTCCAGCCGTACGTCTTCCGGGAGGCCCTCGATCTTCACGACGTCGAGCACGTCTGGGTCGACGGCTTCGACCACGACGCCGGGACGGTCCACGCGGAGACGACCACCGACGCCGCGCTGGCGGCCGCCGAGCGGTTCCCACGCAAGCGCATCGTCGTCCACTACCTCCAGCCACACTACCCGTTCCCCGACGCGCCCAACTTCGAGTACGGCACGATGGCGTTCTGGGACGCAGTGGCGGCAGGCGAAGTCGACGCCACCGCCGAGCAACTGCGCGAGTGGTACGAGGCGAACCTGGACCGTGCGCTCCCGGAGGTCCGTCGCCTGGTGGACGGCCTGGACGGGCGCGTGGTGGTCACCAGCGACCACGGAAACCTCTTCGGCGAGCGCGTCGGGCCCGTCCCGGTCCGGGAGTGGGGCCACCCCTTGGGCGTCTACGCCGACTCGCTGGTCACGGTGCCGTGGCTGGTGCGCGAGGGGAGCGACCGGCGTGACGTCGTGGCCGAGGACCCGGCGGGGGAGACGGTCTACGACGAGGAGCTGGCCCGCGAGCGGTTGCGGGCGCTGGGGTACGCGTAGGCGGTAACCGAGAGTCGCCCGCAGTCCCGTCCGACCCTCAGAGGACGGCGTCTAGCCGCCCCAGGACGAACCCCACCACGGTGCCGACCAGTAGCAGGAACGGCCCGGCGTCGACGCGTCCGCGATACACCAGGAAACCCAGGCCGGCGACGGTGAAGGCCACGATCCCGACCACGAGGACCGTCACCACGGTCCGCCTGGCGAGCGACCCGATCCCGCCGCCGTTCCCGTTGCGCTGGCTCCGATCCGGACGGTCGCCGTCCGGTGCGGTGGCGGCCCGCTCTCGTCGCTCGCGGCCGCCGGGTCCTCGAACTGCATGGACAGCGCCCGAAGGTCGCCGTCCCGGGACCCGTGGCGCCTGGCCGTCGCCGCCACGAGCGTCGAGTCCAGCCCGCCGCTGAGGAGCAGGTAAGGATCGGTCCTGGCCCGGAGTCGGGCCTCGACCGCCTCCGCCAGCAACTCGTCGTCCCCGAGCACCCGCTCGTCGACCTCGTCGGGGACGCCCGGCGCGCGTCGCACCGTCCGGGCGTCGGAGGCGACGACGACGAACGCGACCGGCGACCCGGTCACCGCGTCGTGGATCTGAGAGCGTCTCCTGTCGGTCCGTTGGGAGCCGAGGCCAATAATACCCGCGCCCGGTAAACTCCCCGACTGAGACGGGTTTCCTCGCGATTCATGCGTAATGCATCCCTACAGGTACCAGAACGTACACAGGAATCCCGATGGGCCGCACCCGGCCACGAGGCGGTATCCATCTGCCGTACTTCGACCCTCGGCCCCGTAACGTCGGACTAGGCGGCGAACGACGCGAGAAATCGGCCGACTGGCGGGGACGCCGAACCGACGCGCGCTAGCGTTCGGTCGCGTTCTCCCTGATGAACTCGATGATGTGCTCCAGGCCGGACCCCGGACCGAACACCTCGGCGACGCCCTGTTCTTTCAGTTCCTTCTCGTCGTCGTCGGGGATGATGCCGCCGACGACGACCAGGGTGTCCTCCGCGGCGCCGTATTCCTCCAGACCCTCCATGATCCGCGGGACGAGCGTGTTGTGCGCGCCCGACAGAAGCGAGATGCCGAGCACGTCGACGTCCTCCTGGACCGCGGCCTGGACGATCTCCTCGGGCGCGCGGTGCAACCCGGAGTAGATGACCTCGAACCCGGCGTTTCGGAACGCCCGGGCGATGACGTGGGCGCCCCGGTCGTGGCCGTCCAGTCCGACCTTGGCGATGAGACACCGGGTGCGCTCGTCGTCCGCTTCGTCGGCGTCGACCCGTTCCATACCGCTACCTTCGTCGGCGGTTCGTTTTACTGTAACGGAAAACGGCCGTCACGGCCCGCCACTCGGACAAGTACGATTGTACTGGGTCCGGTGTGGTTGAATTCAGTAGAAGGGATCGGCGCAGTCGTACACGACGCCGTGTCGCGGACAGACGTACTTGCAGTGGCGCTCGAACAGGTCGGCGTCGCACTGCGGACAGGTCGGGCCGGACTCGCTCACGTCCGGAACGGGAGCGGGAACGACCTTGATTCTTTCCGCCCGCCGTCGCGGTACCGGAAACGTCGTCGGGTGAGCGTTGCCTTTTCCGGCGTCGGTCACCGAGTGGAGTCGTATGCCGGACGGGATCGGCGGGTTCGAGAACGTCCGCGAGGAGGTCGACCGGCACCCGATGGTCGGCCTACTGGCGTACGCGCGACGCTACTGGCCGCGGCTGAGCCTGGGCGTGTTCGCGTCGCTACTGACCCGCCTGTCGCGACTCGTGCCGCCGATCGTCGTCGGGACCGCCATCGACCGGGTGATCCAGAACAACAGCGGTCCCGACCTGCTGGCGGGACTCGGACTGATCACCGCCGATCCGGCCACCACCGCGGCCGCGCGGACGTCGCTTCTGTACCGCCTGGCGCTGATCGCCATCGTCGCGTACGTCGTCCGCTCGATCACCCGGTTCGCCTCGCGGTACCTGCTCCAGTCGACCGCCCAGAAGATCCAGCGTGACCTCCGCAACGACACGTACGACCACATGCAGCGGCTGTCGCTGGACTTCTTCTCGAACCACCAGACCGGCGCGATGATGTCGATCCTCAACAACGACATCAACAGGTTAGAGCGGTTCCTCAACGACGAGATCCGCCAGATCATCCGCGTCGTCGCCACCGTCGGCGGCATCGGGATCGTGATGTACTGGTATTCGCCGCCGCTGGCGCTGATCGCGCTGTTACCGGTCCCGCTGATCGGCCTGTCGAGCGCGACGTTCCTCACCTGGATCGAGCCGAAGTACAAGCGCATCCGCGAGACGGTCGCCCGCCTGAACGCGCGACTGGAGAACAACATCGGCGGCGCGAAGGTGATCAAGTCCTTCGACCGCTACGGGTTCGAACTCGACCGGGTCGCCGAGCAGTCGGGGACCTACCACGACGAGCAGGTCGACGCCATCCGGCTGCGGCGGGCGTTCTTCGCAGGGATCCGCCTGCTGACCGGCGTCGCCTTCGTCGGCATCCTCGTCGTCGGCGGGACGGCGGTCATCAGCCCCGACGACACCTTCGCGTTCGGGCCGGTCGCCGTCTCCAGCACCGTCGGGCCGGGCGCGTTCGCCACCTTCTTCCTGTACCTCCAGCGGATGTACTCGCCGATGCGCCGCATCGGGCTGACGGCAAACCGCTACCAGCGCGCCAAGTCCAGCGCCGAGCGCGTGTTCGGCGTCCTCGGCCACGACCCGACGGTCACCTCGCCGGCCGACCCGGTCGCCCCCGAGGCCGTCGAGGGGAGCGTCGAGTTCGACGAGGTGACCTTCAGCTACGACACCGGCGACGAGGTGCTGTCGGACGTCTCCCTGTCGGTCGACCCCGGCGAGACCATCGGCCTGGCGGGCGAGACCGGCGCCGGCAAGTCCACGCTCGTGAAGCTGATCCCCCGCTTCTACGACGTTGACGAGCGACGCTCGTCAGCCCATCAGACGCGGTCTGATGACGTGGACGCCGGATCGGTCCGCGTCGACGGCACCGACGTCCGGGAGTACGACCTTCAGGCGCTCCGGCGCCACGTCGGCATCGTCGAGCAGGACCCGTACCTGTTCTCGGGCACCGTCGAGGAGAACATCGGCTACGGCGACCTCTCGACGCTGGACGGAGCGGAGCTGAGCGACCGAGTGGTGGAGGCCGCGAAAGCCGCCGAAGCCCACGAGTTCATCCGGGACCTCCCCGACGGCTACGACACCCAGATCGGCGAGCGCGGCGTGAAGCTATCGGGCGGCCAGCGCCAGCGCCTGTCCATCGCCCGCGCACTGCTGAACGACCCCGCGATCATCGTGCTGGACGAGGCGACCAGCGACGTCGACACGGAGACAGAGGAACTCATCCAGGAGAGCCTCCGGCGACTGATCGCCGACCGCACGGCGTTCGTCATCGCCCACCGGCTGTCGACGATCCGGGCGGCCGACCGCATCGTCGTCATGGACGACGGCGAGATCGACGAAATCGGCACCCACGAGGAACTGGTCGCCCGCGACGGCCGCTACGCGGACCTCTGGACGACCCAGGCCGACCCCGGCCGCTCGGCCGCCGACGACTGAGAACGAAGCATGTTATTCGATATTGCTAGGATGACCAAACTCGGCTATTATCTACGTGAGGTTAGAATGCTAGCAACGTACCGACTACTTTCGGTATGCCCCGATACTTTTACCGTCACTCCGACTGTTAAGGACTGTCCAGAACGACACTGACATAGGGGTGCTCCGTGGATGGGGACGTAACGGCCACCGGATTAACGTGGGAACTATGACAGGGAAAAGTCGATAAAAGACCGGCGGAGGAATTAGCCGATTCAACAGGTGGACCGGAATCGGGATTCATCCACGATAAACCGATCCCAGAGTTAGAAGACCTGACATGGGGGGATGTTCGGAACGATACCTGTGAGGAATCCGAAGATCGGCCGGTTACGGAATCAATATAGACTCCTGGGGTTCGATTCCCTGTAATCTTTCGAAGCGCTCAACGAGGCCCTCCCTTCTCTGGAGAAGACACTCATAGCAATACTCTGGTGCCTCCTTCAAGTCCACGTCCGGGAAATCCCGCGCGATCCGGTACTTGTGTCCTTCCTTATAAATATCCATGTGGAGACCTCCACGCCGGACGTCGTGTGTCCCGTTTCGTTCGTGATCGAAGCGAGCCACTTGCCGCCATTCCGGATCAGACTAGCCCGTATGATCGGGCTCCATGTTGTACTCCAGTTGGAGGACGAACTCTACGGGAACACCCTCTTTCGTCCGGATATGCTGTTGAATCCTCAAATGAGGCCATTCATGCCAGACCGTAGTTAGATCCTCATTCATATTTTATGATATGTTGGCGGTGAGGTCTATACCGTTTGCTGTAGAGAACCGGAGGCCCTGCACCCGAATCCGGTTCTCAATACTCATGTTAGCACTCGCTCCAGCCACAGGCCTCGCAGGTCTTGCACCCCTCGGAGTAGTACAGTTCCATCGCGCCACACTCGGGGCACTCGGGGCTCTCGCCGGCGTCGATGAGGTCCTGGGTGGCGTCGGCGCCCGCCTGGACGCCGTTGCCGGCCGGGCCGTCCGCGGTGCTCGTGGCGTCTCCGGCGGCCGCTTCGCCGTCGACCTCGCCGGCCGTCTCCCCGAGGGTCTTCTGCTGGGGGTACGGGCGGTCGATCTCGTCGTCGAGGTACCGCCGGAGGGCGGTGCCGATGGCGTCCGGGATCGACTGGATCTGCTCGCCCTTGTCCCAGGCGACCTTCGGCGAGCGCGTCCCGCAGAGTTCGTCGACGATCTCGTCGGGGTCGACGCCCGACCGGAGGGCGGTGGAGATGACCTTCGCCAGCGCCTCCGTGAAGGAGTTGGTGAACCCGCCGGAGTGACCGATGTTGGCGAACAGTTCGAACGGTTCGCCCGTCTCGGGGTCCTCGTTGATCGTGACGTAGAGTTTGCCGTAGCCGGTCTCGACGCGCTGGCTGACGCCGTGCAGCGCGTCCGGCCGCGGCCGCTTGTCGGCGTAGTCGATGGTCGGCCCGGCGTCGACCTCGGCCAGCAGTTCCGCCAGTTCCTCGTCGACGGCCTCGCGGACCTCGTCGCTCTCGACGAACGCCTCGATGCCGCCGAAGACCTCGCGGATCTGCTCGACGAGTTGCTCGGCGGCCTCCGTCTCGTCGGCGAACTCCGTGTTCTTCGCGCGCGTGGTCAGCACCTGCTTGCTCCGGGTACCGTCGCGGTAGTAGGTGACGCCCTTGCCGCCGTGTTCGTAGACGTACTCGAACACCTCGCGGGCGTCGGCGACGCTGTCCTCGTTGGGCGCGTTGACGGTCTTGCTGATGGCCGAGTCGACGCCCGCCTGGCAGGCGCACTGGACGGCGGCGTGCTCTTTCGCGGTGAGGTCCTGGGTGGTGACGAACAGTTCGGCGATGGCGTCGGGCACCGTCTCCAGGCCCTCGACGCCGTCGAACTCGTTGTTCGCCATCTGGTCCTGGGCCTCCCGCTTGACGGCCTCCACGTCGACGTCGTTGGCCTCCAGCGTGCGCAGGAAGTAGTCGTCGAACTCCACCAGCATGTCCTCGCCCTGGACGTCCTCGCCGACGTTCTTGTAGTAGGCGACGTTGTAGATCGGTTCGCACCCGCCGGAGGTGTTGCCGATCATCGACGTCGTGCCAGTCGGCGCGATGGTCGTCGTGTTGTGGTTGCGGATCGGGTAGCCGTCTCTCCAGTCCTCGGGGTCCTCGCCCGTGTGGTGCTCGAACCACTCGGGGTAGGCGGTGGGATCGGCGTACTTCGACTCGTCCCACTCCGCGAAGCTCCCGCGCTGGGTGGCGAGTTCGTGGCTCGTCCGCTTGGACTCGTGGTTGATGTGGGTCATCAACCGGCGGGCGAGTTCGTTGGACTCCTCGGAGCCGTACTTCATCCCGAGCTGGATGTACAGCTGCGCCAGCCCCATGATGCCGAGGCCGATCTTCCGCATCGCCCGGACCTTGTCTGTGATGTCCTCCACCGGGAAGTCCGACATCGTGACGACGTTCTCGAGGAAGCGGGTACCGTACTCGATGCGGTAGTCCAGTTCCTCGAGGTCGATGGCCTCAGGGAGGTAGGCGTCGACGGCACTCGGCAGGGAGTCGTACTCCTCGCGGTGCTGCCCGGACCACACCCGCCAGTCGGGGGCGTCCTCGGCGACGACCGTCGAGAGGTTGATGTGACCCAGGTTGCAGGCCTCGTACTCCTCGAGCGGCTGCTCGCCGCAAGGATTTGTTGCAAGTATTCTATGATCGGGATTTTCCTCGACGTCGAAGGAGTGTTTCTTGTTGACCCGCTCGAGGTAGATGACGCCGGGTTCGCCGTTCTCGTGGGCGCCCTCGACGATTCGCTCCCAGATGCGGTCCGCCGGGATGGACAGTTCCTCGCCGACCTCGACGTACTCGCCGAGGCCGAACCACTCGTACATCTCCTTGGTGTGCTCGGTGGCGACGTGGGGTTCGCCGGTGCGCGGGTTGGTGAAGGTGAACTCCTCGTCGTTCTCCAGGGCCTCCATGAAGTCGTCGGTCACCCCCACCGAGATGTTGAAGTTCGAGAGGTGGCCCTCGACGGCGTTACGGAGGTGCTCGGGGACCTTGCCGTCCTCGTCGATCAGCTCGCGGGCCTCCTCCAGGGCGTCGTTGAAGGAGTTGTGCGTGTAGTCGGAGGGGTCGTTCAGCCGCAGGGTGGTCGCCAGCGAGACGTCCTTGTTCTTGGCGTGGATGAACTGGACGACGTCGGGGTGGCTGACCCGCATGACGGCCATCTGGGCGCCCCGCCGGGTGCCCCCCTGGGCGATGGTGTCGCAGTTGTGGACGACGATGTCTTCCGCGACGTAGGAATGAGTCTCCGGGACTTCGACGTTGTACACTGGGCCGGTGTAGGGGACGCGGTCGACCGATTCGACCGTCACGACCTCCCGACCGTGTGCATGTTTCGTCCGATCGACCGCGCGGAAATCGTCAGGCACGTCCTCGAACAGACGTTCGAGCGGCGTTCCGAGGGCAGTGCTGACGCTGACGCTCACCGAGTACGTCGGCTTGCGGTCTTCCGGCTCACGGTCGCGACGGGAGAACCGTACCCCACAACGTAGCCCCGCCTGGAAGACGAAGTCGACGATCTCTTCGTTGGTGAGCGTGAGCTTCGCCCGCTGGCTCTTGCCCCGGGTTTCCATCCCTCCGTCACCGTCGAACAGGGCTTGCAACGTGCGTGCCTGCACGTCGGGCGGGGCGTACCAGAGTACGTCGGGAACGGTCTTTTCGGCGGCACCGGTTCCGAAAACACCTTCGACGAACTGGGCGAAACTCGAATGCTCGGCGTGGACGTGGAGCGTGTTGCGTTCCTCGACGACGCGGACCCGTGACGGCACGTCGAGCGATTCGAGCGCGGCCTGGATCTCCGTTGCGGCATCGCGTTCGTCGCTGTTGAGCGTGAAGGTGACCGTACTGGGGATGCCCCGCTGGTAGCGGATGCTGCCCTCGGCCAGATACCAGCCCGCCAAGGTGGCGAAGTCCGAGACTGGAACCTCACGATCGAACGATTCGTGGATCGCACCCTTCGAGGCGCCGTAGTATTCGCGGTTGATGCGGACGCCGCCGTCAGCGAATACGAGGGGTCCGGACGCCAGATCGGTCAGGTCGACCGTTCCCCCGAGTTCGAGGTCGTTTTCGGCGCTTGCATGGCCGAGAACGAGGCGGTCGCCTTCCTCTAGGTCACCGGCGTCGACCCATTCGAACCCATCCTCACGAGCGACCTTGAAGGGATGCTCGTCGGTAACGCCAATCGGCTTGTTGATCCGCCCGGGCGTGATTTCGACTAGTTCTTCGTCGACGTCGCGTTCCATCGTCCGGACGATCGGCTGGGGGTCGCCGTTCTCGTCGATGACCACGTCGCCTTCTTCGAGGTCCTCGATCGACCGCTGGCCGCCCGGGGTGAGTACCTTCGTCCCGGGAACGAAACACATCTGGTCGAACGTGCGCATGAAGCTGACGGGTCCCGAGGCGATGCCGCCCGTGGAGCCGACGGTGTCGCCGTACGGCCGGAGCTTCCAGAAGGCGTAGCCCATGCCCCCACCGCTCTGGAACACTTCGGCGGCTTCCCTGACCGTCTCGTGGATGTCCGAGATGTCGTCGGCCGGCGAGTCCACGAAACAGGCCGACAGTTGCTGGAGTTCGTCGCCGGCGTTCATCAGGGTCGGCGAGTTCGGCATGAACGCCAGCCGTTCCATCATGTCCTGGAACTCCTCGCGCACGCCCTCGACGTGCTCGCGGACCGACTCCGGTAGTTCGGGCACGACGGTGTCGTAGGCGAACTTGTTGACGTTCTCCCCGGTCAGCGTCGTCTCGGCCTCGTCGTCGACGGTCGTGCCCTCGCCGAACACCTCCGCGGCCAGTTCGTCCCGCCGCGGGTGGTCGGGCTTGAGCTGGTCGGGCGTGACCGTGACCTCCACGCCCTGCCGGTCGGCCTCGTAGCCGGCCTCCGCGAGCGAGATGTTCTTCGCGACCCGCGGGAACAGTTCCTCCTGGGTCTCGACGAGGTTCCCGCCGGCGTCCTTCCGGAGGTACCGCGCCGGCAGGATGTCGTGGTAGGCGTTTTCGGTCAGGCGGTCCTCCAGGGTGTCGCCCCGGGTCCGCTTGATCGGCAACGTCAGGTCCTCCGCGGATACGTCCGCGCGGCTCATGCGCCGGTCCCCCCCGTCGGACCGGACGCCTGCTGGCGATTCGCGTCCGTACGAGTAGTCGTCGTGCTGGTCATTCGTGACGGGAACTGCATTCTGGTGCCTCCCAAATAATCCTTTCTTTTGTTAGTTCAACCACATTTTAGTTACGCGTGGCTGATCGGTTTCGTCCGGTGCGGACGTTCCCCCATGCGCGTGGTGTGCGCTCGACGAGTAACGTCGGACCCGGCCTTAGTAAGGGTTGGTAAACCGGAGTGAAAGTGTTAGCTGGTGGTCTGGACCCGGTAGGATCCGATTACCGGCGGGTGGTTCGGCGGCGGGAGCGACGAGCGACAACTGGTCCGACGTGGTCGGCAGTGAACGTAGTCGGCGTGACCGCACCGGAACACGCCGTCGGCCGGCCCCAGAGGTGGGCGGACCGGCGGCGGTACACTTACCTGGGTCACGTCCGAGGGGGCGGGCATGGTCGGGTCGCTGCAACTATCCGGTACGACCCTCGCATCCATCGCGCAACAACTCCCGGCCACGCCCGTCGAGAAGTCGCTGGTCGCCATCGTCGCGCTGGCGGTCGTCGTGTTCGTCGGTCGGTTCATCCTCGGGGTGGCCTGGAAACTCGTCCGCATCGGCATCGTCGTCGTCGGAATCCTGTGGCTGGTGAGCGTGGCCGCGCCCCAGTTGCTCTGACCGGCGCGGAGGAACCCCCGACGGCCTCGGGGAACCTCCCGCCCGGCAGGTCAGCTGCCCTTCACGGTCTCGATCACTCCGACCGTCTCCAGGCCCATCCAGACGACGAACAGCACGTACGGCGCCACGAGCGTCCAGGCCTCCCGGTCGGTGAGTTCGAGGCCGGTCCGGGTGAAAACGACGAAGACGATGGTTGCGAACGCGAGAAATCCCATCGTCGGGATGGCCGCCAGGAAGTCGACGGTGGCCGTCCCCGCGAGCAGGACGCCCACGGGGATGGCGACCAGCAGATCGAACGTGGTGCTCCCGAGGACGTTCGTCAGACTCGTGACGTCGGCGTCGCGCTGGGCGGCCCGGACGCTGACGAACGCGTCCGGCAGACTCGTGCCGGCGGCGATGACCGTCAGTCCCCACAGGGAACTCGACGTGCCGAACGTCGCGCGGAGTCCGAGCGCCGCCCGGACGATGCCCTCGACGCCGACGGTGATGAGCAGGAGCCCGCCGGCGAGCAACGCCCACTGACGGGGCACCTACCTCGCCGCTCCGGGGGCGACGTAGTCGCGGGGGGCCTGGTACTGGAGGAACGCGTAGACGGCGTACGTCGCCAGCGGCACGAGGACGAGCGCCGGGGTGAGCACGGCCTCGCTGTTCGTCCCACCCGGGACGTAGGTCGCCCCGAGGGCGAAGGTGACGAACAGGACGAGGACGCTGATGACGTAGAACTGTGCGTCCTTGTGGACGATGTCGTGGGTCGCTTCCAGTTCCTCGCTGACGAACGCCGACAGCGCGGGGATCATCAGGAGGTTGAAGATGGCGCTGCCGACGATGGCGCCGACCCCCAGCGAGAACTCGTCGTGGACGAGGGTCCCGATGACGACCGAACTCAGTTCCGAGAAACTCGACCCACGGCGACGACGACGGCCCCGTGGACGGCCACCGGGAGCCCGTAGTGCCTGCTCAGTCGCTCGGCGCCGCGTTCGAGGAGGCCGCTCCCCGCCCGGATGATCCCGGTGGCGACGACCGCGAGGGCGACGTAGACGAGGACGCCGTTCACGGGCCAATACACTCGGCCTGCCGACAAAGGCCCGTCCCACGTCGTTCGGGGTGACTCCGCGGACCCCGACGACGACGGTAGCTCAGCTAACCCCGTCGAGGAAGTTCTCCACGACGTCGTGGCCCGCCGGCGTGAGCACCGACTCCGGGTGGAACTGGACGCACTCGATGGGGTGCTCGCGGTGGCGCACGCCCATCACGAGGCGCTCGCCGGCGTGGTCGGCCGTGGCAGTCACCTCGAAGCAGTCCGGCACGTCGGTCGCAACCAGCGAGTGGTACCGGCCGACCGGGAACTCCTGGGCCAGGCCCTCGAACGCACCCTCGTCGTCGTGTTCGACGGGAAAGGCCTTGCCGTGGACCGGTTCGGGGGCGTGCCCGACGGTGCCACCGTAGGCGTAGACCGCCGCCTCCAGGCCCAGGCACACCCCGAACGTCGGCACCTCGGGGGCGACCTCCCGGAACACGTCGAGGGTCACGCCGACGTCGCGCTCGTTGGCCGGGTGGCCCGGGCCCGGGGAGACCACGATGGCGTCCGGGTCCGCTTCGTGGACCTCTTCCAGGCTCACCGTATTGCGGACGACCGTCGTCTCGGCGTGGTGACTCACCTGCTCCACCAGGTTGTAGGTGAACGAGTCGAAGTTGTCCACGAACAGGACGTGGCGGTCGGTCGTCGAACGGACGCGCTCGCTCGCCGGGGCGACCCCCTTCGTGGGAGCGCCATCGCTCATCGGGACACCTCCGGCGTCGGCGCGTCCGCCTCAATCCGCTCGACGGCCGCGAGCACGCCGCCGAGTTTCGACTCGGTCTCCTCGAACTCCGCGGCCGGGTCGCTGTCCGCGACCACGCCCGCGCCCGCCCGGACGGTGACGCGGTCGGGATCGCCGTGGTCGACGGTGGCCGACCGGATGACGATTGCCACGTCGGCGTCGCCCGTCCAGTCGTAGTAGCCGACGCCGCCGCCGTAGACGCCCCTGGGGGAGGCCTCCAGTTCGTCGACGAGTTCCATCGCCCTGATCTTCGGTGCGCCCGCGAGCGTCCCGGCGGGGAACGTGGCCCGCGTCGCGTCGAAGGCGTCGGGAGCGTCCCCCGAGACCGCCCTGCCGGCGTCTTGGGCGTCCGTCGCCAGTCGGCCGGTGACCGTCGACTCGATGTGCTGGACGTGGGAGTACTTCAGCACGTCCATGAACTCCTCGACGCGCACGGACCCGGGTTCGGCCACCCGGCGGACGTCATTACGGGCCAGGTCGACCAGCATGGTGTGTTCGGCCCGCTCTTTGGCGTCCGCGAGCATCTCGCCGGCCAGGCGGCGGTCCTCGACGGGACCGGCCCCGCGCGGACAGGTGCCCGCGATGGGGTTTGCCACGACCCGGCGGCCACTGACGCTGACCAGCGTCTCCGGACTCGCGCCGACGACCGAGTGGTCGTCGTGGGCGAGCAGGTACATGTACGGCGAGGGGTTGACTTCCCGGAGCGCCGCGTACAGGCCCAGGGTGTCGACGTCGCCGCGGAGTTCGCGCTCCCGGGAGACGACGGCCTGGTAGACCTCGCCGTCCTTGACGGCCTCCTTCGCCCGGCCGACGGCCGCCTCGTAGTCGTCCCGGGGTCCGGCCGACTCCGCCCTGACCCGGAAGCCGCCGGGGTCGGGGTCCTCGGCGTCCGCGAGCAGGGAGGCGACCCGTTCTGCCTCCGCTTGCAGGTCGTCGTAGACGGCGCCGGGATCCTCGTCGGCGGTCACGACTGGCGTGAACACCAGCGAGGCGTCCCCGGCGACGTGGTCGAACCGGACCGTCCGGGTCGTCAGAACGAACTCCGCGTCGGGAACCGGCGAGTCCGGGCGGTCGACGCCCACCTCCGAGAGCCAGGCGTCGTAGACCGCCTCGTAGGCCACGAACCCGACGAGGCCGCCCTGGAGCAGTTGCCGGTCTCCGTCGGGGAAGTTCGCGAGGCGGACGTCAGGCGTCGCGGCCTGCAACCGGGTGAAGGCGTCGGGGTCGTCGGTGGCCGCTCCGGCAGGTTCGGCCGTTCCGTCGCCGCCGGGCGTCCCTGCTTCGAGCAACCGTGCGTACTTCGCGTCCCCGAACGACGTGACGTCGATGCCGTCCGGGTCGACCGTGACGACCGCCTCGGGGTCGTAGCCGACGAAGGAGTACCGGGCGTGACGCTCCGCGTCGTCGTCGGCCGCGCCGTCCCCGGAGGCAGGGGATGATCCGCCGCTCGACGGCCCCTCGTTCGACGGCCGGAACGCGCCGTCCGGGTCGCTCCCGGCGGTCTTCTCGGCGCTCTCCAGCAGGAAGGCGTACGGCGACCCCGACCGGTCGGTGGTCCGGCCGGTCAGCGCCGCGTAGGCGGCCAGCAGCGTTGATTTCGGCAAATCGGCGGCCACGCGGACCACGACCGGCCGCTCGCCGTCCGCGAGTTCGCAGAACCGCTCGCGGGTCACGTCCGGTTCCGACATTGTCACGGCGTCGCCAGGGGGCGGCGGGTGCGTTCGACGAACTGCTCGACGGCGGCGTTGTCCTTGACGCCGCCCTCGCGCTCGACGCCGGAGGCGACGTCGACCGCGAACGGGTCGGCCTTGTCGACGGCCTCGGCGACGTTCCCGGGCGTCAAACCGCCGGCCAGCACGACCGGCGCGTCCAGGTCGGCGGTCGCCTCGCGCGTGCGCGCCCAATCGTGCGTTCGTCCCGTGCCACCGGCGCCCTCCGACGTCGTCGAGTCGACGACGAGCGCGTCCGCGACGTCGGCCACCTCGCCGGTGGCGTCGTCCGCCTGGCGACCGGCGTCGAGGTCCTCGGCGTCGACCGCACGGAGGACCCGGACGCTGGCCTCGTCGGCGACGGTGGCAAGCGCCTCCGGCGGGAGGTCGCCGTGGACCTGGATCGCGTCGGGTTCCACGGCGTCGACCAGTTCCAGCGCCCGCTCGGCCGTCCCAGGCATCGTCACGAGCACGCCCGTCACGAACGGCGGGACGGCCGCCAGCAGATCCGCGGCGCGGTCGACCCCGACCTCGCGGGGCGTGTCCACCGGGACGTCCGCGACGACGCCGACGGCGTCGGCACCCGCCGCAACCGTGGCCCGGAGGTCGGCCTCGCGGGTGATCCCGCAGACCTTGACGCGGGTCATGCCGGTTCGGCCATCGCGGTCCGCATGTCGGCCAGTCGTTCGGCGGCGGCGCCGTCGGCGATAGCCTTGCGGGCGGCCTCGACGCCCTCGCGGTGGGTGTCGACCTCGCCGGCGACGTAGATGGCCGCGCCGGCGTTCGCCAGGACGACGTCGCGCTTCGGCCCGGTCTCCTCGCCCTCGACGATGGCCCGGAGGTCCTCGGCGTTCTCGGCGGGCTGGCCGCCGCCGACCGCCTCGACCGGGGCGCGGTCGAGACCGAGGTCCTCGGGGGCGACGGTGAACCGCTCGACGTCGTCGCCGCGGACCTCGGCGGCGGTCGTCTCGTCGTGGAGCGCGACCTCGTCCAGGCCGGCCCCGTGGACGACCAGCGCGCGCTCGACGTCGGTGCGTGCCAGCGCCCGGGCGACCAGGTCCACGAGGCCCGGGTCGTAGACGCCGACGACCTGGGCGTCCGCGCCCGCGGGGTTGGTCAGCGGCCCGAGGACGTTGAAGATAGTCCGGACGCCCAGTTCGCGGCGCGGGCCGATGACGGCCTTCATCGCCGGGTGGAAGACGGGCGCGAGCATGAACCCGATGCCGTCGTCCTCGATGGCCCGCTCGACGGCCGGCGGTTCGGCCTCGATGTGGACGTCGAGTTCCTCCAGCACGTCCGCGCTGCCCGAGGAGGACGACACCGAGTAGTTGCCGTGCTTGGCAACCGGGACGCCGGCGCCGCTGGCGACGATGGCGCTGGCGGTCGAGACGTTGATGGTGTCGTAGTCGTCGCCGCCGGTGCCGCAGGTGTCCACCAGCGGCCTGCGGTCGGGGTCGATGGTCCTGGCGGCCCCGCGCATCCCCTCCGCGAAGCCGGCGATCTCGGCCTCGGTCTCGCCTTTCGTGCGTAGTCCGGCGAGGAGGGCACCGATCTGCGCCTCGGTGGCGTCCTCGAATAGCAACCGCGAGGCCTCCCGGGCCAGCGCTTGCGTGAGGTCCTGGCCGTCCAATACGCGTTCGACGTGGGCCTGGAGTTCGTCAGTCATGGTTTGTAGTGTATAGTATCGTTCTGTGATGTACAATATCGTACACAGACTTAAGCGTGTCGGAGGGCGAAGGGGTCGATGCTTGCCGGCGTTTCGAAACCTTCAATTGTCACGCCGGACAACGAGGAAGTGCACGCCTCACCGAGGGTTGGTGGTCTAGTCCGGCTATGACACCTCCTTGACATGGAGGAGACCGGCGGTTCAATTCCGCCCCAACCCACTCACACTTCGTACGGTTCCTAATTTCCTGCAGAGTGGATTCTGAGCGGCTGTAACGCGGGACCCGGCGTATCTGTCAGCTTGGATATGTTTCGAACCCGTTCGCCGGTTGGACGGGGTCAACTTCTTCCAGAATTCCGGACAGCTTTGTCATTCCAATGTTACGTTAAAACGATATTGGACTTGATTCGTTCATGGTTTTCTGACGAGAAATCACACGTCGTGAACATCCATTTTTCTCCTGAAGATGATATTCAGTTACTTTGATCAGATCTATCCCCGCCTAAGAGTCGAACACATTGTTTGACACTGTCAAATCATTAGTTCCTATCATTATCGAATTTGTCGCCGGTTGAGCAACCCCATCCGCATACTCTGAAACAGACGATCCACCTGGGTCATTACCCATCTCTTGGCCACTGAATCCGATAACAATATCTGCCCCATGGTCATTGTTCTCCCACACTTGTTCTACCATATTCACGCTATGGTTGCTTGGGGAAGTTCCCGCCTCGATATTGGACTTCCAGCGCCCCCAATCAGTGATCTCTAGTATCGTCGTCTGTTTCTCCGTTTCTAATTCATCTCCAAGACTCCTATTTGACACTTGAACCATGTCTTTGATATATTCTCTGTGGTTATCATGCTGATCGCGGAACTCTTCGTCGGTCACCACGAACACCTCGACCACGTCGGCGTACGCCGGATTCGTCGGTAACTCCCACGCCTCCCCGTGGTCGATGTACTGATCGTCGGCCGTGATCTGGCGGCCAAGGCGGTGGTCGCCCACCACGTACAGGCCACTCCCGTCGAGCGCGTCGTCCTCGTCGGAATCGCGATCGTCGGGCTGGGTCAGGTACGCCCGCTCGAAGACGACGCGGAACGAAGCCGAATCCGCCACGTCCGGCACCTTCGTCACGCCGTGGACCTCCTGCCCGTCAGTCAACCCGTCGGAGTCACTGTCGGCCACCCACGGATCGAGGTCTGCGTCGTGGCGCACCTCCTCCTGGTTTGGCAGCCACGAGTCCGTCCGGTGCTGGCCGTCCGGCGTCTCGTAGACGAACCGCTCCAGCGACGCCGCTGACCCATCACGGGAGACGAAGTCGTCGGTCACGTCCGTCAACTCGACGTTCGGGAACTGCTCCATCGTGGCCGGCGGCACGACGAGGTTGTCCGTGTATTGGTCGACATCGGTTGACACCACCGAGATGTCCATCGCGTCCACTGCCTGCGCTATCTCCGCCGACCGGTCGGAGTTGCCGTCCCACGCCTCGTAGAGAGCATGCAACAGCTCCTCCCTGGTGCCGGTCACCTCGTACGTCCGCTTCTGCCGCGGATCCGTATGCAACTGCTCTTTTTCGGCTTCGTCGGTGATCTGATCCCCGTCGGTGTCCGCTTGCAGGGGATCCGAATCGAACCGGACGGTCCCGGTCGACTCGTCAGGCCCCACCGCCTGCCCCGAGTGCCACCGGTAGGGGTTC
>PXRE01000022.1 GCA_003021085.1 Halobacteriales archaeon QS_1_68_20 | reverse complement strand
GTCGGCCTCGGCGTCCCGCTGAAACTCGGCCGCGACGGCGTCCAGGAGGTCGTCGACTGGGACCTCTCGGCCTTCGAGCGCGAGCAACTCGACGAGGCCGCCGAGAAACTGGGCGACCAGTACGACCGGATTAGCTGAGCGACCGGACGCTGACGCACAACGACAGATCGTATTCGAGGCCCAAGGTACTGGAGGCGTCCGTCGCGGGAGCGGCGGTCCCGTTCGCGGTCAACATCGGTCCCCGACCAGCAGTCGACTCCTCCGTCGGGCCGTAGACGGCTCCACGGACGGGACGGTGAAGCTGTTCGACTGACGGGGGGGATCCGCGAATGCTCGCTTCACTGCAACGCACCGCCGTGAAAACGAACGGCGCGGTGTCCGACGAGCGAGACGGTGTTCTCCCTCCTCCGTGGGCGAGTCTGACGGTGAAGGCGTCGACGGTTCGGTCTGTCCGTCTTCACGACTGTGGACCGTCCGCTGTGCCGACCTAGTCCCCGACCAGCTGCCTGACGGCGAGGAAGACGATGACCAGGACCATCCCGAAGGTGCTGAGGATGGCCCCGAGCGAGAGGCCGCCGTCCCCGCCGACGTTGTTCGCCTGGGGCGTGGGCGTCGAGGTCTGCTTCCCCCCGGGCGTCGGAGTCGGGGTCCCGTTCTGGTTCTCGCTGGGGGTCGGCGTCCCCCCGGGCGTCGGCGTGGAGGCGGGTTCCAGGGCCGCGACGTTGCCGCCGGAGTTGGTGAGATAGAGGTCCCCGTAGACGACCGCGGGTGCGCTGTCGATCACGGGCCCCTCCCGTTCCCACTTCAGGTCGCCGCTGGCGGCGTCCAGCGCGTACACCTTGTTGTCGTAACTGCCGACGTAGACCGTCCCGCCCGCAAGCACCGGGGCGGTGGACACCCGGTCCCCCGTTTCGAAGACCCACTGCTGGTCGCCGGTGTCGGCGGCCAGCGCGTACACCTTGTTGTCGTCGCAGCCGACGTAGACGTTCCCGCGACCCACCGCGACCGTGTTCTGTATCGTGTCTCCGGTCTCGAACGACCACAGGTGGTCGCCGTTGGAAGCGTCGAGGGCGAGGACGACCCCGTCGCGGTTGCCGAGGTAGACCCGGCCGTCGTGCACCGCCGGTGCGATGCCGACGTCCCCGACCCGGTTGTTGACCCACCGGTGCTCCCCCGAGATGGCGTCGAAGGCGTCGATGGCTCCGTCGGCGGTGACGTAGACGGTCTCCCCGTCGACCGCCGCGGCGGTCGTGAGCTTGTCCCCGATGTCGTAGGTCCAGTTGCGGTTGCCCGTCGTGGCCCCGAACGCGAAGAAGGTGCCGTCGTAGCCGTTGCCGACGTACACCCTGTCGTTGGCCACCGTCGGTGCAGCCTGGATCGGGGCCTCGGTCCAGGCGGACCACTGCTCGGTGCCGCTGGCGGCGTCCAGCGCGTACAGGTAATTCTCGTCGCTCCCGACGTAGACGATCCCGCCGACCACCGCCGGCGACCCGGTGACCCGGCCGTCGAGTTCGTAGGTCCACGTCCGGTCGCCGGACCGGCCGTCGTAGGCGTAGACGGTCCCGTCGCCGTCACCGGCGTAGATGGTCCCGTCCACGACGGCCGGTGAGGTCAGGCCCGTACTGTCCGTGTTGGTACTCCACCGCTCGGTGACGTCCCAGGCCGGCCCCCACGCGTCCGGCGCGTGGCCGGTGTTGGCGGGGTCGTACTGGAACTGTGCCCACTTGCCGCTGGCGGTCGTCTCGTCTGCAGGCGCCGCCCGCGTCGCGGCAACTCCCACAGGGGCGCCCGCCGCGAGCGCTGCTACGACATCCCGCCGGGTACTTCGTGGTGCCATCGTCGTTCTGCGGTTCTCTACTCTATCGACCTACTGAAACCTTCCGGCCGACGACGTGTCTGGCGGCGTCCGCACGCCGGTCACTCGACCACGCTCACGTCGAACTTCCCCCGCCAGCGGTAGCGCCGGCCGCCCCAGACGAAGGTGCGGCGGGCCAGCGCGTACGCCAGGAGGGGCACCTGCACCAGCGTCATCGGGTAGGCCAGTAGCGGGGTCCAGCGGCGGCGGCCGACCACCGCGTTGCACCCGAGGTACGCCAGGGTCAGCAGCACCGCCGCTGGGAGCGGGAACAGCACGGCGGCGACGGCGACCAGGGTCGCCACCACGCTGGTGACGGCGAAGCCGGGCGGGTCGTGATAGCGGACGATCTTGATCCAGCGGACGTGCCGCTCCAGGGATTCGCGGATCGACCCGCCGACGGGGACGGTCCGGGTCCGCAGCACCGGCGTCACGTCGAGGTACTCCCCGAGCAGGCCGTCGTCGCTGACGGTCCGCCGCAGGTCCGCGAGGAAGGCCGCCACGTCGAGGTCCGAGCGCTCGAACACGACGGACCCGCCCCACGCCTGGTCTGCCAGGTAGACCCCCAGGGTTCCCGACAGGACGTACATCGGCTCCAGTAGCGTCGAGAGGGGGTCCCGGCCCACGAAGAAGGGCAGTTCGGTGGCGGGGCCGTGGCGCTCGTACTCGGCGTGGAGGGTCGCCAGCCAGTCCGGCGGGTGGTGGAAGTCGTCGTCGGTCCAGACGATCCGGTCGTGGGCCGCCGCCTCCATGCCCGCGGCAATGGCGTTGGCCTTGCCGGAACAGCCCTCCGGGTCCCCCGCGACGACGATCCGGACGCCGTCGGGAACCGCGTCCCGCCGGGCGACGGGGTCGGACTCGCTGTCGCAGATCACCAGCAGTTCGTCGCCGGGCCGAAGCTGGTCGGCGACCTCGTCGCAGGCGTCGGTCCACGCCGTCGTCGGCAGGAGGACGCTCGTCGGTGGCGGCTCCGCCATCGGCGGTACTTATCGGATCGGCGTCATGAAGGGTCCGGTTCAGGCTCGCGTCCGCTGCGGTCGTCGGCCTCCAAACGGCCACGTCAGCGGGGGGTGAGTCGAGCTGAGAAGGTCCACGTGGCGGCCATCGCCGCGACGATGGGCGCGAACCCGAGCGGGACGACCAGCGTCGTTCTCGCGCCGAGCATGCTGTAGAGGTCCGCGGTGAACGTCAGTCTCAGGACGAGGTACCCGGCGACCCCCGTGAGCGAGAGCCGTGGCCGGTCGTTGAGGAGGGCGTACCCGCCGACGGCGATCGTGGCTCCCCCAAAGAGGAGGGACACTGCGAGCCAAAACTGTCCAGGTACGCGAGATCGTCCCCTGGCTCACGATACAACAGTACACCGAGGCGTGTGATGTAGAGGCCGATCAAAACGAGCAGTATCGAAGGGACTGCGGATCTGGCCTTTATTTCCATATCTGGGTCTGGTAACGACGCGGAGTAGAAACGTCTTGTGGGCTACCGTCAGGCGTTCCCGTGGGGAGAGAGTCGGCCTGAGAGTGACCACGTGGCGGCCATCGCTGCGAGGATGATCGTCATGGCTAGCGGGATGACGAGTGGTCTGTTCCTCCCGTACGTGCTGTAGAACTTCGTGACGAACGTCAGCTTCAGGGTAGCGAACCCGACCACTCCCGTGAGCGAGAGCTGCGGCCGGTCATTCAGGAGGGCGTACCCACCGACGGCGATCGTGGCTGCCCCCAGGAGGAGGGATACGGCGAGTACGATTTCGGGCAGGAACCCCAGTCCGTCCCCTGGGCCGAGGTACTCTTTCACACCTAGGCGTGCGATGTAGAGTCCGATCAAAATGAGCAATATTGAGGGAATTATGCTACTGAATCTTTTTCCCATTATTTTGTAAGGGGGACGTGGACGTGAATATCTTATGGGTCCTCTCTGTCTCAAGATATTGTGTGGGAAAATATATAATATATAATAAATATAATTAATTTATTAATTAAATATTAAATACACTTGCTTAGAAGGTTGTTTCGTTGTTATACTCGTTCATCTCCTGAGATGCACACAATGTGAGTTTTTGAGTGGCGTAGTCGATATTGCTGTGTGCGCCGTTATTTGTACAATTATCACATAGCGATGAATTGTTATCGCAACTTTCAGCAGTGTACCATGTTTGCATAGGTGTTACGTCGTTGGTCTTGTAGAGATCAAGTCCGCCGAGAGAGTGATCTACGTGGGGGAGTTGGTCACAATCATCAGCTGGGGCGTTATAAAAATCTAAGCCGCTATGAAGCAAACAGTGCCCGACTTCGTGAATGACGGTGTTCTTGAAGACATCGGTCCCATGCCCGCTCTGACAATTCGTGCTTTCCGCATATGCATCCACCCCGACATTAACCCCGGCAACCGCCGCATTAGAATTGGCCCACTCATCAGCTCGGCCAACAGCTCCACTAGCTTTCCCAGCACCTAATCTGTCAAAGGTACGATCAACTAAAATCAGATGAACTTCATTGTCGTCTGGAGTTCCATAATAGCTCTCGACATGTGGTTTGAACCCATCAAAGACTTCGTCCCAGCTATCATCATTTGATGAATCATAATCCGCGCGATGGCTCTGATCATAGGCGTCAAGATCGAAGTCTAGTTCTGGATCCATGTCATTATCTAGGGTATCCTCGGTATGCGACACGTGGGCTGTGCCGACCCATGGTGCGTCCCAAATATGAACCTGAATTGGATTATGACTCATACTGATCACCTCTCTCTAATCTCCGTGGCATACACATCCAGTTCACCGTGGTTTTCCAGCGTAACGATCGGTGTCGCCTGACGAGAAGGTCCTCCATCGTCTATCGGCCGATTTTTATCGGCTATCCCAATGGAACGAGACGGAAGCTGGACGTTTGTCGTGTCCCCCGGTGAAACTTCCGTTTTCCCTGACTCGGTTTCTAAGTCAACCTTGTTTCCGGCTTTGTGCGTGAATCCCAACGTCGGGGCGCCAATTGGATGGTCGAGACTGATCGTGATCTGGGGCTTATGATACGCTGTTTTTTGAACCGTGAGCGTCTTCGTAGTTCTCTCGATTCCGAATTTCTCCGACGTCGACTGGAGTGACGGAGTTGCGACGACTCCTTCTTCATCTTCAAAGAGACTAGCATGCTCTTTGGAAATCACGGGAAGATGTAGACGGTCACGATCTTGGTCTATGATGAAAAAGGAAATCTGGTCGATGTGGTTATTCGTCTCTACATTTTTGATCTCGTAATGAACCAGCGACTGCAGGAAAACCGTCGAACCTAAATGAGTCGTGTCTTCACTATCGAAGGCTTTCGCCGGTGCAGACATCCCCATATATCCGAGGCCAGTTGCTCCGGTAGCTTTCAGTACGTCTCTCCTTTTGGACATCTTCTGGTTATTAGATACAATGTTGTTCACTGTAACATTTTAACACAGTATTAAGTATTTAATGGCCATATAAATGTAATTTTATAGAAACTAATTAAAGTACTGATTAAGGATTAGAGATATGTCGGGGCACCTATTGCGGTCCTTGCGTTGCTGGGAATAGTTGAACTGGCCGCTCATTCGGCCCTATCCACAGCGGCTATGTCGGCTAACCACACTCCACCCACCCTCACGCCAGCGGCGTCCGTTCGACGACGGTGCCGTCGTAGGTGGGGTACTGCTCGACGATCTCGCCCTCGTGGAGGTCGCCCTCCTCGATCATCTCCTCCAGCAGCCACCAGGCGACCTCGACGTGGTCGGACTTGACCGTGTAGAACTCCTCGTGGACGCCCAGTTCCTCGAAACGCTCGGGTTCGGCCCAGGTCTTGCCGTAGACCAGCGTCCCGTCGTCGGTCACCTCGTCGAACGGCCGGCGGATGGTCCGGGCCATCCGCTTGAGGCGGCGACGGTGCTGGGCGGCGTCCTTGAACACGGAGGTGCAGAAGTACACCTTCTCGTGGTCGCCCATCACGTCGAGGATGGTCTCGCGGTCGTTGTCCACGGCGCTCATGTGGCCCTCCTTCAGCTCGAAGCCCCGTTCCTGCATCCGCCGGTAGTTGCCGTGGGACATCTCGAACTCGTTGACGTTGCAGAAGTCCGCCGCTCCCTCGTCCAAGAGCTCCAGGAACTCCTCCTCGGGGCGGATGCCCGGAATCTCGAACGCGGGGGTGAGGCCCTCTTCGCGGGCGACGTAGAGGATGTCCTCCCACTCGGTGCCGTGGAGGTCGCCCCACTGCTCCAGCGGTGGGTGGAAGCGAATCTCGTCGAGGCCCGCCTCCGCCAGGCGGCGCATGTTCTCGCGGCCGCCCGTGATGCCCGTGTAGAGGTGGGTGTGGTGGTCCTCGCCGAACTCGTCCTTGAGCAGTTCGAGGTAGTGGCAGGTCCGCTCCAGCACCTCCTGGGGTTCGCCGCCGGTGATCGAGGACCCGAGGGCGTCCATGCGCTTCGCCTCCTCGATGACGTCCTCGTCGCTCTCGACGGGCCGCTCGTTGGCGTACACCTGGTCGACGTTCTTGCGGTTCTCGCCGAGCGGGCAGTAGAAGCAGTCGCGCTGGTCGCAGTAGCCGTAGACGAACAGCACCATCTTGCCGCCGTTGGCACACTGCTCGCAGCCCTTCGAGATCATTCGGTAGCAACTGTTCGGCGTCGAAGGGGAAAAACTGTGCGAAACGCGTCTACCGAACGTGGTCTGTTGTTTCTGGATTTTCACGTTCGGACGGGCCATTGACGCCGCTATTCGTACTCTACGGCGAAGTAGTCTGAGGCCTCTAACGAATACGTGGAGTCTCCCGGACTCGGGCCGACGCCGACGTCAACGTATTCGAACGTCGCCTCGACGCTCGCGTTGAACCACGCATTGCCAGTGAAGTCATCGTCTACAGCGGCCTGTAACTCTATGCCCCCTTCGACTTCTTCCGTTTCGTTCGATACACCGGATGCAACCGTGCCGAAGTTGTGACTCGCGTCTGCTCCCTCTATGTTGATTCCGCTGTCCTCCGTCCCGAAGTCCGGCGTCCAGCTGACCCCGATCGGTCCAAACGAGTAACCGATCGACAAATCCAGGTACTCCGAGTAGCCGTCGCTGTAGTCGGACGATCCGACCGTTATTGGAACCCAATAAATGTCGGGATAATCGAAACAATGTACCTCCATTTTCACATCTGTGAGGTTGCAGTATCCCGAACCGCTGCTGTCCTCAACGTAGCCAGACCACCCGAAACTGAGTCTCGGGGTGCCGGAACTAGTACTCGACGGACCATCAACTCCTAACCCGAGTCGGCCGTCTATAGAGGATCCACCGGCACTGTCACCATCGCTCGCCAGTTCCGTCCTTGCCTGGACGGGTGTGCAGCCGCCCCGAGGGCGGTGAGACTGGTCGCTGCTATCGCTCCTTTCTTCAACACCGTCCGTCTACCGGTTTTATTGACTATAATAGGTAATTCTACTCAATATACTTTAATTTTATTTTTAAGACAGTTCGTGGGTACCAGCGCGGTCGTTTCGGCGGCTTTCGCTTCAGACTGCTCGTTTTCGTACTCCAACGACTACGACGGCTTCGTCAGAGGCTCTGAGACGTTCGAGTTCGACGCCGAGGGGGGCGACGAAATACGTGTTCGCATCGGGAACGCGGACCCAGACCAGGAAGGCGCGTCCGGCACCGGCGAACTGTACGCGCCCGACGGACAGAAACTCGCGGAGGTCTCCATCGACCTCTCGACGAACAGTTCCATGCTCCGGGGCGACGAGGAAACCGTCACAGCACCGACCTCGGGCACCTACGAGTACCAGGTCGAGACGAACGTGGACCGACTCAGCGTCACCGTCGAAGTCGGCGACGAGACCATCGTGGATTGAACAGGACACGAGAACGCCTCAGGGAGGCGAGACCGCACGAACGCACGAGGCGACCGCAGTCACCGGGTTCGGCTACCAGGCCGGGTCGGGGCAGGGCCGCAAGCACCGCCGTCCGCTCGGCGAGGTGACGTCCGTGGCCGGTTCGATAACTCGTCCGACAGCTGGGGTACCGCGGTGCTTAAGTCTGCGCCGGGAGAACCGGAAGACGGTCGTGACGCTCGCGGAGTTGATCGACGCTATCGAGGCGCCGTCGCGGACGATCACGGTGCTCAACCGCCGCCAGCCGGACCCCGTCTACGAGATGGTGGCGGACTTCTTCGAGCCGATGGCGCTAGAGGTCCAGGAGGCGAGGCTGGACGTCGACGAACCCGCGGACGCCGTCGTGCTCCACGAGGAGGGGACCCCCATCGCGGTGTCTCCACTGCCGGACCTCTACCGGAGCGTCTTCGGCGTCAACGTCGACCGGTACGCCACCGGCACCGGCGGCCTCGCGGAGATGGACCTGCCGGACGTGGTGACAGAACTCGGCGACGTTCCGATTCCCGGCGACGCCGCCAACAAGTTCGTCCTGATTCAGGTGTCCCGCTACGTCGAGGCGATGGCCTACAAGACCGGCGGCGGGGAACTCCACGCGGGGTTCCAGCGACTCTCGCGGCTGGGCGGGGAGCGCGGGACCCGCCGGGTGTACTGCGAACTCGGGGAGGCCGGCGTCGACGTCCACGTCTACGGCCGGTCGGACCGGCGACCCTCGGACCTCCCGGTCACCGTCCGCGCCGACGCGTCGGATCTCCGGGATTACTGGATCGTCGCCCACGACGGTGACGGCAACGACGGCTGGAAGGCCGCCCTCGTCGCCGAGGAGGTGGCCGAGAACGCCTACCGCGGTTTCTGGACGTTCGATCCGGGCCGCGTCGACGAGGTCCTCTCGTCCGTGACGGGGGCGGTCCCTCCCGAAGAGAAATAAGCCCTACCGACATAGACGCCGGTGATGCTGCTGGTCCTGTGCGTGGACCTCGACGACGACCTCGGCCGCAAGACCGGGGTCGAGACGCCGGTCGTGGGTCGGGAGGCGGTCCGGGAGGCCGCGGTGGCGCTGGCGACGGCGGACCCCGAGGACAGCGACGTCAACGTCCTGTTCCAGGGGTTGCACCTCGTCCAGCGCCTCCAGCGCGAGGAGACCGTCGAGATCGCCGCGGTGACCGGCAACGAGCGCGGCGACGTGGCCGCCAACCGCGAGGTGGGCCGCGAGGTCGACGAGGTGCTGGCGGGTCTCTCGACCGGCGAAGGCGTCCGCGCGCTCGTGGTGACCGACGGCGCCCAGGACGAGTCCGTCATCCCGGTCATCCGCTCGCGGGTCACCATCGACGGCGTCCGCCGCGTCGTCGTCCGGCAGGCCCAGGACCTCGAGTCGATGTACTACACCATCAAGCAGGTGTTGGACGACCCCGAGACCCGCGGGACCATCCTGGTTCCGCTGGGCATCCTGCTACTCATCTACCCGCTGTCGGTCGTGGCCTCGTTCTTCGGGTTGCCGGGGCCGGTGTTCGGGTTCGCCTCCGCGCTACTGGGCCTGTACCTCCTCTCGCGTGGCGTGGGCCTGGAGGTGGCGCTTGACGACGCCGTCGGCCGACTGGTCGAGAGCCTCTACGCCGGCCGGGTCACGCTGATCACCTACGTCGTCGCGGCCGCGTTGCTGGTCGTCGGCGGGATCAGCGGCCTGGAAGCGCTGTCGGACGTCCGGACCTCGACCGACGCGGAACTGGGGGCGCTGAACGTCCTCGCGGCGCTGGTGTACGGCGCCGTGCGGTGGTTCGCGGCGGCGGGAGTCACCACCAGCGTCGGCCAGATCACCGACGAGTACCTGGCCGGCGAGTTCCGGTGGCGCTACATGAACGCGCCGTTCTACGTGGTCGCCATCGCGTCGGTGTTGCACGCCGTCTCGGCGTTCATCCTCGGCAAACAGGACCTCACCTTCGTCGCGGTAGCGCTGACCGTCGGGACCCTGCTCGGCCTGGCGAGCACGCTCGCCTTCGCCGTCGCGGAACAGCGGTTCCCGCGGGAACCCGAGGCGGCCTAAGAATCCAGATTTCTGATCTCTTAACTTCGCGGAGTTCCATCTGCCGTGGTCCTGTTTATCGGTCCAGTCTGCGGCAATCGAGGGGAGCGCGACGTCGTTTGATCGTCGGGTTGTCGTGACGCGGCGACCGGGCGACTAGGGGTGGCCACACCCTCCCCAACCGACTGCGTTACTCACTGCGCTGCGTTACTCGTCCCTCGCGCGCGTTGCTCGCGCGCGCCAGCGTCCGACGATGAACTGCCGAACTGACGCCGAAGTTAGGCCGCCGCTCAGCACTCGTCCTTCTACACGCGCGTATCGAGTTTTCTCAGTCGTTGCGCTCACCGCTCACGAACGACCACGAACTCCGCGAGGTCACGGAGGTAGGCCCGGGCCTCCTCGCTGCCGCGGGCGTCGACGGTGCCCAGCGCGGCCAGGGCGGCGTCGCTGTGCTCGTGGGCGCGCTCGTTGGCCTCCGCGGGCGTGAGGTCGGTCACCTCCACCACCGAGGGTCGGTCCATCTCGGCGTCCTGGCCGGTCGGCTTGCCGAGTTCGTCGGCGTCGGCCGTGGCGTCCAGCACATCGTCACGGATCTGGAACGCGATGCCGACCCGTTCGGCGTACTCCCCGAAGGCCGAGACCGTCGCCGCCTCGGCGTCGGCCGCGATGGCGCCGACCTCCGCGGCCGCTCGGAACAGCGCTCCCGTCTTCCGGCGGGCGAGTTCGACGTAGGCCCCCTCGCTGTCGGGGCGGTCGACCAGTTCGGTCGCCTCGCCGCCGCCGAGTTCGACCATCGCGTCCGTGACCGCCTGCATCGCCGCAGGTTCCCTGACGAACAGCGCCAGCGCCTCGCCCAGCAGGCCGTCGCTGGCGACGATGGCGGGACCGTGGCCGAACGCCGCCCAGGCGCTGGCCTTCCCCCGCCGGAGGTCCGACTCGTCGATGATGTCGTCGATGACCAGCGAGGCGTTGTGGACCAGTTCGATCCCGACCG
Source organism: Halobacteriales archaeon QS_1_68_20 (assembly GCA_003021085.1). Classification (GTDB taxonomy): domain Archaea; phylum Halobacteriota; class Halobacteria; order Halobacteriales; family PXRE01; genus PXRE01. Next base: position 24,218 of record PXRE01000022.1, on the reverse strand, counting down.
CGAAGTCCAGGGCGTCTTCGACCTCGCCGCCCGCGGCCTCGCAGGCCAGCACCGTCACCATCGGCCGGACCCGCTTGCCACCCGACAGCGTGACGTGGGCGAGTTGCTCCTGGAGTTCCGGCGGCTCCACCTCCTCGACGGCGGCCGACAGGCGCTGGTCGACCAGTTCCCGCCGGTGGTCCAGGTACTCCATCACCAGTCCGTCGGCCCCGGGGCGGGAAGTACGTGACGGATTCGTGGCCGTCCAGCCGACCGAAACGCCGACGTTTCCCGCCCCCGACTGGGCTCCCGATGTGCGCGGTGCTGACGACGGCCGACCTCTTGGTGCCGGCCGTCCTGTGGATCGGCGGGTCCTGCGCCATCTACGGCGTCGTCGGGTCCGTCCTCGCGGGCGTCGGGCGGCGCCGTGGCCACGACCGACTCCACGTCGCCGGCCGCGTCGCCGTCTCCGGGGCCGTCGGAACTGTCGTGCTGTTCGCCGGCTTGCTCGCGCTCGCCGTCCTCCTGTCTCCGGCCGGGGACGCTGCCGTCCCCATCGTGCTCTGGACGACCGGCCTCGTGATCGGTGCGCCGGCGCTGCCGGCGGTCCTGGGACTCGGCTACTACCTGCTGTTCGACGACCCCCGGGTGGTGCCGGCGTGACTGCCGCATCCTGACGTCGTGGTCTGGCGAGGCCGTGACCGTGGACGGGCGTCCCGCCGTCCGCCATCGTCGCCCCTGGACCGAGCGGACCGTCGTCGTGGTGGACCCCGCTCCTGTTCCCGGTGCTTGTTTCTTCGGGGATCGGCGCGACCGGAATAATCACGTGCTCCCCGGTCGGAGGCCAGCGCATGCCCGGTTCGACTGGCGGATCGCGGCGACAGTTGCTCGCCGGGTTGGCCGGCGGATCGCTCCTCGTCGCGGGTGCCGCCGCCGTGGCGACGGACTGGCCCTCGGGAGGTGATGACTCCTCACGGACGGATCCCGGGCAGTCGACCGCGACGTGGACGGACCCCGGCGGCTCCCAGGGTGACGGAGTCGTCTATCGTGGCCCCGGAACGTCGCCGGGCCGGCGAACCGGCCGCTCCAGCAGGTGCCGATCCGGGTCGACGACGAGGGCTTCCTCCGGGGCTTCTGGCCCGAGGAGTCCGAGAACGGAACCCCGGCCAGCGAGATCCTGGACCTCCGCTTCTCGGCGGCCTGGTTCCGCTACTGCGGGTTCAGCGACCACGACGGGTTCGAGGCGGGCGCGGATCAGGACACCTACCTCCGGGCTGCTCCCGATCCACCCTACGACTGGCAGGCCGACGAGCTATCTCCCGGGGACCGACTCCACGTCGATTCCTTCGAGGACTACGAGTCCTGGGGCAACGGCATCGGCACCGCCGACCTCGGCAAGCCGGCGATGGCGACCTGGCGCTCCCGTGGCTCGAGCCCTCCCTTCGGGGTGCAGGTCGTGCGGCGCCCCCGGGTCTCGGAACTCCGGTCGAGCGACGACTGGTTGTTCGCCACCACCGACCTCGACTTCGTCGCCTGGGCGCCACTGTGTCCGAACGACTGTGCGACCACGGCGTTCAAGGGCTCCGAGGCCAGCGAGGAGGTCGGCGGCGGCGACCTCGCGTACTGTCCTCGCCACGAGTCGCTGTTCGATCCGTTCGACGTCGCCGAGGGGACCGTCGATCAGTAGTCGGTGACTTTCGACTGGACCCGGCCGTCGTCGAGATCGGGAGACCGCGACGCGTCGAAGTACTCCGCGAGTTCGTCCCGGCCCACCTCGTCGGACTCGTAGAGGTACGCGATCTCGGTCAGCGACAGCGACTCCCCGCGGTCGAGTTTCTCCCGCAGGTGGTCGGCGTCCAGCGCGTGGAATGTCACGTCCAGTTCGACGGTCGCCGCCCGGTCGTCGCTCGCCTCGGCCAGGTTGATCCCCTCCCGGAGCACGGTCTCGAAGTCCAGATCCGTCCGCTCGATCCCGTCGTACAACAGCGCCACCGTCGAGATCAGCGCGTCGAACGCCGCCGTTCCCTCCTCGGAGACCCGTTTACCGAACACGAGTTCACGGTCCCGGTCGGAGAGGTGCTCGACCAGCACCTCGAAGTCCAGCAGCGCGTCGTACACCCGGTTCCGGATCCGGGCGCGCGCGTTCCGCTCGGCCTGGACGCTGGAGAGGCCGGCTTCCCCGCGCAAGTACGTTCGATCCGCCCGGCTCAGGACGCCACGGTCACGGCCGTCGCTTCTCCCGGCCATAATCGGTATCGGGTTACGAAATTGGGTGATTGGTTATAAATATAATCCACTTCCGATTACTCACCACCGATAGTGATAGATATACTACAAAATCCTTAACACCGAGTTCCGAGTCGGGGAGGATACGCGGGACATCGCCGGTGTGGCCGCTCGGGCGGACGGTCGTGGACGAGCGTCACCGCAGGAACGAGTCCCGGGGGAGCGGGGCGGCGTCGGAGCGGCGACGGGAACCGGCCCGTGCCACCGTTCGTGGGTGGACGTGCCGCCGGTATATCGTTTGCCCTCCGGTAGTCGCATCGCTCGCCGACAGACCCACGTTCACCACGAATGAACCAGCACGCTACCACACGAGGAGACGAACCACTGGAACCGACCTTCGACGCGACCGTCGATTCCTCGACGCTAGGGGACGCGCTCGCCGCCGTGCAGGCGCTCGTCGACGAGTGCGTCGTCCGGGTGAGTCCGGAGGGACTCGCCGTCGACGCCCAGGACCCCGCGACCGTCGCCATGGTCTCGCTGGACCTGCCGGCGAGCGCGTTCGCGTCCTACGACGCCGGGGAGACGACGATGGGCGTCGACCTCGACCGACTCAGTGACGTCGTCGGGATGGCCGACGGTGACGAACCCGTCCGGATGCGACTGGACGCCGAGACGCGGACGCTACACCTCCGCGTCGGCGAACTGTCCTACACGCTCGGGTTGATGGACCCCGACGCCATCCGGTCGCCGCCGGACGCCTCCGGATTCCCCGAACTCCCGGCGTCGATCACTCTCCACGGCCAGGACCTCGTCCAGGCCGTCCGGGCGGCCGACATGGTGTCCGAACCCCTCGCGCTGGGTGCCGACGGGCGACCGCCTCTACGCCAGCGCCGACGGCGACACCGACACCGACACCGACGGCGACACCGACTCCGTGGCGGTCGAGTACCCCGCCGAGGAGTGCGAGTCGTTCGACGCCGACGACGCCCACGCACTGTTCTCGGTGTCGTACCTCGACTCCGTCGCCCGCGTCGTGCCCGCGGACGCGTCCGTCGACGTTCGACTCGGCGAGGAGACGCCGCTGGACCTGACGTTCGACCTGGCCGGCGGGTCCGTCCGGTACGTCGTCGCCCCGCGGATCAGTCGGTCGTGACCGACCCGGTTCGCGCACCGTGGGAGGCAGGAGCTGGCCGACGGAGGTAGCCCCCTACGCCTTTTACAGCGGGGGTCGAACCGCCGACAGCCATGGTCGAGGTCGAGGCCTCGCAGTTCGTGGCCGCCACGCCGCCGGAGATCCGGTCGGCGCTCTCACCGTCGGCCATCGTCGCGGCCGAGGGGACCTTCGAGGTGGCCGACGTCGAGGAGACCGGCGACGGCTGGGAGGTTCACGCAGAGGGCCGGGGCATCTCGGCGACGTTCGCGTTCCGGGAGACGGAAGACGGCTACGTCTACGAGCAGGTCGGCGACCACGGGCCCTTCGAGGAGATGGAGACGGCGCTGTCGCTGGTCCGCGAGGACGACGGGACGCGGTTGACGATGACCTCCGTCGTGGACCTGGGGTTACCGCTGTCGGCGGTCACCGACCGCGTCGCCGCGTGGAAGCGCCGGGCGGAACTCCGCCGGGCGCTGGCCGCGCTGGCCGAGGGCGTCGAGTGATCACCGCATCACGACGATCCACGTCACGACGAACAGCATCGCCGCCCCGAACAGGACCGTCTCCCAGGAGAACTCCGCGATGCTGGTGAGCCCCACCAGCCGGGCGACCCCGTAGCTGAACACGAACGACAGCACGAGGTTCATCACGGCCAGCACCCTCGGGTCGCCTTCTGAGGCCATGTCGACCCCGTCGGTCGTCGATCCCTTAGCTGTACTGGACGATCAGCGAGGCGGAATTTCCCGGTGTCTCCTGTGCCCTGGGAGGCAGACGTCCGGGCGTATATGAATATATGTGCATATGTTCAGATATGCTCGACAAGCCACCGTGGCGCGCGCTGGCGCGGCCGCCGTGCCGTTCCCGCGAGCCGCGCGAGTCGAGCGCGCGGGGGCTTTCTGCCCATTGCTGACCAAGCAACCGTCAGAGGAGAGCCCACGGGAGCTTTCTGCGTGTTGTCGACCGAGATACCGTCTGCGGAGAACGTGCGGGGCTCTTCAGTTGTTCCAGATACAGGTCTAGATTATCGACCCGAGTGCCACCGCAAGGTCTATCCCGGAAGCCACGGCCAGTAATCACGTGGTCGCCGACGTACCGGACCTCTTGCGGCTGGTTGCGGTCCCCGCGCTCGGCTGGGCGGCCTGGCGTGACGTGAAGGTCAGGCGGGTCCCCAACCGCGTGTGGTACCCCCTGGCGGCGCTGGGCGCCGCCCTCCTCGCCTGGGAAGCCTGGCAACTGGGCGTCCTCGCGGGGGTCGACACTGTCCAGGCGCGCCTGTTCGTCGTCCGGGTCGCGGTGAGCCTCGGGATGGTCGTCCCGCTGTCGTACCTGATCTGGCGACTCGGCGGCTTCGGGGGCGCGGACGCCAAGGCCGTGATGGCGCTGGCGGTCCTGTTGCCGACGTTCCCCACCTACGTCCTCACCGTCGGCGGTGACGTGTTCGTGGTCCCGCCGGCCGTCGGGCGGTCCGCGCTCGGCGTCTTCTCGCTGGCCATCCTGACCAACGCGGCCCTGCTGTCGGCCACCTACCCGGCCTACCTCGCCGTCCGGAACCTGCTGGCCGGGAACCGGTCACGGCTGGCGTTCGTCGGCAAGCGGGTGCCCGCCTCGTCGGTCCCAAAGCGCCACGGGAGTCTGCTGGAGACACCCGAGGGGTACACCCGGCGAGGGCTGGATCTGGACGCCCTCCGGATGTACATCCGGTGGCGCGGGGTCGACCTGACGGACCTCCGGGCCGACCCCGAGCAGTACCGCGACGCCGCCTCGCTCCCCGAGGACCCTGGCGACCCTACGGACGGGGCAATCGTTCCCGATGGCGGGGTCGAGGGAGGGAGGGACGACCCCGGACGGTCGGACGGGGCGACGACCGAGGGCCGGGAGGCGGACGACGAGGGGGTTCAGGCGGACCCCCGGCCCGAGCAGTCCGCCCAATCCGAACAGGCGTACGACGACCCCTGGGGTGCAGCGGCGTTCCTCGACGACGTGGGATCGGCATGGGGGACGACGGCCGCGGACCTCCGGGGTGGCCTGGAGGTGCTGACGACCCGCGACCGGGTCTGGTACTCGCCGGGCATCCCGTTCATCGTGCCCATCTTCCTGGGCCTGGTCGTCGGATTGCTGTACGGCGACCTGCTGTTCTCGGCACTGCGGGCGCTCGGACTCGGGTAGTGCAACTACCGTGTCGGACTTCGTCTCCGACCAGGACTGACACGAACGCAAAAGACCTATCCCGGCCAGCGGCAACGTTCGCACATGAGCGAGTCGGAGGTCCACCTTGCGTTCGAGGACGGCCTGGTCCCCGCGGTCGCCCAGGACGCAGACTCCGGCGAGGTACTGATGCTGGCGTACGCCGACCGCGAGGCGGTCGAGCGGACCGTCGAGACGGGGCTTGCCCACTACTACTCCCGGAGCCGTGACGAACTCTGGCAGAAGGGCGCGACCAGCGGCCACGTCCAGCGTATCCGGGAGGTCCGCGTCGACTGCGACGGCGACGCCCTCCTCTATCTCGTCGACCAGGCGGGCGGCGCCTGCCACACCGGATACCACTCCTGCTTCCACCGTGCCGTCGAGGGCGTCGACGAGGACGGCACGGACGAGGACGCCACCGAGAGCGGTGCGGACGAGGGCCTCCGACTCGACGTCGAGCACGTGGGCGAGGAGGTGTTCGACCCCGATGCAGTCTACGAGTGACGCGCGGGCGTCGGACTTGCGCGCCGAACTCGAACGCGCCGACGACGCCGTCGAGCGCGCCCAGGCGAAGGTCAAGGAGTACGGCGAGGACACGATCAGGGAAGTGGCCGACGCCCACGACGAGTTCACGAAGTTGCTCGCGCGGTACCGCGAGCGGGCGACGGGGACCGGGGACTTCCGGGCCTACGTCGAGTTCGAACGGGAGGTCTCGGAGTTCGTGGACGGCCTCTCGGAGGACCTGCCGGAGCGCGACGCCTTCGAGGCCGCGGAGGACGCCCTCGACCAGCGCCGCCTCTCGGAGTCGGACTTCGAGCGCGCCCACGACCTGCTGGACCCCGTCGAGGACCTGATCGACCGCCTGGACGAGCGCAGAGAGGCCCTGGACCGGTACCGGGCGGCCCGTCGTCGGGTCGCGGACAGGCGCCGGGAACTCGACGAGCGCGTCACCGACCTCCGGCGGGTGCGCGAACTCGGGCAGGCGGACCTGGACGCCCCCCTCGAGCGCCTCCGGAACCCGGTCGAGGCCTACGACGGCGCGGTCTCGAAGGCGTTCGAGACGTTCAAGCGGGAGGCGAGCGCCAGCGAAGTGCTGGACGTCGTCGCGGCTACCGCGTGGTACCCGCTGGTCGAGTACCGCCAGCCCCCCGAGGACCTCCGGGCGTACGTCGCCGACAACGAGGCCGGGACGGAACCGATTCCGAAACTACTGGAGTACGCCAACTACTCCCGCTCGAAACTCTCGCACTACGTCGAGGACGCCACGTCGCTGAAGCGGGCGGTGGCGACCCAGCAGACGTACCTGGAACGCCTGGACGCCGACCCGTTGACCGTCGGGTGGCCGCCGCCGTCGGCCGAGGCGCTCCGGTTCCGGACCAGCGAGTACGAGTCGGTCGTCCGCCGGTTCGCCGGCGAGGACGTACTCGAAACGCTCCGCACGGTGCGCCGCCTGCCCGCGAAACTCGACTACGAACGACTCCAGGACGCCGCGGTCGCCCACGAGGAACTGTCCCGGAGCGAACGCGACATGGTCGCTCGCGGCGAGGTCGAGGCCGAACTCTCGACGGTGCGGGAGCGCCGCGACGAACTGGCAGCGGCGCTGGAGGAACACCCCGACCGCTGAGCATGTGGCTCGGCGAACTGCTCCTGGAGGCCGTCGCCCTCGTCGGTGAGGTCGTCATGGGGAAATTCTCCTCCAGCGAGGACGAGGAAGACGAGGAGTAGCGGGCCGTCCCTCCGGCCAGCGAGGCCTGCTCCCCGCCCAGCGGGGCGGCGGCGTCCTCCGCTCAGACCAGGTCCCCGCTCCCGCGCGCGAGGGGGTTGCGTTCCAGCGTCGGAATCTCGCCCGTCTCGACGAGGCTCTTGAACCGGTCGAGCGCCGTGCCCGCCGCGACCCCGGGGACGAAGCCGAGGCGCCGGAGTATCATGGCACCGAGTTCGCCCCCCGTCGGTTCGACACGCAGGCGCAGGGCCACTTCAGTTCCGCGGTCACCGGGGGCCGGCCGGAACTCGACCGACCCATCGGCGGCCACGGCGCCGTCGACCGACGTCCAGCGGAGGCGTTCCCCGGGGTCGGCCGCGACGACTTCCGTGTCCCACTCCAGGTTCCAGCCGAGCGGGCCGCTGACTCGCCAGCGGTGGCGGTCCTCACCGCTCGAAGTCACCTCGGCGACGGGTTCGAAGACCCGCGACAGCACCTCGGGATCCCGCCAGCGGTCGTAGAGTTCGTCCGCCGGCCGGCCGACCGTCACCGAGCGCGTCACCTCGACGCCCGTGGGGTCGCCGGCGCGCCGCTCCTGCCCGGCAGCGGCGTCCGTCTCGCCGACGCGAACGCGACGGACCGGTCCCGGGCGGGTAGCAGTCGCTCGTTGGGGACCCCGCTGTGGCTGACGGAGCGGACTGGCGCGTGGTAGCTTCCCCCATGCGAGAGTGGGGGTGGCAGGCCATTGTATCTTGGGTCGGTCGGGACCGGCGGCGGGGTCGCGCGTTTCGCCGGACGGCCGCGAGTCAGAGTTCGTCCGTGATCGCGTCGACGACCCTGGTCGCCTCCTCGTCGTCGAGGTCACCCTGCGGGAACTCGAAGGCGATCCGGTCGCCCTCGTCGCGGGGGATCACGTGGACGTGCGCGTGGAACACCTCCTGGCCGGCGACCCCCCCCGTTGGTCTGGAAGAGGTTGAAGCCGTCCGGGTCCAGCGCGGCGTCCATGGCGGCGGCGACCCGCCGGGCCACGGTAAATACCGCGGCGGTCGTCTCGGCGTCGAAGTCGGTCACGCGCTCGTGGTGCTCTTTCGGGACGACCAGCGCGTGCCCCTCGGCGGCCGGGTTGACGTCGAGGAACGCGAGCACCTCGTCGTCCTCGTAGAGGTCGTACGACGGCAGGTCCCCCGCGACGATGCCACAGAAGATGCAGTCCTCGCCCATGGGTAACGTACGGTGTGCGAGCGCAAAAGTACCCGGTCGTCTCGCTGTCAGGCGACCGCAACCAACTGTTGAGGTGATAGCCTTACACCGTTGGAGTGCGTACCCTCTACACTTCCATGACGTCACTCGAAGATCCGGGCGTCTCCGGTCGCGTTCCGACCATCGAGCGCGGACTCGCCGACGAGGGCGAGTTGACGCCGACGGTCGCGTTCCGGATCCTCGCGAACGAGCAACGACGGTTCGTCCTCTACCTGCTGGCCGAACGCGGGGGCACGGCCCCCGTCGACGAACTCGCCGCCCTCGTCAGCGGCTACGGAGCGGATTCCTCCACGGAGCAGGGACTGCCCTGCGTCGCTCACCGCCGCCTCTACCACAACCACCTCCCGCGACTCGCCGAGCACGGCCTCGTGGAGTACGACCGCGACGACGAGGCGGTGACGCTGACCGACCGCGGCGAGCAGCTCCAGCCGTACCTGGCGTTCGCCAGGGAGCGCGAATCCAGGGACGTCGACGGCATGCTGGAACGAAGCCGCAGGTCCTAGCCGGGCGGCCGGTCTACCGCGGCCGGTCCCGACCGCGGGCCGCCCCGCACGCCGTCCCCCGACGATTTTTGCACCGGGGGCCGAACGCCCCTGCGTGAGACGCGTCTCCATCGACGACGTCGAATCCACGAGTCTCGGCCGCGGCGTCGACCGGCGTGACCTCGCCGGCCCGCTCGGTGCGACCGACGTAGCTGTCAACCGCTACCGCCTCCCTCCGGGCGAGCGGTTCAGCAGCGGCCTCCACGCCCACCCCGACCAGGAGGAGCTGTTCGTCGTCCTGTCGGGTGAAGCCACCTTCGAGACGTGGACGCCGGCAGAGGGTGACCAGACGGGCCACGAGGACGCCTCGCCAGCCGGCGAGGCCGACGAGGTGGTCGGGCGGGCAGGCGAGGCCGTCAGGTTCGCCCCCGGCGAGTACCAGTCCGGCGCGAACAGCGGCGACGATGACCTCGTAGCGCTCGCCATCGGCGCACCGCGGGACGGCGCCGACGTGCGGGTTCCGCTCGCCTGCCCGGCCTGCGGCCACGTCGACCGCCGCGCGACGCTGGTCGAGGGGACGCCCGCCCTGGTCTGCCCCGACTGCGGCGACGAGTCCGAGGCGGTCTGTGGGGAGTGTGGTAGTAGTGATCTGCGGGCGCGGATCCGAGAGGGCCGACCCGTGTCGGTCTGTGCGGACTGCGGTGCGGTGTCGGAGGGCTGAGTTTCGGGTGGAGGTGGGTCAGTCGTCGCGGAGTTCCCGGTAGAGCAGGTCCTCGACCTGGTGGCCGCACGGTCGGAGGACCAGCGTGACTGGGCCGACCCGGTGGGCGTCCTCGACGGGTTCGTCGCAGGGCGGACAGGACGAGTGAGTCGGCGGTCGGTAGCGAATTTATAAGGGTTCGAGAGGTACTTGAGGGATCGACCGCCGGTCGTAGATCGTAACCCGGCCGAGAAACGGAGCGAGCGATCCCCGGGAGGCCGTTACCCGTCCGCCTCGGCCAGCGCCTCCCGCATCTCCTCGGCCAGTTCCTCGGCGCGACTCTCGTCGCGGGCCTCGGCGTAGATGCGGACCACCGGTTCCGTCCCGGAGGGCCGGGCCAACACCCAGGCGTCGCCGTAGTCCAGGCGGTAGCCGTCGGTGGTGTCGAGGTCCGCGCCGGCCTCGTGGGCCTGCCGTTCGGCCGCGGCGAGCATGGCCTGGCGCTGGGCGTCGTCCTCGTAGTCGATGTTCACGCGGACGTTGTGGTAGCCGCCGTGGGGTTCGACCACCTCGCTGGCCGGCCGGTCGGCGACGAGTTCGAGGAACCGCGCGGCGGTGTAGATACCGTCCCGCGAGAGCCGATAGGACGGGAAGAAGATGCCGCCGTTGCCCTCGCCGGCGATGGCCACCTCGCGGTCCCCGGCCCACAGTTCCGGGACGCGCGTGATGATGTTCGTGCTCCCGATGGGCGTCAACTTCAGGTCGGCGTCGGCCTCCCGGCAAACGTCCACCAGGCGCTGGGAGACGTTGACCGCCGAGACGGCGACGTCGCCCGCGTCCAGTTCCGCGGCGGCCAGCGCCGCGAGGGTGGCGTCGCCCTCCACGTACTCGCCGCGCTCGTCGAAGAAGATGGCGCGGTCGGCGTCGCCGTCGTGAGCGACGCCGACGTCGGCGTCGGCCGCCCGGACGAGGTCGCCCAGGTCGGCCAGGTTCTCGCGGACCGGTTCGGGGTCCCGGCCGGGAAAGTGGCCGTCCGGCTGCGCGTTGACGGTCACGACCTCACAGCCCAGTCGGCGGAAGAACTCGGGGCTGGTCAGCGCCCCCGCGCCGTGGCCGGGGTCGACGGCGACGGTGAGGTCGGCGTCGGCGATTCGCTCGCGGTCGACCGCCGCGAGGGCCGCCTCCAGGTAGCGGCGACGCGCGCCCTCGACGGACCTGGCCTCGCCGACGTCGCTCCAGGCGGCGGTCTCGTAGTCGTCGGCCAGCAGGCGCTCCTCGACGTCCTCCAGTTGCTCCCGCGTGAGTTCGACGCCGTCCTCGCCGATCAGTTTGACGCCGTTGTATTCGGGGGGGTTGTGCGACGCCGTGATCATCACGGCGGGGACGCCCTCCTGTTCGGCGTACGCCTGTGCGCCCGGCGTCGGGACGACGCCGAGTCGCTCCACGTCGGCACCGACGCTGGCGAGTCCCGAGGCGGCCGCCGAGGCCAGCATCTCGCCGGTCGCGCGCGTGTCCCGCGCGACCGCAACCCGGTCGGCCAGCCAGTACGACCCGGCCGCCCGCGCGACCCGTAGCACGAACCCCGGCGACAGGTCGTCGTTGGCGACCCCGCGCGCTCCGCTCGACCCGAAGACCTTCATCGTGCGGACGGTCGGCGTGGGGACCCAAAGGGATTCCGGAGACCGTCCCGCGACCAGCAACCATTAGGCCCGTCCACCCGAGGCTCCGGGTATGAGCGACCTCGCGGCGGACCGGATCTACGACGACCGCACCGGCAAGCAGGACGTCTACGTCGCGTCCGGCCAGGGCGTCGCCGTCGTCGAGGTCTCCCACCGCGTCGGCCGGTTCCGTCTGGACCGTCGGTGTACGGCCCGCGACGTCGCCGCCGCCGACGGCCTCGTGGCGGTCGCCACCGACGAGGACGTCCTCCTGCTTGACCGCGCCGACGAGTCCGACGCCGAGTCCGGGGGCGAGGCTCCCGGGGACGAGTCGGCCGAGTACGTCGAGACCGGATTCGGCCCGGCCAGCGCCGTGGGCTTCGACGAGGGCGCGCTGGTGGCCGCCGGCGACGACGAGTTCGATATCGGCAGACTCCTGCACCCGCGCGAGGACCCGACCGAGTGGCTGACCGTCGCGGACGTCGACGCGCCGGTCCGGGCCATCGACGGGCCGTTGCTGGCGGCTGACGACGGCGTCTACCAGTTGACCGCCGACGAGATCGCGGACGTGGGACTGGACGACGCCCGGGACGTCGCCGCGGTGGGTCCCTTCGCGGCGACCGGCGACGGCTGTTACCGCCTGGGACCGGGCTGGACCCGGGACCTGGAGGACGCGTTCGACGTCGTCGCGGCGGCGTCGTCCGACGGCGAACTCGCGCTGGCGCACGCCGCGACCGCCGACGCCCTCTACGCGTTCGACGGCGAGTGGGACGAGCGCGAGGTGGCGGAGTCGCCCGTCGCGGACGTGGCCTACGGGGCGACGACGTACGCGGTGACCGCCGACGGGACGTTCCTGGCGGACGGGGGCGACCGGTGGGAGCGCCGGTCGCTGGGATTACGGGACGTAGTCGCCGTCGCAGTGCCGTAGGGCGCCGGAACTGCGGTTCTGGACTTCAAGGTTCCGGCCGCCGTCCGGCAATGATTTATAAGGCGTGCCCACGTTGCCGCAACCAGCGAACAGGTATGGCTCACACCGTATACGCCGTCGCCAGCGGCAAGGGCGGCGTCGGCAAGACCGCGACGACGGTGAACCTCGGGGCGGCGCTGGCCGAGCGAGGGTACACCGTCGCCATCGTCGACGTCGACCTCGGTATGGCGAACCTGGGCGGGTTCCTGGGGCTTGACCCCGACGGCCCGACACTCCACGAGGTGCTGGCAGGGGAGGCCGACCTCAGAGAGGCTGTCTACGAGATCGACGCCGGCCTGGCGGCCGTCCCCAGCGGCATCTCGCTGGACGGGTTCGCCAGCGTCGAGACCGAGGCCATGTCCGACGCCATCGACGGACTCCGCGAGGGGTTCGACTACGTCCTGCTGGACCTCGGTGCCGGACTCAGCCACGACACCGTGCTCCCGCTGGCGCTCGCGGACGCTGTCGTCCTCGTGTCGACGCCGAAACCGGTTGCCCTGCAGGACACGGCCAAGACCCACCAGGTCACCAAGCGCCTGGGCGGTGCCGTCGCCGGGGTCGTCCTGACCAGGGCGACGGATCCGCGGGATCTGGACGTGGGGGCCGTCTCCGATCAACTGGGCCTGCCGGTCCTGGCGGTCGTCCCCGAGGACGACGCCGTCGACCGGAGCGCGATCGCCCGCGACCCCGTCGTCGCCACGGACCCCGACGCCCCCGCGACGGAGGGGTTCCGCGGCCTGGCCGACATCGTCATCGCCGAGAGCCTGGAGAAGGCCCCCGTCGTCCCGTCGGTGCCCGACGAGACGGCCGACTCGACCGCGGAACCGGAACCCGACGCCGGGTCGGCGGACGACGCGGCCGGTGCAGACGACGCGACCGAACCGGCAGAGGAGGCCGACGAGCAACCCACGGCCGAACCGGACGACCAGTCCGCCGACGAGCAAGCCACTGCGGACCCGGCCGATGCGACCGACGACGAGCAGGCCGCCACCGGACCGGCCGGCGAACCGACCGAACCGGACCGGTCGCCTGCCGAGGCGGCGGCCGACGAGGGGCCGTCGCCCGAGGAGGGATCCGCGGACGAGGCACAGGCCCCGGCCGACGAAGCGCCGGCACCGGACGAGCGGGCCCCGCCCGACGAGGCCGCCGCGGCCGAGCCGGAACCCGGGGCGGACCAGCCGCCGGACGGCGAGCCTGCGGACGAGACGATGGACACCATCGACGACCTCGCCGGCGTCGGCGGCGACTCGGCCGCCGGGGAACCGCCGGCGTCGGCCGACGAATCCGGGGCGGCCCGGGGCGACGAACTGGTTGGCAACGACGTCGACGTCGACCAGGCCGCCGAGGAGATCGCGGCCGCGATGGAGGCCGACGCGGGGCACCCCGTCGACGAGTCGGGCGTCCGCTTCGACGAGGCCGGGACCCAACCGCCGGCCGACGAGCGCCCGCCCGCACAACAGGGGCCGCCGGCCGAGGGGCCGGACCACGCCGGCGAACCGGCGCCCGGCCACGACGAGGGCGTGCCGGCGGAAGGACCGCCGCCGGGCGAAGGCCCACTCCCAGGTGAACCTGCCCCTGCGGACCAGCGACCGCCGGGTGAGGCCCCGCCGCAGGGGCCGCCGGCCGACGAACCGCCGGCAGAGCGGCAGCCAGCCGACGGGCCGGAGGCACCGCCAGAAGAGGACGAGCGGGCGCCGTTCGCCGTAGAGGGCGCGGAACCGGGGGACGACGACGAGGACGAATCCTCCGGCGGACTGCTGAGCCGCTTTTTTGGCTAGTCGTCTCTCGGATTCACGCGTTCTGCGGCCGGACGCCAATAGAAACGGGGAGCTACATCGACTCCGGTGCCTCGACGCCGAGGAGATACAGCGCGTTGGCGACCGTGTGCCGCGCGGCGGCCACGAGCGCCAGGCGTGCCTCCCGCAGGTCGTCGGGCACGTCCTCGTCGAGCACGGGACACTCCCGGTAGAAGCCGTTGAACGTCTCCGCGAACTCCCGGGTGTAGGTCGCCACGGCGTGGGGTTCCCTGGCGGCCGCGGCCTCCTCGACGACCGCCGGGAACCGGGCGATGGTCTCCAGCAGGTCGTGGGCTTTCGGTTCGGTCAGGGCGTCGGCGTCGACCGCCTGGGGGACCGACTCGGCCCGTTCGAGGATCCCACACGTCCGCGCGTGGACGTACTGCACGTAGGGCGCAGATTGCGCCTCGAAGTCCAGCGCGCGGTCCCACTCGAAGGTAATGGCCTTGGTGGGCTGTTTGGCGACGACGTCGTAGCGGACCGCACCGATGCCGACCTGGCGGGCGATGCGCTCGACCTCCTCGTCGGTGAGGTCGCCGCGGGTGCGCTCGTCCATCCGGGCCTCGACCTCCTCGCGGGCGCGGGCGACCGCCTCGTCCAGCAGTTCGTCGAGGTCGACGCCGGTCCCTTCGCGGGTGCTCATCCCCCCGCCGCCGGGGAGGTTCACCCACGAGTAGAACAGTTGCTCCAGGCGGTCGGTGTCGTGGCCGAGCAACTCCAGCGCCCGGCGGAGTTGCTCGAAGGTTAGCTGGTGGTCCTCACCGATGACGGTGATCGCGCGGTCGTACTCGTCGAACTTCCACTCGTGGTGGGCGATGTCGCGGGTGGTGTACAGCGTCGTGCCGTCCGAGCGCAGGAACACGAAGTTCTTGTCGATGCCGAACGCCGAGAGGTCCAGTTGCCAGGCGTCCTCCTCGTAGACGGCCTCGTCGAGGTCACGCAGGCGCTCGACCACGTCGTCGGTCTCGCCGGCGCGCATGAACCTCGTCTCCTTGACGAACTCGTCGAACTCGACGCCGAGCCGCTGGAGGGTGGCCCGCATGCCGTCGAGCACCTGGTCGACGACCCGCTGGACGCGCTCGAAGGTCTCCTCGTCGCCGTCTTCCAGGCCCTGCATGATGGCCTGGATCGCGTCTTCGGCGGCCTCGACCTCCGCTTCGGGGCCTTCCTCCAGGAACTCGTTGCCCTCGCGGTAGTACCGCACGAGGTCGTAGTCGGGCTTGTCCCGCTCGGGGTCGGGGAGGTCGCTCTCGTCGAAGGTCTCGTAGGCCCAGGTGAACACGGCCATCTGGCGGCCGGCGTCGTTGACGTAGTAGTGGCGGTCGACGTCGTAGCCCGCGAACTCCAGCAGGCGACAGAGCGCGTCGCCGATGATCGGGTTGCGGGCGCGGCCGACGTGGACGGGGCCGGTGGGGTTGGCGCTGGTGTGTTCGACGACGACGGACTCGCCGGTCGGGTCGAGTCGGCCGTAGTCGTCCTCGTGGGCCGCCTCCAGGGTGGCCTCGTAGTAGGCGTCGCTCGGCAGGAAGTTGACGTACGTTCCCTGGGTGACCACGGCCCCGATCAGGCGGTAGTCGCCGGCGTCGATCCGTTCGGCGACGTCGGCCGCGACCGCCGGCGGCGGCGCTCCCGCGGCCTCGGCGGCCCGGAACGCGGCGCTGGAGGCCAGCACGGCGTCAACGTCCTCGGGCGGCCGTTCGATCCCGAGGTCGTCGGTCGGCAACTCCAGGGCCCCGAGCGCGTCGGTCAGGGCGGCCTCGACCTCTTCGCGGAACTGCAGCAGCATACGCGGGCCTTCCTGCCGCGCCGATAAATGGGTTTCCCACCGTCACAGATTTTTATGCCCGAGGTGAGACTGTACGGACATGGTCGACTGGGGCGACGTCTGGGCGATCTACCGGGAGTCGATTCCCGTGCTCGCGGTCAGCCTGGCCGGTGGCATCTTCGCCGGCGGCGTCCTCGGTTCGGAGGCCATGCGCGCCAACTTCCGGGAGTACCCCGGCCTGCTGTTGCTCCTGCCGGCGTTCCTGGCGACGCGGGGGAACGTGTACGGGGCCCTCGGCGCGCGCGTCTCCAGCGGCCTCCACCAGGGGTTGCTCGAACCCCGGTTCGACGACGACCGCCGCCTCGTCGCCACCGTCGTCGCCTCGTTCGTCAACGGCATCGGCATCTCCGTGATCGTCGGCGTCCTGGCGTGGGCCGTCCTCGCGGTGCTACCGGGTCGCCAGCCGGCGCCGCTGGCCGAACTGGTCGGCATCACGTTCCTCGCCGGGTTGCTCACGTCCGTCGTCCTGATCGTCGGGGTGCTCGCGCTGGTGTTCGCGGCGTTCAAGCGCGGCCTGGATCCCGACAACCTGGTCGGTCCCATCGTGACGACCCTGGGTGACGTGTTCGGCGTCGTCTTCCTGTACGCGGCGGTGGCCGTCGTGGGGCTGGTACTGTGAGGGGGGGTCGCTGAATGGCGGACCTCTCGACGGGGTCGCCGGACACCTGGACCGTCCGGAGCATCGTCGTCACGATGTTCCCCCTGCTGGTCGCGCTGAGCGCCCTGGAGATGGGGTCGGGGTTCGTGCTGGAGGAACTGCAGGAGACCTACCTCGCCAATCCGACGTTGCTGATCGTCGTCCCCGTGATGATCGGGATGGGCGGGAACCTCGGTGCGATCCTCAGCGCCCGGCTGTCGACCCAGCTCCACCTCGGGACGCTCACGTTCGACCTCAGGGGGCGCACCCTGTGGACGAACGTCGCCGCGGTCTTCTCGCTGGCAGTGACGGTCTTCGTCCTGCTCGGCCTGGCGGCCTGGGTCGTCGGCCACCTCGTCGCCGCGCCGATGGAGATGGGGACGCTGTTGACCATCACCGTCGTCAGCGGCCTCTCGTTGACCGCGGTGGTGGTCGCACTGAGCGTCTCGGCCACCTACGTCTCATACCGCCTGCGGCTGGACCCCGACGACACGACCATCCCCGTCGTCACGAACGTCGGGGACATCCTGGGGGTCGTCATCCTCTCTGGGGTCGCGGTCGTGGTGCTGTAGGCGCGCACCACGCGATCACCTCCCTCGGGCTACCCCTCCCGCTGGCGATCCTATTCGCGGCGCCGGTACCGCGCGAGCGCCGCGCCGCCGAGCGCGACCAGCGCCGCGAGGGGGCCGAATCCGGTGCCCGGGACGTTCGACCCCGCCTCGTCTTCCGTCGGGGTCGCCGCCGATTCCAGCACCGTCGGCGTCTCCGTTGGCCTCCGCGTCGTCGTAGCTGTCGACGGGTGTTCGCCCGTCGCCGTGGCCGCGACCGTCGCGGCCACGCCCGCGTGGTCGGACGGCCACACTTTGCCCGTCTCTCCCTCGACCTCGGCGGCGACACGGTCCTCCGGTTTGGCCCCGTCCCGTTCGACGGCGGTCGGCCGCGCGCCGCGCGAGAGGACGACGTCGACGCGCCGGGAGAGCGACGAGCGGTCGTTGCGGAGGTCGGTCGCCTGACAGCAGGTGTACCCGTCCGCGCCTGGCCGCCGGACCGCGTACGCGTCCTCGAACGACGCCGTCAGCAGGTCGTAGGTCTCGGTCGGCCCGCCGGGGCCGCTGTTGACGTCGCCCGCGAGCAGACGGGTCGACCGTCCGGGAGGACCTCCAGCAACTCCTCGGCCTGGCGACGGCGTGGGTCGGCGGACGCCGCTTCGAGGTGCGTCGTCGCGACGGTGACTTCGGCGTCGCCGACGACCGCGTCCACCACGCAGTAGCCCCGAGTGATTGGAACCGGAATCCCGCTCAGCGAGGGGGTGAACGCCGCCTCGAAGGTGCCGGTCCGGGCGTCGCTGGTCTCGACGCCGTCGCGGACGAGCACGGCGGTGCGGTCGGTCAGTCTGACGTCGACCGACTCGCCGTCGACGTCGGCCGGCGCTTCGAGGTCGGTGGTGGTCGTCTCGGCCGCCACCTCGTACGCCAGTCCCCGTTCGTCCAGTTTCGAAGACAGGAGCGCGAGGAGCTCGACCTCCACCGTCGAGGCGTTCGGCGCCGGGGCGTCCTCGAAGTCATCCGGTCGCTGGCTCCGGACAGTGCGGCCTCCTGGAGGCCGACCACGTCGGGACGGGTCGCCGCGATCTCCGCGGCGACGGCCTCCATGCGGGCCGCGTACGGGTGGGCACGCACGGTCTCGAGCATCCGGCCGGCGACCTGGCGCACGTCGGCCAGCGCGGACGCCTCGAACAGCGCCGACAGGTCGACGCCGGCGTAGAGGTTGCGCGTCAGGACCGTCACCGTCTGGCCGGCCGTCGCGGTCGCGGGGAGCGTCCGGCCGGCGGCGATGCCCGCGACGCCGCCCAGGAGCGTCCGCCGAGAGACGGGCGTCGTCATCGCGACGTTCCTCAGGGCCGGGGCGGAAAGCTATGCGGTTCTTACTCGGCGGCGGGGACGGTTTCGTCGGGCCGGACCACTGTACGGTCGCTCGACCCGGCGGGCCGCCGACGCACCGGAGGGAAGAACGTTTGAGCGTGGCCGGCAAACGACCTCCTAATGAGCGACTCGGACGGCCCCAAACAGGTAGACGACCCGAACTACCACAGCGAGAATCACACGGCGGTCCAGACCTGCGGGTGGACGAAGAACGCGATGCGCGGGGAGGGCAAGTGTTACAAGAACATCTTCTACGGCATCGAATCGCACCGCTGCATCCAGATGACGCCCGTCGTCAAGTGCAACGAGCGGTGCGTCTTCTGCTGGCGGGACCACGAGGGCCACGCCTACGAACTGGGCGACGTCGAGTGGGACGACCCCGCCGCCGTCGCCGAGGCCTCGATCGAACTCCAGCGCAAACTCCTCAGCGGGTTCGGCGGCAACGACGAGGTGCCCCGGGACGTGTTCGAGCAGGCGATGGAACCGCGCCACGTCGCCATCTCGCTGGACGGCGAACCCACGCTGTACCCCTACCTCCCCGAACTGATCGAGGAGTTCCACGAGCGGGACGTCACCACCTTCCTCGTCTCCAACGGCACCAAACCGGAGGTGCTCGCGGAGTGTGACCCGACCCAGCTGTACGTCTCCGTCGACGCCGCCGACCGGGCCACCTTCGACGACGTGGTGCGGGCCGTCGACGACGACGCCTGGCAGCGGCTGGTCGACACGATGGACGTCCTCCACGAGAAAGACGAGACCCGCACCGTCCTCCGGACGACCTGCATGGACGGCTGGAACATGTCCGACCCCGACTGGTTCGCCTCGTTCTACCGACGGGCCGACCCCGACTTCGTGGAACTGAAGGCGTACATGCACGTCGGCCACTCCCGGGGCCGACTGGACCGCTCGACGATGCCCGACCACGAGGACGTCGTCGCGTTCGCCGAGGCAGTCATGGAGCACATGCCCGAACACGACGTGCTCAAGCAGGTCCCGGCCTCCCGGGTCGCGTTGCTGGCGAAGGAAGAGGAGACCTGGATTCCCAAGCTACAGAAAGACAGCGACTTCTGGGCGCGGGACCCCGTCGTGGGGGACTGACGGCGAACTGACGGGAAACGTTTACTACCTTGCCACTGCCACTGGGAGACGCATGAACGGGACCGTGATCGCCAGCTTTCGCGTGGCCGAGATAGCCGACGGGCACATCTGGCTAAAATGGAACGCGGTCCCGGCGCGGGGTTCCAGGTCGCGGTCCCGACCGACGACGCGGTCTACGACGAGCAACTCCGGCGGAAGATCCGTCATCTCGCCGAGGGCGAGCGAATCGAGGCCAGACTGGAGAGCGAGAACGAACGCAACACCGCCTGGCACGTCGAGGAAATCCAGGACCACCGCGCCGGTTCCGGGTCGGGGTCGCGGGTTCCCGCCGACGACTAGGCCATCTTCTGCCTATCCGACGGTTCTTGGGTCCAGCTAGCCGCCGTCTCCGCCAGTCGTGGGTTCGGTCCCGTCTATCCGTCTCCACCAGTCGTGGGGTCGCGCCCCGTCTGCCCGTCTCGGCTAGCCGTAGGTTCCCGTCCCGTCTGCCCGTCTCCGCCAGCCGTGGGTTCGGATTTCGCCTGGGCGCCGCCGGTGTTCACGGTGACTTCCACGTCCGGGCCGTCCCCGGTCGTCGCCACCACGTAGTCGGTGAACAGGTACTCGACGAACTCCGTCTCGTAGTCGTCCGCGAGATACCAGAACCCGACCGTTGCGGCACCGACGGCGACCAGCAACTGGAGGGTCGACTCCCAGTACCCGAACACGGCCGGTCGCTGGACGGTCGTGCCACCGAGCGTGCCGCCGACGCCGACGAGTTCGACGACGACCGCGACGGCGAACAGGACGACGAAGACGACTCAGGAGACGATCCACATGCCCCGGTGGAAGTTCCGGATCGCCTGGAACCGCGGTGCCCGCGAGGGACGTCGATGTCCTCGACCTCGCTGGACACGAGGTGGAAGAGCACGCCGTAGTTGTCCGTCCCGCGCTCGACGTCGTAGGTGTCGAACAGCTGCTTCCAGACCCGGTTCGCGAGCAGGGTGTCCCCGAGCGCTTCGCCGCGGTCCTCCTGCCACCACAGCAGGGGCATCCCGAACGCGAACCCGCAGTGAGCCAGCACCCCGCCGGCCGCCGCCCTGGCCGCCGCCACCCGGCCGGGGTCGTCCGGTTCGTCGTCGTCATCGTCGCCCTCGACCGGCGGCCGTCTCGCCGCGTCCATCGTCTTGAGCAACGTCTGGCGGTTCCCCGTGGCCTGGGAGGCGTAGACCTAGACGAAGTGGCCCAGCGAGAGCGCGGCGATGCCGGCCAGCAGGTACTCGCCCGGCGACGACGGGAATGGGGGCGACGACAACGTCACCAGCAACGCGGTGACGAGGACGATCCCCGGGAAGAAGTTCCCCATGAGGTCGAACACCGTCAGCGCCCTGAAGTACCGGCCCGCAGGCATTGGTCCGCCTTCCAGTCCGTCCGTAATAAATCTTCGACGATCCCCCGCCGGCCCCGACCTCTTCGTTCCCGTCTCCACCGTGCCCCCCGCATCTCTCGTCGCCCGCCCGGTCGGCCTGTGGACGGTCTCTCCCGAAACCCGTTTCCCGAAACCCGTTTCCCGTTCCCGTGGCTTTATCCGCCAGGGCACGCTCTTCGAGAGTGATCCAGTCCTGCTCGCCCCACCCACTCTCACGTTTCTGAGAAGGTAAACGGATTCGTTATGCTTATGACGGCCCCGCGGCGAGTTGGCGGTATGGCAACGACGGCGACCGCGGTGGGCTACGACGAACTCGCCGCCCTGAAACTGCTCGCACTGGAGGGCGGTCTCTCCGGGGAGGTGAAGGTGTCCTGTTCCGCGTTCGCGGACCGACTGGACGCCTCGACGCAGACGGCCTCCCGGCGACTACAGACGCTGGACGACGCCGGCCTGCTGGAGCGCGAAGTCGTCAACGACGGCCAGTGGGTCCGGGTGACCGAGTCGGGCGAACTGGCGTTGCGCCGCGAGTACGAGGACTACCGGCGACTGTTCGAGCAGCCGGGCGTCGTCGAACTGGCCGGCACGGTGACCGGCGGCATGGGCGAGGGTCGCCACTACATCACCCTCCCGGGCTACATGGAGCAGTTCCGCGAACGGCTGGACTACGAGCCGTTCCCCGGGACGCTGAACGTCGAACTGACCGACGAGAGCGTCCGCCGGCGGTCGGCGCTGGACTCGCTGTCGCCGGTCCCCATCGACGGCTGGGAGGACGACGACCGCACCTACGGTCCCGCCGTCTGCTATCCCGCGTCGCTGTCGACCGCCGGGGGCGATACCTACGAGGGTGCCCACGTCATCGAACCCGAGCGGACCCACCACGACGCCGACCAGCTAGAACTCATCGCGCCGGACAGACTGCGCGACGAACTAGGGCTGGCCGACGGCGACCACGTCACCGTCTACGTCGAGGACCAGTCATGAGCCCGACGACGGACGCCGACGCCGCGGAGGCGACCGACGGCGCGGGAGCCGAGGACCTGCCGGGCGACGTGGCGGCCGCCGTGGCGGCGTTCCGCCGGGGCGGCCCCGTGCTGGTCCACGACGCCGCCGACCGCGAGGGCGAGACGGACCTGGTGTACCCGGCCGACGCCGTCACCCCTGCCGACATCGCGCGACTCCGAAACGACGGCGGCGGCCTGCTGTTCGTCGCGTTCTCCGACGAGGTGGCGACGGCCTTCGAGTTGCCGTACCTCCACGAGGAACTGGACCACCCGGCCGCGGACTTCGAGGACGTCGGCTACGACGCCCGCCCCTCCTTCTCGCTGACGGTCAACCACCGCGAGACGTTCACCGGCATCACCGACGAGGACCGCGCGCGCACCGTGACCGAACTGGCCGCCGCGGCGGCCGACCCCGACGGGACCGACTTCGCCGCCGAGTTCCGCGCGCCCGGTCACGTCCACCTGCTGCGGGCCGCGCCCGGCCTGCTCGACGAGCGCCACGGCCACACGGAACTCGGGGTGGCGTTAGCGCTGGCGGCCGGCCGCGAGCCGGCGGTCGCCGGCTGCGAGATGCTCGACGACGAGACCGGCGGCGCCCGCTCGCCGACCGACGCCCGGGCGTACGCCGAGCGTCACGACCTCCCGTACGTCGAGGGCCACCGGCTGGTCGAACACCTGTAGCTTTTCGGGCCCCGGCACCGGATCCCGGCCATGGACCTCCGCCAGGGCCACATGGCCGACCCGACGACGACGTTCGAGGAGGCCGCCGCGTTCGCCGCCGAACACGGGTTCGACTTCCTCGAGTTGAACATGGAGAACGTCTACCGGCGCGACCGTCTGGACGCCGCGACCGTCCGCGAGACCGCCGACGAGCACGGGCTGGACCTCCTGGCGCACCTGCCTACCGGGTCGATCCGGGGTCGCCCTACGACCACGCCAGGGAGGGCGCGTGCCGCGAGTTGGAGGCCGCGCTCGACGCCGCTGCGGCGGCCGGCGTCGAGACGGCGGTCTTCCACGCCGATTCGCGAGTGCTCGCCGAGGAGTGGGACGACGAGTTGGTCCGCGAATGCACCGATGCCGCGATGTGTCTGGACACCGGCCACGCCCGCGCGACGGGCCACGACGGGGCGTGGCAGGCCGAGTTCCTCCGGAAGCACGGCGACCGCGTCTCGCACGTCCACCTCAACCACACCCGCCGGAGCGACGACGACGAGCACCTCCCCGTGGGGCTGGGCCGCGTCGACTTCGGCGCGCTGGCCGACGCCATCGCCGAGACCGGCTGGACCGGGACCTGCACGCACGAGCTGTTCGGGTTCGACCTCCGGTACGCCGCCGAGAGCAAGCGGGCGTTCGACGCACTGCTCGCCGACGGCAGGTGACCGAGACCGCGGGCCGCCACGGCGCCCGGTACCGAGACAACCACACCTAATAGGGAGGCACCTGATTGCTCGCACATGGCCTTCGAGGACATGGACGTCGACACGATCTGGATGGACGGGGAGTTCGTGGACTGGGAGGACGCCCAGGTACACGTCCTGACCCACGCGCTGCACTACGGGTCGGGCGTGTTCGAGGGGGTCCGCTGTTACGACACGGAGCGGGGGCCGGCCATCTTCCGGTGGGACGAGCACCTCGAACGGCTCTACAACTCCGCGAAGCCCTACGGCCTCGACATCGGTCACGACCCCGAGGAACTGACCGAGGCCACCGTCGAACTGATCCGGCGCAACGGCCTGGACTCCTGTTACATCCGCCCCATCTCCTTCTACGGGTACCACAGCCTGGGCGTCAGCCCGGGTGACTGCCCGACGAAGACCGCCATCGGCGTCTGGCCGTGGGGCGCGTACCTCGGGGAGGAGGCCCTGGAGAACGGTGTCGACGTCATGGTCTCCTCGTGGCGCAAACACGCGTCCAGCCAGATCCCGACCAACGCGAAGACGACCGGCCCGTACGTCAACAGCCTGCTTGCGACCGAGGAGGCCAAGGACAACGGCTACGTCGAGGCCATCGTCCTCAACAAGGATGGCAACGTCGCCGAGGGGCCCGGCGAGAACCTGTTTCTCGTGCGCGACGGGACCATCTACACGCCCGGCCTCTCCGAGAGCATCCTCGACGGCATCACCCGCCGGACCGTCATCGACCTGGCCGAGGAGATGGGGTACGAGGTCGACGACAGCGCCACGATCAGCCGTGGCGAACTGTACACCGCCGACGAACTGT
>PXRE01000021.1 GCA_003021085.1 Halobacteriales archaeon QS_1_68_20 | reverse complement strand
CGATCTCGTCTAAACAACCGTTGAGGACGGCGTTTTCGGGCATGAATCACTCAGAAAATGCCGTTCCTCACCTTTCAGTGCTTATCTGAACACCGCCGTCGGCTGTCGGCCAGGGTTCAAGTGGGATGCCGCCATAACAGGTCGTGATGTCGACGACGCGGTATCGGATCGTCTCAGGCGACGACTCGGAGGTTTACGACGAACCCCACGTCCAGGGGCGGCGACTGACGGTCGCGTTCGTCCAGGCGCAGGTCGAGGAGCGGGGTCTCGACCCGCAGACGGTCGCAGATCGATACGATCTGGCGGTCGCGCAGGTGTACGAGGCGCTGGCGTACTATCACGGCCACCCCGAGGAGATGGCCGAGGCCGAGCGCGAGCGCCAGGAAACCATCGCGGACCACGAGGGCGAAGATCTGCTCGGGCCGGAGGACGCCTGATGGATGGGCTACCGGATTCTGGCGGACGAGAACGTCGAGCGACGGGTGTGTCGATATCTGGAAACGGCGGGCCACGACGCCGTGATGGTCGTCGACGAACTTGGGTCCGGTGCCGACGATCCGGTGGTGGCCGACTTCGACGAGGAGACGGGTCTCGTGACGTTTACCGAGGAAACGTTCGTTACAGCCAGTTCGCGCTCACGTACTCCAGCACTACCTCGTCCTGAGGTACGTACGTCGAGATCTCGTCGATGATCCTTCCGACCTCTCGCCCCGACAGGCGCTGGTCCTTCCGGAAGAGGACGCCAGGGGTATTAGCCGGATCGACGTCGAGGAAGAAGCCGTCGTCCTGCGTGAAGATGAGCCGCTCGTGTCGGCGGGCGTAGACGAGGATCCCCTGGTCTAGCGTCCCCGGCCCGGGGTCGTCGACTTCACGGACGACTTCGACGTCGTGACCGAGCTTTCGGAGGTACGTGACCGTCGCCGGGTCGACGTTCTCGTCGGCGAGAATCCGATACCGTATCCCTCGTCATTCGCGGACCGCCTCGGGGCGCGTCGTCAGGTGCTCGTGTTCGTCGATGGCGCGCTCGCGCTGTCGCTCGATCTCCCGCAGCTCCCCGGGGTTGCCGTGGTAGTACGTCAGCGCGCGGTAGACGTCCGCGACGTCCAGTTCGTGGCGTTCGGCGACGGTCTGAGGGTCCAGAGCGCGCCCCTCGACGCGCTCCTTGACGAACTGCACCGTGACGCGACTCCCCTTGATGTGGGGCTCGTCGTGGAGTTCCCGGACGATCCGGGCCTGTTGCTGGCTCATCACGTCTACACGTCCGAGAGGGATAAAAAACGAACGCCGCGACCGAGGGAATCGGACCTGCCCACGAACTCCCGGCCTCGAACCGCTCAGAGTCACCGCGAGATGTCGCTGTCCTCGCCGGCAGTTTCGATGACCTCCCGCACCTCCTCCAGCGAGATCGTCGCCAGGTCGCCGGGAATCGTCCGCTTGAGCGCCGCGGCGGCGTTGGCCTGCGCCAGCGCCTCCTGCACGCCGTCGCCGGCCAGCCGCCGGGCGACGAACGCCCCGGAGAAGGCGTCGCCGGTGCCGACGGGATCGGACGTCTCCGTCTCGAAGGCCTCCTGGTCGTGGACGACGCCGTCGTGGAGCGCGAGCGCACCGGTGCCTCCGCGGGTGACGACGACGGTGTCGAACTCCCACTTCGAGGCGAGGCTGTGGGCGATCCGGCGGGGGTCGCCCTCAAGTTGCAGGACGTTCCGGGCGTCACGGGTGGCGGTGATCAGCACGTCCACCGCCGGGAACAGCTTCGTCAGCATCGCCCGGGCGCGGTCGGGGTCCCAGAGCTTCGAGCGGTAGTTCACGTCGAAGACCGTCTTCGTCCCCGAGTTCTTGGCGACCGACAGCAGGTTCGCCGTCGCCTCGGCGGTCCGGTTCGAGAGCGCGGGCGTGATCCCGGTGGTGAAGAAGGCCCGCGCGGACTCGATGGAGCCGGTCGGCAGTTCGTCTGCGGAGGCGCTCGTGACCGCGGCGTTCGCGCGGTCGTAGTAGACCGTCGTGCCGCGGGGCTCGCCCGCGTGCTCCAGGTAGTACAGGCCCTGGCGGCCCTCGTCGCTCCAGACCACCTCGGGCGTGACGCCGTACCCGCGGAGTTCGTTGACCAGGCGGTCGCCCAGCGCCGTGTCCGGCACCTTCGAGACCCAGGCGGATTCGGTACCGAGTCGCTGGGCCGCGACGGCGACGTTGGCCTCGGCACCGCCGACCCGGACCTCGAACTGGCGGGCGGTCTCCAGTCGTTCGTCGCCGGGCGGCGACAGGCGCAACAGCCCTTCACCGAACGTGACCAGGTCGGTCACGGGCGATCACCCGGCTCGCGGTCGTCGTCCATCATAGCCGGCCTTTGAACCGGGAGGTAATTAAATCAACTTCCCGGGGGCGGGCCTCGTCCCGGATCCGGCGCTCACTCGCGCCGCCCCGTATGACCCGGGTAGTCCCGCTCGAACCGCTCGTCCAGTTCGTCGTCGTCGACGTGGATCAGCACGGGCCGGCCGTGCGGGCAGGCGTAGGGGTTCTCGCAGTCGTCCAGCGCCGACAGGAGGTCCAGCACCGACCCCTCCGACAGCGAGGTGTTGCCCGTCACGGAGGGGTAACACGCCAGGTCCGCCAGCAGGTCGTCGGCGCGGGCCTCCACGGAGACGATATAACAAAAATAAGGTTTGAATTTAATTCCCTAAAAATTTTATGCCGTATTTGGTCTGCAGCTTTTTCAGTTCCCTTTATAATTGCCCACCGATCACGTTCCCATGTATCGTAAATTGGTTCCATGGTGGGGGAACCGTTTTCATCCCTGGTTCCCCGCCAAAAGGCGATATAAGGAACTTCTTTTTCAATATCACTAACGAGTTCCTTAAACCGATCTTTGGTAATATTCTGCAATGTTTGTCCGGTGACACCAAATGCAGCAAGTGATTTTACGAAGCTCCTGTCCTTTTTCACTTTAATATTTTGTCTATATGCTATCGGCGATCTAACTACTTTTTAATATAGGCTCGACCTCTAACTATATATGCCTTATAATCCGTTTCATATAATTCCCCCAATCCAGTCATGAAAACTATCAGTTCTCCTGCAAGAGTAAGATAGTACCCAATTCCAGGGACTTGTTTGACGCCTTCAAGGTCCAGCCGTAGAAATACCATTAGTGAGGGATCCAATGTATCTTTCATTATAAGGATGGTTATAGCCAGAGAAATAGCTGAACCACCTACAAGCAAACTGCCTCTGAGCCATCTTTGAGAGGTGGCGGCGTATCCCCCTAGTCCAATTGCGATCGATACAAGTATCAAGAGATCGACTCCTTCAATACCGCCGTCGTGTAGATGTTCCCAGCCTGCACCCCATCCTGCTGGGCCAGTGTGACTCGGGCTGACTACGATCCAGTCTAACGACGTTCCAACGAGTACCATTACACCTCCGAGAGCAAGTGCTACCCACTCAAACGAGGACCGATACTGGAGGGACATTGTTGTTATCTTTGGTTCAAAGGGGAAAAGAACTTTCATCGTCTTGGATTCGACTCATCACGGCAAATATCCTAGACTGGCGTCGCTATCGAACGAAGAACCGGAACACGGAGCAGTAACAATACCTCCACGATTCATCAACTTCTCAGGGGTCAGTGCCCCGGGTAATCCCGTTCGAAACGGTCGTCGATCTCGGCGGAATCGATGTGGATCAGCACCGGGCGACCGTGCGGGCACGCCCACGGGTTTTCACAGTCGTCGAGCGCCGACAGTAGGTCGACGACCGACCCGTCGGTTAGCGACGTGTTCCCCGTGATCGATGGGTAGCAAGCCATGTCCGAGAGCAAATCGTCGGCGATGGCTTCGACCGTTTTCTCCGCCACACCTTCGCCTTCGATCAAGTCGGCCAATACGTCGCGAATCACCGACGGGCCGACGGATTCGGCGACGAACCCGGGAACGGTCGTTACTTCGACCGTACGGTCACCGATACGATTCGCGTGAAAGCCCAGACGGGCAAGTGCGTCCTGATAGTCGTCGAAATGGGCGGCTTCGCGGGCCGTCAGTTCCAGTTCGACCGGGTCGGCTAGCGCCTGGGTCGTCGTGTCGCCCTCGAAGCGTTCCGATAGCCGTTCGTAGTTGACTCGTTCGTCGGCGGCATGCTGGTCGATGAGGAGTAGTCCATCGTCGGCTTCGGCGACGATGTACGTGTCGTGTAGTTGTCCCAGGACGCGAAGGCTGGGGAAGTTGTCGTATTCCGTCGTCGGATGCGCATCATCGCCGCTCAGGGTCGTCTGGGTGTCGGGGTCGTTCGTGACCGGCGACCGCGACGGGCGCGGTGACGAGGACGACGCCGAACCGGACGTCGACGACGACCGCGCTGTCGACCGCGACGTCCTCGACCATGGCTTCGTGTCCTCCGACGACTCCTGTGGTGACGACGGCGAAGCCGACGACCGGGCCGGTCCGGTATCGGGCGACGGACGAGACCTCGACCCGTCATCCGTCGCTTCGGACGTCTTGGCGGTGTCGGTGGTGCTATCGGTCGTTGCGTCGTCGGTGTCGGTAGACGGCGACGACGGCTCTATCGTCGCTTGATCGGGCGCCGAGCGACCCCGCGGCGCCGACGAGCGCAGGAGGCCGTGGTCAAGCAGCGCCTCGCGGACGGCCGTCTCGACCTGCTCGCGCAACCCCGCCTCGTCCGCGAACCTGACCTCCATCTTCCTCGGGTGGACGTTCACGTCCACCGAGTCGGCGGGCACGTCCAGGAAGAGGACGGCGAAGGGGTACCGGTCCGCGGCGAGCTGGTTCCCGTAGGCCTCGACGACGGCCTCGCGGGCCGCGCCCGACCGCACCCACCGGCCGTTGACGAACGTGGAGACGTAGTCCCGACTGCTCCGGGTCGTCTCCGGGTGGCTCACGTACCCGGAGATGCCCTCCAGGGGGCCGTCCTCTGGAGCTTCGGCCTCCACCGGGACCATCGACTGGGCGACCTGGCGGCCGTACACCGCCAGGACGGTCGCCCGGAGATCCCTCTGGCCCGTCGTGGAGAACACCTCCCGGCCGTCGTGTTCGAGCGAGACGGCGACGTCCGGGTTCGCCAGCGCGTAGCGGGTGACGACGTCGTTGACCCGCGCGAACTCGGTGCGGTCCTGCTTGAGGTACTTCTCGCGCGCCGGGGTGTTGTAGAACAGGTCCGTCACCTCGACGGTCGTGCCCTCCGGACACCCCGTCGGTTCGACGGCGGCCACCTCGCCGCCCTCCATCCGGAGTTCCGTGCCGCGGTCGCCGCCACGGGGTTTGGTCCGGATCGTCAGCCTGGAGACGGCACCGATGGTGTGCAGCGCCTCTCCGCGGAAGCCCAGCGTGCCGACGCCGTCGAGGTCGTCGGCGTCGCGGATCTTCGAGGTGGTGTGCTGGCGGACGGCCTTCCGGACGGCCGCCTCGGTCATGCCGACACCGTCGTCGCGGACGCGCACGAGGTCCTTGCCGCCGCGTTCGACGGCGACCTCGACGCGGTCGGCGGCGGCGTCGAGGCTGTTCTCGACCAGCTCCTTCACGACCGAGGCCGGCCGCTCGACCACCTCGCCGGCCGCGATCTTGTCGACGGTCGCGTCGTCAAGTTCGGTGATCTCCTCGGCGTCAGGCATCGGTTCCCTCCCGTTCGCCGGGGTCTGGTATCGTCCGTACGCCCGTCGCATCCCCCGTCTCGTCCATGGCGTACGGCAGGGGCCGGGCCCCCAAAACGTCCGGGGTTCCGTCGTGGCTCCACCGTAATTATAAGTCCCATCACAATGGAGGGGGTAAGCATGGGGAAGTTCCTCTCCAGAATCGGCATCGGTTCGGCCGAGGTCGACACGATCCTGCACTCGGACACGGTACAGCCCGGCGACACCATCGAGGCCCACGTCGAAGTCGAGGGCGGCTCCGCGGACCAGGAGGTCGACGAGATCGAACTGGCCGTGATGACCCGCTACGAGGTCGAGACCGACGAGGGTACCAGCTACCACAACGAGACCCTGCTGGAAACCGAACTCACGGACGGCTTCACCATCGAGGCCGGCGAAGAGATGACCATCGACGGCGGCGAGATCCACGTCCCCGAGTCGACCCCGCCCACCATCGGGAAGACCCAGGTGTGGGTCGCCACGGGACTGGACATCGACTGGTCGCTCGATCCCACCGACGAGGACCACCTGGAGGTGCAACCGGGGCCGTACTACTCGGCGCTGGTCGAGGCGGTCGAGTCCCTCGGGTTCGCCCAGCGGAGCGTCGACAACGTCAAGGCCTCGAGTTTCGGGCCGCAAACCTTCGCCCAGGAACTGGAGTACAAGCCGACCAGCGGCCCGTACGCGGGCGAGCTCGACGAGATCGAGCTGTTCCCGTCCCGGCAGGGTGACGGCCTGAGCGTGGTCGTCGAAGTCGACAAGCGGGGTGGGTCGCTGTTCGGTAGCGACGAGAGCCACCACCGGGTGACCGTCGACTCGACGGACCCCGACGTCGTCGCGGACCAGATCAGCTCCCTCATCGACGAACAGCTCTGAACGGCCGCTGACGGGGCCAGCGGCGCCGTCGCGGCGGCTTCGGCCGTCCGTTCGGTCGCCGCGTCCGGACGATCAGCTGTTGGTTCGCCCGTCGCCGGGGACCGGAACCGCGTGGACCGGAACGGTCGACCGCGGGACCACCTGCCACGTCCGGGGCAATCCGCGGCGGCCATTTGAGCCGAACGGATGGCTTTCCCAGTGAATGAGAACCGCGCTCCCGGTTGAAGGGGGTGGCCGGTCAACCTCCACCTGTAGAGGTGACCGACCATGGCAACCCGCGAGATGGAGACCGAGATCTTCGGTCGCAACGTCCGGTTCGAGTACTCCGCGGACGGCGTCGGGTACGCGCTGCTGGCCCTGCGGCTGGTGATGGGGTGGACGTTCTTCTACGCCGGGATCACGAAGGTGCTGGACCCGGCGTGGACCGCCGAGGGGTTCCTGCTGCACGCCATCCCCGAGGGTAACCCCTTCGGCGGCGTCTGGGCGACCATGGCCAGCGACTGGCTGTGGCTGATCGACCCGCTGAACGCCTGGGGCCTCACGCTGGTCGGCCTCGCCCTGCTGGTCGGCGCGCTGGTGCGCTGGGCGGCCCTCTGGGGCGCCGTGATCATGGCGTTCTACTGGGCGGCCAACCTCCCGCTGGAGAACGGCCTGGTCATCGACTCCCACGTCGTCTACGCCCTGTTGCTGTTCGGCCTGGGCGCGCTCGGCGCCGGCCACGTCCTCGGGCTTGACGGCTACCTCGAGGGGACCGACCTCGTCCAGCGGTACCCCCGATTGCGGTACCTGCTGGGCTGACCGCCGACTGACACTCACGGCGGGACGGTCGAGACGGCGTGACGGCCCCACGTCGCATCGGACTCTCCCGTCGACGTATTTTCGCACCGGTTCGCCACCCGCCGCTTCGACCAGCATCCAGCCCCAAAACCGAACACGTTCGTCACCGTTACCAGCGGATGGGACTCTGCTCCGGGGTCTTTTGAGTGGAGTGCCAACAGTCGAGCGTGATGGCACCGAACGATCTCGACAGGCGGACGTTCCTGACCACGGCGGGCGCCGCGAGTGCGGTCGCGCTCGCCGGTTGTACCGGCGGCGGCGACGGAAGCGACGAACCCGGAGATACCGACGACGGGAGTACCGACAACGGTGGGGGTGGGAACTACCTCGACGACGAACCCGACTACAGCGACTGGTTCGGCGACGCCAACGCCTACAAGGGGACCGCCGACTACCGCGACGAGAGCGACCCGACCGTGAAGGTCGGTGGCGGCGAGGGCCTGGCGTTCGAACCCGCCGCCATCGCCGTCTCGACGGGGACGACCGTCACCTGGGAGTGGACCGGCGACGGCGGGAGCCACAACGTCGTCAGCCGCGACGACGCGTTCGAGAGCGAGTTCTCCGGCGACGAGGGCCACACCTTCGAGTACACCTTCGAGGAGTCCGGCACCTACGAGTACTACTGCGACCCCCACGAGACGTCCGGGATGAAAGGCGTCGTCTACGTCGAGTAACTCCGCCCCCGGCGGCCTCCTCCTGCGGTTCCGGACCGTATATGGATATATTCGCATATTTTCATACATAGCCGGGGGAACGGCCAGCCCCCGGCCGGAGCCGCGAATTTTCGGGTGACCAGGGCCTTAGAGCGCGGTCGGCCAACTGGCAACCGACCCGATGGCTCGCGTCCCGAACCCGGTCAGGCAGGTCCTGCTCGGCGTCGGCCTGGCGCTCGCCCGTTTCGACGTGGTCGACGCCGACCGCGCCCGGCGTCGGAAGGTTTCCTGTCACGGTCGCCGCCCGCGGACGGTACCTCGACCTGGGGACCATCCGCGACCCCGTGGAGATCAGCACGCCCGTCGTGGGGCGGAACCTGGTGTGGACGGTCCCGCGGTTCCCGATGCTGGCGCTGGTGGCGGTCTTCGGCCAGGCGACCGTCGCGGCCTACGTCGTCGCCCGCCGGATCTGGATGCTGTTGAGCACGCCGGGCTGGGGGTACGGGCTGGCGGCCAGTAGCCTGGTCGGCCAGTCGCAGGGGGCCGACGACGAGGGAGCCGCCGAGGCCTACGGGCGAGAGATCACCCGGGTCGCGGTCGCCACCGACGCGCTCGGGGCCGTGGTCGTGATCGCGTTCGCCGAGCCGGTCGTCCGGCTGTTCGTCGACGACCCGTCGGCGCCGGCGGTGGGCATCGCGGTCCCGCTGGTGTACGCCGCCGCGCTCGCGGTGATCGCCCAGGGGGTCAACCGGACGCGGCCGGCGGCGACGACTGACTACTCCTCGCGGCCGAGGGCGAACGTCGCGAGCGTCGCACCGAGCAACGCGACGTTCTTCAGGAGGTGGATCATCTGTTGCTGGCGCTGTTCGGGGTCGTCCAGGTTCCAGAAGTCCTGCATCACCGGGGTCACGCTGACGAAGAAGGTGGCGGCGGCAGCCGCGGCGGCGCGGTCATGACCTCGACGTACCCGCTGGACCACGGCGGCGACGAAGAAGGTGGCGGCGGCAGCCGCGGCGGCGCGGGGGTACCGCCAGAGGGCGATGCCGACGCCGCCCGACAGGAGCGGACCGCTGACCGCGGGGACCGGGATCTCCGGGAACGGCGCTCCCTTCGAACGGGCGTAGCCGACCATCTGCTCGCTGTTCCGGAGGCTGTCCATCGCCATGAACGCGAGCACGCCCCCGAGCAGGACGCGCCCGACGCGGAATGCGGTCGTCCCGGTGATCCGTGGGGTCGGTTCCTCCCCGATTCGCCGTTCGAGTCGCTCTCTGGTGGGGTGGCGGACACACCGGAACCGGGTGCTACGCACGGGTAAGACGTGCACCGCCGGTCGATTTGCCGACAGATCGTCGGCCGGTCTCCCCGGCCCTGCCGGCGGACCGGCCCCGGCGATTCGACTCCGGCGCACCGACGGCCCCGCTCGCCGCGGGGCTTGCTTTTAGTACCGTTCCCGACCACGACTCCGACATGGTCGACGAACGCGAGGACCTCCTGATGACGTCCGGCCCGACGGCCGTCCCGCCCGACGTGCGGGCGGCGATGGCTCGACCGACCCCGAACCCGGACGTCGAGGCCGAGTTCACCGAGTTCTACCGGTCGTTACTGGAGAAAGTCGCGACGCTGTACGACACCGACGACGAGGTGCTGGTCCTCGGCGGCGAAGGCATCCTCGGCCTGGAGGCCGCCGTCGCCTCGATTTTGGAACCCGGCGACGAGGTGCTGTGTCTCGCCAACGGCGTCTACGGCGCGGGGTTCGCGGACTTCGTCGAGATGCACGGCGGGGACGCGACCGTCCACGAGACCGACGCCCGGTGGGGGTTCGACGTCGAGGCCGTGAAGACCCGCATCGAGGAGGGCGACTTCGCCGCGGCGACGATGGTCCACTGCGAGACCCCGACCGGCCTGCTCAACGACCTCGGTCCCGTACTGGAGGTCCTGCAGGAGGCGGGCGTCCTCACGGTGGTCGACGCCGTCTCCTCGCTCGGCGGAGCGCCCGTCCCCGTCGAGGACGTCGACCTCTGCCTGGGCGCCTCCCAGAAGTGCCTCAGTTCGCCGCCCGGCCTGACCACCGTCTCGGTGAGCGACCGGGCCGCCGACCGGATCGAATCCGTCGAGCAGGACACCTTCTACACCAGCCTCGAACCCTGGCTGGATCCCGACCTCTCGGACGCCCCCGCGCTACTGCCGTACACCCACCTCACGTCGAACCTCTACGCGCTGGACGCCTCGCTGGATCGCCTGCTCGACGAGGGCCTGGAGACCGTCCACGACCGCCACGAACGGGCGGCCGAGCGGTGCCGGGAACTGGGCCGGGACCTCGGACTCGAACCGTTCCCGGACGAGGCGTTCGCCTCGCCGACCGTCACCGCGTTCGAGGTCGACGGGAACGCCGGGGAGTTGCAACAGCGCCTCCAGTCCGAACACGGCGTCGTGCTGGCGACGAGTCTGGGCGAGTACGCCGACGACCTGCTGCGGGTCGGGCACATGGGGTACAACGCGGACGTCGAGAAGGTCGAGCGGACGATGGACGCGCTGGCCGAGGTGCTGGACTGATTCTCCGGCGGACCGGTCCACCGGGACGGAACGCTTACGTCCCATCCGGCGGTCAGCAGTCGCCATGGAACGGGGGACCGAGGACCGCCGCGACCGGTTCGACGGCCTCCAGCGCCGCGTCGAGGCCCTCGAACGCCGCCTGAACGCCGCCCTCCCCAGGCCCCTCAAGGTCGGCGCGGGCGTCCTCTATCTCCACACCACTCGCGGGAGCGACCGCCTCGACGCCCTCGCGGACCGGCCGTGCTGGGTCCGGTGGGGCGACCTCGCAATCGCGCTCACCCTCGCCGTCCAGGCCGCGGCCCTCGCACTGGTCACCGCCGGGGCCGTCGTCGCGCTCGGCCGCGACCGGGCGACCGCGCTGAACGAACCCGCCAACACCGTCGCCATCCCGGGGCTGAACGAGTTCATACCCGTCGCGGCGGCGGGCTACGTCGTCGCCGCGCTGGTCGCCGCAACCGTCGTCCACGAGGGCGGCCACGCCGTCGCCTGCCGGCGGGCCGGCGTCCCCGTCCGGGAGTGGGGGGTCGCACTCCTGTTCGGCGTCGTCCCGCTGGCGGCCTACGTCCTCACGGGCGACGAACTCGACGACGCCCCGCGGCGGGCGCGCCTGCGAGTCTACGCCGCCGCTGTGGCGAACAACCTGGTGCTGGCCGGCGTGGCTTTCCTCGTGTTGCTGGCACCGGTCACTGCGTCTCCGATGGACGCCTACCTGACGTACTTCGGGTGGGCGCTGACCGGCGGCGGGCCGCCGACGCCGGCCGCGGTGGCCGCGCTCGGGCCGGTGACGAACCTGGCGTTCTGGACCGCGCTGTTGAGCGCGAACGTCGGACTGCTGAACGCGCTCCCGGTGTCCGTGCTGGACGGCGGCCGCGTCCGCTCGCTGTCGCTGGCGGCGCTGGCCGACCGGGCCGACGCGCCCCTGTCCGGGCGGACCAGGCGCGCGGTCGTGAACGCCGCCGGCGCGTTCGCCGTCGTCGCCGTCGTTCTCGCGGTGTTCGGCCCATTACTCCCGGTGTGACGTCGGTCCTTCTCCCATCGCCGCATCCCCTCCCTTCAGATCTGGGCGACGACCCCACTCACAGTCGAACCCGCTGATAACCAGATTGTACCACTAGATTATAACCCACTCGCGCTCGCGCGTGTGCGGACGATGATAAATAAGCGACCGACTCCTGGAAGAGGGGGAATCGCTCTGGGCGGCCCAGAAGGAACACCCGTTCGTCGTCGAACTCGCGGAAGGAACGCTCGACGAGGCGGCGTTCCTGACGTGGGTGCGCCAGGACTACCAGTACCTGCTGGATTACGCGCGGGTGTTCGCCGTCGCCGGGGCGAAAGCGCGCGACGAGGAGACGATGACGCACCTGCTCGGCGTGGCCCACGAGATCCTGGACGACGAGATGGACCTCCACCGGGAGTTCGCCGCCGACTACGGCATCTCCCGGGAGGAGCTGGAGTCCGTCGAGAAGGCGCCGACCTGCGTCGCCTACACGAACGACCTGCTCCGGACGGCCCACGAGGGGTCGCTGGCGGAGATCAGCGCCGCAATCTACCCCTGCGGCCAGGGCTACCTCGACGTCGCCGAGCACATGGCCGAGATCGCCGACGGCGAACACCGGTACACCCCGTTCGTCGAGAAGTACACCAGCGACGAGTTCCGCGAGGCCGTGGCCTGGATGCGGGAGTTCGTCGACCGCCGTGGCGACCGCTACCCGGGCGAGCGCGAGGCGATGCGCGAGGCGTTCCTGCGGAGCGCCAGGCTGGAGTACCAGTTCTGGGAGATGGCGTACCGCCAGAAGCAGTGGAACGGCTGAACTCCCCGGGAGGTGCGACGCCGTCCCACGTGGGCACCGCCGCAGGGTCACCTGCCAGGGAACCCCCGGCGAAGCGGCCCCTGGAACGTCACTCGCCCGGATACACGATTTCCATGGGCAAACCTTCGCCATCCTGGGGCGGGTCGTCTCCGGCCGGGAGCGCCGGGTAGGAACCGTCTCCTCGCCGCGACAGCCCGATTCGCTTGCCTGTCACCGCCAGCACCGCCGCGTCGAGGACGTCGTCCAGCCGTCCCGCCCGGATCCGGTGGTGCCACTCGGCGTTCCCGTCGCGCCGCCGGTCGGTGAACTCGCGGACGTCCCTGCCCACGGCCGGGTCGACGTCCGCCAGCACGTCGAGTCGCCGCTCGAATCCCACGTCGGTGTCCTTCTTCGGCAGTTGTTCGCCGGCCAGGGTGGCGAAGCACACCTCCGGGTGGCTCTCGTAGACGACCGCCCGGGCCTCGTCGACCGTCCGGAGGAAGACGTCCACCTCACTGATCCTCGGGACCAGTCCCCAGCTCTGACTGCCGAGGCCGCCGCATCCGGCCACCTCGTTCGCTTCGACGGCACGCTCGTAATCGCCTGCCACCACTGCGGCCCGGGCCGGGACCGAGAAGACGGTGCTACCCCGGGCGCCGAGTATCTCGCGGGCCGCGACGTCACACTCGCGGGGGCCGTCCTCCGGGAGGCCGATCGGCACGTCGACGAGGATGGCCGCCGCGTCGTGGTGCTCGTACCAGACGGCCAGCATCGACGGTTGCGTCGTCACCGTCGCGCCCCCGTCGGTCGCCGCGACCACGACCCAGGTCCCGCCCGCCCAGTCGACGCCGACGTACGTCACGGTGGGGCCCTCCGACGGACCCGCGCAAAAGGATTGTGGTGGTCGGCGTTCTCCGCGGTCAGATCGGCACCCGCCGCATCAGCGCCGGCAGGCGGTTCTTCAGGCGCATCCCGAGGCCGCCCCGGAGGTCGTGAATCTCGGCCATCTCCGCGTCGGTCAACTCGAAGTCGAAGACCTCGAAGTTCGCCTCGATGTGGCCCCTGCTCGTCGCCTTCGGGATGGCG
Source organism: Halobacteriales archaeon QS_1_68_20 (assembly GCA_003021085.1). Lineage (GTDB taxonomy): Archaea > Halobacteriota > Halobacteria > Halobacteriales > PXRE01 > PXRE01. The sequence goes on along the minus strand of PXRE01000021.1, from coordinate 24,389 downwards.
ACGACGCCGTCCTGCTGGAGCAGCCACCGGAGCGCGACCTGCGGGGCGCTCTTGTCGTACCGGCGGCCGATTCGGGCCAGCACGTCGTCGTCAAGGACGGCGGCCCTGGCGAGCGGACTGTAGGCCGTCAGCGCGACGCCGCGGTCGGCACAGAACGCCAGGAGGTCGGACTGGTCCTTGTAGGGGTGGTAGAGCACCTGGTCGGCCACGACGGGCGCGTCGACGGCCTCGACCGCCTCGCGGAGTTGCGAGCGCGTGAAGTTGCTGACCCCGAGGTGTTCGACCAGTCCCTCCTCGCGCAGTTCGGCCATCGCGCCCAGCGTCTCCTCGACCGGGACCCGCGGGTGGGGCCAGTGGGCCAGGAGCAGGTCCACGTAGTCGACGCCGAGGCGGTCGAGACTCTCCCGGACGGACGCCTGCAGGTCGCCTCGCCGGAGGTTCGACCGCCAGACCTTCGTCGTCAGGAACACCTCCTCGCGGTCGACGTCTGCGGCCGCGATGCCCTCGCCGACGGCGGCCTCGTTCTCGTATATCTGGGCCGTGTCGACGTGGCGGTACCCTACCTCCAGGGCCGTCCGGACGCTCTCGGTACACTGCTCGGGGTCGGTGTTCTGCCAGGTTCCCAGGCCGAGTTTCGGGATGCGGGCGCCGCCCGCTTCGGCGTACTCCATGGACGCAGGTCGAACGCGGCGTACAGAAAAGCCACGGCCGTGGTTATTCGTTCGAGGTTACGGAGTCCGGTTACTCGTCGGCGAGCGCGTCGTAGATGTCGCGGTGCTCTTCCCTGTCCCTGGTTGCGACCCCGTGGACGATCTTCGCCCTGGCACGCTCCATGAACTCTTCCGGGGGTTCCTCCCCGTGTTCTTCGACGTATCGCTCCCGGATAGTGCTTAGAAGGGTCTCCATGACGTTCGCCCGAGGCCGGTCTTCGCCCTCGTCGACAGCCATTCGTTGTATTGGCGTGAGTACGTCATCCGGTTAATCGTTGTGGTCATCCGGGTCAGAACCGGTATCGTCACTATCCGTCTCTATGTCAAAGTCCGCCGGCTCTATCCCCAACTCTTCGAAGAGAGTTTCGGCAATAGCCACGATTCCAATCGTCCACATCGTTGCAGGGGCGAGTTCTTCGGTCTGTTCAGCCAGGTAGCCAGTCGCAACGTCCCGGTCGATGATATCTTCTCTCACGGCGAGGAGTTTCAGCATCGCTCGAAGGTCCTGGCCGTATTCCAGTTCGTATCCGTTGAGAATGTAGAAGAGGTTCGTGGTGTTCAGGGCAGTTCGCTTGTTTCCGTCTACGAACCAGTGGTTCGAAGCGAGGAGTCGCACGAGCGCGAACGCTTTTTCGTGCACCGTTTCCGGTTTCTCCCCGAACATCCCATGTTGCACGTAGTCGACGGCGTACTGGATTCGATCCCGATCCTCGATACCTGGTTCCCCCTCGGGATCCTCAGCGATGATAGCGTCGTGAATCTCGACGATGTCTTCGACTGTCGGATACCAGAACTCGTCATCGTCGCCGACGATGTCCGATTCCGCCCTTTCTACGCCATCGAAGAGATCGCTGGCGCCATCGTCGGTCTCGTCCGTCATCGTTCACCCGCTGTCGGCCCAGGATAATCAACGTCACTACAGGGCCAGGGTCACCCGTCCTCGATCCGCTCTTGCCACTCCTGGACCTTCGCCATCAACTCCACGGGCGGCACCTCGTTGACGTCCGTCTCCGCCAGTTCCGACAGCACGTGCTCGGTTTCCGGGTCCAGCGGTTCCTCCGCTCCTTCCGCACCGTCGGCGCTGGCCGTCCCGCGGAAACTCCCCGACTCGAGGTCGAACACTGCCTGGACCGTCTCGCCGCCGCCGGCCCCGCGGGCCTCGACGGCTTTCTCCTCGCGCAGGCGGTCCAGGACCTCCCGCGAGCGGTCGACCACGGGGTCGGGGACCCCCGCCAGGTCCGCGACGTGGACGCCGTACGAGCGGTCGGTCGGCCCCTCGCGGATCGTCCGCAGGAAGGTCACGTCCTCGCCGCGCTCCTCGGCCGCGACGTGGACGTTCTCCACCCGTTCGAGGTGCTCCGCCAACGTCGTGAGTTCGTGGTAGTGGGTGGCGAACAGCGTCTTCGCCCCGACCTCGTTGTGGAGGTACTCCGTCGCCGCCCAGGCGATGGAGATGCCGTCGTAGGTGGCGGTGCCCCGCCCCACCTCGTCTAAGACGACCAGCGAGTCCTCGGTCGCCGAGTGGAGGATGTTCGAGAGTTCCTGCATCTCGACCATGAACGTCGAGCGGCCCTGCGCGAGTTCGTCCAGCGCGCCGACGCGGGTGTAGATGCCGTCCACGAGGCCGACCCTCGCGGCGTCCGCGGGCACGAACGACCCGACCTGCGCGAGCAGGACGATCAGCGCGGTCTGCCGCAGGTAGGTCGACTTGCCGCTCATGTTCGGGCCGGTCACGACCAGGAACCGTCGGTCCGGGCCGAAGCGGGCGTCGTTCGGGACGAAGTCGGTGGTCTGCTCGACGACGGGGTGACGGCCGCGCTCGATTTCGAGGGCGTCGTCGCGGGTCAACTCGGGGCGGGTCCAGCCGTTCTCGACGGCGTGGGTGGCCAGCGAGGCCAGCACGTCGACCTCCGCCAGCGCCCGGCCGACCCACTGGAGTAGTTCCGCCTTCGCCGCTACCCGCTCGCGCAACCGCTCGAACAGTTCGTACTCCAGGTCGCCGCGGGCCTCCTCCAGGCGCAGGAGTTCCCGCTCCTTCTCGGCGAGTTCGTCGGTGGTGAACCGCTTGCTGTTCTTGAGGGTCTTGATCTCCTCGAAGCGGTCTGGTACGCCGTCGGCCTCGCTCTTGCCGACCTGCACGTAGTAGCCGTCGGTCTTGTTGCGGTCGACGGTGACGTGGGTGAGGCTGTACTGGCGCTTGACCCGCTCGGCCAGGCTGTCGAACCACCCCTGCAACTCCTCGTGGCGCTCGATCAACTCGTCCAGTTCGTCGTCGTAACCCCGCTGTAGGAGGCCGCCCTCCGTCAGCGTCGACGGCGGGTCCGCCGCCAGCGCGTCCGCGAGGTCCGCGTGCAACTCCTCGGCGGCCGCGGCGTCGGCGTCGTCCAGCAGGTCCGCGACCGGTGAGTCAGCGAGCGCGGGCGAGCGCTCGACGGCCTCCCGGAGGTCCGGGGACAGGCCGAGGGTGTCCCGGACCTGCAACAGGTCGCGGGCGTCGGCGCGACCGCCGGTCGCCCGGGAGGCGAGTCGTTCGAGATCGTAGGCGTCCCCGAGCAGGTCCCGGAGTTCCTCGCGGGCCATCGCCCCCTCCGCGAGCGCCGCGACCCCGTCCTGGCGGCGGCGCAGTTCGGCCAGGTCCCGCCGCGGGCGGGCGAGCCACTCCCGCAGGAGGCGCCCGCCGGCGCTGGTGACGGTGTGGTCCACGGTGTCGACCAGCGACCCCTCGCCGTCGCCGCTCATCGTCTCCAGCAGTTCGAGGTTGCGCTGGGTGGTGGCGTCCAGCGAGACGTGGTCGTCGCCCTCGTAGGTCCGCAGGCGGGTCATCGCCGCCAGCGCGCCCGCACCGGTGGCGTCGAGGTAGTCCACGGCGCCGCCCGCGGCCCGCACCTCGGGGGCCGACGAGTCGACCCCGAGGCTGTCCAGCACGTCCCCGAACTGCTCGCGGACGGCGTGGGCCGCCGCCCCGCTGGCGAAGGCGTTTGACTCGTGGAGCGTCCGGGTGGCGTCGATCCGTTCGCGCAGGGCCGCCAGGAAGTCGTCGTCGTTGCGGACCTCCGGCCCGGGGAGGACCTCCACGGGGTCGAAACGGTACAGTTCCGTGAGCGCGGCCTCGGCGTCGTCGGCGCGGGTCACGAGGAACCGGCCGGTCGTGGCGTCCGCGAACGCCAGGCCGTAGGTGTCCGAGGCCTCACCAGTGCCACCGTCCCCGCCGACGACGGCCGCGAGAAATCGGGCGTCGGCGTCGGTCGTCTCCAGCAGGGTGCCCGGCGTGACGACGCGGGTCACCTCGCGTTCCACCTCGCCGTCGACCTCGTACTGGTCGGCGACCGCGACGCGGTAGCCGCGCTCGACCAGCGCGTTGAGATAGGGCGTGAGTTCGTCGACGGGCACGCCGGCCATGTCGTACTGCTCGCCGCCGGAGGACTTCCTGGAGGTCTGCAGGTCGAGTTCCTCGCTGACCAGGCGGGCGTCCTCCCCGAAGAACTCGTAGAAGTCGCCCATCTGCATCGCCAACACGTCGGCCTCGGCTCCCTCCTTGAGGGCGAAGAAGTCGCCCACGATGCCCGTCGCCTCGGTCATTGGTGGTGGCTCCCGCGGGAGCGAGTAAAACCCTGCGGGTTCCGGGGCGGAGGTGGTTCGCTGGAGTCCCTCAAATGACCTCTCCGAAAGCCCACGCGTGTTCCGTGAACGATCTCTCTGTCACCACCACCCAGAAGCGCCCGGCCCCTTTCAGTCCCACCCGGAGTGGATGTGCCGGCTACCTCCGATGCGCGGAGGTGCCGGCCACCATCGCCTGGCCGGGCAGGTTGGTCCGGGCGAAACCGGTCGGGGGTCAGGTCAGCCCGCGACCTCGTCCCGGAGCGCCAGCATCCGGTCGATCAACTCGTCGGCCCAGCGGGCGGTCACCCGGCACATCGGTTCCTTGCCGACCGCGCCGCGGTCGTAGACGACGACCGGGGGTTCGTCGGTGTCGGCGTAGGCTTTCCTTGCGGCCCACTGCATCGTGCTCCCGTCGCGGTCGGCGCCCCGGTCTGGCTGGTCCTGCCGGTCCAGTTCGACCGTCGGCCAGTCCAGCGCGTCCAGGGCGGCCTCCACGTCGTCGTCGAACCGGCAGTTGCAGGCGAACCGGCGGTCGGGGTCGAACTCGCGGACGGCGAGCAGGTACCGGGCGACGTGACCGGACGCGCCGAACCGTACGCCGCCGGTGGGCGCGACCCCGTCGGTCGTCCGGTTGATCCGCCCCTCGACGGCCGCCGTCTCGGCCGGCGACTCGGCGTAGGTCGTCGCGCCGACCACGTTCGTTCCCACTTCCGGGACCAGCGGGGAGACGTCCGCCTCGACGAACCGTTCGAGGATCCGCCGGACGGCCGTCGCGGTCGACTGGCGCTCGGCGCGTTCCCGGAGGCCGACGAGGTGGTTGACCGCGCCCGGCCCTGCGCCGACGTCGGCGTAGTGCCGGACGGCCCGCTCCATGAACGCGCTGGCACCGTGAACGGCATCGACGGGTGACGCGCCGTTGGCCAGGCGGGCGGCGATTGCCGACGAGAGCGTGCATCCGGAGCCGTGCGTGGCGGCGTCCGCGACCCGGGGGTGGGAGAACCGGTGGACGCCGTCGTCGCTCACGAGCACGTCGACGGCGTCGTCCCCGAAGTGCCCACCCGTGACCAGCGCGTGGTCGACGCCCAATTCGCGGAGGTCCCGGCCGGCGGCGACGGCGTCCTCGGCGTCCTCCACGGCGATTCCGGTCAGCACCTCCGCCTCGTCGGCGTTGGGCGTCGCGACTGTCGCCGCCGCCACGAGATCCTCGTAGGCCGCCTCGGCGTCGGACGACAGCAGTCTGTCGCCCGACGCGGCGACCATCACCGGATCGACGACGAAAGGCCGGTCGAGGCCCGCGGCGAACTCGGTCACGAGTTCGACGATGGGCCGCGTCGCGAGCATCCCCGTCTTGACCGCCCGGAGGTCGAAGTCTGCGGCGACCGCGTCCAGTTGCGCCCGCACCTCCTCGACGGGCAGGACGTGCGTCGTCTCGACGCCGCGGGTGTGTTGGGCCGTGACGGCCGTGAGCACGCTCGTCCCGAACGCGCCGTGGGCCGCCATCGTCTGCAGGTCCGCCTGGACGCCCGCACCCCCGCCGGAGTCGCTCCCGGCGACGGTCAGCGCTACCGGCGGCCGCTGTGGGGCTGGCTGTCTGCTCATGGCCGAAGTACAACCCGGTTGTACAAATGAGTGATGGTCGTGGTGGCGACGGCTATCCGACCGCGTCCAGCGTCAGCGCGCCCGCCAAAACGAGCAAGCCGGCCAGCGCGAGCAGGGCCGCGGCGCCAGCCTGCTCGGCGGACGTGGCGAGCGGTCCGAGCAGGTAGATGGCAGCGGTCGCGAGTCCCACGCCGACGACGCCGACGCCGAGCGTCCCCGTGGCGTGGACCACTTCCGCACGACGGCTCTCGGTGTCGCGGCCGACGTGGTCGCCCAGATCCCCCGCGGTAGACCCGAGGTCCCAAGCGGCGACGGTCGCCGCGACGCCCGCGAAGATCACCAGCGGGGGCGCGTCGGCCGCGGCGGCGGCGACCGTCGCTAGCAACACCAGGCCGCTGCCCCCCACCACGTCGGGACGCCGCCCGCCGAGGGCGAGGACGGAGGCGAAGACGCCGGCGACGAGGACGTAAAGCGCACCGATCGCGAGCGCCAGACCGCCGAGCGCCAAAACCGCCGTCCGGGGGGCGTGGTCGACTCGCAACGATCCGAGGTCGGTGACCGTCGCGGCCACGACGACGACGGGGACCAGCACGGCCAGGAGCACGCCACCGGCGCCGAGCGCGGCCCTCCGGGCCGGGACTGGCTGGAGGACCGCGTCGGCCACCCGGCGGACGCCCTCCGCCACGAGGACGGCCAGCGGAACCACCGCGACCAGCGCCACCAGCCCCACCAGGAACCCCGAGGTCAACAGCACCTCCAGGGCCGTCCCGAACAGCCACAGCGACGAGAGCACCCACTCGAGGGACGCGTTGCCCCACGGGATCGCCGCGAGCAGGCCCTGGAACGGTAGCGACGCCCAGTACGCGAACGGCAGCGGTTCGTACGTCAGCGGCAGCGACTCGACGAGGTGCCAGGAGTCGACCGGCACGTCGTCGCGGAACCACCCCTCGACGACCGACCGCGCGCGGTCGACGAGCGCGACCAGCGCGAGGACGAGCAACTGGAGCACGAACAGCGCCGACAGCGGCCGCGACACCGCGGCGCCCACGGTGGCGGCGGCCTCCTGGGGGCCCCAGATCGCCAGCAACCACCCGACCAGGGCCACGCCGAACCCGAGCGCGAACGCGCCCAGCAACGCCACGACCGACGCGCCCAGGGCGTGCCTGGCCGGGACGAACCGCCCGGGTGAGGTGCCGCCGGTCGCCCCGACCGCGAGGATCACGAGGCCGACGACGCCCGCGGTGACGGCCACGCCGGACGCGACGCTGGCGGCCGTCACCGTGGGGGCGACCGTCGCCAGTCCGCCGACGACGACCGCGACGCTGCCGGCGGCCTGTCGGGCGTACCGGTCCGCGGACAGGGCGACGATGCCCCAGGCGAACGCGAGCGCGCCTGACGGGCGACCCGGCGGCGCTGGCCGAGGCCCTGCGGACGCTCGGGGACGCGCCCGAATCCCCGGACGAGGACGCGAGGGAAGGGCGGGGGCCGAACTGCTGTCGACGCGGGCGCACCCGCCGGTCGAGCGGCGGGTCGAGCAGTTGCGAGTACTGGCCGCCGAGCAGGAGCGCTGAAGGCGGCTGTTGGCCCGAGTTGCGGCGCCTCAGAGGTGCGACGCGACCAGCGCAGTGGCCACGGCCAGCAGGGTCACGCCGTTGAGCAGGACCGACCGGCCGTGGTACCGGTCGAACGCCTCGTCGCCGGCGTCCTCCATCCGGGGGATCAGCACCCAGCGCGCGTAGGCGTTCGTCAGGACGCCGACGGCAACGGTGGCCAGCATCGCCACGAGCGGGGCGTCGAACGCGTCGACTGCGCCGCGCCCGGCAGTCGCGGCCAGCGCCACGACCCCGAGTCCGAGTCCGAACAGGTAGTACCGGGGGAAGACGGCGTTGACGGCCTGTCCGGCCTCCTCCATCGGGAGCGCCGAGAAGATGGTGGGCGCACCGACGAACGAGAAGAAGACGATGCTCCCGAGCCAGATTCCAAGGGCGGCGTTCGAGGCTACCTCCAGGAGCGTGACGGTCAGTGACATACCAGTTCGTCAGCGGGCCGACGGGAAAAGTTCCCCGAGTTACACACGACTTCGGGGCCCCGACCGAACTGCTCCGTCCGGGCCGCCCGCCAGGGCGACTGCTCGACACGGCCCGTCGGCCATATATGAATATATGTGCATATTTTCATATAGATCCGTTCGACCGTCGCAGTGGCGCGCGCTGGCGCGGCCGCCGTGCCGTTCCCGCGAGCGGGGCAAGCGGGACGCGGCGAGTTCTTCGCGAGGTACCGGGCGAAGGCCAGCGAGAGCTTGCCTCTCGCGCTGCCCCCGAGTCGAGCCCGCGGGGGCGTTCTGCGCGTTGCTGGCCAAGCTTCTGCCGACAGAGAGCGCGCGCGGGCTTTCTGGACGGTAGAGCTCGCGTTACCGACGAACAGCTCCGGCGGACTTATAAACCCCCCCAGCAACCGACGACCGCACCACCGGATGCGTTCGACGGCTCGGGGAGAAAATACATGCCGTTCGATTACTATCGCCTCCGTATGGCCGACCTGTTGCCCTCCACCCCGGACCTCTCGGCCGCGGAGAACGCGGAACCGAGGGTCATCGGCGTCGACAGCAAGGACGCCGACGACCTCATCTCGGCGCTGTCGGCCGGGACCGCCCGGGAACTCCTCTCCGCCCTCCACGACGAACCCGCCAATCCCGCCGCCCTGGCCGACCGCGTGGACACCTCCCTCCAGAACGCCCAGTACCACCTCTCGAAACTGGAGGACGCCGGCGTCGTAGAGGTGGTCGACACCGTCTACTCCGAGAAGGGCCGGGAGATGAACGTCTACGCCCCCAGCGACCAGCCGCTGGTCGTCTACGCCGGCAAGGAAGAGGAGACGACGGGACTGAAGGCCGCGCTGTCCCGCTTGCTCGGCGCGATGGGCATCCTCGCAGTGGCGTCGGCGGTCGTCGAACACGTCGTCGGCGAGCGCGACGACGGCACCTTCTTCGTCGGCGCACCCGCGGGGGGCGATGACGGTGCCCCGGCGAACACCACCGAGACGGGGACGCCGGAGTGGGTGGCCCAGGACGCCGAGACCGCCACGCCGAGCCCCGAGGAGGTGGGGACCGAATCGACGCCGGTGCCCGAGGCCACCGAGTCCCCGATGCCGACGGGCGAACCGACGTCCTCTCCCACGCCGGTCGCGGAGCCCACCGACACGTCCGCACCGACGGAGACGGTGTCGGACGCGATGGAGACGCCCCAGGAGGCCGTGCCGTCCCTCGTGGACGCGGCGGGGGGACTGCCGCCGGGCCTGCTGTTTTTCGCCGGCGGGGCGACGGTGCTGGTGCTGGGGTTCCTGTGGTACTACCGCGACGAGGTGCGCGCGGCACTGGCGTCCGCGACCCGGTAGCTAAAAGCGGATTTTGACCCTACGGTGGCTACATTATCCAACGGCGTGAACTACCGGTTGCAGGGGGTAGGACCGGCCGTCCGCCTGCCACGGCCGGCCCGGTCGGCTGCCACTCCTGGAACGCGGGGCGGGTCTGGCCCTGACCGCCCCACTGCTCCCGTTTCCGGAACGCTTCGGCTCTCCACCGCGCCGCCCGAAGGACCGCTGACGGACCGTTCCCGGTCTCCCGGCTGACCGGCGACGGTCGAATCACGTGACCGCCCGCTGTCCACAGTCCTCCGGTGGTCCCGACGACCACCACTTTCCTGTCCTCGCCCAGTACATCGAGTCCGACGGGTAATCGTGTCCGTCGTCGGGGGCCGGCCTCCACTGCGCTTCAGGGGACGGAGAACCGCTCGAACGTCGTCCCGTCGACGTCGCGTAGCCGCCCACGGAGGCCGCCGTCGGTGGGTTCCAGTTCGGCGAACGCGGGGCGGTTACCCCGCGGATCGGCGTGGCTCCCGGGGTTCAGCAGGACGACGTCGCCCGCGCCGACGACCGTCGGGCGGTGGGTGTGTCCCGAGACGACGAGGTCAGCGTCCCGCGAGCGGCCGAACAGCGACAGGCCGGTCGTCCCGCCGTCGCGGCGGTGGGTAACCGTGACCGTGACCCCGCCGTAGTCCAGCACGCGGGCGTCCGGCAGGCGCTCGCGGACCGCCGGGTCGTCGGCGTTGCCGTGGACGGCGTCCAGCCTGGCGGCTTCCTCGGCGAGCGCGTCGACGACCGCGGGCGCGGTGAAGTCGCCAGCGTGGACCACCCGATCGGCCGACCGGACGGCGTCGAAGGCGGGGCCGGAGAGGCCGTGGCCGGACTCGCGGTGGGTGTCCGAGAGGACGACGAGCACGCCCGAGAGTGGTCGTCGGGACGTCAAAACCCTTCGGAAAAGCCTTTCCGGAGTCGGCCTCACTCCCCGCTAATGGCTGGTCAGAGCACCTCGGTCGTCCTCGCGGCGCTGTTCGCCAACGGCGCCATCGCGGTGCTGAAGTTCGTCGGCTACCTGCTCACCGGCAGTCCGGCGATGCTCTCGGAGACGTACCACTCCGTCTCGGACACCGGCAACCAGATCTTCCTCCTGTTCGGCATCTTCTACGGCAGACGGGAGCGCGACCGCCAGCACCCCTTCGGCTACGGCAAGGCGCAGTTCTTCTACGCCTTCCTGGTCAGCGTCATGCTGTTCGGCATCGCCGGGTGGGAGAGCATCAAGAACGGTTACGAGGCAATCGTCCACGGCGAGGTCCACCTCCTGCACGGCCAGGTGACGCTCCTGGGGGAGACGTTCCCCGCGGTGTGGGTGAACTACGGCGTCCTGCTGGGCGGCATCGCTTTCGAGAGCTACGCCTTCCTCAAGGCGTACAAGGCGACGAAGGCCGAAATCCGGGAACGAGACTGGAGCGGGTTCGTCGAGGCGTTTCGCAAGACCAGCGACGTCACCACCCTCACCGCGCTGATCGAGGACACCGTCGCGCTGGCCGGACTGGTGCTGGCGCTGGTCGGCATCTACCTGACCCAGGTGACCGGCGACCCCGTCTACGACGCCGCCTCCGCCCTGCTCATCGGCGTCCTGCTGATGGGGTTCGCCCTCGCGCTGGCCTGGGAGAACAAGCGCCTGCTGATCGGCGAGAGCGTCCCGGAGTCCGCCGAGCGCGACCTCCGGACAATCGTCGAGGAGTTCGACGGCGTCGCCCACGTCGACGGCTTGCGGACCGTCTACTTCGGCCCGAACGCGGTGCTGGTGACCGGCGACGTCTCCTTCGACCCCGACCTCGACACCGCCGAGATCGACGACCGCATCTCCGCCATCGAGGACGCCATCATGGAGGCCGAGTCCGACGTCCAGAAGGTCTACATCGAACCCGAGGTGTGAGGCGAACGTTTTCCACGACCGGCTGTAATATTTGTATTACAGGATGTCCACCGTCAGCTTCCGCGTCCCGGACGAGTTGCGGGAACGGATGGAGGAACACGACGAAGTCAACTGGAGTGAGGTGTTGCGGGAACACCTCCGCCGAGAGTTGGACGAACTAGAGGGACGTGATGTGGCCCGGGCCGTCGCCGCCAGCGAGCGGTTGAGCGACGCCATCGACCCCGGAGAAGTCGCGGATCGAAACTCCGCGGACCTGATCCGCGAGTGGCGGGGCCGTCGATACGGACGATGACGGTCGTCGACGCGAGTGTCGTCGTGAAGTGGTACGTCCCCGAACGGGATCACGAACGAGCACGTGACCTCCGGGACGACTATTCCTCGGGCCTCGGTTTCCCCGCTATCAGTCGGTCGAGGTCGTCCTCGTCCAGCAGGTCCAGCAGGCTCTCGCCACCCTGGAGGCGCTGTAGTTCCTCGTCCGTGAGGTACTCCTCGACGTCCTGTTCGTCGATGCGGGCCTGGAGGTTGTCGTCGAGGTCGTCGAGGTCGTAGCCCGGAATGGCCATGTCTGTGGTTCGGTACCGAATCACTTAGCCGTGTCGCGGACGGCGTGGGGGCCGGCCGTCGGGCGTCGAAACCGCCGACGCCGCGGTCGCCTACGGGTGTGTTTTAAGTTTACACGCTCGTATGCCACCCCATGGGTTACGCGGTCATCGACCCGGACGACCTCGATCCGACGCCGGATCGGCCCTGCGTCAAGCGGGCCATCGGTGCGCGGGCCGGACTGGAGAACCTGGCCGTCAACCGCTACGAGGCCGACCCCGGCGAGCAACTGCCGCTGGCGTACCACTACCACGACGAGCAGGAGGAACTGTTCTACGTCCTCGCCGGGGAGTTGCACGTCGAGACGCCCGAGGGCGTCCACGAGGTGCTGGCCGGCCGGTGCTTCGTCGCGGAACCAGACAGCCCTCACCTGGCGTACAACCCCGAGGACGCGTCGGCGACGGTCGAGGTGCTGGCCGTCGGCGCGCCCGCCGTGGACGACGTTCACGCCTACGAGCCATGAACGAAACGCACGAGGACGACGAGCGGCAGGAACGGAACGACGGTCGGGAACGACGAGAGGACGAGCGCGAGGCGGACAGGCCCGACGGTGAGGACCCGGGCGATGCCGGCCCCGACGCCGCCGAACTCCCCGAGGACGTCCCGGTCTGGGAGGACGAGTACCTCGACCGGGTGAGCGACCGCCTGTTCACGAACTTCGACCTGGAGAAAGACCGGTCGGTCCGGGGCGAGCGGTTCGACATGTACGGCCGCATGGAGATGCACACCCAGAAGCACTTCTTCCACCCCGCCCTGTCGTACGCTCACCACGAGGCCGTCGAACACCTGTTCGCCGCCCGACGGAACTCGGTGACGGTGGCGGACCTCGAACGCTACGTCGAGTTCGCCCACGACCTGGCCGACGAGTGGATCGACGCGAACGAGGAGCACTACGGGACGGACTTCACGTTCGCGTTCGTGGTCCCCGAGATCTCCACGGACGTCCAGGAGTTCGTCGACGGCTTCGAGGACCGGACGATGCTGAAGTACGGCTACTACGGCCGCTACGAGGTGAACCTCGTCGTCGCCGCTCCCGAGGACGAGACGGTCGTCCGGAGCGAGTCGGCCGACGTCGGCCGCGCGTTCACGCTCTGGGAGTCGGCCGACGAGGAAGAACGGAAGGGGCTGTTGCGCCGGCTACTCCCCTAGTCGTCCGACGGTTCGACTTCGCTGCCCTCGCCGGTGAGCGACTCCTTGTCGAGGCCGCCGCGGGCCTCGCGGATGTTGCCGATGCCCAGTCGCAACAGGCCGATGATGAGGCCGACGAGTACCAGGCCGATCACGCTCTGTAGCACGAGCGACACGGCCGCGAACGTCCCGTCGTAGTTGCCCGCCATGAGGTCGGTCGGGTTGCGGTAGACGCTGATCCACAGCAGCGCGACCACCGTGACGGCGATCATGAACACCAGCGGGATGCCGGTGCTGAGCAGTTGCTTGTTGCTCTTCCAGTTGGCCAGCCAGACCGTCGCCACCAGCAGTGCCAGCGCGGCCAGCGACTGGTTAGCGCCGCCGAACAGCGGCCAGATGTTCGACCAGGTGCCGGAGGCGACCAGCAGGTAGCCCGCGACCGACAGCACGCCCGCGTTCGCGTAGCGGTTGGTGATCGTCCGCTCGGCGGACGTCTCCGGCGTCCCGACGATCTCCTCCATCATGTACCGGCCCAGGCGCATCGCGGTGTCGGTGCTGGTCAGCAGGAAGCTGACGAACACCAGGCCGATGAACGTCGCCGCCGCGGTGACGCCGATGCCGAAAACGGTCAGCAACGCGCCCCCGCCGGCGGGGAACGTGATCAGCGCATTCGTCAGCGAGTCGCCCGCGCCGACGATCAGCGAGACGGCCAGGACCGCGGTGATGCCCAGCAGGCCCTCGCCGAGCATCCCGCCGTAGCCGATCATGCGGGCGTCGGACTCCTTGTTGAGTTGCTTCGCGGTCGTCCCGGAGGAGACCAGCGAGTGGAACCCGCTGATCGTCCCGCAGGCGATGGTGACGAACAGGAACGGGAACAGTGGCCCGAGGCTCCCGTGGATGAACCCGTTCCAGGCCGGGATCTGGGTGGTGAGCGAGGAGACCTCCACGCCCTCGATGCCGGCCGAGGCGATGTTGATGTCGACCGGGGTGAACCCGAGGACCGTACCCACGATGGCACCGAGGATCATCCCGCCGACGCCGGTGTACAGGAGGCTCGACGTGAGGAAGTCACGCGGCTGGAGCAGCACCCACACCGGCAGGACGCTCGCGGCGAACGCGTAGATGACCGTCGCCAGCACCCAGCCCGCGAAGTTGGGGTTGGCCGACCCGGCCAGCGGGAGGTACTCCCCGCCCTCGCCGAAGAGGACGATGGTGTCCGCCGGGAGCCTCTCGGTGGCGAACAGCGCCAGGGGGTACTCCAGTCCGACCCAGACGCCGCCGAACACCATGGCGACGAACGCCACCGCGCCCGGCAGGAACGGCAGGTCGAACTGGTAGAGGTACACCCCGAACAGGATGGCCAGCGCGATGTAGATGATCGACGCCGTCGCGGCAGACGGGAACGCGTCCAGCACGGCGCCGATCAGGTACGCGAACGCCGCGATCACGAGGATGATCGTCAGGTACGCGAACCACAGTAGCATGTCCTTGCCGCGCTCGCCGACGTACTCGCCGATGATGTACCCGATGGACCGGCCCTTGTGGCGGACGCTGGAGGACAGCGCCATGAAGTCGTGAACGGCCCCGAAGATGGGGTTACCGATCGCGATCCACACCAGCGCCGGCAGCCATCCGAACGCCGCCGCTGCAGTGATCGGCCCCGCGATCGGTGCTCCGCCCGCGATGGACGAGTAGTGGTGTCCGAGCAGTACCGGTTTCTTCGACGGTACGTATTCCTGCCCGTCGTTGTACTTGTGTGCTGGGGTCTCCCGGTCGTCGTCGAGTTCGACGAACCTGGAGAGGTACCTGCTGTACCCGATGTATCCGACCGAGAACGTTACCAGCGCCAGGATTGCCATCCACATCACTTGTACCATGTCATGCCACCTCGTGCCAACCATGGATGAAAAGGTACTTAAATGTTCACGGTATCGTCCGGATTCATCTCGGGATAAGGTACAGTTAACGCGGTAAACGCGTCGTAAGGTGCCCGAAGTAGGTGCGAGCGTCGCTGTAGGGTGCGATTATCGGTGGACGGCGGCGGTGAACCGCCGCCGTCAGTGGTCGAGTGCGGCCAGCAGTTTCGCGATCCGGTCGCGCTCGTCGACGCCGGCAGGATGGATCGCGACCGCGGTCACGACGTTGTCCTCGTGTTCGACCGTGAGCACGTGCACCGCGACGTCGACGCGCTCGCCGTCGCGGATCGCGGTCCCCCGGTAGGTTACCAGTTCCGCCTCACGGTCGAGCGTCTCGACCGGCCGCGAGGACGTCGAGGAGAGGTCGGTCGGATCCTCGTACGTCGACTGCAGGAGCGTCACCAGTCCGGCCGTCGAGCGTTCCCCGAGCGGGTCCCGCGATTTCGGCGGGTTCTCGATGACGGTGACCGACGGACTGGAGGCGACGGCCAGGACGGCGGGGCCGTCGGCGGTCGTCCGGCGGTACCGCTCGACCGGGACGGTCGCGTTCACGTCCACGCTCTCGCGGCCCTCGACGTCGGCCTGGAGCGTCACCGTGAGCGTCTGCTCGACGGTCAGTTCGGCGCTCCCGGCCCGTTCGTAGCCGGCCTCGGCGACGGCTTCGCCCTGGACCGACGCGGGCGATCCGGTCGCCGTAACGAGTTCGTTGCCGCCGAGACAGCCCGCGAGCACGAGCAACGACGCCAGGGCCGCCGCTCGCCTCGCGGACATGCTCAGGCCTCCGGCGCGTCCGGACGAACGTCGATCTCGAGTTCGTCCGCGACCGTCTCCAGCAGGTCGCCCTTGATCTCCCGGGTCCGGGCTTCGATGATGGCGACCACCGGCTGGTCGAACGAGTTCCGGACCTCGTCGATCCGCTCGCGTTCGGTCGCCACGCGCTCCGCCAGGTACGCCGCGCCGCGGCCCTCCTCGTCGTCGTCGGGCGCCGGGGTCACCTTGTTGATCACGAGGCCGTCGACGTGCAGTCCCTCCTCGGCCATGGCGTCGACGGCCCGGTCGGTCTCGCGGATCGACAGTTCGTCGGGGTTCAACACGAGGTAGAACGCCGCGTCGTCGCGCAACGTCTCGCCTGCGAACTCGAACTTCTCCTTGCGCTCCCGGAGGTGCTGGATGATCGGGTCGTCCTCGGCGCGGCGACGGGCCTCCTTCTTGCCGATGGCGGCCTTCTCGAACAGGTCGATGCTCTCGGCGCGCTTGTCGACCAGTCGCTCCAGCCACTCCTCCAGGAACTCCGGCAACGAGAGGAGCCGCAGGGTCCCGCCCGTGGGCGAGGTGTCGAACACCACGCGGTCGTAGTCGTCGGCGGTCCGCATCACCTCGATGAACCGGTCGAACAAGGCCGCCTCGTAGGCCCCCGGGGTCTGGTGGGCCAGTTCGATCTGGCGGTCGATCTCGTTGACGATGGCGGGGCTGACCTGGTCGGTCATCCGCCGCTTGACGTCCATCATGTGCGCTTCGACCTCGTCCTCGGGGTCGATCTCCATGGCCCAGAGGTGCGGCTCGTCCTCGACCGACTGCGGTTCGTCGTCGAAGTCCTGGTCGAACACGTCCGACGTGCTGTGGGCCGGGTCCGTCGAGACGATCAACGTCTCCTGGCCCGCCCGCGCGCTCTTGAGCGCGTACGCGCTAGAGATGGTCGTCTTGCCGACGCCGCCCTTGCCGCCGAAGAAGACGAACGTACCCATTAGTGGAAGTGGTACTGGTGGCCCTTTCGCTCCAGCAGCGTCTCGCGGTCCCACATCCGCCGCTCCCACTGCTCGAACTCCTCGGCGAGGTACGGCAGCAGTTCGACGGTGTAGTACGAGACCGGACTCGGGATGCCGAAGGCGTCCGCGAAGCAGGCGAATAGGAACACGTCCTCTGTGTCCTCGGCCTCCTGTTCGATCTTCTCGAAGGCCGGATGCTCGACCATCGCGTGGTAGAGGTCCTCGAAGATCCGGCCGAGCCACTCCAGGAAGCCGTCGGGTTCGCCGTCGTGGTCGTGCCCGTGTGTCATGCGTGTCACCCTAGCGAGGAGGGAACAAAAAGGGCACGGACGCCCGTCTCAACACGAACAGCTGGCGGAATCGACCGACCGCTCGAAGGTCATCTCCTCGCCGCAGTCCGGACAGGTCGGTGGCGTCGTCCCCTCGTGGTCCGCGTCTGGGATCCGCCGGTCGCAGTCGTCACACCAGTAGGCCCCCTTCGACGACCCGGTCGCGGTCCCGCCTCGCTCCTGGGGATTCGTCGATTCGAGCAGTTCCTTGACCGTGCCGAGGACGCTCATGTCGTCCGTGAGTTGGTTCGTCGAGTAATAAAACCGGGGTCGGTAGTGTGTGGTTCACACACAACGGTGTAGCCGCCCGTTCCTGGTCGGCGGCCGAGCCGTCAGTTGCAGGCCGATCTTCCACGAAAGCTGGGGCTGTGGCTTTTCCGTCGCTGGTACCTTTATGTTCCGTCCGCCGGACGCCTCATTTATGCACGTACTCGTCACTGGCGGGACGGGGTTCGTCGGGACGGCGCTGTGCCGAGAACTGGCCGAGCGCGGCCACGAGGTGACCGCGCTGTCCCGGAGCGCAGACGGGACGACGGTCCCGGAAGGCGTCGAACCGTACCGCGGGGACGTCACCGACTACGAGTCCATCGAGGGTGCGTTCGAAGGGCAGGACGCGGTGGTGAACCTGGTGGCGCTGTCGCCGCTGTTCCAGCCGAAAAGCGGCGAGAACGAACACTTCCGGATCCACCTGGGGGGCACCGAGAACGCCGTCCGGGCGGCCGAGGAACACGGCGTCGAACGGTTCGTCCAGCAGAGCGCGCTCGGCGCGGACCCCGACGGGCCGACGCACTACCTCCGTTCGAAGGGCGATGCGGAGGCCGTCGTGCGCGATTCGGCCCTCGACTGGACGATCCTGCGTCCCTCGATCATCTTCGGCGAGGCCGCAGAGATCGTCGACTTCACCAAACTGCTCACGACGCCGTACGTGACCGGTCTGCCGAACGGGGGCCGGATCCCCTTCCAGCCCATCTGGCTGGACGACTTCGATTCGATCGTGGCCGAGACCCTCGACGACGACGCCCACGTCGGTGAAGTCTACGAACTGGGTGGCCCGGAGGTGCTGACCCTCGCGGACATCACGCGGCTGATCTACCGGGCGGAGGGCAAGTCCGTCTCGATTCTCCCCATCCCCCTGGCCCTGGCGAAGGTCGGCGGCACCGTCGCCGGGCCCCTGCCGCTGATCCCGTTCGGGAGCGACCAGATCGCGGCCCTGGGGGTCGACAACACGGTCGCGGACAACGACGTGACGGCCTTCGGCCTCGACCCGGCGGAACTCCGGACGTTCGGGGACTACCTCGGGGTCGCGTAGTCCGGCGACCGTGGCTCGATTACGGAAGTTTAAAGGCCGAGACAGGGCCACGTTCAGGCAGGAATGATCGACCCCGCCGTTCTGCAAGTCGTCGAGAGCTTCCTCGTGGACTACCACATCGGGCACGCGCTGGTTCTGTTCTTCGCGCTCTCGGTGCTGGCGGTCCTGCCGCTGGGGTCCACGAAGACGCTCTCGCTGACCGTGATGGCGTTCGGGTTGCTGTTCCTGCTGACGCCCGAGAGCACCATGGGGAGCGATCCGATCTACAAGTTCGTCGGTCTGGGCCTGCTGGTCGTCGCGCCCGTCATCTACACGTTCGCCCGGAGCTAGTCCTGTTCGGCGTCGGGGGCGTTCTACCGGGTCTCGATACTACACCGTAACGCGTGAAGTACGTGTAACGCGGTCGGCTAGGGGATGTTGACAGCCTGGGGTCCAGTGGTCGCTCACGTGGATCTTTGTCCGAACCATC
Source organism: Halobacteriales archaeon QS_1_68_20 (assembly GCA_003021085.1). Taxonomy (GTDB): domain Archaea; phylum Halobacteriota; class Halobacteria; order Halobacteriales; family PXRE01; genus PXRE01. The sequence continues at coordinate 5,667 of PXRE01000021.1, read as the reverse complement.
GAGACTAGCGACCACCTGACCTAGGGGTCAACCTCACACCTCACAGCCTCGGGGCTCGGCCGGGCGGCCCAGCGGACCGGCCGCCCGGCCTCCCCCGGGCCACCGGGAGCGCAAGCTCTCCCGAGCCCCCGTTCGCACGGCTCACGGGAACCTCGCGCGCGTCGGGTGCCGAAGGACGGCTCCTCGAAACGCGCGTCCCGGCGTCACGTCCCGTTGACGCCGGCCGTGCCGGTCACCGTCGCTCGGCCACCCGGGCCAGGGTCGCGCCGCCGGTCGCGGTCGCCTCCTTCCGGAGCGAGTAGAGAATCCCGTTCCTGTCGGCGACCGCCTCCTGGAGCACCTCGTAGGACGTTGGGTCGTACAGGGTCCCCAGGCGGGTACCCTCGGTGACGTCGTCACCAAGCGAGACGTCCGGGTCAGCCCGGAACAGCCCCGAGTCGTCGGCGGTCACCCGGCCCAGGTGGTTGCGCGCCAGGACCGTCTCGCCGTTCGGCGTCGGGTCCCCCGCGAGGATGCCCTCCTCCCGGAGCACGTTCAGCAGACCGGTCACCCCCGTCTCGACGGCTTCCTCGACGAGTTGCTTGTTGTGCGCGAGTTCGGGCGTGATCGAGGGGACGCCTTCGCGGGCGGCCGCGACGCGGAGTTTCCCGCCGAAGTCCCGGCGCTCCCACTCGGCGCCGGCGTCGTCGCCGGCCTGCTCGGACAGCAGGAGGTCCGTGCCGAACGCCTCCCCCAGTCGCCGGGAGTCGCCGTCGCCCTCCATGAACACGACGTGGGTGAGCATGTCCGGACTGCCGGTGTGCAGGTCGACGACGGCGTCGGCACCGCGGACGTAGGCCCACAGGCGGGCGGCCATCCGCTCGTGGAGGGTCCCACTCTCGTCGCCGGGCCAGACCCGGTTCATGTTGTCGTTGACGCTGTCCAGTTGCTCGGGCGTGGTGTAGGAGACGCGGTCGAACGTCAGCGGGTCCGCGACCGGAACGGTGACGACCCGGCCCGACAGGTCCGCGTCGAGCAGGCGGCCGTGGACCCGCCGGAGGACCTCGGTGCCGTTGATTTCGCGGCCGTGCTGGGCGGCCTGGACGTACACCGTCGGGCCGCGGCCGCCGTCGTAGGTGTGGACGGTGGTCGTGACCTCGACGCCGGAGGGCAAGCGGGCGAGCGTGACGCGCTCGGCGGTGTGCTCGACCATGGTGGCCAGTGGGCCGGCAGCCAAATGAAGGTACGCCGAAGACGGGAGCTAGTAGAGGTCCTTCTCGACTTCCCTGACGTGCTCATCGACGGCTTCGACGCTGGTGACGCAGATCCGGTCGTCGTCGCCCCCCGGATGCTGGAGCGGTGCGTTGTCGTCGACGCTCCGTTCGATGATTGCCGCGGTGAGGTCCCGTTCGTGTCCGGTCACCCAGTAGGCGAGAACGACCGCGATCTCGATCCCGTTCGGACAGACGAACCCCTTGTACGCGAGATGCTCGAATAGATCCATCTCGATGATCTTCGCGTCCCGCGGGTCCGCTCCGGCATCGTCCCGGGGTACTTCTACATCGGATTTCAACTTTTGCGTTATCCACTGGGTTGCTGAAATGCAACGCCCGTTGTTTTCCTGCAACATTTATAAGCCATCGAGACGTGAAAGGGGGTACATGGACGAATCGCTGGGCTCCCAGGCGGACGAGGGGCCGCTCGTTCAGTTGTTCGGGAGTTCCGGGCGCACCCGGATCGTCGAGGCGTTCCTGGGGAAACGCGGGACCGAACTGACGGCATCAGAGATCGCGAAGCTCGCAGGCGTCGACCGATCCACGGTGAGTCGGAACGTCGACGAACTCGTCGACGTCGGGCTGGTGCAGCGGCGAGAGACGCAATCGGGCGTGCTCTATCGGGTCGCCAATGACGATCCGGTTGTCCAGGCGTTGTCGGACGTGAGGCGGGAACTGTTCGGGGGACTCGCCGAAAACCCGGAGCTAGTCGAACGGGAACCCGACGACGATCCGGATACGGAAGCCTACGTTGACCGGGCCGGACTGGTTCGGTTGTTCGGCAGCCCCGGCCGGACGAAGATGATCGCGGGGTTCCTCGAAGCAGAAGGCGAGGAGTTGACGGGGGCGGAGGTCGCTCGACTGGCTGGAATCGACCGCTCGACGGTGAGCCGGAACGTCGACGAACTGGTCGAACTGGGAGTGATCGAACGGACGCGCCGCGTCGGTGAATCCGAACTGTACCGGTTCGCCGACGATAGACCCATCGGTGACGCTTTGTTGAGAACACGAGAGGAACTGTTGCTCCATGAAGAGACGGACAACGTCACGAAGGAAATCACTAATAATTCAACTGAATTAGGGGCCGAAGAGCCCGACATTGGACCGATCTCGCCAACGAATCCATTCCCGGCGGCAGACATAACCGAGAAAGCAATCAGAGATGGAGGAAATTTAGAGGCTCCTGAGGAACTTGATCGAATGGCAATGGAGCTGAAGGTCGAACTGGACACAACGAGGAAGGAACTCGACTCTATTGAATCTAAATTCAGGGAAAAGATCGAAGAGGCCGTTGGATCGTCCGGATTTGAAACGAATCGAGCGAAACGAGAGGCAAACCGGATCAGGAAGCAGTACGATCACCTGCGGTCGAAATACGAGTCGATGTTACGGCGTTACGCACTTCTGTCGACCCTGAAGAACGCGAGAATCCACCTCGACGTCGAAAACCATGCCTCGTTGCAAGATGTGAGCAAACAGGCTACCGCGCAACTCAAACACCAAGTCCTTGCCGAAATACGTCGAGTAGATAATCTCGGTAACCGATCCGACCAGCACGAGGACATGGTCGATGATGTCATCGAATCAATCGCATCAGGGAAGTTCGAAGCGACTGGCACGGATTTGATCGACGACCTCGTTCGAGAGGTCGAGCAGGATCGACTGGACCCTGATGAGATATCTTTGACCGACATCAGTGTGAAAAACGAGGATACGGATTCGGCGGAACTGCTTTAAGCCCCTACCGCCACCGTTTTCCCTCGTCCCACTGTCCAGTACACCATGAGCGACCTGACCGCCACCCTGCACACCTCGAAGGGCGACGTCGACGTCGAACTGTACCCCGACAAAGTACCGACCACCGTCGAGAACTTCGTCGGCCTGGCGACCGGCGACGACGACCCCGACGCGGAACCCGCGCCGGGCACCGGCGCCTGGGAGGACCCCGAGACCGGCGAGGTCCGCACCGACCCGCTGTACGACGACGTGCTCTTCCACCGGGTCATCGAGGGGTTCATGATCCAGGGCGGGGACCCGACCGAGACCGGCCGCGGCGGCCCCGGCTACCAGTTCGACGACGAGTTCGACGACGACCTGCGCCACGACGGCCCGGGCGTCCTCTCGATGGCCAACTCCGGCCCGAACACCAACGGCTCGCAGTTCTTCATCACGCTGGACGCCCAGCCCCACCTGGACGGCAACCACGCCGTCTTCGGCAGGGTGACCGACGGCATGGACGTGGTGCAGGAAATCGGGTCGGTCCCGACGGGCAGGAAGGACCAGCCCCGCGAGGACGTGCTGCTGGAGTCGGTGACGGTCCACGAGTGACGCGGCCCAGTACCTGATTCACTTCCCTTCTCGTTCGAGTTCCCGCCGTACCTTCCGCCCCGAACACGCCGTCGCGTCGACCACCTGGCCGTCGGCGTCGAGGGTCACGAGCGCGTACTTCGCCGTCGAGAGGTAGCCCCTGGGGTGGACCTTTACGCCGACGAGCAGGCCGCCGTCTCTCGGTGCCGTCCCGACGACTTCGCCTTCGCGCCGGTCGGGGTGGACCGCGTCGAGGACGTGGTCGACGACCGCGTCGCGGCGGCCGGAATCGAGGTCGTCCACGACCGGCACTCGGGCCGCCAGTGGCTTAGCTGTGTCCCGTCCGCCGGGTAATCACCCAGCCAGCACCCGGCGGACGCCCTCGGCGATGCGGTCGGCGTCCGGCAGGTAGGCGTCCTCGCGGTCGAACAGCGGGACCGGCACGTCCGCGCCGGTCACCCGCTCGACCGGCGCTTCGAGGTAGAGAAACGCCTCCTCGTTGATCCGGGCGGTGATCTCGGCGCCCATCCCGGCCGTGCGGGGCGCCTCGCGGACGACGACGCACCGGCCGGTCTTGCGAACCGAACCCGCGATGGTGCCAGCGTCCAGCGGGTACAGCTCCGTGGGTCGACCACCTCGACGCTGGCGTCCACGTCTCCGACGGCGTCCAGCGTCTCCCGGAGCATGGACCCCCAGGCGACGACCGTAACGTCCTCGCCGGACTCGACGACGCGGGCCTCGCCCAGCGGAATCTCGTGGTCCTCGGGCAGCTCCTCGCGGAACGACCGGTAGAGCCGTGTCGGTTCCACGACCACGACCAGGTCGGGGTTGCGAATCGCGCGCCGGAGCAGGCCCGCCGTCTCCGCGGGCGAGGCCGGGATCACGACCTTCAGGCCCGGGACGTGCGCGAACCCGCCTTCGAAGCTCTCGGAGTGCAACTCCAGGGCGTGGATACCGCCGCCGTACGGCGTCCGGATGGTCATCGGGCAGGAGACGGTCCCCCGGGTGCGACTGTGCATCCGGGCCACGTGCTGGGTGAGCTGGTGGAACCCCTGGTAGAGGAAGCGCTGGAACTGTATCCCGGGGACGGACGTCAGTCCCGTGGCCGCGAGGCCCACGCCGGCGCCGACGATGCCCGCTTGCGCGACCGGGGAGTCGAACACCCGGTCGGGGAAGTCGTCCATGAGTCCCTGGGTCGCCCGGAACACGCCGCCCGCGCGGCCGACGTCCTCGCCGAAGACGCTCACGCCGTCGTCCCGCTCCAGTTCCCCGCACAACGTCTCGGACCGCCCCGACGACTCGCAACCGTTCAGTCATCCGCACCACCTCCCAATCGCCGCCGAACCTCCGGCGGTGGATCGGCGTAGGCGTACCGGAGCAGGTCGTCGGGGTCTAGCGTCTCGGGGGCCTGTTTCGCCCGGTCGATGGCCGCGGCGATCTCGTCGTCGATCCGCTCGTCGACGTCGGCCTTCGTCTCCTCGTCGACGAACGACCGGCCCTCCTCCGGGTCCGTCACCGTCTCCATGGTGAACGCCGTCTCGAAGACGTCCTCCAGGTACGTCCGCTGTAGCTCCGCGAACGCCGGTTCGTCGTCGACGTGCAGGACGAGGATGTCTCCGGTCACCGTGACCCTCCGGGCAGTTTCCGTGTGCGGCCGCGTCCAGAGTCGCTTATAGCCACCGGAGGATGGGCGGTCGTCGCCCGTCGAGGACTCGATGCGGACGGAGCTACCGGGCGAGCGTGTTCGGTCCGGGGGGTGTTCGGCCCGGACGTTCGAGGTGCGGGGTGAACGGTGGGGGAGCAGACCGCCGACGGGAGCCCAGTTCCCTCGACGGCCGGGGGCCGCTCCTACTGCCCCAGGTCCGGACCGTCACCGCCGAAGAGGGCACCGAACGAGTTTCCACCGCCGCCACCGTTACCGCCGCCACCGCCACCGCCGCCACCGCCGCCACCGTCCATCACTGCGTAGCCCAGGTCGACGACCGCGTTGCCGCCGTCGGTGTAGGGACCGTCTTCGCTGCCGCCGGAGTTCACGAAGTCGTACTGCTGGTTGCCGTTGGTGTCCATGTGGGGCATCGCCACCAGCGGCTGGGTGTTCTGGAGCTGG
>PXRE01000020.1 GCA_003021085.1 Halobacteriales archaeon QS_1_68_20 | reverse complement strand
TCGAGACGGAGTGGGAGACGCCGTACCAGTCCCACTGCGTCCCCGAACCCCACACCACCATCGCTCACCGCGACGAGGACAACCGCTATCACCTCATCTCCAGTACGCAGGTGCCCTACCACACGCGCCGGCAACTGGCCCACCTCTTCGACGTCCCCATCCGGGACATCCGGGTCTCGAAACCACGTATCGGTGCCGGGTTCGGGTCGAAACAGGGGATGGCGATAGAGCCGATTACGCTGGCGCTGTCGGAGGCCGCCGACCGGCCGGTCATGGTCGAGACGACGCGGCGTGAGCAGTTCCACGCCGTCCGGAACCGCCGTCCGGCCCGCGTGCGACTCCGGAGTGTCGTCACCGACGACGGGGACCTCGAAGCCCTGGACATGGAAGCGGTCACGAACTCCGGTGCGTACGGTCCCCACGGCATGACGGTCGCCAGCGCCGTCGGGAAGAAGCCGCTCCCGCTCTACACGCACACGCCGAACATTCGCTTCGAGTTCACTGCCGTCCACACGAACCTGCCCATCGCGGGCGCGATTCGCGGCTACGGTGCCCCACAGGGCCACCTGGCCATCGAGGGACACATGGACGAAATCGCCCGCGAACTCGACATGGACCCCATCGAACTCCGCTCGCGGAACGTCATCTCCGAGGGCGACCTCGACGTGGCCTCGGGCATCCTCAAAGACAAGGACTACGGCCGGCGCATCCGGTCGTGTGGGCTCGACGAGTGTATCGCGGAGGGCCGCGCGGCCATCGGCTGGGACGACGTCGACCAGCCCGAGGCGGACCACCGCCACCGGGCCTGTGGCATGGCGCTCACGGTCCAGGGCAGCGGCGTCCCCGGCGACGAACTCGGGGCGGCCCACATCAAGATGAACGAGGACGGCTCGTTCATCCTCCAGACCGGTGCCGTCGACATCGGTCCCGGTGCGGACACCGTGATGGCACAGATCGCGGCAGAGGTGCTCGGCGTGTCCCCGGCGGACGTGCTCGTCCAGCCGTCGGACACGGACATCTCGCCGTTCGACCACGGCGCGTACGCCTCCTCGACGACGTACATCACCGGGCAGGCGGTCAAGAAGGCCGCCGAGGACGCCCGGGAGATGCTGTTCGAGTTCGCCGCCCGGATGCTCGATGAACCCGAGTCGGCACTCACCATCGGCGACGAGGCGGTCGTCTCCGAGCAGACCGGCGAGTCGGTCTCGCTCGAAGACATCGGTTACGAGTCCATGTACGGCGACGAGGTGCGCGCACACGTGATGGGCGAGGCGAGCCACTGCACGGAGGAGTCGCCGCCGCCTTTCGGCGCGCAGTTCCTCGACGTGACCGTCGACGAGGAGACGGGCGAGTTCGAGATTCACGACATGGTCTACGTCGTCGACTGTGGCGTCGCGCTCAACCCCGCCCTCGTGGAGGGACAGATCGAGGGCGCAGTCCACATGAGCTACGAACTGGCGACCGGCGACGGCATCACGTTCGACGAGGACGGACAGCCGGAGGTGCTCAGCTTCCGCGGCTACGACATGCCGACGACCGCCGACCAGCCGCCGATAACCTCCCGCATCGTCGAGACGCACGAACCAACCGGCCCCTTCGGCGCGAAGTCGGTCGCCGAGATCCCAACCAACGGCGTCCCACCGGCGCTGAGCAACGCGATTCGCCGTGCCGTCGGCGTCCGCATCACGGACATGCCCATCACCCCGGAGAAGGTCAAAGCCGGTCTCGACGATGAGTGAGCCGGTCGACCTCCTCGTCAGGGGGACGCTGGTCGACGTCAACACCGGCCGCCTCGAAGACCGCGCGATAGCCGTCGACGACGGCGAAATCGTCGCGTTCGAGGAGCGACCGGCGGCCCGGGAGATCGAGACGGCGTACGTCACACCGGGGCTGATCGACGCCCACACGCACGTCGAGGCCTCGATGGTCACGATTCCACAGTACGGCGCCGCGGTCGTCCCCCACGGCGTGACGAGCGTCGTCCACGACCCCCACGAGATCGCGAACGTCACCGGTGCCGAGGACGTCCGGAACTTCAGCGCAGACGCCGCCGACACCCCGCTGAAAGCCCGGATGACGGTCCCGTCGTCCGTCCCCGCGTCGCCGTTGCAGGACGCCGGGGCCACGGTGGACGCCGACGCCGTCGCGGCTCTCCTCGACGCCGAGCGGGCCATCGCACTCGGCGAAGTGATGGACCTGCCCGCCGTTCTCGATGGTGACGAGCGAACGCACGCGAAGATTCGGGCTGCACGCGAGCGCGGGCTCACCGTCGACGGGCACGTCCCCGGCGTGACCGGCGCTCCCCTGCAGGAACTCGCCCGGTATCTCGACACGGACCACGAGAGCGTCACCCGCGAGGAGGCACGGGCCAAAGCCGACGCCGGCTTCCGCGTCTACCTGCGGGAGGGTTCGACGAGCAAGAACCTCGACGCGCTGGTCGACGTCGTGGACGAGGTCGACAGTCGCCGTCTCTCGCTGTGCTCCGACGACCGGAGTGTCGTCGACATCCTCGACCGTGGCGGCGTCAATGAGGCCGTCGAGAAGGCGATTGCCCTCGGCGTCGACCCCGTCACTGCGGTCCAGATGGCGACGATAAACACAGCCGAGGCCTATGACCTGCCCTTCGGGCGGGTCGAACCCGGCGCACCCGCCGACATGGTCCTGCTCTCGGACCTGGAATCGTGGGACGTGGAGCACGTCGTCGTCGACGGCGTCGTCGACCCGACCGCCGACGAGGACCCGCCCACCGAGTCCTCGGTCGCGACCGACACGGTGACCTTCGACCCCGTCGCGCCGTCCGACCTGGCCATCGAGCACGCCGGCCCCGGCCCGGTCGAGGTGTGCGTCGAGTCGGCCGTCGGCAGTTTCCGCACCGAGCGCACGACGGCTTCCGTGCCCGTCGAATCGGCGGCGGGCGAAGACAGTGTGTTGACCGCAAACGGCGAGGTCGACGTCCTCCCGATGGCCGTCATCGAACGCCACGGCGGGCCCGGCACCATCGGCTGTGGGTTCGTCCACAATCTCGGCCTCGACCGCGGCGCGATCGGCACGACCATCGCACACGACGCACACAACTGCGTCGTCGCCGGCGTCACCCACGAGGCGATGGCGACGGTCGCCAACCGCCTTCGCGAGGTCGACGGCGGCCTCGCGGTCTACGACCCCGCGACCGACGCCTGCACGACGCTCCCGCTCCCCGTCGCCGGGATGCTCTCGGACGCGCCAATCGAGGAGACCGCCCGCGCGTTCGAGGCAGTCGTCAACGCGGCCGACGACATCGGGTGCACCGTCCCCGGTGGCGTGCTGGAACTGTCCTACCTCGCGCTCGAAGTCATCCCGGAAGTCCGCCTCACGAACAACGGCCTCGTCGACGTCGAGGCCGGCGAGTACGTCGACGTGGTCCTCGAGTGACCGGCAAGGACTATCGGGCAACCCCTCCCAGTAGGGGCATGGAACTCGTTCGCTTCGCGGACCTCGACCTCGATGCCGTCACGCAAGACACCGACCCGGACGCCGAGTGGCTCGCCGGCTTCCCCTTCTCCCCCGACCGCCCCGGCGAGACGACCGCCGAATCGGCGGACTACACCGTGGTCTACAACGAACTCGCCCCCGGCAAGCGGATCGGTCGGCACACGGACGGGGTCGACGAACTCCTGTTCGTCCTCGCGGGGACCGTCGAGGCCACCGTCGGTGACGAGCGGGCGACTGCCGACGCGGGGACGCTCGCGGTCGTCCCGGCCGAGACACCGCACAGCGTCCGGAACGTCGGCGATGACCCGGCGCGGCTGGTGGGTGTCTTCGCCACGGCACCGGTCGCGTCGACGTGGGACACCGAACCGGCCGTCGTCGACGCGGACGAGGAGTGAGCGCGGACTCCGTCCACTGGCTCCTCAGGCGCCCCAGGTGCGGTCCTCGAAGGCCTCGCGGGCACGGCGGTACACGTCGGTTTCGGGGACGCTCGTCACCGACCCGTCTTCGACGAGAACGTCGCCGTCGACCATCGTGAACTGGACGTCCTCGCCGTTGGCCGCGTAGACGAGATACGAGTAGGGGTCGTGGAAGGGGACGCCGCGACTGGTGTCGGTCCGGACGCCAACCACGTCGGCTTTCCACCCCTCGCGGAGCGCGCCGACGCGGTCGAAGCCGGCCGCTTTCGCGCCGTTGCGTGTCGCCATCTTGAACACCGTCTCCGCGGGGAGGGTGCGGGGGTCCCGGTGGTCGACCTTCTGGAGGAGCGTCGCCTGGCGCATCTCCGCGACCGGGTCGAGCGTGTTGTTCACCGGTGCGCCGTCGTTGCCCAGCGCGACGTTGATGCCCTGGTCGCGGTAGTCGACGATGGGCGCGATGCCCGCACCGACCTTCATGTTCGAGGACGGGCAGTAGGTGACGTGTGTCCCCGTTTCCGCGAGGATCTCGCGTTCGCGCTCGCTGGTCAGGATGACGTGGGCCAGCACCACGTCCTCGCCGGTGAGGCCGACCTCGTGGAGCCACTCGATGTCGCCCATCCCGCGCTCGTCGGTCACGTCCTCGATGACCGACTCGTGTTCGGCCGCGTGGGTGTGGATTCGCACGCCGTCGTACTCGTCGGCGAGTTCGCGGGCACCGCGTAGGCAGGCCTCCGAGCAGGTCGGCGTGAATCGCGGCGTCACGGCGTAGCGCAGGCGGTCGTCGAACGACCCGTGATGTCCCTCTATCAACTCGCGTGTCTCGGCGAGTCCCGCGTCGGTCGGCTCCTGGAGGCCGTCGGGGGCGTTGCGGTCCATCAGCGCCTTCCCGAGGACGCCACGGATGCCCGTCTCGCCGGCGGCCGCGAAGGCTCGCTCGGCGTGGTTGACAGTCAGGTGGTCGACACAGCAGGTCGTGCCGTGTGCGAGCAGTTCGACGTAGCTCAGCGTGGCGGCGAGTTCGAGGTCGTCGGCACTCAGTCCGGCCTCTATCGGGAGGATGTAGTCCTCGAGCCACTCGAACAGGTCCCTGTCGTCCGCGAGGCCGCGCCCCGGACTCTGGACCGAGTGGACGTGCGTCTGGACGAAGCCCGGGCTGACGATGTCGAACGCACGTCGCTCGTGGTCCGGGTAGCGGTCGGTCAGGTCGTCCGCCGGGCCGACGGCGGCGATCTCGTCGTCCACCGTCACGACCGCGCCGTCCTCGATAACCGTCGTCTCGTCGACGACGACCGTTCCAGAGAGGAGCACGTGTCAGAGCGGCCCCTCCAGTGCCGTGTCCTCCGGGCCGAACGGCGTCTCGAACCAGGTCGAGAAGACGTAGGTGTCCTCGACCGCCGTGAGCGCCAAGAGCGATCGCACGCCGAGCGTGAGCGAGGTCCCACGGTTCGGCGTCGTGACTTCGAGGCCCGGGCCACGGGGCGTCTGCACGTCCCGCACGATGACGTGGGAGTACTCGCTGGAGATGCTGA
>PXRE01000019.1:37825-39516 GCA_003021085.1 Halobacteriales archaeon QS_1_68_20 | reverse complement strand
CGAGACGGCGCGGTTCGGCGTCGATCCTGCCGAGGGGGGTGCCGGGACTGCGGAGGTGACCCACCGCTTCGAGCGGAACGGGACCTACACCGTGGCGGTGGAGACTGCCGACGGGCGATACGCGTCGGTGGAAGTGGAAGCGACCGAAGGGACCTACGAGGTGTATCGGTACGAAAAACCTGATAAGAAGTATGTGAGGACGAAGGCGGAACGTGAACCTCGCGGGGATGGATGGAAAATTGTCGGTGTTCATGAGGTGAAATGGAACTATACAGACGAAACTGTTGAATTCAGATCAGGAAATGCTCCGTCGAAAATAGTCGAGAGTAAGAATTGGCAGCACGTGAAGACCGAGAAGCGAGTCGAAGAGGAAACCTATACTATGACCGCCAGGGGCCAACCTGCGCCCGGCTGGGAGTTGGCCGAGAAGAACGTCAAGAAGGAGCGAACAAAGGTGGAGTACACGTTTCCGGACGGGAGTACGGCAACCGGGTGGAAGATGGTGTACTACCACCGCTACGAGCGGACGTTCACGACGAACGTGCCGTACGAGGTGTGGCAGTATGCGGAGCGCACTGTCATCTATAGATGGGAGCGAAGAGTTAATATAACTGAAATTGAGTACTCGCTATCGAAACCCAAGGACGACACTTATGCCCCTGGTACTCTAGAGATTAAAACATTCAGTTGTAGTAACAAAAATTCCCCAAAATATAGGGGGGCTTGTTTTAACAATCCGACGGATCCCATACAATAGATCGTAAATTTGTACCAAAATTGTTATATGGTGGGATAAAATAGCGGATGGCACAGAAGTAAAATGAATAGCTCACGTCGGCACTACTTGGGGTCAGTAGTTGCAGGAAGTGGTATAGTTCTTGCCGGCTGTCTAAATATCATTCAGTCAAATAAAGAAACAGAAAAAGAGTCTCCAAGACCCTCACGAACAAACACGTCTACCCCAACAGAACCTGATTACCAGACTCAGACTTTCCGAACACCTCCCGATGAACACAAAGGACCATTAGTATTTAGTGAGGGTGGAGGACCAATCGATGTAGAGGTATTTTCTGATTATGCTCTTCAGGAATGTGAATGGTTTTGGAATCATATTCGAAATAGATTAAAGGATTATCTTACATCTGACATAGAAACTGGCGATGGGCCGTATATATCGATTATCCTCCGGCACTTTCCAAAGCCTGAGAATAAATGGTCGATGTTCCTTCCATGTGCCATGCTAGAGGTCCGTGCACAACAGGGAATCCTCGCACAGGGGGAATTTCACGACCGTCTGTTCAAGAACCACTTCCCGGACTACTCCATCCGCGACGTCGAGATCGCGGCGAGCATGGTCGATGCCGACCCGGACGAGGTCGTCAAGGCCGGCAAAGAACGGAAGTGGAATTACGTCATCAACTGGGACCTCGAACGGGGCAAGGACTACGACCTCGAGGGCCCGTTACGAATCGTCGTCGGCGGCCAACCGGTCTGGGAGAACTCCTACGAGGCCATCGAGCAGTCCATCGAACGCGAAATCGCCCAGCGGGACCTCTAACAGGACGCCGGGGTCCGACTCCTGAACGCTTTTCTCCCCGAACGCCCTCGTTGGAGGCATGGTTACCCGCGTTCCCGACGCCGAGTTCGAGTCGCGCCTCGCCACGGTAGTACACTTTCCCGAACGGGAAGAC
>PXRE01000019.1:0-37585 GCA_003021085.1 Halobacteriales archaeon QS_1_68_20 | reverse complement strand
GTGGATAATAATAAAAAATTGGTCCCGTCTACTCGAAGAGCCTTCATAGGAACATCTGCGGTTGTTGGTATAGGCTCAATAACGGGATGTGTCGAAACGGTCTGGAAAAATCAACCAACCGAAAAACCGAACTCAGATTCTCCGACGTTGACGCCAACGCAAACAGAAGCCGGGTACCAAACTCAAACCTTCCGTGAGCGTCCAAAGGATCCGTATTCTGGAGCATTGGTCCTCCGAACTGGAAGTGGTCCAATAGACGTCGAGGTCTTTTGTGATTACGCTCAAAAAGAGTCAAAAAACTTCTGGACTCGTACGTACAATCGACTTAGAGAGTACTATACCTCGAATATCGACACTGGGGAAGAACCAGTCATTACTATTATCCTCAAACACTTCCCGAAGCCAGAGAATAAATGGTCGATGTTTCTCCCCTGCGCGATGATGGAGGTCCGGGTACAACAAGGAATCCTTGCGCAGGGCGAGTTCCACGACCGTCTGTTCGAAAATCACTTCCCGGACTACTCCATCCGCGACGTCGAGATCGCCGCGAGCATGGTCGACTCCGACCCCGACGAGGTCGTCAAAGCCGGGAAGGAGCGCCGCCGGAGCTACGTCATCGACTCCGACATCGAAGAGGCCGAAGAGTACGAGTTCGAGGAACCGCTGGGCATCGCCGTGGGCGGCCAACCGGTCTGGGAGAACTCCTACGAGGCCATCGAGCAGTCCATCGAACGCGAAATCGCCCAGCGCGACCTCTAACCGCCCGCCCGTTACCGCCTCCTGAACGCTTTTCTCCCCGAACCTCCTGGTTCGATGCATGGTTACCCGCGTTCCCGACGCCGAGTTCGAGTCGCGCCTCGCCACGGTACGGGACCGACTCGCCGCCAGCGACGCCGACGCCGCGGTGTGGTTCGGCGCGACGAGCATCGAGTACCTGACCGGCTTCGACCACGTCCAGACCGAGCGCCCCGTCGCGCTGGCGCTGACGCCCGAGCGCGCCGCGATCACGGTCCCGCGGCTGGAAGTCGAGCGCGTCGAACCCAACCCCCGGATCGACGCGGTCCACCACTACTTCGACTACCCGCAAGGCCGGTCCATCGAGACGGTGGCGGGGATGCTCGACGGCCTGGGCGCCGAGTCGGTGCTGGCGGACGCCGACGGCGCGCCGGGCGTGATGGGCTACGAGGGGCCGAAACTCTCGGAGTTCGTCGACGTCAAGTCCCAGGGCTGGGTCGCGCGGATGCGCTGGGAGAAGTCCGAGACGGAGGTGGAGTTGATCCGCGAGTCCGCGAAGTGGGCCAACCTCGCCCACCGGTACCTGGCCGACTACGCCGAGGTGGGCGCCCACCCGGTGACGGTGAGCCAGCGCGCGTCGATGGAGGCGTCACGCGCGATGCTGGACGCGCTGGGCGACCGGTACGTCGCCCGGACCCGCGGCGAGGGCCCCGTCGGCGCGGGGTTCATCAGCGGTCCCCAGACGGCCTTGCCGCACGGGCACACCGCCAACCGTCGGCTCGAGGAGGGCGACGTCCTCGTCAGCGGGGCGACGGCCAACGTCGACGGGTACCGCTCGGAACTGGAACGGACGATGGTCGTGGGCGAACCGTCCGACGAGCAGGTCCACTACTTCGAGTTGATGCTGGAGGCCCAGACAATCGCCATCGAGGCGCTGGGGCCGGACGTCGAGATCAGCTACGTCGACGACCAGGTCCGGGAGTACTTCGAGGAGCAGGGCATCGCGGATTTCGCCCAGCACCACGTCGGCCACAACATCGGCCTCGGTGCCCACGAACCGCCGTACATCGACGGGGGCTGGACCGACCACACTGCGCGGGAGGCCACGGAGATGGACGACGACGACGCCGTCATGAAGCCCGGCCACGTCTACACCATCGAACCCGGCATCTACACCGGGGACGCTGGCTACCGACACTCGGACACGGTGGCGATCACCGAAGACGGTACCGACCAGTTGACCTACTTCCCGCGGGACCTCGACGGCAACGTGATCCGGTAGGCGGCGTTGTCGGACTGCCGGTGGGGACCAAACCCTTTAGGAGCGGGGGTCGACGGGCGGGGTATGTGGAACCTCGACGTGGGACGGATCACGGGCATCCCCATCCGGTTGAACGTCCCCGTCCTGCTGTTTCTCCCGGTGATCGCGTGGCTCATCGCCAGCGGCGAGCAGATCGGCCTCTACGCCGACGTGATTGCTGGGATCTCGCCGCACCGGCCGGACGTCGACGCCCTGATGTCGGGAGATACGCCGCTTCTGATCGGCGCGGCGGGTGCGGTCGGCCTGTTCGCGTCCGTCCTCGGCCACGAACTCGGTCACGCCTGGATGGCCCGGCGGTACGGCATCACCATCTCCTCCATCACGTTGTGGATCTTCGGCGGCATGGTCCACATGGAGAACCCCCGGAGGACTGGAACGTCGAGTTCTGGGTGGCTATCGCCGGCCCGGTCACGAGCGTCGTGCTGGGCGGGGCGTTCTACCTCGGACTCCTCGCCGTACCCGCCGGCCTCGTCACCGTGTTCGTCTTCGGGTACCTGGCGGTGGTCAACGTCGTCCTCGCGGTGTTCAACATGCTCCCGGCGTTCCCCATGGACGGCGGACGCATCCTGCGGGCGCTGTTGGCCCGCGACCAGCCCTACGCCCGGGCGACCCAGACCGCGGCGACGGTCGGCAAGGGCTTCGCCATCCTGATGGGCTTTCTCGGCGTCTTCGGCAACCCGCTGTTGGTCCTGATCGCGCTGTTCGTCTACGTCGCGGCGTCGGCGGAGTCGCGGGCGACCGTCTTGCGGGACCTGCTCGGGGGGTCACGGCCGCGGACCTGATGAACGCCGACGTCACTGCCGTCGGGAGCGACACCTCCGTCCAGGGATTGATCGAGATGATCCTCCAGAAGCGCCGCACCGTCTACCCGGTAGTCGACGAGGGGGGTGGCGTCGTCAGCATCGTCACGCTTGCGGACGTCAGGAACGTCCCGGCGGACGAACGCGAGACCCGGACCGTGGCCGACGTGATGGACGAGAACCCGACCACAGTTTCACCGGCCGACGACGCCTTCGAGGCGCTGGTCGCGTTCGGCGGCCGCGACGTTCCGTTGCTCGTCACTGGACGCGACGGCGGTCTGGTCGGAGTGATCACCCAGGAGGACGTCGCCCGTGCGCTAGAGGTCATCCGGGGCCTCCGGGAGACGCCGGACCCCCGGGAGGTCGTTCCCGAGAGTTACGCCTGAGCGTCGCCTCCCCACGGTAACGTTTTTGTCGGTTCGATCACAGGACGCCCACGCGACGGCCTCGCCGTGGAGCGTCTGGACGCTTGGCGTCGGGGCGGTGCTTGCGGCGCTGGGGTACCTGTTGCGGTACCGCGCGTGGGCCGCGCCCGTCGCGGCCTTCGTGAGCGACGCGCACCCGGACGCCGACTCGTCCGCCTCGACACGCGCCGCCGGCACGGCCGCACTGCTGCTCGCCGGCCTGTAGGGGGTAGCGACGCTGCTCACGACCGTCTCCTCGTCGGTCACGACCGCCTTCTACGTCGCCGGGGCGTTCGTCGTCTACCGGGCGTTGCACTGGGTCGTCCGCGCGGGCGGTGCCACCGACCGACGCGGACGTCGATAGCACGGTGACGGCGGCGCCGTGATCGTCGCGTCCCGGTCCGGCACCCGCTCGCTACCAGGCGCCATCCGGGAGCGCCCGCCGTCCTACACGTCGTCGCCGAGTCGCGCGAGCGCGAGTCTCCCGGCGTCGGCGCCGGCCAGCGCGTCCGCGGCGGCTTCGTCGAGTCGGTACTGCCCCGCCGAGACTCGCTCCAGCGGTGCGTCGAACCCCACGCCGTCGAGGTCGCGCTCGGTCCAGGCGCGGTGGGAGACGACGCCGACCAGTCGGCGGACGGTCGACGGGAACCGGGGGACACCGCGGGCCGTCTCCCCGACGCCGTCCAGGAGCGGGGCGTACCGGTAGGGAACCTCGATCCGGTGGCTCCGCGTCTCGGACCCGGTGAACAGGCACCGCTCGGCGTCCTCGGTGAACAGCGCGGCCAGTACGTCGTCGTCGGCCAGCACCGGGTCGGACGCCGAGGCCGGTCGCGTGCCGGCGTGCAGGCGGACGTTTCTGCCGAGGTCCCGTGCGTCCTCGCTCTCGGCCGCGAGCCAGGCGGCGGCCGCCAGCGCGTCCCCGGCGTCGGCGGCCACGCAGACGACCGTCTCGTGTTCGCGTTCGTAGGGGGAGAACGTCGCCCGGGTGGCGAACGCCGTCGTCGACGGGACGTGCCGGTCGCTGGCCAGGTCGTCCCGGGTCGCCCGGTACTCCGCGGTCAGCGCCCTGATCCGCTCGCGACCGTCGGATCGACTGTACCGCACGGGGAGAACCGACAGCGACGCGTCTTCCCGCTCGAACGCCGCCTCGAACCCCCTGGCGGTCGTCGGGGCCGAAGGTGCCCCGCTCGAAGCGGGTCTCGGTCCAGGACGCCGGCAGTTCGACCGTGGCCGTCTCTTCGTCGGTCACGGCCGGCGGTCGTACCCCGGTCGGCTTGAGCGTTCCCATCTCCGGGTCGGGCGGGGGTGCGCACGGTTGACGGCCTCGCACCGACTCGACGGCACTCCGGCAAGTCTTCCCTATTTTGAATGATCACGAAAAAATTATACGGTGGTTGATCCTATGGTACCAGTGGTATGGGTACGATGGACGGCGAGGCAAGACGTTCGGTCGGTCGAGGACAGGGCGATCCCGCTACCGAACGGCACGTACTCGACTTCAGCGAACCCGTGAACCCCGATCGACCGGACGGCGTCTCTCGCGTCTACCAGACCGCCCTGAGTTCCGCCCGGTCGTACCCCCAGGACGACTACTGCGAGTTCCGCGTGGCGGCCGGCGAGTACGTCGGCTGCGAACCGCGTGACGTCGTCCCGACCGCCGGCGGCCTCGCGGCCGTCAGACTCGCGCTCGACGCCACCGTCGAGGCCGGCGACGACGTGCTGGTGCCGGTCCCCAGCATCACCGAGTACGAGCGCGAGGTCCGCCTGCAGGGGGCGACGCCAGAGTTCGTCCCCTACGAGGAGTTGCCGGACCGCGACCCCGACGGGTACGCGATGGCCATCCTCTGTAACCCCAACAACGCGACCGGGGAGGCCTACCGGAGCGACCGCCTCAGGGCGTTCGCGGAGCGGTGCCGCGACGCCGGGACGATTCTGCTGGTCGACGAGTCCCTCGTCGGGTTCTTGGACCGGCCGACGATGGCCGGTCTCCCGGGCGTCGTCGTCGCGCGCTCGCTGTCGAACCTGTTCGGACTGCCCGGGTTGCGGATGGGCTTCGCCGTCGCCACCGGCGACCTCGGGGACGACGTCGAGACCGCCCGCCGGACCTGGAACCTCTCGACGCCGGCAGCCCACGTCGGGGAGTTCTGCATGGGCCAGTCGGAGTTCGTCGAGCGGACCCGCGAGCGGATCCGGACCGAGCAGCCACGACTCGTCGAGGGGCTGTCGCGGCACTTCGATGTCGTCCCCTCGGACGGACCGTTCCTCCTGGTCGACGTCGGGGACCGCCCGGTCGAGGACGTCGTCCAGCAGTTATACCACAGGGGCGTGGCCGTCCGCGACGTGACGACGTTCCGGGGACTGGACAGCCACGTCCAGGTGTCTGCCGTCCGCCGGCCGGACGAGAACGACCAGTTGCTCGACGCCGTGGACGCCATCTGAGCGGGGTCGCCGTCGCTTCACGGCTGTCGTCCGGGGGTCGAGGGACGGTCCGTCATTCCCCCGACTCCGCCGCGACCCGGTACCTGGCGACGGTCATGGTGGTCCCGTAGCGGACAGCGATGGCGACCATCACCAGGTTCCACCAGCGAATCCCCTGGACGAAGATCAACAGTACGTTCACCGCGAGGACGACGTAGGCGAGTTCCACCCCGTAACTCTCGGTGCGGACTGCGGCGGGGTCGGGGTCGTCTGTCGTCATCGTTCGGTGGTCTCCGCGGGATTCGGAGCTCTCGCGGTCGGTCTCCGCGGGATTCGGAGCTCTCGCGGTCGGTCTCACCGTCGGACGCCCGCGGGGTAAGAATAGACGCATTATTCCCGGCAGAAATAATTACATTTATCCCCGGAGTCGTAATTAGCCGTTTCGCGTTCGTAACCCCGGTACCGGACGGGCATCGACGGTGATACGGTCGGCTGAACGACGCTAACGTCGGCTTTCGAGGTCGACCGGCAGGTCTGGGTCGTGGAGGGAGTAGTGCGGCGGGTCGAAGGCGGTGGACAGCGCCCGGACGTCGACGCCGGCGCCGGCGACGTCCGCGAGCAGGCCCGCGAACTCGGGGTCCACCTCGCGGTACGGTGCGAACGCGTCGGCGTCCGGTCGCTGGACGACGAACGCCACCTGGCAGTCGACGCCCGTCTCCACGAGGTCCCGGAGACTCCGCAGGTGTCGCCGCCCCCGCTCGGTCGGCCGGTCGGGGAACCGCGCGCGGCCGTCCTCGACGTAGGTGCAGGACTTCACCTCGACGTAGGCGCGGGGCCGGCCGTCCTCGTCGTCGAGTCGGACGTCCGTCCGGCCGTGGTCCGGTAGGTCCGGTTCGCGGACGACGCTCGAATGCGGGGGCACGTCGACCAGGTCCCGTTCCAGCGCCCGCGCGAAGAGGTCGTTCGCCAGCGCGGCCCGGAGACTGACGTACGTACCGCCGACGTCGGCGGCCACCGCGTCGTAGTCGGTCGACCGCTCGTCGTCGTCGACGGGCGAGCACAGCACCTCGGAGCCCGGTTCGACGATGCCCGCCAGTTCGCCGGGGTCGCCCAGGAAGACCCGCTCTGGGTCGGCGTCGTTCGCGCTCCCGTCGGCGTCGTCGAAGCGGACCCGCAGGACGAACCGGTTCGGCCGGTCGACGACCGTCCCGGTCACGAGCTCGCCGTCGTGGGTGTACAGCGGTTCGGCCATCCGTGTCGTGGTGGGTCGCGGTCGGACACGAATCGTTCGGTCGCGGATCGTACGAATATATGTACATATGTTCATATATGCGGGACGGGTGGCCAAACGAAAGCCACTTGGCCGAAAAGGCGGTACACCTGTGTGCGCGAGGGTGGCCGAGCCTGGCCAAAGGCGGCGGGCTTAAGACCCGCTCCTGTAGGGGTCCATGGGTTCGAATCCCATCCCTCGCATGAACCGGACCGAACGAACGTGAGGGCCGTGTGAACTCGACGGATGGCGATTCGAAGCCTATCAGAGGCAGCCCGGAACGGCGTCCCGCGCCGCACGCCCGGAACCTCTGATTTCGGTTCGAATCCCATCCCTCGCATCTGCGACGAACGGACGAGTAGCGATGCGTACAGTAGGATTCGAATCCCGGCCGTCACGTCCGTTCACCGGGAATTCTCGCAGTCGCTCGGCCCCGATCGTTCCGTCCAGAAGATACTTGACAGAACGTGGAGAGTTGGCGAGTATGCCCTCCAGACGCCAGGTCCTCGCGGGTGCGGGGGTATTCGGCGTCGCTGCGGGGGTGGTCTGGTCCGACCGAATCGCCGCGACGGTTGGGACCGACCTCCCGGAACGGGAACTGTCAGCCGGAGAGATCCGTGAACCGAACTTTCCCGAGCAGGATTTCGACCTGCACCCGGTCGCAGCGTTCGAACTGGGTGGTGCCGACCACGGGACTCACCACGTCGTCGTCGGGAACCGCACCGACTCGGCGGCCGAGGTGGACCTGACCTCCGGTCGGGCCTGCTGGACCGCGTCGTCTACGAGCGGTCGCTGAAAATCGACGCCGGCGGCTACGCGTCCTGGCGGCTCACCCGCCGCGCGGCATACGACGTCACGCTGGACGCCGTCGGCGACCGCCTGAACGCCACGGTCGACGCCGAACGGATCGACTGCAACGAATCCCACCAGGCGTTCCTTGTCGAGAACGACGGGTTGACGACCGGTCCGTGGGTGACGACGCAAGTGGGGTGTGGCCCCTTCTGAACCGAGCTACCCGGCCGAACAGGTTCGGCGGTTCGCTCTCGGGGGTCGCCGTCGAACGGTCGGACATGTCCGAGGTACTGGACGACCCGTGGATGCGAGACGTCGCCAAGATGATGGTCGGGTGGTTGACCGCGACCACGATCGCCATCGCACTGCTGTTGACCCTCGGTCCGGCGCTGTTCTGACGTCGGCGGCAGGTCGATTCGGGTACCAGGGGTCGAGGGTCGCGTGGTTCTGACGTCTGGGCGAAATAATGCCTATGGTAATCGCTGGCAAACCAGTACCTATGGCCAGCGAGAACACGCAGGAACCCAAGTGTTTGCAGTGCGGGTTCGAAGCGCCACGGGGGAACGACTGGGGGGCCGCCGATCACCCGACGCTCGGGTCGATGACGCAGTGTCCCGAGTGTGGGAGCACCGACGTCAGCAGTCGCCTCTGATCAGGCCTCGGAGTCGAGGAAGTCCTCCACGATCTCGACGCCGCTGGAGGCGCCGATGCGCTCGGCGCCAGCGTCGAACATCCGGCGGGCCTTCGCCCAGGAGCCGATGCCGCCGGAGGCCTTCACGGGCAGGTACTCGCTCATCAGTTCCACGTCCTCGACTTCCGCGCCGCCGTCGGCGAACCCCGTGGAGGTCTTGACCATGTCGGCGTCGGCCTCCTTCGCCAGTTCGCAGGCGCGGTGTTTCTCCTCGTCGGACAGCAGTGCCGTCTCGATGATGACCTTCACCGGGACGGGGACGGCGGCGATCAGTTCCGCGAGTTCGTCCCGGACCGCGTCGTCCTCGCCGGCCTGCAGGCGGCCGACGTTGATCACCACGTCGAGTTCGTCGGCGCCGTCCTCCCAGGCCTGGACGGCTTCGTCGCGTTTGACGGCGGGGTCGTGCTGGCCGTGCGGGAAGCCGACGACGGTCGCCAGGGTAACCCCGGGTGCGTATTCCTCGGCCTCCGCGACGTAACACGGCGGGATGCAGGCGTTCATCCCGTACTCGGTGGCCTCGTCGAGGACGCGCTCTACGTCCTCGACGGCGGTTTCCGGGCCGAGCACCGTGTGGTCGATGCTGGCGGCGAGGTCCGCTCGATCCATGCGCTGACTGTGGGCGGGTGTGCGTATAAAGCCCGGTTACACGGTGTCGGATGGTTTGGGCTGAGGTGGTCGTTCGGATAGTATGGCCTCGTCAACCAGCAACACGTAGAAAGCCCCCGGCGGGCTTCGGTCGCGCGCCTCGTTGCGCTCTTCACTCAGTCGCTCGCTTCGCTCGCTCCGTCATTGCGGTGCTTACTCTGCCGAGACGGTCCTGCTCGCTTCGCTCTCGCCAGGCGCCACCACCGCGCGAGGTCCCCGCGAGTGAAACGAGCGGGGGCTCGGGAGCGCTTGTGCTCCCGGTGTCTCCGGCGAGCCGTGCGAGCCGGAGGCTCGGGAGAACTCGTTCTCCCGGTGGACGAGTAACGCAAGGAACGCCCGGAGGGCGTGACTGAGTAACGCAGTCGGCTGGGGAGGCGTGTGGGTGCGGCTTGCGGGGCGGGACTGAAAGGGGCCGCGGGGTCGACGAAGCACGACGACGCAAGCACCGCAGGAACGACTGAGTGAAACGAAGGAGTGACGAGGCGCGCAGCGAGGCACGCGGGGGCTTTCTGTGCGGTGGTGACCCTGCAACCGTCAGCGGCGAGCGCGAGATCTCTCCAGGCAGAACAGACCGACCAACCCACTCCACCTGGCCCAGAACCCACCACCTGCAGTAGCCTTACGTCCCCGGCGTGCCAACGGTTGCCCATGAGCCACGAGGCGGAGGTAGAGGGAATCGGCGTCGGCGTGGGCGAAGAGGGCGTCGGCCACCCGGCGGTCGTGCTCCGCGCGCGCGAGGAACTCCTCCCCATCTTCATCAGCCCCGACCAGGCCCAATCGATGCGACTCGCCATCGAGGGCGTCCCCTTCGAGCGACCGCTGACCCACGACCTGCTGGTCGAGATGGTCACCGACTTCGGCGGCGCCTTCGACAAGGTCCGCGTCGACGACCTCTCGAACGGCACCTTCTACGCGAAGATCGACGCCGAACTGTACCACGGTGGCGAACGCCAGAAGTTCGTCTTCGACGCCCGACCCAGCGACGCCATCGCCATCGCACTCCGGGTGGACTGCCCCATCGTGGTCGGCGACGAGGTGCTGGACGTCGCCGGCCGCGACCCCGACGAGTTCGAGGTCGGCGAGGACGTCGACCCCGCGGACTTCGGCGAAGACCTCGACCCCGAAGACCTGTAATCCTCGGAACCAACGCAATATTCGGTCTGGGGAGTCGCCGTCCCCTGGCGCGCCGAGACCGCCCGTCGCCGCTCGATTCGTACGTCACAGGGCCTAAACGTCGAGTTACTTATTTCGTCTTGCGGCGAGTTACCAACAGACGTCGAAGAGTAGCTCGAAAACCTGAACGAGGCCGAACCTGCCGAGGAGGGTCAGTCCCTCGACGAGATGCTCGAGCTGCTCTCGAACCGGTCCGTTCGATACGCGCTGTACTACCTCTCGGCGGAATCGGAGACGTCGCTGGACCGGCTGGCGGACATCGTGACGGGACTGGAGGCGACGGTCGACGGCGACGTCGGAACGCCCGCCGACCGCGAGCAGATCCGGATCCGCCTCTACCACGTCACCCTCCCCAAACTGGACGACGCCGGCTACCTCGAGTTCGATACCGAGGACCACACCGTCGGCGAGATCGTCCGGGACGCCGACGGCGAGTTCCTGGGCGCGCTCGGCACCGACCTCCTGGAGGCGATCCTCTCGCCGGAGATCCACCCGCCGTGGGTGCTGGCGGAGCGGGATGTCGACCTCGCGGGCCTCTTCGACTTCCTGGACAACACCATCTTCACGTTCCAGAACGCGGACGCGTTCGCCGCGCAGGCGCCCGTCTACGCCCGGTTCGCCCGCGAGCGCGACGTCGACGTCCGGATCTTCGTCGACGAGGCGTGGCCCCACGAGGCCGGTGACGGCGTCGAGGTGGTGGCCCGGGCAGGCGGAGAAATCGGCCGGTTCTGGTTCGTCCTGTTCGACGGCGGCGGCGACGAACTGGCCGTCGCCGGACTGCTCGCCGAGGAGCACGAACCCGGCCGCTACTACGGGTTCTGGACCGACGACCCCGACTTCGTCTCGGACCTGTTCGCGTACCTCGACGCGACGTACTGAGTTCGGTGGTTCGTGGGGCCGGGCGGTCCGACGGAGCCGTGGCGGACGCTCAGGCGTACCGGGTCAGCAGTTCCCGTTCCTCGGCGATGAGTTCGCCGACGCCGTGGGACATGATGGCTTCCCCGAGCGCCGTGGCGACGTAGTAGGAGTGGAGGCCGTCAGCGCCCCGCTCCTTTCGCTTGCGATTGTGGACGAGTCCGGCGTCGACGAGTTCGTCGAGGTGGTAGTGCAACCGGTTGTTCGGTACGTCCAGCGTCTCGACCAGTTCCGTCGCCGCCATCTCGCCCTCACGGAGCAACCACAGATGCGACATCGGCTCCTCGAAACCCTGCCGCCGGTCAGGTACCGACGTTTCCGCGTGTTCGTCATGGGGCCGTACAAGGGCCACGGGGTCGCGGACGACGAGATGTTCGCGTTCCTGGACGACGTTCGGGACCGCATTCGTGCCGAGGGGTTCAACGCGTTCCTGGCGACTGACGCGGGTATCTCGCTTGACGTGATGGACGCGGGGACCCAGAGCCTGGAATTCGCCAGGGCGAGCAACGTCGTGGTGTTCGTCGTGCGTCGAGACGGCAAGAACCTGGGGGTCGGGATCGAGGTGGGTGCCGTCCTGGAGGAGACCGAAGAGCGAGCGCCGGATCGAGTGCTGTTCGTCCCAGCAAAGGGCCTCCGGAGTTCGATGATTGCGTCGGTCGCCGACCGGTGGGATGCGACCGTCCGAACCTTCGAGGACGTTGACGAACTCAGTGATGGGGTCCGGCTGTTCGCCCGCGACGTGATGCGCAAGGAGATGGTCGGTGAACTACCGTTCCCACCCGAATCGTAGCATCACGCCGGGAACTGCCCGGACAGGAACGACTCCACGTCGTCCCGCGAGGGCGCGGTCCGGGCGCCCTCCTCCCGGGCGGCCAGGGCACCGCAGGCGTTGGCGAACTCCAGCGCCCGCTCGTAGTCGCCGCCGTCCAGCACGGTGGCGACGAACCCCGCGGCGAAGGCGTCGCCGGCGCCCGTCGTGTCGACGGGGTCCACCTCGAACCCGGGGTGGGCGTACCCACCGTCGGGGGCGTGGACCTCCGCGCCGCGCTCGCCGTGCTTGACGACGATGACGCGGTCGTCGACGAGGGCGTCGTGTTCGGCTTCCAGCAACGTCTCGGCCTCCTGGTCGTTGACGAAGACGACGTCGGCCCGCCGGAGGGTCTCGGTGAAGTCCCGGTCCGGCAACCGGCGGCCGGGGTCGAAACTGACCGGGACGCCCGCCTCGCGGGCGACCTCAGCGATGCGGGCGGCCGTCTCGGGCCGCTGGCTCGTGAGGTGGACGTGGTCGGCACCGCGGACGTACGCGGGGTCTACGTCCCCGGGGCCGAGGGCCTCGTTGGCGCCGTCGTTGCCCAGGACCGCGACTTCCCCCTCCTCGGCGACCAGCAGGTACTTCACGGTCGTCGGGGCAACGTCGGCGGCCGCGAGGTGGGTGGCGTTCACCCCCGCGTTCTCCAGTTCGCGCCGAGCCAGCAGGCCGTTCTGGTCGTCCCCGACGGCGCCGACGATGCCGGCGTCCAGGTCCAGGCCCGCCAGCGCGGCGGCGACGTTGGCGGCGCTCCCGCCCCCCGAACTGTGCTGGTCGCGGATGCGCGCTTCCCCATCGGCGGCCGGCAACCGGTCGACACGGAGCGTGACGTCCCAGTTGACGTGGCCCGCACAGCAGACAGTGACCATCTACGTAACCCCCCCGTTCGGTGCCGACGAGGATAAAACGCCCGGACCGGCGGTCGCTCCCGGCCGGTCGGGACGGCGAGTCCGTCCGGGTTGCCGGCGGTGCCGCCGGGCCTCAGGGGCCGGCGGTGACCAGGAACAGTAGCATGTTGTAGAACCCGGGGCCGAAGCCGACGGCGGCGACGCCCGCCAGCGCGAGGTTGCCCCGGGATTCGGACTCGCGCACGTAGTCGGCCAGCAGGGAGACGACGAGCAGCGCCATCGCCGCCTTGACGAGGACGAACAGCCACCCCGACCCGATGTACGCCGCGGTCGGGAGGTCCCCCGAGAACTCCATGATCGCCTCCGGGAGCGGGGACCGCTCCTCGACGCCGAGCACGTCGATGCCGACGGCGGTCGTGAGTCCGTCCAGCGTGTGCCCGAACACGACGAACGCCCCCGCCTTGCCCGTCACGGCGACGGCCTCGGTGTAGGTGAGGCTGAGGCCGACGAACGCCACGGCCGCCACCACCATCGACCCCGCCAGCGCGACGACCGGCCACACCGGTTCGAGCGTCCCGCCCTCCACGCCCTGCCAGGCGATGAAGGCGACGAAGACGATGGCTACGTTCGCCCCGAGGACGCCGACCAGCCTCGGAATCGACCCGAAGATGCCGGCGGCGGCCCCGACCGTGGCGAACAACCACACGGCCCCGGCGACCGTCGCGGTCGTGAAGTACACCGCCGGCGCCCCGAACAGCGGTGCTAACCACTCGGGGAACGCCCCGATCTCGTGGAGCGCGTGCAACGCCGAACCGACGGCCATCCACGATCCCAGGGCCAGCACGTCCCACCCCCGCACCGGCGGTCGCATCAACAGCAGCAACACGCCGACGATCAGTGTCCCCATCGCCAGTCCGACGAGGTACGCGAGCGGTGGCAACTCCGTTCCTGCAGGAAGGACCGCGGCCCCGGCCATCATGAATCTCAACGAAAGCCGCGTCCTAAAAAACGTTTGGTCGTACGGAGCAGAGCCGTTCGGCGTGCTGACAGCTTTACTCCTCCGCGGCCGGGAGTTCACCGCCGTCGGTTCGACCGTCAGGCTTCTTCCCAGGGTTCGGTCCCGGTGTGTTCGCCGAACAGTTCCCGGATGAGCACGACGACGGATTCCGGCGGATACTGGCCACGCTCGGTGACGATGGCGTCTATGTACCGCGGTGGCGTCACGTCGAAGGCCGGGTTCTCGACGGTCAGGCCGTCGTCGTCCAGCGCGGAGATTTCCTCGCGCTCGTCGTCTGGCAGGACCTCCCGGCGGTCGCGCATCTCGATCTCGACGGTGTGGCCGGTCATCGTGTCCGGGTGGAGCTTGATCGTCTGGGCGGCCACCATGATCGGGACGCCGCGCTCGCGGGCGTTGACCGCCAGCCCTGAGGTGCCGACCTTGTTGATGACGCTGCCGTCGGCGGCGATGGAGTCCGCCCCCACCAGCACGTGGTCGGCGTCGTCGAGGTACCGGCGGGCACCGCTGTCGACGATCAGGGTGACTGGCACGCCCCACTCCCGGAG
Organism: Halobacteriales archaeon QS_1_68_20; assembly: GCA_003021085.1. GTDB lineage: Archaea > Halobacteriota > Halobacteria > Halobacteriales > PXRE01 > PXRE01. Next base: position 23,202 of record PXRE01000019.1, on the reverse strand, counting down.
CTGGCGGGCGGTGATGTGGCCCTGCTTGCGGGGGCGGGTCTCCTTGACGATGGCCTCGATCTCCTTGCCCTGGTCCAGCGCGGCGTCGACGCAGGAGAGGGCGTCCGTCGAGTGGCAGTGGAACATCACCGTGTCGCCGTCCCGGAGGCGGTTGGCGCCGATCCGGCCGAGTTTCGCCTGGGCCTGGTCGAGTTCGGCGCGGAACTCCTCGACGCTGGCGATGGCGCTCTCCCGGAGTTGTTCGACCGTCTCGCCCCCCATTCCGCGGAAGACGTACCGGAGCGCGTTCGGGAGGCTCACCGCCGTCGGGCGGGTATCGCGGAGGCGGCGGGCCGCCCCCCGGAGTTCCGCGCGGAACGTCCCGGGGTCGGTCGCGTCGCTGGCCTCCGCCTGCTTTCGAAGCGCCAGTGCCGCCTCGTCGGCGATGGCGGCGGCCCCGCGGACGTCCATCGCTGCGATCCGCTCGGCGGTCTCCTCGACTGTCGGGTGGAAATCGACGTGGGGTTCAGCCATGGCCTCCCCTAGGTACCGAGTCCCTTAAACAAACCCGGCATCGTGGGCGACGACGACTCCGTGGCCGGGGCCCGTCCCGTGGGAATGGTCCGGGCTCTGTTCCGGTGAAAAAACGCCACGCACGAACTCTCCCTGGCATTTCGTCCGAGTTCGTTTATATTGTATTCTGGTTACTTGAGGGAACCGTCGACGCCGGAATATTATCTCCGCCACGTCCATCGATTACGGGTAGCGTCCCTGCCCCGGCCCTGCCGGCCCAAGTACATAAGTCGATGTTTTCCCATTTTCGTTCGTGACGTACTTCGACCGGACGTACGGGGCGGTGGAATACGACGAATCGCTGGAGACCGTCGTCGGACGGATCCACGACTACGCCGAGGGCGAGGAGTTCCGGGCGTACATGAACGCCATCATCGACGCCGTCGAGGCCACGGGGTCGGAGATATTGCTGGCCGACAGCAGGGAGATGGGTCCCATTGCCCAGGAAGACCAGGTCTGGTCTATCGAGGACTGGTCGCCGCGGGCGGAGTCGGCGGGGCTCTCGGCCATCGCGTTCGTGATGCCCGAGAGCGTCATCGCCGGGATGTCCTTCGAGCGGGTGATGTCCATGGCGGAGGGCGACGACATCGACCGCGCGTACTTCGAGGACCCGGCGCAGGCGCGCGACTGGCTCCGGGACTGGAGCGCCCCGGACGTCACCGCCGAACCCGGCGGACAGCTCCAGGCGGAGTAGTTCCGACCTCGCGGCGCTGGCTCGGCGGGCCCCCGTTGCTCGCGCGCGTCCAGAGCCTAGCCTGGAGCGGGACGCGGCGAGTTCTTCGCGAGGTACCGAGCGAAGGCCAGCGAGAGCGACGCTCTCGCCAGGCGCAGCCCGCGCAGCGAAGCGAGCAGGACCGCCTCGCGCGGTAAGCACCGGAAGGAGCGAAGCGACTGCGGAGCGCAGCGAGCCCCCCGAGTCGACCGCGCGGGGGCTTTCTGGCTGTTGCCGACCAAGATTCCGTCGACGGAGAGCGCGCAGGACACCGTCAACGAACCCACCTGAACGCGGGACCGGTGCCGTTTTACCCCGACCGGGAGAACCCAGACCCATGACAGAACCCCACCTGCTCGTCGAGACTGACGACCTGTACGACGTCGCGCTGCTGCCGGGCGATCCCGGCCGCGTCGACCGCATCGCCAGCCACTGCGAGGAACACGAGGTGGTCGCGGAGAACCGCGAGTACAAGGTCGTCAACGCGGTGTACGACGACCGTCCGGTGACGCTTTGCTCGACCGGCATCGGCTGTCCCTCGGCTGCCATCGCCGTCGAGGAACTCGCCAACGTCGGCGTCGACACCTTCCTCCGCGTGGGAACCACGGGAGCGCTCCAGCGCGGCATCGAGATCGGCGACATGGTCGTCGCCGCCGGTGCGGCGAAAAACGAGGGCACCAGCAAGCGCTACGAGGACGCCGAGTTCCCGGCGGTCCCCGACTACGGGGCGCTGTCGGCCCTCGTCGAGGCCGCGAAGGCCCGCGACGAGGAGGTCCACGTCGGCCCCATCGCCAGCGACGACGCCTTCTACGCCGAGACCGACGAGTACGTCCGGGCGTGGGAGGACGCCGGCCTGCTGGCCGTCGAGATGGAGGCGGCGGCCATCTTCACGCTGGCCCGCCGGAAGGGCCTCCGGGCGGGCGCCATCTGCACCGTGGACGGCAACCTCGTGGAGGGGACCCAGAAGGGAACCGGCGACGAGGACGACGAATTCCCCGAGAAGGCCAGGAACAACGTCGAGCGGATGATCCAGATCGGGCTGGACGCCGCGACGCGACTCTAGCGCTGGAAGTGCTCTTCTTCGGCCAGCACGCGCTCTGCCAGGTTCTCGACGTCGTCGGTGCCCGTCACCGACAGGCCCAGGCGGTGCCCGCCGATGACCGCGGGGCTGATGACGGTGTCGGCGCCGGCGCGCTTGAGTTTCTTGACGTTCTCCTCGTCGGTCGCGGCGGCGATGCGGGCGTCCGGGTTGAGCTGGCTGGCGGTCAACACCCCCAGCGCGTCGGCGGCGTCGTCGCTGGTGGCCGCCAGCACCGCCCGGGCGTCCTCGACGCCGGCACGTAACTGCGCCTCCTCGTCGCTCGGGTCCGCCGTGAGGACGTCTTACCCCCGGTCGGACAGCTCCGCCGCCGTCGCCTTGTCGGGCGTGACGACGACGAAGTCGACGGTGCCGTCCAGTTCTTGCAGGATCGGTTCGGTCATGTCGCCGTACCCCAGGACGACGACGTGGTCGTCCAGGAGCTGTCGTTCGGTCATTCTTCCGAGTGCGGTCGCCCGTCTGGCCTCGATGGCGGGTGCGATCAGCGCGCCCAGCGCCACCGCGAAACTCGCGGCCCCGAGGACGACGACCGAGAGCCCGAACAGCCGGGCCCGCTGGGTCGCGCTCGCCGTCGCCGGTGTCCGGCGGGACGACGCGACGACCGAGAGCCCGAACAGCCGGGCCCGCTGGGTCAGCGGCGTGACGTCCACGTAGCCGCCGGTACTGGAGGTCACCATCGAGAACTACAGGGCGTCCAGTAACGTGGAGACGCCCTCGTACTCGTCCCGGAGGGCGTAGGTCCCGGCGGTGCCGTACGCCTGGACGGTCAACAGCGCGGCGGCGGCCAGTTGCGTGGTCGTCAGGTCGAGCCCGCGGTCGAAGTGCTGGCGGGCGAGCAACACCGACGGCAGCGCCAGGAGCGAGAGCACCACCAGGGACAGCGACAGGACCGACGCCTGCAACAGGCCCTGGACGGCGGTCACCGGGAGCAACGCCAGCGTCGCGTACCACGCCGCCCGCAGGCGGCCCAGCATCCCGGCGGCGGCCGCGACCATCAGGAAGCCGGTCAGCGTGCCGGTGAATCCCGCGGTCTGCTGTATCGAATCGGGGACCGAGGTCGCCAGCGGCCCGGTGAACTCCCGGGTGCCGATGTTGGCGACGCCGGTCACCACCGACAGCAGGGCCACGGTCACCGTCAGCCAGACGGCTACCCTGGCCGTGGCGATGCGTCGACTGCTGGCCCCCGACATACGCCCGGATGCGACGGCGCGGCAGTTAAAACGCCCGACCCCGGGCGGTCGGCCGTGGGCCGTGCGAGGCCACGGTTCCGTTCAGGCCACGGTCACGGTCCTGGTCTCGGAGACGGAGTTCGTCTCGGTGTCGCGGGCGTACAGCGTGACGTGGTAGTCCTGGCCGCCGCCCTTCTTGATCTCGAAGACCACCGTGTCGGCGTCCTCGTAGGGGTCCGGCGAGAACCACGTCTCGCTGTCGACGTCGGTCCCGTCCGGTTCCTCGACGGTCACCTCCACGAGGTCCAGGAAGCAGTCGGGGGTCCGCGACCCGCCAGTCGACCGTAATCTCGGCGTGGGGGTCGTTCGCGTCCGCGGTGGTGACGTCGACGGTCTCGATCTGCAGGGGACTGCTCTCCGTCTGGAAGGACAGTTCGCCGGCCGTGTCGGGGTCGTCGCCCACGACTTTCGCACGGAAGTCGTCGGTGGAGTGGCTGTTCAGCCCCGTGACGTCGACGCTGAACGACTCCGTCGACGACACGGTCACCGTGTCCGTCGTCTGGACGGTCGAACTCCCGGTGTCGGAGTACTCGAAGTAGGCGTCCAGGGAGTCGTGGCGACCGAGGTGGGCTGGGCGTGAGCGGTCACCACGAGGTCCGGTTCGACGTACCGGACCCCGCGGGCGTTCCGGAGTCCGGCGAGCGCCTCGTCGGGGAACTCGCCGACGACGGCCCGCCCGACGTCCCCGAAGTCCGGGACCTTCTCGACGCGGTTCGCCGCCGCGCTGTTCGCGGTTTCTGGGCGGCGGGCCGTCGAGGGCGAGGTGAGCAGACCGGTCCGGACGGTCGGCCGGGTCATCACCGTCACGCTCCCCGAGGAGATCGGGGACATCGACGGCTCCGACCCCGCGACCGACGAGACGAAGGCCGAACTGGCGGGCAAGACGCTGATCTTCCCGCGCGGCCTGACGGTCGCGGAACTCCACGACCGACTGATCGCGCGCCTGAAAGACGACTACGACGTGGCCCACGTGGACCTCGAACTGGCCGACGACGGGAGCGTCGAGTACCTCGCGATCGGCGGCCGGGCGGCCGGACTGGGGCCGACGCTGCCGCCACGGACGGTCGCCGGCGACGTCGCGACGCTGGCGCTGGACCAGGCCGACGCCGCAGAACTGGACGACGACACCCGGTACCGACTGCTCACCCTGCCGGCGACCCCGTCGGCCGAACAGGAGTTCGCCGGCCTGTTGCGGGCCGCCGACGAGACGATGGAGGCGGTGACCGTGGCGCCGGACAGCGACCTGGTAGGGACGACCGTGGGTGCGATCGACGCGACAGTCGTCGCGGTCCGGCCGGACGGCCAGCAGGTCGAGGCCCTCCCCGACCGGACACGGACGCTGTCGGCGGGCGACGTGGTGTACGTCGTCGCCCGCCCGGAGACGTTGCGCCGGGTCGCGGCCGCGGCCGGCGGGTCCGGGACCACTGCACCCCTCCGGGCCGACGGTGCCGAATCGACCTAGTTGCGGGCGCGACCGCCGGCGCGGTGCCGGTCGACCGACGCCCGGCGCTGGATTCGACGCTCCGCTCCTTTCGACCCAGTGAGGCCGAAACTCCCGGTTTTCGAACGTCTCGACGCCGATACAGGCGACACCGCTGATCCGGTTTTCCCCGCCGGTATACTTGCCGAATACTGACGGCACGTGTATGTTACTACATAGTTTACTTTCAACAAAATTATTAATACAATAAGAAGTATCTTTACCTTCGGAAATGAAAACCGAAAGGAGCGGGAACGGCAACACCGGGAGCGCGACCTGTGACGGTCGCACCAACGAGACGGCGGCCGTCAGCGGGGACAACACCGCCTCGTTCTACTTCCAGGGCGGCGTGTGTTTCATCAACTACTCCTTCAACTGGCGAACGCCGCTGAGCGAGACGATCACCCTCTCGTTCGGTTGACCGACGCGGGAGTCGCCGGGGAGCGGAACCCTCTTTGTGTCCCCGGGCGAGTCACCGCACGTGCACTGGAAGCTCTTCGCGGACCTCGCGGAGGTCGCCGGGACCCGCGAGGTGGACGTCGAGGCAGACGTCGCCACCGTCGGGGAGGCGCTCGACGCCCTCGTCGAGCGCTACCCGGCCTTCGACGACCGGATATTCGACGACGGCGCCGTCCGCGGGGACGTGAACGTCCTCAGGAACGGCGAGAGCGTCCACGCCGCCGAGGGGCTGGACACCCCCGTCGAGGCTGGCGACGAACTCGCGCTGTTCCCGCCGGTCAGCGGCGGGTGACCGCGAACGGTCCGTCACCGGCCGGCAGACCGTCGCCCGTGGGGACGCCGCTTCGAGCGCCCACTCCGGGGTCCACCTTTATCCTCCGTGGAGCCGTACGGTAGGCCGTCTATGGGGGAAACTGACCTGGAGCAGGGGGACCCGCCGGGCGGCCCGCGACCGGACGAACGGCCGGCCCCGACGACCGGGCGGTCGACCAGGCGATCCTCCTGGCGCTGAGTTTCCTGGCCATCCTCGCGGTGGGCGCGGCGCTCAACGCCGTCCTGACCGACGGCGAGGAACTGTTCCCGACCGGGGTCGTGCTGGTGGCGCTGGTCCCGCCCGTGCTGCACCCTACCGGGGAAGAACTTGACCGTTCGGGAAGACTGGTCGTGCTGGTGGCGCTGGTCCCGCCCGTGCTGCACCTGCTCGCAGTCGGGCGGATATCGAGCTTCGAGTTGCCGGGCGTGAAAGTCGTCGCCAGGCAACTGCCGACCACGGCGATTCCACCGGACGACGGGATGGGGCTGGAAGCGGACGCCGGGCCGGAGTGGGCGACGTCGCCCGAGGAGACGGGTCGCCGGGAAGCCGTCACCGTCGTCGTCGGCCGCGAGTACGCGCCGGAGACCATCGCGGACGCGGTGGCGGACGAGCGGGTCAAGACCGACTGGTCGGCGTCGTGACCCGGGGCGACGTCCTCTCGCGGTTGCTACTCTCGATGGAGGGCGGAGGTACCTGATTCCAGAGTGTCCCGGGCGGATCGACGGGCCGACCGATCAGTCCCGGAGGACGTCGTGCATGAACCCGCGGACGTAGTGTCCCACTTCGTTCACGCAGTTCTCGGTGACGTCGTACATGTAGCTCCAGGTGTCCCAGTCCCACTCGGAGTGGTCGACGTCGCCCTCCTCGAGGATGTGGTGGTAGACGTCGTAGGAGTAGTCGCCGGTGTAACTGGCGAGGTCCCTGATGGCCTGCTCGACGTCGTCGATGGGGTAGTAGTAGTAACAGCCGTCGCAGTCGCTGAGGAACGACGAGCGGAAACTCGACCAGTTGTCCGAGACGAAGTCCTCGTACTCGCTGTGGAGCCAGTACGTGGGGTCGATCCGCCAGTCGTACTCCAGCGACCAGACGTCGTAGTAGATCTCCAGGTTGGCCTGCTCCCAGCCCATGCCGGTGTGGAGCGGCACGCCCATGTCCGCCGGGTAGTGGGTCGCCATCCCGAGGTACTTGTTCTGGGTCGACCCGGAGTAGTAGTCGGCGTAGTACATGTGCCACCAGGCGGCGTCGGTGGCACCGCCGAGGGCACCGAAGTCCTCGTCGTGCTCGTCGTCGTGGTACACCTGGAACGCGTCGGCGTCGTAGTACTGGCCGTAGTGGTGGAGGATCTTGTTGAGCGCCGTCTCCAGGCCCTCCTCGATGTCTTCGGAGTGGGGGATGGCGTCCGGCACGCCGATGTCGACGTCGGGGTCGTCGGGGTCGTCGGCGTAGGGCGCGATCTCGTCGGTCGTGCTCGAACTCAGGCCCATGTCCTCGCAGGCGTCCCGGGTCAACTCCCGGTGGTGGCTCCTGTAGTACTGCGTCGACGCCTCACGGCGGCCGCTGACGCCGTTAGCGAACGCCCGGCCGGCCGTCCGGAACTTCTCGTTGTCGGCGTCGGTGGGCGACTGGCCCTCGTCGACGAGTTTGTACCAGGTCACGTTGCCCTCGCGCTCGCGGCGGACGGGGAACTTGCTCCGAAGGTCGGCCACCGCCGTCCGGGCCTCGCGTTTCTCCTTGCGGGAGCGGTCGTTGTCGTCGATGAACGAGACGACGGTGTCCTGTGAGAGCGTCAACAGCGGGTAGTACGACGACACCGACTTCACCGACCGGTCGACCTTGCGGACCTGGACGTCCGGGTTCGGCGGTTCGACGTCGTCCGGCGTGACGGCCACTCCCTCTGGCCGGGCGGAGACGGGCGGAGCCGCGAACAACCCGCCGCCTACTGCCGCACCGGCACCCAGCGCTCTGAGCGCCTGCCGCCGCTCGATGCCCTCTCCGTTCAAATCCCTGTCACTCATGGTGCGCAATTACGTCAGACTCCTATCTACTTGTATTTTTATACCCCAATACTCTACAAAAATAGCCTCGCGGCGCCGACGGCGGTGCGCGTCGAGAGCTCTTTCCAGCCCGTCGAGCCCTCCAGAAAAGGTTTAACCGAGACTTCCGAGGGTGAATCCATGTCCCCGGATCGCAGACGATTCCTCCAGCGTGCCGGTAGCGGCGCCCTCCTCGTCGCCTGCGCGGGGTGCAACGGCCGGGAGTCCGTGACGCCGGCGGAGACCGGCCGACCGGCCACGACTGCCCGGTCCACCACCACCACCGAGGAGTCCGCCGGTCAACTGGAAGTCGACCTCGACGTGACCCGGTACGAGTACCGTCTCCAGGGATGGGAACTCGATCCGAACCGGGTCCGGCTCCCGATGTCGGACGCCACGCCCGTCACCGACCTGGACGGACCCGCGCGAGACGCCGTCCTGACCGCCATCGCCGAGGGGCGGTACGAGACCGACGACCCGCCGGACGCTGTCCTGGACGGGATCGAGGGTCTCGACCTCGTCGTCCACGACGGCCAGTACTACTCGATTTCGCACACGTTCACCGAGTACGTCGTCCAACCGGGTGCGGAGGTCGATCCCGGGAGCGTTCCCGATGACGAGGTCGTCGCGCAGGACGCCGAGGTGGTCGAGGAGCACCCGAGTGTCCGCGAGGCCGTGGAGACGCTCACGGTGTCGGGGACCCACAGTCCGCGGCTGGAGTACCGGACGCTCCGTCTGCCCGCCGAACTCGAATCGTTCCTCGACCGGTACGGGTACCTGCGAGACAGCCAGGGCATCTTCAGGATCCGCTCGTCCGTGATCCGGCAGTTCCCGCCGCACACGCTGACGGTCGATCCCGCGACCGACGAGCAACTGTACGGCAGGCCGGTGCTCGACGGATCGTCGTTCGACGACCCGAGTCGACGACTCCTGCGGGAGACGCTGGAGACCCGCCGGCGGACCGCGATGACCGTCGGCGAACCGGATCCCTTCCATCGGGGGGTCCAGCGGACGGACTCGGTGCCCCTGGCGCTAGAGCGGCGAGTCGACCGGAGCGCCTACGTTCGCCTCGACGGGAGCGTCTACGGCTTCCGTGTCGACCACGTCCACTGGGATCGCCAGCCGTTCGACCTCTCGGTCCGGGTCGCGGATCCCGGCGTCGACCCGGACGATCCGGCAGCGACCGAATTGACGGCCACCAACGCCACCTCCCGGTCTGCGGAACTCACCGTCCCGGGGCTGGTCCCGTTCGGCGTGCTCTGGGCGATCCCCGACGGGGAGGGCGAGTCGATCCAGCTCTGGAACGACCGGTTCGAGTCGTCCGACCACGTGGCCGTCGAGGACGGGGTCGCCGTGCCCGACTCCTACCAGGGTGACCTCACGGTCCACGCGGGCGAATCCGTGCGCAGGACCTACGAATTCGGCCGGGACCCGGCCGCGGTTACGGCGGACGAGTACACCGTCTGGGGGTCGCTGTGGGCGAGGTGGTCGACCCCCGGCCAGGGCCGGTACGACCGGAACGCCGGCATCTACCCGTACGAACTCTCGCTGACGGTCACCCGTTGAGGTCGGCCGCCAGCACGAAGTCGGGTTCGCCCGCGACGTCGGTGCCGGCGTAGGCCGCGTCGGAGACGTGGCGGGCGGTCTCCGGGATCAGCACCAGGACGTCGTCGGCGCCGAGGTCCGCGGCGTCCCGGGCGACGGCCGCGAGCAGGTCACGCAGGGCGTCGACGTCCTCCCAGGCGGCCATCCCGTACTCGACGCGGCGTTGGCCGTCGCGCTCGTAGTCGCGGACCCGGACGGTGGCCCCGCGGGTGCCGCCGCCGTCGGCGGGGTCGCCCTGCACGGCGAACACGCGGTCGGCGCGGGCCAGGTCCTCGCGGGTCAACTCCGAGCAGGCCCACGTCTCAGCGAAGTCCAGCGCGAGGCCGCCGAGGTGCTCGCGGGCGTCGCTGTCGGTCCAGTAGGCGTAGGCGGCGTCGGGGTCTTCGACGACTCGGTTTTCCGGAACCGCGTCGGGGTCCGGGCCGGGGTGCATCCACCGGAAGGCGGTCCCCGGTTCGAAGCCGTTGGCGCGGGCCGCCCCGAGGCCCTGGACGTTCCACGAGAAGACCATCAGCCGTCCCACCGTCGCGCCCCACCCGCGCGACCAGTCGAGGCAGGCCTGGTTGAGCGCGGCGCTGACTCCCCGGCCCCGGTACTCGGGGTGGACGCGCATCCCCTGGTACCACGCCTCGTACGGCGACAGTCGGACCGCCTGGACGACGCCGACGACGTCGCCAGTGGTCACGTCCTCGTCAGCCTCGTCGGACTTCGTTCGACTCCCCGAGGCGCCCGGCGCCTCGCAGGCGACGAACGTCCGCTGGTCGGGGCCGTCGCCAGCCACCCACTCGGGGAACACGTCCGCGAGGTAGTCGCCGCCCTCGCGCTCGGGCCAGGTACGCTCGCTGATCGCGGCCACCGCCTCGTGGTCGTCCCGGCGGGCGCGCCTGATCCGGACGGGAACGTCGTCGGTCACTGTCGGCCCCCGCTCACTGCCACGGCGTCGACCGCTCGGTGATCTCGCCCGCCAGCGGCGTCCGCATCGTCTCCGCCAGGGAGGCCTCCTCGACGTTGGCCAGCGCCCACATCAGTTTCACCTTCGCCGTGCCGGGGAGCACGTCCTCGCCCTCGATCACGCCGGCGTCCAGCAGGTCACGGCCGGTGTCGTAGACGCGGTCGCAGACCCGGCCCCACAGGCACTGGCTGGTCATCACGACCGCCGTGCCGTCCTCGACCAGTTCCTCGATCCGGGGGACCCAGTCGGTGGGGACGTGGCCCAGGCCCGTCCCCTCGAGGACGATGCCCTCGGCGTCGGCCGCCGCCTCCAGCACGGCCCGGCCGTCACCCGGCGTGAACTTGACGAGTTCCACGTCCGATTCGAGGTCGGCCGCCAGGTCGAGGTCGGCCTCGCCGCGCTCCCGGTAGTCCGTCCGGAAATCCACCTCGCCGGTGTCGTAGTCGACCCGGCCCAGCGGTTCCGCGCCGACCGTCTCGAAGGCGTCCCGGCGGGAGGTGTGGTTCTTCCTGGCGCGGGTGCCGCGGTGCAGCGCGCAGGCGTCGTCGCTGGGCGAGTCGTGCATGCAGATCATCACCTCGGCGGCGTCGGCCTTGGCGGCCTCGACGGCGCAGACCGCGTTCATCACGTTGTCCGAGGAGGGCCGGTCCGCCGACCGCTGACTGCCGGTGAACACGACCGGGACCGGCGTGTCGAGCATGAACGTCAGCGCGGAGGCGGTGAACTGCATCGTGTCGGTGCCGTGCATGACCACGACGCCGTCGGCGCCGGCTTCGATCTCCTCGTGGACCACCCGGGCCAGGTCCTGCCAGACGTCGGCGGTCATGTTCTCGCTGAGGATGTTCGCCACCACGCGGCCGCGGTAGTTGGCCAGGCCAGCGAGGTCCGGCACCGCACGCAGGACGTCCTCGGCGGTGAACTGCGCGGTCACGGCGCCGGTGCGGTAGTCGACCGTCGAGGCGATGGTGCCGCCGGTCGAGATGAGCGAGATGGTCGGCAGGTCGTCGTCGAACTCGACCTCGGTCGCGTCCTCGCTGCCGCCGGTCTCGAGGTCGTGGACGGCCGATTCAAGCACCTCCACGTCGGCGTCCTCGCGGTCGACGCCGACGTTGTAGCCACCCTCTCGCTTCACGACGAGGTGGTCGTCGGTCGACGACGGCAGGAGGACGCCCTCGAACGTCTGGTCCGCGCGCCTTACGCGGACGCGGTCCCCAGGATTCATACACCGACCTTCCCGGTCGCGGGACTTGAAGGCATCCTTTCGACGGGCCGCTCACGCTGGGACGGATTCTTTGCGAGTAATCTCGTGGGTGTCGGGGCCGGGTTATATGAATAAATTTGCATATTTTCATATATGGTCGTGGGTCGTCGTTGCGGTGTTAGCTCGGGTGTTTCGGGGACTCTCTTTGGTGGGTTGCAGGGTGTCTTTGACCTGCCAACGCTAGCGACCACTGGACCTAGGGGTCACCCTCACGCCTCCCCAACCGTGCGCTCGACGCGAGCGCCGCACGTGGCGCTCGCGTCTCACGCGGCCCTCGCGCGCGTTGCTCGCGCGCGCCGGGAGCCTAATATAGGCCTCGTGGCGCGCGCTGGCGCGGCCGCCGTGCCGTTCCCGCGAGCGGGGCGAGCGGGACGCGGCGAGTTCTTCGCGAGGTACCGAGCGAAGGCCAGCGAGAGCTTGCCTCTCGCGCTGCCCCCGAGTCGAGCGCGTGGGGGCTTTCTGGCTGTTGCTGTCCACGCTACCGTCCGCGGAGAGCGCGCTGGAACTCTCTGACTATCGCCGACCGAGAAACTCAATCCACGATGACCCAGCCGTCGTCGTCCTCGCGGACGACGCCCTGGTCGGCCAGCGTGTCCAGCGCCTCCTCCACCACGGCGGGCGGCGCGTCCACGCGGGAACTGACCTCCTGGGGGGTGTAGCTGTCGGCGGCCACCGTCGCCAGGATTTCGGCGTACAGGCGGCCATCGCCGTCGGTCCCCAGCGACTCCGAGAGCTGGTCCAGCACCTCCGTCAGCCGGCCCTGGGCCCACCGCTGGGCCAGCGACAGTTCGTTCTCCAGTTCCTGCAGGCGGTCCAGTTCCGCGGCGAGTTCGGTCGTCTGCGAGGAGTCGGCGTCCGAGATCTCGACCGAGAGGTACCGGCAGGTCTTGATGTCGAGGTTGGGGCTGGCGGCGTAGGCGCTCTTGGCGCCGAACTCGTAGGGCGAGACGTGGACCTCCAGGCGGACGTTCCGGGCGATGTGGAAGTACTTCCGGCGGTTCTGGTCCGTGCGGCTCTCGACCAGGCCGGCCTCTTCCAGTTTGCGGAGGTGGTCGATGACGGCCTTGGGGCTGACCCCGAGGTACTCGCTGATCTCGGTGACGTAGCACGGCTTGCGCGCCAGCAACCGCAGGATGCGCCTGCGGTTCTCGTTGCCCAGCAGGTCCAGCAAAGCCGCGGAATCCATCAGGTCTCTCTAGCTTCCGCCAATTGAAAAGGGTGTCTGCTCGCCGTTCAGCGGTGCGGAACGCCGCTCGCCCCCGTCACTGGAGGGAGCCGCCGTTACCGTCGCTCGGGCCGTTGTCGTCCGGCGGGCCGTTGTCGTCCGGCGGGCCATCGTCGGAGTCACTGCCGTTTCCCTCGTCCGGACACTCGCCGTCCTCGTTTTGCTTCCCGGGCGGACAGTCGTCGGATCCGGTCTCGCCGGGCGGTCCGCCCTCGCCCTGACCGGCCTGGCCGGGGAGTTCGTCGGGCGCGCCGCCGCCGACTTCCTGGGCGAAGGCGGCCATCTCGGAGTCCGCGACGTTTTTCGCCATGTTACGGAGTTCGTCGACGGCACTCCGGTCGGTGCCGGTCTCCCTGGCCTGCTGGTCGGTCCGCTGGACCGAGCGGTTGAGCGCGGTCATCTCGCCGACCAGCTGGCTCATCTTCGCCCGGTAGGCGGCGTCGCTGATGGTGCCGTTCTCCTTTGCCGCTTTCAGTTCCTGTTTGCGCTGTTCGAGGGTCTGGAGCCGCTGTTTGACGTCGTCGATCCGTCCCTGGACCACGTTCGCCTCCGCGTCGTCGCTGGCGTTCTCGTACGCCGCGTCCCACATCCCAGATTCGACCGACTCGTCGGTCGCCCCCGCACTCGATTGCATGAACGTCGAGACCTGCTGGCCCATCGTCGAGTTGTTCGCGGGCGCCATCGAGGCTACTTCCGGTGCCACGTCTCCCGTCGGCCCGTCCCCTGCAGTGACGACCGGCCCCGCGACTGCTAACGTTGCGACCACGACGAGCAGGGCGGTCGTGACGGCGCGCGCCTTCATCACCACCTCGTTCCGGTCGGGTCCTCATAAAAGCGGAGATTCGTTCGTTCCGTTTAACGGGGAAAACGACTCACCCGAAACTCGACCAAATCGTCTAATAGCGTTCAAAGGTCCGCGAGAATTGCTGTCGGGGTCTGGCTAGTTCCTGGCTCGGTGGTGACGGGTCATTGTCTCCGGCCACCACCCCGGTGTCGCCGCTTTCCACTTTCCCCAACAGTATCATTGCGCTACCACATAAAAATGTTGGAAAAGCTTTATATTTAAGGTTTCCCGATGTGGAGGCATGTTCGCGGAGTTTTCCCGGGGGTACTACCTCGGGCGACTGTACGTCGCACCGCACGACGGGGACCGTGCGGTGATGCAACGCGAGCTACACGAGCAGGTCAACGAACAGCTGTACGCGGACGAGGGGCTCGCACGGCTGGACGCCCCGCTCGTGATGAAGCTCGACAACCGCCACTTCATGGTCCACGGGTCCCCGGACGTACCGGGAGGCACCCTGGAGGTCCCCGAACACGTCCTCGAGGACGTGGACGTCGAGAACCCCCCGACGCTCCAGGAGATCCTCCTCGCGAAGGCCGACCGTGCCCAGCAGCTCCTCGAACTGTCCGGGCAGGTGGACGGCCAACCCGGCATTTAAGCCAGTCGCCGTTCCAGAGCCGACGATGCTCGACGAGTTGCTGGGCAAAGCGGCGCTCAGGGAGCGAATCGCGGAGCTGGAAGACGAGCGCGACAGCCTGGAGGCCCAACTGGAGGCCGAATCCGAACGCCGCCGGGAGGCCGTCAGGGACCGACAGGACGCCGAGGAGCGGGTGAACAGACTGGAAGACCGGATCGCGCAACTGGAAGGCCGGGTCGAGCGCCTGCAGGACGAGGAGCTGTCGGTCGACTTCCGGGGCGTCACGTCGCTGCGTGGCGACCGACTCTCGTCGGTACTGGACCGACTGGCGAGTTTCGAGACCGGGACCGAGGGCGCGCTGACGGCCGTCGTCGACGGTGACCTACCGCGGGAAGTCCGTGATGCGTTCGGCGACCACGGTCAGCTGGTCTCGCGCGCGGCCCCGTGCGTCGCGCTGACCGACGACGCCGGACTGGTGTCGGTGGCGCTGTCGGCGCCGACCGACCCCGACCCGTCGGTCACGTGGAGCGACGGCTTCGCGTTCGGCCGGTCGTGGTTCGAACCCGCCGGGGAGTACGCGCTCGCGCTCGTGCGCTCGGACCTGTTCGCAGTCGGCGCTTACCGCGGCCGCGAGCGCCTCGATTTCGAGGGGTTCGAGAGCGACGTCAAGGGCGACCACTCGAAGGGTGGGTACTCCCAGGCCCGGTTCGAGCGGCGGCGCGACGACCAGATCGACGACCACCTCGACCGGTGTCGCGCGGTTCTCGACGAGCGCGACCACGACCGCCTGTACGTCGTCGGCGAGCGGACGGTCCTCCGGGAGTTATCGGACCTGGCTGACGCCACCGCGGCGGTCGACGCGACAGGCGACCCCGAGGCGGCGCTGGCGGACGCCTTCGAGCAGTTCTGGACCGTCCGGCTCTACCGGATCTAGGAATCGCTGACGGACCGTTCGCTGGGCGACCGTCTGGCGAGCAGGCGGCACGGAACGACGGCCCTGCGGCCTGACCACGACGGGACGTGCCGCGCAACCGCGAACCCCGCCGTGGCGGTGGTCAGCGCACGCCGACGGTGGTCGCTCCCTGGTACTTGAAGTCTCGCCCGGCGGGGCCTACGTGCTGGTCGGGTTCTCTTCAGTCTAGCGTAGTTTACCTTCGGCGGGTGCCCGCCGCTGGGAATCAATTCAGGCAACGGTAGCCGGCACCCCCGCCGCGGGTGGGACTGAAAGGGACCGCGCGGGGCTTTCTGGGTGTTTGCGTCAGAACCACCGTGTTAGGGAACTTTCGAGACGTCCTAACCACCGGATCGAGGGTACCTGAACACTGCTCGCCGCGGGTTTCGAAGCCCTTAAACGGGCCAGCGGAGAACGTACGACCGACTCGCTGGGCGACGGGCACCAGCGGGCGCCTGTCACCGACAGGCCATCGGAATGTGGCGGCTCCGCCGCTGAACCGGCAAACGCCCGTGGTGATAACCATGGCACGGAGCTTCTACTCCCACATCAAGGACGCCTGGAAGGACCCGGACGACGGGAAACTCGCCGAACTGCAGTGGCGACGCAAGCAGGAGTGGCGCGACCAGGGCGCCATCGTGCGCGTCGAGCGCCCGACGCGCCTGGACCGCGCCCGCGAACTCGGCTACAAGGCCAAGCAGGGCGTCGTGGTCGCCCGCGTGTCGGTCCGCAAGGGTACCGCCCGCAAGGAGCGACCGCGCGCCGGCCGACGCTCCAAGCGGATGGGCGTCAACCGCATCGGCCGCCGGAAGAGCACCCAGCGCATCGGCGAGGAGCGCGCCAGCCGCAAGTTCCGCAACCTGCGCGTGCTGAACTCCTACTGGGTCGGCGAGGACGGCAGCCAGAAGTGGTTCGAGGTCATCCTGCTGGACCCGGACCACCCCGCCATCCAGAACGACGACGACCTCAACTGGATCTGCGACGACTCCCACCGCGGCCGCGCGTTCCGCGGCAAGACCAGCGCCGGCTCGCAGGGCCGGGGCATCCGCGAGAGGGGCACCGGCACGGAACACACCCGTCCCAGCCGGAACTGAGCGCCCGACTCAGCGCGGGCGACCCCGCATCGCCGTCGAAGTTTACGGCACGCCTCGGGCGTGTGAGACACTAGCATAGACTTTCCCCGCGCGAGCCGTCGGTACGCACGTGTTCGAGGATCGGACCGACGCGGGACGGCGACTCGCCGCGGCGCTGGCCGACGGCGGCGTCGAGGCGGACGTCGTCCTCACGATCCCCCGCGGCGGCTTGCCGGTCGGCAGCGCCGTCGCCGACGAACTCGACGCGCCGCTGGACATCGTCGTCGCCGAGAAGATCGGCGCACCGAACAACCCCGAACTCGCGGTGGGCGCGGTCGCCGGCGACGGGAGTCGCTGGCTCAACGAGGACCTGATCGACCGCCTGGGCGTCCCGGAGGCGTACCTCGACCGCGAGGCCCAGCGGGAGGCCGAGAACGCCCGCGAGAAGGTCGACGCCTACCGTGGCGGCGACCCGACGGCGGACCTGACCGGCCGGCGGGTGGTGCTGGTGGACGACGGCGTCGCCACCGGCGCGACGGCCATCGCCTGTCTCCGGCAGATCACAGCCCAGGACCCCCCGCGGGTCGTCTTCGCGGTCCCGGTCGGCCCGCCCCAGGCGCTGGACGTCCTCGAACGGGAGGCCGACGAGGTCGTGATTCTGGAGTCGCCCCGCCGCTTCGGCGCGGTCGGCCGCCACTACCGATCGTTCCCGCAGGTGTCCAACGAGGAGGCGCTGACGTACCTGCGTTCCGAGTGAGAGTCGGTTCGGCTGGGGCGGTCCAGGGGGCGGACCGGAGACAGCGGGCGGTCACTCCGTGGCGGTCGCCTCCCGCGTCCCCGTCCGGTCGGCGAACAGCACCTCGGTGCGGAAGAGGTACGCCAGCAGGACGATCAGGGCGACCTGGACGGTCTTGTCGAGGACGGCGACCCACAGCGGGCCCAGCGGCAACAGGAGGTAGCCGACGACCTGGGCGGCGGTGTAGAGGATGCCGACGGGGTACAGCAGCGCCCGGTTGACGTTCAGCAGGAAGAGTGCGACGGCACCGAAGAATCCGAGGCCGGCCAGCAACAGTGGGATCCAGTCCTCGGTGACGAACATGGCGACGTGGACGACGCCCGTCACGACGACGAGCGCCACCACGAGCCAGTGGATCGGCCGCACGCGGTCGAGGTGCAGTCCGAACCCGCCCTCCTCCGTGAGACTCACCGCCATGTGGTATCGAACGCCGCAAACCGCGATAGATGTGCGCGAGCGCGAGAGCGAACGACGAGCAAGGGTGGCGCGACTGGCCGTCGTCCGGGAGCCGTTCGTCGTCAGCCGGTTGCCGAGCCGAACGTTCCCGGGAAGCGACCGGCGAGAACCTTGAGGCCCGTCGGTGCCGAGGTGGTCGCTCGTGAACCTGGACCGCCGGGACCTGTTGCGGGCGGCCGGGGCGGGGAGTGTGGTTGGGCTCGGGGGACTGAGTGGGTGCGCGGAGTCGACCGGGAGCGAGTGTCCGACGCTCCCGGCGGAACCGGATTACCGGGGCTGGCTGGACGGCGTGAGCAACTACGACGGGACCTGTGACTTCCGGGACCGCGAGGCGGTGACCGTCGACGTCGGCGTCAGGGGTGGGCTGGGCTACTTCAAGTACGGCCCGGCGGCCGTCCACGGGATGCAGCGAGAGTACGTCCGCCGGCAGTCCGAGAGCCTCGTCGGCGGCACCTTCGCGGACTGGCTCGGGGGCGACTGACGCCGCGTCGTTTCGTCTGCCGTCCCCCAGGTAGCCGGCACCGCCGCCCTGCGGAGGTGGCCGGCGCCTCCTCCGAATCAAAGGTATCCGGCACGACCGGCAGGTCAGCGGTAGCCGGCACGACCGGCAAATCGTTGGTATCCGGCACGACCGGCAGGTCAGCGGTAGCCGGCACGATCAACGCCGGGCGGGACTGAAAGGGGATGCGCGCTCGAACCCTCCCGGACGACGCTCCCGCGAGCCCTGCGAGCGGGAGGCAGCGAGCGCTTCGCTCTCGCCAGCCAAGCACCGCAGGCCGGAGGCCGAGGACCGCAGCGAGGCCCGGAGTGGTCGAGCGCGCGGGGGGTTTTCTGGCTGGTTGCAGTGCCGCTGGTACGGAGATTGACGATTCCGATCAAAACGTTCACGACCGAGCACGAAAACAATCCACACATGTCGTGGGTCGTGATCCTCTCGCTCGCCGGGTTCCTGGCCCTCCTCCTCCTACTGTTCCTGACGGCCGCGACCGTGGTGCCGGAGGACCAGGTGATGGCGGTGTACGTCTTCGGCGACCTCAAGGGCATCGTCGGTCCCGGCGTGTACTTCTTCCCGCCGTTCGTCACGTCCACGTCCCCGGTTGATACGTCCGAGATGGAGATACTGACCGACGAGGGGCCCGAGCCCGTCCCGCCGGCGTTCGAGCGGCAGGCGCGTGCGTATGAAAAAACAGGTTATAATCAAAATGGCTAGCAAGACGACCCGATGGACAGGTCGACTAAGGTTAGCTGTAAAGATCGCCCGAGCGATACTTCAATTGTAGAATTTTATATTATACGTAATCACTTCTCTACTTGAGTACCGTCTGGTCGCTTTTGTCCTTCGGAGTCATGGACGATTATGCCATTAACATCTACGGGTTCGTACTCGTCTCGCACTTTGATTGCCTCCTCCAGTTCGCGGACGGCGCGCTCTTTCAGCGCGGCCGCAAGGTCCTCGGCGTCCGCCCGCGAGATGTCCCGGCCGAGGCCCTCGCACTCGTGGGCGCGGACCAGGCCCTCCTCGTCGACGGCCTCGCCCATCGGCTGGCTGGTCCCGCCCAGCGCGACGCTGAACGGGTAGGTCCGGCAGATCAGCGGCCGGTCGGCGTGGGCCGTGCAGGCGCCGGTGCCGTCGGCGTCCTCCTCGTAGAAGGTGCAGTCGCCGCAGTCGTCGGTCTGGAGAGCCCACTCGAAGGTCTCGCCCTCCGGGCCATCCTCGCCCTCCCGGAGGCCGAACGGCATCGGGCGGGCCACGTCCCGCCAGTCGTATTCGGTGGCGGCCTGGAGGTCCCGCACCTCGCCGGGGAAGACGGTGGCGGTGTGCTCGTCGTCGCCGTGCGCTCGCGGGCCATGCCCGCCCGCGTCTTCCGGGGCGGTCGCTCCGCTCCCTTTACAGCAGGCTCCACAGCGGGTGCACTCGAACCCGATGGTCTCGATGGCGTCGGCGAGGTCGGCGACGTCGAGGTCCCGGCCACGGCGCAACTCGTCCTCCAGCGACTCCATGGTCGGTCCTGGGTCTCGGGGCGGAAAAGGACTCCTGTGGAGGGTAGCCTGGACGGTGGTTTGGTCGTCAACACGCGGAAAGCCCGCGCGCGCTCTCCGTCGGCGGTAGCTTGGACGGCAACACGCGGAAAGCCCCCGCGCGCTCGACTCGCGCGGCTCCTGCGGTCCTCACTTCGTTGCGGTCCTTCCCGCGCGAGAGCGACGCTCTCGCTGGCTCCCGCTCACGTTCGTTCGCGGGAACGTCGCCGGGGTCGTCGAGCCCGCGGCCCCTTTCAGTCCTCCCCGGCCCAACCGCTAATCGCCACACGCCTCCCCAGCCGACTGCGTTACTCAGTCGCGCTCTCCGAGCGCTCTTTGCGTTACTCGTCCCTCGCGCGCTTAGCGCCCGCGGTCGCCGAGGGCGACACGCGGGCCAGCTCGCGCCGGGGCGGCCGGACGGGCCGGCCGACACGCCATTCAGTACCCCACCTTTGATCGCCGATGGAAATACTTAGCCCGCCGCCGCGCCAGGTGCGCGTATGACCTTCTTCGACCGACTGGCCGACCGCATCGCGGCGGTCGACAGCGTCGTCTCGGTGGGGCTGGATCCCGACCCCGACCGACTCCCGGACTCGGTCGCCGACGCCGACCTCCCGCGCTGGGCGTTCAACCGCCGGATAATCGACGCGACCCACGAACACGCCGCCTGCTACAAGCCCAACGCGGCCTTCTACGAGGACGCCGACGGCTGGCGGGCGCTGGAAGAGACGGTCGCGTACGCCCACGGCACGGACGTGCCCGTCCTGCTGGACGCCAAACGCGGCGACGTCGGGAACACCGCCCGGCAGTACGCCGAGGTGCTGGACCTCGTGGACGGAATCACGGTCGGCCCCTACCTCGGCCGGGACGCGCTGGAACCGTTCCTTTCCCGGGAGGACGCGGGCGTGTTCGTCCTCTGCCGGACCTCCAACGTCGGCGGCGCGGACCTCCAGGACCTCGAACTCGCGGCGGGCGAGCGCCTCTACCAGCGGGTCGCGGCGCTGGCGGACACCTGGAACCGCAACGGCAACGTCGGCCTCGTTGTCGGCGCGACCACCCCCGAAGACCTCGAGGACGTCCGCCAGCGCGTCCCCGAGATTCCGTTCCTCGTCCCCGGCGTGGGCGCGCAGGGCGGCGACGCCGAGGCGGCCGTCGAGCACGGCCTCGCGGACTACCCGGGCGCCGACGTCGGGGTCGGCCTCGTGAACTCCTCGCGGGGGATCATCTTCGCCGGCGAAGGGTCCCGTGGGGACTTCTTCGACGCCGCCGGCGAGGCCGCCAAGCGACTGAAACGGCGGCTGAACGACTACCGCTGAGGCTCCGGCGGCGGCGCGAGTGACGTCGCGATACTGTTCAGGTGACTATATTTTGCCGGCGGTCGAAACCCCGAACATGATCACGCTGACCTCGGACTTCGGATCGCCGTACCCCGCTTCGATGAAGGGCGTGATGCTCCAGCGGACCGACGCGCGACTGGTCGACGTCGCACACGACCTGCCCCGCCAGGACGTGCGGTCGGCCGCCTTCTGGCTCCGGGAGGTGCTGCCGTACTTCCCGCCGGCGACGCACCTGGTCGTCGTCGACCCCGGCGTCGGGACCGACCGGGCCGCCGTCGTCGTCCGCGCGGGCGAGCACCTGCTGGTCGGCCCCGACAACGGCGTCCTCTTGCCGGTGGCGCGACTGCTCGCCGCGGACGCCGACGAGGGACCCCAGGTCTTCGAGTGGCGCTACGAGAACCCCGAGAGCAGCACGTTCCACGGCCGGGACGTGTTCGCCCCGTCCGCCGCGGCCGTCCACGACGCCGGCGTCGAGGGGTTCACAGACCTCGACCCGGTGGCTCCCACCGACGATTACGTCGACCTCTTCTTTCCCGAACCCGACGTCCGGTCCGACGGGGCCGACGGCGAGGTGCTGGTGGTCGACGACTTCGGCAACGCCATCACGAACGTCCCCGGCGAGGTGCTGGACGGCCGGGCGGAAGTCGCAGTGAACCGCGAGCGCGCTCCGGTCGAACCCGCGTACGCCCACGTCGACCCCGGCCAGCGACTCGTGACCGTCGGGAGCCACGGCAACGTCGAGTTCGCGGTCAACCAGGGCCGGGGCGACGAGGCGTTCGGTGTCGACGTGGGCGACCGGGTGTCGCTGTCGTGGTGACCCGCCGGCGGGACGACGTGCTCGTCCTGGGGAGCCAGGAGGCCGGACCCAGGCGTCACTCCCACAGCAGTACTGCGGGGAGGTCTTCGGGGGCCGTCGTTCGCAGCATCGCGTAGCCGATGCCGGACAGGCCCATGAACAGCGTCGGATCGGTGATCTGCTCGGTGTAGGAATGTAGCTGGTAGGAGCCGGTCGCTTCCTTGCGAGCGAGCGTCGCGCCGAGGTGCGCCCGTGCCCGTCCGACCCGCCGGTCGTACCGGCGTTCGGCTTCGAGCAGGAACGTCGCCCGGCCGGCGTTGCCACAGCAGAGGTGATCCAGCATCACGAGTTCGTCGTCGAACGCCGACGCCGCGCGGTCGACGCCCCGCGTGACGAGGTCCCCGTCGACGTACTCCGCCGTCCCGATGCGGGCCAGTCCGATGCCGCTCCGGCCGTGACACCACTGGTCGGTGAACTCGTCGTGGCGCTCGTCGGTGCGGTAGTCCGGCCAGTTGCAGGCTCCGGGGTCGTACGTCGACGCCTCGTACCGGATCGCGTCCAGCGCGGCGTCCCGGAAGTCGTCCCGCCCGGTGGCGTCGGAGAGCCTGGCCAGCGCGTAGGCGATCCCGGCCGCCCCGTGGGCGAAGCCGGTCAGCGGCTCGGTCCCGTCGAAGGTCTCCCAGGCGATGCCGTCCGGGCGGTCCAGACTGGCGTCCAGCAGGTGCTCGCCACAGGCGACGGCGACGTCGACCAGTTCCGGCGACGCACGCCGGTCGTTCACCGCGAGCAACCCCAGGATCGTGCCGGCGGCGCCCCCGACGACGTCGTAGTCGTGGTCGGCCGCGATACGGTCGCCGGACAGGACCTCGCCGACGCGGGTGGCGTCCTCGATGGCCGACGGCTCCTCGAGGAGGTCACCGACCGCCGCGAGTCCGTACGCGACCGATCCGACGCCGGTCGCGCCGCCGAGGTGATCCAGCGCCGACGCGTCCCGGCCGGCCGAGAGCGCCTCCCTGACCGGTCGAACCGCGTCCAGCGCGAACTCGCGGTACGTCGACTCGTCGGTGACGCGATGCAGGCCTGCGCCCAGCAGTGCGATGCCACACCGGCCGAAGTACAGCGAGTCGTCGGCCGGCAACAGCGCCAGCGGCTCGCCGTTGCCGGCGGTCCAGGGTTTGACCGTCGCCCAGTGGTGGGAGTCCGGCGTCTCGATCCCCGCCTCGACGACGCGCTCGAACAGCGCACGGGCCTCCGCGCGCAACCGGTCGTCGGAGACCGGTTCCGGGTCGGGGGCCTCGTCGTCGACGGCCCCCGGGCTGGCCACTTCGCCGCAACTGGCGCGGATGTACTCGACGCCCTCGCGCATGTCCGCGCGGTCGGCGGATTCGATGCGCCGGCGGGCCCGCTCGATTCCCGACTCGTCGGCGCTCGC
>PXRE01000016.1 GCA_003021085.1 Halobacteriales archaeon QS_1_68_20 | reverse complement strand
GAACGCCTCCATCTTCTCGTCGCCCTTCTTGTCCTTGTACTCGGGCATGTTCGTCCGGCCGACGATCACCTGGTCGATGTCGATCCGGGGGTTGTTCTTCGGCTTGATCGTCGCCTCCTGGGTGGCGTGCAGGAAGTCGTACAGGAACTCGCGCTGCAGTTTGAGCAGTTCCTCGCCGGAGAACAGCCCGCGGTTGGCGTTGCAGAAGGCGCCGGAGTAGTCGAAGGCACGAGGGTCGGACTCGCCGTAGACCGCGATCTTGCTGTAGTTGACGTCGCCGGTCAACTCCGTCTCGTCCTGGTTCTTCTTGTCCTTCGGTTCGAACGTCTCGATTGCCTGGCGCTTGTTCTCGTCGGCGGTCAGCCGGATCACCTCGACGTGGTTCTCCAGGACGGCCTGGAGGTCGTCGTCGTAGTGCTCCAGCAGTTTGTCCATGTAGAACGCCGACTCGGGGTCCAGGCTCTGGTCGTTCTGGATGGTGTAGGGGGCGTCCAGCCGCTCGTTGAGTTGACGGGCAACAGCACCAGCGGGTCCTGGTTCATCGGCGAGCGCACGACGTCGTCGGCGGGGTCCTGGTCGTCGACGACGTCGCGGAGGTCCGTCCAGCGGAAGGTGTACATCCGGCCCTCCTCCCGCAGCGTGTAGTCCTCGAAGTACTGCCGGACGAGCGCGTCGAACGCGGACTTGCCGGAGCCGACCGGGCCGAGCAGGAGTTTGATGCGGCGCTCGGGGCCCAGGCCGCGGGCGCCCGACTTCACCTTGTTGACGAACTCGTGGATGGCCTGGTGGACGACGGGGCCGTAGAAGGTGTTCTCGCCGTCGTTCAGGGGGTCCTCGGAGGCCATCTGGTACTCGACGATGCCCTGCATTTCGTCGTACTCGGTCCCGTAGTAGTCGAACATGTCGGCCACCCGCTGGTGGGCGTTGCGGGCGATCCGTGGGTCCTCGTGGACCTCCTCCAGGTACCAGTCGAACGACCGCGCTTCCCGCAGGTCCGAGGGCATCGATTCACGGTACTGTTGGCTGAGTTCCTGGAGCGTGTGTCTCTCTGACATCGTATCACTGTCTGGCATGGGTCGGTCGGTTCGCGGTGGCCATCGCGGCGCCTCGTCGCGGCGACGGACCGGGACGGTCCGGCCGTCGGTCGTCCGACTGTTCGTGGTCACTTGGCTCGCTGAGGCCGCCGGCCGAATACCTCGGGCCGACGAGCGAATACCATCGCCCAACGGGGGGACGGGTCCCTCCAGTCGTTTCGGTCATGTGCGCGTTCGCCCTGCGGCGCGCCGGTCGCACCCTGGGCGGGTACCGGTGGACGGCCACCGATAGTAATTAATATACGAGTACTTGTGATACTTAAGACTTCTTGCCGTGTCGATTGTTCACGTAGAAATTCGATCTAGCGGTACATTTATAACAGGCGCTAACTAGCGTGGTTTCGTCGTCGACGGTCCGCTGTGGTCCGTAGAGAGATATCACAACGTATTAATAACTGTTTCCTTATTTAAGTGGGGGCGGCCAGACCCCCGCGGGGCGTGCTCGTGGCACTGCGTGGGTCACTCGTTTCCACGAACCACACGTCCCGTGACGCGCTTCGTTCGTCCCGGGGGCGAATCGTTGCGGATACGTATCGACTTTAGGCTCCCGGTGCCGACCAGTTCGTCGGCACGCTCGCGCGAGTCGGCAACTCTTAGGCGGGCAACCGCGTACCCCGGACTATGACCGACTTCGAGGGCCTGGCCGACGGCTGGGAGGTCTGGAGCGAGGAAGCCACCGGCCGCACGGTGCTGGTCTACCGGCCGGACGTGTTCGACTCGGGCGAGTTCCCGTCGGCGTGTCTGCCGACGCTGTACCTGACCCACGGACCGCCGGAGCGGCGACGACCCCGCGGCGAGGCATCGGCGGACGAGCGCTGGCACGCCACGCTGTACCTGGAACCGGAAGTCGCGTTCGACGAGCACCCGGTCCACGAATCCCGCGAGGACGCCGTCGAGGCGGCCCTGGACATGGCCCGGCGGTTCGACCGCGGGGAACTCGACCCCCGGGAACCCTACCAGGTGCCCCGCGAGCGGTACCTCGACCGCCTCGACGAGTTGCTGGGGCGCGCGTGAATCTCGTTCGCTGGAACTCCTCCATCCCGGAGAGAGCCTCGTCGCTCCTTCGCTGCGCTCAGTCGCTCCTGCGGTGCTTGCGTCGTCCGGGCGGGACCGAGCGCCCGGCCCCTTTCAGTCCCGCCCGGAGTGGCTGTGCCGGCTACCCTGGTTCTGGCGGACGTGCCGGCCACCTCTGTCGAGGCGGATGTGCCGGTCACCTTCGGGTGCGGTGGTGCCGGCCACCACCGCGTGACTGGACACCGTCCGCTCCGTTACTCCACCATCTCCTGGGTCATCGTCGCGGGGAGCAGTTCGCCCAGCGTGTACTCGGCAACCGAATCGCCCTCGTCACAGAGAATCTGCAGGTCCTCGCCGGCGAACTCCGCGAGCGTCTGGCGGCACATCCCGCAGGGGGTAACCCCGTCACGGGCGGCCGAGGAGACGGCGACCCGCTCGAATTCGTCGTGGCCGCGCTTGATGGCCTCGCCCAGGGCGACCTCCTCGGCGTGCATGCTGTTCGAGAAGTTGACCACCTCTACGTTGCACCCCGTGAACACCGTCGCGTCGGCCGTCTCGACGGCCGCGCCGACCGGGTACTCCGAGTACGGCGCGTAGGCGTTGGCGTTGGCCTCGCGTGCGGCCTCGATGAGGTCGTCCATGGCCGCGCTTTGGTTCGGTCGCTGAAATAAGCTCCGGCGGGACCGATCAGAGGCTGAAGCTGTCGGAGAGGCTATCGACCTGCTTCCAGCCCCACCCGTATTCGTCCCCGTAGTAGACCTCGCACGTTCCACTCACGCGGAAGTTCCCCGACGCGTACGAGTAGCTGTCGCCGGTGATGTGTCCGTAGTCGATCGAGTCGTCTTCCCCGGCACCACTCGTGGTCCCGTCGTAGTGGGCAGTCGTACTCCCCACGTCCTGCCAGACGTACTGGTAGGAGTACGGATCGTACACCTCGTACTCCAGTTCGATGGTGACTTCCTCCTGTTCTTTGCCCCCGGAGGTCGGTTCGTCGTGACTCGCGAGGTCTGCCCACGCTCGCAGTTCCCAGTAGTAGTAGTCGTCGCCCTCGCTGATGTAGACCTTTGCGTCGTCGTCGTAGTCCCAGGCGCCCGAGTCCGGGGCGCCGTCGAGTTCGTAGTAGTTCTCGACGTACCCGCCCGCGGCGGCCGTCCCTGCCGACAGCAGGAGGGCACTTCCGGTGGCGATGCTCGAAGACCGTTTGAGCAGTTTTCGACGATGCACAATCAAGTATTTACGAACGATTGTAAAGGAAATTTTGGCACATATATTGATATATTAAACTAGAGTGGATGTCGAACGCCGGTGGTGCCGGCTCGTCGCACGGTCCCGTCACCGATCCGTTCTGTTGCCGCTCTGGTTCCCGGATCGTAACCAGTCGTCGTCACTGGGTGGCAGCCACCGCCCCCGTCGCTCCTGTTTTCGTACGGCTCACTTACCCGTAGGATCCCCTTGGACCCCCGAACCGTCGGCTTAAAGCCCGATACTCGACTGCGCACCGCCAGCGAACGATGGACGCGAACAGGCGAGCAGTGCTGGCGATGGTGGCGGCGATCCCGGCCGCCGGGTGTGCCGACATCCTGACCCGCGACGGCGGCAACGAGTCGGCGGGCGACACGCGGACCCGGTCGCTGGTCCCGGATCCGGACGAGCGGGTGCGGGTGGTTTACGAGGAGGTGGACGAGTCCGTGCCGCTGCTGTCGGGGGTCGTCGTCAACTTCGGCCACCAGCGGGTCGACGTCGAGGTGACCGCGGAGTTCTACCGCGAGGTCGACGGCGTCCGCGAGGTCGTCTCGACGCGCAAGCAGGTGCTCGCGGACCTCTACGGCCGCAACGGCGACGAGTTCGAGATCCCGTTCCCGACCGGGCACGGCCCCGAACAGGGGGTTCGCTACGACCTCGAAATCGAGGTCACGGCCGTCTTCGACTGAGTTACTCGACGTCGATCCACTCGTCGGCCCACCGTTCGAGGTCCTCCAGCACCGGACAGAGCGCCGCACCCTTCTCGGTGACGCTGTAGTAGGTGGCGATGGGTTCGTCCTCCACGCGGCGCTGGACCAGATCGGCGTCCTGCAGGTCGTCCAGCACCCGCGAGAGCGTCCGGGAACTGGCTTCGGTCGACCGCTTGAGTTCGTTGAACCGCTTCTCGCCGTCCTGCAGGTCGTGCAGGACGATCAATCGCCACTCGGACCCGATCTCCTCGATGGCCTCGACGATGGGGCAGGCGTCGGCGTTGGCGGCCTCCGCGCCGTCGGCCCGACCGCTGGTAGATGGTTCGGGGGTCACGTGGTGTGCTATCGTCGGCAGACGGAGATATAGGTTCGGGTCGGAACCAGGTGTCGGAACGAAACCATCTCTCGGGATCGGCCGCGCGGGCCGGGGCCGCCTACTCCACGAACGGGCCGCGCTGGCGGATGGGTTCGCCGTGCGGGACGCCGGTGACGGCGGCGACCCGGAGCATCGAGCCGGTCGAGAACGTCGCCGACGCCGGCCCCTCGGCAGTGACGACCTCCCCGGCCGCGATGGGGTCGCCGTCGACGCGTCCGGCCCCCGCGACGACGTAGCAGAACCCGACCCACCCCTCGGGGACGGTCCACGTCCAGGCGTCGTCGACCTCGGCGATGCGGTAGGTCGTCTCCGTCCGGAGGGAGCGTGGCGACCCGTCGCCGACCACGGTCGTGACGGTCGCGCCGTCCAGTTCCTCGGTCGGCAACTCCCCCGCGGACGCCTCCCGGTAGGAGGGCGGTGCGTCCTTGTCCGCCCGCCGGAGGTTTACCCACAACTGGAGGCCGCTACACCGCGCGTCCTCGGCGGGCATCTCGGAGTGCTTCATCCCGCTACCGGTCGTGATGCGCATGGCGTCGCCCACGCGTTCGACGCTCTCGTTGCCCATCGAGTCCTCGTGGGCCATCCCGCCCTCCAGCATGTACGAGACGATCTCGAACCCGCGGTGTGGGTGCGGGGTGAACCCCTGGTGGGGTTCGATGTAGAACCGCTCGAAGACGACGAACGGGTCGAGGTGGTCGCGCTCGTCGGTGGGGAAGACCCGCCTGGCGCGCATGCCGCCGGGGTGGGTCAGGTCGGCGGCCGCCGTGGGGGTGCTGACGGGCATCAGACGCCGGTGCCGGTGTCGGCGTCCGGCAGGTCGTACTTCTCGACGCCGATGCCCAGTTCCTCCAGCGCGGCCTCGACGTGCTCGTCTTTCGCGTACTCGGCACCGTCCTCCTCGCGGATGCGCTGGGCGGTCGCCAGCACCTCGCCCCTGCGGTCGTCGGGAATCGCCCACTTGTCCGCGGACAGTTCGATCACCAGGCCGTTGTTGTCCCGGGTGTAGATGGAGTGGAAGATGCCCCGGTCGAAGACGTTGTAGCCGTGGCCGGCCTCGCCGAGCGCGTCCATCACGTCCTCGTAGTCCTCTGGGTCGAGGCTGAAACAGAGGTGGTGGACGCCCCCGACCTGCGTGCGCTGGCTCCGCGCCGACGGGCGGTCGTCGCTGACGAAGAACGTCAGGATGCGGCCGTCCCCGGTGTCGAAAAACAGGTGCGTCTGGGAGGGGTCGTCGAGGTTCGGTTGACGCAACACCAGCGGCATGCCCAGGAGGTCGTGGTAGAACTCGATGGTGTCCTCCGCGTTGCTTCCCCAGACGGTAATGTGGTCGGTGCCGGTGGTGTGGAACGGGCTGTCGGGTTTCTCGTCGGTGACTGGAACGTCGTCGGTCATAGCTGTGGTAGTCGTGGAAGCCGAATGTACCTGGTTCCCGGGTCAGAACAGGCCGATTCCGAGGCTGTACGCCCACTCCTGGGTCCCGACCGCGGCCAGCGCCAGCGCGCCGCCCGCCATGATGGCGTTCTTCAGGAACTGGGTCATCTCGTCCTGCTGCTGGTCCTCGGGGACGGCCCAGAAGTCGTGCATCGTCACGGCGGCGACGACCAGGAACGCCGCGACGGCGACGCCGCTGAGCACGGGGAACGCCCCCGCGGCGATGCCGGCCCCTCCGAGGACGAGGAGGGCGCCCGACGCGAGCACCGACAGTCTGGGCGCTGGCAGGCCCTTGTGCTCGGCGTACCCCGCCATCGCGTCGATCTGCAGGAAGTGGTTCAGTCCCATGAACGCGACGACGCCACCGAACAGGAGTCTGCCCACCAGCAACAGCGCGTCCGCCAGGCCGGTCGCCATCAGGCGCTCACCTCCACGGCCGGGCGTCGCTCGTGAACGGTCTCGCTCGGTTCGGTATCGATAGTGGGTTTCATTGCACTACCTGGTTCGGACTCGAACCTATATATCCGCTTGGCGGCACTGGTGTCAGCAGGTGACGCCCGCGTCATCGACACGTGAACGATCCGATACGCTCGGCCACGGACGAGAGAGGAGCGATCCGAATCACGTTCCAGCCGGCGGACAGCCACGCCTGGGGCGGGTGCTATGTGACCAGAGAACCGGCCGAGGACCGGACCGACTTAAATACTCCTGCGGCCCTGAAAAGGGACTACTCCTCGCCGGACTCGTAGTGTTCCCCGGCGGCGTCGGGCAGGCGGGTCTTGCCGACCAGCGCCAGCACGACGACGACGGTCACGAACGGGACGATGCGGACCAGTGAGGAGGGCAGGTCGAGGAACGCGACCTGCTGGACGCGAATCTGTAAGGCCTGCAGCGCCGCGAACAGGAAGGAGGCGCCGAAGGCCCCGACGGGGTTGTAGTTGCCGAACAGGTAGGCGGTGATGCCGATCCAGCCACGGCCGTTCACCATCGTCTGGCCGCTCCCGATGAACTGGCCGACCTGGTCCAGCGCGAGGCCGGCGCCGCCGATGCCCGCCAGCACGCCCGAGACCAGGACGCTGGCGTACCGGACCCGCGTGACGTTCACCCCCGCGGTATCCAGCGCCTTCGGGTTCTCGCCGCTGGCGCGGATCCAGCGGCCGTACTGCGTGCGGTTGAGCACGTACCACGCCGACGGGACCGCGATCAGCATCATGTACACCGTCGGCCCGGCGTTGAACAGCACCTGGAACAGGAAGTTCAGGGCCGTCTCCAGCGGCCCGGCGACGGGCGGGCCGACGACCGGGACGGCGGCGACGGCGTCCGGGATGGCCGCCAGCGCGGCCACCAGCGGCGGCCCGACGAGCGGGACCGACGCCAGCGCGGCCGCGAGGTTCCACCGCCCCAGCGTGGCGACGCTCGGACTGTTGACGGTGCCCCAGAGGACCCGCGCCAGGAACGGGCCGAGTCCCAGGGCGACGAACCAGACGGCCAGGCCGGCGATGATCTGGTCGGCCTTGTACCGGATGGTGACCACGGCGAACACCGCGACCATGAGCGTGCTGGCCAGCACCGCGACGAGGAAGGCGAACCACAGCGCCGCCTGGGAGGCGTCGGTCCCGCCGACCATGTGCCCGACCGCGATGGCGGCGAACGCCGAGACGATCAGCAGGCCCTCCAGGCCGATGTTGATGACGCCGCTCTTCTCGGCGAAGATGCCCCCGAGGGCCGCGAACGCGATGGGCACGGTGAGCCTGAGGGCCGCGCTGACGTAACTCGCGTCGACGAGCTGGATCAGCCCCGCCGTCGGACTCTCGGGGAACAGTAGTTCCACCAGGAGGGCGAGGACGATCAGTGCCGTCCCCGCCAGCGCGGCCCGCACGGAGTTGCGCTGGTGCCACACGGGGCTACTCATCGGCCTCACCTCCGGCGTCGCCGTCCGGCCCTGGTCCACCGGCGGTCTCGACGGCCCCGTCGACGCCGCCGTCCGTTTCGACGGACCGGTCCACGCCGCCGTCCGTCTCGACGGCCCCGTCGACGCCGCCGTCCGTCTCGACCGCCCCGTCGGCGGGGTCGCTCTCGGTCTCGGGCGTCTCGACGGGGTCCCCACCGGACCCGCCGACGTCGTAGCGGATGCCGAGCATCCGGAAGAACTCCGGCATGGCGACGAAGAGGATGACGAGGCCCCGGAGCACCTCGACGAGCTGGCTGGGGACGCCCAGCGCGAACTCGATGCTGAGGCTCCCGCTCTTGAGCGTCCCGAACAGGCCGCTGGCGAGGGCGACCCCGAGGGGGTTGTTGCCCGCCAGGATCGAGACGGTGATGCCGTCGAAGCCCAGCGGGGGCACGCCCGCGCGCCACCGACCCAGGACCATCATGACGTAGATGGCGCCGCCGACGCCGCCGAGCGCGCCGGAGAGGAACATGCTCGTGACGATCATCCGCTCGGAGTCCACGCCGCTGTAGGCCGCCGCCGCGGGCTGGAGGCCGCTCGTCCGGAGTTCGTAGCCGAAGGCGGTGTGCCACAGCAGGTAGTAGACGGCGCCGACGAGGACGGCACCCAGCAGTAACGCCACCACCGAGAAGTCCGTCCCCGAGAACGCCTCCACTTCCGGCGACAACTGGGCGTACCCTGGCAGCGACTCCGTTTCGGTGCTCTGGCTGCCGGGGTCCTGGACGTACGCCGATACGAGGTAGAACGCCACCCCGGTGGCGACGAAGTTCAACATGATCGTGGTGATCACCTCGTTGGCGTCGGCGTAGGCCTTCAGCGCGCCCGGGACGGCGCCGTAGAGGCCGCCCACGACCGCGCCGACGAGCAGTCCCAGCGGGACGAGGATCAGCGTGCCGACCAGGCCGCCCGGGACCAGTGGTGCGACCCACAGCACCGCCAGCGCGGTCCCCAGGCCGCCCAGGACCAGTTGCCCCTGGGTGCCGATGTTGAACAGTCCGGCCCGGAAGGCGACGGCCACCGACAGCCCCGTGAACAGGAGCAGGGTCGTCTCCTTCAGCGTCAGCGCCAGGTCGAACGAACTCGTGAACGGCGCGACGAACAGCTGGTAGTAGACGTCCATCGGGCTGTAACAGGCGTTGGCCACGCCCGGCACGGCCGCCTCGAACGCCGGAAGCTGGACCCCCATCCCGGTGAACGGGATGGAGATGACGTCCCCGCCGACGACGAACCCGCGCTCGCACTCCTCCAGCAGTCCGGCCGCAAGGACGATGACCGCCCCGACGATCAGCGAGGCCACGAGCGCCGCGAGGCTGATGAGCATGCGCTCGATGGCCGAGGCGTCGACCAGTCGCTCGAGGACGTCTCGACCCCGGTCGCGCCAGTCGCCGTCGCTCGATCCGTCACCGTCCGCCGGGCCGCCGCCGTCGCTCATCGGCTCACCTCCAGGCGTTCGGCTTCCGGAACCGTCCCGGGTTCTTCGCCGGCCATCAGCAGGCCCAGTTGCTCCTCGGTGACGCGGTCCGGGTCGACGACTGCGACGAACTCGCCCTCGTAGACGACCGCCAGTCGATCCGACAGTTGCTGGACCTCGTCCAGTTTCGAGGAGACCAGCAACACCGCCTTCCCGGCCGCCCGGAGGTCCAGCAACTGGTCGTGGATGAACTCGATGCTCCCGACGTCGACCCCGCGGGTCGGGTGCGAGGCGACGACGACCGACGGGTCACGCGACAGTTCCCGGCCGACGACGAACTTCTGCTGGTTGCCGCCCGACAGCGACTCGGCGGTCGCCTCTGGGTCTGGCGGCCTGACGTCGTAGGATTCGATGACGTCCTCGACGTGTTCGCGGGTGGCCGGCCAGTCGATGCGGCCGCCCGGCGCGTACGCGGGGTCGTGCTGGCTCCCCAGCAGGCCGTTCTCGACGAGGTCGTACTCCATGACCAGCCCCGTCTCCTGGCGGTCCTCGGGGATGTACGCCATCCCGCCGTCGATGCGGGCCCGCCGCGGACTCTCGGTCACGTCCTCGCCGTTCAGTTCGACGGTGCCGCCGTCCGGCGTCCGGAGGCCGGTGATCGCCTCGATCAGTTCGGACTGGCCGTTGCCGTCGACGCCGGCGACGCCGAGAATCTCCCCCTCGCGGACCACCAGGTCGATGCCGCGGACCCGCTCGACGCCGCGGTCGTCGACGACCGAGAGGTCCTCCACCGACAGCGCCACGTCGCCGGGGTCGTTCGGCGGCTTCTCGGCTTCCAGGATGACCTCCCGGCCGACCATCAACTCCGCCAGTTCCTCGCGGGTGGTGTCGTCGGCCTCGACCTGGCCGACGTTCTTCCCGTCCCGCAGGACCGTGATGGAGTCGGCGGCGTGCATCGCCTCGCCGAGTTTGTGAGTGATGAAGATGATCGTCTTACCGCGGTCGGTGAGTTCCTCGAAGACGCCGTACAGTTCCCGGACCTCCTGGGGGGTCAACACGGCGGTCGGTTCGTCGAGGATG
Organism: Halobacteriales archaeon QS_1_68_20; assembly: GCA_003021085.1. Lineage (GTDB taxonomy): Archaea > Halobacteriota > Halobacteria > Halobacteriales > PXRE01 > PXRE01. The sequence goes on along the minus strand of PXRE01000016.1, from coordinate 29,035 downwards.
AGCACGTCGGCGCCGCGGTACAGCGCCTTGAGGATCTCGACCCGCTGGCGGACGCCGACGCTGACGTCCTCGATGCGGGCGTCGGGGTCGACGTCGAAACCGTAACGCTGGCTCAGTTCCACGACGGCCTCGCGGCTGGCCTCCCGGTCGACAACCAGGCCGCCCCACTTGCGGGGTTCGTTGCCCAGCACGATGTTCTCGGCGACGGTCATCGGGTCGATCAGCATGAAGTGCTGGTGGATCATCCCGATGCCGGCGTCGATGGCGTCCCGGGGTGAGTCGAAGTCCTGGCGCTGGCCGTCGACGTACACCTCGCCCTCGTTCGGCTGGTAGAGGCCGTACAGGACGTTCATCAGCGTCGTCTTGCCGGCGCCGTTCTCGCCGAGCAGTGCGTGGACCTCGCCGCGCTCGACCTCGAGGTCCACGTCGTCGTTGGCGATCACCCCCGGGAACCGTTTGGTGATGCCTGCCATCCTGACCGCGGCGTCGGTCATACTGGCGCGGTCTATACGTTCGGGGGGGTTAAACCCACCTGAATGGCGCTGGCGACGTTCGTCTGGTCGGAGGGGATTCGGCGCGACACGGGCGGGCGGTCTGTACGGGCAACCCGTAACTATCGCCGACGAGTTTCGGAGGCGACGCAGTTCGATGGGGGTGAGCTGAATACAGGGCGCAAGTCGGTCACGAAGCACTCATCATGCATCGGCCAGCCCGTACCGCCACGTCAGCCAGCCGAACCACAGCACTCCGAGAACAAGTCCAGTCGTATGCGCTGACACTGCCACGTCATCGGGTCGCGGCTCGATACCCGTGAACCGCTGGACTGTCACCCACCCATTTGCGGTCAGGCAGGCCGGAACGGACAGTATCCCGAATCCGAGGGCCAACTTCCTCCAATCGAACTCGATGGATTCGGTATATCCCGCAAGGAAGACGATCAGGACCGGAACCGCGTACCCAGTCAACGCCTTCGTGAGGCCGCTCGCTCCTCTCGATAGCCCGCCGTACTCGAATACAACTGGCAGATATAGGGCGAGGGAGGGGACCAACACCACGAAACCGAGGAACCTAACCCAGCCCACACGCCTCTCGATCCGCGCACCGAGCAGGACGAACACGAGAAGGTTCTGCCAAATGTGGGTAAACCCCGCATGCATCCATGGTGCGAGGATGGTGTAGGTCAGAGGTGTGATGGTGGGAGAGATGAGATGGATGGCCCCATTCCCAGCGTGAGAGCTAACGTGATCCGGGGAATATCGTCAATCGTCACTATCCCCTGACTTGGTCCATCTCGACAAATATCCCTCGGGTCATTCTCCGTCTACACTTCGCCTTATCACGGGCAAACCCTACGTGGGTCGTTGCTCGGACCCAACGCCTAAATCACGTCGACGCCAACGTCAACGTAACATGGGCGCTGCCGACGAGCAGATCCGGGTGAGCAACCGGGTGAAACTCGAACTCGACCGTCGACGACGCGACGGTGAGAGCTACAACGACGTTCTCGAACGCGTCCTCGACGAGGACGACGGCGGGGACTTCTACGCCGGTTTCGGCCGGTGGTCGGCGGAAGAGGCAGAGCGCGTCCGGGAGCAACGGCGGACGGCGAAAGAGAAGCGAAAACGGCGGATGGAGAAGCTATCGACCGAGGACGCATGAAGATCCTCGACGCGTCCTTCCTCGTCGACTACCTGGGTGGCCACGAGGCGACCAAAGACTTCTACGAGGAGAACGGCGCGGACGAACAACGATGGGTGGCGCCCGTTCCGGCCTACGCCGAGGTCCTCGTTGGCGAAGGGAATCTCCCGACCGGAAACGTGGCGAGCGCGCGAGCAGACCTCGCCTGGGTTCAAAAGCAACCAGTGGACGACCGAACCGCTACGACGGCTGGTGAAATTGCCGACCAAATCGGGGCCGACGGACCTCACCTCGACGGACTCGACGCGCTCATCGCAGCCGTCGGCCGGGAACTGGACGCGCCCGTCGTCTCCGCGGACAGCGACCTCACGCATCCCGAAACGAAGCAGGTCGTCGGCGTGGAAGAGTACCGGTAGTCGAACGCGGCGGCGGGTCTAAAGTCGATCCTGCAGCAGCGTCGTCGGCTGATTCACTCTACGACAGCGTTCGACGAACAAGACAGCACCAGCTACCGGACGTAGCGTTCCAAAAAACGGATCCGATCATTCGCCGCCGAAACGACGGCTGAAACTCGGTGTTAGTTGCGGAAAACGACGGCTGAAACTCGGTGTTAGTTGCGGACAACGTTGGTCGCGCGCGGGCCCTTGGGGGGCCTGCTCGATGTCGAAGTCCTCGTCCCGTTCTCCTTCGAGGTCCGGGCCGCCAACGTCCTCCATGTGGAAGAAAACGTCCTCGTCCGCGCCCTCAGTGTCGATGAATCCGTAACCGTCAGTGTGGTTGAAGAAACCAACCTGACCGTTTGCCATTGCTTCTATAGTGATGAGAGGTTGATGGATGAGGCTTCCGAGGGAGGCGGTACCACGACCACCCCTCTACAGCGACCGTTCGGGGTCGCCGTGAATCAGGGCGTCTAAGAACATCTCCCGGAACCCATCCGCGTCGATGGACTCGATCACCCGCGCGTTCGGGTCCTCGCCCAGGACGCCGTTCTCGTCGACCAGCGTGTACCCGCGGGTCATCCCCTCGCGCTCGTCGACGTCCACGAAGTACCGGCCCTCGGCCTCGATCAGGTCGGGGTCGATCAGGCAGGCGGTCACCAGCGAGTCCGGCTGGGTGGTGGCGTCCTGCCCCATCGTCTCCTCGTTGAACGCCCGGACCGACTCCGTGATAGTCGCGTAGAAGTCGGCGTATGCCGAGTCGTCGGCGGCGTCCTCGATCCGGTCCAGCGTCTCGGTCCCGAACAGCGAGTCCCGCACCGTCACGCCCCAGTCGACCAGGGTCACGTCCAGTTCGTCCAGGACGATCTTGGCGGCGTCGGGGTCGACCCAGAAGTTGTACTCGGCCGCCGGCGTGACGTTCCCGAGGCAGTTGACGTTGCCGCCCATGATCCACACCTCGTCCAGCAACTCGTTCAATTCGGGTTCGCGCTCGCAGGCCAGCGCCACGTTGGTCAGCGGGGCGATGCACGCCAGGGTAATCTCGCCGGGGTTCTCGCGGGCCGTCTCGACGATGAAGTCGACGGCGTGCTGGTCGGCCGACGGGATGCCGGTGTCGGGGAACAGGTCACCGCCCAGGCCGCCCTCGCCGTGGACGTACTCGGCGGTCTCGTACTCCTTCATGAGCGGCGACCGGGCGCCCTCGTAGACCGGGACGTCGGCCGAACCCGTGAGCTGGAGGGTGTACCTGGCGTTCTCGACCTCCCGGTCGAAGTCGACGTTGCCGGCGGCGACGGTGACGCCTTCGATCTCGATGCGGTCGGACAGGGCCGCGAGTACGATCGCCTGCGTGTCGTCGCCCGCGGTGTCCGTGTCGACGATGACGCGTCGTCCCATGGGCCGTTGTGAGCGGCCACCGGCTTAGGGTTTGGCGCCCCCCGACCCGGGATCCGGGACGATCCCCGCACTGGATTCGGGGTCGACCGCACCTGGCGGACACGACCCTACTGACCCGGACTACATCCGGCCGCAGAGCCGCTCAGCGTACGACCAACTGTCATATTTTTATCAACTACCCCCGACCGTGGGGTATGTCACCGAGACGCAGGAGATTTCTCGAACTGGCAGGTGGGATCGGGGTCGGGAGTCTCGTCGGCTGTACCGCGTCCGACGATGGAGACGAGTCGACGCCGTCGTCGACCCCGACCCCGACGCCGGAGCCGATCGAAGGCAACGTGGCCGGGACCTTCGCACCCGAGGAGAGCGGTTCGGGGACGCGTTCGGCGGCGCGGTCGCGCTGACTGCGGACGGTTCTCTCGCCATCGTCGGCGCCGACACCTCCGACGACACCAACGGGTTCAAAGCGGGATCGGCCTACCTGTTCGCGCGGTCCGGTGGCGACTGGGACCAGCAGGCGAAACTCGCCGCTTCCGACGGCAACGGGGGTGCGGTCTTCGGCTGGTCGGTCGGGCCGTCGACCGGCGGGGGCACGGGCCTCGTCGGCGCGCCAGGTGACGACGAGAACGGCAGGCAGGCCGGGTTGACGTACGTCCTCGACTGAACCGTCCTGGCGGTCCAGTGGCTCGCGTGGACGGACGGCCCCCTGGCGACGTCGCCCCTGTTGCCCAGAAAGTTTTACCGAAAAGGAGAAGAAGTTTGCTCGGGCATCAGTAGATCGATGACGTTACGCAGTGTCCAGCGGTACGACGCCGAGCGAGGAGGGGTTCGAGGCGGTCACGGTGCTCGACCGGGATCCGCTCCCGGACGAAGCGGTCGCGCGCGACGGCGCACCCCAGAGCCACCACCCCCACGTGATGCTGGAGGCGGGCCGGGCGACCCTGGAGGACCTGTTCCCGGGATTCGTCGAGGACGTGCTCTCGGCCGGCGGACTGTTGCTGGACGGGTCGACCGACCTCACCCACTACTTCGAGGGCGACACCCTCGCGGACGGGCCGGAACGCCTGCCGCTGTTGTGCGCGAGTCGGCCGCTGCTGGAACAGGTGCTCCGTCGGCGCGTCCGGGCCCTCGACGGCGTCACCGTCCGTGACGACTGTCGGATGACCGACTACCGCTACGACGAGGCGACCGGGACCGTCACCGGCGTCGAGATCGACGACGGGACGGGCGAGACGGAACTGGCCGCGGACCTCGTCGTCGACGCCACCGGGCGGACGAGTCGGACCCCGAACTGGCTGGAGGACAACGGCTTCCAGTCGCCCCCCGTCGACGAGGTGAAGATCGACATCGCCTACAGCACGGCCGTCGTGGAGCGCCCGCCCGAGGATCGCCGTGGGTTCCTCGTTCCCCCGTCCGCGCCGCGCAAGCGCGGCGCGGTCGTGATTCCCGTCGAGGGCGACCGCTGGGAGGTGCTCCTGCAGGGCGTCCACGACGCCGACCCGCCGACCGAGCGCGAGGCGTTCGTCGAGTACGCCAGGAGCCTCCCGGTAGCCGAGGTCGGCCAGATCGCGGCGTCCCGGCCGTGGGTCTCCGAGGAGATCGGCTACTACCCGTTCCCCGCCAGCGTCCGGCGGCGGTACGAGGCCCTCGACCGGTTCCCGGACGGCCTGGTCGTCCTCGGGGACGCCCTGGCCAGTTTCAACCCGGTCTACGGGCAGGGGATGTCGGTGGCGGCCATGGACGCCCTGCTGTTGCACCACACGCTGGCGACCGACGGCCTGGACGACGTCGGCCGCCGCTTTTTCGACCGGGCCGGCGACGTCGTCGACGACGTCTGGCAGATCGCGGTCGGCGCGGACTTCGGGTTCCCCGAGACCGAGGGGCCGAAACCGGCCGGCACGGGCGTGCTCAACTGGTACCTCTCCCGACTCTTGCACCGCGCGCACTCCGACGGCGACCTGACGAACGTGTTCACGCGGGTCCTCCGACTGGAGCAACCGCCCTCGGCGCTCCTGCGTCCGGGCGTCGTCCGCCGGGTCCTCCTGCCGATCTAGGGGTCCACGGCGGGCGACGGTCCGCCGGGTCCCGGCCGGCGATGGCTTTTTGCCCCCGCTCGGGCAGGGGGGCGTATGGAACGCAGTACCGCCGACGTCGCCGCGACCATCCAGCACACGGAGGTCGGGCCGACGGCCGACCGCGCGCGCATCGAGGAACTCTGCGAGGAGTGCGTCGAGTACGGCTTCGACGGCGCGATGGTGTTGCCGTGCTGGGTGCCGCTGGCCCGCGAGCGCCTGGCCGGGACCGGCGTGACCGTCTGCTCGGCCGCCGGGTTCCCGATGGGCGGGGACGGCCGCATCGCCAAGGCGGCCGCCGTCCGGGACGCCGTCGCCGCCGGCGCCGAGGAGGTCGACGTGATGCCGAACGTCGGCTTCCTCAAGTCCGGCATGGACGACCGCCTGCGCGAGGAGATGGAACTGGTCGTGGAGGCCAGCGGTGACGCCGTCTGCAAGGCGATGCTGGAACTCGGCGCACTGGACGACGACGAGGCCGAGCGCATCCTCGACCTCGCCGTGGGGGCTGGCTTCGACTACGTCAAGACCTCCAGCGGGTGGGGCGAGGGCGGGAAAGCGACCGTCGAACGGGTACGATTCCTGCGCGAGCGCGCGCCCGAGGACGTGGGCGTGAAGGCCAGCGGCGGGATCCGGACCGTGGAGGGCGCGGCCGAACTGCTGGACGCCGGCGCGGACCTGCTGGGTTCCTCCAGCGGCGTCGAGATCGTCTCGGGAGGCGAGGGCGATGGCGAGTACTGACCCGACCGACGACGAGCGGTCGGGGTCGTCGGCCGACGACCAGCGGTCGAGTCCGTCCGCCGAGGAGGAGCGTTCCAGTCCGTCTTCCGGCCCGGACCGGACCGTCTCGGCCGGCGACGCCGCGGGGACGAACGCCCGCGTCGCCGTGGTCGGCAGCTACAACGCCGGCTTCGTGGTCGAGATGCCGCGGTTCCCCGTCCCCGGCGAGACGGTCACGGGGTCGAACTTCGAGGAAGTCGTGGGCGGGAAGGGCTCGAACCAGGCCGTCGGGGTCTCCCGGCTGAACGCCCACGCCCGGTTCGTCGGGTGCGTCGGCGACGACCGCCACGCCGACGTCGCCTTCGACCTCTGGGAGCGCGAGGGCGTCGACGCGGGCGCGGTCCAGCGGGTCGACGCGGGGACGGGCGTCGGCGTCGTCTTCGTCGACGAGGACGGCGAGAACGAGATCGCGGTCGTCCCCGGCGCCAACCACACCTTCGGCAGGGACCACGTCGCGGCCGCCGCCGACGCCATCGGCGAGTGCGACGTCCTCCTCGTCCAGCTAGAGATCGACGACCCCGCGGTCGCGGCCGCCGTCGAGGTGGCCGACGAGCGCGGCCTGGACGTGGTCCTGAACCCCGCGCCGGCCCGCGAGTTGCCGCCGGAGGTGCTCGACCGCGTGGACTACCTGACGCCCAACCGGACGGAGGCCCGCATCCTCGCCGGCCTGGACCCCGGCGCGGACGCCGACGACGCGGAGGTGGCCGCGCGGTTGCGCGACCTGGGCGCGGACACCGTGGTGACGACGCTCGGTGCGGACGGCGCGCTGGTCGACGACGGCGACGGCCGCGAGCGAGCCCCGGCGCCGGACGTGGACCCGGTGGACACGACCGGGGCGGGTGACGCGTTCAACGCGGCGTTCGCGGTGGCGCTCGCGGAGGGCCAGGACGCGGTCGCGGCCACCGAGTTCGGCTGTGCGGCGGGGGCGCTGTCGGTCACCGAGTTCGACGTGGTGCCGTCGCTCCCTGCGCGAGAGCGGGTCGAAGAACTGCTTGGGTGACCGGGACGTACCCGGGCCGCCCGTGAGAAGGATTTTCTATATGTGGGCGTAAAGCAATGGTATATGTCCAATGCCGACCGTGGGGCCAGCGATAGCGGCCCGGAGATGGTCCAGATCAACCTCCGGCTGAGCGAAGCCTTCCTCGAAGATATCGACGCGACCTGGAAAGAGCAGGGGTTCAACTCCCGTAGCGAGTTCCTTCGCTACGCGGCACGCGACGCGGTGAAACATCCCGAGTTCTCCCGGGAGGGTTGGAAGCAGATCGCGGCGAGTGAACACGAACTGCGTTCGGGCGATGCGGAACTGGTTTCACGAGAAGACGTCGTCGAGATGATGAACCGGCGCGAAGATGACGAGTGACGAAAACTGGAACTGGAAGTTCGTGCCGCGTGCTGCCTCCCAGTTCGAGGGACTGGATCCCCACGTCCAGGATCGAATCGTTTCGAAACTCGACGAAGTCGTCGACTCCGAGTGGCGAGAGCCGGACGACGTACTCGAACCGCTGACCGGCGGACCGTTCTCGAAACTCCGGATCGGCCAGTACCGGCTGGCGTGCATCCTCGATTACGACGAGACGATTCTCGAGGTACACCGGATCGAACACCGGAGTGGCGCTTATACCGCTGACGAGTGTTCGGGGCGGCGTGAAGCGACCCACGGGGCTAGAGAGCGCGAGTTTGCCGGTCTGCGCGTTCGAGCGCCGAGGGAGGTGCTTCTGACGCCGTACTCCCGGCAGGCGCTGATCGCCTCCAGCGCGTCCGCCGGGGCGGGTCAGGTCGGATCGTCCGGCCTGGCCCGGTCGCCCCGGGCAGCCATCTCCGGCGAGAGCGGCACCCCTTCGTCCACGACGGCGACCGTCGGGTCGCGTCCCGGGCCCGACCCACCTGCGAAGACGACGTCCCCGCCGCTGTTGCGTTCGATCCGTTGCGTGTCGGGACTCACGTCGCAGTCGACGACCTCCAGCCGACAGGTCGCCCCGTTCGACTGGCCGGAGCGGTGCCACGAGACGAACGCCGGGTCGGTGTCCACGTCGTCGGGGGAGACGTGGATCGTACAGCTATCGGCGGTGAGGTCCTCGTGGTGTCGGGCCAGTACTCCCCGGGCGTTCTTGCTCCCGTTCGGATACTGCCCGCGACGGCCCTCGGGGTCGTCGACGACGACGACGCAGTTCTCGACGTAGCTTCCCGGCGTCCCGATCCGAAACTGGCTCACCGTGTTATCGCGGTGGTAACAGTTCTCGAACGTGACGACTCCGTCGCCACCGCCGCCGCTTCCCGGGTTCCCGCCGTAGAAGGCGTTGTTCCCACACCCGGCGACGAACGTGTTCCGGACGTCGATGCGGCCGCCGTGACCACGCGCGACCAGTGCGCCGCCGGCGTTGGTGGTACCGCGCGTCCCCGGTGGCTCCCGATCATCGATGTGCAGGTTCTCGATCCGACCGTTGCCGGACACGTAGAGGTGGAAGAACGATTCCCCCTGCTCGCCGTCGTCCCACCGACCGACGCCCCTGAATCCGACGTTCCGTATCACCCAGTCGTCGCCGGTCGCCACGATCCGTCCCTGCGCCCCCGGAGCGGTCTGGTCGATCAAGACGTTCTCCAGGACGTCGCCACTCCCCAGCCGAACGGTCGGATTGCGCTTCGGATCGTTGTTCGAGGGCACTGTGACGGTATCGTACTGCGTCGGCAGTGGGTCCCCCGCCGACCCGGAAGACGGCGACGCAAGGCCCGTCGAGAACGTCGCGATCCCGGCGCCGACGAGACTTCCTTTCAGTACTGCGCGTCGAGTGCTACCGACTGCTGGACGGCGCTCCGGATTTCCTCTCATAAAATCCTCCGTACCTCCAACCCGACTCCACCCACTTCAGTAGGCGTTATTACGTGGTGATTGCCACGTAGTGAGACGCCGCGAACGAAACCGGACGTCCTGGCCGTGAAACGATCGCCCGCCCCGTCGAGGAAACTACCGGCTCCGGATGGCCCGCGAAAACGGACGAGTGGAACGCCCCAGTCGACCGCCGACTGGATCGCAGCATCCTACAGGTCGTCGGGGTGCTGGGGGACCTCGATGTCGCCGTCGATGATGGCCTGCCTGGAGTCCTCCAGCGCGCTGGTGACGTCGTCGGGAATCTCGCCCTCGAAGTCCTGGCCGATGACGGCTTCGACGCCGTCCTGCTCCAGGCCCAGCGAGGTGGTGGTACCGCCCTGGTGGTTGTCGTTGACCACGTTCTCGACGGAGGTGTACACCGCGGTGTCGACGTGCTTGACCATGCTGGCGACGATGACGTCGCTGTACTCGGAGGCGCTACGGGACTGGTCGGCGTCGACGCCGATGGCGTAGACGCCCTCGTCCTGGGCGGCGCGGAACACGCCGACGCCGGTGCCGCCGGCGGCGTGGTAGATGACGTCGGCGCCCTCGTCGATCATCGAGACGGCGATCTCGTTGCCGGTCGAGGGGTCGCTCCAGCTGCCGGCGTACGCCGAGCGGACCTCGATGCTGTCGTCGGCGTGGGCGACGCCGGCGCGGTAGCCCGCCTCGAACCCCTTGATGAGGTCGATCTCCAGGCCGCCGACGAAGCCGACGACTTTGTCGTCGTTGGTCGACCCGGCGCCGGCGTCGAAGTTCCGCGTCGTCAACTGGCCGGCGAGGTGACCGACCTGAAAGGACCCCTCCGGCTCCTGGAAGAGGTAGTTGGCGACGTTGTCGATCATCTCGCCGTCCTCGGTCTCGGCGACGCTGTCGACCAGCATGAAGTTCTGGTCGGAGAACTGGGGCGCGTTCTCGACCAGGGCGCTGGTCTGGGCGAACCCGATGCAACAGACCAGGTCGTAGTCCGGGTTGGACGACGAGGCGAACTGCTGCTGGAGCGTGCCGAAGTCCTCGTCGCGCTCGGGTTCGGCGTTCTGGAACTCGACGTTCATGTCCTGCTTGGCCTGCTTGATCCCCTCGTGGGCCATGTCGTTGAACGACTGGTCGCCCAGGCCGCCGAGGGCGTACACCATCCCTACGTTCGTCGGATCCGGTTCCGGCGTCCCGTCACCGTTCTCGTCGTCGCCGCCGCCGTCCTCGACGAGACAACCGGCCATGCCTGCGATGCCGACCGTTCCCATCCCTCTCAGGACCGCTCGCCTGTCATGCTTCATGTCTCGTTGGGACGTTGGCGGATGTGGCATTAACTTTGTTGGTGCGGTCCTCGACGTCCGTATCAGCGCCCGTGGGCCGAGTTCGGCCGCGTCACGTCCGGTAGAGCGTTCTGTACCGACGACGGGGAACGAAATAGACGATGGATATCCATAATAAATCATGAATTAAACAATAGTAATATATTAGTGATTGGCGAAAACGTGTTTCTTCCATCGGCCGGAACGTCCCGATGCGCATGAAGCGGAGAGACGTCCTCCGGAACGCAGCGATCGGCGGAACGCTGACCCTGGGAACCGCGACCGGTGCGTCGGCGGAGCCCGCGACGACCGACGCCGACTGCAAGTGGAGCGAGTACTTCACGTGTCTGGACTACACGTCGGGGTACGACGCGGACGTGACCATCCAGGACTACGACACCAGCGACGACGACCGCTCGGCCTGGTGGACCGCCGTCGCGCAGGTCGACGACTCCAAGTTGAAACGCGAGAAGGTCCAAGTCACGCTCTACGAGCAGCGGTGCAACGCTAGCAGTTGCGACTGGACGAGCCTCGGTACCGCCACCGCCGACACCGGTGACTTCTACAACGGCGTCGAGCGCGACGAAACCCAGGAGGCCCAGACCTGGGAGACCCAGGGTTCGACGTGGGTCTCGAACTACGAGTACAAGGTGGAGGTCTACAACTACGTCGAGTGGAACCCCGACTACTACAGCTACGATCCGAAGTGGGATACCTGCTGGTACGGGCCGTACGAGGTCTGCCCGCTCTGATCGAGCGGCGGAACCGCTCTTCCTGACGGCCTGTGACTCAGCGAACCGCGGACACGCTCCCCTCGACGACGTCCGTGGCCGTCTCGACGAGCGCGTCGACGTCCTCGCTCTCGGCGTACACCCGGACGTACGGTTCGGTCCCGCTCGGCCGGACGAGCACCCAGGAGGCGTCCGGCAACTGGATCCGGACGCCGTAGTCGGTGTCGACGGTCGCGTCGTCGAACTGCTCTGGCAACCGCTGGCCGACGAGGTCCATCGCGTCCGCCTTCGCCGCTTCCGGACACTCGACGCTGACCTTCCGGTAGGGCCGCTCGGTCACGGGGTCGCGTAGCGGCGCCAGGCCGCCCGCGTCGGCGACCAGGCGAGCGATCACGGCCGCGCTCGCCACCCCGTCGATCCAGCCGCCCCACGCGGTGTGGATGTGCTTCCACGGTTCCGCGGCGAAGACGACGTCGCCACCGCCCTCGCGGGCGTGGGCGATGCCCTCGTGGAGCGCGCCCAGGCGGACGCGCTCGACGCGCCCGCCGGCCGCCTCCACGCGCTCGTCGATGCGCGCGGAGGCGTTCGGCGTCGTCACCACCACCGGGTCGTCGACGTCGCGCTCGCGGACGTAGTGCTCGGCGAGTACGGCGACGACGGTGTCCTCGTGGACCACCTCGCCCTCGGAGTCGAGCACTACGATCCGGTCGGCGTCGCCGTCGTGGGCGATTCCCAGGTCGGCGTCGCCCTCTTCGAGAAACGCCCGCTGGTCGGTCAGCGTCTCGGCGGTGGGCTTGCTCTCCCGGCCGGGGAAGTGGCCGTCGACGTTGGCGTTGAGCGCGTCCACGTCGGCGCCCATCGCCCGGAGCACCTGGGGGGTCGCTAGCGCGCTCATCCCGTTGCCGCAGTCGACGACCACTCGCAGGCCGTCCAGCAGCGCGCCGAAGCGGTTGGCGTACTCGGCCACTGCCGCCCGGTAGTCCTCCAGCACGTCGACGCGTTCGACCTCGCCCCACTCGTCCCAGCGGGCCGGGTCCGTCTCGTCGGCGACGCGCTCCTCGACGGCACGCTCGCCCCCGCGGTCGTACTCGACGCCGTCCTCGAACACCTTGATGCCGTTGTCCTGCGGGGGGTTGTGGCTCGCGGTGAGCATCACGCCGTGGCGGCTCCGGGCGGCGAACGCCAGCGTCGGCGTCGGCAGCACGCCCGCCCGGCGGACGTCGGCCCCGCCCGAGAGCAGTCCGCTGGTCAGCGCGGCCGCCAGTCCGGCGCCCGTGGTGCGGCCGTCCCGCCCGACGACCACCTCCCGACCGTCAGCGGCGACCGCCCGCCCGACCGCCAGCGCCACTTCGGGCGTCACGCGCTCCCGGGCCGGCCCCCGGATGCCGGCCGTTCCGAACAGGTTCATGCGAGTCGCTTCGGGACGGGTTACTTAGGTGCTGTCGGTTTCGGGACGAGTCACGCGGAAGGATGGTCGGGTGTTCTGGCGTGGTTTCTCGCCACCCGACTTTTACCTCCCGGCGCGCGCGTTTCTCGCGCGCAGGGGAATAGGTTCTCCGTCCCGATATTCCGTCCCAAGCCCGACAGAGTGATACGGGAGGTTTCCCAACAGTCGGGCATGAGCGAATGGAGGGACCTGATCGTCGGGGCTCGCATGACCGTCGACCAGGAGTTCGCACCCCGGGTGGCGGAGTCGCAGTTCTCCCGCCAGCAGTGGGGCCTGATCATGACGGCCGTCGAGTTCGAGGTCGAACACCCCGAGGACCCCGAACGCGCACGCATCGTCGCGGACACGAGCAAACTCCCGGCCGTCATGCCGGAACTGGACGACGTCGACGCCACGATGGCCGGCCCCGCCGCCGCCGGCGGCACGCCCGACCGGTCCGGCGGCATCCTCGACGGCATCAAGAACCTGCTCGGCGGTGACGACGGCGACAGCGACGAACAGCGCCGCGCGGCCGCCGAGTCCCTCGCCCAGGAGTACGCCGCCGAACTCCAGGCACACCTCGAATCGACCGGCCGCTGGGACGAGGTCCGGCAGGCCGCCAGTCACTGACCCGGAACAGACGCTCCACGTCGTTTTTCTCCCCGGGGGCCGAACCGCCGGACATGGAAATCCGCGGCCGCCGGGAGTGCCAGGACTGCGGGACGCGCTGGTCGTACTACGAGACCGGGAGCGTGGCCTGTCCCGAGTGCGGGAGCGTCCACAGTACGGGCCTGGACGACGAGCGGACGCTACACACCGCCAGTCCCGGCGAACTCGACCTGACGCCGGGCGGGACTGCCGTCGACGACCTGACGCCCCGTGAACTCGCCCGCGAGGCGAAAGACGAAGCCCGGCCGTTCGTCCGCCGGCACGGGTTCGTCCGCGGCGGGGCCCTCCAGCCGCTGGACGACACCTACCTCACTGCGGTCGAACTGACCTACGTCGCCGACGCGGCCGACCGCGCGCTGGAACTGGACGACCGCGAGCACGCCTACCTGCTCGAACTGCTCGGCGGCGCCGACGAGGGCGAGCGGCCGCCGCCGGCCGAGGTGCCGCCGCCGTTCCACGCTGCCCGGGGGCTCGCGGTCGCGGACGCCGTGGAGGCCTACCGCCGGGAGGTCCGCAAGTGGCTGGAGGCCAACCCGCATCCTGAAGTCCGAGACGTCCTCGCACGTGTTCACGACCACGAGCGCCGTGTGCAGGCCCTCGACGGCGACATCGACCCCGACTCGGCCGAGCGCCTGCTGTCGGCCGTCCGTGAGGTCGGAACCTACCTGATCGACGGCGACGACGGGGCGCTCGAATCCGCCCGGGCGCGACTCGACCGCCTGGACGACGCCCCGGCCTAGGGACCGCGGTCGTCGCCCCGCTCTCCGAGACTCCGCCAGATGCCCGGGGCCGTATATGAATATATGCACATATATTCATATATGGCTGGAACGACGCCGAACGCCGCTCCTGGCGGGTCGTCCGACCGCTATTCCGGCCCGGCGCGGTCGGCGACGGAACCCACAGCGTTCATGACCCCTCGTTCCTGTCAGTCCAGCATGGAGCGGCGTCGCCTCGGGTACGCTGTGCTGGGACTCGTCGCGTTGATCGTCGTCGCGCTGGCGGCGTCGACGCTGTCGGCCCCCGTCGAGGACACCGGCGGGGAGACCGGGGTCGGCGAGCAACGGGAGGACCCCGCGACGAGCACCGGCATCACCCCGCCGCGGTTCGACTTCTTCATGTACTTCGTTTTCGGCCTGCTCGTCCTCATGGCGGCCGCCGCGACCTACGGCCTCCTCCGGCAACCGATAGAGGCGCTACGGGGGATGGCCCAGGTGATCGTGGCCGGCATCCTGGCCGTGGGCTGGGTCCTGCTGTTGTGGTTCCTGATGGAGGACGGCGCCGAGAGTCCGGGAACGCCGCCCGGCGGCGAACCGGCCAACGAGTCCACCGGCGGGAGCGGGACCGGGACCGGCGAGGGCGAGGGCGTCGGCGGCGGGGCCCAGGAGGCCATCGAACGCCTGACCGACAGCCCCGAACTGCTCCTCCTGGGCGTCCTCGGCGTGTTGACCCTCGGGGTGATCGCCGTGGTCGTCCTGCGGGGCGACCCCGCCGGCGACGACGACTCGTTCGGGTCCGAACCGCGCGAGCAGGACACCCTCGCGGCCATCGGGTCGGTGGCCGGGGAGGCCGCCGACCGCCTGGAGGCCGACGCCGCCGTCGAGAACGAGATCTACCGCGCCTACAAGCGCATGACGGAACTGCTCGACGTCGACTCTCCGGACGTCCGCACGCCGGGCGAGTTCCGGCAGGCCGCCGTCGCGGCCGGCATGGACGCCGAGGACGTGGACGAACTCGTCGACACCTTCGAGGCGGTCCGGTACGGCGGCCACGACCCCACCGCCGACCGCGAGCAACGCGCCATCGACGCCCTCCGGGGCATCGAGGAGACGTACGGTGACGCCGGTGGTGCCGACGCCGCCGGAACCGACGGGGAGGGGTGGCCGTGAACGCCCTCCGCTCGGTCCTCGCGGTCGTCGGCGTCGTCGTCGCGGGGGCCGGCCTGGCGATGATCGTCGACCCGTCGCTGGCCGGACTCGTCCCCTCGGGCGAGCACGTCGTCGTCGTGCTCGGCGCGCTTGCGGGGGTCCAGGGCGCCCGGGTCCTCTGGCACCGGTACAAGACCGACCTCGAAGCGGGAACCGTCGAGGAGGACCCCGAGACGGCGCCCGCCGGCCCGGCGCCCGGGACCGACTTCGACGAACTCGCGGCGGCCGCCGGCAACGTCGATTCGGGGCGGACCCTTCGGAGCCGTCGCACGCGGTTGCGCCGGCGACTCCGGCGGTCCATCGTGGCGGCGCTTCGCCGCCGTGACTACGACGACGAGGCCGCCAGGCAGGCGGTCGAATCCGGCACCTGGACGGACGACCCCGCGGCAGCCGCGCTGTTCACCGACGACGCGGTGGCCGACGGCGGTGGCGACGGGTTGCTCCCCACCTCGGGGTCGGGGACGCTGACCCGCCGCGCCAACCACGCGGCCGAGGCCGTCGCGGACCTGGTCGGCGTCGAGACCGACGATCCCGCCGACGCGGGGGCGGCCGGCGACGACGAGTCCCCGGCGACCGGGGCGGCCGGCCGGGGGCCAGCAGGGGCCAGCCAGAGTACTGGCAAACCCGACGCGACGACGGAGGGGTCGCGGTGACGACCGTCCGGGAGACCAACCGCTGGCGGGGCATCACGGCCCTGGCGCTGTTCGGGGCGGCCGCGGGGGCCGTCCTGAGTCAGCCGGCGGTGTTCCTTGCGGGGATGGTCGCCATCGGGTACGCCGCGTTCGCCCGGGGGGCCGCCCCGCCCGAGGTCGACCTGGCGGTCGAGCGCGAGGTTTCGACCGAGAGCCCCGGGGTCGGCGACGCGGTCGCCGTGACGACGACCGTCCGGAACGTCGGGGAGGCGACGCTCCCGGACCTCCGGGTCGTCGACGGCGTCCCCGAGGGCCTCACGGTCGTCGACGGCGTCGCTCGCACGTACACGGCGCTCGCGCCGGGTGCCGAGGCCGCCTTCGAGTACGTGGTCGAGGGAACCCGTGGCGAGCACTCCTTCGGCGAGGTGACGGTCTTCGCCCGGGACGCCAGCGGGGCCGTCGAAGTGGAGACGACTGTCCAGGGACCGACGACGACCATCACCTGCGTCCCGACGGCGGAGTCGGGCGAGACGGTGTCCCTGGGGTCGGTCACGGATCCGTACCCGGGCACCGTCACCAGCGGCGTCGCGGGATCGGGTGCGGAGTTCCACTCCGTCAGGGAGTACCGGCCGGGCGACCCCCTGGGCCACGTGGACTGGCGGCGTCTCGCCCGGACCGGCGACCTCTCGACGATCCAGTTCGAGGCCGAGCGGATGGCGACGGTCCTGCTCGTGATCGACGCCCGGCCCCGGGCGTTCGCCGAGACGGAGACCGGCGCGACAACCGCCGTCGAGCACTGCGTCGACGCGGCCCGCCAGTTGCTGGAGGGCCTGCTGTCGTCCGGCAACCGCGTCGGGGTCGCGGCCCTGGCTCCGGAAATCACCTACCTCGAACCGGGACTCGGGCGCGGTCACCGCGTCCGCGCCCGGGAGTTCCTGGCGGCCGAGGTCCCGGTGGCACCCTCCGGGGAGAAGTTCTACCCCCGGCACCTGGACGCGCTCCGCCGGCGCGTCCGCGGCGACCGCCAGGTGTTCTGGCTGTCGCCAATGCTGGACGACTACGCCGTCTCCATCGCGGAGACGTTCGCCATCGACGGCCACGCGGTGACGACCGTCAGCCCCGACGTGACGACCGCCGACTCCGCCGGCGGACTGCTGGCCCGCGCCGAGCGCGACCTCAGACTGTCGTCGCTCAGGGACGCCGACGTCCGGGTGATCGACTGGCGGCCGCCGGCCCCCCTGGAGACGGCCGTCGCCGCGGCCGAACGGGGGTGGCGGCAGTGACCCAGGAGATCGATCGGTCGCGCCAGCGACTCAGCGGCGCCCTCGCCGTCGCCGCGGGCCTGCTCACCCTGGTCGTCGTGGCGCTGTGGTCGTCGTCGGCCGCCGCCGTCGCACTCGGCGGCCTCGCGCTGGTCCTCGCCGGCGTCACCAGGGGATCGGTCGCCGCCGTCGTCGCCGGGTCGCTCGTCCTGTTCGGCGGCGTGATCGTCGCGGGCCTGGCCGACGCCGGCCCGGTCTGGTTGCTCGTCGGGACTCTGGGCGCAGTGCTCGCCTGGGACTTCGGCGAGCAGGCAGTCACCCTCGGCCAGCAGGTCGGGCGCCACGCCGCGACCGCGCGGGGCGAACTCGTCCACGCCGGGGTCAGCCTCGCCGTGGGCGTCGCCAGCGTCGGCGTCGTCGCCCTCGTGTTCAGCACCGTCGACGGCGGCTTCCACGTCGGCGCGCTGGTCGTCCTGCTGGTGGCCGCGCTGGTGCTGGTGTCGGCCATCCGGCCGTGATCGATTCTCTTCCGCGCCCGGAGCAGGTCAGTCGCCCGCCGCCGCGAGGTCGGCACCGAGTTCCGTCAGTTCCTCCCGCGCCCGGGCGACGTCTAACGCGAGCATGCTGGCGAACCCGTGGATCATGTCCTCGTGGTTGCGGAACGTCACCTCGACGCCCGCGTCGGCCAGGCGCTCGGCGTACGCCGCACCCTCGTCCCGGAGCGGGTCGAATCCGGCGGTGACGACGGTGGCGGGCGGCAACCCCGAGAGGTCCCGGGCGGCCGTCGGGAACGCGTACCTGTTGTGGCCGTGAAGTTCGTGCGAGAGGTAGTGGTCGTGGAAGTACGCCATCTCCTCGGCGGTCAGGAAGTACCCCCCGGCGTTCTCCGTCACGGAGGGGTACAGTTCGACGTCCGTCGCGGGGTACAGCAGACCCTGGTAGACGATCTCGGGCGCCGACTCCCCGCGCCTGCGCCGGTCGCGGGCGAGTAACGTGGTGACCGCGACCAGCGTCCCGCCCGCGCTGTCGCCCGCGACCGCGACGCCCCCGTCGGCGAGGTTCGCCTCGACCCACTCGGTCGCCGCGTAGACGTCCTCGACGGCCGCGGGGAAGGGGTGTTCGGGCGCGAGCCGGTAGTCGACCGAGACGACCACCGTCTCCGCGGCCTCGCACAGCACCCGGCAGGTGTCGTCGTGGGTGTCCAGGTCGCCCAACACGAAGCCGCCGCCGTGGGCGTACACGACCGGCGGGGCCGACGCGCCACCTCTCGGTTCGTAGATTCGCACCGGCAGGTCCCCCGCGGGGCCGGGTATCGTCCGGTCCTCGACGGCGCCGACCTCGGCGGCCGGTTCGCCCTCCGGGAACGCCGCCTCGAACGCCATCCGAGCCTCGGCGGGCGGTAACTCGTGGACGTCGGGGGCGGCCTCGACCAGGTCCAGAACTTGCTGGACGTCCGGGTGCGGCGCCTCGGCCGCCGTCGCGTCGAAGTCGCTCATGGCCGGGGATGGTGCGCCCTGTCGCTTAACGCTTCAGTTCGACCGCGCGAGGAAAGATACTTGCCGCCACCCTCCGAGTCGAATCCATGGTCGACGCCGACGACCTCGCCGGGGCGGCCCGGATGGTCGCGCTCCTGATGCTGTACTCGTTCGCCGTCTCGTTCGTCCAGCCCCGCACCGAATCGCCGGCGCTGGCCGTCGTCGCCAGTTTCGGACTGGTGGTCGTGGTGGTGCTGGCGGTGACCGGCGCGCGGACGCTCGTCAGGGGGGAACCGCCGGAGACGGGGCCGAACTCCCTCCTCAGCGGGACCGTCGGGTTCGGCGCACTGCTCTCGATTCCGCTCGTCTCGTACCTCCTGATCGAGGCTGGCGTCCCCGAAATCGTCGCCATCGGACTCGCGCTGGCCGCCGTCTTCGGGGCGCTGATCGGCTACTACTACTTCAGGGCGCGACGCCGACGCGCCGCGGCCGCCCGCTAGGGCAACTCGACGTCGACGCCGGACTGCTCGCTGGCGGCCTTCACGGTGTTGTGGAGCAACATCGCCCGGGTCATCGGCCCGACGCCGCCCGGGACCGGCGTGATGGCGCTGGCTTTCTCGCTGGCGGACTCGAACTCGACGTCGCCGACGAGTTCGTACCCCTTCTCGGTGTCCGCGTCCACCTGGTTGACCCCCACGTCGATCACGACGACGCCCTCCGAGAGCATCGACCCGTCGACCAGTTCGGGGACGCCGGCCGCGGCGACCACCACGTCGGCCTCGCGGGTCTTCGCGGTCAGGTCCTCCGTCCGGGAGTGACAGACCGTCACGGTGGCGTTGCCGCCCGGCCCCTTGTCGAGCAGGAGGTTCGCCAGGGGCTTGCCGACGATGTCCGACCGGCCGACGATGGTCACGTCCGCGCCCTCGGTGTCGACGCCCGCGGCGTCGAGCAGTTTCTGGACGCCGTGGGGCGTGCAGGGCTCGAACCGCGGGTTCCCGGCGACGAGGCGGCCGACGTTCTCGGGGTGGAAGCCGTCGACGTCCTTGGCGGGGTCGATCCGTTCGATCACCTCGCGGTCGTCGACGTGGTCCGGGACCGGCATCTGTACGAGGATGCCGTGGACGCCGTCGCCGTCGTTCAACTCCTCGACGGTCGCGTACAGGTCCCCCGCAGGCGAGTCCAGCGGCAGTTCCACGTCCCGGGTCTCGATGCCCAGTTCCTCGCAGTCGCGCTGTTTCATCGAGACGTACGTCTCGCTGGCCGGGTCCGGACTCATCAGCACGGTCGCCAGCGTCGGCGCGACCCCCTCGTCCCGCAGTCGCTGGACGGCACCCTCCAGTTCGTCCCTGATCTCCCCCGCGATCGCGTCTCCGTCGATGACGTCGGTCATACCATCCCTACGACTGCGGAGGGCCTTCAACCCACTGGTACGTGCATATCCTGGGACAATTAGGGTTTGATGTATACACGTTCGTGGCTACTCCGGGCAGGTAGCGTCCGCGAACGAGGCCGGTTCGGATCCCTGGTCGACCGCGCGGGTCGCCCCGGAGTCGACGGTCACCAGCATCGCCTGGCCGCCGTAGCTGTGGGTCTGGTCGTGGCCGCGGACGACGACGCAGGTGACGTCCTCGGGGACCGAGACGAGTTCGGCGTGGGCGTACTCCCCGGTGCCGTGGGGGTGGGTCAGCTCCCTGCGGCCCAGGCGTTCACCGTCAAGCGTCTCGACTTGCCACCAGTCGGCGTAGCCGTCCTCGCCGTCGTCGTCGTGGTACAGGGTGACCCGGAACTGGTACTCCCCGTCCGATTCTGCCTCGGCCACCTCGACCTGCGTGACGTTGGCCTCCCGGAGGTCGAGGTCCTCGGACGGGGTCTCCTCGCTGGGCGGCGTCTCGGTCGGCGTCTCCTCGTCGGTGGGCGGTTCGTCTGCCGGGGTCGCGGTCGGCGTCCCGTCGTCGGGGGTTCCGGTCGGTTCTTCGGTCGGTGGCGGCGACTCGTCGTCGCCCGCTCCGGTACACCCGGCGAGTCCGCCCGCGAGGGCGGCGGCGACCGCGAGCGCTCGGCGGCGGGACCAGTCCATGGCGGGGTCACGAGCGCGGGTCCGAAAAATCCTCTTCCTCCGTCGTTCCCTCGGGGAGTTCCACCTGCACCTCCAGGATGCGGTTGTTGTCCACGGTCTCGACGACGAGTCGCACGCCGTCGTGGGTCACCGACTCGCCCTCCTCGAGCACCCGGCCGACCCGGGCGAAGACGAACCCGGCGATGGACTCGTACTCCCCGGTCTCCGGCAGGTCCACCTCCAGCGCCTCGTTGACCGCGTGGACGCTCAGTTCCCCGCGGACGAGGGCCACGTCGTCGTCCAGCCACCTGATCGGGACCGTCTCCGTCTCGGTGAGGATCTCGCCGATGATCTCCTCGACCACGTCCTCGATGGTGATGATGCCGGAGGTGGTCCCGAACTCGTCGACGACGACGGCCATGCGACCGCGCTCGGCGCGCAACTCCGCGAGCAGTTCGTCGACGTCTTTCGACTCGGGGACGACGTACGGCGGGTCGACGAGGTCCCGGAGCGAGGGATCCTCGCCGCGCTCGCGCGCGGCCAGCAGGTCTAGCACGTGGACGATGCCGACGATTTCGTCCAGGGTCTCCTCGTAGACCGGCAACTGCGTGAACCCGCTCTCGACGGCGGTCCGGACGGCTTCCGAGAGGTCCGCGTCGGCGGGGACGCCCACCACGTCCAGGCGTGGCACCATCGTCTCCTTGGCGGTGCGGTTGCTGAACCGGAGCAGTCGCTGGAGCATCAGGTGTTCCTCGTCGGTGAACACGCCCTCGCGCTGGCCGACGGCGATCATCTCCCGGACCTCCGAGCGGGTGACGTAGGCCGTCTCGAAGTCGTCCTCGCTCCCCATGAGGCGGTTGACCCAGCGGGTCGCGACCACGCCGACCGCAGTGATCGTCCCGTCCGCCGACGCCTGGAGGGGACCCGCCGCGCTTGCGACACCGGAGAGTTCCAAAACCCACCTGCGAACAGTTGCATAGGCCCGCCCTGGCGGACCGGCCCCTAAAATCTGGACGGGTCGGCCCGTCGCTCCCGGGGCCTTGGACGCCCGGGCGCCGATCCTGCGACGGTGGACGCCGATCCCGCGACGGTGGGCGGCCGACGCCGCCACGAGCGGAATCAGTACACCTCGGCCAGGAACGCCCGGACGGCGTCGTTCACCGCCTCGGGGTTCTCCAGGTTCGAGGAGTGGCCGGCCGCCGGGATGGACTCGAAGCGGCCGTCGGGCAGACCCTCGGCCGTCCGGCGGCCCCGCGCCGGCGGGAGGCCCTCGTCTTCCTCGCCGTGGACGACCAGCGCGGGCAAGTCGATCTCGTCCAGGCTGTCGACGACCCCTGGGTCGTCCAGGAACGAGTGGACCGTGTGGTAGATGGACCCGGGGACGTACGTGCACCACCGGTCGACCCACCGCTCGACGAGTTCGGAGCGCTGCTGGTGGGCCGTGGCGCCGAAGAACAACTGCGAGACGGTCTCGGCCATCTCCCGGGGGACGCTGTCGGCGCCTTCCAGTTCGGCGAACATCCCGGCGTACTGCTCGCGCTCCTCCTCGGGGTGGGGTTCGGCGGTGCTGTCGATCAGCACCAGCCCAGACAGTCGGTCGGGGTACTCAAGGGCGACCCGCAGGGCCACGTATCCGCCCATCGACATGCCGACCAGCACCGGCGCGTCCATCTCGAGGCCATCCATCACGGCCTGGCAGTCCTCCACGAGGTCCCAGAGGTCGTAGGGGCCGCGCCAGTGTTCGGTGCGGCCTCGAAGGTCGTATGCCGCCACGCGGTACTCGTCGCTCAGCGCGTCCACCTGCGGTGCGAACATCGTGCGGTCCATCAGCGTCCCGTGGGCACAGAGCAACGGCGGCCCCTCGCCGCGCTCGGTCGTCAGGGCGTCGGTGCGGACGCGGTAACTCTCGGTCGCCGGATCCGTCATGTGGGGATGTTGTCACTGGTTCGGCAAAAAACTTGGCAAATATCGGCCCTTGGCAATAAATTTCTTAATTTCTTATCCCATCCAGGGTAATTATATCTGGTGAGAACGGAACATCGTGGAGTCGACGTACCGCCCTGAAGACAGTCGGCGCGACCGGCGTCGGACTCATCGGCACCACCGCGGCGGCCGGAACCGCGGCCGCCGCGGGTCCGACGGCAGTGATCGATACGTCCCCGCTACCGGCGACGGAGGGTACCGAGATCACCTTCGACGGGACGCGCTCGACCTCGCCCCGCGGCGACATCGTGAAGTACGAGTGGTGGCGCGACCTGTCCGGCGGCGAACTGATCGGCGTCGACTACACCGGCCCCGGGTTCTTCGAGCACTTCGCCGACGGTTACGACTTCGACATCAAACTCCGGGTGACCGACGAGGTCGGCCGGACCGCCGACAAGAAGATCACGATCAGCGTCTGTGCAGGTCGCCCTCCCCGCGTTTATTCGTACAGCGGGTTCGCCTCGCACAGCGCCGCGACGTCTTCGAGGACCTCCGCGCGCACGTCCTCGTCCTCGGGATCGTCGAGCACCTCGACGATCAGGTCCGCGACCGTCCGGTGGTCGTCCTCGTCGAAGCCACGGGAGGTCAGCGCGGGCGTGCCGATGCGGATACCGGAGGGGTCGAACGGCGGGCGGGTCTCGTCCGGGACCGTGTTGGCGTTCAGGACGATGCCGGCGTCCTCCAGGGCTTCCTCTGCAGTGCCCCCGGAGAGGTCGGGGTGGGACCCCCGGAGGTCCACGAGCACGAGGTGGACGTCGGTGCCGCCGGAGACGACCCTGAGGCCGTGATCCTGGAGTCGGTCGGCCAGGGCCTTCGCGTTGGCGACGACCTGCTGGGCGTACTCCTCGAACTCCGGTTCCAGGGCCTCCTTGAACCCGACCGCCTTGCCCGCAACGTTGTGCATCAGCGGCCCGCCCTGGCCGCCCGGGAACACCGCCGAGTCGATCTCGTCGGCGTGCTCCTCGCTCGTCATGATGATACCGCCGCGGCCGGCGCGGATCGTCTTGTGGGTCGACCCGGTGACGAAGTCGGCCGTGCCGACGGGGTTCTCGTGGACGCCACCGGCGACGAGGCCGGTGATGTGGGCGATGTCCGCGAGGTGGTAGGTGCCGACGTCCTCGGCGATCTCCTGGAACCGCTCCCACTCGACCTCGCGGGGGTACGCGGAGTACCCCGAGACGATCACGTCGGGGTCGTGGGCCTCGGCTTTGGTTTTCACGTCCTCGAAGTCGATCCTGCCGGTCTCGGCGTCGACGACGTACTGCTCGACGTCGTACAGCTGCCCGGTGAAGTTCGCGGGGTGGCCGTGGCTGAGGTGGCCGCCGTGGTCCAGTTCCATCGACAGGATGCGGTCGCCCGGCTCCAGCATCGCGTAGTAGACGCCCTGGTTGGCCTGGGTGCCGGAGTGGGGCTGGACGTTGACGTGCTCGGCACCCCACAGTTCCTTCGCGCGCTCGATGGCGAGGTTCTCGATCTCGTCGGCGTACTCACAGCCGCCGTAGTAGCGCGCGCCGGGGTAGCCCTCGGCGTACTTGTTGGTGAGGACGCTACTCTGGGCCTCGAGCACCGCCTCCGAGACGTGGTTCTCGGAGGCGATCATCTGGAGGCTGGATCGCTGGCGGTCGACTTCGCCGACCAGCGCGTCGGCGACCGCGGGGTCGACCTCGCGGACGTGCTCGTAGTCCATATCGGGAGACGGTCTGGAACCATCAAAAGACTACCTAACTCGACCCTGGGGCGCGAAACTCCTTTAAGCCATGCAGCACATCTACGGGGCAGTGGAATGATCCAGCTGGAAGAGACGGACTCGGGGCTTCGGGCGCTGGATCACGCGAACGTGGCGGTGACGGTTCGCGCGCCTGACTGGGGGGGAACCGCGGGCGGGGAGGAACTCCCGCGCCTGACCGACGCCGTCGTCCACGGTCGTGCCACGGAACTCCGGTTCCCCGACGCGTACGTCTCCATCACGGGGACCGAGCGTGGCGAGACCTACGAACTCGGGGGCGAGACCGGGCCGCTGGACCTGCCGGCCGACGAGTACCTGCTGGACATCGGCACGGCGATCAAGACGTTCGTCCGGTTCGAGGGGACCGCGACGGTCCGGAAGACCGCCGACTTCGAGACGCTGGTCGTGACGTTCCCGGAGCGGCGCCGGGTCACCCTGGGCTTTCGCAGTCGCCACGAGCACCCCGCGGGGACGATCACGGTCGAACCGACCGTCGACGGCGTGGCGACCGGCCTCTCGCACCTGCACTCGGCGATGAAGACGACCGGTCCTGACCGGTCGTTCCCGACGCTACGGGGGCACCCGCCGCTCCTGGAAATCGGCGAGGAGATGTCCATCCCCGACGCCGTGGCCGAGGGCACCGCGGACGTGGGGATCGAACTCGTGGTCCCGCCGGAACTGGACCAGTTGTTCGTGGTGGCGCCGTTGGCGTACTACCTGCAGGCGTCCGTCCGGACGGCCGACTGCGAGCGGCCGGTCCTGCGGGCGCCGTCGGTCGACCTGACCCACGAACTCCCGCCGATGCCGGACCTGCAGGTCGAGACTGGGGCGCTGGTGCGTCACGTCTTCTTCCTCGACTGTCTCGTCCGCAACGTCGGTCCCTACGGGACCGACCTGGCGGAGTCGGAGGTTCTGGACCGCCTCCCGCTGGACGCCGAGCAGACGTACGACGCCACGCCGGCCGAGCGCCTGGCGACCTACCTGGACGTGCCGACGGCGACGCTGGACCCGCACGTTCCCGACTGGCACCTCTCGACGTACGTGGAACCGGACCTCGACCGGCCGAAGAGCCTGCCGTTCCTGCTGGACCGCATGAGCCTGGTCTACCTCCCGGAGACCTCGGAACTGACGGGGCGGGAACTGCTCGAACGGTCGCTGGACGACTTCTACCGAGGGCCAGAGGTGCCCGCGCGGCAGGGCGGCGGCACCGCCATCGGTCGGGCGAACCGTGACGACGACGTGGCCTCCGTCGACCCGGTGAAACCCGACCTCCAGGGCGGCCGCATCCACGCCTGGCTGGCCGACGGTATCCCCATCGACGTGTTCAAGGCCACGCACTCGGCGTTGGAGAACCGCCTGGACTACCTCGGGCGCGGCGGCGGCGACATCGAGGTGACGGTGGTGCTGAACGACAACGACATGGAGGACGAACAGTCCAAGGCGGCCCGCATCTACCGGAACCGGTCGGCGGACCTGCCCATGAACGTCACCGTCAACGAGGCACTGACCCGCCGGGAACTGGCGGCCGTCTTCGAGGCCGACAACGACTTCGTCCACTACATCGGCCACTGCGAGGAGAGCGGCCTGCAGTGCCCGGACGGGTACCTCCCCGTCGCGGACATCGAGGAGAGCAACGTCCAGACGTTCTTCCTGAACGCCTGTGGTTCCTACCACGAGGGGATGAAACTGATCGAGAAAGGCAGCGTCGTCGGCGCGGTCACCTTCAAGAAGGTGCTCAACGAGCAGGCGGCGAAGGTCGGGACGACCTTCGCCCGGTTGCTGGTCCACGGGTTCAGTTTCGCCCGCGCCATGCAACTGGCCCGTCGGCGGATCATGACCGGCAAGGACTACACCGTGGTCGGCGACGGGACCCACGCGCTCACCCAGAGCGACACGCTGATCCCGTTCCTGTTCGAACTGGAGCGGGACGACGACGGGTTCGACTTGACCGCGGACGCGTACCTCTCGCGGACCATCGGCGACGTCTACTACATCACCGTCGACGACGATCAGGAGGACCCCCAGTACTACCTCTGTGGCGACAGTTCACGGTACGACCTCTCGGAGCCGGCGCTCCGGGAGTTCTTCCGTCGCATCTCGGATCCGGTCATCTACGACGGTAGGTTCTACTGGACGAACGAACTGCTCGAAGAACTGGACGGGACCTGATCAGGGGCCCTGGTACCCGCCGCCTGCTCCCGTGCCGATGACATCTAGGGCCGTCGTCAAATACGTGGCACCCACGAGGACGTATCCTGCAACTTCCGGATGTGCTTCGAGCCAATCGCGAATGGTATTACGGATCATTGCCAGAAGTACGATTGACCCCCAGAAACTTGAGTTTTGTGGTGGGTTAATTCTATAGGGTTATATAGAATCATTCCGGTTCAACGGCTGTCGACAGCGAATCGACGGAGGGGCCGCCCTGGCCGGAGAATTAAAGTCAACCGTCGGACGAAAATACTTAATTTCGTTTGACGCTGTGTTACACCTTGTATTGCTGGGTTGTTTTCCGACACCAACAATTCGTCACGAAATTGAATCGAGGTGCCGGCAACTTCCCATAAAATTAAATGCGTCGGCCGGGCGGTAGCCGTAATAATTAAATAGTCTGGGGGCCCTTATACCTTACTAGGAATGGCATCGAATTTACTCGACACAACAGTTGAGGATATCCTGCACGACGTGTTCGACGCCGGCGGGGCCGAATTCGTCGTCGTCAACCCGTCCGAGGATACCATCGAACAGCTCGTCGAGGTCTCTACGGCCTACGACGACGAACTTCCGTCGATCCGCATGCTCGCGCAGGAGCGGACGCTGAAGGACGTCATGGACGACTTCATCGTCGCTAGCAACGCCGCCGACCTCATCGACGAGGGCGTGCTCACGATGCGCGCGACGGAGGAGACCCCCGAGAACTCCCTGCTGATCACGGACGACCGCGTCATCGCCCTGGTGACCGCAGGCGAGACCGTGGCCGGCCTGACCACCGACGACGCGGAGTTCGTGGGCACGGCGGTCGAGGCCTACGACCGCGAGTGGGACGACGCCAGCGAGTTCAACCTGCGGACGCCGCCGCTGACCCGCGTCCGGCAGACGCTCGGCGAGGACATCAGTCCCGAGGCCGAGGACGCCTTTGACGCCGTCCTCGCGTCGCTGGACACCGCCCGTGGTGACGGCGACGGCCTCGACGAGGTGACCATCTCGCTCCTGGTGGCCGCCAAGAACGAGGAGCTGCTGTACGACATCAGCAAGTGGGGCGAGGACGTCGGCATCGCCTCGAAGGCGACGTTCTCCCGCACGAAGACCCGACTGGAGGACATGGGCATCATCGACACCGAGAAGGTGCCCATCGACGTCGGCCGTCCGCGCCTGCGCCTGAAGCTCGGCCGCGACGAACTGAAGGAAGCCGACGCCGATCAGCTCGCCGGGGTCGCCACGTCGATCCTCCACTGAACAACTCCGTTCTCGCGTTTATCGGTCGGCCAGCGGACGCTCTGTCGACGTACTTCGTTTCGTGGTTTCGAGTTTCTGCCCCTTTGCAGTCAACGTGACTCCTGGCTGTAACTGCTACAAACGTGGTTGGGGCGTGAACTTCGGCCACTGGCAGCCTCGGATTGTCGAAGGTGGCCGGCACGTCCGGACTCGATGGTGTCCTGCACAACCGCATTCGGAGGTGACCGGCCCATCCACGCCGGGTGGGCGACGACGCAAGCACCGCAGGCCGGAGTCCTCGTGAGCGACGCGAACGAGGGCTCGTCGGAGCTTGCTCCGACGGCGGCCGAGGAGCGCAGCGAGGCGCACGAGGGCTTTCTGGCTGTTGGTGACCATGAGCAGGAGAACGGGATCTTCTCGATTTAACCGATTCCCGCGCGACGGGCAACCGTAACGGCTTTAGGTCCAATCGGCGAACGTGCATAGTGCGGGGTCGTGGCCTAGTCCGGGAAGGCGGCTGACTCCAGAGGCCACGCGCCCGGTGACGACACTCCAGGCTGATATACCGAGCGGCCCGCTGATCACGGGTCGTGTTGACGACCCTCTGGAGTCCCGAGGCGCACGAGACCGGAGATATCAGCCGATCGGGGGTTCAAATCCCTCCGACCCCATTCTATCGACGTTCGCTCCCGCGAGCACCGCGTAGCGTGTGCGAACCACTTTGAGTGCGCGTGAATCATGGTCGGAGGAGGGTTTGAACCAGGCGAGTCGCAGCGCGAACGGTGTGAGCGACCGTCTCGCCATGGTTCACGATCCCTCTGACCCTACGTGACGTATAAAGAACCGAGGCGCTGAGTCACCTACTTGCCCCACGGCCGGGCGTGGTGACCTGCGTCTCCGGGAGCTGGAAGGTTGCGGTCGCGCTGGCGTTGATCTTGCTGGGCGAACGGTCGGCGCGGGGGTTGTCACCTCAAGGACATCCGGCAGGAAATTGCATACACCGGCGGCGCGTTCGTCGCGTTTGCGTTGCTGGGGCGGCTGGAACGCGTCGTGATCTCGCTTGTGGGTCCATCCTGAACGTTCGACTCCATTAAGGAAATGGGAGTTTTACCAACGGATTAGGCTCTTTCGTAGGAGATTGTGGATACTGCCGAGCGGTAGCTGTAGCGTCGAAGCGGACAAGGCCACCGCGTCAGCGGTGCCCGACACGAATGATCCCGCTAGAGGCGTGT
>PXRE01000018.1 GCA_003021085.1 Halobacteriales archaeon QS_1_68_20 | reverse complement strand
ACACGCCTCTAGCGGGATCATTCGTGTCGGGCACCGCTGACGCGGTGGCCTTGTCCGCTTCGACGCTACAGCTACCGCTCGGCAGTATCCACAATCTCCCACGCAAGAGCGAATTCGTACTGTACCCGAGGTAGAACCACTCGTCGGCTTTCAGAGATGACCGAAGACGGTCTCCGGGACGAACCCCTCGCCAACCACGTCGCGTCTGGGCGGGCCAGCGACGACGACGTGACGTGGATCACACCGACGGGGGTGGACCGATCCAGGGAACGCCTCGTCTCGATTCCCGAGGCGTACCACGACACGGCCGACGAAGCGGCCCTCCGGATCGCTGACGTTGGCTGTGGGATCGGCGTGCTGCTGGACGACCTGGCGGACGCCTACCCCCAGGCCGACCTCCTCGGCGTGGAACTGGCGACCGAAGCCGCCGCGGAAGCGACCGAACGGTTCGACGGACGGGACCACGTCACCGTGCTGGAAGGTGACGCAACCGAACTATTGCCCGAGCAGGCGCCCTTCGACGTCGTCTACGCGATCAACGTGATCCAGGACACGCCGGATCCGTTCGAGACGCTGGGGGTACTCTCCGACGCCCTCGCGGACGACGGCCTCCTGGTGCTCACCGTCCCCGGCCAGTCGGGAACCGAACTGTTCCCCGACGCCATCTCCCGGGATCCGGCGCTGGACCTCCCGTACCTGGAGATGCAGGACGTCACCGTCGGCGGCCGGACCTTCGACTGGATGCAGTACGTCCGCCCGGAAGTCGCGTCTCCGGGATGCGTTCGAGGATCACGGACTGACGGTGCTCGACCGCGACGAACTGACCGCGGACGCGACCGGTCTGTTGCACCCGATGCAGTTGCTCGGCGACGAAGAAGGCATGGAATGGGCGCGGGACCGCCTGGAGCGACAGCGCGAGGACCCGACGGCCGGTCCGAGCGTCGAACTGTACCTCCTGACGCCTTCGGGCAGGGGCTGAGCCCTGCAAACCGGGCGCTACCCGACGAACGTTGTCCCACGGCGACCTAAAAGGCGGAATACATAAGTTCGACATTCACTACCATCAGGACGTGGACCGGGACACGCTGCGGGTCGCCGTCGTCGCCCTCCTGGCGGTGCTCGCGCTCTCGGCCGCCGCCGCGACGCTGGACACGGCGACGTCGACCGGGGGCGGAATGGGACCGTCCGACAGCGGCGGCCAGGGGTTCGACGACGACGAGGGCGACTCGGTGCTCCCCAGCGAAGAGAACGACGGCGGCACGCTGTTCGGCGGCAACGGGATGGCGCCGACCACCTGTTACGACCAGCTCCGCGACCCGAGGATCATCGCCGCGGTGGTGCTCGTCGTCGTGGCCGCGCTGCTGGTCATCCGCCACCGGTACGACACCATCGTGTCGGCCGCGTTCCTGATGGCCTTCGGCATTCCCGGCGGCATCATCTACATGCTACTGGCGGCGTGTCCCACGCCGAGCAACGAAGATGGCGGCATCCTGCCCGACGGCGGCGACCTGCCGGAAGGCGGCGGGATGCTCGGGGACGAGGTCGGCCGCACGGTGCCGTCGGCGCCGTCGCTTTTGATGCTGGCGCTGCTGGCCGGGGCCTTCCTGCTCGCGGCATTCGTCATCGTCCGCGGGACCGACGACGACGAAGAGGAACTCCCCGAGGCAGAGGTCCCCGAACCGGACGACCGGGCGGCCGCGGTCGCCGCCGTGGCCGGGGAGGCCGCCGACCGCATCGAGGCCGACGGCGACCTGGAGAACGAGATCTACCGCGCCTGGCGGGAGATGGTCGGCCTGCTCGACGTCTCGAACCCGCGGGCGACGACCCCCGGCGAGTTCGCGGACGCCGCGGCCGACGCGGGCATCGAACGCGGGGACGTCGACGAGTTGACCGAACTGTTCGAGGCCGTCCGCTACGGCGGGTTCGAGGCGACCGAGGACCGCGAGCGCCGCGCCGTGTCGGCGCTCCGGCGCATCGAAGACGAGTACGAGGAGCGATCAGGATGAACGGAGACGGAAGGCGTCAGCGATGAACCAGCGACCGTCGCTCGTCGTCGGCGTCGCCCTGGCAGCCCTGGGCGTCCTGCTGATGGCCGCGCCCGGCCTCGCGGGGCTGCTTCCCGGCAATCAGTACCTGGTGATCGGCGTCGGCGGCCTGGCGTTGCTGATCGGGCTGCGACTGGTCATCGAGCGCAAGGGGACGGACGTGGAGGGCGCCGAGACGGGCGACCCCGAAGTGCGACGACCGGTGCCGACCCCGGGCGACGACCTCCGGGCGTGGCTGGCGCACGTCGACGCCTTCGGCCGGTCGTCGATGCGGACCAGGCGGCGCATCCGCGAGCGACTCCGCTCGGCAGCGGTCGCGGTCGTCAGGCGCCGTGAGCGATCCAGCCTCGAGGCGGCCCGCGAGCGGGTCGCCGCCGGCGAGTGGACCGACGACCCCCACGCCGCGGTGTTCGTCGGGGACGCCTCCGTGGACGAACCGCCGGCGCTGGCGGACCTCTCGGTCTCGCTGTCGCTTCGCTCGCGCTTTGGCTACCGCGCCCGCCGCACCATCGCCGCGGTGCTGTCGCTTGCCGACGCCGCCGAAGGCGAGGACGAGCGGCCGGTCGACGAGGAGGACCTGGCGCCTGGGCCGGCGACGGCGGCCCCCGAGCAGACCGTCGACCGCGAGACCGAGCGGTGGGCGGGCGTCGGCGCGCTCGCGCTCCTGGCCGGTGCCATCGGGATGGCGCTGACGGTGCCGACCGTCCTGTTGCTGTCGGTTGTCGGGGTCACCTACGCCGCCTACGCCCGGCAGGCGTCCCCGCCGACCGTGGCGTTGACAGTCGAGCGGGAACTGTCCGATCCGGACCCCAACCCCGAGGACGAGGTGGAGGTCACGGTGACGGTCCGCAACGACGGCGACGAAACCCTGCCGGACCTCCGGTTGATCGACGGCGTGCCGCCCGGCCTCGCCGTCGAGTCCGGCAGTCCGCGCCTTGGAACGGCGCTACGGCCCGGCCGGAAGGCGACGTTCTCGTACACCGTCGTCGCCCGGCGGGGCGAACACGAGTTCGGGCCGTTGCAGGCCGTCGCCCGTGACGCCAGCGGGGCCGCCGAGCGCGAGGTCGCAGTGGAGGCGCCCGGGACGCTGTCGTGCGTCCCGCCGCTGGAGGCGACCGACACGGTGCCGCTGTACGGCACCGCGACCAGGTACGCCGGCCGGGTGTCGACGAGTTCGGGCGGCGAGGGCGTCGAGTTCCACGCCACCCGCGAGTACCGGCCCGGCGACCCGCCGAACCGCATCGACTGGAACCGCCACGCCCGGACGCGGGAACTGGCGACGCTGTTGTTCCGCGAGGAGCGGGCGGCGACGGTCGTGTTGCTGGTCGACGTCCGCAAGCAGGCCTACGGCGCGCCCGGCCCCGACGCCCCCAATGCAGTCGAGCGGTCGGTGACTGCTGCCGGACAGGTGTTCGAGAGCCTGCTCGCCGGGGGCGACCGGGTCGGCATCGCCTCGTTCGGGCCGCGGGACTGCTGGCTGGCGCCGGGGGCCGGCAGCAGCCACCGCGAGCGGGCCCGTCGCCTGCTGTCGACCCACGAGGCGTTCTCGGCGGTCCCGCCGGAGACGGAGTTCCTGCCGAGTGCCAGACTCGCCGACGTGCGGCGGCGGGCACCGATCGACGCCCAGATCGTCCTGCTGTCGCCGGTGACCGACGACTACGTCGGGACGGTCGCCCGGCGGTTGCAGGCCCACGGCCACCCGGTGACGGTCCTCAGTCCGGACGTCACGACCGACGGCGACCCCGCGAGGCGACTGGTCCGGGTCGAGCGACGGTTCCGCTTGAACGCCCTCCGCGAGTACGACATCCGGGTCGTCGACTGGGCGGCCGACGAGGACCTGACGGTCGCGCTACAGCGCGCCAGCCAGGGGTGGTCGCCGTGAGCGTCGGCGTCGACCGCGGGCCGACCCGGACGGCCGTGGTGCTGTCGATGATCGCGGCGGCCGTCGCCGTCCTCGCGCTGGTCCTGGGTGGCGTCGCCAGCGGCGTCGGCATCGGTGCGATCGGGGCCGCGATGCTCGTCGGCGGGGCCATGGCTGGGAGTCGGACGGTGCTGGACTACGCCGCGCTGGTCAGCTTCGGTGCCGTCGTCTTCTCCGGGATCGGCGGCGCCCACCCGGGGCCGATGCTGGTGAGCCTCGTCGCACTGGTGGTCGCCTGGGACGCCGGCGAGCAGGCGATCAACGTCGGCGAGCAACTGGGGCGGGACGCGCCGACTCGCCGGGCCGAGACCGTCCACGTCGCGTCGACCACGATCGTCGGACTCGGCGGGGCGGCCGTCGGGTACGGCGTCTATCGCCTGGCCGGCGGCGGACAACCCGCGTCCGCGCTGGTGATCCTGCTACTGGGCACGGTCGCCATCGTCTGGGCGCTCCGGCGGTGACCGTGGCTACCCGGAACCCGGGTCGTAATCACTGGTGGCCGGTCACTCGATGTCGATGTCGATCGACTCCTCGGGGTCGGCCGGCGCGGACTCGACGAGGTCCTCGACCGCGAGTTTGACGTTCCACTTGTTGGCCTTCCAGGTGGCGTCGAACACCGTGCCCAGGACGGGGACGGACCCGCCGGTCGCGTCGACCGCGACGTTGGCGAGCATCCGCACGACGGTCCCCGTGGAGACGCCGAGGCGGGTCGCTTCCGCGACGATGTACAGCGAGAGGACGGCACCTGCGGCGTCGCCGCCCACGGGGAGGACGCTGAGAATCGGGTCGATCCCGACCCGGTAGTTCGTGCCAGGGATCGTCACGCTCTCGTCCAGCAGCCGCGCCGCGGTTCGCATCCGCTCGATGGCGTCGCGGTCGACCGACTCCGGCAACTCCGAAAGGTCCGTCCCGTCAACGAGCTTATCGTCCCTTTGCATAGGTCAAAATACGACACCGGTGCGGATAAACCCAGTGGTGGCGGTAACAGAGAGCTTCGCTCTCGCCGCGTCCCGCTCGCACGCTCGCGGGACCCTCGCTGCGGTCCTCGGCCGCCGTCGGAGCAAGCTCCGACGAGCCCTCGTTCACGTCGCTCACGAGGACTCCGGCCTGCGGTCCGTGCGTCGTCCGGGAGGGATCGAGCGCGCGGCCCCTTTCAGTCCCACCCGCGCCGGATGTGCCGGCTACCGTCGTTTCGCTGGCAGTCCCTCGGGGCGAAATGAAGGCGCCAGAACCTGACTGCAGAACCTGCAGTTCCCTACTCCACGGTCGGGACGGGAACGTCGTCGAGGACGTCCTCGACGACCTGGTCCTTCTCGACGTTGTTGACCGTGGCGTCCGGCGTGAGGACGAGGCGGTGGGCCAGCACGGGGCGGGCGACCTGTTTGACGTCGTCGGGAGTGACGTACTCCCGGCCCTCGATGACCGCGCGGGCGCGGGCGGTCTCGAACAGGCGCTGGGTACCACGCGGGGAGACGCCGACCTCGACGCGGCGGTCCTCGCGGGTCGCGCGGGCCACCGTCGCCATGTACGACAGCAGGTCGTCGTCGACCCGGACGGTCTCGGCGACCTGCTGGAGCGCCTGGACGTCCGAGGTCGAGAGGACGGCCTCGATGGAGGGCGACTGCGTCTCGCGGCCGGCACGGCGGCGAAGCAGTTCGACCTCGCCCTCGTCGTCGGGGTAGCCGATGCTGGTCTTCACCATGAAGCGGTCGATCTGTGCCTCCGGTAGCGGGAAGGTACCCTCGCTCTCGACGGGGTTCTGGGTGGCGATGACGATGAACGGGTCGGGGAGCATCCGGGTGTCGCCGTCGGTGGTGACCTGCCGTTCCTCCATCGCCTCCAGCAGGGCCGCCTGGGTCTTCGGCGGCGCACGGTTGATCTCGTCGGCCAGCACGACGTTGGCGAAGATGGGCCCCTCGTTGAACTCGAACTCGCGGGTCCCCTCGTTGAACACGTGGGTTCCCGTGACGTCCGACGGGAGCAGGTCCGGCGTGAACTGGATGCGCGAGAAGGACAGTCCGAGCGCGGACGCGAACGTCCGGGCGGTCAGCGTCTTCCCGGTCCCCGGGACGTCCTCCAGCAGGACGTGCCCGCGGGCCAGCACGCCCAACATGACGTCCTCGAAGAAGGTCTGTTCGGCGATGACGGCGTCGCCGACGCCCGCGAGGACCGACTCGACGGCGGCGTTGGCGTCCGGTACGCTCATCTGTCCCTCGGGTTCGGCCATGCCCGGACTGCAGGCCGGAGGTGACATATGCCTTGCCCATCGAGACCGAAACCGATAAAGCCGGTACCGCGCAATCGTAAGACGAGCCGAGGTAGCCTAGCCTGGCCAAGGCGCCTGCCTCGAGAGCAGGTGTCCTCACGGACTCGGGAGTTCAAATCTCCCCCTCGGCGCTTCTCGCGAATCTACCTCGCGAGCGACCGCGTTAGCGTGTCGCTCGCATCGTGAGCGAGAGCGGCGTCAGTGATTCGAACGAGGCCCGACGCGCGCAGCGGAGCGAGCACGTCGGGACGTTGTTCGAATCTCCCCCTCGGTGCTTCTCCGCCACAACTGCCGAGCGACCAGCTTGCTGTGTCGCTCCTCACCGCTCGTCGAAGAACTGGACGCTGGCCTGCCACTCCTCGTCGTCGCGGAACGCAAGCAGTGCGGACTGGTCGCCGGGTTCGTCCTCCTCGTGGTCGTCGTGGCCGTTGGTCCAGGTGCGGCGGACGGCCATGAGGTAACCGTCCACGTCCTCGTCGCCGGGGTTGGCGTCGCGGACGTACACCACCGCCGCGTCCGACGAGCACTCCCTGGCCCAGGAGTCGGCGGCCGGCCGCCCGGGGAACTCGCGGGTTGCCCCCTCGTCGTTGAGCCACTGCCCGGCCTCGGCGCTGGCCCGGCGGGCGGACGGCTTGACGGCGACGACGTAAGTCACGGCGGGCGTTACGTGTTCGATGATACTTTAATCTCCGGCAGAGGGGGCGGGGATACGGTCGGAAGAGATGGGTCTGTGAGCTCTCGTCCCACCGTCTTTTGATCAACAACGTCCAGAAAGCGCGCGCTCTTTCCCGGGCCGGTAGCTTGGTCGCCACCGTCCAGAAAGCCCCCGCGCGCTCTCGTCTTTCGGTAGCGTCCCGCTCGCACGCTCGCGGGGACCTCGCGCGGCTATGGTTCGCGGCCTCGCAGCGCTCGGCACGCTCGCCGCCAGAGCAAGCGCTGGCGAGCCCCCGTTCGCAGGCTCACGGGGACACCAGCGCGCGCCACGACCCTAAGTTAGGCTCACGGCGCGCGCGAACAACGCGCGCGAGGGTCCGGGTGAGGCGCGGCGGCCGGGCGGTCGGCCGCCGCGCCGAACCCCACGGCTGGGGAGGCGTGAGGCTGACCCCCAGGCGTTGCATGCCGCTGGTCCTGCTGGTTCGAACCGGGACCCTCCCTGGGTCGAACAGGAACCAGACGCGCGTAGCGATCATCGAAGACGCATACACGACAAGGCGATGCCATCGCCGACCATATATGAATATATGCACATATATTCATACAACTCCCGACATCGAAAACGACCCCAACCCACCGGAGGTACTTCACGCCCCGAACCGTACCTCGAATATGGCAATGGACGACCGACCGACCAGCGACCGACGGGACGACCCACCGGACCGGGACCACCGAATCGCCGATGGGCGGAGCCTCTGGGTGACGCGCTGATCGGTGCCGTGGTCACCGCCGTCCTGTCCGTTATCCCGCTGTCGCCCGTCCTCGGCGGCGGCGTCGCGGGCTACCTCCACCGGGACAGGGGCACGACTGTCGGCGCGGTGTCCGGCCTGCTGGCCGCGCTCCCGCTACTGGTGGTCCTCTGGATCGCATTCGGCGTCTTCTCGTTCGTCCTGTCGGCCGGGGACGTGCCCCAGGGAAGTGCATTCGTCGGCGTCGTCCTCGCGCTCGTCGTGGCCGTGATCGTCGTCTACGCGGCCGTGCTCGGGGCCGTCGGGGGCCTGCTGGGCGTCTCGTTCGCGGAGCGTCAGTCGAGGTAGACCCGGTCGCCCTCCGAGACGCCGTCGGCCGCCCCCGAAGGCAGTTCGATCACGGTGTCCGCCCGGGCGCGACCGTGACCCAGCCACGGCCGCAGACGCGCGGTCCGGGTGACCCGCCCGTCGACCGTCCAGACCGCGTCGATGGGGAAGGGGACGAACACCATGTGGAGACCACGCGTGCGCGGCCGCGAGAAGCGGAACACGAGCGCGTACCCGTCCGAAATCGACCGCCGGAACATCAGCCCCCGGGCCTGGGACAGCAACGAGTCCGCGAGGTCGACCTCCGTGGCCAGCGGCCGGGGGTCGCCGTCGGCCGGGTCGTGGAGTAGACGCACGGCTGACCGTGGAATCCCGGACGCCAAAAGGCTGGCGAGCGGGGCCCTCTCGGGGCGACCGCGACGACCTCAGGCGGTCGCGGAGTGTCGGTCCCGGACCGCGTCGACGATGGCGTCGAGGTCGTAGCCGTCCTCGGCCTTGTCGTAGACGACGTCGCCGTCCACGCGAATCTTGAAGACGCCGCCGGTGCCCGTGTTCAGGGCGACGCGGTCGACGTCGCGGCCGAACTCGTCCAGCACGGCTTCCTGTACGTCGATTGCACGACTCCGGTGCCCGCAGGGAACGCAGTACTCGATTTCGACTTCCGTCATGGTGAACCCTCGGTTCACGGTATACGTGCCCGAAACTTAAGACGGGAGGAAATCGGCCGGGATTGCTCCTACCGCTCACGCGACCCCGTAGTCACGGAGCAGGTCGGCCAGGACGTGCGCGCCCAGCAGTGCGGCCGTCAAGCGCGCGAGGGCCGGCGTAACCAGCCAGAGACCGACGACGAGTGCCGTCCCGACGACGACGTGGGTGGCGAGTCGCTGACGCTCCAGTTCGACGCCCTCCAGGACCCACGCCTGGTCCCACAGCGCCCGCGCGGGGTCCGACAGCGCCCGCCGCAGGTGCGTCCAGTCGCCGGCCTGCACCCGGGCCAGCAGGAAGTGATCCAGGTCGATCAGGACGCTGACGGCCACGCCGTACGCGACGACGGCGAGTGCGACCGGGACCGGCGTCTCCGGGAGCCGTGGACCCAGCCAGGCGACCGAAACGAGCGTGCCGACGGCGCCGTGCGCGCGGGAGTACATCAGTCGCCGACGGTGGGGCGCCAGTACAGCAGGGCGACCGTGACCACGAACACGACCGTCGAGATGTCGTACGACTGCGTCACGACGAACGTGGCCACCCCGGACGTGCTCCCGACGACGCCGCTGACCAGCCCCGCCAGCACCGGCCAGCTACAGGAGACACAGGACAGCAGGCCGACCAGGCCGCCGAGCGCCGACCCGGCGGCGTCCAGCACCGTTACGTACACGAGGTACGCCAGCGCGAGGTAGCCGACCACCTTGTACGGCACGAGGAACAGTTGCACCAGGCTGGCGTCGTACATGACCATCGGCCCCCAGCCCGGTGGCACGTCCAGCAACACCACCCGGAACAGGACCAGCGGGTCCTGCCCGGTGAGCGCGGACCCGGCCTGCAACAGGCCGCCGGCCCAGGCGAGCACGAGGAAGTATCCCCCAGCCAGGGCCATCGCAATCCGGCGACGTCGCCGTGGGGCCGCTGGCGGCGTCGTCGTCACCACGGCCAGCAGGCCGAGGTTGATCCAGACGAACGGGTAGACGTAGTACCGAACCGCGGTGGGGATGACCGGCGCGAACCGCAGGTACAGGAGCAGGGCCAGCGCCTCAACGAGGACCAGAAGCGCCAGCCACAGCAGGACGATGCGGGCGGGCGCGAACCGCGCGAGTCGCGCCTGCAGCGTCTCGGTCATGGTGGATCACGCCAGAAGCAGGGCGTCCAGGACGACGACCACGAGCAGGCCCCCGAGGAAGGCGTTGGACGCGTGGAACGCCCGCATCGCCGCGGCCTCGGTCCGTTCGCGGTGGAGCCGCAGGACGGCCCAGAGGAACCCCGTCCCCAGGACGACTGCGGTGCCGGCGTACAGCACGCCCAGCCGCGACACCGCCGCCAGCGCCGCGGCGGCGACCATCGTCGCCACGAGGTACAGCAGGACGTGCCGGCGGGCGACCGCCGGCCCGTGGACGACCGGGAGCATCGGGAAGCCCCCGCGGGCGTAGTCCTCGCGGTGGGCCATCGCCAGGTTGTAGAAGTGCGCGGGCGTCCACAGGAAGATCAGCCCCGCCAGCACCACCGCCGGCACGCCGACCCGACCGGTGACGGCCGCCCACCCGATCAGCGCGGGCAACGACCCGGCGAACCCGCCGATGACGGTGTTCTGGACCGTGTGGGGCTTCAGGACCAGCGTGTAGACCACGCTGTAGAACAGGATGGCGACCAGCCCCAGTCCGGCGGCCAGCGCGTTCACCTGCAGGAACGACGCCACCGCGGCCGCCGAGAGGACGACGCCGAAGCCGACGGCGTTGCGGACGCCGACCTGGTCGGTCGCCAGCGGTCGGTCGGCGGTCCGCTGCATCCGCCGGTCGACGTCGCGTTCGAGGACGTGGTTGAACGTGCCGCTTGCGCCGATGGCCAGCACCCCGCCCAGGAGGGTGTAGCCGACCGTCCGGGCCGACAGGGCCGGCCCGGCCGCCAGCGCCATCGCTGCCGCCGCGACCAGGCAGAGCAACCACATCAGGCGTGGCTTCGTCAGTCGGACGTAGGCTCTCGCGGTCGCCAGGAGACCGGCCGATCCGGCCGCGTCGGCGGGGGACCCCCCAACGGCGGCGTCGTCCTCGGCCGGGGTGGCGGCGACCTCCGGCGGGTCGGCCACCGTCGTGACGCCGGTCGCCGCGAGCGGGTCGTCCCCGTCGGCCGTCTCGGCCTCCAGTTGCCACGCGAGCGCGAGGGCGACGCCGACGAAGATGGTCACGCCGACGGCGAGGTGGGTCCCCGCGAGCGTCGGCGGGACGGCCTTCACGGCCGCCAGCGCGCCCACCGCTATCTGGACGGGATACAGTAGCGCCGCCCCCGCCAGGGCGGCCCGGACACGGCGCGGTGCGTTCCGCGCCCAGGCGACCGCTACGGTCCCGACGAGCAGGAGACCGACCACCGCCGCGACCGCGCGGTGGCCCAGCGCCACGGCGACCGACGGGTCCGTGGGCGAGGCGCCCCCGCACAGGGGCCAGGCCCCGCAGGCGGCCGCGGCGTCGGCGATGGCCGCGGTCGCGCCGGCGATCACCAGGAGGTAGACGCCGACCGCCACGCCGGCCAGCAACCCGGCGAGCGACGGCCGGGAGTCCCAGGAGTCGTGCACAGTCGAAGGATTCGACTCGCCGTACTTAGGCGCCGCGCTTCCGTCCCGGCGACGGGTGTGGATTCGCGTGGGACCGACTCACGCGGCCGGACGGACCTTCGGGGCGGGCGCCGGGTCGACCCGTGCCGACGGCGCCTGGCCGCCGACCCTGGCGGCCGGCGCGAACGGCGCTATCGCGAGTCCGACGACGAGGCCGACGACGACGAACAGCGTCCAGGACAGCGCGAGGGTCCGGGAGCGGCGTCGAAGCCGCGAGAGCAGTGCTGGCACGTATCGAGGTAGGGCGCGGGGATAGAAGTAACTACGGGGAAAACCCACAAGAGATAATTATAGTTACGTGGCCTCAGTCGCCGTGGACCTGCTCGCGGATCCGCTCGGGGACGCTGGGGTCCCGCAGGGTCGTCGTGTCGCCCAGTTCCTCCTCGTTGGAGATGTCAGCCAGCAGGCGGCGCATGATCTTCCCGGAGCGCGTCTTCGGGAGGTCGTCACAGAAGACGACGTTGGCGGGCCGGGCGAACTTCCCGATCTCGTCCTCGACGGCGGCGACGATCCGCTCGCGGACCTCCTCGGTGGCTTCGACGCCCTCCCGGAGCGTGACGTAGGCGTCGGGGACTTCCCCCTTCTCGGCGTCCTCGCGGGCGGCGACCGCCGCCTCCGCGACGTCCTCGACTTCGGCGATGGCGGACTCCAGTTCCATCGTGCCCAGGCGGTGGCCCGCGACGTTCATCACGTCGTCCAGGCGACCGAGGATGCGGAAGTAGCCGTCCTCCTCGTGGACGGCGCCGTCGCCGGCCTCGTAGTTCCAGTCCCGCCAGTCGTCGCTGTCGGTGTCGCTGAACCGCTGCCAGTACTCGTCGATGAACCGCTCGTCGTCGCCGTAGACGGTCTGGAGCATCCCGGGCCAGGGGCGGGTGATGGCCAGGTTACCCGCACGGCCGGATCGGGGTTCGATCTCGTCGCCGTCGTCGTCGAGGATCGCCGGTTCGATACCCGGACACGGCCTGCCCGCGGAGCCGGGTTTCATGTCCTGGATCGCGGGCAGGTTCGTGATGAGGTGGCCGCCGGTCTCGGTCTGCCACCACGTGTCGACGATGACGGCGTCCTCGTCGCCGATGTGCTTGTAGTACCACAGCCAGGCCTCCGGCTGGATCGGTTCCCCGACCGTGGTCATGTGCCGGAAGTCGAAGTCGTACTCCGCGAGGTACTGCTCGCCCCACTTCATGAACATCCGGACCGCGGTGGGCGAGGTGTGGAAGACGTCGACGTCGTACTTCTCGGCGGTCTCCCAGATGCGGCCCTTGTGGGGGTGGTCCGGGGCACCCTCGTACATCACGGAGGTGGTGCCCAGCGCCAGCGGGCCGTAGACGATGTAGCTGTGGCCGGTGATCCACCCGATGTCGGCGGCACACCAGTAGGTGTCGTCGGGCTCGATGTCCAGCACGTACTTGC
The DNA here is from genome assembly GCA_003021085.1 of Halobacteriales archaeon QS_1_68_20. GTDB lineage: Archaea > Halobacteriota > Halobacteria > Halobacteriales > PXRE01 > PXRE01. The sequence goes on along the minus strand of PXRE01000018.1, from coordinate 66,290 downwards.
TCGTGCCGGTCACGTACGAGAGGTAGCCGCCGGTGCGGTGCTGGCAGCCCTTCGGCTGGCCGGTCGTGCCGGAGGTGTACATCAAGAAGAGGGGGTCCTCGGCGTCCCGGGTGACGGGGTCGACGCGCGCGCGCTCGTGGTCGGCCTGCAGTTCCGAGACGAGGACGTCACGGCCCTCCACGAGTTCGACGTCGTCGTGCAAGTCGCCCTCGTGGCGCTCCCACACCAGTACCGTGTCCACGTCGCTGTCGGCCTCCTCGACGGCCTGGTCGGCCTTCTGCTTGTGGTCCAGGAACTCGCCGCGGCGGTAGTAGCCGTCCACGGTGACGACCACGTCGGAGTCGGCGTCGTCGATGCGGTCGGCCAGCGCGCTGGCCGAGAAGCCCGCGAACACCTCGCTGTGGGGCGCGCCGATGCGCGCGCACGCGAGCATCGTAATCGGGAGGGCCGGAAGCATCGGCAGGTGGAGCGTGACGACGTCGTCCTCCTGGACGCCGACCTCCCGCAGGACCGCCGCCATCGTGTTGACCTCGCGGTAGAGGTCCCGGTAGGTGATGTTCCGCTGTTCGCCGCCCTCGCCCTCCCACAGCAGGGCGGTCCGGTTCTTGCGCTCGTCGAGATGTCGGTCGACGCAGTTGTAGGAGGCGTTCAGTTTCCCGCCGACGAACCACTCGAAGAACGGTGGGTTCGACCCGTCGAAGGTCTCGTCCCAGCGCTGTTCCCAGTCGAGCAGGTCGGCGTACTCCTCGAACCCTTCCGGGAAGTCGTCGAACCGGTCGTACACCGCCGGGTCCGAGACGTTGGCCTGGCCGACGAACTTCGACGGCGGCCGGAAGTACTCCTGTTCGGTCAAGCGAGCCTCGATAGTTCCTTGGTCGTTCGACATCTGAGTCACCACCTTAAAGATCAGATTCCAGCTGTAAAATAAGTTAGCTCGTGAGCCCCGGTAGCCCGTCGACCGCGGTCCGGCACCCCCGTCCGGGGTCGATCACCCGGCCAGTCCCACCGTCTCCTGGTAGGAGCCGAAGAGGTTCTCGAACACGCCCATGATCTCGCCCATGGTGGCGTAGGCCTTCACGGCGTCGACGATGTACGGCATCGTGTTCTCGCCGTTCTCGGCGGCCTCGTGGAGCGCGGCCAGGCAGGCCTCGACCTCCTCCTCGTCGCGCTCCTCGCGGACCTCCTCGAGGCGATTCAACTGGGTCTCGCGGGCCTTCTCCTCGTCGACGTGGAGGAGGTCCGGGCTGGTGTCCTCCTCGACCTCGTAGTCGTTGACGCCGACGACGGTCCAGTCGTCGTCCTCGACGCGGCGCTGGTACTCGTAGGAGGCGTCCTGGATCTCCCGCTGGAAGTACCCCTGCTCGATGCCACGCAGGACGCCGTCCCGGATCGAGCCGTCGCCGAGTTCCTCCTTGACGTGCTCGATGTACTCCATCGTCTTCCGCTCGACCTCGTCGGTGAGCGCCTCGACGGCGTAGCTCCCGCCCAGGGGGTCGACGATGTCGGCGGTGCCGGACTCCTCGGCGAGGATCTGCTGGGTGCGAAGCGCCACCCGGACGGCCTCCTCGCTGGGGAGGGCGTGGGCCTCGTCGTAGGAGTTGGTGTGGAGCGACTGGGTGCCGCCCATGACGGCCGCCATCGCCTGGACGGTCGTGCGGACGATGTTGTTCAGGGGCTGCTGGGCGGTCAGCGACTGGCCGGCGGTCTGGGTGTGGAACTTCAGCCGCCGGGACTCGTCCAGTTCGGCGTCGAACCACTCGTCCATCTTGCGCGCCCAGATGCGCCGGGCCGCGCGGAACTTGGCGACCTCCTCGAAGAAGGAGTTGTGGGAGTTGAAGAAAAAGGAAAGGAGGGGCGCGAACTCGTCGACGTCGAGGCCGCGGTCGATGGCGTCCTCGACGTAGGCGAACCCGTCCGCGAGGGTGAAGGCGAGTTCCTGCACGGCGGTCGACCCGGCCTCGCGGATGTGGTACCCGGAGATGGAGATGGGGTGGAACCTGGGGGTCTCCTCGACGCAGAACTCGACGGTGTCGGTGACGAGCTTCAGGGAGGGCTCCGGCGGGACGACCCACTCCTTCTGTGCGATGAACTCCTTGAACATGTCGTTCTGGATGGTCCCGCGGATCTCCTCGCGCGGGACGCCCTGCTGGTCGGCCAGCGCGATGTACATCGCGTAGATGACCGGCGCGGAGGGGTTGATCGTAAAGGACGTCGAGACCTCGCCGAGGTCGATGCCGTCGAACAGCACCTCCATGTCCCGGAGCGAGTCGACGGCGACGCCCTCCTTGCCGACCTCGCCCAGCGCCATCCCGTCGTCGCTGTCGATGCCCATCAGCGTGGGCATGTCGAACGCCGTCGAGAGGCCGGTCTGGCCCTCGTCGATCAGGTAATGGAACCGCTCGTTGGTCTCCTCGGCGGTGCCGAAGCCGGCGAACTGCCGCATCGTCCAGGGGCGACCGCGGTACATCGTCGGGTAGACGCCGCGGGTGTACGGCGGTTCGCCCGGATAGCCGAGGTCCTCCTCGTAGTCGAGGTCCTCGACGTCCCCGGGGGTGTACAGCCGGTCGACCTCCAGGTTCGAGACGGTGGCGAACCGGTCTTTGCGCTCGCCGTGGCGCTCGAGGAACGGGTCGCGAGTCTCCTCCTCCCAGTCCTCGCGGGCCTCCCTGATTTCGGCGAGCTCGTCGTCGTCGAACATGGGCGTGTTTTTCGCCTGTCCGGCCAATAATGGTTCGGGTATCAGGCCGGGCGGCCGACGACCGGACGGCAGGACCGGATTCGCCGCCGTCGGATTCGCCGCCGTCGACTCCTCACGGCGGTCGGCCGGAGCCACGGCTGGCCGGGTCGGCCCCCAGAACCAGCTCGGACGGCGTCACTGACCGCCGACCGTCTGCGTCTCCTCCCTGCCGTCGACTGCGGCCTCAGCCTCCATCTCGACGTCGTCCGACGTACTCGACGCTGTCTGCCCGTGTTCGCTGTTCGAAAAGTCCTCGACGTAGTGGTACGGAACGTGTCCCACGCGGTTCAACACCAGCAGTCCATTCAACCACCAATTATATAAATATTCTCGTTCGATAATTTATTTACCAATATATTTATGGCCATTTAATCGCAATTTTTACCCAGGTGCGGAAACCGTCACCGGGCCGGCACGGAGTTTGCTCCGAATCGCTCGTCCATCCTCCCGGGCGGGTCTCGACGGGGTCGGCGGCGGCTACCGCGACGCCAGGGGCGAGGAGACCGTGACGGTCGCCGTCGGCGAGGACGTCCCGACCGTCGACGAGTCGGACGCGACCCCGACCGGACGACCCACCGCCGAACCCACACCGACGGCCGCTGGCGAACCCACCAGTTCACCCCGGCCTGGTGGTACACAATCCTCAGGTGACGCGGGCGTCGATCTCCTCTCGCCGGGGGCGGCGCGGTCGTCGGTGGCCTCGCAACCTACGCCGGGTTATCGTACGCTGGCTCGAACGGCCAGTCGGATCGGCGCCGTTGAGGTCCGGTCGGGGCACCCGACCCGCCGTCACTGGAGGCGTTCGATGGTCTCGACGAGGGGGTGGCGGGCGTAGTCCACGACGTCGATGTCGTCCAGCGTCTCCAGGCCCTCCTCCTCGGCGGTCCGGGCCATCCCCAGGTCGACGGGTTCGTCGACGACGATGACGTAGGCGTCCATCGTTTCGACGTCGGCCTGCTGGGCGGCTTTCACCCGGTGGTGGCCGTCAGCCAGCAACAGGTCCCCGTCGGCGGCGCTCCCGCCCGACAGGACCCCGCCGTTGTCGATGACGACCAGCGGTTCGGCCAGGCCCCGCTCCAGTTCGTAGCGGCGGCCCTCCAGTTCGTCGGCGTAGACTTTCCCCTGGGTCGGCGTGAGCACGGCGAGTTCGACCTCCCGGCGCTCCTCGCGCAACTGGACGTCGTGGATGTTCTCCAGCGTCCGCTTGAGTTTGCCCACCTTCTCGGGGGTCGCACGTTCGATCTGGCTGCGGATGACGTCGGCGTTGCTGATGATCCCGACGAGGTTGCCGGCGTCGTCGACGACGGGGAGTTTCTGGATGCCCGAGCGCAGGATCACCCTGGCGGCGTCGGTGACCTGCATCTCCGGGTGCGCGACCAGCAGGTCCTTCGACATGACCGTGAAGATCGGCTCGTCGTCGTCGCGCAACAGGAGGTCCCGGGCGCTCACGAACCCCTCGACGCGGCGGCGGTCGGTCACCGGGAAGCCGTTGTGCTCGCTCTCGGCGATCCGTCGGGCCACCTCGCCGACGGTAGCGTCCGGCGAGACGGTGGCGACGTCCCGAGTCATGTACTCCTGCACGCGGGCTTTGCCGTCCTGACCCGCAACCATGTCTCCCGGAACGCGGCGGCCGGCAAAAAAGTCCCCGCCTTCCACCCGGGGCCGGTCGCCCTGGCGACCGGCCGTCACTCTCGGTCCTCGCCGGCGTCGACGAAGGGCGATCCCTGGAGGTCCCCGGGCATGACCCCGAAGTCGAAGGCTTCGGTCCCGAAGCGGTCGGTGAGACTCGGCGGCCGGGACTCCACCGTCTCCAGGAACCGCTCGGCGATGACCGTCTCGACGACCTCCTCCTGGTCGCGTTCCTCCTCGGCCGGGAGTTCGGTGACCGAACGCAGTGGAATCTGGGCGCCCGCCATGTCCGCGTGTCCGCCGGCGCTCCCGATCTGGTCGAAGGCGATCCGCAGGGTCTCGCCCAGGTCGAGGTCGGTCCCGCGCGCCCGTGCGGAGGCGAACACGGTGTCCTCGATGGTGCCGAACACCAGCGTGGTCGCCACGTCGTTCATGCCGACAAGCAGGTCGGCGGCCTGCGCTAGCGCGTCCCGGTTACCGACCGACCCGACGTAACTCACCAGCACCGACCCGTGGACCTGACGGTTGCCGACGGCCCGGCCGAGCACGTCCAGCGTCTCGCCGCTCATGCTGGGGTTCTCGATCCGGTCGAGCGCGGACAGGTCGGCGTCGGGCAACAGCGTCGCCGAAGCCTCGAAGTCCTCGGTCGACACCTCCCGGGAGAAGTCGTCGGTGTCGACGCGGATGCCGTACAACAGCGCCGTCGCCACGCGGTCGTCCAGGTCGACGCCGAGTCGGTTCACGTACTCGACCATCAGCGTACTCGTCGCGCCGACCTCGTGGCGCAGGTCGACGAACCGCGCCTCCACGGGCGCCCGCGGCGGGTGGTGGTCGATGACGACGTCGACGGCCGTCTCCGGGGGTAACTGGTCGTTGACGCCCGGCCGGGAGTGATCGACCAGCGCGAACCCGCCGAACTCCGCGAGCGTGTCGTCCGGCTGGAGGTGCCGCAGGTCCAGGTCCAGTAGGTTCACCAGCGCCCGGTTCTCCTGGTGGGCGATTTCGCCGTAGTAGCAGGGGACGGCCTCGACGCCGAACCGTTCCGCGATCTGCACGAGCGCGACCGCGCTCCCGATGGCATCCGGGTCCGGGTTGTCGTGCATCACGACGGCCAGCGGCTTCGCGGCCTCCTGGAGCGTGGTCCGGAGGCGACGGGCCCGGAGTCCGGCCTCGGTGCCGACCAGGTCCAGCATCCGCTCGACCAGCACCGCGCCGGGGGCGAGGACGGCGTCGGCGTACTCCGACAGGACGCCGTCGGTCGACTCCCCGGGGGCGAACGCAGTGACGTGGGCAGTGGGGAACGCCTCGTGGGCGGCGACGATGGCCCGGCGGTTGGTCTCGGGGTCGTCACCCGCGACGAACACGACCGTGGGATCGTACCCCGAGAGGGCCGTGGCGTCGGTGACGTCGACCCGTTCGGCGGTGACGCCGTCGGGACACAGTCCCTCGATCCGGGCCTCGTCCCTGTCGAGGACGACCACGTCGCCGTCCAGCATGTCGACCACGCGGCGTCCGACCGTCCCGCAACCCAGGACGAGCCGGGTGACCATACCCGGAGTTTCCCGTCAGGCCGGATAAGGTTGTCCGTCGCGGATTGACACTATTCGTTTTGGGAGCTTCGTCGGGCGTTTTCGAACGTCCTTACGTCCGTCACTTCTTCGAAAGCCCCCGGCGGCTTCGGTCGCGCGCCGTCCGGCTAGTCGGAGAGCTATATGAACATATGTGCATATCCTCATATATACTCGACCAACCGCCACGGCGCGCGCTGGCGCGGCCGCCGTGCCGCTCCCGCGAGCGGTGCGAGCGGGACGCGGCGAGTTCTTCGCGAGGTACCGAGCGAAGGCCAGCGAGAGCTTCGCTCTCGCCAGCCCGGGAGTCGACCGCGCGGGGGCTTTCTGGGCGTTGCTGACCAAGATTCCGTCGACAGAGTGCGCACGGACGCTTTCTGCGTGTTGCCGGCCAAGCTACCGTTAGAGGAAAGCGCACGGCCGGTCACTCGCCGTACGCTCACACCGTCCTCTCACGCGAACAGCGCGAACCAAAAATTCCCACGGTCGCGTTCGCGCGCTACCGCGCGCTCACGCGAACTCAGGCGAACAACACCGAGGCGGCGTCGTAGGCCGCCTCGATGCCGACGCCGAACGCCGGCAGGAGTGCCACCGTCAGCACGCCCGCCAGCATCACGGCGGCGTACAGGCCGACCGGGCGACCCCGCAGCCGGAAGTCGGCGCTGGGGTCCTCGATCCAGATGGCCTTGACGACGCGGCTGTAGTAGTACAGCGACAGCGCGCTGGTCACCGCACCGATGGCCGCCAGCCACCAGAAGCCGGCCTGGATCGCCCCGAGGAACAGGACGTACTTGCTGAAGAACCCGCCGAACGGCGGCAGGCCGGCCAGGCTGAACATGAAGATGGCCATCGCCACGCAGGCCATCGGCGCCTGCTTCGAGAGGCCGTTGTAGTCCTCGAAGCGCCGGCCGACGCCCCAGTACTCGGCCATGCCGACGAACAGGAACGCGCCGGTGTTCATGACGCCGTACACCAGGAGGTGCATCATCGCCGCACCCATCACGATGCTGTTGCCGCCGGCACCGCCGGAGGTGATGGCCGCCAGGCCGATCAGGACGTAGCCGGCGTGACCCACCGAGGAGTACGCCAGCATCCGCTTGACCCTCTCCTGGACGGCGGCGGCGAAGTTCCCGACGATCATCGTCACGACCGCCAGGATCTGGAACAGCAACGCCCAGTCGATTGCGCCCGAGACCGCCGCGATGTCCAGCGAGAACGCGACGTTGAACGCGCGGAACGCCAGCACGAAGCCTGCGGCCTTCGACGCCGACGACAGGAAGCCGCTGATCGGGGCGGGCGCGCCCTCGTAGGCCTCCGGCGCCCAGAAGTGGAACGGCACGGAAGCGGTCTTGAACGCGACGCCGCCGACGATCATCACGATCCCCAGGCCGAACACGCCGGCCTGTTCGATGCCCTGCTCGGCGAAGAACGCCGCCAGGGTCTCGAAGTGCAACGACCCCGCGACGGCGTACACCAGCGAGATGCCGTAGACGAACACCGCCGACGACAGCGCGCCGATCAGGAAGTACTTCGTCCCGGCCTCGACGGAGCCGCGGTTGGTCTTCAGGAACGCGACCAGCGCGTACGACGGCAGGCTGACCAGTTCCAGGCTGACGAAGGCGGTCGCCAGGCTGTTGGCGCTGGCCAGCACCACCATACCCGTCGTCGCCAGCACGACCAGCGAGTAGTACTCCGCCTGGTAGGAGTGGTCGGCCAGGTAGTCGTAGCTCGCGACGGTCACCAGCGCCGCCACGGTCGTGAACACGACCGAGAAGAACAGCGCCACGCCGTCGACCACCAGCTGGCCGTCGAACAGGCTGACCGACTCGCTCGGACCGACCCCGACGGCGAGCAACCAGGCCGACGCCGCTAACGCGGCCAGCGACCCGACGGTCGCGATGGACGCCAGCGCCAGCCGGTTACGGGAGTCCGGGTCGATCATGTCGTACAGCAGCAGCACCATCGCCGTGAGGCCGAGGATGCCGTGTGGCGCCAGCGCCAGCCAGTCGGGCGACACCATCAGGCGACACCTCCGCTCAGGGCAGTGACTGCGTCAGTGATCATGTCGAAGATCAGCTCCGGGAACACGCCCAGCAGGACGATGGTCGCCACCAGGACGACCAGCGGGACCACGTCGTGCAGCGGCGCGCGACCGACCTCGTAGTCGGTCTCCAGTCGGAAGGGTCCGAACAGGCTCCGCTGCATGGCAAAGAGCAGGTAGCCCGCCACGATGACGATGCCGAACATCGCCGCCGCGGTGAACCAGGGAGCGCCCGCGAACGCGTCGAACGCGCCGAGGAAGATGAACACCTCGGCGGCGAACCCGCTCATCAGCGGCAGGCCCATGTACGCGAACGCGCCCGCGACGAACACGCCGACGGTGAACGGCATCCGGTCGGCCAGCCCCGACATGTCCCCGACCATCCGGGTGTGGGTCGTGTTGTAGATGACCCCCACCGTCATGAACAGGAGGCCGGAGATGAGGCCGTGGCTGACCATCTGGAAGGTCGCGCCACCCAGGCCGAACGGCGTCAGCGCCACCAGCCCGAGGATGACGTACCCCATCGAGGACACCGACGAGTACGCGACGATGCGCTTGAGGTCCTGCTGGGCCAGCGCGAGCATCGCGCCGTAGATGACCGACACCACGCCCACCGCCGCGATGAGGTAGACGTAGTCCTGTGCCACGCCGGGCATCATGGTGAAGTTGAACCGCAACAGCGCGTAGGTCCCCATCTTCAGCAGGACGCCGGCCAGGAGCACCGACGCGGGCGTCGGCGCCTCGACGTGGGCGTCCGGCAACCAGGTGTGGAACGGGACCACCGGCACCTTCACGGCGAACCCGACGAAGATGGCGAAAAAGGCCAGCACCTCCAGGGTGCCGGGCTGGATGCCCGCCAGCGACCCGAGTTCGCCGGCCCGCAACGACTGGGCGATCTCGGGCAGGCCGAACGACTCGACCGGGAGTGCGAACACCAGCGCGATCACGCCGATGAACATCAGCAGGCTCGCCACGTTGGTGTAGACGAAGAACTTGATCGCGGCGTACTTCCTGCGGGGGCCGCCCCAGACGCCGATGAGGAAGTACATCGGCACCAGCACGGCCTCCCAGAAGACGAACCACAGGAAGAAGTCCAGCGCCGAGAACACGCCCAAGAGCGCGGCCTCCATGAACAGCACGAGGCCGTAGAACTGTGACTGGCGCTCGTCGATGGGCGTCCACGCCGAGACGATGGCCAGCGTGGTCAGCAGGGTCGTCAGCACGACCAGCGGCAGGGAGACGCCGTCGAGGCCCACGTGCCAGTTGACCGCCAGGTCGCCGATGGACAGCCAGGTCGCCATCGTCTCGAACGCCAGGTCGCCGTCCGGCAGCAGAGCATTGCCGGAGCCGTCGAAGGCCGTGTACAGCCAGAGGCTCCCGGCCAGCGGCGCAAGGCTAAGGAGCGCCGCCAGTTTGCCGGCGACCCGGTCCGGGGCGGCGAACACGACCAGCGAACTCACGAACGTCACCGCCAGTAGGGCTTCGATCATCATTCAGAACCACCCTCCCATGAAGGCGAAGGTTACCAGCAGGACGACCAGTCCGGCCGTCAGCAGGGCGACGTAGTTCGAGACGATGCCGCTCTGGATGCGGCGGATGCGCCGCCCGGAGAACAGCGACACGCTAGAGACGCCGTCGACGACGCCGTCGACGACGACCTGGTCGAACGTGTCGGCGGCCCGGGACAGCGGCAGCGTCACGCCCTCGGCCAGCCAGACCTGGTACTCGTCCTGGTAGTAGTTGTTGCCGACCAGTTCCTTGATCGACCCCAGCCGGTCGGTGTGGGGCTGGGGGTCGCTCCCGTACAGGCGCCAGGCGGCGAGTGCGCCGGCCAGCGCCAGGCCCAGCGACACCGCGGCGGTGGCGATGGGAGTCAGCGTCGCCGCCTCGACGTGTGCGACGTCGTGGAGCACCTCCTCGTAGTGATGCGCCGAGGTGAGCAGTCCGGCCTCCTCCGTCGTGTCCAGCCAGCTGTGGAGGTACTCGACGTCCAGCGGCGCCATGTTGACGAGCCCGGCCACGGTGGCCAGCACGCCCAGCACGATCAGCGGCAGCTTGACCGACCAGCCGACGCCGTGGGCGTCCTCGGCGACCTCGGTCCGGGGCTCGCCGTGGAAAGTCAGCGCGACCATCCGGAAGGTGTAGAAGCCGGTGAAGAACACGGCGAGCAGTCCGAAGGCGAAGGCGAGCAGCAACAGCACGCCCAGGCCGCCGTCCGTACCGAGACCGTGGACGATGGACTCGTAGAGGATCTCGTCCTTGCTCCAGAAGCCCGAGAACGGCACGATCCCGGCCAGCGCGAGCGACCCGGCCAGGAACGTGTAGTAGGTGACGGGCAGCTTCTCCTTGAGGCCGCCCATCTTCCACATGTCGTGGGTGTGGTGGGTCGCGATGATCACGGACCCGGCACCCAGGAACAGAAGCGCCTTGAAGAAGGCGTGGTTCATCAGGTGGAAGGTCCCGGCGACGTAGCCGCCCGCGCCCAGGCCGAGCATCATGTACCCGTACTGGGAGATGGTGGAGTACGCCAGGACCTGCTTGATCTCGTCTTTGACGACGCCCATGGTCGCGGCGAACAGCGCCGTGAACCCGCCGACCAGCGCGATGATCGCCAGCAGGGTCGGCGACAGCGCGTAGAAGCCGAACATCCGCGCGACCAGGTAGACGCCCGCGGCGACCATCGTCGCCGCGTGGATCAGCGCCGAGACGGTGGTCGGGCCCTCCATGGCGTCCGGCAGCCAGGTGTGCAGGGGAAACTGTGCGGACTTGCCGATGACGCCGCCCAGCACGAGCAGGCCCAGCACCATGACGCCGGTTTCGGGGCTCATCCCGAGGATCTCGTGGCCCTCGGCGATGGCCTCCTCGGCGAGGTGGGGAAAGCCCTCGCTACCGACGAACCGGCCGGTGCCGAACGCGGCGAAGATGCCGACGACGCCGACCAGGAAGAAGTAGTCACCGAAGCGGGTGACCAGGAACGCCTTCTTCGCCGCGCTGGCCGGGGCCTCCTCGCGGAACCAGAAGCCGATCAGGAGGAACGAACAGAGCCCGACCAGTTCGAAAAACATGAACGCCATCAGGATGTTGTCCGCCATCACGAAGAACAGCATCGAGAAGGTGAACAGCCCGAGTTCCGCGTAGTAGCGGTGCAGGCCCGTCTCGCCCTCGGCGTTCATGTACCCGAGGCTGAACACGTGGACGAGAAACGCCACGAGCGAGACGATGACCAGCATCAGGGCGGCCAGCGGGTCGATCAGGACGCCCAGCGTCAACTCGAAGCTGTCGGGCGCGGCCGCCCAGGCGAGCAGTTCTTGCTCGATCGGTTCGCCGCCGCCGACGTGGACGAACGCCCACACGGACAGCACCAGCGAACCGGCCGTCGCCAGGATGCCCGGAATCGCGCCGCCCTTCTGCAGCAGGCGGGGTGCGAAGACGACGCTCGCCAGCGCGACTGCGAACGACGCCAGCGGAAGCAGTGCGATCGCGGGTGCGATTTCGCCGATCGTCGCCATCGTTACCACCTCATGGTAGTCGGTAGTCCGACATCGATGTCCTCGAAGTTGCGATACAGCACCAGGACGATGCCGATGCCGATGGCAACCTCGGCGGCCGCCAGCGCCATCGTGAACAGGGCGAACGTCTGGCCGGTGAGGTTACCGTGCTGGAAGCTGAACGCGACCAGGTTCACGTTGGCGGCGTTCAGCATCAGCTCCACCGACATCAGGATGACCAGCGCATTCCGGCGGGTCAGCACGCCGAACACCCCGATGCAGAACATGGCGGCCGAGAGGAGCAGGTACCACTGGACCGGTACCATCACTCCTCACCTCCGCGCGTGGTCAGCGCCTCGACGATCTGGCCACCCTCTTCGCGGCGGGCGAGCAGGACGGCGCCCTCCAGGGCGGCGTCCAGCACCACCGCAATGACGATGAACGCGACCAGGAACGGCTCGGTCCCGGTCGCGTCCAGCGCCTCGTTGGGGATGTCGAACAGCGCGTAGCCGATGCCGGCGGTGACGCTCTCGATCGCCCCGAGTCCGGCCGGGTCGCCGAACTCCGCGGTGAGGAACACCGCCGCCATCACGCCGAACAGCGCGACGGCCCCGAGCCCACGCCACAGGTGGGCGCCAACCTGGAGTCTGGGCCGCCTGGTCATGCCGGCTCACCCTCCTCGGCCTCGCCCGCCCTCGATTCGTCCCCGGGAAGTTCCCTCCGGACGAGCATCACGGCGAACGAGATGAGGATCAGCACACCGCCGACGTACACCAGCACCTGCATCGCCGCGACGAACTCCGCCCGCAGCATCACGTAGTGGACCGCGACGCTGAGTAACGCTCCCCCGAGGAACAACGCCGAGTGCCAGACGTCCCGGACCAGCACGACGCCCAGCGAGGCCCCCAGGGTCACGAGGGCGAACAGCGCAAATGCGATTGTCTCGTACAATGCCATCGCTAGGTGGACTTCCCACCGGCGCCCCTTTGAAGATTTCTTTATCGTCCCGCCTACGGCCGTTCGTAAGTGCCCGTTTCCGGGCGAATCGTGCCAACCAGTGACGCGACCGGACGCCACACGACTCGGTGACCGGCACGGCAGGACGACCCCGGTCTGTCCAGCGACCGACTGCCAGTGTGAACCCCCCGGCTGGACGCCACCGATGCTCACCTGGAACGAATGTTGACTGGAATGACATATCACGGATTCACCTGGAACGAATGTTGACTGGAATGACATATCACGGATTCACCTGGAACGAATGTTGACTGGAATGACATATCACGGATAGTTCATGCGCACGCACGCAAGATCGGCACCGTCCGTCGGGATACACCGTCCGTCGGGACACACCGTCCGTCGGGACACACCGTCCGTGGCGACGGGACGCTCATCGACGCCTACGTACGTAGCGACCGGTATTTTCTGGGATCCCCGCCATTCTAGTGACGAGGACCATGGATGGGAACAACGAGACCAATCGAAAGGAACTGCTCGACGGGACCACGGACGGTCCCTTCGCCGCCGGAAGTGCCCCTCCCCGGCGCGGGTTGTTGAAGGGTACCGTCGCATCCGCCGCGGCGGTCGTCGGCCTTCCGCTGATCGGATCGACGGGCGCCCGGGCCGACGACCACGTGAACGACGAGTACGCCCAACCGGAGCGCGTGCAAGAGTCCGCCGACGCGAACGAGGGACTGTTCGACGCCATGAACGAGATCGGCCTCACCGAGGGCGCCTGGAGCGGCGGTCTCCAGGTGAAAGTGTTCGAGGTCGACGGGGAGGAGGTCCCCGAACACCGGATCTACGAGGAGGCCGACCACGGGATGATCTCGACCGTCGTCTCGGTCGTGGACACCCCGCTCGGCGGGAGCGCACACGTGATCACCGATCCGGACCGGATGGAAACGGCCCCGTTCGAGTGGCCAAGCGAGAAGGTATCCGAACTCCCCGACGGCCGACTCGCGTTCCGGGTGACCCCCGACGGCTGGGCAGACCCGGTGGACGACTTCGAAGAGACCGACGAAGAGATCCCCTACCTCGAGTGCGTGTACGACAACATGGTCAGTTGCGCACCGACCTCGCTCCCGGGGATCGACTGCGAGTACGTCAGTTGCTGTGGCGCGTTCCACTCGGACTGCAACGCCGAACTCAAAGAGCCCTGCGAGGCCGACGAAGAGTGTGAACGGGCGTGTTGGCAAGTGTCCGGAGAGTGCGGTTGCCTCAGGAAACTGACCGATGCCTGTTCCTGACTAGGCAACGAAGCGTCGACGACTCCCGCAGGAACTCCCTCGGCGCCGACGGATCACGAGACGGGAGAAGTGACGTCCGGCGGACGACGGTGCGGAGTTACTGGTAGTCGACCGGGCCCTCACCTTCGCCGACCCAGGCACCACGGTCGGGTTCGCGGGACTCCAGCGGGTCGATGTCGTTGTACCAGGGGACGTTCTTCAGCTGCTCCTTGTTGTAGACGAGGTCGTCCTTGGTGTCCCCGGTGAACTCGAAGTTCTCGGTGAGGATGATGGCGTCGACCGGGCAAACCTCCTCACAGAGACGGCAGTAGACGCACTGGCCGACGTGGAGGTTGTACTGCTCGCCGTTGCGCTGCTCGTCGGTGACGATCTGGATGGTGTCGTTCGGGCAGACGTTCTCGCACTGTCGACACCAGATGCACCGCTCCTGGCTGAACTTGTGGATTCCCCGGAACCGCGGGCTGACCTCCGGCGCCTCGTCGGGGTACTCGACGGTGAACGTGTTCCCCTCCAGCGCCGTCTTCATCGTCGTCGCCATGGACTTGAGGACTCCGATCATCGTAACACCTTGTCTTCCCTACGTCGGGCAACGTAGTCGAGTAAGTTATCTCGTTCGGATTTCACCCGGGCCGGGTCAGAGGAACCCGACCAGGATGGCGGTCAGCACGAAGTTGCCGAACGCCAGCACCAGCAGGCCCTTCCAGCCGACGGTGATGACCTGGTCGATCCGGACCCGGGGGATCGAGTACCGCGCCCACTGGGTGAGCCCGAAGAACAGCATGATCTTGATGATCATCCAGACCAGGCCCGGCAGGACCGGTCCGGCGGGGCCACCCAGGAACAGCGTGGCGATGAGCGCGCCGCCCAGGAAGATGTGCAGGAACTCCGCGAGGTACAGCAGGACGAAGTAGACGCTACTGTACTCGGTCATGTACCCGGCGACGATCTCGTTGGGCGCCTCCGGGGCGTCGAATGGGTTCCGGCCGACTTCCGCGAGGGTCGCCGTGAGGAACAGGACGAACGCGAAGGGGTTGACGATCGCGTACCACGAGGGGATGGCGATGCCGCCGACCGTCGCCAGCGTCTCCGTCTGCTGGGCGACGATCTCGCTGGTCCGGAGGGTCCCCGCGAACAGGACGACGGATGCCCCGGTGATGACCAGCGGAATCTCGTAGGCGATGGACTGGGCGATGGCGCGGAGGCCGCTGAGGAACGAGTACTTGTTGTAGGAGGCGTACCCGCCGACGACCAGCCCGAGCGTGCTCAACGACGAGGCGGCGAACACGAACGCCAGGCCCACCTCGGGGTCGGCGAGCTGGAAGTCGATGCCGAACAGCGAGCCCATCGGGATGGCGCCGAAGCCCAGCAGGGCCGCGAACGGCATGATGATCGGCGCGAGGTCGTAGGCCGGGCGGTCGGCGTTCTCGGGGACGATGAGTTCCTTCGAGAGGAACCGGATGGCGTCGGCCACGATGATCAGCATTCCGTACGGGCCGACGCGGTTGATCGCGTACCGCTGGGTGAAGTCGGCGTACAGCTTCCGCTTCAGCCAGGGGCCGGTGACCGCGCCCAACACCAGGAGCAGGTTGGCGATGAGGAAGGCGGCCAGCAGGCCAGCGCCGAACTCCACGAGCGGTCCGGCGCCGTCGCCGAAGCCGAACAGCCGGTAGATCGTCTCCGGGAGGAACTGTCCGGGCAGGAGCTCCCCGGGTCCGACCTGGAGGACGCCGTTCACCGTGGCTCACCCCCCGGCTGACCCCGGCCGTCCGGACGAGGCGCCCACGCGCTCGCTGTGCCCGATCCCACGGCGGGGAGGACGCGTGAATGCAACATCGGTTCTCTGTCCGCGGGTTCGAATCGGTAGCACAAAAGGATTCTCTTTCAGCCGAGGGGTCCGAGCGCCCGTCCGCCGGCCGGTAGACGGTGAAATCACCCCACTGGAGCAGGACGACGAATCGCCGATCCGTACGGGACCGGGCCTTCACTCGACCCGGGCCGAGAAGATACCGTAGGTGGTCACTTCGCGCTTCGAGAGTTTGTACAGCGGCCGGTAGCCGACGATGGCGTCGACGTGGGCCTGCGAGATGAGGCCGACTTTCGAGAGGACGGTCCCGACCGGGTTGAACACCAGCGCGATGCGGGCGATGTTCCGGGTCCACGGCATGACGTTCTCGTGGGCGTCGTGGAACTGGATGTCGGTGAAGCCGGCGGCTTCGAGGTCCTCGCGGATGTCGTCGACGTGCGCGAGGTTCGGGAGCTTCCAGCGCTCGTTGACCTCGTCCAGCAGTTCCCGGGACTTCGGATCGAGGTTCCGCTCGGTCTTGAAGCCATCACCGAAGGTGATGCGGCCGTCGTCGTCCAGCACGCGGTGGGCCTGCTCGAAGACGTCCTGCTTGTCCTCGGCGTAGTGCAGCGCCTCGATGCAGAAGGCGACGTCCATCGAGTCGTCCTCGATGGTTTCCATCACGGTGTAGTCGTCGTGACGGAACTCGATGCGGTCGCTGGCGTCGGACTTGGCCGCTCGCTCGCGGGCCACTTCCAGTTGCCCTTCGGTGATGTTGATGCCGACCACCTCGGCATCGCGCTCCTCGGCCAGCCAGACCGCGGGGCCGCCGACGCCACAGCCCACGTCGAGCACCCGGTCGCCGGGGCCGACGTCGCCGTGGTCGGCGATGACCCGCTGGGTGTTGACGATGGCCTCGCTCAGCGTCGTGTGCTCGTCGTCGTAGTAGCCGCCGTGGAGGTTCCCGCTGAACGAGAACCAGTCGTTGCCCGCCGCCAGGTTCCGGTAGTACTCCCGGACGCTCGGATCGTACGTCTCGTGACTCATGATCCAGTCCTGTAATGTCAAAAGACACACCAGTACTGTTAAATCTTTTGATGGCTTCCCCCTTACACCTAGATTCTGGATCGCCTGCTGGGAGTACACGGCGGCGGCACCCGCGGACGCCCCGAGCGGCCGTCTCGTAGTCCCTCCCGGCCGTTGCGTCGGTGCAGCAGGCCGCCGCGAACGACGACGAAGTCGCCGGAACGTGACGGCGCAGCGACCACCGACACTTTTTTCAGAACCACAACAAGACACGAACGGACGATGATCGACGCGAACCGCCAGGGCAACAACGA
Organism: Halobacteriales archaeon QS_1_68_20; assembly: GCA_003021085.1. Taxonomy (GTDB): domain Archaea; phylum Halobacteriota; class Halobacteria; order Halobacteriales; family PXRE01; genus PXRE01. Next base: position 49,455 of record PXRE01000018.1, on the reverse strand, counting down.
GACGTCCGGAACCGGGCGCGGACGGCGGGCCGGTCCCACGCCGGCGGAACGAACGGCGCCCGTGGAACTCGCCGGGAGGCGGTGACCACCCGTGTCCACGGAGCGACCGCCGGGTCCCGACGGGCTGCCGCTGATCGGGAACACGCTCGACTACTTCCGGCGCACCTACGACTACCGGACGGAGTGTGCCCGCGAGTACGGCGACGTCGTCTACATGGAGGTGATGCGGACGCCGACGTACCTGGTCGTCCACCCCGAGGACGTCGAGCGGGTGCTACGGACCGACAGCGAGGTTTTCAAGAACCCGGAGTTCCTCGAGAAGCAACTCAAGCCCGTCATGGGCGACGGCCTGTCGACGACGACCAAGGAGTCCTGGCGGTGGCAGCGTCGCCTCATCCAGCCCGCGCTGCACCGCAACCGGGTGCTGGAGTACGAGGACCTGATGGCCGACACGGTACGGTCGTTCGTCGAGGACTGGTCGGCCGGCGACGTGGTCGAGATCGACCGCGCCATCGAACGCCTGACGATGCGCATCCTGATCCTGTCGCTGTTCGGTGCCGGCATCTCCGAGCGGAAGATCGACGAGGTGGCCGACGCGATGCGGGGCCTGTACGAGCGGTCGGTCATCGTCCCCTCGTGGGTGCCGACGCCGAGCAACCGGCGCAGGACCTCATCTCGCACATGATCACCGCCGAGGACGAGGACGGCGACGGGATGTCCGACGCCCTGGTCCGGGACAACGTCAAGACGTTCCTGCTGGCCGGCCACGAGACGGTCGCCACCTCGCTGACGTTCCTGATGGACCTGCTGGCCCGCAACCCCGGCATCCAGCGCGAGGTCGCCGCAGAGATCGACGAGGTGGTCGACGGCGACACCCCCAGCCGGGAGGAACGCCGGGACCTGGAGTACACGACCGCCGCGTTCCGCGAGTCGTTGCGGCTGTACCCACCGATCCACTCCATCAGCCGGGAGCCGACGGAGTCGATCCAGCTCGGGGATTACGAGGTGCCCGAGGGGTCGATGGTGACCGTCAGCGCCTGGGTCCCCCACCGCGACCCACGGTGGTGGGAAACCCCGGAGACGTTCGACCCGGACCGGTGGATGGGGGAGACCCGCGACCGGCCGGAGTTCGCCTACTTCCCGTTCGGTGGTGGTCCACACGTCTGCATCGGCCGCCACTTCGCGCGCATGGAGGCGAAGATCATCCTCTCGCAGTTCCTGGGCAACTTCGAGTTCCGGACGGACTCCCTGGAGGCCCCCGACCTCCAGCCCGGATTCACCACCCAGCCGGGCAAAGCCATCGAACTGGAACTCCGCGAACGTCGCTGACGCCGTCCCCCAACTGAACTCGACCCGAAACAGTTAACGCAGTTATTATGTCGTCATTTTATGATATTTATCCAATATATTTTGTTGAAAGGAGTGAATACGGAGGCGTATGGCGGCCGACGGGACGGGCCTGTCGGGAACACCCGTACTCGGTCACACGGTACCGTTCTTTCACAGACCGCTGGCGTTCCGCCGGGAGTGTGCCGAATCCGCCACTGGGGTCGTCAGGTTGTCCGTCCTCGGTCGGGACGTGTTCTATCTCTCGCATCCCGACATCATCGAGGCCGCGCTGGTCGACGGCCACGAGGCGTTCTCGCGGGACGATTCCCTGCAGAAACGACTGGAACCGACGCTCGGTCGTGGCCTGCTCAACAGCGACGGGGAGTTCTGGAAGCGCCAGCGCCGCCTCGTCCAGCCGGCGTTCAACCCGCGCCGCATCGAGACCCAGTACGCAGAGGTGATGTACGAGGAGGGGCGGCGTCTCCGCGAGCGTCTCGAACCGGGCGAGACGTTCGAACTGTACGAGGAGATGAAGACCCTGGCCAGCGGGGCCCTCCTGCGGACGACGTTCGGCGACGACGTCGACCCTGAACCGGGCTACGACGCCATCAGGGACATCAACATCAGCGGATGGTTGCTACCGTCGTGGGTGCCGACGTACAGCAACCGCCGGTTCCGGCGCGGCCTGAACGCGTTGAACGACATCGTGTACGACGAGGTTGCCCGGCGTCGCAGGGAGCGCGGTGATGGGGACATGCTGGACCTGCTGCTCGACGCCCAAACCGACGACGGGACGCGGATGACCGACGACGAAGTGCGGGACGAGGTGGTGACGCTCCTGTTCGCCGGTCACGGGACCTCCTCCGCTGGCCTGACCTACGCGATGGACCTGCTGTCGACCCACCCGGGGATCCAGTCGTCGCTGGCGTCGGGCGTGGACCGGAAACTCGACGGCCCGCCGGAACCGTCGGACTGGGACCGCCTGGACGCCGTCGACCGGGCCTACCGGGAGACGCTCCGGCTGTACCCGCCGACGTACTCGATCCGACGACGGGCCGACGAGTCGACGGTGAGCGGCGGCCACGAGATCGCCGAAGGGTCCTTCATCGAGGTCAGTCCCTGGGGGATGCAACGCGACCGGCGGTGGTACGACGACCCGGAGCAGTTCCGCCCGGACCGCTGGACCGACGAGTACGAGGCCGACCTCCCGGAGTTCGCGTACTCCCCGTTCGGCGTCGGTCCCCACCGCTGCATCGGCCGGCAGTTCGGACTGACCTCGGCGAGACTGACGCTTGCGACCCCGCTTGAGGGCTACCGGTACGAACTCGTCTCCGACCCGGACCTGGACCTCGAGACCGCCGTGACCATCGAACCGAGTACCGATCTGGAGGTGCTCGTCCGGGAACGGTGACCCCTGGAAGTCGCCGTCCCGACCAGCCCAACCAATTTAACGAATTTGATAGATGTACCCGTAACCGTCGTCTGACTCCCCGTATCGGCTTCGTTTCTTCCCCGAGTTTCGGAGACGAAGACGAGTACCCTAGCCAATATAATCGAAACCTTTACATAAATATAATAACTTGATTACTCTGAGCGCACGAATGGAATCGTCGAACACTGCAACGGACGGTCGAGACTCGTCGGCGACGACGGTGTCGGCCGGGTCGGGTACGAACGTCGAGCCATGACGCCCCGGGCATCGGATCTCATCGACCAGCAGGACATCGTGCGGTTCGACGAGTTCTACCGGGAGACCCGGACCGCTATCGACTCCCACCTGGAGACGGTCCTCGACGAGCAGGCTGCCGAGGAGGAACTCCAGCAGCTGATGCGTCACGGTATCAGCAACGGCAAGCGGATCCGGCCGATGGTGACGATGACCGTCGCGGAGGTCTTCGAGACTCCCCGCGACGCCGCGCTGAACCACGCCGCCATCGTGGAGTTCATCCACAACGCTTGCGTCACCGGGGACACCCCGGTCCGGAGGGCCGACGGGGACGTGGTCCCCATCCGGGAGATCGGAGTCGGCGACGAAGTCGTCGCCTTCGACCCCGAACGGGCGCGGTTCGAACCGCGGCCGGTCACCTACTTCCACGTCAACGGGGAGAGCGAGGTGGTCGACGTCGAGTTGCCCGATCGGACGCTCACGACCACGCCGGACCACGAGTTCCTGACGGTCGGCGACGGCCCAGCCTCGGGGGCGGTCGACCGATCGACGGACGACCGGTCCGGCACCGACGGGACCCGGTTCGAGTGGGTCGAAGCGGCCGACCTCGAACCCGGGACGACGCTGGTGGCAGGGCCGTCAGAGGGGCCAGTCGCCCCGGAGGCCCAGTGCACGGTCGACGGTGGTCGACCCGCGGCGACCGACGGTGGCCTGGCGACCGAGGAGGTCCAGGCCGTCACCCCGCGGTCGGAACCCTGTGAGACGTTCGACATCCAGGTGGAGGGCCTGCACAACTACGTGGCCGGCGGCGTCGTGACCCACAACACGCTGGTCGTCGACGACTACTCCGACGACGACGTGACCAGGCGCGGCGTGCCGACGCTGTGGCGCGTCATCGAGCGCCTGCCCTACGTCGGACCCGAGGAGTTGAACCCCCGGACGTTCACCATCCTGACGGAGAACGGCCTGCTGGCCACGGCGCTGCAACTGGCCCGTGAACCGGCGGTCGTCCGCGCGATGGGCCAGTCGGTCAACGACACCTACCGGGGGTTCTACAAGGAGGGGAGCACCTTCCTCGGCAAGTTCGTCGGCGGCGGGTACGAGGACTACATCGACATCAACCGCCACAAGACCGGCGGCCTGTTCGCGCTGGCCACCCGGATGCCGGCGGTGGCGACCGGCATCGACGACCGGACCGAGGAGGCGATCCGGGCCTACGGCCAGCGGATGGGCGTGCTCTACCAGATCGCCGACGACACCTGCGACGACGACCTGCCGTCGTTCATCGACGACCCCGAGTCGGAACTGGAGAACTGGTACGAGTCGACGACCAGCACGATCGACCAGTTTCCCGTCGACGGCGAACACGACCGCTGGCTGCTGGAGACCATCCCCGCCTGGTGCGTCTCGAAGATGCTGGACCAGGAAGGCAAGACGAGCGTCCAGCCGGAGTTCCGGCCGCCGCCGATGGAACTGCGAGACGCCGAGATGCTGACGGAACCGGAACTCAACGCCGACTCCGTCAAACCCCGCGAAGTGACGGACGGAGGTGACCAGTATTGACGGTGACACAGTCGACGCCGCGGACGGAACCGAACGAGGGCGGAGCGTCGCGGAACCGGGAACTAATCATTTCGACGTCAAACCGAAGTAACACGGACGGGAACGACGACACATGAGCAGCGAAACGCAAGATCCCAACTACGACATGGTGCACAACGAGGTAACGAACGACGACATCCGGGAGTACTACTCGGAGCTGTACGGGTCCTACCAGGCCCGCTGGACCCGCGAGGGTCACGAGAGCCTCCACGTCGGCTACTTCGACGAGGAGCACACCGAGCACGGCCCCGCGGTCGAGAACATGAAGCGGATCCTGGCGGATTCCGTGGACATCGGTCCCGACGACTACGTGCTGGATTCGGGGTGTGGCATCGGCGAGACGGCGACCTGGATCGCCAAGAACCGCGGTGCGACGGTCACCGGCCTCAACATCAGCCAGATGCAGATCGGCCGGGCCAGGGAGATGGCCAGGGAGAACGGCGTCGAGGACCAGGTCGCGTTCAACTTCGACGACTTCACGGAGATGGAGACCATCGAGGACGACTCCAAGGACGTCGTCTGGGGCCTGGAGTCCATCTGCTACGCCGACGACAAGCGCGACTTCCTGGAGCAGGCCAAGCGGGTCCTCAAGCCCGGCGGCCGGCTCATGGTCGCGGACGGGTACATGACCAAGCGGAACCTCTCCAGCAAGGAGCAGAAGATCATGCAGAAGTGGCTGGACGGCTGGCGGCTACCGAACCTGGCCCACATCGACGACTTCACGGCCGACCTGGAGGACCTGGGGTTCACGGACGTCAACGTCCGCGACGTCAAGGAGAACGTGATGCCGTCCTCGAAGAGCCTGTACTACTTCAGCATCTTCGGCTACCCCGTCGCGAAGTTCCTGCAGCTCATCAACGTCAAGACCGAGACGCAGGTGGCCAACGCCGTCGCCTGCTACTACCAGTACAAGGCGCTGAAGAAGGACCTGTGCACCTACGGCATCGTGACCGCCCGACTGGAGGAGTGACCGTGACCCGGCGAGCGCACCCGGCGGCAGACCGCTCGGGCACCGGGGCCACCGACCGCCGCGGAGCCACCACCCACCCGACCGAACACGCATGACCAACGACATCAACGAACGAGTCCGGGAGTACTACTCCGAGACTCACAACATCTACAGTAGCCGCTGGACGCTGGACAGCGACCCGAACACCATCCACATCGGCTACTACGACGACGAACACACCTCCTTCGGCGAGGCCGCCCAGAACATGCGCCGCAAGGTGGCCGAGGCCGTCGACGTCGGCCCCGACGACCACGTGGTCGACGCCGGCTGTGGCCTCGGCGGGACCGCGACCTGGATCGCCGAGAACCGTGGCGCGACGGTCACCGGCCTCAACATCACCGAGGTCCAGCTCGAACACGGCCGCGAACTCGCCGAGGAGCGCGGCGTGTCGGACAAGGTCACCTTCAACTTCGACGACTTCACCGAGATGGAGACCATCGAGGACGACTCGGTGGACGTCGTCTGGGGCCTGGAGTCCATCTGCTACGCCGAGGACAAACGCGACGTGCTCGAACAGGCCGAGCGCGTCCTCAAACCCGGCGGTCACATCGTCGTCGCGGACGGGTACATGACCAAGCGGGACCTCACCGACGAGGAACAGCGGATCATGCAGAAGTGGCTGGACGGCTGGGAGTTGCCCAACTTCGCCCACGTCGACGACTTCACGGCCGACCTGGAGGACCTGGGGTTCTCCAATATAAACGTCCACGACGCCAAGGAGAATATCATGCCCTCCGCGAAGAACCTCCAGCGCATCAGCCTCGTCGGCATCCCGGTGATGAAACTGCTAGAGGTCGTCGGCGTCGGGTCGGAACACCAGACCGCCAACATGGTCGGCTGTTACTACCAGCGGAAGGCCTTCGAGCGGAACCTGACGACCTACGCCATCATCTCCGCGGAACTGTAGCGCGTTCCTGGTTCGTTTTCGGCCTCCGGTTCGGCGTCTGGTGGCGTCCGGTCGAGGCGGATTCCGTATCTGGACCCCCTCGGTAGCCTCGCGTACTCCCCTCGAACGGTGGCCCCGTCAGCAACACGTAGAAAGCGCGCGCGCTCGACTCGCGCGGCTCGCTGCGCTCCGCAGTCGCTGCGCTTCCTCCGGTGCCTGGCTGGCGAGAGCGAAGCTCTCGCGGGAGCGTCGTCGGGGCGCCGTCGGAGGCAAGCTCCGACGAGCCGCCGCTCGCGGTGCTCGCGGCGACGCCGACGAGCGCACGGCCCCTCTCAGTCCCGCCCGGCGTTGATCGTGCCGGCTACCTTCGAGCGGACCGAATTTCGGTTCAGACTCGCCGAGGTGGTCGGCCACCATCGCCGAGGTTCCGCAGTTCCGGTGTACGCAGAAACCGACGGCGGCCTCGAACGGCCGTCAGCACTCCGCCGAGACGATGGCGAAGGAAGTGAGGTCCCGTTCGTGGGCCTTCTGCTGGTAGCGGTACGCGTAGAGGACGTCGATCTGGCTCTGGTTGGTCAGCCCGAAGAGCTCGAGGACCCGGAGGAACGGCCCGACGATGCGGCTGAACCGGGCGAGCCGTTCGGTCGACTTCTCGACGTTCCCGGACGCGTCCCGGACCTGGACGTTCGTGAACCCCTCGTCGGTCAGGGCGTCCGTGAAGTCGTCGATGTGGTCCATGCCGGGGACGGTCCACAGCGTGCAGATGCGCTCGATCAACTCCTCGTCCTCGGGCGTGAGGTCCCGCTCGGTCAGAAAGCCCTCGCCGACCGTGAGTCGACCGCCGTCGTTCAGGACGCGGCAGGCCTGCTCGGCGAACTCGCTTTTGTCCTCGGCGTAGGTGACCGCCTCGATGGCGAAGACCACGTCGAAGGAGTCGTCGTCGAGGGTCTCCATCTCGGTGAGGTCGTCGTGGCGGAACGAGACGCGGTCCTCGACGCCTTCGTCCGCGGCGCGCCGCCGGCAGAGTTCGAGCTGGTCGTCGTCGATGTTGATACCGACCACCTCGGCGCCGCACTCTTTCGCCAGCCAGACCGCCGGGCCGCCGATGCCACAGCCGACGTCCAGCACCCGGTCGCCGGGGCCGACGTCGACGGCCTCGGCCACCTTCCGCTGCATGTTCTCGACGGCTGACTCGTGGTCGGTGTGCTCGTCGTCGTAGTAGCCGCCGTGAAGGTTTCCGCCGGTCGACATTTTTTCGAGGATGTTGCCGAGGTCGGCGTAGAAGTCCTTCACGTCGTCTTTGGTTACGTCCGGGGCCATCGAGTGATGTTACGAATGGGGAAACACCACTTATTTGAAATTTTCGGTCGGGGAGGAAGTCCCGCAGCGACGGAGCCGTGGCTAAGCGAACGAAAGGGGTCGGCGAAAAATCGGGAATCGTCGGTCGGCCTCAGAGGCCGAACATCACGAACAGGCCGATGGCCATGCCCCAGAACGCGATCATGTTGTGGACGTGGACCTGCATCGCCCGTCCCTGCAGGCGTTCGACGTCCGCTTCGACGTCGCGGGTGCTGGGCGTCTCGAAGATCTGGTAGCGGACCGCCTTGGCGTCCTGCTCGAGGATGTCCAGCGCGGACATGTTGATCATCATCCCGAGGGCGAAGATCGCCATGCCCAGCAGGTCGAGGTTGGCCGTCTGCGCGATCAGGAAGTACCCGCCGAACGCCGGGATGCCGGTGACGTTCAGGCTGAGGTTCCCGGTGCCGGTGATGTAGTCGCGGTCGTGGAAGATGCCGCCGAACCACTCCAGGTTGTACGCCAGCGAGAAGAACGTCCCGACGGCGACCAGCGCCAGGAACCACCACGTCGTCAGGTACGCCAGCGCCACGCCGCCGGCCACGCCGATGGCGACGTACACCACGCCCACGGCCATCTGGACGCGCCTGTCGAGGTGGATGGCGATGTCCTCCGGCGCGAGGTCGAAGTTGTGGACGCCCTCGTCGCCGAACCAGATGGTCACCACGGCCAGGCCCCACAGGCGCCAGTCCCAGCCGCCGTACTCGACGGCCGCCAGCGCCATGCCGATGGTCACGTACGCCAGCGGATAGATGTTGAACGTCCAGATCGGCGTCACCAGCGATCGCATGAGGCTGTACCCGAACCCTGCCTGTTCCAGGTCGTCGTCCGCACCGACAACCTCCGAACTGGTTTCCGAACTCATATATTTAGATGCTTGACAGGATCCCATATATCTTCCGGTTCAAATTCATATTTCTTCGTATAATATATGGCAGGCGACTATTCTGTTGAGGGGCCGACGGTGCGCAGTGGACGGCCCGAACACCCGAGCAAAGAGGAACCGCCGTCTCCGGGCCAGCGCCGCGGTTCTGGCGTGTCACGGGAGCGTTCAATCACGGTCCGCGGGACCGGTCGGAGGAGTGAAGTTTTTTCAGGACAGGCCGCCACCGTAGTGTCAATGAGTCAGAACAAGCCCCCCGGGCCGGACGGGTGGCCGCTCCTCGGGAACACGGTCCAGTACGTCAGGCGGCCGTTCGAGTTCCGCGAGGAGTGCGCCGAGAAGTACGGCGACGTGGTGTACATGGAGGGGCCGGGCCAGGAGATGTACATGCTCTCGCACCCCGAGTACGTCGAGCAGGTGCTGGTCACCGACCACGACGCCTTCACCCAGCCCGACGACTTCCAGCGACGCCTGGAGCGGTTGCTCGGCAACGGCCTGCTGGTCAGCGAGGGGGAGTTCTGGAAGCGCCAGCGCCGCCTGATGCAGCCGATGTTCAAGCCCGGGCGCATCCGCGCGTACGCGGACGTGATGGTCGAGTTCGCCGAGCGGAAAGGCCGCCAGTGGACCCCCGGGGAGACCTACGACCTCAACGAGGAGATGAAACGGCTCACCCTGGAGGTGCTGTTGCAGGCGATGTTCTCGACTGACATCGAGTACGAGGAAACGGGCGTCGGCAGTGCCGTCGCGGACATCGTCGAGAAGTTCGACCCCCGGGCCCAGATGGTCCCCGAGTGGGTGCCGACGCCGACGAACGTCCGGTACAAGCGGGGCGTCCGGAACCTGGAGTCGCTCATCTACGAGATGGTCGAACAGCGCCGGAGCGACGACCGCGAGCGCGACGACCTGCTCTCGCGGCTACTGCACGCCGAGACGGACGAGGGCGTGAGCATGTCCGACGAGGCGCTACGGGACGAGATGATGACGATGCTCCTGGCCGGCCACAAGACCACCGCCGTCGCGCTCACCTACACCTGGTACCTCCTGTCGAAGAACCCCGAGCAGGAGGCCCGACTCCACGAGGAACTGGACGAGGTGCTGGGCGGGGACCCGCCCGAGTTCGACGACCTCTCGGACCTCACCTACACCGAGAAGGTGGTCAAGGAGTCGATGCGGGTGTACCCCCCGTTCCACGCCGTGTTGCGCGAACCCGTCCGGGACGTGGAGATCGGGGGCTACGAGATTCCCGAGGGCGCGCTGGTGGCGACCCCGCAGTGGGTGGTCCACCGCGACGACCGGTGGTTCGACGACCCCGAGGCGTTCCGTCCGGAGCGCTGGACCGAGGCGTTCGAGTCGGACCTGCCGGACTTCGCGTACTTCCCCTTCGGCGGCGGCCCCCGGCGCTGTCTCGGGAGCAGTTTCGCCACGACCGAGGGGCAACTCGTGCTGGCCACCATCGCCCAGGACTACGTCCTCGACGTGGAAGACGTCCCCCTGGACCTGTCTGCCTCCATCGCCACCCAGCCGAAAAACGACATCGAGATGGTGCCCCGCGAGCGGTGATCACTCCGTCGGCGTGGCCCGGTCGTCCGCCGACTCGTCGGCCGCGGCGTCCGCCGCCGGTGAGACATCGACGCCGGCCGCCCCGGCGTAGCGGGCCAGCGCCCCCAGGACCGTCGCTTGCGTGAACGCGCTCGTCAGGTACTCGTAACTGCCGACGTTGTAGAGGACGCGGTTCACCGGCCAGGAGCCGTCGTCCTCCTGGGCGTCCAGCAGGTACGCCACCGCGTCCTCGACGGCGGGGTGGCCTGCGTCGACGCCGGCCGCGAGCAGGCCGTCCAGCGCCCACGCCGTCTGCTCGGGGACCGACTCGGCGGCGTCGTAGGGCACCTCGTCCGGGTCGACGGTCGGGTCGTAGCGGGTGTCCTCGCCCCACCCGCCGTCGTCGTCCTGGACGGCCAGCAGTGCGTCGACGGCCGCCTGGACCCAGTCGGCGTCCATCCGGGCGTCCAGTTCCGACAGCGTCCGGAGGACGTGGCCGGTCCCGTAGGTGTAGCCCGCACCCCAGACGCCCAGCCACAGGCCGTTCTCGGACTGGCTTTGGCGGACGTACTCGATTGCGCGGGCGGGCACCTCGTCGTCGTCGGTCCGGCCGGCGGCCGCCAGGCCGTCGAGGACGTGAGCGGTCACCCCCGGGCCGGGGTGGTCGAAGAAGAGGTTGTACGCCATGTCCTCGTCTAAGTCCTCCAGCACCCGGCGCTTGTCTTCCGGGTCCAGCGGGTCGAAGTCGGTGACGAACGCCGACCAGCTCCCGTCGTCGTTCTGGGTCCGCTCCAGCAGCGCGACGACGTCGTCGAAATCCCGGTCCTCGACTTCCGCCAGCGCAGATAGCGCGACGCCGGTGTCGTCCCAGTCGCTGTACATGTACGGCCGGTAGCCCCAGCCCTCGTCGCCGTCTTCCGGGCGGAAGACGACGGCCGGTCGGCCGAGCACGTCGTCCAGCGGAACGTCCGAAGGGTCGGCCGTCCGGGCCTCGGCCAGCCACCGGGCGGCGTCCTGGATAGCCTCGTCGTCGGCCGGGACGCCGGACGCAGTTAGCGCCCGGATGGAGAACGCCGTGTCCCAGATGGGCAACCGGTAGTTGACGATGCGGCCCTCGACGTCCTGGCGGTGGTCGGCCAGCCAGTCCACGACCCTGGCGATTTCGGGGTCGTCGGCGTCGTATCCCACCGTCGACAGCGCCAGCGCGCCGAAGACGTTGTCGATGCTGGTCTTCCAGATGCCGTTTCTCAGCCGGCCCGCCAGCAGGTACTCGACCTGGGAGTCGAACACCACCTCGTCGTGGACGACGGCGTAGAGCACGCCCATGCTGAGCATCGAGTCCATCAGTTCCGGGTTGAGGGCGTGGGCGTCGGGGTCGATGCCGTCGTCGGCACCCGGCAACCGCTGGAGCGCGGCCAGCACGCGGTCCGGCATCATCGCCAGCAGGCCGGGCGGTTCCGTGAACGCCGGGGTCTTCAGCAGGTACTCCGCCAGCGGCGGCTGGTCGGGGAACAGTTCGGCCGCCGTGTACTCGTCGCTGAGCAGGGCGTAGAACAGTTTCGTCTGGAACAGCGCGACCGTCTCCTGGTAGCCCTCGACGTCGTCGGTCAGCGACATCCCCGCCTCGCTGATCTCGGCCTCCACCGCGGCGATCTCCTCGGCGTACCCCTCGGGGTCGACCCGGCGGAGCAACAGGAGGCCGCCGAAGTTCGCCGCGGCGTTGCCCCACCCGCCGTCGGGGTCCCGCCGCGAGAGGGCGTACTCCACCGCACGGCGCTTGCTGTCCTCGCGGACGCCGAGTCTGTCGAGCAACAGGCCGTAGTTGATCGTCAGTCGCAGGTCGACGATGCCGCCGGCCCCGACCGAGAGGTCCGAGCCCCAGTACGTCCCGGCGTTGCGGTCCGCCAGCACGTTCGTCCTGGCCGCCTCGACGGCGTCCCGGACGGCCGCGGCCCGCACGTCGGCGTCAGTCATATTCCGAACATGTCTGTCCATCTAGTTAAGGGTTCGGTCACTCCCGGGGCGGTGCTGGCGCGGCGTCGGCCGGTAGCGTCTCCGTCCGTGCCGGCGACGTCACGTGATCGTCTCGTCGCGGAAGCTGTTAGTGCAAGTATTAATTATCGTTGAGATTCAAGACGGGTAACGAACATGACACGGACCAAACCGCCGGGGCCGGACGGGTTGCCGTTCATCGGCACGGGGCTGGACTACGTTCGCAACCCCTTCGAGTTTCGCGAGCGTAGCGCCGAGGAGTACGGCGACGTCGTCCACGTCCGGAACTTCGGGATGGATGTCTACATGGTGGCGGCGCCGGAGGTCGTCGAGGAGGTGCTGGTGACCGACAGCGAGAACTACGTCCGGTCGGACATCGTCAAGGACCACATCGGGGCCGTGTTCGGGGAGGGGCTGTTGCTCAGCGACGGCGACTTCTGGAAGCGCCAGCGCCAGCTCATCCAGCCGGCGTTCTACCGCGAGCGGATGCCGAAGTACACCCAGATGATGACCGACCGGGCGCGGACGATGGCCGACTCCTGGAACCACGGCGACACCTGCGACGTGCAGGAGGAGATGGAGAAACTGGCACTTGAGATCCTCGTGAACGCGCTGTTCGGCACCGACATCGAGCGCAAGCGGACGGTGATGTCTGCGGTCGACGCCTTCCTCGACAAGTTCGACCCCTCGAAGCTGATGCGGACGATGATCCTCCCCGACTGGGTGCCGACGCCGACCAACCGGGGGTTCCAGCAGGCCATCGACGACCTGGAGAACATCATCTACGACACCATCCAGGCCCGGCGCAACGAGGACGGCCTGGCGGATCGGGAGGACATGCTGGCGATGCTGCTCACCGCCGAGACGGAAGAGGGCGTGAGTATGTCCGACGAGACGGTCCGCGACGAGATGATGAGCATGCTTCTCGCCGGCCACGAGACCACCGCGCTGGCGCTGACCTACACCTGGGATCAACTGGCGCGCAACCCCGAGATCGAGCGCAAACTCCACGAGGAACTGGAGGAAGTCCTGGGCGGCCGCACGCCCACGTTCGAGGACCTCCCGGACCTGGAGTACACGGACAAGCTGGTCACCGAGACGCTCCGGATGTACCCGCCCGCCCACGAGATTCGGCGCCAGCCAGTGAAGGACGTCGAACTCGGGGGTTACCACGTCCCGGAGGGATCGCTGGTTAGCTGTAGCGTGTGGGTAGTCCAGCACGACGACCGCTGGTACGACGACCCCCACACCTACCGCCCGGAGCGCTGGACCGAGGAGTTCCGGAGCCAGCTCCCGGAGTACGCCTACTTCCCGTTCGGCGGCGGTCCGCACCTCTGTATCGGCCAGCAGTTCTCGCTCATCGAGTCGAAGCTGGTACCGACGAGCCGCTGGAACTGAACGCGTCGATCACCGTCCAACCCGACTCGGACATGCGCATGACCGTGCAGGAACGGTGATACCATGTCGAGGAGCGTCCCACCCGGGCCGGACGGACTACCGCTACTCGGGAACACCCTCCAGTACGCCCGCGACCCCATCGGGTTCCGGGAGCGATGCGTCGAGGAGTACGGGGACGTCGTGTACGTACGCAACGCGGGCAAGGAGGTGTACATGCTCTCGCGGCCGGAGTTCGCCCGGGAGATCCTGCTGACCGACCACGACAAGTACGAGAAACCCGACCTCCTGCAAAAGCGGGTCGCCAGCGCGTTCGGCAACGGCCTGCTGTTCAGCGACGGCGACCTCTGGGACCGCCAGCGCCGGTTGCTCCAGCCCGCGTTCCATCCCCAGCAGCTTCAGCGGTACACGGAGATGATGGTCGAGTACTCCGAGCGCCTGGTCGACTCCTGGGAACCGGGCGAGGCCTACGTCGTGCAGGACCAGATGGAGAGCGTCGCGCTGAAGATCCTCGTCAGGAGCCTCTTCGGGGTCGACGTGGGCGAGCGCGACCGCATCGCCAGGTCCGTCCACGACCTGCTCGCGCGGTTCCAGCCCTCCAAGCAGTTGCTCCCGGAGTGGGTGCCGACGCCGACCAACCGCCGGTACAAGAAGGCCATCGACCACTTGGAGGGCGTCATCTACGACATCATCGAGCAGCGACGGGCGGCCGAGGACATCGAGGGCGACGACCTGCTGTCGATCCTCGTCCAGGCGGCCGAGGACGACGGCGTCGAGATGTCGAACAAGACCCTCCGGGACGAGATGGTGACGTTCCTGATGGCGGGCCACGAGTCCTCTGCGGTGTCGCTGACGTACGCGCTGGACCTGCTCACCCGCAATCCCGACAAGGAGCAGGCGATGCTCGACGAACTCGACGAGGTGATCGACGGCACCGCGCCGACCTTCGAGGAACTCCGGCAACTGGAGTACACCGAGAACGTCGTCAAGGAGGCGCTGCGGATGTACCCGCCGGTGTTCTCGATTCCCCGGCAACCGCTGGAGACCGTCGAAGTCGACGGCTACGAGGTGCCCGAGGGATCCATCTTCAGCATCAACGTCTGGGGCATCCACCACGACGAGCGCTGGTACGACGACCCCTGGACGTTCCGGCCCGAACGGTTCGAAGACGGCGACCACCCGGAGTTCGCCTACCTGCCGTTCGGCGGCGGCCCCCGCCAGTGCATCGGCAACCGGTTCTCGATGATGGAGTCCCAGGTCATCCTGGCGACCATCGTGCAACAGTACGAACTCGAACACGTCGACGACAGCCCCTTGGACCTGGAAGCCTCGCTCACCGTCCAGCCGGAAGACGGCCTCCCGATGGTCGTCCAAGAGCGGTGAACCGGCCCCGATTTTCCCCGGTGAATCCTATCTAGCCGTTCCGATACGTTCTCCGTCCGGACCCACCTGCGGCACGCGCCTCGACGGCCGTCTTGCCGGGTCGAATCCTCTTATCGTCCCCGGATTCACGGGTGACCGAACGGGTTCGGCCATCGATAGAAACGTGACATGTGACCTCACCATCAATTTTTTATGCGGTGGTGTCACCAGTACTAGGTATAATGTCCCAGTCTCGTCCTCCCGGACCGGACGGATGGCCGCTGGTCGGGAACACGATCCAGTACGTCCGAAATCCGTTCGACTTCCGACAGGAGTGCGTCGAGAAGTACGGCGACGTGGTGTACATGAAGAACTTCGGGGTCGAGGTGTACATGCTGGCCCACCCCGAGTACTTTCAGCGCGTGCTGGTGAGCGAGGCGGACGAGTTCACCAAACACCAGATCACCCGCGACCGGGTCGGCAAGGTGTTCGGCAACGGGTTGCTCCTCTCGCGTGGTGACTTCTGGGAGCGCCAGCGCGAGTACATGCAGCCGATGTTCCGGCCCGAGCGCGTCCAGACCTACGCCGAGATGATGACGGGCTTCGGCGAGCGGAAGATCGACGAGTGGGAGTCCGGCGAGACCTACGAACTCAAGCGCCAGATGAAGGAGTTGACCCTCCAGATCACCATCAAGGCGCTGTTCGGGATCGACCTGAAGTACGACGACAGCGGCCTCGGGTACGCCATCGAGGACCTGTTCGCGAAGTTCGAGCCCTCGAAGATGGTGTTCCCCTACTGGGTGCCGACGCCGACGAACATCCGGCTCAAGCGGGCGAAAAAGCGCCTGGAGAACTCGCTCGACGACATGATCGAGCGCCGGCGGGCCGCCGACGACCTCGGCGAGGACCTGCTGTCGAGGCTGATCGACGCCAACGCCGGCGACATGATGACCGACCGGGAGATGAAAGACGAGATGATCAACATGGTGCTGGCCGGCCACGAGACGACGGGTCTCGTGCTGACCTACACGCTGTACCTGCTCTCGGAGCACCCCGAGATCAGGCGGGAACTCGTCGAGGAAGTCGACGAGGTCGTCGGCGACGAGACGCCGACCACCGAGCACCTGGAGGAGATGGACTACCTCGAACAGGTGCTCAACGAGTCGATGCGGCTGTACTCGCCGACCCACACCATCGCGCGGGAACCCCTGGAGGACGTGGAGTTCGACGGGTACACCATCCCGGAAGGATCCTACGTCGCGCTGAGCGCCTACGTCGTCCACCACGACGACCGCTGGTACGACGACCCGTTCCAGTTCAAGCCCGAGCGCTGGACCGACGACCTCGAGGACGAACTGCCGGGCTGTGCGTACGTCCCGTTCGGCGCCGGGCCGCGGCGCTGCATCGGCGACCACTTCGGCTGGATGGAGGCGCGGCTCCTGCTGGTCCAGCTCCTCCAGAACGTGCAGGTGGACTACGTCGCGGACCACCCCATGGAGGTGAACGCGTCACTGACGATCCAGCCGAAGAACCCCGTCACGGTGCAGATCACGGAGCGCTGACGGTATGTCCCAGAGTCTCCCCCCGGGTCCGGACGGCATCCCCGTGTTCGGCAACACCGTCCAGTACCTGCGGGCGCCCTGTGAGCGACGCGAGCGCTGGGCCGAGGAGTACGGCTCCGTCGTCTCGGTCGACATCCTCGGCATGGACATGTACATGCTCACGGAGCCGGGGCTGATCAAGCAGGTGCTGATGACGGACACGGGCAAGTACAAGAAGGTCGAGTCCACCAAAGAACACCTCGAACGGACCATCGGCGACGGCCTGCTGCTCTCGGAGGGCGACTTCTGGAAGCGCCAGCGCAACCTGATCCAGCCGGCGTTCTACCCGGATCGGCTGCGGGACTACGCGGACGTGATGACCGACTGCGCCACCACGAAGGCCGACTCCTGGGACCCCGGGGAGACCTACGACGTCGAGGAGGAGATGCGGAGCCTCACGCTGGAAATCCTGGTCAAGGCGCTGTTCGGGACCGACGTGGACCCGGACACGCGGGCCACGATCCGCGACGCCGTCAAGGCGCTGATGCTCCGGACCAAGCCTTCGACCCTGCCGGTCGTCTACTTCCTGCCGGACTGGGTGCCGCTCCCGGTCAACATCCGGTACAACCGGGGCATCCGCCAGATCAACGAGGCCATCGACGAACTGATCCAGTTGCGCCGCAACGAGGACGAGCACGGCGAGGACTTGCTGTCGATCCTGATCGAGGCCGAGACCGACGAGGGCGTCGGGATGTCCGACGAGACGCTCCGGGACGAGATCACGACGATGCTGTTCGCGGGCCACGAGACCACCGCGCTGACGCTGACGTTCACGTGGGACCTGCTGGCGCGCAACCCCCAGAAGGAGGCGAAACTCCACGACGAACTCGACGAGGTGCTGGACGGGCGGCCGCCGACGTTCGACGACCTTCCGGACCTGGAGTACACCGAGAAGGTGGTCAAGGAGTCGCTGCGCCTGTACCCGCCCGCCCACGACATCAGGCGCCAGACTACCCAGGAGGTGACACTGGACGGCTACACGATCCCCGAGGACACCATCGTCTCGATGCCGCTGTGGGTGCTCCACCGGGACGACCGGTGGTTCGAGGACCCGGAGGCGTTCCGCCCGGAGCGCTGGACGGACGGCTTCGAGGAGGAACTGCCGGAGTTCGCGTACTTCCCGTTCGGCGGCGGCCCCCGCCAGTGCATCGGCAAGACCTTCGCCGTCAACGAGGCCAAGTTGACCATGGCGACGTTCGCCCGGCAGTACGAACTCGACCACGTCGAGGACGGAGACCTGAACATCATGGCCGGCGTGACCCTCCAGCCGCGGAACGGCCTCGACATGGCCGTGAAGGAACGATGACCCATCCAGTCAGGCACCAAGTATTTATTTCCCAATAGGTTCATAGGAGGACCGACGAATGTCCAAGCGACACCCGCCCGGCCCCGACGGACTCCCGGTGATCGGTAACGTATTGCCGGTGACGAGGAACCCCTTCGAGTTCTTCGCGGACTGTGCGGCCACCTACGACGACGTGGTGTACGTCCCCAGCGTCGGGACCGACCTGTACCTGCTGACCCATCCGGACTTCGTCAAGCAGGTGCTGGTGACCGACCGGCGGAAGTTCGAGAAGCCGGACATCGTCCAGCGGAAACTCCGGAGCGTCTTCGGCAACGGCCTGCTGGTCAGCGAGGGGAAGTTCTGGAAGCGCCAGCGCAACCTGATCCAGCCGGCGTTCACCCCCGACCGCCTGGAGGAGTACGTGAGTGTCATGCGCGAGTGCGCGCAGGCGCGCGTGGAAAGCTGGGAGGCGGGCGAGACCTACGACGTCCAGCACGAGATGGAGAGCCTGGCGCTTCGCATCCTCGTCGACAGCATGTTCGGGACCGACCTGGACTACGACGCCGCCGGCATCGGCGACGCCGTCCGGGGACTGTTCGAGAAGTTCCGCTCCCCGACGTACCTGCTGGTCCCCGACTGGGTCCCGACGCCGAAGAACCGCCGCTACCAGCGGTCGGTCGAACACCTGGAGTCGATCGTCGACGACCTGGTCGAGGAGTGCCGCCAGCAGGGCGACGAGCAGGACCACCTGCTCGCCCGACTGGTGGCGGCCCGGACCGACGAGGGCGTCGGGATGTCCGACGAAACCCTCCGGGATGAGATGATGAACATGCTCCTGGCCGGCCACGAGACGTCGGCCGTCTCGCTGACCTGTACCTGGTACCTCCTCTCGGAGAACCCGCGGGTCCGCCGGAAGCTCCAGGCGGAACTGGACGAAGTGCTGGGGGGTCGCCCGCCGACGGTCGAGGACATCCCGGACCTGGAGTACACCGAGAAGGTGATCAACGAGTCGCTACGACTGTATCCGCCCGTCTTCTCGATTCCCCGCGAGCCGCAGGCCGACGTCGAAATCGGCGGGTACCGCGTTCCCGAGGGGTCGGTCTGTAGCCTGAGCGCGTGGGCAGTCCACCGCGACGACCGCTGGTACGACGACCCCGAGGAGTTCCGCCCGGAACGCTGGAACGACGACGGCGAAGCCGACGCCCCCGAGTACGCCTACTTCCCGTTCGGTGCCGGGGCCCGCAAGTGCGTGGGCCAGCAGTTCGAACTGCTGGAGGCCCAGGTCGTCGTCGCGACCGTCCTCCAGTCGTTCGAACTCGACGCAGTGGCTGGCGAACAGCTAGACATCACCGCGACCGGGTTCACCCTTCAGCCAACCGGCGGCGTCGAGATGACCGCCCGGCGGCCCTGACCGGCCGCGTCCGCCCCCGGAGTCGGGGACTCCCGTTCGACGGTTCGACCGAAGTATCTCATACTCGAAAGTATCTATCTTCGTATCGTACCCACGCGATTACCCGTTCGAATGTTTATTTCTTCAGAATACGCCCGTCTAGAACATATCCGAACTTTTATTATTCAGTCAATTTTTTATTATCCGAACAGGAATGGCGTCTGAAGTAACAGAGCAGTACGAGGGGGCACCGTCCGGAATCTCAACGCGGGAGCGCCAGTTGAATCCGCACCCGTGGTTCGCGGAGATGCGCGAGGAACACCCGGTCCGCTGGGACCCCGAGCGGGAGACGTGGGACGTGTTCACCTACGACGCGGTCACCGACGTCCTGCGGAACCACGAGGTGTTCTCCTCCGAGACCGAGATCGAGTCAGACGCCGTCGACACCGCCGCGAGGGAGTTCCTGCAGGGCATCCTGTTCAACGTCGACCCGCCGGAGCACACCAGACAGCGCGAGTTGCTGCAGGACTTCTTCCGGCGGGACAACATCTGGGAGCTACAGCCGGAGGGCGAGGCCATCGCCGACGACCTGCTTGACGACGTCGAGGACGACGGCCACATGGACCTCGTCGAGGACTTCTCCCAGCCGATGACCAACCGGATGATCGCCACGATGCTGGGCATCCCCCGGGAAGACCACGACAAGTTCGACGAGTGGGGCCACGTCATCTACCAGGTTGTCAACGGCCAGGAGAACCTGAAGCAACCGACGGCCAAAATCGGCCAGGAGATGGTGACGTACATGACCGACCTCATCGCCGAGCGCCGCGAGGACCCCGGGGACGGCCTCGTGTCGATGCTGGCCAACGCCGAGATGGACGGCGAACCCGTCGGCGACATGCAGATCATCCAGTTCTGCATGCTGATGATGGTCGGCGGCACCACGACCGCGATCACCTCCAACGTGGTCCGGAGCCTCGCCGAGAAGCCCCACCTGTTCGACGAACTCGCCGACGACCCCGGCCGACTCCAGGACGCCATCGAGGAAGGGGCACGTTACGAGACGACCTCGGCGGGCGTCTCGCGGGTCGCCACACAGGACTTCGAGTTCCGTGGCCACCAGATCGAGGAGGGCGACTTCGTGGTGCCGTGGCTGATGTCGGCAAACCGGGACGCGGAGGTGTTCGAGGACCCCCACGAGTTCAAACCCGACCGGAAGCCGAACCCGCACCTGGCCTTCGGCTACGGCATTCACGCCTGCCTCGGCAACTCACTCGGTCGACTGGAGACGTTCGTCGCCCTGAAGCGACTGCTCCAGCGTTTCGAGTTCGTGGAGGTCCACGACGACGACCTGACGCCGGTCGGGAACCCGTTCCGGCACAACGTCCGGGAACTGCCGATCACCTTCGAAGTGGCCGAGTAGACCGACCGCTCGCCGAACGGCGACGAACGGGAAAACGCCGAACTCCGTCAGCGGTCGACTTCGCCCAGCACGATGTCGATGCTGCCCAGCGCAGCGATGAGGTCCGCCAGCAGTTCGCCCTCGGCCATCTCCGGCAACGACTGCAGGTTCGAGAAGCACGGACTGCGGATCTTGAACCGGGCGGGCTTGTCCGTGCCGTCCGAGCGGATGTAGATGCCGAGTTCGCCCTTGGCGGCCTCGACGGCCTCGTAGACCTCGGTGTCGGGCTCGGGCTTGAGCGTCCGCGGGACGTTGGCCTGGATGGTGCGCTCGTCCTCGGGCCAGTCCTCCAGCAGGTCGACGCACTGGGAGATGATCTTCGCGGACTCCTCGACCTCCTTGAACCGGACCATCACGCGGGCGAAGTTGTCACACCCGTCGTCGGTGACGACGTCCCAGTCGAGTTCGTCGTAGTAGCCGTATGGGTCGTCCCGCCGGAGGTCGTAGTCGATGCCGGACGCACGGGCCGCCGGACCGGTGACGCCGTACTCCTTGGCGACCTCCGGTTCGAGGACGCCGGTGTCGACACAGCGGATCTGGTAGATCTCGTTACCGGTAACGAGGTCGTGGTACTCCGCGAGTTTGCCGGGCAGTTCGTCGAGGAAGTCCCGGATCTTCTCGAACCACTCCTCGCGCGGTTCGGGGATGTCCCAGACGACCCCGCCCAGGCGGAAGTAGTTGAACATCATCCGCTGGCCGGTGAGGTCCTCGAGGATGTTCAACACGACCTCGCGGTCGCGGAACGCGTACTGCCAGATGACGTTGAAGTCCCCGTAGACGTCCAGCGCGAACGTACCCAGCGCCAGCAGGTGCGAGGCGATGCGGCACAGTTCCGCCCCCAGCGTCCGGAGGACCTGCGCGTACTCCGGCACGTCGATGTCCGCCAGCGACTCCGCCGTGCGGGCGTAGGACCACTCGTTGAGCAGCCCCGCCGACACGTAGTCCCACCGGTCGGGGTACGGCATGATCTGGTGGCGGTACGTGCCGTTCTGGCACATCTGCTCCTCGCAGCGGTGCAGGTAGCCGATGTCGGGGTCGAC
This sequence comes from Halobacteriales archaeon QS_1_68_20, assembly GCA_003021085.1. Classification (GTDB taxonomy): domain Archaea; phylum Halobacteriota; class Halobacteria; order Halobacteriales; family PXRE01; genus PXRE01. The sequence goes on along the minus strand of PXRE01000018.1, from coordinate 27,658 downwards.
GTCGACGACCTGCTCGCCGTCCAGCACCGTCTCCAGGTGGAGCACCCCGTGGGTCGCGGGGTGGTGCGGCCCGACGTTGAGGAACATCGTGTCGGACTCGGCGTCCTTGTGGTCGGGCTGGAGGGGGTTGGCGTGCTCCCGGAGGGGAACGATCTGGGGCTTGTCCTGGTCGTAGTCCAGGCTCAGGGGGTGGCCCTGCCAGGTCTCCGGCAGGAGGATGCGGCGGAGGTCGGGGTGGTCCTCGTACTCGATGCCCACGAGGTCGTAGGCCTCGCGCTCGTGCCAGTCGGCCGTCCGGAAGACGGGTTCGGCGCTCTCGCTGACCGGGTTCTCCTTGTCCGTGGGCACGACGACCGACACCTCCTGGGTCGGGTCGTCGTACTTCTTCATGTGGTAGATGGACTCGTAGCGGTCGAGGTACTCCTGGGCGGTGAGCAGGGAGAGGTGGTCGAACCCCGCCCGCTCCTTCAGCGTCGAGAGGACGTCCTGCACGTCGTCCGGCCGGATCACGAACCCCTCGGCGTTGAGGTGTTCTTCGCGGGCCAGCACCTTCTCGCCGAGCAAGTCTTCCAGTTCGTCGTAGTCGAGGTCGCCGTCCTCGGTGACGCCGACCCCGCGCTGGGATTCTTCCAGGCTCACGCGAGACACCTCCGAGTGTGAGTAGACGAGTCGCAGCCCGCACAGCGACGCGAGCAGGAACGTCTCGGCGTACTCATGGCGAGTTCCTCCAGTTGTACCGCATGACGAGGTCGTCCTCGTCTATCTGGTCGGCCAGTTTCTCGACGACCTCGTCGCGGGGCAGGTCGGAGAACTCCTCCAGTTCGTAGGGCTTGACCACGACGGGCGAGGACTCACCGTTGGCGACCCGCTCCTGGAGCTTCACGACGCCGTAGATGAGCGCCTCGGGACGCGGCGGGCACCCGGGGACGTGGATGTCCACCGGGATGACCTCCTCGGCGCCCTTGACGACGTTGTAGCCCTCCTGGAACGGACCGCCGGCGGCCGTGCAGTTACCCATGCCGACGACGAACTTCGGCTCGGGCATCTGGTCGTAGACCCGCTTCATCCGGGGGGCGAACTTCGAGACGATGGTCCCCGGGACGATGATCAGGTCCGCCTGCCGCGGAGACGCCCGCGGGATGCCGGACCCGAAGCGGTCGAGGTCGTGTTTGACCGCGTAGGTGTGGATCATCTCGATGCTGCAGCAGGCGATCCCGAACTGCAGCACGAACATCGACGACCCCCGGACCCAGTTCATGAACTTGTCGAACTTCGTGAGGATGAACGGCATGGAGCCGAGCACCTCACGGAGCCGGGAGTTGAACCGGTCGTCGACCCCTTCGCCCATCCGGGCTTCGCGGGTCTTCGTCTGTGCCGTCGTCACGTGCTGGTTGTCACTGCTCATTGCGAGTCCTCCGTTTGGTATCGGGACTGAGCGTCCACTTCACCACGCCGTTGCGCCAGGCCCACACGAGGGCGACGACGAGGATGCCGACGAACAGGAGCATCGGGCCGAGCGCGTGGGCGAGGCCGACCTGGCTCACGGAGTCCGAGTAGATGACCGTCCATGGGAAGATGAGGACGGTCTCGATGTCGAAGACGACGAACAGCAGCGCGACCATGTAGTACTGGATGTTGAACCGGAGGTTCGTGCTGCCGGTCGGCACCTCGCCGCTCTCGTAGGTCTTGCGCTTGCCCTGCTCCGGGACCGACGGCCGGAGCAGGCTGGAGAGGCCCATCATCCCAAGCGGGACAAGCAGCGAAACGAGCGCGAGTGCGCCGATCGCTATCCATGGATTGCTCATTCTGGTGACCCCTATCGTTCGTTGGTTCGAGACGGTGCTACATAAGGGTTGATAGTCCGCCTTCGGGTGGTGGGTTTATTGGCGTCCAGTACTGTCGTCGCGGCTCCACGAACCCCGCCTGCCGACCGTCGAGTCTCCCCCTTGCCACCCCCGTCGAGTCTCCCCCTTGCCACCCCCGTCGACTCACCCGTCCCGGCGCTCCCTGAACTCGGCCGTTCCGCGTTCGTGGAGGTCCCGCGAGGTCCGGGCGACGTCGGCCTTCAGGTCCTCGTGGTAGTCAACCAGTCGCTCGCGCAACTCGTGGTGCTGGCGGGCGAGCACCTGGACCGCCGACAGCGCCGCGTTGAAGGACTTGCCCGCGTCGACGGCGACGATGGGTGCGCCCTGGGGCATGCCGATGACCGAGTCCACCGACTTCTCCTGCACGGGGACGCCGACGACCGGCAGCGGGTACGCGATGGAGGCGGTCATGTTCGGCAGGTCCGCGGACTTGCCGCCCGCGCCCGCGACGATCACCTCGACGCCCCGGTCCTCGGCCGTCTCCCCGTAGGCGTACAGCAACTCGGGCGTCCGGTGGGCCGAGACGACGAACGTCTCGAAGGTGAACCGACTCTCCGGTGGGTCCTCGAAGTCGGTCTGTTCCTCGAAGCCCAGTTCCGTCAGTGCGTCGTAGGCCCCCGGCCGGCCGTCCTCGCTTCCGGCCATCACGTCCAGGTCCGAGTCGCTCCCGATGATGATCCCGACGTCCGGCGTCTCCGCGGGGTCGCTGTCCCGGTCGGCCTCCTCGTGCAACTGGTCGACGAGCGCCTGGAGGTCGGACATGTGCGAGCAAGCGCGGGCAGACGCCTAAAGGGTGCCGACTCACCCTAACCTCACCAGCTCAGATCCTGCCGCTAACCCACCGACAACAGGTAGCGGCCACCGATCCGGAGGTGGCCGGCACAACCGCACACAGAGGTGTCCGGCAACACCACCGCGGGCGCGGCGAGAGCTTCGCTCTCGCCAGCCCCGGCGGTTCCCGCGAGTGCAACGAGCGGGAAGTCCTCAGAGCTTGCCTCTGACGGAAGTCGAGCGCCGGGGGCTTTCCGGCTGTTGCTGACCAAGGTACCGTCATCGAGGAGAGTGCCCGGGGCTGTTTAATTGTCGTCACGGACGAGCAGTTCACGGGCTCGGGCTTATCCCGACAGTAACCGTAGAACCACCATGCCGACCGTCCGAACGAACGGGGTGGAGACGTACTACGAGCGGCGGGGCGAGGGGCCGCCCGTGGTGTTCGTCCACGGGGCCGTCCTCGACCACGCCCAGTGGGACCCCCAGGTGGCGGCCCTGGCCGACGAGTACACCACCATCACCTACGACGTCCGGGGCCACGGCCGCACCGGTGGATCGACGGCCCCCCTCCTACTCCGTCGAGTTGTTCGCCGAAGACCTGCACGCCCTCGTCGACGCCCTCGGCCTGGACCGGCCGGTGATCTGTGGGCTCTCACTGGGCGGCGCCATCGCCCAGGTGTACGCGACGCGGTATCCCGACCGGCTCTCGGGGCTCGTCCTCGCGGCCACGTTCGCCCCCGGGTACGTCGACTACCGCGACTGGATCCAGCGGTCGCTGATGCTGGACGCCGCCGTCCCGGTGGCTCGGCTCCTCGGCTACTAGCGCGTCGAGCGCGTCATCCTGTGGATCCACCGTCGGCTCGACGGCGAGGCCGTCGCCGGCGAGTACGGACTGGTCGAGCGACTCCGGCGGGGCGGGCCGGCGATGCCGACCGACGAGTTCGCCAAGGTGATCCGGGCGACTACCTCGTTCCACGAGACGCCCGTCGACCACCGGTCCATCGGCGTCCCGACCCTCGTCCTGTACGGCGAGCACGAACCCGGGTTCCTGCGCCGGCAGGCGGCGAAACTCGGCGACTCGATTCCCGGCGCGACAGTGCGGGCGGCTCCGGGGGCGGCCCACGCGTCGAACCTCGACGCCCCCGAGTTCTTCACCGACCAGCTGCGGTCGTTCCTGGCGTCGGTCGCCGCGACCGGAGCCGACGGGACCTAGGACGCTATTCGAGGCTGGCCCAGAGCGGACGCTACGACCCGCTCCCGCGTATATGAATATATTCACATATTTTCATATATCCGCGAGGTCGCCGCCGGAGTCTCGGCGGAGTTACAGTTTCACCGCGAGGAGGGGGTTTTGACCGGGCCTCCTGAACCGGAGCGACGACGATGAGAAACTGTGAGGCGTCGACCCAGAACAGGAGGACGACCGGTACTCGATGTTCGAGTTCGACGGCTTCGACTTCGGCCTCTACGCGCCCGGCGCGGACGGGTTCGACGTCGAGTTCGGGGACAACTGCGTCCCGACCTTCGAGGTCGAGGACGTCGACGCCGCCTACGACAGGATCGAGGAGATAGCCCCGGAGATGGTCCACGACGAGATGCTGGAGATCGGTGACTACCGGACCTTCCACTTCGTCGACACCGAGGGCAACGAGATCGAGGTCTTCAGCGTCGATCCCGGATAGATCACGGTCTACTCGAAGGTGAGGCCGTCGCGCAACCGGCGGCCCGGCTCCAGCAGGGCCGCGGCGTCTTCGCCGTCGGTCGGGGTGAGCGTGACGTGGCCCATCTTCCGGAGCGGCCGCACCTCGCGTTTGCCGTACCAGTGGAGGTGCGCGCCGGGGGTCGCCAGCACGTCGCCCACGCCGGTCAGTTCGGCCCGGGTCGGTTCGGCCACGTCACCCAGGACGTTCACCATGACCGTCGGACATCGCCGGTGGGTCGACCCCAGCGGGAGGCCGGCGACGGCGCGGGTGTGTTGCTCGAACTGGCTGGTGGTCGCCCCCTCGATGGTCCAGTGGCCGGAGTTGTGCGGCCGGGGCGCGATCTCGTTGACCAGAATCTCCCCGTCGGCGGTTTCGAAGAGTTCGATCCCGTACACGCCTCGGCCCTCCAGCGCGTCGAGCACGTCCCGGGCGACCGCCTGGGCGCGCTCGCGCACGGCGTCGGACGTGCGGGCGGGCACGACCGTCGTGCGGAGGATCTCGTCCTCGTGGACGTTCTCGCCGGCGGGGAACGTCGCCCACTCGCCGTCGCCGACCGCGCCGATGACCGACAGTTCCCGCTCGAAGTCGACCATCCGCTCGGCCATCGCACCGCCCTCGCCGGCGCCGACCTCCGCCAGCGCCGCGGCGAAGTCCTCGTCCTCGTGGACGGGACGGTTCCCGCGCCCGTCGTACCCACCGCGGCGGGCCTTCAGCATGACCGGCGACTCGAGTTCGTGGATCGCCGCCGCGACGTCGTCGGCGTCGTCGACGGCCACGAACTCGGGGACCGGCACGCCTCGCTCGGCGAGGTGGCGCTTCTGGACGAGTTTGTCCTGGATGGTCCGGAGCGTCTCCGGCGAGGGATGGACGGGGACGCCGTGGTCCTCGCTCGCCCGCTCCAGCACGTCGGGGTCCGCGAGTTCGATTTCGTAGGTCAGGTAGTCCGCGCGGGCGGCCAGTTCGTCGACGCCGTCGGGGTCGTCGAAGTCGGCGACGACATGGTCGCGGGCGACCGCCGAGGCCGGGCACTTCGGCGTCGGGTCCACGACTACGAGGTCGATTCCCAGCGGGGCGGCCGCCTCGGCGAGCATCCGGCCGAGCTGGCCCCCGCCGACCACGCCGAGGGTCGTCCCTGACGGGCCGATGGTCGTCATGTTTCCCCTTTGCCTGCAGTCCGGAATAAGGATGCCCATCCGGACCGACCACAAACGTTTACTGGACTGAATTTCACGAACGCCAATATTATTTTCGCTAGAAAAAAATATAAAATGAAGTTGCTCGAACGTAGCATCGGCTGCGAAGCCACCGATCCACGATGACAGACGATCCGACACCGATGGACGAGGGTACCGATCCGAACCGCCGTGACGTCCTCGCAGCGACCGAGGACGACCCGAACAACTTCTTCACCCAGCAGCGTCGTGGATTCGTCGCCAGCGCGGCCGCGACCGTCGCGGCCGTGTTCGGCCTGAGCGGGAGCGCGGTCGCCGCGGACGACCCCCACGCCGCCGCCGCTCGCTACGAGAGCGAGCAAGCGGCCACGCAGGCGCTCGTCGAGGGGACCCGCGAACTGCGGCAGACCCTCGCCGAGCGCGGCGTCCTCGACACGCCCGCGGCCACCGAACTCACGTCCCTGCCCTTCCGGTCGATCCCCGAGTACATCGACGCCGAGGAGGGGTTCGTCTCCTACGGGACGATCCACGACGGCACCCCGACCGCAGGCATCTCGGTGTCCCGGCGACTCGACGACGCCGACCTGAAGGTCGTGCTGTACCCCGACACCGGCGAGACCTACGCCGTCGTGACCGAAGACGGCGCCGAGCGGGGGACCATCGTCCGCCCCGGCGACGCCAGCAGCGACGGCGTCTCCACGCAGGATCACACCGACGGGTGCCTGAACTGCACGATCAGCTGGATCTGTGACCGCTGGTACGACGGCGGCCAGTACTGGTGTCTCCCGAAGAAGGTCTACAACTGCGACAACTGCTACGTCTGCCACGACAACGACCACAGTTGCGACAGCAGTTGCTCGGACTACTGCTGAACTGACGCCCCTTTTTCGGTCATCTCACCGACGCGTTCGCCTCCCGGTCGACGCGGGTCGTGTCGAAGTAGAACACCGCAGTCGTCGTGGCGCTGGACCAGAGCCTGAGGCCGTAGGCGCTCCCGGCGTACCGGTCACCCAGGACCGGCCCCGCAATCCTGGCGTCGCCCTGGCTGGTGACGACGACCGGTGGGTCGTGTTCGTCCAGCATCGACCGGAGTTCGACCTCGGTCGACGCGCACCTGATCTCCGCGCCGGAGCGATAGAGGTACCACGACGCCGGCGCCATCGGCGTCAACCACCGGAGGCAACCGGGGTCGAAGGTACCGTTCCCGCCGTGGACGAAGTCCGGACCGTAGACCACCACGTCGACGCCGTCGTTGTTCGCCACGGCCTCGTCCATGGCCGCGACGGCCTCCTGCATGTGGCCGCTGGGCTGGGCGAACTGGACGACGTTGGCCTCGCCGGAGACGCCGGACTGGGGCGCGAGGTAGGAGACCTGGACCGCGGGGACGACCATCCCGGCGACGACCAGCACGACCAGCAGGCCCGCGATAGCGGCGTCGGTCGAGTCGTCGTCGGCCAGCGCGTCCCGGCCCCAGCGGGCGAACGTCGCCAGGCCGACGCCCGCGGGAATCGCCAGCGGGACGACGACGTGGACCCCGAGCCAGGCCGGGTACGCGATGTCCGAGGCCAGAGGGTACCCGAGGAAACTCGCAATCGCCCAGAGGGCGGCCCCCGTCACCAGGACCCGGGGCCGCCGGAACTGTTCGCTGACGACGCCGACCAGGCCGACGACGCTGACGGCCGCCGCGCCCTTCGTCATGATCGTGAACGAGCGTTCGAGGTTACAGCGGTACCGCGCGGTGAACGGGTCCTCAGGGCCGACCCCGAGGCTGTAACACGCGGGCACCTCGCTGCCGTTCTCGCCCCAGAAGGCGAACCCGCGCTCGAAGGCGGCGACCGTCGCGTCGACGGCTCCCAGTGGATCCGTCTGCCACATCGGCGTCCCACCGGTCCGGGGCGAGTACAGGAGGACCGTCAGCACGCCGAACACGACCAGTCCGCCGACGGCGTGGCCGCCCCAGCGCACGCCGACCGGACGGCGGAGCCAGCGTCCGCCCTCGATCACTCGCTGGCGGGCGGTACGGAGGTACGCTCCCCGGGAGTCGAACCGCCTCGGGTACAGCAGTTCCAGGCCGGCGACCGCGACGAGCATCCCGACCCAGCAGACCAGGTAGACCAGCGCGTTCTCCTTGCTGGCGAACCCGAGCGCGAGGAACGCCCCGGCCACGTAGAGGTCACCGGGTTGCCGGCGGGCGATCCCCCGGGCGACGTAACCCAGCGCGGCCAGCATGAACGCCGCGACGAGGACGTCACTCCGGAAAAAGCGCGAGTAGTACAGCAACAGCGGGTTCAGCGCGAGGAACACGGACGCCGCCACAACCTCGTCGTCCTCCAGGTAATCACGGAACAATAGCGCCGTCAGCGGCAGGAGGCCGCCGACCAGCGCCACCGGCGCACGCGCGACGAAGTCCGAGGGCTCGAACGCCGAGAACAACCAGGCGTCGACGTGCTGGACGAGGGGCCCGTGAATCTCGCGGCGGTAGATCCAGTCGCCCGTTTCGACGTACCGGAGCGTCCAGTAGGCCACCCGCGCCTCGTCGAAGTGCATGACGCGGTAGCCAAGCGCCACGAACCGGGCCAGTAGCGCCACCGCGGCGACGGCCGCGACGGCGGCGAGCGTGCGGTCGTCGGTCGGGAGCCACTCGGCGACGGCTCCGGCGCGGTTCCGTAGTCGGTCCGCCTGCGTGTTCGAGTCGTCCGTCATGTGTCAGTCTTCTGCCTGCGTGTTCGAGTCGTCCGTCATGTGTCAGTCTGGGTCTTCGATTGGTCGCCCGACGAGAGCCGGGACTCGCGGACGAAGATCACGACCGAGGTCCGCGAGTCCGGGCCGTCCATGGGCGCGCGCAAGTCGTATTCGAACGTCCGGAAGTCGCCCTCGGCCAGTTTCCGGACGTCGGTCTCGTAGCCCTTCTGGGCGACGATCACGGCCGGGTCGTCGGCCAGCGCGGCTTCCAGTCCGGCGGGTGCTCGCGCGCTGGCCACCTCGGCGCCGGCCGCCTCGGTGTACCACGGCAGGGGGAGTCGTTTGAACCAGCCACCGGTCTCGTTGTACCGGTCAGCGGCGGGCGGGTACTCGGTCGCGCTCTCGTTGGCCAGGTAGTACCGCTGGCCGTAGTAGACGACGTCGATTCCCTCCCGGTCGTCGACCGCCTCCCGCATCGCCGCCAGGCCGGGGCACATGTCCGCCGAGGGCTGGGCGTACTGGACCATCGCCGTGCTGGAGTCGCGCTCCTGGGGCGCCAGGTAACTGGTCTGGACCGCCGGGACGACCATCCCGCCGGCGAGCAACAGGACCAGCAGGCCAGCGACCAGGGCGTCGGCGGGTTCGTGGTGTGTCCCCGGGTCGCCGTCCCCGCGGACGACGGCGACGGAGTTTCGCGCGTATCCGAGGAGGTGGCCGAACCCGACCGCGGCCGGAATCGCCAGCGGGACGACGGCGTGGGTGACCACCCAGGCGCCCCACACGTCGGTCCCCAGGGGGTACCCGAGGACGCTGACGAACCCCCAGTAGCCCGCGAACATGACCAGCGGCCGGGGGTCCGTGCTGGCGTACCGCTCCAGCAGGAACCCGGCGACGGCCAGCGCGGACAGCGGCGCGGCGAACTTCCCCATCGTCGCCAGGAACCGGGCCAGGAAGCAGACGTACCCGCCGATCACCGAGTCCGCGAAGCAGTTGGGTTCCGAACTCTGCCCGAACCAGTAGTCGAAGCCCTCCGCGAGGTCGGTGACCGTCGCGTCGACGACGGCCGGCCACAGGGTCGGGTCGGCCACCGCGGCCCAGAGGCCGACGCCGCCGGCGTCCCCGGCCCGGGGCGCGTACAGCAACAGCGTCAGGCCGGCGAACACCGCGACGGCCAGCGCGAGGTGGCCGACGATCCGGGGAATCGTCCGGCGAGCGCCACCGGGGGCGTCCCGCACGGCGCCGGTTATCCGACCCCAGGTGGCCCGGAGTCGGGCCACGCCGTTCTCGAACCGGCGGGGTCGGAACAGGGCGGCGTCGGCCACGAGGGCACCGGCGCCCACACAGACCAGCAGGTAGACGACGGCGTTCTCCTTGCTGGCGAACGCCAGCGCGGCGAAGACGGCCGCACCGTGGAGGTACCGGGGTCGCCGGGTCGCCAGCAACCGGACCAGCATGCCGAACGTGACGAAGGCGAACGCCGCCAGGGGCACGTCGCTCCGGAAGAACCGCGAGTAGTACAGCAGGATCGGGTTGAACGCGAGCAACACCGCCAGGCCGAGGACCTCCTCGTCCCGGAGGTGGTCCCGGAACAGCACCGCCGACAGGGGGAGCAGGCCGCCGATCAGCGCCACCGGCAACCGCATGACGAAGTCGGTCGCCCCCAGCAGGGGGAACAGCACCCGGCCGACGTGCTGGACGAACGGGCCGTGGATGATCGAGCGGTACGTGAAGTGCCCGGTCTCGGCGTACCGCAGCGTCCAGTACGCGACCCGGCCCTCGTCGAAGTGCGCGGTCCGCGCACCCAGGAAGACCAGTCTGGCGACCAGCGCGACGACGGTGACGGCCAGCACGGCCTGCCAGGCCCACGACCTGAGGCCGAACCGCGGCGCGAGGACTCGGGCGAGGGGCCCTTCGCGCGCCGGCGACTCGGCGGTCGCTGGCGGCTCCTCGCCGTCGTCTTCGGTCATCGTCCGTTGCAGAGAGGTGACCGGTTGAAACTCTTTCTCATTCCGTTCGTCCGCCTACGACACGGCACGACCGTCCCCGCGGCCGAAATCGGGGGAACCGGCAGGGCTTTTACTCGGGGTCGACGATGGGACGGTATGGTACGGCTCGGACTGGTGGTGGCGACGTTTCACTCGCCGATCACCGAGCAGATGGAGTCGGCGGGCCGGGAGGCGGCGGCCGACCGGGGCGCCGACGTGGTCGAGACCGTGCGCGTCCCGGGGGCGTACGACGCGCCGCTGGCCGCGGACCGACTCGCCCGGCGCGACGACGTCGACGCCGTCGCAGTGCTGGGGGCGATCGTCACCGGTGACACCGACCACGACCAGGTCATCGGCCACGCGGCCGCCCAGAACCTCTCGGACGTCAGCCTCGACCGGGACAAACCGGTCACGCTGGGGGTCACCGGCCCAGGGATGAGCGCCGAGGAGGCGCGCGACCGGATCGACGACGGCGCACGCGCCGTCGAGAGCGCCATCGACCTCGTGGAGGAACTACCCCAATGAGCTTCGAGTTCTCCGAACGGGTACAGCGAGTGGAACCGAGCGCGACGCTGGCCATCTCGAACAAGGCCAGCGAACTGGCCGCCGAGGGCGCGGACGTCGTCGACCTGAGCGTCGGCGAACCGGACTTCGACACGCCCGAATCCATCAAGGCGGCCGGCAAGCGGGCCATCGACGAGGGCCACACCGGCTACACGCCGTCGAACGGCGTCCCGGAACTCCGCCAGGCCATCGCGGACCGCCTCGCGGAGGACGGCCTGGACTACGGTCCCGAGAACGTCGTCGTCACGCCCGGCGGCAAGCAGGCGCTGTTCGAGGTCGTCCAGACGCTGGTGGACGGCGTCGACGGGCAAAGCCCGTCAGCCAGCGGGACGTCGTCCCGCGCTGGGGACGAGGTGGTCCTGCTGGACCCCGCCTGGGTCTCCTACGAGGCGATGGGCAAACTCGCCGGCGGGCAGCTCACCCGCCTGGACCTCTCGGTTCACGACTTCCAGCTCGAACCCGCCCTGGAGGACCTGGAGAAAGTCCTGACCGACGACACCGAACTGCTGATCGTCAACTCCCCGTCGAACCCCACCGGCGCGGTGTACTCGCGGACGGCCCTGGAGGGCCTGCGGGACCTCGCCGTGGAACACGACGTGACGGTGATCAGCGACGAGATCTACGGCGAGGTCACCTACGACGTGGACCCGACGAGCGTCGCGGCCCTGGACGGCATGGCCGAGCGCACCGTCACCGTCTCCGGGTTCTCGAAGAGCTACGCGATGACGGGCTGGCGACTCGGGTACTTCGCCGCTCACGAAGAACTCGTCGCGCAAGCCGGCAAGGTCCACTCGCACTCGGTGTCCTGCGCCGCCAACTTCGTCCAGCACGCGGGCGTGGCCGCGCTCCGTGAGGTCGACGAGGAAATCGACGAGATGGTCGCGGCGTTCCGCGAGCGCCGGGACCTGCTGGTCGACCTGCTGGCCGAGGAAGGGGTCGAGGTCCAGGTCCCGCACGGCGCCTTCTACCTGATGCTCCCGGTAGAGGGGAACGACCAGCGGTGGTGCGAGCAGGTCATCGGGGAGGCCCACGTCGCCACGGTGCCGGGGAGCGCCTTCGGCGCGCCGGGGTACGCGCGCATCTCCTACGCCAACAGCCAGGAACGTATCCGCGAGGCCGTCCAGCGACTCGCGGACGGCGGCTTCCTCTGAGGCCGTGACGACCTACGAACCGCTCGGGTACGTGGCGATTCCCGGCACGACCGAGGCCGTCGTGGGCGACCGGTCGGAGTACGCGTACGTCTGCGTCCAGGACGGGTTCGCCGTCGTCGACGTCCGGGACCCGACCGATCCGACCGTCGCCGCCGAGAACCGGAGCGTCGTCGACGACCACGAGGACGGTCCGATGACCGGAATCCTGGACGTCCGGGTCGACGGGGACCTGCTGGTCGTCCCCGGTCCGGGCAACGACCGCGAGGGCGACCTCTCCGGCGTCGCTCTCTACGACGTGAGCGATCCGACGGACCCCGCGCTGACGGCGTTTTTCCAGACCGATCACTCGATTCACGACGCCTACTTCGTCGGTGACCTGCTGTACGTGGTCGACGGCCGAGGGATGGCCGTCTACGACGTGACCGAACCCGCCGAACTGGGTCGCTGGACACCGGCCGCCCACGACGACCGGTGGGCCGAGGTCCACGGCCTGCTGTCGTTCGCACACGACGGTCGCCGACGAGTCGAACCCGCAGTTGCTGGCGACCATCGAGGCCCCTCCCTCGATGGATCCGACGAAGGAGGGCATCAACACCACGCCACACAACATGGACCTTCGCGGGGATCGGCTGTACACGTCCTGGTACGACGGGGGCGTGAAGATCCACGACGTCAGCGACCCGGGACGTCCCGAACTGCTCGCCTGGTGGCGCGCCCCCCGGAGGTGGTCGTTCTGGACGGCCCAGTACGCCACCGACGAGTTCTTCGTGGCCAGCAGTCACACCCGGGGACACTACACCCACGACGGCGCGCCGTTCGCGTTCCCCAACCGGGCGAGCAGCGGGATCCGCCGCCGCTGACCCACGAACCGACGCCGGAGCCGACCGCCACGCCCTCCGGATCACCGACTCCGACGGAGACTCCATCGCCGACCCCGACGCCCACCGAATCACTGACCCCCACGCCCACCGAATCGCCGACCCCTTCCGACGCCACGCCCACCGGGACGGAGGCGACGTCACCCGGGGTCGGGCCGCTCGCTACCCTCGGCGGACTCGCGCTCGGCATCGAGCGGTTGCGCCGTCGCCGGGGGTGAAGGGTGACACGGTGGGAGCGGACTAGTTGCGCTCGGCCAGAATGCGTTCGATGACGGCCCCGGTCGACAGCATCTCCACCTCGTAGCGCGGTTCCCGGGCGGACGCGCGCACCACCTCGCAGTCGATGCCGCGCTCGTCGAGGGCGTTCTGGATGGCCCCCTCTTCGTGGTGCTGGTCGTGGCCGAGGACGAGCACGTCGGGGTCCAGTTCCTGGACGGGGACGAAAATGTCCTCGGGGTGGCCCAGCAGTGCGTTGTCGACCACGTCCAGGGCGGCGACGACGTCCCGGCGCTGGCGGCCGTCCACGACCGGCGGGTCCTTGTGGGTGACGTTGTCGCCGCGGGCGACGATGACGTGGAGTTCGTCGCCCATGGCGGCGGCCTCCCGGAGGTAGTGGACGTGGCCGGGGTGCAGCAGGTCGAAGGTGCCCTGCGCGAGGACGCGGGTCACGGCTCCCACCCGACGTCGTGGTCATCGTCCAGTTCCGCGTCGATGTCCGACTGGTCGAAGTCGAAGAAGTCCTCGGGGTCCGGCAGGTCGACGTCCAGCACCTCCAGGTCGCGGGGCTTGCCCTTGCGGTCGAAGACCCGCCAGTCGCCCCAGCGGTACGGCGCCCCGACGATGATGTGGACCTCGCCGCGGCCGAAGGTGGCGAGGTCCTCGTCGCTGGGTCGCAGGACGCCGTTGGGGTGGGAGTGGACCGACCCGACCGTCCGGCGGTCGTTGGGGATCATGTTCGTCTTCACCGTCGCGCTCACCGGGTTCTGCTCGGTGCCGGGGATGTAGAGGACGTCCGTCACCACCTGGCCGTCGCGGTCGACGTCGAGTCGACTCGCCGGCGTCCCGCGGAGGATGCCCATGTACTCGTTGGGGTGGGTGTCCTCGCAAGCTTCGAGGACGAACTCCATGGTGTCGCGGGCGATGCCGGCGACCCCGCCCGACCGGAACAGCGGCATACCACGATGGTCGTGCCTACCCGGTGCTAAACGTTCCGGATGGACGACGCCCCGGGCGGGGTTTCCGCGCGGGTCTCGGCCCCAGTGAGGGATTCCGCCGGTCGCGCCCCGAGTCCGCTTGCAAAGCGTTTTACGCGGCGGCGGCAAACCACCGGCAACGATGACGACGGACGACGCCGGCGGGGACGCCCGGGAGACGGCCCCGGTCGTACACGACCTCGCGCCGGACTGTACTATCGACGACGTCGACGAGGACGAACCCTACCTGGCGACCGTCAACGGGGTCGTCGACTACGGGGTCTTCGTCGACCTCTCCGAGCACGTCAGCGGACTGGTCCACGAGTCGAACCTGGCCGGGGAGTACGCCGTCGGGGACGAACTGGTGGTCGAACTGGAGGACGTCCGCGAGGACGGCGACCTCTCGTTCGCCCAGGTCGACGTCGACGACTACAGCGTCGATGCAGTCGACCACGAGTACGACTTCGCGGCCGCCGCGGACCTGCCGGACGCGCTCGGTGAGACCGTCCACCTGGCGGGGGAGGTCGTGCAGATCCGCCAGACCGGCGGCCCGACCGTCTTCAACGTCCAGTGCGTCGCCGACGACGCCAACGCCGGGGTCGTGCCGTGTGCCGCGTTCGCCGGCGCCGGCGTCCGGGCGTACCCGGAGATCGAACTCGGGGACCCCGTCAGGGTCACCGGCCGCGTGGAGGAACGCGACGGCGCCGTCCAGGTCGAGGCCGACGAGTTCGTCGTCCTCGACGGTGACGCAGCGGCGGACCTGAAGCAACGACTGGACGCCACCGTCCAGCGCCAGGCCGAACCCGCCGACGTCGACACGCTGGTCGAGTGGGACGCGCTAGAGAAACTGTTGCCGGACCTCCGGGACCTGGCCCGGGAACTCCGCCGGACCGTCCTGGAGAGCCGTCCGATCCGGATCCGCCACCACGCCGACGGCGACGGCATGTGCGCCGCCGTTCCCGTGGAACTGGCCCTCCGGGAGTTCATCGCGGAGGTCCACGAGGACCCCGACGCGCCGCGGCACCTTCTGAAGCGGTCGCCCAGCAAGGCGCCGTTCTACGACATGGAGGACGCCACCCGCGACCTCAACTTCGCGCTGGAGGACCGGGACCGCCACGGCCAGAAACTCCCGATGTTGCTGATGCTGGACAACGGAAGCACCGAGGAGGACACCCCCGCCTACCGGAACCTCGCGCACTACGACATCCCCATCGCGGTCGTCGACCACCACCACCCCGACCCGGACGCCGTGGGGCCGCTCCTGTCTGCCCACGTCAACCCCTACCTCCACGACGAGGACTACCGCGTGACGACGGGGATGCTCTGCGTCGAACTCGCGCGGATGCTCCGGCCGGACCTGAGCGACGACCTCCAGCACGTCCCGGCCGTCGCCGGCCTGTCGGACCGCTCGCAGGGGGAGGCGATGCCCGATTACCTGGATCTCGCGGGCGACGCCGGGTACGACGATGAGTCCCTGGAGGACGTCAGCGAGGCGCTTGACTACCTGGCCTACCGGCTCCGGTACGACCCCGGGCGCGGCCTCGTCAACGACGCGCTGAACGTGGGGTGTGACGACGAAGCCCGTCACCGGGAACTGGTCGAGTTCCTCGCGGGGCAGTCCCGCGAGGCCGTCGACCGGCAACTGGACGTCGCACTCCCCCACGTCGACCGCGAAGAACTGGCCAACGGCGCGGCTCTGTACCGCATCGACGTGGAGAACCACGCCCACCGGTTCACCTACCCCGCGCCGGGGAAGACGACCGCCGCCGTCCACGACGCGATGCTCGAGGAGCACGGCGGGCCGGCCATCACCGTCGGGTTCGGGCCGGACTTCGCCGTCCTCCGGAGCGACGGCGTCCGACTGGACATCCCCGAAATGGTCGAACAGCTCCAGGACGAACTGCCCGGTTCGGGCGTCAGCGGCGGCGGCCACCTCGTCGTCGGGAGCATCAAGTACGTCCGCGGCAAGCGCGAGGCGGTGCTGGACGCCCTCGTCGAGAAGATGGCCGACGCCGAGATCGACGAAGAATTGGGGAGTAGCGTCGTCGGCGACGACTGAGCGCGGGGGAACCGTCGGCGTTTCTCGCTGTCGAGGTTGGCCCACGGCGCACGCTGGCGAGCGTGCCGACCGACGGGGGGCCGCGAGCCAACACCGTGCAAGGTCCCCGCGAGCCGTGCGAGCGGGTGCTCGGGGAACTCGTTCTCCAGGTGGACGAGTAACGTAACGGAGTGAGTAACGCAGTCGGCTGGGGAGGGTGTGGCCATCCCTAGTGCCAGTAGTCGCTAGCGTTGACCCAGGTCGATCCGCCAAGGATAGCAACCACTTGACCTAGGGGTCAACCTCACACCTCCCCAACCTTGCCGCCGGCACGAGCGCCGGCGGCGGCCCTCGCGCGCGTTGTTCGCACGCCGGAACTCCATTCCGACTGCGCGAAACGTTGCGGACGTCCACCACCGAGTCATCGCTCGAACTCGATCCGCCGCCGCCCGAACCACGCCGCCAGCGCCGCGGCGACCAGCACCGCCAGGCCCAAACCGACGGGCGCGCGCCACCACCCGCCGCGCCAGTCGCTCCGGAAGACCCGCTCGTAGTAGCCCGCGACCGCCTCGCCCTCCAGCACGAGCGTCACCTCGCGGTTCTCGCGCACGGAGTGGTTGTTCCAGTTGACGCTGCCGACCAGCGCGCGCTCGCCGTCGACCACGACGCCCTTGTTGTGGACCTTCTCGAAGCGGCCGCGCGGGTCCGCGAGTTTCGCCGCCAGCGGGAGGTCCTCGGCGGCCGCCCGGTCGTTCAGCCACCGGACCAGGCGAGCGTTGTCCTCCCGGACGTACCAGGCCGACGACAGCAGGATCCGGACCTCGACCCCCCGCCGGGCGGCGTCCAGCGTCGCCTGCAGGAACGGCTGGTCGCGGCCGCCGACGGACACCTGCTGGACGAGTATCCTGTCCTCGGCCGACCGCAACAGCGCCAGCACCTCACGCTCGACGTTGTCGGGGGCGACCAGTACCCAGACCGACTCCGCCCCGAGCGTCCGGGGATCGAACCTCGCGGGGTACCGTCCCTCCGCCGGGTCCGCGGGCTGGAACGTCTTCCCCTCCCTGAACGTCCGCCAGGGAATCGCGTCCCGCCAGCCGGAATCCGCCCGGAACACCCGGGCCAACTGGCCTGCCGTGGCGTCGTCCGCGACGACCACGCCCCAGCCCCGCGAGGAGCGCCCGCCCGTTCCCGAGGGCTTCCAGTTCTCCGAGAGGACGACGGCCCGGTCGTCGACGACCGCGTACTTCGGATGGTGGTAGCCGAATCGGTCGCGGGGACCGCCGACCGCGCGCACGTCCACACCAGCGTCGGCCAGTGCGTCGAGCGTCGACGCCTGTCGGCTGGAGAGGCCGCCGACGGGGCCGCCGTCCACGAGGACGCGAACGGTGACGCCCCGCTGGGCCGCCTCGACCAGCGCCCGGCGGACCCGCTGGTCGGTCACGGTGTAGCCCGCCAGCAGGATGCGGCGCTCGGCGCTTTCCAGCACTCGGAGGGGAACCTCGGGGGCGTCGGGGAGGACGAACGGCTCCACGGTCGCCGGACCGGACGCGCTCGGCGAGAAGTCGGTCGCACCCAGCGGTTCCCACCCCGCTCCCGGGCGGTAGAGTTCGCCCTCGGACGCCGACTCGTAGGAGACCTCGTGGACCACGTCGTCGTCTCGGCGCAGGCGGATCACGTCCCCGCCGTTGGCGAGCGCGACGTCGTCGGGGAGCGCGAGGACGGCGTACGGGACGAGCGGGCGGGCCTTCTCCGGGTCGGCGGTCACGACGACGACGCCCTCGGCGGTTTCCGGGAGGTCGACTGTCCGGTGGTCGTCGGCCAGCGACCAGTTGCCCCGTCCGGGGAGTCTCACGACGACGAACTCGCCCGCGTCGCCGTCCCGGACGGGGTCGGGGTACGCGGCGAGAATCGCGGCTTCCCGGCCGCTCGCCGGTCCGACCGGGTTCGGCACTCCATCGGCCGCCGGAGGGTCGTCCGACTCCAGTGCGTCCGGATTGTGAACGTGGGCGCTCCCTCCCGTACCCGCTGTACCGGCGACGCTGGCGTGGCCCGACGACGGCCCGGCGTCCGCAGGGTGCGTCGCCGGGACTGCGGGGAGGCCCGCGAGCGCGACGGCGAGTGCGAGCAGGGCCAGGAGCGTGCGTCGGGGCATGGCGGCACTGGTCGCGTCATCCCTCTTGAATCTCCGGCAGATTTTTGCCCCCGTCCCGCGCCCCCAAACCCATGGTCGACGCCGTCACCGCGCTCGGACTCGCGTCGAGCGGAATCGGCGCGCTCGGAGCGCTGCTGCTGTTCGCGGAGTTCTTCCAGGAGCCGAACTACCTCAACTACGACAGCGAGTTCGACTCCTACAACGTCGAAATCGCGCCCGCGGAGGTCCACGAGTACACCTGGCTCGGCCGAACGGGCGCGCTGCTGGTCGCCGTCGCGTTCGCACTCCAGTTCTTCGCCACGTTCCTGGGGTGAGGACCCGGTCGATCCCCGGCCGGTGATCTCGATCTGTCGCCACTGGGGTAACGTAGACAGGGCCCGACTAGGTCGGGGAAACGTCTACGTGGCCCGACCAGGGTCGTGGCGCGCGCGAGCAACGCGCGCGAGGGACGAGCACCGGAGGGAACGCACGTGACTGAGGAGCGCAGTCGGCTGGGGGGGGGGTGGCCATCCCTGGGCCAAGTGGTCGCTCGTGTTCACGGTTCGACCAGGATAGACGCCAACGATCACTAGACCTAGGGGTCAGCCCCTCACCTCCCCAGCCGCCTCGTTCGGCCTGGGTTCGCGGTCGCCCACGGGCGGCACGCTCGCCGTCAGAGCAAGCTCTGACGAGCCCCCGTTCGTTTCACTCACGGGGACACCAGCGCGCGCCACATCGCCGGACGAGTACGACGAAAAACAGGCTGCAAAAGGCAAGGATCGCAAAAATTCGAGCCGGACTTACGACTGCTCGGTCGCGGGGTCGCGGTCCGAATCGGTCCCCGACGACCGCCCGGACCCGAACAGCGCTTCGGCGTCCGCGAGGTCCTCGGTCTCCAGCAACCGCTGGACCTTCCGCTCGAACTCCTCGTCGTCCAGTTCGCCCCTGGCGTACCGCTCCCGGAGCAGGTCCAGCGCGTCCTCGCGGTCGGCGGGGACGGCCGTCTCGTCCCCCCGGTCACGGCGCTCGCTGGTCAGTTCCTCCTCGATGGAGCGCTCCACCTCGTAGGCGATTTTACCGCCGACGGTAGTGGACTCGTCCTCGAACAGGATCGACAACAGCGGAACGACCAGCAACCAGCCGACGACGAAGATCAGGTACCACTGTTCCACGTCGAGGAACAGCGCCGTCAGCCCCAGCCCGAGCGTCAGCACCGCCGCGGACGAGGTCAGTTTCTCGCCGAGCGACTTCGACATCGGTCAGACTGCCTTCTCGGCCTCTGATTGCACGATGTACGCCCGGTCGTCCGTGTAGTCCGCGACGACGTCGAGGGCGCGCTCGGTGCCGATGCGGTTGAGTGCCCAGGCCGCGCTGGCCCGCACCCGGTCGGCCTCGTCGTCCGCCAGCACGTCGGCCAGCGGCTCGATGGCCCGGGTGTCGCCGATGAGACCGAGCGAGCGGGCCGCCTGGCTCCGGATGCCAGCATCGTCGGCGACGAGCTGGTTCGCGACCACCTGGGTCGCCTCCTCGCTCCCGATTTCGCCGATGGCCTTGAGGGTCACTCGCCGCAACTGGAAGTCGCCGGCGTCGGCGTAGTCGACGAGGGTGTCGAGCGCCTCGTCGCTACCGATCTTGCCGAGGACGCGGATGGCGTCCTTGTTGCGTTTCTGGGCGAGTTCCAGCATGGGCTCGACGGCCTCCTCGGGGGCCATGCGGGTCAGCGCCTCGAAGCAGTGCTTCTCCATGAAATCGGAGTCCTGCAGTTCGAGTGCGAGAAGCACCATGTCCGGGCGGTTGTCCTGCTCCCACATCTTCAGCGCGCCCCACTCCGGCGGGTAGTCCTTGCGGTGGTGGAGGACGTCGTAGTAGCCGTGGGCGTCGAGCTTCTGGCGGACGGTGAGGTCGCCCCACTGCTCGGCGGCGTCGACCTCGTCGCCGAGCGTCTCGGCGGCCGCCAGCAGGGCCTCGATGGTCTCGGCGTCCTCGTCGGGGTCCAGCCCGGCGTCGGTGACGGTCGCCTCGGCGTCCTCCAGGCTGTCCTGCAGGCCGTCCAGTTCCGACCCGGCGACGTGCGGTTCGTCCTCGAAGCCCGGTTCGTCGACGTCGAGGTCTACCCGCACGTCCAGCACGTCCTCGACGGACCCGACGAACGACCGGACGGCCTCGGCGAGCTGGTCGACCCCGGGTTCGGTCCACTCGCCGCCGGCGATGGCAGAGCGGGCGCTCTCGACCTCGCCGGCCACGTCCGCGGCGTAGGGACCGCGGGCGTCTTCGAGGGCCTCTCGAAGCGACGACAGCCGGGACTCCAGTTCCTCGCGCGGATCCTCCTCGTCCTCGTCGTCGGGTTCCGGAAGGTCGGCGGCCTCGAGGTCCTCTTCGGCGGCGTCCAGTTGCGCCTCCACCTCGTCGAGGCCCGCCTCGGTGTCGGCGGCTTCGAGGTCCGCCTCGGCGGCGTCGAGCCGTTCCTCGATGGTCTCGGCGGTGACCGCTTCGCCGTCGTCGACCTCCTCGTCGGCCCCGTCGTCGTTCTCGCTCATTGGTTCGAAGTGGGCCACGTCGACCTATCAGCGTTTCCCTTCGCGCTCAGGAGTCACCGGACTCGCCGGACTCCTCGGCCCGCTGGTCGGTACCGCCCCAGTCCCGCCAGTAGAAGAAGGGCCCGAACAGCAGGTACGCCAGCGCGAGGTACAACAGCGCCCAGGGGAACATCCGGCCGTAGAAGTCGGGGAACAGCACCGCCAGCGAGTGGACCACGCCCATGACGAGCGCGTCCTGGGCCAGCAGGTCCGGGTACTGGATCGGCGCGACCATCAGGTAACAGAAGATGGCCGTCGCGGCGACCAGCACGTGCACGTCGGCCGCGCCAGCGAGCACCGCCGCCGAGAGGACGGTCGCGGCGAGCGTGCTCGGGACGCCATCGGTGTAGGCGCCGTCCACGTCGTAGGCCGTGTACAGTGCCAGGCGCATCACCGCCATGGCGACGAACAGGCCCGCGATTCCGAGGACGACCAGCGACAGCGGTTCGTCGGTCCCCAGCGGCCACTCCCGGAGGGCGAGGATGGTCACCAGCGCCGCGGGCGCGACGGCGAACGACGAGACGTCCGCCAGCGAGTCGAGGTACTCGCCCGCGTCCGTGCCGCCGTAGCGACGGGCGAGCACGCCGTCGAGGCCGTCCGCGACCGCCGCGAACAGCACGAGGCGGGCGGCCAGTCGCGGGTCCGTCGGGGCCACGACGACCGCCAGGAATCCCAGCGAGGCGTTGGCCGCGGAGACGACGTCCGCGACCCCGACCCGACCCACGAACCGGGGCTTCATACCTCGCCGTGTGTCGGTCGTGGCCTTACCTCTTGCTCTTCGGCCGTCGGGGGAAGGGAAGCGGCGGTGGAGCGAGAAGAGGGGGTGGAGCGAGAAGAGGGGGTGGAGGGAAAGAGCGCACCTGCGTTCCCAGTGACCGGGAAGAACCGGGTTTCATATACCGTTCGAGCGCGGAGCGCCGCACATGAACCGTCGGCGCGTACTCGCGGGACTGGGCGGGGCGACCTTCGGCCTGAGCGGGTGTCTCGGCGTCCTCGGCCAGGGCTGTTCCGGGGACGAGTTCGACGTCGGCATGACGCCGACCGCGTTCGACCCCACGGAACTGACCGTCGAGGCCGGAACCACGGTCGTCTGGCTGAACGACAGCGACCGCGCACACACGGTCACCGCCGTCCCGGGCATCCCGGACGGCGCCGAGTACTTCGCCTCCGGGGGCTACGAGACTCTCGACGAGGCGCGCGAGGCCTGGAAAGACGGCGGCGGCGCCATCTACACCTGCGAGACGTACGAACACACCTTCGAGGTCCCCGGCACGTACGAGTACCTCTGCATTCCCCACGAGTCCGCAGGGATGTTCGGGACCGTCGTCGTCGAGGAGTAGCGTTTCGACGGCTACGTCCCGGCGGTCAATCCTCTAGGGCCGACGTGTACTGTGGCGACGCTCGCAACTCCGCTGCGGAAACGTACCGTTGGTTCCGTACGAATGCAACTCGCGTGTTCGAGTCCGTCGCAGTCTTGTCGTTTTCGACCGGTCGAGCGAGAACCCCATCTCCTCGTCGAGAAACAGGACTTTCTCGACGCGTCCGTATCGTTCGGAACCGTCCTCTCCTAACCTTGATACGACGTTCTGTAGCCGTTCGTGCTGACGCTCGTCGATTCCTTCGTTCTCCCAGGCGGCCTTGACGCCTCGTTCGGTCAGTTCGATCCTCTCCACTCTACCAGTGATGCGTGGTACTTCGGGGTCGATCCGATTGTCCCGATAGAACGCTAGGTAGGCGCTCGGCCTGAACGACCGCTCCGCCTGACAAAAGTACAGTTCATAGTTCCGATACTCCTTCCAGGCGCGTCGGGCAGGTACGACTAGGACCCGGTCGTCTCGGCCTGAAGTCAAATCGCAATCGTAGATGAATCGGACACGCTCCCTGATCAGCAGCGATTCCCGTTCGGTTGGCGGACGCGTTCCATCGGCACTGACGCCTTCCTCAATGACGAGCACTCCCCCAATGCTGAGACGAGGCCATCGAAGTTGGCCCACGCCACGCGTTCGTCAGAAATAGAAGCGATTTCTGTCTGCTTCTGCCCGTCCGGAGTCAGAACGACGAGACGCTGCGTCTCAGTCGATTCTTCGTCAAGCGTCTCCAAATGACGGTTCAACTGGTCGACGTCGACTGAACGAGGCTCGATTTTCGTTTCGATCAGCAGTGTGGTCGAACCGCGCACGGCGGCGTCCGGAATTCCCTGCTCACCTCGATACTGGGGGGTGAAGGTCAGTATCGCCAGATCCGACTCGTCAAGCAGCGCTTCCAGTAGTTCCTCGACGAGGTCGCTACCTAGGTGTTCCAACACTGAAAGGATCGTTCCCGTTACCTGGTTGTCCCCCTGATCGTACGTGGAGAACAGCGGATTCGGCATAGAATAACATAGTTGATTAAGGACAAAAGGATTAGTCACCGATCGAAACGTCTGCCGGACAGTACGACGAGTCTATCCTCTGACCGTGTTGCTGAACGACGTTCGAAGCAAAATTTGGCTGAACCGCGGAAGTTACTCGGCTTCGCCCTCGACCTCGACGTCCTCGGCGTCGACGTCGACGGAGGTCTCCTCTTCCTCGGCGACCTCTTCGGGGCGCGCTTCCAGCGTCGCCTTCTGGATCTCGACGCGGCGGAGCGGGTAGATGTCCTTGGCCTCGCCGTAGATGGCCGATGAGAGCCGGCCCTCGACGATGCTGTCGACCATGCCCTCGAAGGTCCGCTCGTCGGCGGCCTCCTCGACCAGGTCGATCATGACCCGGCGGATGGCCTGCTCCTGGCTGGAGTCGGCTTTCTTCGTCGTGAACGCGACGGGCTGGACCTGGAGTCGGTAGTCGTCAGTCGTCAGCACCGTCACGTACGCCTCGATCTTGGAGGCGCCGCGGCGCACGAGACTGCGCAGGTAGTCCCGCGTCAGTTCGTGCTTGATCCACTCGGTGTAGGCCGCGTCACTGCCGACGTCGTTGATCTTGAACGTCAGCTTGGTGTTGTTCTCGCTGGCGTCGTCGCTGATGTCCGCCAGCGTGGTTTCGATCGTTCTGCCCAGTACGTCCTCGGGCTCCTCGGCGGGGGTCTCGCCCAGCTCTCGCCGGTCGAACTGCTCCGGCGCGAGCACGTCGTACCACCGCTTGCCCTGTTGCTGCTTCGAGACTGATCGTTCGCTCATGTGTCGTTGGTTTGGTCGTGGTTCGCTCGCTGTTCGTCCTGGTCGATCCCCGAACTACTGCCTGCCGCGGCGGCCGCACGCTCGGCCACCGAGCAGTTCACGACGTAGTCGTCGACCGTCGACTGCAACCCGCCGGTCGTCTCCCGCTGGATGGTCGTCACCACGTGGTCGCCCTCGACCCGCGTGTCCATCGACGCCGTGTTGTCCGGCGCGACGGCCGCGGCCACGAGGTCGGGGTCGTCGTGGGTCGTCCGGACGGTCGCCCGCTTCATGCTTCCTCCCTGAACGCCGTGACGAAGGCGTCCGCGTCGCCGTCGAAGGCCGCGTAGCCGTCGCGCGGGCCGACCGAGGCGTCGCCGCCCAGCGACGCCGTGGCCGCCCGCAGTGGGTCGGTCGGCGCCGCCACGTCCGGGTGGGCGACGACCGCCGCCTCGCCGTCCGTTACTACCAGCGCCGCCGGTTCCGGCGAGCGGAAGTCCGCCAGCAGGCGGGCCGTCGTCCCGACCGGCGCGTCCGCGACGCGGGCGACGAACAGGCCGTCGTACCGACCCGTCGTGGCCTCCCGCAGGCCCTCGTGGGCGCGTTTCGCGTGGTCGCGCCAGGTATCGAGCGCGGCTTCCCGGGAGTCGCCGCCGAGCGCGAGCGCGACGCCGGCGCCCGGTCGCTCGGCGGCGAGCGCGCCGAGGACGTCGGCGTACCCGCCGACCGTGGCGAACGGCCCGTCCGGGGTTGCGTGGGGGCACAACGTCCGCTCGATGGCGAGTGCGGCCCGACCGGTCGCGTCGTCGCCGCCGGCCGTCTCCACGGCGACCAGCGAGGCGAGTCGGCGCCGGCCCGACTCCGTTTCGAGGGGGGTGGTCGCGGCGTCGTCGGCTTCTTCTTCGGCCCCCGCACGGGCGTCCGCGACGAGTTCCTCCGCGTTGTCTGGTCGGCCGGAGAACCCCGCGTGGACCAGCGTCGAGTGTGCCAGGCCGTCGGCGAGGTCCGCGGTCGGGACGACGACGCCGGGGCGGCGCTCGACGCGGTCCGCCTCGGTGGCGGCCTCCAGGAGGTGTGCCGTCTCGCCCTCGCCCGGTCGCTGGCCGGCCGCGAACGCGCCCGCCAGCGCGAGGACGGGGCCGGGGTCGGTCCCCAGCTCGCGCGCCACCTCGAAGGCGGTCGCGCTCGCCGGGCCGTCGTCACGGGCGAGTGTGGTCGCGTCCGGGGCGTCGACGCCGACGGCCAGCGGGTGGCCGTCCGCGTCCTCGAATCGCCGGGCTGCGTCGCCGTCGGTGCGGGCGACGCCCGCCTGGAACGGGACGCCGGCGTCCCGGAGCGCGCCCGCGAGCAGGCCCGTCGCCGCGAGGGCGTCGCCGTCGGCGCGTGCGACGATCCGGACGAATCCGGCGTCGCGGACGGCGGCGGCGACGCTGTCGGCGGGGGCGGCCTCGGCGGGGCGACCGGTTGTGGACATCTACTCCAGCAGTTCCCTGGCTTCCTCGTACTCGTAGGTGAACTCGGCGTCGAGTTCGTCGCCGCGGTAGTAGTCGACCAATCGGCGGACCTTCGCCTCGGTGTTCTGGAGTGCCCGCTTGTTGCGGTGGTCCTGGCCGTGCTCCTGGACGTGTTCGCGGAGGTTGACGGCCTTCTCCATCAGGTTCCGGAGGTCCTCCGGCAGGTCGGGTTTGGCGTCGTTCTCTTCGAGGATCTCGGTGACCTTCTTGCCCGTCGCGAGTTTGACGTCGGGGACGGGCGTACCCTTCACGCCCTCGTCGCGCAGCTTGAGGCCGATCTCGCCGGGGCTGTGGCCCTGCTCGGCGAGTTCGACCACGCGCTGTTCGACGTCCTCGGCATCGACGTCGCTCCACTCGGGGGGTTCCTCCGCCGCGGGTCGGTCCGAACCGGACCTGCCACGGCGCGAATTGTGTATTCTGGCCATCGCTGAGGATAGGAACCGCACAACCGCGACGCTTCGCCCGGCCGTTCTGCCGGGGCACTACCGCAATCCCAAGTCGCGCAATCGCGCGACGAGTCAGATTTGCGATCGTGCCGTTCCCGTTGGATTGGAGGACGTGGGTGACTAAATGGCTTACGTCCTGGTTCTCGGGGTGGGGAGGGCGTGGACGTCCCCAGTTGTTGTGTGCCGCATCCCAGGCGGCCCGACGATCAATCTGGGTCACCCCAGTCCGGGGACGCAACAATGTCACGACCGGAGACCGAGACGTTTATGAACAGTGCAGGAGTACGTCGGGTTGCGGGCTCGTAGATCAGCGGTAGATCACTCCCTTGGCATGGGAGAGGCCCCGGGTTCAAATCCCGGCGAGTCCATCTTTCTCTCACTCGACGAGCAAGGAGCAGACGGCATCCGGTTAGGGGCACATATCGTCCAACGCGCCCCGAGTGTCGGAGTGGCCGTCACTCCCACTCAGCCGAGTGCGTCACTCGGACTCTGCAAAGGCGGACACATCAAAACACTTGTTCCAGCAGTATAGTTCTTGTGTGTGCCGAATTCGACGGTCTGGCGGAGGCCGCTCAATTGAGCGAAGGGGAGTGACTCTTTTTTATAACGCGCTTTCGGTCCCACTTCTCAGAACGGGCCACCCCGACTCTGGAAATCTCTTAGGAATGCCATCAGCCGTATGCGCCTTGCTTTGAGGGGAGCAGATGCAAACCCCCCAATTTACTACTGATAGGGTGTATATGTTATGTGCAAGAGCAGACAGCAATGTACCTTGAAAAAGTCCTGATTGATTACTTGGACCCAGTAGGACTACCTCAAGAAGACGGGTCGCTGGTTACGTGGAGAGTGCTTCCTGAACAAGATAGAAGCGTTATTGGGCCTTGTTTAGACGCTCGAAACCATACCGCTCAGTGACGCATGAACTCGTATCTGTTTCCTAGTAGGTCACCATAAATGTCTAACTTACTAGGAAGTGAAGCGGGAAGACGGGTTTGTGTCCAGCAAACTCGCCCGCTTCACTAGCCGCGTTGTCTCGCTGGCCCAAAAAGCCGTCGTCGGCGTCCCGGACCCCGCACTTTGCCGGGGTGACGGCGGCTACGCCGACTGGGTGATCGTGTCGATCCACGGCCTCAAAACGTATCTCGATCTGCCGTATCGACGACTTCTGGACGTGCTTCACGAAATGCCGCGGATCGCGGGAATTCTCGGCCTGGAGGTGCCTCAACTCCCCGATTTCACGACCGTGTGTGCGCGAATGCAGGACCTGCAAATGCCGCTGTGGCGCGACTTCCTCCGGCTGTCGGCAGAGCTGCACGACACCGGCGAAATCCAGGCGATCGATGCGACCGGCATGGATCGCATCGCCGCGAGCCACCACTACGCAAAACGGACGAATTACACGTTCAGAGCCGTGAAAACGACTGTCCTGATCGACTGCACAACTGGTGTGATTCTCGACATCCATTGCTCGATGAAACAACCGCACGATTCACAGGTCGCGTGGCAACTGCTCATGCGAAATCTCGACAAACTGAACACTCTGACTGCCGACAAAGGTTACGACTGGGAGCTACTTCGGCAAAAACTTCGAGCTGAGGGCGTCAACCCAGTGATCAAGCACCGCGAATTCGGCTGGCACGGCGTCGCCAACAATATCTTGCTCGATGAGACGACGTACCATCAACGCTCGACCGTCGAATCGACGTTTTTCGCGCTCCGGCGCAAATACGGCGAGATCGTCCGAGCGAGAACGTGGTTTGGGCAGTTCCGCGAACTCGTCCTGAACTGTGCCGTCAGAAACGTCGAATTGAGTCTCACGGACTCACACGCATGAACTCAGGCGTCTAAACAAGGCC
>PXRE01000017.1:2111-3412 GCA_003021085.1 Halobacteriales archaeon QS_1_68_20 | reverse complement strand
GACGAACACGACCGTGGCGTCCTCGGCCGCCAGCCGGTCGGGCGTACTGGCGCTGTCGCTCCGGCCCCTGCCGTACCCGTAGTACTCCGCGACGGACTGCGGGGACTCGACGGGTTCGACACAGCGGGCCGTCCCCTCCGGGCCTTCGACGGCTATCTCCCCCGCGGCGCACTTACCGCCGGAACCCCCGCCGATGCACCCGGCGAAACCGCCGAGGACGACCGCTCCCGCCCCGACCAGTAGTTGTCGCCGCCCTGTCCGCCGTCTGCCGGGTTCGTCGGTACCGTGCATGGTCTCTCGTTCCTGGCGCGGTCGTGCGGTTCGAACCGCCACCCCGGCTTCGACTGTGGGCGGACCCCGGCCGCGCTCTCCGACAGCGGTCGGCCGCCGGGACGGTCGCCTGCCCGACCCGCTAATGTAATCGTGTCAACAGTTCCGCGGTATTAAAGTCACCGAATTGATGGGTATCGTCACGGACGGCGGTTGCAGGCGGATCCCGGCGGGAAGACGCCGGCCTCAGTCTCACTACGCTCGGCCTCGCGGCTCCCGGTTTCACCGGCTTCTCGCGGGCTCCGCCCGCTCGAATGGTCCCCGGAACTCCGTTCCGCGCTACTCGCTCGGTTCGGGGACTTCGCTTCGCTCGGCCCCCCTGCTTTCCTCGACCGCCTCGGTCAGCGAGACGTTGAGCCAGGCCATCGAGACGACGCCGCCGAGGATGGTGACGGCGTTCTTGACGACGTGGTCGACGATGGCGATGGCGAAGGCGACCGGCGCGGCCACGGTCGTGAGACCGAAGACGATGAGGGTAAAGGCGCCCTCGTAGAGGCCGATCCCGCCGGGCGAGAGGGGCAGGATCTTCGCGAGGTTGCCGACGCTGACGGCGAAAAAGGCTGTGGCGAGGAGGGCGGGTGTGACCGCGACGCCGAACGCCTGGAACACGACGACTGCGGTGAGCACGTCGACGACCCAGATGGCCAGACTGCCCACGCCGACGCGGGCGAACGCCCCGCGGTCGACGACCACGGCCTGGACGTCGCCGACGAACTGTTCGAGCACGCCCGAGACGTACTCGGCGTAGGAGTCGTTGCTCACCGCCGTGACAGCCCGGTAGATGTAGTTCGTGTCGAAGCGGGCGCCCGCGAGGATGGCGAGGACGGCCAGCACCGCCGCCGCGCCGACGCCGGCCGCGACCCGCAGCCCCGTACGCGCCGCCGCCCCGGGGTCGACCGTCTCGCCGCCGACGGTGACCGGCGGCACCTCCGCGGCGATGGCCCGGGCGACCTGTTCGGCCCCGCCCGTCG
>PXRE01000017.1:0-2006 GCA_003021085.1 Halobacteriales archaeon QS_1_68_20 | reverse complement strand
GCCCGTCGCCACCAGTCCCACCAGCACGGTCCCCGCGAGCACCGTGATCGCCAGCAGGTCGAACACGCGCTCGACCGCCAGCGAGGCGAACCCGCTGGGATAGGGAACGCCCCGCCGGGCCTTGACGACGTACGCGCGGACACCGTCGCCCAGTCTGGCCGGGAAGACCAGGTTGCCGGTCTGGCTGATGAATATCGCGCCCGTCAGGAACCACGTGTCGCTGGCGAACCCCAGTCTGTCGAGGATGTCCCGGTAGCGCAGGCCCCGCAGCGGCCAGGAGACGAGATAGACCAGCCCCGAGAGCGCGAGGAGACCGCGGTCGGCCCCCTCGATGGCGTCGAGGACGGCCTCGATGTCGAAGACGACGACGACCGCGACCGCCAGGGCGAGCGTCACCAGCACGGACCCCGCGGCCGCGCTGACCCGCCGCGTGATCCGGGGGCTCACGGAGAGTTGCCACCACGTCCGCAGGATCTGCGAGCCCATCCCGAAGACGTCCCGCACGAGGTCGACCTTCGTGTCGCCCCTGGGCTCCCACTCGACGGGGAACTCCCTGACGCGAAAGCCCCGTCGCTGGGCGCGAACCAGCATCTCCGTGTCCCAGAACCAGTGTTCGTCCTCGACCGCGTCCCGCAGCGTCTCGAAGGCGACCCGGTCGAAGGCCTTGAACCCACACTGGTGGTCCTGCAGGTCCGAGCGCAGGAACAACCGCACGAGCGAGTTGTAGCCGAGGCTCGACACCGCGCGCTCGGGCGGCCGTTCCGCCCGGTTCCCGGGGAGCCACCGCGACCCCGTCGCGAGGTCGTACTCGCCCGAGCGGACGCTCTCGACGAGTTCCTCGAGGTGGCGCATGTCCGTCGCCAGGTCGGTGTCGAAGTAGACCAGCGTCTCCCCGGCCGCCCGGTCGAAGGCGAACCCCAGCGCCCCGCCGCGGCCGAGGCGGTCGTCGCTGTGGAGGTGCCGGACGCGGTCGTCCTCGTCGGCGAGGCGCGAGGCGATCTCCGGCGTGCGGTCGTCACAGCCGTCCTCGGCGACGATCACCTCGAACGACCCCGCGGGGAGAAAGGAGGCGAGCGTCTCCAGCGTGACCGCGACGGTCCGCTCCAGTGTCTCCTCCTCGTTGTAGGCGGGGAGGACGACGCTCACCTCGACGTCGCTCATTGGTCGTCCAACGGGGAGGCGGTCAAAAGTACCTTCTGTTCGCGTGGAACCGGGCGGTCGTGACGGCCCGCTTTCGCAAGCCCGGATCCCCGACGGTCGGTTGTACCGATCTGCCGGTAGTTCGCCGACCGGTTCGACGACATCCGGACGTGATTCATACTGTCGGACACAAGTGATGCCACCGCTCCGGTGACTGTTTCGGGGTCTTCGAGATGCATGTCCCCGAACGTCGGCGAGCACGTTCACGTACTTGTGTCCGACAGTATCACAACCGACCGTATCAGTCGGCGCCGCCGGGCGACCGGGCGGTGACGAACCGTTCGAGGTCGGCGTCGGCCGCGCCGACCTCCGCGACCGAGTCGTAGGGCCGGTCGACGACGATGTCGCCGGCAGTCGACCGCCCCACGCCGGGGACGGCCGTCAGTTCGTCCATCGAGGCGCTGTTGACGTCTAACGGGTGCGGGACGCCCGTCACCGACCGGTAGCCGTGGTCGGTGACCGCGACGTCGAGCGTCCCCCCGAGTTCGCGCTCGCCGGGGATCCCCACCAGGAGCGGGTAGGTCCCGAGCTGCCGGCCGAACGTCTTGCCGTCCTCGTGGTACTCCAGGTGGACGTCCGGCAGGACCGTGCCGGGGGGCGCGACACGCCGGAGCATCGGGTTGTCGACCTCCTCGCGGACCTCGCGCTTGTAGCGCTTGAACAGTTTCCTGTGGTCGTGAGCGATCTCCGCGCCGGTCTCGCTCATTTCCGTGCCCTCGAAGGCCATCACCTGCCGGATGTTGATGCGCCGGACCAGCAACCCCTCGTCGAGGATGCGCTGGAGGAACGCCCGGTTGTGTTCGAAC
>PXRE01000015.1:161380-188630 GCA_003021085.1 Halobacteriales archaeon QS_1_68_20 | reverse complement strand
TTCTCCTCGGCGATCTCGCGCTCGCCCTGGAAGACGCGGATCTGGACGGACTGCTGGTTGTCGGCGGCCGTGGTGAACACCTTCGACTCCTCGGTCGGGTCGACCGTCCGCTCGATCAGGTCCTCGGTGAGGCTCTCGAACTTCGCGCGGGTGAGACTTTCCTCCAGGTGGACCGGCCCCGAGTCCGTCGCGGTGATAAAGGGCAGGTTGATCTCGGTTTCCTTGCGCGAGGAGAGTTCGATCTTGGCCTCCTCGGCGGCGTCCTTCAGCCGCTGGAGGGCCTGGCGGTCCTCGCGCAGGTCGATGCCGTGCTCGTTCTCGAACTCCTCGGCCAGCCAGTCGACGATGGCGTGGTCCCAGTCGTCGCCACCCAGGTCGTTGTCACCGTTGGTGGCGACGACCTCGTAGACGCCGCCGCCGAGGTCGAGGATGGAGACGTCGAAGGTGCCGCCGCCGAGGTCGTAGACCAGCACCGTCTGGTCGGACTCGTCGTCCAGGCCGTAGGCCATCGACGCGGCCGTCGGTTCGTTGATGATCCGTTCGACTTCCAGCCCCGCGATCTCGCCGGCGTCCTTCGTCGCCTGGCGCTGGCGGTCGTTGAAGTACGCCGGCACAGTGATGACGGCCTTCTCGACCTCCTCGCCGAGGTAGTCCTCGGCGTCGCGCTTGATCTTCTGGAGGATCATCGCCGAGATCTGCTCGGGCGTGTAGTCGTCGTCCTCGATCTCGACGGTGTAGTCCTCCTCGCCCATGTGGCGCTTGATCGACTGGATCGTGCGCTCTGGGTTCTGGACGGCCTGGTTCTTCGCCGGTTTGCCGACCAGTCGTTCGCCGTCGTCGGTGAGCCCGACCACCGAGGGCGTCGTCCGGTCGCCCTCCGCGTTGGTGATGATTTCGGGATCGCCCCCCTCCATGACGGCGACGGCACTGTTCGTCGTTCCGAGGTCGATACCGAGAATCTTCTCGCTCGCCATCGTTGGACGGAACTACTAGTTTCGAACGTTTATACCTTGCTAGTTTCCGACCGCATCGATCCGACGGGATGCCGGCGCAGTCTTGCGATCCGCCCCGACGCCGGTGGTGGCTCCCGGAAGGTTATATTACGACCTGCAATTCGACCGGTGCGTCCGGACGGGGTCTCACAGTAACCCCCGACAGTGCCCGTGATCAGTCGCCCTGGTCGGCCGCGTCGTCCCCGTCGGCGGCGTCATCGTCGGCGGCGTCGTGGTCCGTCGCCCCGGCAGCTTCCTCCTCGCCGCCGCCCTCGCTGACGGTCACCTTCGCGGCCCGCAGGACCTGGTCGGCCATCTCGTAGCCGGGCTGGTAGACGTCCGCGACGGTGCCCTCGGGCTGGTCGCTGTGGACGCGCATCATCACCTCGTGGCGGCTGGGATCGACCTCCGATCCGGGCTCGGGGTCGATCTCCTGGACGTCCTCAGCGTCCAGCACGCGGTCGAACTCCCCGAGGGTCATCTTGACGCCCTCGCGGAGGCCCTCCACGTCGTCGTGGTCGTCCGAAAGCGCCCGCACGAGGTTGTCCCGGACGTCCAGCAACCGCTCGACGAGGTCCTCGGTCGCGCGCTCGCGGATCTTCTGCTCCTCGCGCTTGCGGCGCTTCTTGTAGTTCTGGAAGTCGGCCTGCTTGCGCTTCAGCCGGGACTCCAGGTCCTCGACTTCCTCCTCGCGTTCGGCGAGGTCCGCCTCGAGGTCCTCGACGCGGGCGGCCAGTTCGTCGCGCTCGTCGGCCAGCGCGGCGACGTCATCGGCCAGCGCCTCGTCGTGGTCCGCGACCCGCTCGACCAGGTCGCCGCGGCCGGCCGACTCGTCCCCGTCGGCCGCCGCGTCGTCGCCAGCGTCCTCGGCGTTCGACCCGTCGGCCTCCGTGCCATCGACGTGTTCGGCTTCCCGCTCCGGGTCGGCCGCGTCCGTCGAGTCTTCGACCTCGCCCGTCGCCTGGTCGCCGTCTTCGCTCATGGTGGAAGCCAGTCGACTCGCGCGTATAAGGATTTCAGAATCGGTCGACAGTCGCCCTCGACCGGGGCGGCTACCGGCGGGAAACGGCGGCGGTTACCGCCTCGCTCGCGCGGCCAGCCACCCCGGTCTGGGTGTGCGGGCCCGCAGGGAAGCGACGGCCGGCGACAGCAACGCCAGTCCGGTCAGCGTCGCCAGGCCCAGCAGCGGTTGCGTGGCGACCCAGGCGGTCGCCAGCGCGGCGGCGAGGGTCGCGGCCAGGACCAGCAACTCCGTCGCCGGGTCCGAGCGGCGGGCGAGCGTGGCGGTCGGTTGTGCGTCGGTGCTCCGTCTCGTGGAGACGAGTCGTCTCGTCATGGTGGACACCGGGCCAGGTGGCCCGAGACTCCCCGGCAGGCGTCGAACCTGCGTGCCGGTCGCCCGGCGCCCGCCTGTCGGCGGGGAGCGTGCCGGCGACCCGGTTGACTGGGAATCCGGGGATCGCCGGCGGGTTACGGGGGCGGGTTCTCGTGGACGCGGACGTCCGCGACGTCGACGCCGAAGCCGTCGGCCAGCGCCTGGCGGGCGTCGTCGGCGTTGGCCCGCTCCAGCGCCAGCGTCAGGTCGGCCTGCACGTCGGCGCGGAGGTCGTTCAGCCGGGGGGTCAGCCCGGTGACCTCCACGTCGTCGACGCCGTCGACGGCGTCGACGCGGGCCAGCGCCGCCCTGGCGCCGGCCACGAGGTCGCCCTGGTCGTTACGCGGGACGTCGATCGTGAGGTCGGCGGTGACGCCGACCCGATGGACGGTGGCTGCCATCGGAGACTCCCGGCGCGGGTCGAACGCGCTCCGGGACGAGCAGGGACGGCGAACCGTCCGTGATCGGCCGGTGGGCCTCTCCCACGGGAGCGGCCGCTCCCGTCGGGGTGGGACGGACGACAGAAGGGGTCACGGACACGGCCTCCTACGGAGCGAGATGGCCCGCAGAAGGTGGCCCCCGCCTGCCGCCCGGGTCAGCTTCAAACCCCGACGGCGGCGGTGGGCTGTGTGCCCTCGTAACCCGGCATGCAGCCGGCCACCCCGACGAGTTCGAGGCTCCCCCGGTTCGGGGACGCCGAAATCGGGACGGACGACTTCCCGTCCGTCCCGAGGGCGAACTCGTTCGAGGTGGTCCCGATCGGCATGCGGATCACGTCACCGGCGAGCGCCGGTGAGCTATCGAATACATCAACCGGTTGGTGCATAAAGATTGTTCGTGTGTGGGAAACAATGGCATACCGCCAGGACCACGGCTCAGACGGTCTAACACTTCGGTGGGCACTCCACTACGCAACGTTGTCGGTGCGGCCTCGAGGAGAACCCGTCACCGCTTTCGCCACCCGATCGGCGTCCGCCGTCTTCTCGACTGGAGCATCGCACCGACCCACATCAGGCCGAGTCCGAGGGGGAGGATCCCGACCGGATCGTCCAGGAGCGTCAGAACGAGACCGCCGACGAGAGCCACCAGACCCACGAGCACGCTCGGCTTCGCGATCCGACTCCCGGCGAAGAGTACGAACCTCATGCCCCGTGATGACCTACATCCACCTCCTGCAAGAATGTTGCCCGGTTATCACTTCTGTCGTCGTGACCTGTGGACGACCGGTTTAAGGCCGTCGCGGCCCCATTCCAGCGCGTGACCGCGGTCACGCTGACCTACGAGGACGGCACGGTCCGCGTGGAGGATGACGCCGACCTCCTCGCGGACCTGCCCGGCGTGGAGACCGACCCGCGCTCGAAGACGGGCCGCGCTCCGGCGTTCCGGTACGCGGCCCTGCAGGCGTACCTGCGGGAGCGGGACGTCCCGTTCGCGGACCACGTCCTCGATTTGGCGGACCTGCCGGATCCCGCCTCGACGTACGAACTCCGGCGGTACCAGCGAGAGGCGCTTTCGGCCTGGCGGGACGCCGGCGAGCGCGGCGTGATCGAACTCCCGACGGGCAGCGGGAAGACGGTCGTCGCCATCGGGGCCATCGAGACGCTGGCGACCCCGACGCTGGTGGTCGCGCCGACGATCGACCTCGTGGAGCAGTGGCGCCGGGAACTGGCGACGGAGTTCGAGGTCCCGGTCGGGCAACTCGGCGGCGACCACCAGAAGATCGAGGCCCTGACGGTCTCGACCTACGACTCGGCGTACCTGCGCGCGGAGGAACTCGGGAACCGCTTCGGCCTGGTCGTCTTCGACGAGGTCCACCACCTCGGCGGCGAGGGCTACCGCGAAATCGCCCGCCTGCTGGCCGCGCCCGCCCGGATGGGACTGACGGCGACGTTCGAGCGGCCCGACGAGGCCCACGAGGTCGTCGCCGAACTCGTTGGTGGACGGGTGTACGAGGCCAGCGCCGAGGAACTGGCGGGCGACTACCTGGCGCCGTACGACGTCAAGCGGATCGAGGTCGAGTTGACCCCCGAGGAGCGCGAGGTCTACGAGGACCACCAGGGCACCTTCGTCGACTACCTCCGGACCTCCAACATCGACCTGAACAGCGGGAGCGACTACCAGAAACTGGTCAAGCGCTCCGGGTCGGACCCGCGCGCGAGGGAGGCCCTGCTGGCCAAACAGCGCGCCCGCGAGGTGATGATGAACAGCGACAACAAGGTCGCGGAACTGGCGCGCATCCTCGACCGCCACCGCGAGGACCGGGTCATCGTCTTCTGCGCACACAACGACATGGTCTACCGGATCGCCGAGCGGTTCCTGCTCCCGGCGGTCACCCACCGCACCCCCGCCAGCGAGCGGAGCGAGATCATCGAGCGCTTCCGGGACGGGACGTACTCGCGCATCGTCTCCGCGAACGTGCTGGACGAGGGCATCGACGTCCCCGCCGCCAACGTCGCGGTCGTGCTGGCCGGGAGCGGGAGCGAACGGGAGTTCACCCAGCGACTCGGCCGCATCCTGCGCCCGAAGGACGACGCGGGCGGGACCCTCGAAGACCGGGCGTTACTGTACGAGGTCGTCAGCGCCGAGACGGCCGAGGAGCGGGTGGCCGAGCGCCGGCGGTGACCCGCTCCCGAAACGGCCTCTCAGATCCCCCGGACGAAGGGTGCGACCTCCACGAAGTCGGCGCCGTCGAGGTTCACGTCGAACTCGAACGCCAGTGTCTCGTCCTCGCCCGCGGCGAGGGTCACCGCCCGGTCGTCGCTACGGACCACGTCGTCGGCGGTGACCTCGACGTCCACGACGGCCGTCTCCTCGTCGTCGCCCTCGTTGCTGACA
Source organism: Halobacteriales archaeon QS_1_68_20 (assembly GCA_003021085.1). Classification (GTDB taxonomy): domain Archaea; phylum Halobacteriota; class Halobacteria; order Halobacteriales; family PXRE01; genus PXRE01. The sequence goes on along the minus strand of PXRE01000015.1, from coordinate 183,428 downwards.
GCGACTGTCACCGCCGTCTCGCCGTCGTCGGTGGCCTCGTGGCCGAAGTCCGTGACGACCACGTCGGTCGGAATCGACGTCGGGGTCGGACTGTCCCCCTGGTCCGGATCGTCGGTCTCCCCCGGGTCGGTCCCCCCTGGGTCCGTCCCCCCGTCCGGGTCGCCGTCGCTACACCCCGCGACGGCGACCGAGAGGCCAGTCGAACACCCCACACCCACGCACTGCAGGAACTTCCGTCGGTCCATGTCCACGAACGGGCCGACCGTCGGCATAGGCCTTCTGTATGGCATCAAAACCGTTTTGATTTCGCGGCCCCGACGGATCGGCGTGCTCACGAAGGACCTCCTGCGGGTCTCCCGGCGGGGGGGCGGCTACCGCCCGGAGTTCGCCGGCCGGGAGCACCGCCCGCTGGCGGCGAAGGTCCTGGGGACGTTCCAGGGCCACGTCGGCGAGCGCCGCGGTCGCCTCGACGACGCGCTCGCGGACCTGGAGGCCGACGCCGAGGACTTCAAACTCGTCAGGGGGTTCGCCAAACTGCTGGAGCGGGAGGCCGCCTTCGAGACCGAGTCCCCCTTGCCGCCCCGCCGGGCGCGGCGGGTCGCCTTCGAGGCCGCCGAGGCCGTCGGCGTGGTGAGCGAGGCCGAACGCGGGCGGGCGCTGGACCGCGCGGCCGACGCCCTGGGTTCGACCCCCGGGGCCGTCGAGGACTCGCTGTACGCCGACCTCGACGAGCGGCAAGTCCTCTCGGCGTTCGACGCCCGCTGGGGACCGGACGAACTGCTGGCCCAGTACAACCTCTCGCTGGCCCAGACCGCGCTGTTCGACGCGACCGAGGTGCGCGTCCGGTCCAGCGACCCGAAGACGCTGGTCTCGGCGGTCAAGCGCCTGGGGTTGCTCTACGAGATCGAGCGGACCGACGCCGGCCGCGAGGTGGTCGTGACCGGCCCGGACGCGCTCTTCCGGCGGACCCGCCGCTACGGGACGCGGTTCGCGCGCCTGCTGCGGACGGTCGCGCGCGCACGCGAATGGACCCTGGAAGCGACCGTCGACGACCGCGGCACCGAGGGGACGATGCGCCTGTCCGACGCCGACCACGTCTCGGTGCCCGACGCCGAACCGGTCGCCGGGGTCACCTACGACAGCGGCGTCGAAGCGGACTTCGCCGCCCGCTTCTCGGGGCTGGACCTCGACTGGGAACTGGTCCGCGAACCCGAACCGCTGGAGGCGGGCGCCACCGTCATGATCCCGGACTTCGCGTTCGACTACCGGTACGCGGACTTCCGGGTGTACTTCGAGATTATGGGGTTCTGGACGCCGGAGTACGTCGAGTCGAAGCTCTCGAAACTCGACGCCGTCGAGGACGTCGAGTTGCTGGTGGCGGTCGACGATGACCTCGGTGTCGGTGAGGACGTCGAATCACGCGATCACCGCGCCATCCCGTACTCCGGGACGGTGCGGGTCAAGGACGTCGTGGACGCCCTCCGCCGGTACGAGGACGACCTCGTGGCCGCCAGCGCCGACGCCCTCCCGGCCGAACTGGTCCCGGACGACGACGTCGTCTCGCTGTCGGACCTCGCGGCCCGTCACGGCGTCAGCGAGGACGCCATCGAGGACGAGGCCTTTCCCGAACACGAGCGGGTCGGCCGGACGCTCGTTCGCCCGGCAGTCCTCGACGCGCTCCGCGAGGAGATAACCGAGGGCATGGACTACGCCGACGCGGAGGCGGTGCTGGCCGACCGCGGCGTCGACGACGCCAGCGCCGCCCTGTCGGCGCTGGGCTACCGCGTCGAGTGGGAGGGACTGGGCGGCGGCACGGTCCGGTCCAGGGAGTGAGGGCGACTAACAACACAACAAGGTTGTTTCCTGGTCGACAACCAGATCAGATTGTCTCGTGGCCGGGGTCGACGCGATGCTCCAGGGGCCGAGTATCGTACAAACTCTTAGAGTTGTTTCCAATCCCACAACCAAATTAAGTTGTTCCACCAGTGATCGCTCGTCCACTCCCGGAGGAGGCGCGAAGTCGATCGTCGTGGACAACCCTCCCACTTTGTATCTCGTGGAACAAACGTTTTTTATTGTATGCTTCCGATGGGTGCCGTAGGAGATGGCCGAGTACTACGTGGTCCTGGGCGACGTCGTCCACTCCCGGGAGATCGAGGACCGGGAGGCGTTCCAGGACCGGTTGGCAGAGACGTGCGCGCGGTTCAGTGCGAGCGAGCGCGAGGACGTGTACGGCGACTTCACGATCCTGAAGGGCGTCGACGAGTTCGGCGGCGTCCTCCAGTCGCTGGCGAACCTCTACGAGGTGGTGACGGCGTTCCAGGACGCCCTGCGGCCACACGGCGTCCGGATCGTCGTCGCCTCGGGGTCCATCGACGTCGGCCTGACGACCTTCGACGTCGAGAAGATGGACGGCGAGGCGTTCCACCGGGCCAGCGAGCGACTGGAGGAGATCGAGGACGGTCCCCTGTCGTTCGACCTGCTGGTCGACGACGCGGCGACGGGGCGGGCCATCGCGGACGAGATCAACCTGCTGTTGCGCCGCCGCGAGGAGTGGACCGACCGGCAACGGGAGGTAATCGACGTCCGGCAGGGCGTCGACACCCAGTCGGCCGCGGCCGAACGCCTGGGGGTGACCCAGCAGGCCGTCTCGAACGTCCTCTCGGGGGCGGACTGGCCGCTGGTCGAGACGGTGGAAGAGCGCTTGCGGAAGACGCTACGGGAGTACGCGGCGTTCAGGGCTAACGAGACGGAGGTCGGCCCGTCCGACGGCGAGCAGTCGTCCGTCACGTCCGGGGACGCTTCGGGGTTCCCGGAGGCCGGGGCCGAATCCGGATCGGCGGCGTCGTCGTCCGGAAGTAGCGGCCTGGAATCGGTCGGCCTGCTGGCACCCGGGTCGGTCGACGACCTCGCGACGCTGATGGAGACGGCGCTCCGGCGGGACGACGCCACCGAACTGATCGGACAGGTCCGGTCCAGGCTCGAAGACGTGATCGGGCCGATCCTGACGAGTTCGTCCGACGACGAGGCCACCGCGACGACCCTGGAGTTCCTGGCCCGCCTGGCCGAGCGCACGACTGGCCCGGCCAGCGAGGACGTGCGACTCTGGACCGCGCTCGCGGCCGCGAGGTGGCTCGGTGAACCGCTCGCCTGGGTGCATCCCGGCGGCGACTACTCGCCTGGCGACAGGTACAGTACCGGCCTGGGCTTCGTGCTCGCGGGCGAACCCGAGACCGCGGTGCAGTTCTTCCGGCACGCCTGGCGGCGACGCGACGAACTCGACGGGCGGGAACGCGAGTACGCGCTCGCCGCGGGAACCGGCCTGCTCGGGTGTGCGGAACTCCTCGGGCCGTCCATCGTCGAGGACCCGGCCGCGGTCCGGCGCGAACTCGCGGCCGCGAACGACGCGCTCCGGGAACCGGCCAGGCAGTTCCTGGCGTACGTGGACGGTGGCGCGTCGGTCGACGAAGTCGAGGCGGCCGTCCACGACGACGCACTCGAACAGTTCGCGCGGCTGGAAGCGGAGGCGTTCGCCGCGCTGGCGGCGCAACTCGAACGGCAGAACCGCTGAGTCTCTTGCGCGCGTGCGCAAGACTTATTCTACCGACTGTCGAGTCGGAAGTATGCGCGTTCCGTCGTGTCCGCGCTGGACCGTCACGGCGGTCGTCGGCGGCGCGGGGTACGGCCTCGTGTGGCACTACAGCGGCGCACTCCCCGACTGGGCGATCCAGGCGAGCGTGATCGGCCTGGGGTACGCCTTCCTGTGGTGCACCAGCGGGCAACTGGTGGACTTCGTGCTGGACTGGGCGCAGGGCGAAGCGGACAGGCGCGACACCGCCGGGTCGCCGGACGGCACCGCCGCCCCGGACGGCGGCCAGCGGGCAGAAGCCCCGGACACCTCGGCAGACGGCGCGACTGCCGAAGGAGGAACGACCGGCGACCCTGGGGCGGACGACGAGGAGCGACCCGCCGGGGGCCAGGACCCGCCCGACGACGGGGACGCCGTCACCGAGGCGGACCGCGACGTGGGCACCATCGTCGGCAAGGCCGAGAACCTGCTACTGCCGACGTTCATCCTCGCGGAGGCCTACACCGCGCTGTCGGTGATCTTCGCCGCGAAGGGCCTGGTCCGCCGGGAGGACATCCAGAAGAACACGCTGTACTACCTCGCGGGGACGATGACGAACTTCACCTACTCCATCGTCGTCGGCGTCGTCCTCCGCATCGCGCTGGCGGCCGCGGGACTGTGGCCGCTCCCGCTATAGGTCCCGCCGCCGTCCCTTCGGCACCATCGACTGCAACGTCCCGTAGGTGAACAGGCCGACCCCGAGGGGTTCCAGGCCGCCCACGAGTTCGTGCGCGACGATCAGGTACCCCCAGTCGCCGTCCCACTCCGGTTCCAGGTCCTCACCCGCGACGAACCGCCGGGCATGCTCGCGGGGCAGTTCGATCACGTTCTCGGTCGCCGCCCGGCCGAACCGCTGGACGGCGTCGGTGGTCGGCTTCCAGTGCTCCTGGCGCGTCCGAAGGAACGTCATCCCCAGGGCCTCGACCTCGATGGGCGAGGGTGCGTCGCCGTGGAGCGCCCAGACCTTCCCCGCGCCCTTCTCCCAGAAGGTGAACGCCTCGAACGTCTCCGGGGGGACGCCGAACCGCTCGTCCCAGAAGTCGACGACCTCCTGGCGGGTCGCGCGACCCTCGACCCCGCGCTCGTCGGCGGTCGCGGGGAGGCGCTCGAACCGCTCGGGGTCGTTCTCGCAGCCGCCGTCGGCGCCCGGATCGTCCTCGCGGTCGTCGTCCGCACCCGGATCGTCCTCGCTCATTCTCCGACCTCCAGTTTCGCGCAGAAGAACCCGCCGGTGTCGTTCTGGTGGGGGTAGACGCGTTTGGCCTCCCGGACGCGCTCGTCGAACTGCTCGCCGTCCCACTCGGTGATCCCAGGGGAGGTCTCCAGGCCGACCTCGTAGTCGACCACGTTGCAATCCTCGCGGTCGAGGACGTGATCCAGCACGGCCTCGTTCTCCTCGGGGGCGAACGTGCAGGTGGCGTAGACCACGACGCCGCCGGGGGTCGTCGCCTGGACCGCCCGCCGGAGGATGCCCTTCTGGATGCCGGCCACGGACTCGACGTGGCCCTGGGTCCAGTCGTCCAGCACGGTCGGGTTCTTGCGGATGGTGCCCTCGCAGGAGCAGGGGGCGTCGACCAGCGCCCGGTCGAAGGCGTCCACCTCGAACGGGTTCAGCGAGAAGTTCCGGGCGTCCTGGTTGGTGACCGCGACGTTCGTGACGCCGAGTCGCTCGGCGTTCGACCGGAGGGCCGACAGGCGCCCGAGGTTGCTGTCGTTGGCCACCAGCAGGCCGCGGTCGTCCAGCAGGTCCGCGACCTGGGTCGTCTTGCTCCCCGGCGCGGCGGCGGCGTCCCAGACGGCCTCGCCCGGTTGCGGGTCCAGCACCACGGGCGGCAAGGCCGACACCTCCTCCTGGCCGTGGACCCACCCGTGGACGTACGGCCAGGTGTTGCCGGGTTCGTCGGTGTCGACCCGGAGGACCCGCGGGTTCCAGTCGGCCGGCGTCGCCTCGACGCCCTCGTCGGCGAAGGCCTCGCGGACGCGCTCGACTGCGTCCTCTTCGTCTGCGGGGCGAGAGGCCTTGATACCGTTGACCCGCACCGCCTGAGGGAGCGGCCGCTCGCAGGCGGCCAGGAACGCCTCGTAGTCGTCGACCAGCGACTCGTATCGCGCCAGGACGTCCATCGGCGAGGGCTACATCGCCCCCGCGCTTGTCGGTTTCGCATCGCGGCCCCGGGTTCGAGCGTGACGGACCGCCACGACGGGACGAGAGACGGCGGCGATCCCGACTCCCCCGGCATTAAGGCACTGCCATCCGTGGCCCCGGGTATGGCTCACGTGACGATCCGCGATCCGGACGTCGAACTGGACGAACCGACGCTGGTCGAGGGCCTGCCGGGGGTCGGCCTCGTCGGCAAGATCGCCACCGACCACCTCGTGGACACCCTCGACATGACCTACTACGCGAGCGTCGACGAGTGCGAGGGACTGCCCCGGATCGCCATGTACGGCGAGGGCGACTACGAGGTCCGGCCGCCCGTCCGGGTCTACGCCGACGAACAGCGCGACCTGCTGGCGCTGCAGAGCGACGTCCCCGTCGACCAGGAGGCCGCCTCGGAGTTCGCTACCTGCATCACCGACTGGCTGAACGAGCGGGACGTCACGCCCATCTACCTCAGCGGCCTCCCCACCGAGGAGAAGGCCACGCCGCCGGAACTGTTCGGCATCGCGTGTGGCGACGGCGCCGACTTGCTGGAGGAGATCGAGGTCGACCGCCCGCCGGAGGCCGGCGTCGTCAGCGGCCCGACCGGTGCGTTGCTCTCGCGGGCCGCCCAGCGTAACCGGAACGCCGTGGGGTTCGTCGTCCAGAGCAACGCCCGGTTCCCCGACCCGGAGGCCGCGAGGATCCTCCTGAAAGACGGCGTGGGTCCCATCGCGGACCTGGACGTCCCCCTGGACGACCTGGTCGACCAGGCCGACCAGATCCGCGACGCCAAAGAGCAACTCGCCGAGCAGATGCAGCAGGCCGCCGAGGAGAAGAGCACGCAGGCCAAACCCCTCCGGATGTACCAGTGATCGCTCACCGGGACGGGTAGCAACCCAGGACGCCGGAGTGGAGTCCGTTTGCGGTCGCTATTCAGTCGCCGTCGCCGCTCCGTGTCAGGCCGAGAGCCAGGCGTACGTCTGGACGGCGCCGAACAGCAGCGCGAGCGCCCCGTTCTCGACGACCAGCAGGTCGTTGCCCGCCGTCGTCCGGGCAACCACGGCGAGAACGCCGAACATCGTCGCCAGGAGCAGGTTGTACTTCGCGAACGCCACCCAGCACTCCTGGTCGAGTTCGACGAGTCCGTCGGTCCCCATGGGACCCGTTGGTACTCCCGGGTAACAAGTATCCGGGGTCGCCGTCCCCGGTTCGGTTCCCCCGGCGCTTCCGTCCCGTCGGGTGGCGTCGACGCCGGCCACCCGAACCGTTTTGCTCGGTCCGTCGAAACGAACCGGTCATGACGGACGGTGACGACGACCGACAGCGGCGTCTCGTGGAGGGGTGGCACGGCCGGTACTTCGAGGACGTCGCGGTCGGCGACGTGTACAAACACCGACGGGCGGACGGTCACCGAGACGGACAACATCTGGTTCACGAACGTAACGATGAACGTCAACCCGATGCACTTCAACGAGCCGTACGCCGCGGACACGGAGTGCGGCGAACGGCTCGTCGACGGGACGTTCGTCATCGCACTCGCCGTCGGGATGAGCGTCGTCGACGTCTCCGTGAACGCGTCCGCCAACCTCGGGTACGACGACGTCCGCCACCACGCGCCCGTCTACCACGGCGACACCATCTTCGCCGAGAGCGAGGTGCTCGACGAGCCGGAGAGCGACTCGCGCGAACACGTCGGCATCGTCGAGACGGAACTGCGGGCGTACAACCACGACGACGAACTCGTGCTGTCGCTGGAGCGGACGCCGATGGTCCGCAAACGAGAGTACGCCGAACCGAGCGCCGCACAGCCGCCCGGGTGGCCCGAACGAGTCGGTACACAGCCGGGAGACCTCCGAACTCGCGGCGCCACGCGTCAGTCGGCGGTACCCTCTGGGGGGGCAGACGACGCGCTCGGCGGAGTCCCGCTCAGTCCTCGGCACCTTCCCGCACCTTCACCGCCACGCCGCTGTCGAAGTCCGCCATCGCCGTGGCCGGCAGTTCGGCGCGGCCGACCGCCAGTAGCCCCGATTGGTTGACGACCAGCACCTCGTCGCCGGGTCGGACGGCCGGGTCCACCTCGCGGACGAACTTGGCGAAGGCGTTCTTGCCGTCCCGGACGAACGGTTCGCTCTCCTCGCCGACCACTACGCGGTTGCTCGGCGCGGCGAGCGCGTCCGCGAGCCGCCGGCCGCCGGCGAGACCCAGCGTGAACCGGCCGTCCGTGCTGAACGTGACCAGGCGGTCGCCGTCGGCGTGCACCTGTGCGACGCGGTCGCTGCTGGACCGCTTGACGCGCAACTGCCCGCCGCGGGGGAACAGCGCCTCGCCCGCTCCGCGGCCGAACTGGTAGTCCGCGACGGTCCGCAGGCCCGGGGCCTCCGGGAACGGTTCCTCCATGCTCCCCCGTCGGCGTCGCGGTCACATACGCGCTTCGTCTCGTGGTCGGGACGGGTATCGAGTCCGAAGAGGTCAGCCGTCACTCGGTAAACCGCCTTTTGGTCAACAGCACCCGGAAAGCCCCCGCGCTCTCTGTCGACGGTTGCTTGGCCAGCAACACGTAGAACGCCCGCGCGCTCGACTCGCGCGGCTCGCTGCGGTCCTCGAGTCGCCGTGCTTCGTCCAGCACGCGGCCCCTTTCAGTCCCACCCCACAGCTCGGCCAAACCACCAGCCTCCCCAGCCGATTCGCTCACTCGCGCCGGAGGCGCTCGTTCACTCATCCCTCGCACGGTGATGGCCCGCGGTCGCCGCGGGCGACACGCGGGCCAGCGCGCGCCGTGGGTGAAAGGCAGGTCGTTCGGGACTGACGGACCGACCGGTGCGGTCGAAAACCGTCACGGCCGACGGTCGGCAAGATAGGGGCTATAGTAATTACGGCCGAATCGTATTGGTATACGAACTGTATCTGCCGAATTCAGCAGGATATTTAAGGAATGGTGAGATACTCGCGGACAGAGATGGACGCGAGGAAAGTCGGAATCGGGACACTCTGTCTGGCGGCCAGCGGCGCCATGCTCACGCGGGCGGGCGTCCCCGGCGGCTCTCTGCTGATCGGCCTCTCGGGCCTGAGCGCCGTCGGCCCGGTAGCGAGCGAACTCCGGCAACGGACGGAAACCGGGCGCTGGCCGGTCTGACTACAGCAGGAACCGGTCGGATCGCTCGCTCATGTCGGTGAAGGCGTCGGCCGCCTCGACCAGGTCGTCGGCGGTCGACTCCCGGAACGAAACCACTTCCACGCGCACCCCCTCGTGACGCAGGTGCGAGCACAACCGGGTGAAGTCGCCGTCACCGGTACAGAGGACGATGGTGTCGACGTGGTTGGCCAGCGTCACGGCGTCGAGGCTCAGGCCGACGTCCCAGTCGGCCTTCTTCGACCCGTCCGCGAACGTCCGGATCTCCTTGATCTTCGTCTCGAACCCGATCTCGATCAGCGCCTCGAAGAAGCGCTCCTCGTCGGGGACGTCCGCCCGGATCACGTACGCGATGGCCCGGGTGAGTCGACGGCCGTCGACGGCCTCCTCCAGCAACGCCGAGTAATCGATGTTCCGAGAATAGCGGCTCTGGGCGGTGTGATAGAGGTTCTGGGCGTCGGCGAGCACCGCCACTCGCTGGTCCGGATGTACCTCGTTCATGGTTGGCCGGTCGTACTCCCGGACCAAAACGGTTCCCCAGGCACACGGCCGCGCTGGCATCACTTGCCCGCGACGCAACCGTTAACTTTCCCGGGAATCGTCCATCCGGTGATGACCGCTGCCATCGACACGGCGTCCGCGACGTGGACAGCCGTCGGTGGCACCTTCGTCAAATTCTTCGGGAAAGTCGGTACCTGAGCGCTCTCGGCGGGGGTGGCTCCCCGTCGAGGGCGCGTCCCCGTGTACCGCCGACGACCGACTTCCCACACAGAATCCACGATGACCGATACCCCCTTCCGGGGCGTCTACCCCGCGATCACGACCCCCTTCGACCAGGACCGTAGCATCGACTTCGAACGACTCCGCGCCGACGTCCGCCGTCTCGAAGCGGCCGGCGTCGACGGCATCGTCCCAGTCGGATCGACCGGCGAATCCGCGACGCTCACCCACGACGAACACGTCGAGGTGATCGAAGCCGTCGTCGACGCCGTCGAGAACGTACCCGTCGTCGCCGGTGCCGGCAGCAACAACACCCGCGAGGCGCTGGCGCTCTCCCGGCGGGCCGCCGACGCCGGCGCCGACGCCCTCCTGTTGATCTCGCCGTACTACAACAAGCCCGAACAGCGCGGTCTCGTCGAGCAATACGAGACCATCGCCGACGCCGTCGACCTCCCGCAGATCGTCTACAACGTCCCCTCGCGGACGGGCCAGAACGTCGAACCGGACGCCGTCGTCGAACTCGCGAGTCACCCCAATATCCAGGGGTACAAGGCCGCCAGCGGCAATCTCGGGCAGATCACCGAGGTCGTCGAGCGCACCCGCGACGAGGAGTTCGCGGTCCTCTCGGGCGACGACGCGCTCACCCTGCCGATGCTGAGCGTCGGGGCCACGGGCACCATCAGCGTCGTCGCCAACGTCGAACCCGAGCGGACCGTCGCGATGGTCCACGCCGCCCTGGACGGCGACTACGGGCGGGCCCGCGAATTGCACCACGATCTCGGCCCGCTCGTCCGCGCGCTGTTCGGCGAGACCAACCCCATCCCGGTCAAGGAGGCGATGCACCTCAGGGAGGGCCACCCGCCGCACCTCCGCGCACCGCTGACGCGACTGGACCCGGACCTCCGGTCGGACCTCGCGGCCGTGCTAGAGGACCTCGCGGACGACGCCGTCGCAGTGGAGGTGGCCGACTGATGGGCCGACTCGCCGTCACCGGCGCGTCCGGCCGGATGGGCCGCGAGGTCCTGGCGGCCGCCGACGAGCGCGACGGCGTCGACGTCGTTCTCGCGGTCAACCGCGGGTCCGACCGGCAGACGGTCGGGAACGTCCCGGTCGAGGACGCCGCCGACCTCCCCGCACTCCTGGCCGAGCGCGAACCGAACGCCTTCGTCGACTTCACCGGACCCGAGAGCAGCGTCGAGTACGTCGAGGCCGCGGCCGAGGCCGGGGTCGCCGCCGTCGTCGGGACGACGGGCTTCGAGGCGGACCACCTCGACCGCCTGCGCGCCGCGAGCGAGCGCGTCCCCGTCCTCCGGGCCGCCAACTTCTCGCGGGGCGTCCAGGCGCTACTCGCCGCGGTCCGCGAGGCGGCGGCCCGCCTCCCGGGCTACGACGTCGAAGTGACCGAGACCCACCACGACGGCAAGCGCGACGCCCCCAGCGGCACCGCGCGGACGCTGGTCGGGGCCGTCGAGGAGGCCCCCCGAAGCGAGGGCGAAATCGGGATTCACGCCCGCCGGGCCGGGGGCGTAAACGGCGAACACGAGGTGCTGCTGGCCGGCGAGCAGGAAGTCGTCACCCTGGCCCACCGCGCGAACGACCGGCGCGTCTTCGCCGACGGGGCGCTGGACGCCGCCGAGTGGCTGGCCGGCCGTGACCCCGGGTGGTACGAGTTCGCCGATGTCGTCGCCGACGCCCCCGACGGGGCTGGCGGCGAGGGAGGTGACCGCGATGAGTGACGACCTCCGCCGGGCGGTCGAGGACCTCTGGGAACGCCGGGAGGCTGGCGAGGTCGAGACGGGCGAGGAGGGCGCGCTGGCGACGCTGGACGCGTTCCTCGACGCCCTGGAAGCCGGCGAGGTGCGGGCCGCCGACCCCGTCGACGGCGCTGGCGGCAGTGACGCTGGCCGCGAGTGGCAGGCCAACGCCTGGGTCAAGCGGGGCGTCCTGCTGAACTTCGCGCTGCGATCCATCGAGGCCCGCGAGTACGGCGGTGTGGTCTACAACGACGTGCTCCCGCTGGCGGACACCGCCGGATACGCCGACCGGGGCACGCGCAACACCCCCGACGGGACAGTCGTCCGGCGGGGTGCCAGCATCGGGGACGACTGCATCCTCATGTCGCCGTGCTTCGTCAACGCCGGTGCCCGCGTCGGCGACGGCTCCCTCGTTGACTCCTGCACGACCGTCGGGTCCTGCGCCCGGGTCGGCACGGACGTCAAACTCGGCGCGAACACGCTGGTCGGCGGCGTCCTCGAACCCGTGGAGGACGCCCCGGTCGTGATCGAGGACGGCGTCACCCTCGGCGCGGGATGTCGGGTCACCTCGGGGTTCGTCGTCGGCGAGGGGACCGTCGTCGCGGAGAACACCCTTCTGACGCCCCGCATCCCCGTCTACGACCTCGTGGACGAGACCGTCCGCTTCGGGGAGTTGCCGCCCGAGCGCCGGGCGTTCACCCGGTACGTCCCCTCGTCGCTGGGCGACCACGACCTCTTCGAGGACGGTGCGTACAAGCCCGCCGTGGTGGCGACGGACATCGAGGAGACGACCGTCGAGGCGACCGAGCGCGAGCAGATGCTGCGGGAGAGCGAGGCTGGAGGTGACGAGGGATGAGCGCCGACGACCCGCCGGTACGCAGACTGGACGACTGGAGCGCCGCCCGCTTGCGGAACGTCGCCGACGAGCACGGGACCCCGCTGTACGTCTACGACCTCGCCCGCGTGCGCGAGAACTACGGACGGTTCGCAGACGCGTTCTCCGAGGCCGAGGTCCACTACGCCGCGAAGGCCAACACCAGCGGGGCGGTCCTGCGGACGCTGGCCGAGGAAGGCGCCGGCGTCGAGTGCGCGTCCGCCGGCGAGGTGTTCCGGGCACTCGACGCCGGGGTCTCCGGCGACCGGGTGATCTACACGGCGGTCAACCCGCCGGCGCGAGACCTCGACGCCGCCGTCGGCGCCGCCGCCGAACACCCGGGCCTGACCATCACCGCTGGCGCGGCCGATACCGTCGACCGACTGGCCGAACGGGGGTACCGCGGCCGTCTCTGCGTCCGGGTCAACCCGGGGGTCGGTGCCGGCCACCACGAGACGGTGGCGACCGGGGGCGACCCGAAGTTCGGCGTCCCCCTCGACCGGGTCCGGGACCTGCTTGCGGACGCAGACGACCGGGGCTTCGACGTGGTGGGCATCCACGCCCACGCCGGGTCCGGAATCTCCGGCGAAGACCTGTCGGCCCACCGCGAACTGGTCGCGCGGATGGGCGACCTGGCGCGGGAGGGCTCCGTCGAACTGGAGTACGTCGACGTCGGCGGCGGCTACGGCGTCCCCTACCGGCCCGGCGAGGACCCGCTGGACCTGGACGCCGTCGCCAGCGCGACCCGGGAGGCGCTCGGGAAACTCGACGCGAGACTGGTCGTCGAACCCGGCCGCTACCTCGTCGCGGACGCGGGCGTCCTGCTGACCCGGGTGAACACCGTGAAGTCGACCAGCGACGCCACCGTCGCCGGCGTCGACGCCGGCATGGCCGACCTGATCCGCCCGGCACTGTACGACGCCCACCACGAGATTCGCAACCTGTCGGCCGACGGCCGGCCGGAGCGGCCGGTCACGGTCGCGGGCCCCGTCTGCGAGAGCGCGGACGTGCTGGCGCGGGACCGCCCGCTCCCGGCCCCCGAGCGCGGGGACCTCCTCGCGGTGGGTAACGCCGGCGCGTACGGGTTCGAGATGGCCAGCCAGTACAACTCCCGGCCGCGAGCGGCCTGCGTCGCCGGCGACGGCGACCGGGTCGCGGTGGTCCGCGAGCGCGAGACCGTCGCGGACCTGACCCGTCGGGAGCGGACGTTCGGGTCGGGGTCGCCCGACGTCACCGTCCCGGGCCGGGGAGGTGATCCGGCGTGACCGTCCCCGTCGAGAAGTGGCACGGCACCGGCAACGACTTCCTGGTGGTCGACGCCGAGCGGTACGTCCCGCAGCGCCGGCCGTTCGCCCGAGTTCACTGCGACCGCGAGAACGGGGTCGTCCCGCCTGCCGGAACGGACGGCGGGACGAGCGGGCAGGTCGATAGCGGTCGCGTCGCCCAGGCAGACGGTGGCGAGGGCGTCCGCGTCGACACCGACTGCGGCGGGGACGGCCGCGTCGGCGCCGACGGCGTGCTCTTCCTGGCGCTGGAGGCCGACTACCGGCCCCCGCGCGCGGTGATGACGCTCGTGCAGCCGGACGGCTCCACCGCGCCGATGTGCGGCAACGGCGCCCGCGTCGCCGCTGCCTGGGCCGCCCAGCGGACCGGCGCCGACCGGATCATGCTCGACACCCAGGCCGGCACCCGCGAGGCACGCGTCGACGGCCGGTCGGTGACCGTCGAGATGGGCACCCCCTCGTTCGACCCGGCGGACGTCCCGCTGGACCGCGACCCGCCCCTGGTCGACGAGGAGGTGGCCGACCTCCGGGTGACGGCCGTGAACACCGGCGTCCCCCACGCCGTCGCGTTCGTGCCCGACGTCGACGCCGTCGACCTGGACGCCGTCGCCGCCCCGGTCCGGGACCACGACCTGTTCCCGCGAGGAACCAACGTCACGCTCGCCTCCCCTCGCGGTCACGCCGCGTCCGGAGAAGCGGATGGGTTCGACCAGCGGACCTACGAGCGCGGCGTCGAGGGCGAGACGCGCTCCTGTGGCACCGGCGCGGTGGCCGTCGCCGCCGCCGCCCGCCGACTCGGCCTGGCCGAGGGCGACCTCACGGTGGCTCCGCCCGGCGGGGAGCTGTCGGTGTCGTTGCCCGCCGACGGACCCGCCACGCTCACCGGCCCGGTCGAGCGGACCTTCGAGACTGACCTCCCGCGGCCCGAGAGCGTCGACTCGCAGTCGGCGTCCGGCACCCCACAGTCCAGTGGTACCGCATCGGGATCAGAGAGTGCCGCGTCGGGATCAGAGACATGCGCGTCCCGGTCGGAACCGGTGGGACGATGACTGACGCCGGCCCGGTCGACCCGGTGGCTTTCCTCGAACGGGCCGTCCCGGTCGACACCACCGGTGCGGTTGGGGGACTCCGGGACCTGCTCAACACCCACCTCGACACCGTGCCGCCGCACCTGCCGTACGAGCGCGACCCCGACCGCATCCGCGGCCGCGGTGCCTGCGACGCGAAGGGGCCGCTCGCGGCGATGCTGGCGGCGTTCCTCGGTTCCGACCCGGACGGCCGGGTCACGCTGGCGGTCACGCCGGACGAGGAGACGGGATCGACCGGGGCCGCCGCGCTGGTCGAGGGCGGCCGCCCGGACGACGCCGACCACGTGATCGTCGGCGAACCGACGGGGCTGGACGTCTGCAACGCCGCCCGCGGGCGGTTCCAGGCCACAGTGGTGTTGGTGGGTGAGAACGCCCACGCCGCCGAACCGCAGGAGGGAGTGAACGCCGTCGCGGCGGCCGCGCCCGTGCTGGAGGCACTGGCCACCTACGACGACCGGCCGGACGTGCCCGGCCCGCACGACGCGTTCGGCCCGGCCACGCTGACGCCGACGGTCGTCGACGGCGGCGACGCGACCAACCAGGTGCCCGCCACCTGCCGAATCGTGGTCGACCGCCGGAGCGTCCCGCCCGAGACGGCCCAGGAGTTCCGAGATGGCCTCCAGCGGCACCTCCGGACGGAGGTGTCCGGCGCGGCCGCGGTCGCCGACGCCGCCGAGGTCCGGGTCGCGCTGGCCGCCCGCGAGACGCCGTTTCTCGCAGCGTTCGAGACGCCCGCCGACGCGGCAGTGGTCGGGGCGTTGCAGGACGCCGGGGCCGGCGAGGTCCGGCCGTTCGGGGCCGCCACCGAGGCGTCGTACTTCGCGGACGTGGCCCCGACCGTCGTGTTCGGGCCGGGCGTACTGGCGGACGACGAGGGCCCCGTCGCGCACGCGGACCGCGAGTACGTCCGCGTGGACGAGGTCCGGCAGGCGGCCGAGGTGCTGGAAGGGACGCTGGATGCGCTCTGACGGTCGAGTACTTATATAGGTCTGCGGAGTATTTAAGCGAGAGTCGAGGGTGTTACGGGGAGAGCGAAATCAACCAGGCCGTGGATTTTCGGGAGCACCGGAAGGCGTTCACTCCCAGTCGGTCCGGGTGGTCGCCTGTGTTTCGGCGATGGAATGCCGAACCTGTTCCCAGTCGGTCTGGAACATCCAGTAGCCGATCCCGAGGGCCACGGCGGCCCAGATCACCGCCCACGACCGGGCGTCGGTCCACAGGAAACCGTAGAGACTGCTGGCGCCGATCCCGACCGCGAGGACGATCCAGCGGAGTTGCCGGCGGCGGACGATTCGCTCCGGAGAACCGCTGAACGGCGAACACCGAACATTCACGAGGCCAGCAAAGCCAACACTCCCGATAACCATCGTTTGGCCGAAATCTGTCAACCCGAATAGTCGAAACGCTATCACCGCGACGGTCAGTATCAGGAGGCCCGACACCGCGTATTGCAACTGGACCAACAACCGTCTTGGAAGCGGTGCCACCGGCCCGTCAACGTCGGCCTCTGGGTCGTTCACTCGCTCCAGATACGTTCGCACTTCACTCCAAGGGACGAGTACGAATCCGGTTATCGAGAGGAAACCCCAGCCAAAGAGTACGGCCGTGTACGTTGGTAGGTCGAAAGAAAATAGATAGTAGATGCCGTTGGCGACGAGACTGAATCCAACGAGCAACGGGATTCCCTGGAAGATCCTGAGCGTCGTATCAACCGACCACCGCGTCGGTGAGGCGGCCGCAATAATGCCGCCACATAGGAAGAAGATCACGAACGTACCTGTCGCGGCGGGATGTGGATCGTCGAGTGTGGCATAAATGATTGCGATGCCAGCCATCACTAATACACCACGGAGGAGATACGAGTCGAACGCTTCGGAATTCGTCGCCATTCGTTGGTACTGACTTTCTTTTCCCTATTTATTCATCCTCATCCGGTTCCTCGTTTTCGTCTTCATCGTCGGCAACGATGACGGTGATACCCGCTATCGTGACGGCTCCGACAGCCTCAATTGGGAAACCAACGACAGCGACGAAAACCAATCCTGCTCCGAAAACGAGCCCCAGAGCGGTTTTCCCTGGATTAGGTAGCGGAACATCCGGAACCCTTTCCGCTATATCGTCCACGATGTCGTCCGCAAAATCCATCGCGGCGTCGGGGGCTGGTACGCCATCAGAAGTTGGTTGTGGAGGCGCCGTACAGCCCTCTAATTTGGCGCAAATTCCCATCTCCTCCTCGCCGTACCAGATACAGGGATCGCCGTGGAGTTCGAACCCGACCCAGAACTTGGCCTCGAACGTGACTGTAACGTCACCACCGGGGCATCTCGTTGAACGTAGCGAGTTCGTTCCGCCGACGCTCACCCCCAGTCCGTTCGCGTGTCCGATTGCAGATCCGCGATCTCGTCGCGCGTCGCGTCCCAGTCCGCCTCGACGAACAGCCAGTACGCGATAGCCAGAGCCACCGCACCCCAGAATGCTGCTGGAACCTGCGCGTCAGTGAACAGGAAGCCATACAGGGAACTCACGCCGACCCCCAGCCCGAGTATCGCCCATCGAAGTTTGCGACGGATAATTACTCGTTCGGGCGGGCCACTGAACGGCGAGCACCAAACGTTCACGAACCCCGCTACGACGAGAGCGGATAGCCCAGCGATGAATCCGATGTCCCGGGTTTCGAACAATCGAATAAGAAGGACACCGAATATAAGTCCCAGACTTCCTACGGCGGCGTACCGCCCCCGAAGGAACAATCTGGGCGGGACCGGAGCGACGGAATCGCTGACTTCGTTTGCTGGATCTTTCACGTAAGCCAAATATTCTCGAACTTCTTCCCATGGCATTATCACTAGTGGGATCAAAAAAACTAGGCTCAAAACGATTGGAGATACCGTATGTATCATCAAACCTACGGTGTAAAGATAGTAAATGCCAGATATAAATGATCCTATACCGGGAAGCAACAGAATGGCTCGATAAAGTGTGATCGTCGTGTTGATTGACCAACGTTTTGGAGAACTAACCGCGTAGATACATCCACTAATTAGACAGAGAGCGAGTACTATAGATACGACTGGACTCGGATCATCAAGACTGACGTAGATGGCCAGAGAAAGCACGGCCGCTAGCAAACCACGGTACACATACGGGTCAACTTTTTCGGAGACGCCCATTCTTTATGACCTCAGGGGTCCTTTAGCCAGGTTAATCATTACTATCTATCCCCTTTTCGTCGTCATTGTCATCCTCGTCATTCGTTACCACGATAGTTATACCCGTTATTGTAACCGCAATTGGGGCTTCCAATGGGGAACCAAACACCATAAGCCCAACTCCAACAATGGCGAGTGCAATTCCAAGAATGTCTTTACCTTCTGGGAGAGGAATCTCCGGAATACTTTCGGAAATTTCGTTCACCAGGTCACTGCCGAAATCCATAACCGCATCTGGCTCCGGGACTCCGTCCGCGTTCGGCCGAGGCGGGGCCCGACATCCCTCCAGTTTCGCACAGATGCCCAGTTCCTCCTCGCCGTACCAGATGCACGGGTCGCCGTTGAGTTCGAACCCGACCCAGAAGTTCCGTTCGAACGTGACCGTGACGTCGTCTTCGGTCTCCTGTTCCTCGACGTATTTGACGTTGACTGACGCCAATGGCGGCGTTTTCCACCGACGTCAGTACACTCGCGGCGGCCCAGTTGGAGGATCGGCTTCCGCGAGACACAGACGTTCTGGTCGGGGTCGACCGAGACACAGAACTTGCCGCTAGATTTGATCTCGTACTGCGGGTCGTCGACCGAAATGTTGCTCACGCCGGCGGACGCGGTGACTACGGGTTCGTTCGGATCCAGCGGAAGCCGTTCGAGACCACCACCGCTCCCGTCGACGGCGACCCACGGTTCCCCGTACTCCTCGGAGTCGATGCCCTCCCGGAAGTCGGCGAAGGTCTCGGTCCAAAACGGGGTCTCGAACCCGCCCTTGTAGACGCCGCCGTCCGTACAGCACGGGAACCAGTTCCACGTGACGCGCCCGTCCTCGTACCCGACGTCCCAGGGATCGTCCGGAACGGCCCACTCGCCCTCCCGGGGCAAGGGGGCGAGCTTCATCGTCACCGATCCACCGTCCCCGGTGTTCGGCTCATCGTGGATGACGACGAGACTCGTCGTCTCGGGGCCGTCGTAGAAGAACAACTGGCTCAGTTCCGCCTCTTCCATCCCGTTGGGCGTGTTCGCCGACGCGCCGTCACCGTCGCCGTACCCGTAGAACTCCTCGACGGTCCGGCCACCGTAGTCCTCGGAATCCAGCGCCTCTATCTCGTACTCCGTGTCGCCCTGGGCGATCAGGAACGTCTGTTCGGCGTCGTCAGATTCCGTCGCCGCTGGAGAACTCTGTTGGAACGCACCACCGAGTCCTCGGTCCGTGTCGGCCCTCATCAACCGGCGCAAGTTCTGGTCGGAACCAGTCATAGGCTGACCCCCTGCAAACTGAACTCCTCGATCACGTCCGGTTCGAACTGTTTGTGCGACGGTGGGAGCTTTCGCTCGTAGCGGGTGAAGTTCACGTCGTACCGCAGACGATTGTCGACGGTCCACTCCATCCCCGCGACGATCCCGTCAGTCTCGGTGATCCGCCACGCCGTATCGGCCACCGAGGTGGAGTCCTGAACTCGCTGAACGACGTACAGCTGAAATCCATCGCCGAACCGTGCAGTCGTGAGCGCTGCCCGGCGCTGATTGGGGTGCATCGCAACCTGGGTCGCGTACTCGGCGATCGGTTCGTCAGGGACGTCGTCTACCCGGGGGTACTCGTCCCGGTCGTTCTGTTCACCGGGAGTATCGCCATTCCGTCCGTCGTTCCCACCACGTTCGTCCGTCCCGGTTGCCGTCGTTTTTCCGGCGACACCGGGGGCCGTTCCTGGTAGAATCGCTATCCCACCCACGGAAGCCAACATCGCGCGACGCCTGATCGGCGTTCGAGCATTCCGTTCTGCGTCGACCGCCGATAACAAACGAAACTTATTCTAATTAAGTATTTTCAAATTGCAATAATTCTTCGGTATAGAGCGTAGTTTGTCTATCGAGACTGGACGAGTCCACCAATGGGGAAATACAAAGAATAATTCCGAGGCGTCCGTAGCCGCCCTAATGGCTCCCATCAAGGTCGACGGCCTGACCAGGCGGTACGGCGACGTGGTGGCCAACGACGGGGTCACCTTCACCGTCGAGGCCGGCGAGGTGTTCGGCTACCTCGGGCCGAACGGCGCCGGCAAGACGACGACCATCCGGACGCTGATGGGCCTGCAGTCACCGACGGCGGGGACCGCGCGGGTGCTCGGCGCCGACGTCCGCGACGAGCGGGCGCTGGTGGCGGCCAGGCGACGCATCGGCTACCTGCCAGCCAGTCCGGCCTTCGATGAGGGTGCCACCGGCCGGGAGATACTGGACCTCCACGCGTCGCTGAAGGGCGACCGGCGGCGCGACGAACTGCTGGCGCTGTTCGACCCGCCGCTGGACCGCAAAGTGCGGGAGTACTCCACGGGGAACGTCCAGAAACTCGGGCTGATCCAGGCGTTCGTGCACGACCCCGACCTGGTGATCCTGGACGAGCCGACCAGCGGCCTCGACCCGCTGATGCAACAGCGGTTCAACGAGTTCGTCCGCGAGGAACGGGACGCCGGGACGACGGTCTTTTTCTCCTCGCACGTCCTCAGCGAGGTGCGGCGGGTCTGCGACCGGGTCGCCATCCTCCGGGACGGGCGACTCCTGACAATCGAGGACGTCGAGACGCTACTGGACCGCAGCGGGAAGTTCGTCCGCGTCCGCCTGGCCGGCGACGCGGAGGCTGTCGACCTCGACCGTAACGGCGTCCACGACCCCCAGGTTTCGACGGTCACCGGCGCCCAGCTCGCCGACGGCGCCGACGCCGGGACCGTGACGGAGGTGACGTTCACGTTCACCGGCGACGTCAACGACCTGGTCGGGGCGTTCGCCGGCCACCGGCTGCTGGACCTGGACCTCCAGGAGGCGCCGCTGGAGGACGTGTTCATGCGTTTCTACGGGGAGGGCACCGATGCTTGAGCTCGCGCGCTTCGAGGGTCGCCGGAAGCTGAAGGGGGCGCTCGCGCTGGCGGTCGGGCTCTCGCTACTGGCGGCGATGGACGTGTGGGTGTTCCCCTCGGTCACGGCGTCGGGTGTCGACCTGGAGCAGTTCGTCGAGGCGTACCCGCCGGCGCTGCGGCGGATGATGGGCATCGAGGCGTTCGGCTCCATCGAGGGATTCCTGGCCTCACAGCTGTACGTCTTCGCCTGGCTGATCCTCCTGGGCCTGTACCTGGCGTACAGCGCCGCCTCGCTGATCGCCGACGACGTCGAGCGCGGCCGCATGGACGTGACGCTGTCGCTACCGGTGACCCGCTCCCGCGTCGTGGCCGAGAAGTACCTCACCCTGCTGGTGCCGGTGCTGGTCGTGAACGCGGTCACGCCGGTCGTCGTGTCCGTCGGCGTGGCGCTGGTCGGCGAGTCGATCTCGCTCGGGCGCCTGATCGCCGTCCACGCGCTGTCGGTGCCGTACCTGCTGGCGACCGGCGGGATCGGCCTGCTCGCCTCCGTGGCCTTCGACCGGGCGAGCGTGGCCCAGCGGGTCGCCATGGGCGTCACGTTCGGACTGTACCTCGCGGAGTCGGTCCTGGCTGGCACCGACTACCGTCAGGTCGGCCTGCTCGCGCCGAGCCGGTACTACGACCCCACGGCCATCCTCGTCCGCGGGGAGTACGACCTCGCAGGCGCGGCGATCCTGCTCGGGATGGTCGCGGTGCTGGTCGGCGCGAGCGCCCTCTGGTTCGGCCGCAAAGACGTCCAGTGAGCAGGTTTCCCCGCGAACCCGGGAGGCGCATGACGTGCGTCTGACGTAGCCTTTTGGTGTCGGCCGCCGAGTCGACGAGCATGAGCTACCACCGCACCGACCGACGGGAGCGCGCCGTCCGGATCGGGGGCGTCGTCGTCGGGTCGACGCTCGCGCTGGCGATGAGCTTCTTCGGGGTCATCGCGCTGGTGTCCGGCGACGCCGCGGGCGCCTTCGACCGGCTGCCGCTGTACGTCCTGGCGATGGCGGCGTCGTTCGTCGCCGGCCTGGTCACCCTGGACGACTACGCGCTGAGCGGCGAGACCGTGCTCAGGTGGGCGACCGCGCTCGCGGTCGGTACCTTCCTGTTCGTCGGCCTCGGCAGCGAGGGCATCGTCTACTCGATCAGGTACCCCGGGGAAGTCCTCTCGTCGAAGCTGTTCGTCTACGTCGTCTCGGCCGGCCTGATGGCCACTGGTATCGGCTTCTGGGTCGCCAAGTATCGCGGCGAGGTCGGACTGGGTTCGGACAACCGGTTGTAACGGACCCGTCGAGGTCGTCGGTTGCACGCGGTGGAATCTGGTTCGTGGCGCG
>PXRE01000015.1:81084-161233 GCA_003021085.1 Halobacteriales archaeon QS_1_68_20 | reverse complement strand
CGCGCGCCGTGAAGATCGAGTAACACCAACTAGCCGTCATCCGGTTCGCCTATTCGAGGTCGTCGGCGAGTTCGTCCGCGAGTCCGGTGTACCCCTCGGGAGCCAGCGCCAGCAGTTCGCCGCGAGTCGCCGGATCCACGTCCAGGTCCTCGAAGAGATCACGGAAGTCCTCGATCCTCACGTCCCGGCCGCGCGTGAGGTCCTTGACGCGCTCGTAGGCGTCCTCGTGGCCCTCACGCCGGAGGATGGTCTGGACGGCCTCGCCGATGATCTCGGGTGATGATTCCAGGTCCTCGCGCATGACCCGCTCGTTCGGGACGACCTTGGCGAGTCCGTCGGCCGTCTTGACGTACCCGAGCAAACAGTGCGCCAGCGCCGCGCCGACGTTGCGCTTGACCGTCGAATCCGAGAGGTCACGCTGGAGCCGCGAGGTGGTCACGTAGTCCGCCAGGAACGAGAGGTCCGAGTTCGCCTTCGAGAGGTTGCCCTCCGAGTTCTCGAAGTCGATGGGGTTGACCTTGTGCGGCATCGTCGACGACCCCGTTTCGCCCTCGGTGGCCTCCTGGCCGAGATAGCGGTCGGAGACGTATAGCCAGGCGTCCCGGTCGAGGTCCAGCAGGAC
This sequence comes from Halobacteriales archaeon QS_1_68_20, assembly GCA_003021085.1. Classification (GTDB taxonomy): domain Archaea; phylum Halobacteriota; class Halobacteria; order Halobacteriales; family PXRE01; genus PXRE01. The sequence goes on along the minus strand of PXRE01000015.1, from coordinate 160,611 downwards.
GTCGTTGACCCCGCGGAGGGCATCGAACAGCGCGGCGAGGTCGTCGCAGGGGTTGACCTGGGTCGTGAGCGGGACGTGCTCTAGGCCGAAGTCCGCGACGTACTCGCGGGCGAAGGATTGCCAGTCGATTTCCGGATACGCGACGTGGTGGGCGGCGTAGGTGCCGGAGGCCCCGGCCAGTTTCCCGGCGAGCGCGTCGGTCGCCTCGCGGACGCGCCCCATCGCCTGCCCCAGGCGGGACGCGTAGACGGCCATCTCCTTGCCGAAGGTGGTCGGGGTCGCCGGTTGGCCGTGCGTCCGCGCGAGCATCGGGAGGTCGCCGTGCTCGCGAGCCATCTCCGCGAGGGCGTCCCGCACGTCCGCCAGCGCCGGGAGCAACACCTCCTCGACGGCGCCGCGGACCAGCAGTCGCTGGGCGAGGTTGTTCACGTCCTCGCTGGTGAGCGCGAAGTGGACCCACGGCGTCGCCTCGTCCAGGCCCTGCTCGACCAGCGCGTCCCGGACGAAGTACTCGACGGCCTTCACGTCGTGGTTGGTCGCGGGCCGGTCGTCGGTCCCCTCGGTCTCGATGCGCTTGATCCGGCGGGCGTCCTCGGCGTCGAAGTCCTCGTACAGTCCCCGGAGGGAGACACTGACGTTCGGGTCGATTTCCAGCGGAGTCGCCTCCAGGTCCGAGAGCGCCAGGACGTACTCGACTTCGACGCGCACGCGCGCCCGCATCAGCGCGCCCTCGCTGGCGAAGGGGACGAGCGGTTCGGTGTAGCGGGCGTACCGCCCGTCGAGCGGCGAGACGGCGTCGAGGGCGCTCCTGTCGGTCATGGGCGTTACTGCGACGAGACGCCTAAAAGCCGTGTCGGAGTCGACCCGCGGTTCGACGCGTCGTGACCGCGGTGCGTGTACCGCCTCGGTCGACGCGGTGCGTGTACCGCCTCGGTCGACGCGGTGCGCGTGCCGCCTCGGTCGCCGATCCGGAGCGTCTCCCGGTCCGGCCGGGGACTGCGACGACTCCTCGGCACCAGCGCCCTCCCACGAGTTTCTGTGGCGGTCCAGGAACGTCGTCGATACACTCGTACGTGGATATGTGTCCGTCGATTCTCGCTATATAGGGACAAAAACACCCACACACTTGGATACCACCCACGTCTCGACCGCAACGCCTTTCCCTGCGGCTGCCGGCAGATCAAACATGAAGATCGCCGGCCTGACCAGCGACCGCGGCCGCGCCCTGGTGGAGATGGCCGAGTCGGAACCGGGTGGCGCGACGCTCGCTGTCGTGGTGACCGACGAACCGGACGCCCCCGTCCTCCGGAAAGCCGAGGCGCTGGGCGTCCCCACCGAAGTCGTCGTCCCCGGCGAGGACGAGACCTGGACCGAGCACGAACGGCGGGTCCTCGCGGTCCTCGACGATCACGGCGTCGACCTCGTCTGCATGGACGGGGACGACCGGACCCCCACGGCGGAGTTCGTCGACGCCGCACCACCGGTGCTCGACGTCCACCCGTCGTTGCTCCCGGCGTTCCCCGGCCCGGGTGCCTGGAGGGAGGCGCTGGAGGCCGGCGTCTCGGTTTCGGGGAGCACCGTTCACGTCGTCACCGGCGAAGAGGGGACCCTCCCGATCGTGACCCAGGAACCGGTCCCGGTCTACGGGGACGAGGACGACCTCCGCCGGCGACTGGGCGACGCGGGCGTGCGAGCGTACGCGCGGGCCGTCCGGTGGTTCGCCGAGGGTCGCGTCACGGTCGACCGAGCGGCGGGAACGGTCACCGTGGACGGCGACGACGGTGGTGACCTCCCGGAGCGATACCTGGCGACCGCCGACCGCGTCAGAGAACTCCGGTACGGCGAGAACCCCCACCAGGACGCCGCCGTCTACGCGGACGAAGTCGACGGTCCTGCCGCGGTGGTCGGCGCAACCCAGCGCAACGAGGGCGCGAAGGCGCTGTCGTACAACAACTACAACGACGCCGACGCCGCGCTGAACCTCGTCCGGGAGTTCGAAGACCCGGCCGCCGCGGTCATCAAGCACACCAACCCCGCGGGGTGTGCGGTCGCGGACTCGATCGGCGAGGCCTACGACGACGCGCTGGCGACCGACCCCAAGAGCGCCTTCGGCGGCGTCGTCGCGCTCAACCGTCCGTGCGACACCATCACGGCCGACTCGATCACCGACTCCTTCAAGGAAGTCGTCGTCGCGCCGGGGTACACCGACGACGCGCTCGCGGTCCTGCGGGAGAAGGACGACCTCCGCGTGCTGGACGTCGATGATCTAGCCGGCCCCGCTGGCGGCGTCGCGGAGAAGCACCTCGTCGGCGGCCGCCTCGTCCAGCAACGGGACCGCCAGCGCCTCACCCGCGAGGACCTGGAGGTCGTCACCGAACGCGACCCGACCGACGAGCAGGTCGAGGCGATGCTGTTCGCCTGGCAGGTCGTCAAGCACGTCAAGTCCAACGCCATCGCGTTCGCGGCCGGGACGGAGACGGTCGGCATCGGTGCCGGCCAGGTTTCCCGGGTCGACGCGGTCGAACTCGCCGCGAAGAAGGCCGACCGCGACGCCGAGGGCAAGTCCGCCGACGGCGCGGTCATGGCCAGCGACGCGTTCTTCCCGTTCCCCGACGGCGTGGAGGCCGCCGCCGAGGCCGGCGTCGAGGCCGTCGTCCAGCCAGGCGGGTCGGTCAACGACGACGACGTGATCGAGGCCTGCGACGACCTCGGCCTGGCGATGGCGTTCACCGGCAAGCGGGCCTTCCGGCACGACTGAGCGGTGTCCGTCCGCCGGGTCGCCTCAATCGAGGTCGTGGCGCTCGTCGTTGTAGTCGCCCTCTGTCGTGCGAACCTCGTCGGGTTCGCCGTCGAGCGATTCCTCACCGTCGACGGCGGCCTCGCCCTCGAAGGCGTCTCCCACCTCTCCGGACCGCTCCTCGTTGTAGTCGTACCCGTAGGCGCTCGCGGTCGACGACAGCGCGAGCAGTCCCAGGGCCACGGAGACCGACTTGACGACGGCACGTCTCGACTGTCGGTTTCCTGACATCGTGCCGGGGTTCGCCCCGGGCCGGGATAAGATTACGCTCGCAGGTCGGGGGTCACGGAGCCGGATCGGCCCGGCGCCGCACTCACTCGTTCACTTCCCGGGTCCGCACCCTATAGAAGGACTCCCGGAACTCGTAGACCCGGTCGGACCGCGACCCGAAGATGGGGGTGGTCGAGTCGTACTCCTCCAGTCGGACGCGGTCGGCGTCGCGTTTGCGGGCGAGCGCGAGGGCGTCCCGCAACTGGTCGTTCCGGACGACCTGCTCGACGATCACGCTGTGAGGGTCGTCCACCGGCGGTCCCACGCGCCGGAGTTCGTACGCGCCGAGACGGGAGTACTCGCCCTCGGGATCGCCGCGGGACGAGCGCGCGACCAGCGCGTCGCCGTCCCATCTGGTGTGCTCGATTGTCGAGGTGGGCGTCAGCGCCAGCGGGTCGGCGTCCACGTCGAACGTGGCCGCGAACGCGACGTCCTGCTCGTGGTCGTCGCCGTCGAACCACCCGCGGGCGCGGAAGGCGTACTCGCCTCCACCGACCGCGCGGAGGGACACGTCCTCGGTCCCGCCCGCCGGGTCGACGGAATCCCCCGACTCGACGCGTCCGTCGTCGACGGTGACGGTCCAGGCGTGGGATCCCCCGGGCGGGACGCTCATCAACGGCTGGGCGACGAACTGTGGGGCGACGTGGTACCAGTCGCCGTCGACCCGCTTGTCGACCCGCCAGTCGTAGAAGTTGGTCGAAAGCGTTCGGTCGCTGTTGTTCTCAAGCGTGAACTCGATCGTCCCGTCGGGGTCGACGGCCCGGTCGGACGGGTCCAGGACCGCGCCGGCGGCCGCCGGGCCGACCTCGTCGTTGCAGACGACCCGTGTGACGTCCTCGTAAGCGGGGCACGTTCCGGCGGTCCCGCCCGGTGGTCGCTCGGTCTCGGTCTTCGCGGCCGGGGTGAGAGCGGAGAGACACCCGGAGACGGCCGCGCTCCCCGCGACCCCGGCGACGGTGGCGAGCAGTCGGCGGCGGTTCATCGTCGTTCGTCGGGTCGCCGAGGTCGGGGATAGGTCTTCTGGATGGTACAACGGTCCTTTTACCGGGATGGGTCCCGGGCCGGTCGACTCCCGCGGCCGTGAGCGCCCGAACCCGACGGGTATAATTGTCGGGAATTCGAACCGGCAACGAAGGATGATCGAGTACCACGTTCTCCTGCTCGTCTTGCTCGTCGGGACGAACGCCTTTTTCACCTGGCTGGACGTGATCGACCTCCGGTACGGCGAGCGGGTGTTGACCGAGCGCGCCGAGTGGGTCAGCGAGCGCTTCGGCGTCGACGACCCCGAACGGATGGCCGAGTACGACCGCGCCAGGACCGGCCTGGACGCCCTCCGGTCGTGGGTCCTGCTGGGGTTGATGCTGCTGGTCCTGTACTCGGGGCTGTTCGCCGACGCGGTGTCGGCGCTGGAATCGACGGGGCTGGGTCCGCTGGCCCGTGGGGCGGTCCTCTACGGCGGGATCAGCGTGGCGATGGTCGTCGTGTCACTGCCGTTCGAGGCCGTCGAGACGTTCGTCGTCGAGGAACTGTTCGACTTCAACGAGCAGACGGTCGGCCTGTGGGTCCGCGACCTCGTCCTCGAACTCGTCGTGGCGACGGCCATGACCGTCGCGATGGGCGCGGCCCTGCTGTGGGTCGTCCTCTCGTTCCCCGAGTGGTGGTGGCTCGGCGGCCTCGGCGTCTACGTCGCGTTCGTACTGGTCGTCCAGGTGGTGTACCCCCGGGTCATTGCACCGCTGTTCAACGACTTCGAACCCATCGAGGAGGGCGAACTCCGCGACGGCGTCGAGGAGGTGTTCGACCGCGCGAGCTTCGAGTGCGACGAAATTTACGAGATGGACGCCTCCCGGCGGTCGAGCCACTCCAACGCCTACTTCGTCGGGTTCGGCCGGACCAAGCGGGTCGTCCTGTTCGACACCCTGATCGACCAGCTCGAACTCCCGCAGGTCCAGAGCATCCTGGCGCACGAACTCGCCCACTGGAAGAAGGCCCACATCTGGAAGGGGATGGTCGGGGACACCCTCCAGATGGCGGCGGGCCTGTTCGTCGCCTGGTTCCTGCTCGGCCAGGACTGGCTGCTGGCGATGTTCGGCGTCCCGGCAGGGGCGACGGAGGCCGGTCTCCTGCTGGCGTTCCTGTGGACGGTGCCGCTGTTCAGGCTGTCCTCGCCGCTGGTCAACAAGCTCTCGTTGCAGTTCGAGCGCGAGGCCGACGACTTCGCCGCCGAGGTGACCGACCCCCAGCCGATGATCGACGCGCTGGAACGGATCACCGGCGAGAACCTGATGAACCCCTTCTCGCACCCGCTGTACGAGCGGTTCCACCATACCCACCCGCCGGTGCCCGAGCGCATCCGCCGGTTAGAAGAGCGGACCGCCGACTGATCCGAGCCCGGCGGCGGGACTGTCCGTCGATTTTACACGCTATCCGGGCGACACGCGGCCCCACGACTGGTAACATATCCTAGAATTTTCCCCATATATTTAAGTCTGCTAACATCTAAATCAGCTATGGTGTAATCGACATCAACGCACATGGACTACGGTAGTGCCGAACTCAAGCGGACCTTCGACGACCACTTCGACACGGTCGACGAGGCCGAGGTTGCGTCGAAAGACAGCATCTACTCGATTTCCTGTACGTTCCTCTGTTCCGGCGGGTGCTAACCGGCGACCGGGGCCCGCCGGCGACCGTCGGGGAGCTCCCGTCGATGGCACTCGGCGACAGTCACGTTTTTCCGGGACCACGCGCCAGCCAGTTACCGGCCAGGCCGTCGTTCTGGAAGGGCCCGAGTCACTCCCAGAGGGGTAGACACGGGAGTTCGTCGGGAGCGGTGGCTCGCAGCATCGAGTACGCGATGCCGGAGACGCCGTGGTACAGCGTGGGCTGGAGCACGGCCCCGGTCTTCGCGACCGTCCGGTAGTGACCCGTCTCCTCCTTGCGCGAGAGCACGGCCCCCAGCAACCGCCCGGCCTCACCGACGCAGCGGCCGCGTGTGCCCGCGTCTGGGCCATCCCGAAGACGACAGCGCAGCAACCGCCCGGCCTCACCGACGCAGCGGCCGCGTCGGCCGGCCGCTTCCAGCAGGAACTCCGCACGGCCGGCGTTTCCACAGCAGAGGTGATCCAGCCCGGACGGTTCGTCGGCCGACGCGGCCGACACCGCCCGGTCGATCCCCCGCTCGACGACGTCGGCGTCGACGTACTCCGCCATCCCGAGGCGGGCGAGTCCGATACCCGCTCGTCCGTAACACCACCGGTTCGGGTACGGGTTCCCGGCCTGGCGATAGTCCTCCCAGTTGCCGACCGATTCGTCGTAGGCCCGGGACTCGTACTCGACGGCCTCGATGGCTGCCTCCCGGTAGGCGTCGTCGCCGGTGGCGTCGGCCAGCCGGCCGAGCGAGTACGCTATTCCGGCCATCCCGTGGGAGAATCCCGTCAACGGGGGGTGGTCGTCCGCTCCCTTCCAGACCCGGAAGCCACCGTCGGTCCCGACCCGGGAATCCAGCAGGTGATCGCCACACTCGACTGCCTTCGCCAGCAGTTCCGGTGACTCCAGCCGGTCGTACGCGCCGAGCAACCCGAGAATCGTCCCGGCCGCACCGTCGGAGACGTCGTAGCTCCGGTCGGAGTCGATCAGGTCACTGGTGAGGAACTCGGCCGCGCGGACGCCGTCGGAAACGACCGACTCGTCGCCGAGCAAGTCGCCGACGGTCGCCAGGCCGTACGCGACCGATCCGACGCCCAGCGTCCCGCCGAGGTGTGACACCGACGGTATCGCGGTGCCGGTACTGATCGCCTCCCTGACCGGAGCGACCGTCTGGAGCGCGAACGACCGGTAGCGGGGCTCTCCGGTGACCTCGTACAGGCCCGCCCCGAGCAACGCGATGCCACACCGGCCGAAGTACAGGGACTCGTCGGTGGGCCGGACGGTGAACTGGCCGGGTTCCTCCGCGGGCGAGACGAACGACCACTGGTACCCGTCGTCGTCGGTCTCGACCGCTCCCGCGACGACCCGTTCGAACTGGGCCGTCGCCTCCCGTCGCAACCGCTCGTCCGTACCGTCCCCGACGTCGGGTGACGTATCGACCGTGCTCGCCGGCCGGGGTCGCGCACCGAATGCGCCCCGGAGCAGTTCGACCTGTTCGCGCATGTCCGCCGGCGAGGCGGACTCGATCCGCGCCAGCGACCGCTCGAAGCCCGACTCGTCCGCACTGACGCCGATGGGTCGCCGGCCCGCTCGATTTCCGTGCCGTGCGTCCGCGAGGTGAACCGGGGCGGATCGAGCCGTTTGATCGCGCGCCGCTCTGCTTCGTAGAACGGCCACGGCTTCGGGTCGCCCACCTGGCCGTCGAAGAAGGCGACCGCCAGTTCCTCCATCTCGACGCCGGACCTGGCGCCGTCGTGGAGGCAGACCCGCGAGCAGAGCGACTCGATGACCCGGGCGTACTGCATCGTCGGGCGGTAGACCACGCGGTTGACGGTCGATTCGAAGGCGTCCGGGATGCCGACCGACTCGCGGAGACGGCCGTCGTCCCGGAGTTCGAGCACGGTCTCGTAGGTCGTCTCGAAGCCGTCGACGACGTCGTCGAGGTACTCTCCGGGCGGTCGTTCGGTCCCGTCGACGTGGGGGACGTTCTCGTCGCGGTCGACCGACGGTGACGTCTCCTCGACGGTCATGACGTCGGTGTTGACCGCAGTGATCCGTGGAACGGTGAACGCGTCGAGTTCGAACTGTTCGGCGGACCGACTGAAGCCGGCGACCGCACGGGTCAGGTCGCTCCGGTCGTCGTCGTAGGTCCCGCGGATGCCGAAGGGGAGCAACGACGTCAGGAGGACGCTGTCGTCCATCAGCGTGGCGAGTCCGGTCCGTGCTGGTCGCCGCTCCCTGTCGACGAACGGGTGCATGACCGTTTCGGCGTCGACCAGCACCGGGTGTTCCCCCGCGACAAGCAGGTTCTCGAACTGGCAGTCGGTGAACTCCAGCAGGTAGGCGATGCCGGTCAGCGCGCCCGCCCGCCGGTAGTACCGTTCGACGGCGGCCTCGTCGGTGCACGGTTCGTGCTCGATCCACTCCGTCGAGGTGGCCAACGTGCCCGACGTCCAGGGCGATTCGGCCGCCGACGTCAGTTCGTTCCCCACCGCCATGGGGTTACTCCGGGACCCGCCGGGCGATGTACCTCTGCGAGGTCGTCTCGCTTGGGCTCCTGCTGTATCTCACCAGCGTCGTCGCGGAACCGCTCGTGGTCTGGGCGACGGTGCCGGTGCTGGTGTACACCGCCATCATCACGCACTTCCTCGCCCGGCCGGAACCCGAACGGTGCTTCTACCTGAGCTTCTCGTGGGACGTCTCGTTCGTCCTCATGGGTCTGGCCGCGATGGCCGTCGACCTCTTCGTCGGCGCCCCGGTGCCATCTCCGACAGGCTAATGCGGCGGGCACCAGTGGACCGAACATGGACTACAGCGACGCCGCGAACTTCCTGCTGGACCTGCGGCGGTTCCGGCCGAAACCCGGGACGGAGTCGACCGCGGAGGTCCTCTCGTCGCTCGGCGACCCCCACGATTGGGTCACCTGCGTCCAGGTAGCCGGGTCCAACGGCAAGGGCAGCACCGCCCGGATGGTCGAGGCGACCCTGCGGGAGGCCGGCCTCTCGGTCGGCCTGTACACCTCGCCGCACCTCGACGACCTCCGCGAGCGCGTCCGGGTCGACGGCCGGAAGATCCCCGAGTCCGCGGTCGTCGACTTCGTGGAGGCGGTCCGTGAGCACGTCACCGACCGCGCCGCCGACGGCGTCGCGCCGACGTTCTTCGAGACCGTCACCGCGATGGCGCTGTGGCACTTCGGCCGCGAATCGGTCGACGTCGCCGTGCTGGAGGTCGGCATCGGCGGCAAGTACGACGCCACCAGCGTCGTCGACCCCGTCGCCAGCGCCGTCACCAGCGTCACGCTAGAACACACGGGCATCATCGGAGAGACCATCGAGGGGATCGCCACCGACAAGGCACACGTCGCGCCCGCGGACGCGCCGCTGGTGACCGGCGCGACCGGCGAGGCGCTGGACGCAGTCCGCGAGGTGGCCGGTGACGTCGTCACGGTCGGCGGCGAGGACGCCGACGTGACCGCCGGGTACGGCGGTCGGACGAACCACACCGAGGCGGCCGTCTCGCTTTCCGGCCACGACTGGGGAGTCGAGACGTCGATCCCCCTCCTCGGAGAGTTCCAGGCCACCAACGCCGGCATCGCCGCGACGCTGGCCCGCCAGGTCGCCGCCGAGGTCGGCGCCGACCTCCCCGAATCGACCCTGGCGCGGGGCCTCCGGAAGGCCTACTGGCCGGGCCGGTTCGAGGTGATGGAGCAGGACCCGCTGGTCGTCCTCGACGGCGCGCACAACCCCGGGGCGGCCGAGGGCCTCGCGGGCGTGCTGGCGGAGTTCGACTACGATGGCCTCCGCGTCGTCGCGGGGATCATGCACGACAAGGACCACCGCGGCATCGCCGCCGCGCTCCCGCCGCTTTCCCGGGTCGTCGCCTGCCGCCCGGACGTCGACCGCGCCGAGGACGAGACGGTCGTGGCGGAGGCGTTCCGCCGGGAGGGCGCCGACCGGGTCGAAACCGTGTCCGCGGTGCCAGACGCGCTGGAGGCGGCGATCTCGGGGGCCGACGCCGACGACCTGGTGCTGGTGACCGGATCGCTGTTCACCGTCGCGGAGGCCCGCAGACGGTGGACCGCCAGTGCGGTGCCCAAACGGATCGCCGACCTCGCTGACGCCGACGAGGCGCTCGCCCGGACTCACGTCGACGCCCCGTCTGTCACGCGGCTCCGGGGGAGCGCCGTCCACCGCGTCCTGAAGGCGCGGGTCCGCCCCCGAGAGGCCAGGGTCCTCGAGTCGGTGTTCCCGTCGGTCGGCGGCGAGTGCGCCGTCACCGGCGTCCAGCGACCACCCGAATCGACGGACGTGTTGCTGATGGGGACGGTCGCGGAGTTCGAGCGACTGACGGGGTCGCTGGGAGCGGAGCCACACGGCCTGGGCGTGCTGGGCCGGGAGATCCGCGAGGCGCTGGACGCCGACGCCGCGCGCTCCGGTGGCCGGGGCTACCCCTGGGAGGCGGGGACGGCCGTGATGGGCATCCTGAACGTCACGCCGGACAGTTTCCACGACGGCGGCCGCTACGAGGCCGTCGAGGACGCCGTCGCCCGGGCGGAGGCGATGGCCGAGGCCGGCGCCGACGTCGTCGACGTGGGCGGCGAGAGCACCCGGCCCGGCGCCGACCCCGTCCCCGTTGAGGACGAGATCGACCGCGTCGTCCCCGTGATCGAGCGCCTGGCCGACCTGGACGTGACCATCTCGGTCGACACCCGCAAGTCGGAAGTGGCCCGCGCGGCCCTGGACGCGGGCGCCGACCTGCTGAACGACGTCTCCGGCCTGGAGGACCCCGAGATGCGCTTTCTCGCGGCCGAGTACGACGTTCCTATCCTCGTCATGCACAGCGTGAACGCGCCGGTCGACCCCGGCGCCGAGGTCCACTACGACGACGTCGTGGAGGACGTGATCGACCAGTTGCGCGAACGGGTCCTGCTGGCGGAGAAGGCCGGCCTGGACCGCGAGCAGGTGATCGTCGACCCGGGCCTTGGGTTCGGCAAGACCCCCGCGGAGAACTTCGAGTTGCTGGGCCGCCTCGGGGAGTTGCGCGCGCTCGGGTGTCCGATCATGGTCGGGCACTCCCACAAGTCGATGTTCAGTCTCGTCGGGGAGGCGCCCGGCGACGCCCCCCACGGGACGGTCGCCGGGACCGCGCTGGCGGCCCAGGCGGGCGCCGACCTGATCCGGGTCCACGACGTCGCCGAGAACGTGGCGGCGGTCAGGACGGCGAAGGCTGCCGCCGATCCCGACTCGCTGGACCGCGACGGGTGACGGCCGTCTCGTCCCATATATGAATATGTGCATATATTCATATACCCGTCCTGGCCCTTCTCGACCGCACTCGCCCGGAGAGCGGGAGTGGCGCCCGGCGGCGGCGGCCGCTTGCCGTTCGACGGCGCTGATCCGCTGACCACTACCGTCGGTCGTCCTGTCGTCGTCGTTCGTCCGGTCGATGGCCCTGTCGTCGTCGCTCCGCCGGTTGCCGGTCCTGGCCGTCTCGGCCGTCCGGTTCGTCCTGCCGTGGTGGCTGTCGTCCCTGCTCCGGTTGCTGTGGCGGTTGTTCCTGTGATGGTCGTCGAGGCGGTTGCTGCTGGGGAGAGTGCCCCTGTGAGGGCGGCCCTCGCTGGGACTGGTCGGGAGTCGCCTGCTCGTCCGGGCCCATCCAGACGCCGACGAGGCCGAGGACCCCGCCCAGCGCCGTGACGTACAGCCTGAAGGCCGGGTTCAACAGCGTCCGGGCCATCTCCCGCTGTTCCGCCGAATCGAACTCGATGCCGAGGGTGGGATCGGAGCATACATGAGTCCGACGACCGTGATCGCGAGGCCCCCGAGGATTCTGCTCTTGCGACCCCACTCGCCGACGACGACGGTCAGGGCCAGCACCCCCGCGGCGATCAGGACGACGTACCCGTCGCCGCCCTGGACGCCCGTGATCGACCGCGAGAAGCCGAAGGCCGACGCCTCGATCCAGGGGAGGAACGCACCCACGCCGCCGACCAGCACGCCCCCGAGCGCGAATCGTTGCCCTCGTGAATAGTTATCGAGTGCCATGGACCGTTGGCCGACGGCCGTTCAAATAAAATTACGGGACGCTCGATCCGAATCTTCCGGTCCTCAGAACAGGCCGAACGACTCCTGGGCCTCGCGGTAGCACTCCACGAACTCACCGACGACGACGTCCTGGTCGTAGTCCGCTAACGACTCGTCGACGTCCAGGTCGGGGCGCTGGCTCGCTTCCACGATGGCCTCGGAGAGTTCGACGTCGTTGGTGGTGCGGATGCCGCGCTCGCGGTGCTCGATCAGTTCGTGGGCGCTGGAGTCGGCCTGGTACTCGACGACCCCGACGCACCCGGCGGCCATCGCCCACAGCAGTTCGGTGGCGAAACACTCCTTCGTCGCCGTCTGGACGAACACCTGGGCCGAACGGTAGCGGCCCAGACGGATCATCTGCGGGAGGTCCCCGGCGAACTCCACGCGGTCGTCGATGCGGAGGTCCGCGGCCTGTTGCTCGTAGCGGTCCCGTTCCGGACCGTCCCCGACGATCAGCGCCTGCCAGTCGCGCTCGCGGAGTTCCGCCAGCGCCAGGAGAAGGCTCTCGACGTTGGCGTCCTCGTCCAGTCGCCTGGCGTAGACCACGTCGGCGTCCCCCTCGACGGGCGCGTTCTTGACCAGGGACATGTCCACCGACTCGGGGACGACAGAGACGGCGTCGTCGTCCGCGCCGAGTTCCCGGACCCAGGTCCCGACGAGTCGGGAAGGGACGATCACCTTCTCCGGCCAGCGGACCGAGAGCCGTCTCGTCGCCTCGGACCCCGGATGCTTCGGGTCGCCGTACCAGTCGACCACCACGGGCGCGCGTGCGAGCAGTCCCCCGAGTTTCGCCCCCAGCACCTGCTCGGGCGGGTCGTGAGCGACGTGGATGGCGTCCGGGTCGAACTGCAACAGCATCAGGGGCAACGCGAGCGCGAACAACCAGGGCGCCACGGGGTCCTCGGTGATGGCGACGTACCGTACGTCGCCCTCCGTGCGCTCGTGTTCGTGGCCGTCCCACCACCGGGAACAGAAGACGGTGACGTCGTGGCCCCGGTCGGCCAGCAATCGCGCCGTGCGTGCCGTCCGGCGGGCGGCAGCGGTGTCGTCGTCCTCCGGCGTCCGCAACGACACCACGGCGACGCGCATGTGCGCCAGCAACGAATCGGGGGGGTAAAAACCATTCGTAGTCCCGCCAGGCTCGATCGATCGCCGAGGTCCCATCCCCCACTTGCAACGCGGCCGGCACGCCCGGCGTAGCCGGGAAAACCAGGACCCCGAAACCGGCACTACCGGAGGTTTCAATACGTTAGGATCTGATAAATCACTAGACGGCGGCGAGGTGAGTCGTCAGTTCAAAGGAGTTGAAGCGGGAGACTGTCGATGCCTCTGTCGAAGATCTCCCGCTTCACCGAACAAGTGGTGACGTTGGCTCAAAATGCTGTTGGTGGGCGAGGCGAAGTCGCCGCCCCCGAAGGGGATGGCGGCTTCGCCGACTACGCCGTTGTGTCGCTGCACTGTCTCCGGATGGCCGAACTTCGGATCCCTCAGCGCCCTGTACCGCATGTGCCGTTCGATTGGATACGTAGGCATGTCCGGTAACAAATGTGATATCCTCATAAAAAATTATAAATGCACGACCGTTGGATCGCGAGCCTGTCGGGGGAAACGCCCCACCCGAGTTCGGTTCGGAGACGGGTCGGCGGTCGTGGCCGGTGGCGGTGATCGAACCTGGCCCCGTCGGGAGCACGCGCCGTCGGGACCCGACGTCCACGCGACCCGGGACGACGAACGGAGCGTGACGGGGGATCCACCCGAAACTCGTTGATACGAAAAGTAAGAATTTTGAATCTCGTCCGCGGTGTTTCTTTACAATGACCTACGACCTCAAGCGGTTCCTCAACGTCCGGACCGCGCGTGCGGCGTCGTTCGGGCCGGAGGGGGAGCAGGTGTCGTTCTTGCTGGACACGACGGGCGTCTACCAGGTGTGGACTCTGGACGGACCCCAGGCCTGGCCGGAGCAACGGACGTTCTACGACGAGCGGGTGACCTTCGCGGACTACTCGCCCGTCCGCGACGAACTCGTCTTCGGGATGGACCAGGGCGGCGACGAGCACGCGCAGTTTTACCTGCTGGACGGCGACGACGGGACGATTACCCCGCTGACGGAGCACCCCGACGCCAAGCATCGCTGGGGCGGATGGTCCAGCGACGGCGAGCGGTTCGCGTTCGCCTCCAACCGGCGCAACCCCGCAGAGTTCGACATCTACGTCCAGCACCGGACCGAACGGGGCGACGACGCGACCATGGTCTACGAGGGCGACGGGTGGATCTCCGTGGTGGAGTGGAGCCCGGACGACGAGCAGTTGCTCGTCCACGAGGCCCGGTCGAACTTCGACCACGACGTGTACGTGCTCGACGCCACCGGCGGCGACCTGCGCCACCTGACGCCCCACGAGGGCGAGGTCCGATACCAGAGCCTGGAGTGGGGACCGAACGGCGATGCGGTCTACTGCTGTACCGACGACGGGTCCGACACCATGTACCTGGCCCGGGTCGACGTCGAGACCGGCGACATGGAGACGGTCGAGGACGGCGGTGAGTGGAACGTCGACGGCATCGAAGTCGACCAGGACAGCGGCCGGTTCGTCTACACCCGCAACGTCGACGGCTACACCGACGTGACCGTCGCCGAGTTCACCGGCGAGACGACCTACGACACGTTCCCGGACCCCGACGTGGACGGCGACGTGATGGGCGCCATCGACTTCGCCCCCGGCGCCGACCGGTTCGTGATCACGACCAACTCCCGGACCGAGAACGGGAACGTCCACGTCGTCGACGTCGAGTCCGGCGAGGCGACCCGGTGGACGAACGCCCCGACGGCCGGCATCCCGCGGGAGACGTTCGTCGACACCGAACTGGTCCACTTCGAGTCGTTCGACGGCCGGGAGATCCCCGCGTTCTTCTCGCTGCCCGAGGACTACGAGGCGGGCCAGACGCCGGTCGTCGTCGACATCCACGGCGGTCCCGAGAGCCAACGCCGGCCCGCGTTCTCGCCGGTCACCCAGTACTTCCTCCACCGGGGGTACGCGGTCTTCGAACCGAACGTCAGGGGATCCAGCGGCTACGGCAAGGCCTACACGCACCTCGACGACGTGGAAAAGCGGATGGACTCGGTAAAGGACATCCGGGCCGGGGTCGACTGGCTCCACGACCATCCGGTGGTCGACCAGGACCGCATCGCCGCCATGGGCGGGTCCTACGGGGGATTCATGGTGCTTGCGGCGCTGACGGAGTACCCGGACCTGTGGGCCGCCGGCGTCGACATCGTCGGCATCGCAAACTTCGTCACCTTCCTCGAGAACACCGGCGACTGGCGGCGCTCACTCCGGGAGGCCGAGTACGGCAGCCTCGAGGACGACCGGGAGTTCCTCGAGGAGATATCGCCGACCAACAACGTCGAGCACATCGCGGCGCCGCTGTTCGTCGCCCACGGCGCCAACGACCCGCGGGTGCCCGTCGGGGAGGCCGAACAGATCGCCGAGGAGGCCGAGAAGCAGGGAGTCCCCGTCGAACTGCTCGTCTTCGAGGACGAAGGCCACGGCTTCTCGAAGCTAGAGAACCGCATCGAGGCCTACACGAGCATCGTCGACTTCCTCGACGACCACGTCTAGGGTGTCGTCCGCAACGCGTAGAAGATACTCGCCATGCCGGCGAGTTCGCTGACCTGGGTGACGCCGGCCACCACCATCCTGTCGCCGATTCCAGCGAACACGAAGAGGGCCCCCAGCACGCCGGGAATTCCGACGACCAGCACGAACCCCAGCGCGATGAACAGCATCGGCCGACTGTCGTTGCGCCGGTAGCCCCGGTAGGCGATGTAGGAGATCGCCAGTCCCAGGAACAAGGTGACGAACTCGCTGGCGATCAGCGCGAGTTCGGCCAGCGACGGATCCGAAAGTTGCATGACCGCCATCGTTACATCTCCTCGATCAGGCGCGTGAACCGGTCCGACATGTCTTCGGTGCGTTCGACGTGGAGGTCGAACTCGCCGTCGGCCAGTTCGACCGTGACGCGGTCGAGACGTGCGCTGTACACCTCGTAGTGGTGGCCCTCTTCGTCGGGCCTGGTCCGGGCCGCCAGCATGTCGCAGGCCCGGAGGTCGTCGATCCGGCGGTAGATGGTCGGTTTCGAGGCGTCACAGCGCTCGGCGAGGTCCTCGACTGACATCGGTCGTTCGCTCGTGCTGGCGAGGATGGTGCGCGCACACTCGTCTTCGAGGACGGCCGCGACCTCCTCGACGCCGCACTCCTCGCTCACGAGCAACGTGTTCGTGAACGGCTATTAAATGCGTGTCGGGACTTCACCGCGTGAAACCGTGGGTCCCGTTTATTGGTCGGGAGGACCGAACCTTTGAATAGGATGGCAATAATCGAGACGACCGGCCTGACCAAGCGGTTCGGGGAGTCGGTCCTGGCGGTCGACGACCTGGATTTGACCGTCGAGGAGGGTGAGGTGTTCGGCTTCCTCGGGTCCAACGGCGCCGGCAAGTCCACGACGATCAACATGCTACTGGACTTCGTCCGGCCGACCGACGGCCACGCCGAGGTGCTGGGATACGACGTCCACCGCGACTCCGAGGCCGTCCGCGAGCGGACCGGCGTCCTCCCGGAGGGCTTCGGCCTGTACGAACGGCTCACGGGACGGCGCCACCTGGAGTTCGCGGTCGACTGGAAGGACGCCGACGACGACCCCGACGCGTTGCTCGACCGGGTGGGACTGGACCCCGACGACGCCGACCGCCCGGTAGCGGACTACTCGAAGGGGATGCAACAGCGCCTCGGTCTCGGGATGGCGCTGGTCGGCGACCCCGACCTGCTGATCCTCGACGAACCCTCCTCGGGGCTGGATCCCCACGGCATCCGCCAGATGCGGGAACTGGTCCGCGAGGAGGCCGACCGCGGGACGACCGTGTTCTTCTCCAGCCACATCCTCGGGCAGGTCGAAGCCGTCTGCGACCGACACCGTCGACGGCCTGCGGGAAGCCGTCGGCGCAAGGTCGCAGTTGAAGTTGCGCGTCGCCGAACCGCCGACCGTCGACGTGTCCGACGTCGAGGGCGTCGAGTCGGTCTCCCAGGAGGACGGCCTGCTCCGGGTCTCCTGTAGCGACCCGCGTGCGAAAGCCAAGGTCGTCACCCGCCTGACCAACGAGGGCACGGAGATCCTCGACGTCGACTCGGAGGGCGCGTCCCTGGAGGACGTGTTCACCGCCTACACGACCGACGAGATGGACGTCGGGGACCGCGCCACCACGAGAGAGGAGGTGTCGACGTGACGACCACCTGGCGCGACGTCGCCCGCAAGGACTTCGCGGACGCCGTCCGCTCGAAGATGGTCTGGGGCGTCGTCGGCGTGTTCGTATCGTTCATGGGCCTGCTGTTGCTCGTCGCGGGCGCGGCGTTCCCCTCGGACGTGGAGGTAGAGGCCGAGATGGGCCTGGCGTTCGTCGCGGAACTCGCCCAGTTGTTCGTCCCGCTGGTCGCGCTGATCGCGGCCTACATGTCCGTCGTCGGCGAGCGCCGCTCGGGGAGCATCCGCGTCCTGCTGAGCTACCCCTTCACCCGGTTCGACGTGGTCGCCGGCAAGCTCGTCGGCCGCGCGGTGGTCATCGGGTCGGCGCTGCTGGTCGGTCTAGTCGTCACGCTCGGGCTGGCCGTCGTCGTCTACGGCGTCCCCGAGGCGGGGGCGACCCTCGGCCTGTTCGCCAGCGTCCTGCTGTTCGGCCTCGCGTTCACCGGCCTCGGGGTCGGCATCTCCGCCGCCAGCGCCACCCGGGGGAAGGCGATGGCCGCCGTCATCGGCATCTACCTCCTCTTTTTGATGTTCTGGGAACCCATCGCCGCCGGCGTCTACTACGTCCTCAACGGCACCCGGCCGGGAATCCAGGTCGAGGCCTGGTACTTCCTGCTGAAACGACTCAGCCCCATCGAGGCGTTCCGGGCGCTGGCGGACTCCATCTTCGAAATTTCCATCGGGTCGCCGGTCCTGCTCCCCGTCGAGGACACCGCGGGGGCCACGCCCGAGCAACTCGAACTCGCCAACCGCGTGGCCGGGGAACTGCCCTTCTACCTCTCCGAATGGGTGCTGGTCGTCGTCCTGCTGGCCTGGGGCGTCGTCCCGGCCGCCCTGGGCTACCTCCGGTTCCGCGACGCCGACCTGGGGTAGCGATCCGCCCGACTACGCTCCCGGTCCCCGGCACGTCGGCCCTCCGATTACACCCCAGTACTTATCGGTAATATAAAGTTTTAATACCAGCATATTCTGTGTTTCATCCATGGTCGCAATCGAGATGGACGGCCTTACCAAACGGTACGGCTCCGGGGAGGCCGGAGTCGTGGCCGTCGACGACCTGGACCTGGTCGTCGAGGAGGGGGAGGTGTTCGGCTTCCTCGGCCCGAACGGCGCCGGCAAGTCGACGACGATCAACATGTTGCTGGGGTTCGTGGAACCGACCGCTGGCACCGCCGAGGTGCTCGGCATGGACGCACGGACGGAGGCGACCCGCCTCCGGGAGCGGGTGGGCATCCTGCCCGAGGGATACGAGGTGTTCGAACGGCTGACGGCCCGCGAGCACGTCGAGTGGGTCAAGGACACGAAGGGGACCGACGACGACGTGGACGCCTTGCTGGATGCGGTCGGCATCCCGGAGGCGGCCGACCGGCAAGCCGGCGGTTTCTCGAAGGGAATGCGCCAGCGACTGGCGCTGGCGATGGCGCTCGTCGGCGACCCCGACCTGTTGATCCTCGACGAGCCCTCCTCGGGGCTGGATCCAACCGGGATGCAGGAGATGCGGGAACTCATCCGCGAGCAGGCCCAGGACGGCACGACGGTGTTTTTCTCCAGTCACCTCCTGGGACAGGTCGGCGCAGTCTGCGACCGGGTCGGCATCCTCCACGACGGATCGCTCGTCGAGATGGACACCATCGAGAACCTGAGGGAGGAGTCGGGCGGGACGTCGGTCGTCGAAGTCGACGTGGCCGACGTTCCCGAGCCACTGGGTCTGGGAGACCTCGACGGTGTCCGCGAGGTCACCGTCGGGGAAGGGACGGTCACCGCCGTCTGCGAGGACCCGACGGTGAAGGTCGACGTCGTCCGCGCGCTCGACGATCGAACGACGGTCACGGACATCGTCTCCGAGGAGACCTCCCTGGAAGAACTGTTCAACCGTTACACCGGCAACGGCCGGGGTGACGGCGGCGACCCCGTCGAGACGGGGGTGACTGCATGAAGGCGTTCGCAGTGGCCCGGCGGGACTTCCTCGACGTCCGTCGGGCGAAACTCGTCTGGACACCGGCGGCGCTGTACACGCTGTTCATGCTACTGTTCTTCTACGGGCAGAGCGGGTCGTCGGATCCCAACTTCCACAGGGTGCTGTGGGGGCTCGCGGGCGTCGGCGGGGCGCTGGTCGTGCCGCTGATCGCGCTGGTCGCGGCGTACCTCGCGCTCGCCGGCGAACGCGAGTCGGGACGGATCAAGTTCACCCTCGGAGCCCCGGTGACGCGGGCGGACGTCGTCCTCGGGAAGTTGCTTGCCCGTAGCGGGGTCGTCGCGGCGGGACTGCTGCTGTCGTTCGTCGTCGGAACGGCGGCGGCCGAGGTGCTCGTCCCCTCGATGGAACTCGCCGTCGGGGACTTCGTCATGTTCGTCGTCCTGACGTTGCTGTACGCGGTGGCGTACGTGTCGGTCGCGCTGGCCATCTCCGCGTCGACGTCGACGCGCTCGCGGGCGATAGGCGGCGCCATCGGCTTCTTCTTCGTGTTCAACATCGTCTGGAACTTCCTCCCGGTGGGGCCGGTCCAGATGCTGTCGTTCGTGCTCGACAAACTCGGTGCCGACCCCGCGGACTACGAGAACCTGCTCGAGTTCCTCTACTCGATCAGTCCGACGGGAGCGTACCTGAACTCGATGCAACTGGTGATGCCGACCGACATCCTGGCGACGGTCGGTGCGGCACCCCGTCCGGACGACCCGTTCTACCTCGAAGGGTGGTTCATGGTCGTCCTCATGGCCCTGTGGATCGCCGTCCCCCTGGCGCTGGGCTACTGGCGGTTCCGGACCGCCGAGATCGGGTGAACTGCCGGCAACGCCTGCCGTCGACGGAACCTGCTTTCGGGCCGCCACGCTCGCTTCCTCCATGGGACTCGGGGAGCGCTCCCGCGAACGCGTCCGCCGGGCGCTGGCCGACCTCGACGACGAGTTCGGCGTCGAGTGGACCGTCGAGGACCGCTGGCAGGTCGACCCCGACGACTACGACCGGACCGTCGAGCGGTTCGAGGCGGGCACCGTCGGCGGCGCCGGCGCCTGGGTCCGGAACGACGACGGCGCGGTGCTACTGGTCCAGCGCGAGGGCTACGACGCCTGGCAGGAGCCGTCGGGCAAACACGAACCCGGTGAGACGCTGGCGGTGACGGCCCGCCGGGAAGTCCGCGAAGAAACGGGCGTGACGGTCGACCTCGGGAGCGTGGGGCTGGCCCAGCAGGTCGAAATCGTCGACGCCGAGCGCGACCGACCGCCGCTGCACGGGCTGGTGCTCGTGTTCCACGCCGAGTACGCGGGCGGCGAGGTCCGTCCCCGGGAGGGCGAGATCGCCGCCGCTCGCTGGTTCGACGAGCGACCGGACGAGTTGCTGTACGACCCTCTGTCGGAATTACCGATCCCGGCTGACTGACAGTCCGGAGCGGGAAATCAGATGACGCCGGTCTTGGTGAGGGTCTCGATGGCGGCGTCCTCGCTGACGCCGTCCCCGAGGACGGTGTAGCGGTCCCGGATCTCGTGGGCCGTGGTCAGCGCCTCGACGACCTCCTCGTCGGAGACACCGAGTTCGTCCGCGGTCGTCGGGGCGTCGATGCTCTCCAGGGCGGCCCGGATTTCCCGCCAGAAGCCACGGTCGCCGCCGTGGAAGTACGCGGTGACGATGGACCCGACGCCGACCTGGTGGCCGTGCAGGGCCTTGCCCGGTGCGATGCGGTCTAGCTGGTGCGAGAAGAGGTGTTCGGCGCCGCTGGCCGGCCGGGACGACCCCGCGATGGACATCGCCACGCCGGAGGAGACCAATGCCTTCACCACCGCCCAGGCGGACTCCTCCAGCCCCGGCCGGATAGACTCGGCGTTGTCGACCAGCATCTCCGCGGTCATCTCCGAGAGGGCGGCGGCGTACTCCGAGAACTCGACGTTCTTCAGGCGCTGGGCCAGTCGCCAGTCGGCGACCGCGGTGTAGTTGGAGATGATGTCCGCACAGCCCGCCGTCGTCAGTTCCCAGGGGGCGTCCGCGAGCACGCCCGTGTCCGCGACGACGGCGACCGGCGGTTCGGCGGCGACGCTGTGGCGCGTGTCGCCCTCCGGGATGGACGAACGGCCGCTGACGATGCCGTCGTGGCTGGCGGCGGTCGGCACGGAGACGAACGGCTGGTCGAGTTCGTCGCTGGCGGACTTGGCCAGGTCGATTGCCTTGCCGCCGCCGACCCCGAGCAGGTAGTCGGACTCGACCGCGCGGGCCTCGTCGATCACGCGCTGGACCGCGTCGAAACTCGCCGTCTCTACCTCGATGGTCTCGGGCACCGGCCCGACCGCCGACAGTTGCTCGATCACCCGCTCGCCGGCGACCTCCCGCGGCGTCGGACTCGTCACCAGCAGCGGTTTGCCGTCCAGGTGGATGTCCTGGACCACCTCGGCGGTCCGGTCGAGGGCGTCGTGGCCCACGACCACGTTCCGGGGCAACCGGATCCACGTCGACTTCTCGAACATGCCAGTCCGTTGCTTCCCCCCTCACAAGGGTCTGTCCCCTCGGATCGGCGAAACCGCCGGACGAAAGTGTAATCAATCAGATCCGAAATTTTTATCAACAGGCCCGTACAATAATGAACCGGTCGGCGACCTGGTACCGACCGACACCCCCCCCCAACTTCCCCACCCCATCGGTTTTCGGGTTGCAACCCGGTCCGCACCCCTTACCTCCCGACAGAACGCGCCCAGCGACGCCGACGGCGCGTCCGGTCCGGTCACAGCGTGTCGAGGACCTCGAGCACCCGCTGTTCGTCCTCGCGGTCCGGACCGAGTTCCCGACCGTCACGGTCGCTGTCGAGGTGTTCTTCGACGGTGCGCTCGATGGCCGTCGACAGCGGCGTCGACTCCCAGCCCAGCGACGCCAGTTTGCTCGTCGCCAGGACGTGGGGGTGCTCGCGGTACAGCGGGAAGTCCCCCGGGACGAGGTCGCCGGCCGCGAGTTCGCGCTCGCTGGCGGTGACGCCCTCGACGTCCGTGTCCAGGGTGGCCGCGAGGCGGTTGACCAGTTCCGCGTGGGTAACCAAGCGCCGATCCCCGACGTTGTACGCCTCGCCGGCCGTCCCTGCCTCGGCGACGATGCGCATCGCTGCGGCGACGTCCTCCACGTAGACGCGGTGCCAGAGCAGGTCGCCGTCGCCGGGGATCACGACGCGGTCGTGTTCGTTCACGCGGTCGATCCAGTAGTCCAGGCGCTCCGTGTAGTCGTGGGGGCCGTAGACGACCGTCGGCCGGACGCTCATCGCGTTCACGCCGCGTTCGGCGGCCGCGAACACCGCGCGGTCGCCCTCGGCCTTGCGGTTACCGTAGGTCTCAGCGGAGTCCTCGGTCGCCTGCCCGGTGGTACACTCCTGCAGCGGCGTCACGGCCTCTCGCTTCGGGACGTGTTCCGCGCCGTAGGCGCCGCCGCTGGAGACGTAGACGTAGGCGTCGACGTCCGCGAAGATCTCCGTCGCCGCGCGGACGTCTCTCGGCTTATAGGCGACGACGTCGTAGACGTGGTCGGGGTCGACCTCCGTCGAGGCCGCTTCGAGGGCACCCTCGTTCTTGCGGTCGCCCTCGACGTGGCGGACGCGGTCGTCGTCGGCGAAGGGGTTGTCGTGGTTCCCCCGGTTGAAGATGGTGACCTCGTAGTCGTTGGCCAGCAGTTCCTCCACGAGGTGGCGGCCGATGAAGCGGGTGCCGCCGATGACGAGCGCTCGCATGCCCGGGACTGGGGTACCCGCGGGCAAAACGGCACCGACTGCGGAAGTCGACGCGGCGTCGGGGCCGTCGATACGTCCAAATACCGTGACGCGCGAGTACGAGTCAGGACATGGCGAAGCGACCGACGCTCGTCCGCGAGGACGGCGACTGGATGGTGGCCGCCCCGCTGGAGTCCGGGCGATACCGGTTCGCCCTCGGGGCCGAGGGCGAGACGCTCGTCCGCGAGGAACTGGGGTGCGAGGCGGGCGACCACCTCCCGGTCGAGTTCGTCCGGACGCTGGTGTACGCCGGCGACGCCTGGCTTCCCGGCAGTCCCGGCCGGATCGTCGAGGCCGGGAACGACGTCGCCGAACCCACCAGTGCCCGGGGCATGACCGACGAGCAGGCGCGGGCCATCGCTGACTACCTCCGGGGCAGTCGGTTCGGTGACCGCCAGCGGTCGGCGCTGCGGGAGCAACTCGACCGGACGCCGCTGGGGTGGTACCTCTCGCTGGCGGACCTCCGCCGGACCGAAGACGGCAGCGCGGCCACGGCGGCACCCGTCGAGGACGCGACCGACCCAGGTGCAGATCCGCAACCGGGGTCGGCGGGGGTTGACCGCGACGGCCGACCGAACCCGTCTGACGGCGGGAGTCGCTCCCACGACGCCGGGTCGACGAGCGCGGGCAGTTCGCGCGCCGAGTCGGGGGCCGAGTCGACGGGCGGGCGGGCGACGGCAGACGAGCAGACGGTGACCGACGACGCAAGCGGGATACCCGACGACCCGGCGGACCGCTCCGGCGTGGAGGCGGCCAGCGTCGCCTACCTCGCGGACCTGGACGCGGCCGACGCGCCGGCCCTGGACTCGTTCTCGGCCGACCGCCTCGCCGACCTCTACGCGCTCCTCTCCGAGATCGAGAGCCGGGTCGGCGACCTCCGGACGGAGACCCGGGACGCCCTCGCGGACCGCGTCGCCGACGGCCAGCAGATTTCGGGCGAGATGGGGACCGTCGCCGGCGCCAGTCGGACCCGGCGTTCGTTGCGGGACGAATCGGAGGTCCTCGCCGCCGTCGAGCGCAACGGCTTCTCGCGGGAGGCCGTCCTCACCGAGCAGGTCGACGAGGACGCCGTCGAGGAACTCGTCGAGGAGGCCAGACTCGACGAGTCGGCGTTCTACGAGGTCAGCGAGACGGAGTACGTCCGCCGGGTCGACGTCGACGCGGATGCGGTCGAGGAGGTCGCTGCAGAGTTGACCGGGGTCCGGGACGGGTCGGGCGGGGGTGACCGTGGCGCGTCGAGCGAAGACGTCCGTGTGGGAGCCGGCGCGGACGAGGAAGTCCCCTGTCCCGTCCGGGGGTGTGACTACCGGAACGTGCCGGCCTCGGTTTCCGCGCACGTCAGCGGCGTCCACGACGACGACCACGACTGGGACGCGCTCGCCTACGAGGGGATGGACGACTACCTGGCCAGACTGTGACCGCGGCCGCCAGTCCCAGACGGGGTTCGTGACCGAAACGGCCGTTTGAGCCTCCCGCACGTTTTAGTTCGATCCAGCCGATCGCGCGGGTATGAAACGCCGCCAGGCCCTCCACCTCCTCGCTGGCGCGTCCGTCGCAGCGGCCGGGTGTCTCGACCAGTCGGGATCGACCGAGTCACCCGCCGCCGACGGGACGCCGACCACGACGGGCGACCCCGGCCAGGCCGTCGCCGTCGAGTCCGTCCAGACGTTCACGTACGCCATCAGGCTGAACGACCTCGGGAACTCGCCCGGCGGGCAGGTCCCGGAGACGGCGGAGTTCGACGACCGCGAGCAGTCGCTCGTAGCGGACGCCATCGACGGGGGCTACGCTGTCGAGGACCCCCCGATTGGCTCGTGAAGTTCCTCGCGGAGACGAGGTACGTCCTGCGGGACGGGACCTACTACGAACTGACTCACACCCTCCCGTCGACGGAGATCACTGCGGAAACGGTCGAGGAGTCGGCCGTCGACGGTGAAATCGCCTCGCGGGAAGCCTCCCGCGAAGCGGTCACCCACGACGGAGACCCGCGAACTCGTCCGGGAGGCGGGTGAAACCAGCGGCGGCTACGGCTTCAGCGATGCGCCGGCGAACCTGATCGAGGCCCTCGACGCCAACCGCTACGTCTACCTCGACGGGACCTTCTACACGGCCTACGTCGAGAAGCGCGGTACCCTCCCGGCGTCGCTGACCGTCGAGTTCACCGACGCCGACCTGGACGGCGGCGCCCGCCTCCGACTAGCACTGCACAACGAGGCAGACGTGGAGATCACCGTCATGAGCGGGGCGCCGCCGCCCTTCGGCGTCCTCCACGCCCGGCCCGTCGACGACCCCGGGACCGGACACCTCCTCTGGAGCGACGCATACGAGGAGAGCGACCACGTCTCCACGGAGGGCCGGGAGATCACCGCAATCGAGAGCATCGGCCTGCAGACCAGGGTCGGACCCGGCGATTCCGTCGAGCGGGCGTTCGACGTCCAGGCGGACCTCCCCGCTGGCGAGTACGTCGTCGCCGACGAGGTGGAAATCGGCCTCCCGGACGACGACGGCGGGACGCTCCCCTACCGGATTCGGTTCCGGGTGGACGGGTAAGCGACGCAGGATCGGACCCCTCCGGAATGCCGCGGTGTCGTCCGGGCGACCGGACCGACACCCATTCCCCGGCCGCCCACGAACGTCGACCATGGCAGTCGACGTGCCGCTGGGGAGCGAGGCCGTAACCGTCTCGTTGCCCGACTCGGAGGTGACGGTCACGGAGCCGCCGGGCGGCGACCCCGTGGACCCCCGCGAGGCCGGGCAACGGGCGCTCGCCAGCCCCCTGGGACCGCCGCTGTCGTGGCGGGTCGGCCCGGGCGACGAGGTGGCGCTGGTCGTCACCGACGTCACCCGGGCGACCCCCGACGACGTGCTCTTGGACCTGCTGCTGGAGGAACTCACCGCGGCGGGCGTCGACCGCGCGGACGTCACCGTCGTCGTCGGCCTGGGGCTGCACCGGCCGCTCACCGCGGACGAACTGGACGACCTGCTGGGCGAGCACGCCGACCTCGCGGTGAACCACGACCCGGACGCGGTCGTGGAGGTCGGACGGGTCGACGACGTGCCGGTCGAAGTCCACCCCGCCGTCGCGGGGGCGGATCTGGTGGTCTCGACGGGGATGGTCGAACCCCACCAGTACGCCGGCTTCTCGGGCGGCGCGAAGACGGTCGTCGTCGGCGCGGGCGGCGAACCCCTGATCCGGTACACCCACGGCCCCGGGATGCTCGGGCAGGACGGCGTCCGCCTGGGTCGCGTGCGAGGCAACCCCTTCCGGGAGTTTCTCGACCGCGCGGGCGACCTGGCAGGGCCGGACTTCTGCCTGAACGTCACCCACGGACCCGGGGGGATCCTGGACGTCGCCGCCGGCCAGCACCGACCCGTGGTCCACGAACTCGCGGACAGCGCCCGCGATGCGCTGTCGGTAGTCGGGCGGCGACCTACGTCGCGCTGGGCGACGGCGATCCACTCCAGGAGGGCGGTCGCATCGTGGTCCCCGCGCCACTCCCCGAGGGCGCGGGCCAGGGCCGGGGCGAGCAACGGTCCTACGAGCGTCTGCGGAACGCCGCGGACGCCGACGCCCTCTACGAGGAGATGCGGGCGGGCTACGAACCGGGCGCCCAGCGGGCGTTCGTCGTCGCGCGGGTGCTCCGGGAGTACGACGTCTACGTGACGAACAGCCAGCACCCCGACGTGGTCGAGGAGTGCCTGATGCACGCCCGGGAGTCGGTCGCGGACGCCGTCGAACCGGGGAGCGACGTGCTTGTCGTCCCGGACGCACTGAACACGCTGCTCGTGGCGCCCTGACCACCCAGGGGAGACGCCGCTCGCACGGTCAGTCCCCCGCCGTCTCGTGGACGAGGTCTGCCTCCACGTAGACGTAGTACCAGACGACGCTCGCGACGACGATGGTGGCCCCGCCGAAGATGACCAGCGGATCCATCACCGCCATCACTCCCAGCGTGGCGAGTACGCCGACTGCCGGCGCCACGGGGTACAGCGGCCAGGGAATGGTGAACTCGGGGTCGTAACTCATCTCGCCGTGTCGCAGGCGGACCAGCGCGACGTGGACCAGGCCGTAGGTGAGCAGGAACATGAAACTGGCCACCTCCGCCAGGACGTCGATACCAACCCGGAGGACCACCAGGAGGGCGATTCCCGCCCCGGTCAGCAGGATGGCCCTGTACGGCGTCCCGAACGAGGGGTGGACGGAGTGCAACCGGTCGGTCAACACGCGGTCGGCACCCATCGCGTAGGTGACCCGGCCGGCCGAGAGGATGGAGGCGTTGGCGCTGGAGATGGTCGCCAGCACCGCACCGACCGTCATCGCGAGTGCGCCCAGCGGGCCGGCGTACGCCCGGGCGACGTCCGCGACGGGGATGCGCGATCCCGACAGTTCTTCGATGGGGAGCACGCCCGTGCTGACGACCATCACGGCCACGTAGAGGACGGTCGGGACCACCACGGACACGACCATCGACCACGGGATGTTGCGGTCCGGGCGCTTGATCTCGCCGGCCTCGGCGGCGATGAGGCCGAACCCGATCAGCGCGACGTACACCGTCCCGGTCGTCGTGAGCACCGCCGCCCAGCCCTGGGGAGCGAACGGGGACAGGTTGCCACCGTCCACGGCCGGGACGCCGAGTCCCACGAACGAGAGGATGATGACCAGCAGCGCGAGCACGATGACGTCCTGTAGTTCGCCGGCCTCGCCCCCACCGTAGTAGTTCAGCGCCGTCAGCACGAGCGCGAGGGCGACGGCGGCCACCGCGACGGGGACCAGCCCCGAGAAGAACGTCAGGTACTGGGCGAACCCGACGGCGTAGAACGCAGAGGCGAACACGAGGCCGATCCACATGCCCCACCCGACCACGCTACCCGCCAGCGGTCCCAGCGCCCGGTGGACGTACTGGTAGGCACCACCCGCCTCGTGCATGGCGGTCGCGAGTTCGGCGTGCGACAGCGCCGACAAAAGCGAGATGAGCCCCGCCAGCGCGAACGAGATCGCGCTGGCCGGGCCGGCCTGTGCGGCCGCGACGCTCGGCAGGATGAAGATGCCGCCACCGATCATCGTCCCCAGCCCGATGGACGTCGCCTCGAAGAAGCCGAGGGTCCGTTGGAGTCCCTCCCCCTCCGACATACTTCCCTTAACGACTCGACGGCCTAAGGCCTGACGCGGAGGTTTCGGCGGGAAAACACGTGCGCCGTCACTCGACCTGCTCGCGCAGTCGCCGCCGGACCTCGGCCACCGGCGTCTCGCAGCGCTCGTCGCCGTCTGCCACCCGTCCGTGGACGAATTCCAGCATGTCCAGGTCGGCCAACATCGACTTCGTCGCCGGGCGGCCCAGGTCCATCGCCCGCTGGACGTCGAACAGCGTCCGGGCGTCGGCGACGACCGCGACCAGTTCGTCCGCCGTGACGCCGCC
The DNA here is from genome assembly GCA_003021085.1 of Halobacteriales archaeon QS_1_68_20. Classification (GTDB taxonomy): domain Archaea; phylum Halobacteriota; class Halobacteria; order Halobacteriales; family PXRE01; genus PXRE01. Next base: position 132,368 of record PXRE01000015.1, on the reverse strand, counting down.
CGGCAGGTCGAGGGCCGCCGCCGCGTCCGCGGGGAACGGCTCCGGCGCGTCTGGACCGTCGGCGTCGCCGGTCCCGTCGATCCCCGACGGCCCACCGTCGAGCGGGGCGGTGGTGGCGCCGCCGTCCGTGGCCGCCGGGCGGTCGTCCCCGGAGGAATCCCTGCGGTCCTCGACGAGACCGGCCTCCGCGTCGGTCCCCTCCGGCCCCTCGTCCTCGTCGGCAACTTCCAGTCCTTCGTCCTCGTCGGACCTCTCCGCCCCCTCGCCGGCGTCACTCCCGGCCGCGCTTTCGTCGTCGGCCCGGTTCCGGTCGGTCGCTCCCTCGTCGGCACCGCTCGCATCTACCGGGTCGCTGGTTCCTGCGTTGGTAATCGCGTCGGCGTCGTTCGCCTCACTGGGATCGTGGATCCCGTGTTTCATCATGTTCCGGCGGACCGTCTGGGCGGTGACGCCCGAGTCCAGGGCCTCCCGCATCGCCGCGAAGGTGTCGTGGCGCTCGTAGACGGTCGCCAGGCGCTCGGGGTCGCGGTGGGCGGGCACGTCGTCGTGGCGCTTAGCCACGTGGATCTTCGTGCCGTGTTCGGAGTCGAACGTCTCCGCACAGCCCGCGACCGGGCACTCGACGGGAGACTCCTCGTCGTCCTCGTCGACCGTTCGTTCGCCGGGACTCTCCGGCGTCGACCCCCGTTCGACGCCGGAGAGCTCCAGCGGTTCATCCGGCAATCGAAGCCGGAGGTCGAGCGGGGACTCGCCGTCCCCGGTTTCGCTGACCGAGACGTCTTCGACGAGGACGCCCGCCGATTCGAGCACCTCGACGACCTTCGCCGCTTCTCTGAGCGCGTCACTCCGTTCCATGGGACCCCACCGGTTCGGCTCCCCTAGCTAACGTCGGTATAAATCCCTTGTGGGGTCGTACCGCGGGACGGCGCGTCGTCCGCCGCGGCAGGCGCTGGACGTGACAGGTGAACCGGAGAAACCGGCGGAGTCGAAAACGTGACGGCGAGATCGGATCCGGAACCGCGACGTCCCTCGGTCCGAGTTACGCGCCGAGGTCGCCGGCGCGCTGGATCCAGGTGCGGACCCGGGACTCCCCGACGCCGGTCGCGCCGGCCAGGTCGACCGGGTCGGCGTCCGCGAGGTCCGCCACCGTCTCGACGCCGGCGTCGCGCAACCGCTCGGCGTAGGCCGGGCCGATGCCCTCCAGATCGGTGAGGTCGTACTCCTCGGCGAGGTCCTCGGCGGCGTCGGCCGAGGAGGCCGTCTCGCCGCGGGGGTCGGACGGCGTCTCGCCGACGACTTCCTCCTCGGCTTCTTCCTCGGCTCCCTCGACCAGTTCTTCGGCGGTGTCGGCGGCAGCGGCCGCGTCGACCTCCGCCTGCTCGAAGTCGTCTTCGGGGACGACCGACCGCTCGGCCAGCCAGTCGCAGACGTCCGGCCAGAGTTCGCGGTGCGACGACGAGGACACCGAGAGGCCGATGTGCCCCGAACGCATTTTCATGACCTCCGTGTCCTCGCTGGGGATCACCTCGTTGAACGGCGTCGAGGCGTCCGGCGGGATGAGGTGGTCGTACTCGCCGACGATCTGCAACACCGGCACGTCGATCTCGTCGAGGTCGACGTGCTTGCCGTTGAGGTACAGTTCGTTGTTGTACAGCTTGTTCTCCTGGTAGACGTCCTCGAGGAACTGCCGGTAGGTCTCACCGGCGACGTCGATGCCGTCGCCCAGCCACTTCTCCATCCGGGCGAAGTTCTCGACGAAGTCCTCGTTCTCGAGGTTGTCGAACAGGCGGACGTACTTCGTCAGGAAGTTGTCCACCGGGTCCATCAGCGCGAAGCCGACGTCGAGGAAGTCCGCCGGGAGGTTGCCGAACGTGTCCACGACCGTCTCGGGGGAGTAGTGCTCCTCGTCGCCCCACAGTTCGAGGACGCCGCCGGTTCCCTGGAAGCAGAGGCCGGCGGCCATCAGCGCAAGGTTCCGGACCTTCTCCGGGTTGAGGGCGGCGTACATGACGCTCATGGTCCCGCCCATGCAGTACCCGAGGACGTTGATGGCGTCCAGGTCCGAGCGTTCACGGACCACGTCGACGCAGTTGTCGACGTACCGGTTGACGTAGTCGTCGAGGGTGAGGTGCTGGTCCAGCGCGGACGGTTCGCCCCAGTCGATCATGTAGACGTCGAAGCCCTGTTCCAGCAGGGTCCGGATCACCGAGCGGTCCGGCTGGAGGTCGAGGATGTACGGCCGGTTGATCAGCGCGTACACGACCAGGATCGGCACGTCGTGGGTCTCCTCGGGCTCGATCCCGGCCTCCTCGGGCTTGTAGTGGTACAGCTGGAGCTTGTTCTCCTCGTAGACGACCTCCTTGGGGGTCTGGCCGACCTCGACGCCGGCCATCCGGTCGGCCCGGTCGGGGACGACCTCGGCGGTCTCCAGCAGTTCCGTCGCGCGCTCGAACCCCTCGCGCTGGGCGTCCAGCACCGCGGTGAACGGGTTCGGCGTGCTCATGACTCCAGGTGTTCGAGGACGCGGTCGAGCTTCTGCTCGACGGCGTGCTGGCGCCGCTCCAGTTCGACGAGGCGCTCGCCGACCTCGCGGACGTCCTCGTCGGTGGCGAACCCGAGTTGCCTGAGGGTGTCCTGGGCGGCCGCTTCGACGTCCTGCTGGAGTTCCAGCGCCTGCTCGACGGTCTGGCCCGCCGCCGCGGCGAACGCGGGCGTACTCATGACCTCCTTGAAGGACTCGTTGGCCGTCTCCAGCCAGAGGTCACGGAACTCCTCGAGGTCGACGTCCTCGCCTTTGGCGGCGTCGCCCGCCCGCTCGAAGCCGTCGCGGGCGGCCTCCATCCACGCCTCGGAGGCGCGGGCGTACCCCTCCATGCTCTCGTCGAGGTCGCCGTCCCCCATCGACCCCTCCAGGGTGTCGAACCAGGACTCGACGAAGGCCGTCTGGGCCTCGACGTTCTGCTCCATCGCCTGGGCGAACGAGTCGTTCATCTCGTCGACGAACTCGCTCCAGTCGCCTGTCTTGTCGGTCATCGTGTTCATGTATGGCGTGCCCGGTCAAAAAAGGGCGATTACTCGGCGGACTCTTCGACGGCGTCGGCGGCCTGCTCGGCGCTCTCGACGGCGATCTCGGTTGCCGTCCGGGTTCCCTGCTGGACCACGTCGGCTGCCTGGCGGGTGCTGGACTCGGCCTGCTCGTGGGTCTGCAGGAAGGCGTCGAAGGCGTCGTCGACCATCGACGCGTACTCCTCGGAGAACTCCTCGACGGCCTCGGCGTTGCGCTGGGCGAACTCCTTGCCGGCCTCCCAGGCGTCCTCGTTGACCTCGCCGACGACGTCGAACTGCTCCAGCACGGTCTCCCGCAGGCCCTCGACGCCCTCCGCGTCGCCGGGCACGGCGGTGGCCAGTGCGTCGAAGTAGGCGTTCACCGCCGCCTTCGTGACGTCCTCGCCCTGCTCGCGGACCGTGTCGCTGCGCTCGATGGTCTCGACGGCCAGTTCGGCGCCGCGGGTCTGGGCGTCCAGGGACTGGTGGACGAGCCGCTGGCTGTTCTCGATGGCGCTACGCTGGAGTTCGAACATCGTACCGATGGGGTTCTGTTGGGTGCTCATGGTTACTCGTTTCGCTTGATTGGAATGACGACGGTCTGGACGATGTCGCCCTCCTCGATGTCGAGCGCTTCCCGCTCGGCGTCGGGGATGGAGATGCGTCCGCCGCTCTGGACGCGGGTCTTGAACATGGCGGAACCCATACCCATGGCCCCGAGCTGGCCGAACGGGGAGGACGTCGTGCCTCCCGTCGACGCGTCGAGGAACTGCCGGAACAGCTGGGTCTGCTGTTCGACGGCCTCCTCGCTCATCTCCTGCAACTGGTCGGCCCACATCGCCGGGGGCCACGACGGCCCGTCGCGCTCGTTCGTCATCCGGTACCTGCAGATAATACCCCAGGAAGTATAAAGATTCCGCTGTGAACCATCAATTACCATCTGATACCTTTCTATGGGAGCGCTCGTTTTACGCGTCCTCCATCCTTTTCATCCCCTCTCCGACCCTTAGATCCACTCTCGTTGGCTCCACGGGGCGGGTGAACGGGCCAGGATCGACGGACGGCGGGCGAATCGAATCCGAAACTCCTTTTGCCCCGGATTCCGTGAGAAGGGGTGTCACATTCCATGAGCAATCAGGAAGACATCGCCGCCGCGCGACCTGGGCACGGGTTGCTGGGTGCCTGGCTCGACGCCTCTGCCCACCTGGCCGACGGGGTCCTCCGGGCGAACCGGAGCCTCGTGTCACCGTTCGACGCGGCCGACGGCGACGAGCGAGAGATCGAAGAGGGCGCACCCGGCGTCACCCACACCGAGCGCGGCTGGACCGTCGAGACGGAGTTCGCGGACCCCGAGGCCGTCTCGGTCGGCGACGTCGTGGAGTTCTCGAAGACCCTCGTCGAAGACGAGGTGCGCGCGTTCGCGGCCGCGAGCGGTGACACCAACCGCCTCCACCTCGACGAGGAGTACGCCGAGGAATCCCGGTTCGGCGGGACCATCGTCCACGGCACCCTCGTCTCGGGCATCATCAGCGCCGCGCTCGCGCGGCTGCCCGGCGTGGTCGTCTACCTTTCCCAGGAGTCGTCGTTCCTCGGGCCGGTCGAACCCGGCCAGGCCACCACCGCGGTCTGCGAGGTCGTCGAGGACCTCGGCGGCGGCCGCTTCCGCCTGACGACCGACGTCCTCGCGGACGGCGAGACGGTCGTCGAGGGCGAGGCCGTCGTGCTGATCGAAGACGCCCCCGAGTAAGCGCGGACGTTTCGACGCTCAGTTCTCCGACGCCCACCGGCGGAGCGCCAGTCACGCCCCCGTCCCGAGCGCCGACGTCGCCGCCAGCGGGCCGAACCCCGGCGTCGATTCCTCCTCCGTGGGCGTGACGCCGGGCGTCTCCCCGCCGGTCGTTCCCCCCGGCGTCGCGTCTGGCGTCGGAGTTCCGCCTCCTCCAGGCGTCGGGGTTCCGGCCGGCGTGTTCTCGTCTTCGTAGGGCGCGACGGAGCGGCCGGCTTCGTCCGGGAAGACGTACAGTCCCGCGTCGTCGAAGCCCGGGCCGCGCGAGCTGGCGACGAAGGACTCGCCAGGTTCCAGCACCCTGGCCGTCCAGAAGGAGGCGACGTTCGGCCGGCGCCACCACGCCTCCTGGACGGGGTTCGCCGGGTCCGAGACGTCGTGACGCTTGACCCCTCCCTCGTACCACGACGAATACAGGGTGGCGGTGGCGGCTCGTTCACCACAACAGCAACGTCATCGCCGACTCAGGGGAGGGGTACACGACGCGCCGGAACGCGGAGAAGGGGCTGCGAAGCGTGATGAAAAACGCCCCCGGGGCCGACGTCCAGCGGATGGACTGAACCGGGCGATCAGAGCGCGCGGACGTCGTTCTGGACTTCCAGCAGTTCCTGGTAGCGGTTGCGGATGGTGACCTCGGAGACATCGGCGACGTCGCTGACCTCGGCCTGGGTGACCTGCTCGTTGGAGAGCAGGCCGGCCGCGTAGACGGCGGCGGCCGCGAGGCCGACCGGGTTCTTGCCGACGTGGACGTTGGCCTCCTTGCCGTTCTCCAGCAGTTCCCGGGCCTGGCGCTCGACCTCCTCGGAGAGGCCCAGTTCCGAGACGAACCGGGGGACGTAGCTCCCGGGGTCGGCGGGTTCGATCTCCAGGCTGAGTTCGCGGACGACGTAGCGGTAGGTCCGCTTGAACTCCATCTCCTCGATCCGGCTGACGTTGACGACCTCGTCGATGCTCCGGGGGACGCCCGCCTGCCGCGCGGCGGCGTAGACGGCCGCGGAGGCGACGCCCTCGATGGAGCGGCCCGGCAGCAGGTCCCCGTTGAGCGCGCGGCGGTAGATGACCGACGCCGTCTCGCGGACGCTCTCGCCGAGGCCGAGGGCGCTGCCCATGCGCTCGATCTCCCCGAGCGCCTGCTTGAGGTTGCGCTCGCGGGAGTCGCGGGTACGGAACCGCTCGTCCCACGTGCGCAGGCGCTGCATCTTCTGGCGCTGGCTGGACGACAGCGTGTTGCCGTAAGCGTCCTTGTCCTGCCAGCCGATGTTGGTCGACAGCCCCTTGTCGTGCATCATCTTCGTAGTGGGCGCGCCGACCCGGCTCTTCTGGTCGCGCTCGCTGGCGTCGAACGCCCGCCACTCGGGACCGCGGTCGACCTCGTCCTCCTCGACGACCAGGCCGCACTCCGCACAGACCGTCTCGCCGCGCTCCTCGTCGCTGACCACGGAGCCACCGCACTCCGGGCAGACGTCCTCCCGCTCTCGCTGGCAGGATTCGCTCTCGGCTTCCCGGGCGTTTACTCGGGTGCCTTCCTCGCTATTTCGTATACGTGTCTCTGTCATGGCTCGTTCACCTCGGGGGTGGACGGCGGGGGCTACCGGCAGGAAGCGGCCTGAAGAAGACCGGCGCCCCGGTTCGGATCCCAACGTATGGCATTACCCTACTTAAAGCTTGTGGCCATAGAGAGTCACGTTCGGCCCGGAAAACCGCTCGAAGGCGCTGACTTTGAGCCTGCGAAGGCCAACGAGAGCGACGCTCCGCCAGGCGCAGCCCGCGCAGCGAAGCGAGCAGGACCGTCTCGCCAGCCGCCACCACCGCGCGAGGTCCCCGCGAGTGAAACGAGCGGGGGCTCGGGAGAACTCGTTCTCCCGGTGGACGAGTAACGCAAGAAGCGCTCGGAGAGCGCGATTGAGTAACGCAGTCGGTTGGGGAGGCTGGTGGTCGAGCCGAGCTGTCGGGTGGGACTGAAAGGGGCCGCGGGCTCGACGCACCCGGCCGACGTAAGGACCGGAAGGAGCGAAGCGACTGAGGACCGCAGCGAGGCCCGGAAGTCGAGCCCGCGGGGGCTTTCTGGCTGTTGCTGTCCACGCTACCGGACAGAGAGAGTCCGACATCCTGCACCGACCCGAAGCCGAACCGAGACACCGCCCGAAAATCGACCAAACCGCCAAACACCACAATCCACTAGCGACCCCATTCCTCGAACGACGCCGGCGAGTGGCACACCACGACCGACGCCGAGGAAATCAGGGAGTGGGCGGACCGAACGCGAGCGACCACGACCGGGACGGGTCCTGACGGCGATTCGACGTCGGAAACGAATCGACGCTGGATTTTCGAAAGTAAGGCGGCTTGGACGCCGAGTTACGTACCACGCGAGAGTATATAAGGGAAACCGCGACGGCCTCGGAGCGCGAAAACACCTGATACCGCCGCCTCGAAGGGAAAACGACGCGGAACCGGGACGGCGTCGTCCCAATCGACGGCGAACCCCCGACCGGCAAGCCACCTTCGAATCCAAGGTATATACAGCGCCGGTTTACGATCCCTGAGGGGCAAACCGCTTGAAGTAGGAGTGCGTAGGATACGACAGATGGAACGAATAACGCTCGACGTGTCGGGAATGTCCTGTGCGACGTGCGCGTCGAACATCGAGGAGGCCCTGGACGACCTCGACGGGGTCGACTCGGGGAGTGCCAACTTCGCCACAGACGAGGTGACCGTCGAGTTCGACCCCGAGCGGGTCTCGACGGCGGCGATCCACGAGGCCATCGAGGAGGCCGGCTACGAACCGAGGACCGAGACGGTGACCGTCGAGGTCGGCGGGATGTCGTGTGCCACCTGCTCGGAGTCCGTCGAGACGGCCGCCGAGGGCGTCCCGGGCGTGGTCGAGGCGTCCGCGAACTTCGCCACCGACGAGGCGACGATCACCTACGACCCGTCGGTCACCGGCCTGTCGGCGGTCGACGACGCAATCGAGGAGGCGGGTTACGAACCGGCCAGGGAGTCCGACGAGGACGAGGAGACCGGCGAGCGCGCCATCGACCGCGAGGTTAACAAGCAGCGCCGCCTCGTCCTCGGGGGCGGCGTCCTGACCGCGCCGTTCCTGCTGGTGATGGTCGACATGTTCGTCGACGGGTTCCTCCCGGAGGCGGTGCTGGGCCTGGACCTCGGCTGGGTCGAGTTCGCGCTGGCGACCGCGCTGATGGCGACGCTGGGCAAGGAGTTCCTCGTCGGCGCCTGGCGCGCCTGGACGAACAACCGCCAGGCGAACATGGACACCCTCGTGACGATGGGCACCTCCGTCGCCTACGTCTACAGCACGGTCGCGTTACTCGGCCTGCTGACGGTCGACGCCGGCCTGTACTTCGAGGCGGTGGCGTTCATCCTGTGGTTCATCACCGTCGGCAACTGGCTGGAGGCCCGCTCGAAGGCGAAGGCGGGCAACGCCCTCCGGCAACTGCTGGAGATGGAGGCCGACGAGGCAACCGTCGTCGAGGGCTACGACGACGACCCCAGCGAGCGCACCGTCCCGCTGGAGGACGTCGAGGTCGGCGACGTGCTGAAGGTGCGGCCCGGCGAGAAGGTGCCCACCGACGGCGTCGTCCTCGACGGCGAGAGCGCGGTCGACGAGTCGATGGTCACCGGCGAGTCCGTCCCCGTCGAGAAGTCCGCGGGCGACGAGGTGATCGGGTCGACCATCAACGAGCAGGGCGTGCTGTACGTCGAGGCCACCAAGGTCGGCGAGGACACCGCCATCCAGCAGATCGTCGAGCGCGTCAAGGAAGCCCAGGCGCGCCAGCCGGACGTCCAGCGCCTGGTCGACCGCGTCTCGGCGGTGTTCGTCCCGGCGGTGATCGCGAACGCCGTCTTCTGGGCGATCCTCTGGTACCTCTTCCCCGAGGCCCTCGCGGGATTCGTCGAGTCGCTCCCGCTGTGGGGGCTGGTCGGCGGCGGCCCCGTCGCCGGCGGCGTCCCCCTGCTGGAGTTCGCGATGGTCGTGCTGGCCAGCGCCATCCTCATCGCCTGCCCCTGTGCGCTCGGCCTGGCGACCCCGGCGGCGACGATGGTCGGGTCGACCGTCAGCGCGCGCAACGGCGTGCTGTTCGGCGGCGGCGACGTCCTCGAACAGTCCCGCGGCGTCGACGCCGTCGTCTTCGACAAGACCGGGACGCTCACCCAGGGCGAGATGGAACTGACCGACGTGGTGGCCGTGGACCGGGCCGCCGACGGTGGCGAACTGGCCGACGAGGAGCAATCTACTGATGGTGGCGCAGTAGTGGAGACCACCGTCGACGAGGAGACGGTGCTGGCGGCCGCCGCCAGCGCCGAGCGCGGCAGCGAACACCCCATCGCGGAAGCCATCGTCGCGGGCGCCCGCGAGCGCGGCGTCGCTCCCGAGGATCCTGACTCCTTCGAGGCCATCCCCGGGCACGGCATCCGCGCGAACACCGACTACGGCGAGGTACTGGTCGGCACCCGGAAGCTCCTCCGCGACGAGGGCATCGACTCCGCCCCCATCGAGGCCGAGGCCGAACGCCTCGAACGCGAGGGCAAGACGGCGACGCTGGTCGCGCTGGACGGCGCGGCCGTCGGCGTCCTGGCGGTCGCCGACACGGTGCGCGACAGCGCCCGCGAGACCGTCGCCGACCTCCGGGAGCGCGGCCTCGCGGTCTACATGCTGACCGGCGACAACGAACGGACGGCCAGGGCGGTCGCCCGCGAGGTCGGCATCCCCGAGGAGAACGTCCGCGCGGAGGTGTTGCCCGACGAGAAGGCCGACGCCATCGAGGCCATCCAGTCCGACGGGACCCGCGCGATGATGGTCGGCGACGGCGTCAACGACGCGCCAGCGCTGACGACCGCCGCGGTGGGCGTGGCCATCGGGTCCGGCACCGACGTGGCCATCGAGAGCGCGGACGTGACGCTGATGCGCGACGACCCCGCGGACGTGCTCAAGGCCCTGCGGGTCGCGGACGCGACCATCCGGAAAGTCTACCAGAACCTCTTCTGGGCGCTGGTCTACAACGCGACGCTGATCCCCATCGCCTCGCTCGGCCTGCTGGACCCGGCGCTGGCCGGCCTTGCCATGGCCGCCTCCAGCGTGAGCGTGATGACCAACAGCCTCGCGTTCGTCGGCTACGACCCCCACGAGGACTACCACGTCCTCCCGCTGCGGCCGTTCGTCGGGTAGAACTGGTCTCCTTTGATTTCGTTCAATACGTTTCGACGTCAATCACGTCGCTAACGTCCGGATTGGTGAGGTCCTCGTCGGAGGAAACTAGCGTCGCGCCGAGTCGGTGGGCAGTTCCGGCGATCATGGCGTCTCGCGGCTGCAGTTCCCGGCCCCGGTCGGCGAGTTCTTCCAGTAGCCGCCCCGTATGGACGGCGGTTTCCTCGTCGAACGGAGCGATCTCGGCCCACCCGAGTCGATGCCGGAGCCGCTCGAACTGGGGACGCCCTTCGCTGAACAGTTCGCCCTGAAAGAGTTCGAACAACACGACGGCAGGAACGTGATGTGGCTCGTCGTTGGCCTCCAGATAGTCGAGGGTGGCGTCCTCCCCGTCGAGATAGTCGATGACGAACGAGCTATCGTAACAGTTCATTCGTCCTTGCGACGCGCGTACTCGGTCGCCGTCGCCTCGACGTCCGCGTTCAACTCGTCGGCCGCCTCCCGGGCGTTGTCGCCCTTGTCGGTCCCTTCCCAGGCACCGAACCCGGCGTAGATGTCGGGCTGATCGTCCGTGAGTCGCTCAATCACGTCGCTGAAACTCTCGCCCTCGCGCTTGCGGGCCGCGAGCCGCTCGTAGGCGGTTTCGGAAACCCGAATCGTCTTCGTGCCCATGTGTGCGTGTGCGTCCACGTCTACTTACTCCTTTGGCCGCGATCCGGACCGCTTAGAACGATCAGTGTTCGTGGGACGGCTTCGCCGGAATAGCGGTGCTTTTGTCACCGCCAGCGGAAAAGGGTCGTGTGAGCGAGGAAGCCCGTGACGCCGGATCCATGGACACGTCGGTGTGGGTGGCTATCGCCGGCCTGTTCCTGCTGTCGACCGCGGCGGCGGCCTACGAGATCGCGCCCGCCAGCGTCGCGCCCACCATCATGGGCGACCTCGGCATCGGACAGGCACGGGCGGGATGGCTCGTGAGCGTGATGTACGCCGTCGCGGTGGCGACCAGCATCCCGGTCGGCGCGGCGCTGGACCGCACGGACCTCCTGCGGGCGGTCGCGGCCGCCGCCGTCGCGCTGCTGGTCGCCGGCGTCTGGGGCTGGGTGGCCGCGACCCGCGGCGACTACCTCGGCCTTGTCGTCTCCCGGATGCTCGGCGGCCTCGCGTACGTGACCGTGTGGAACGCGGGCGCGAACCTCGCGGGCCGGGCGGTCCCGCCGCGCCACCAGGCCACGGCCGTCGGCGTGTTCACCGCGAGCGCGCCCGCGGGGTTCGCCCTCGGGCAACTCGGCGGGCCGCTGATCGCGGGCGCGGCCGGGTGGCCGGCCATCCTCCCCGCCTTCGGTGTCCTCGCGGTCGCCGGCATCGCCCTGTTCTGGTGGGCAGTGGGCGGACGCGCCGCCGGCGCCGGCGAGGTCGAACCCCCCACCCGCGCGGAGTTCCGGCGGGTGTTCGCCACCCGCCCGGTCTGGGTGATCTGCGGGATGGGCTTCGCCGCCTTCTCGCTGTACCTGTTCCTCAATAGCTGGCTGCCGGCCTTCTTCGAGGCCCGACTGGGCCTGTCGCTGGCTGCCACCGGCCTCGTCGTCGCGGTGTTCCCCGCCGTCGGCGTCGTCGCCCGGACCGGCGGCGGCGTCCTCTCGGACCGCCTGTTCGACGGCCGTCGTCGCCCGGTGGCGCTGGCCTCGTTCGCGCTGTCGGTCCCGGTGGTCGTGGCGCTGGCGTTCGTCGGCACCGTCGTCCCCGCGCTGGCCCTGCTGGTCGTCGCGGGCGCCACCATCCAGCTCGGCATCGGACTGCTGTACGCCTACGTCCGCGAGGTGGTCGACCCCTCGGTCCGGGGCACCGCCGTCTCGCTGTTGACCAGCGTCGGCCTGCTGGGCGCGCTGGTGGCCCCGGTCGGGGCGGGGTGGCTCATCGAACTGACCGGCACCTACGAACTGGCGTTTTTCGCCGCCGGCGTCGTCGGCGTCGGCGGCGGCGCGCTGGCGCTGGTCGCGCCCGAACCCGGGTCGTAACCTGCCGGCGAGTTGGTCCGGGCCTCGTCTCGCGCTCGTCCCGGCGCCGGGCGCGGCGAGAACGGCCCTCGGCAGTTTCGACATAGACCGGGACACCCAGTTCGACGAGGGGGCCGTCTACGAGCGTCACCTCGGCGAGACCCACGCCGAACTGGAAGACGACTACACCGCCGCGACGTGGGTGTACAGCCAGCTACGGGACCTCTACGACGCCAACGCCATGCCGTCGCGCGTCCATCGGTACTACCTCCGCGAGCAGGACCTCAGGCGGCGGTACGCCCGGGAGCGCGGCCGTTACGGACGGGCGCTGTACCTCGAAGGGTCCCGCTGGGTGATGCGCTACGGCACGAGTCCCTGGCGCATCCTCGCCACATCCGCAATCGTCATCGCCCTCTCGGCGGCGCTGTACCCGACCACCGGCGGCATCCGGGAGGTGGCCGGCGAGCGGACCATCACCTACCGGATCGAAGACCCACAGGTCTCCCCGAGCACCTACCAGATCGGCGTCTTCCGCGAGATCCTCTACTTCAGCGTGGTCACGTTCTCCTCGCTGGGCGACGGGGACATCCAGCCGGTCGGCGGGTACGCGCGGCTGATCGTCAGCGTCGAGACCCTGCTCGGGACGCTGTTGATGGCCCTTTTGATATTCGTGCTTACCAGGCAGTTGTGCTGATCACCAGAGGTAGTTTCCTCGACGCCGTAGAGAGGACATGGCCGACGAACGCTCCGAGCGGACGGCCGACAGGTCGTCGGGTCGCGGGGGAACCGAGCAGTCCGGAGGACTGCCGGGGGACGTGGCCGCCGACGACCCCGGCATCGGCGAAGCGACGACCCGGGACCTCGAGAACCTCGTGACGCTGGTCGGGCACTTCTACCGCGGGCAACTCGACCGCGAGACGACATGGCGAGCGCGACTCGACCGCACGACCAACTGGGCGGTCCTCGTCGTGGCGACGCTGTTGACGTGGACGTTCTCCGGGGCCTCGAACCCCCACTACGTCCTGTTGATCGGGGCGCTGATGGTCGTCGTGTTCCTCGGGGTCGAAGCCCACCGGTACCGGGCCTACGACGTCCCCAGGTCGCGGGTCAGGATGCTGGAGGAAGACCTGTTCGCGCAGGTGTTCGACCCCTCGCGGGACGTCACCCACGACGAGTGGCGCCGGATGCTCAGCGAGGACCTCCTCAGGCCGGCGTCGAAGGTCAGCGTCCTCGAGGCCCTGTCACGGCGGCTCCGGCGGGTGTACCTGCCGCTGTTGACCGTCCTGCTGGCTGCCTGGCTCCTCAAGCTGATGGTGTTCCAGCCCAGGTCCGACTGGGTAGGGGCAGCCTCGCTGCCACCGATCCCCGGCCAGGTCGTCCTGGCGGTGGTCGCGGCGTTGTACGCGCTCGCGGTGGTCGTCGCCGCCTGGCCAGACGGCGGCGGCAGACACGAAGTCGAGACGGCCAGACCGCACGCCTGGGACCGCGACGACGAGTAGAGTCGCGGCGGTCCGTCGCGTGTCGCCTCGTTTTTAGTATCGCCGCGCGAAGGGGTGTCCATGGAGCGGCTCACGGAGTCCCTGCAGGAGGCACCCGTCGTCGACCGCGAGGGGTACGACTACTTCGTCCACCCGGTGACCGACTGCCTCCCACAGGTCGACCCCGAACTCCTGGAAGAGATCGCTGCTGGCATCGAATCGGCCGTCGACGTGGAGTCGGTCGACAAGGTACTCACGGCCGAGGCGATGGGCATCCACCACGCGACCGCCCTGACGCTGTCCTCTCGGGTCCCGTTCGTGGTCGCTCGCAAGCGCTCGTACGGGTTCGAGGACGAGGTCGCGGTCCACCAGCGGACCGGCTACGACGAGGGCGAACTGTACGTCAACGGCGTCCACGAGGGCGACCGCGTCCTCCTGCTGGACGACGTACTGGCGACCGGCGGCACGCTGGCGGCGATGCACGAGGCCATCGAATCGATCGGGGCCGAGGTCGTCGAGGTGGTGGTCGTGATCCGCAAGCACCTCGACGAACCCGCGGACGTCCCCTTCGAGGTCACCAGTCTGGTCGACGTCGAGGTCGTCGACGGGCAGGTCGTCGTCGAGGAGTCCTGAGGCCGACCCGAACACGTTCCCGCGGCGACGGAGGGAGGTTCGATCAGTCGGTCTCACGTTGTTACCGGTTACTCGGCCGATACACCCGCCGATGGGCACCACTATGAGAACGGATAGCGAACCGTAGGCTATACTATGACGAACCCGCCCGAGAGTGAACTCGTTCATCGCGAACTAAACACCGAAGCGGGGAATCCGGGGGTCCAGGTGGCGCAAGCCGTCGCCGACATCGACGGGCGAGACGCGACCGAACTGACGACGATCTACGACTGCGTGGACGGCGTCCTCGACCACGTCTTCTCCAATCCACCCTCGGCGGACGCGCAGCTGGAGGTCACGTTCAGCTACGAGGGCTACCGCATCACCGTCGAACAGGGGGGTACCACGACGTTCGTGAAGGTCGAGTGACTCACAGCAACGTGACGACGCCCATGTACGAGAAGACGAACACGAAAAACAGCAGTCCGAGGGTGACGACGATCTGCATGTGGAAGGTGAACAGGTCGTCTTTCTCGTCGTCCAGGGCAGTCTCGTAGGCGGCGTACTCCTCGTCGGTGCACTCGGCTGGGTGGACCTCACCCACGTGGAGGTCCCGCAGGCGCTCCCGCCGGAACGGACGGTCGCAGTAGGGGCAGGGCACCGAGTCCTCGACGCCACTGGCGTCGGTCTCGGGGACCGGAACCTCGAACGTCGGCCCGCTCCGCTTCTCGCTCTCGGAATCGGTGGTGTCGGTGGTCGCGGTCATACGTAGGGCGGTGGGGTGTACGGCTGGGCGATGATCCACATGCTCGTCATGGTGTAGAAGATCATCACGAAGGTGAAGGGGTACTGGCTCCGGATGGGTTGCAGGCGGCCGGGGAACAGTTCGAACGACAGCGCGTGGGCCACCCAGATGGCGAACAGGTGGCCGGCGACGACGAACACGAGCTGGAGGCTACTGAACCAGCCCGGTAGCGACACCAGCGAGATAGTCGTCGTCGTCAGCGGCGCGGAAACCGTCCGGAGCAGCTGCTCGGACAGCTGCAAGAAGTACCCGAGGAAGTGCGCGACGTGGTAGCCGGCTGCGATGGGTAACAGTGCGGGGGCGAACCACCGGGCCACGTAGCCGGGCGAGACGAGCGACTCGGCTGATTCCCGCGCCCGGGCGGAGGCGACCCGGTAGACGAACCGGAACAGCGCGTACCCGGTGACGAGCAGTCCCAGGTACAGCAACAGGGGCGGCACGCCGACGCCGACGAGGAACTCGGCGGCGAGCGCCCACGGCCCCGTCGAGACCAGGCCGTCGTAGGTGGTCGCCCACAGCAACGCGACGATGAACGCCGTCTCGTCCCGTGCGGGTTCCGAGGGATGGGCCAGCGTGGACGCCGGCAGGCCGACCGCGAGTCCGTCGTCGGTCCGCTGGACCGGCGCGATGCGGCCGAAAAAGCGGAAGGCGTGCGCGATGGGGTCGACGTGGCCGAACCAGGCGTCCGGACCGAAGACGACCGCTCCCGCCAGCGTGACGACGGTGTAGCCCGCGACGACGACCCCCAGGAGACGGGGGTTCTCGGACACGGGGCTGACCACCTCCAGCCAGACCAGTCCGAGCAGGCCGGCGACCGCCGGCCAGGAACCGAACCGCTCCGGATACCGGCGGTCGAACCGGGGGAGCAGACCGGCGATCCGTCGCCAGGGATCGACCAGCGGCCAGGTATCCGCCAGCAGGTACACCGAAATCGTGTAGCCGGCCCACCACCCCGCCCACACGACCAGCACGGCCGCGTTGCTCTGGCCGTTGGCCGGCCCGGCGAACGCGACGTACAGGATTCCCGCGAGCGCGGCCACGCTGGCGAGACCCGCCAGGGCGACGACCGCCCGCCGGAGTCGCCCGTCGACCGGGACCCGCAGGCGCCAGGCGTTGACCATCCGGATGGCCTCGTGGTCGGTCAGCAGGGTGGCGAACAGGAACGACCCCCCGACGACCCCGCCACCGGTCACCATGACGAACCAGAACGGTGCGTCGCCGGCGTCCTGGCTGCCGAGCCCGGAGGCGTGGGCCATCGCGGGGTCGACGAACGACGCGAGAGCGACCGCCAAGACGACGGCGACCAGTCTCCTGGTACGCATCGGCGGCGGTTGGGTTCGCGCCCACATATGTCCGTGGATTTCGCGCGACGACGCCGGTATTATTAACACGCCCGCGATATTAGCCACATTGTTGTTAACATAGCGGGACCCGCTATCAGTGAGATTATTAACGTCCGTCGCGGAGGTCCACGTAATGACAGACGACGGTGACCAGGCGGCGTCCGCAGGCCCGACCAGCGGGGCGTCCAGTGGGCCGGGAGACGTCGAAGCGGTCGTCCTGGCGGTGCCGGAGATGGACTGTCCGTCCTGCGCCAGCACGGTGGAGACGGCGGCCGAGCGCGTCCCGGGGGTCGAGTCGGTCGAGACGAGTCCGACCCAGGGGAAGGCGTTCGTCCGGACCCTGGGGGAGGACGACGTCGACGACGTCGTGGACGTGGTCGAGCAGGCGGGCTATGGCGTCGAGGCCGTCGGCGACGAGGGCGTCCGGGCCGAACCCGGCGACATCTGGCGGAGCCGCCGGGCCGTCCTGACGGGCGCGAGCGCGGCGTTCCTGGCCGTGGCGTTGGCGGCCCAGTACCTCCTGGGCGGTGCCGACGTGCTCTCGGTCCCTGGCGGGTCGCTTTCCGTCGGCGACCTGTTGATGCTCGGGGCCGCGCTCGCGGGCGGAAGCATCATCCTGCAGAACGGGTGGGGGTCCGTCCGGACCCGCTCGCTGGACATGGACCTGCTGATGAGCGCCGCCATCGTGGCGGCGGTCGGTGGGTCGCTGTTCGCCACCGAACTGCACCTGTACTTCGAGGCAGCGACGCTGGCGGTGCTGTTCAACGTCGCGGAACTGCTGGAGCGGTACTCCGTGGACCGGGCGCGCGGGTCGCTGTCGGAACTGGTCGCGCTGTCGCCGACGACCGCCACCGTCCGGCGGGACGGCGAGCGGACGGAGGTGCCCGCCGATTCCGTGGCCGTCGGCGACGTGGTAGTCGTCGAACCGGGCGAGAAGGTCCCGGTCGACGGCGAGGTCGTCGAGGGCGCCAGCGCCGTGGACGAGTCCCCGATCACCGGTGAGTCCGTCCCCGTGGACAAGGCCGTCGGGGAAGAGGTCTTCGCCGGGAGCATCAACGAGGAAGGGTTCCTGGCGGCCGAGGCGACCGCGGCGGGGAGCGACACCACCCTCTCCCGGGTCGTGGAACTGGTCGAGCAGGCGGAGTCCGACGAGACCCGCCGCGAGCAGTTCGTCGACCGGTTCGCGGGCTACTACACCCCGGCGGTCGTCACCGCCGCGCTCCTGACGGCGACGGTCCCGACGCTCCTGGGCGGCGCCTGGGAGGTCTGGTTCGTCCGCGGCATCGCCCTGCTGGTCATCGCCTGCCCCTGCGCGTTCGT
Source organism: Halobacteriales archaeon QS_1_68_20 (assembly GCA_003021085.1). GTDB lineage: Archaea > Halobacteriota > Halobacteria > Halobacteriales > PXRE01 > PXRE01. The sequence goes on along the minus strand of PXRE01000015.1, from coordinate 114,818 downwards.
CATCAGCACGCCGGTCAGCGTGGTTTCGGGAATCACCAGCGCGGCCCGCAACGGCGTCCTCGTCAAGGGTGGCAGTCACCTCGAACGGATGGGCGAGGTGGACTGCGTCGCCTTCGACAAGACGGGCACGCTGACGAAGGGCGAACTCGCGGTCACCGACGTGGTACCGGTCGACGCCGACGAGGCCGACCTGCTGGCGGCCGCCCGGGGCCTGGAACTGCGCAGCGAGCACCCCATCGGCGGCGCCATCGTCCGCCACGCCGACGAGCGGGACGTCTCGACCCCCGAGATCTCGGGGTTCGAGAGCATCACCGGCAAGGGCGTCCGGGCGGACCTCGACGGCCGGACGCACTACGCCGGCAACCCCTCGCTGTTCGAGGACCTGGGATTCGACCTCGACGGTGCAGGGACCGTGACCGACGGCGGGACGGCGGAGGGCCAGAACGTGGGGGACGCCGCCAGCGAAGGGGACGAGAACCTGCTGGACGTCGTGGCTCGCCTCCAGTCGGCGGGCAAGACGGTCGTGCTGGTCGGCACCGACGGGCGCCTGCTGGGCGCGGTCGCCGTCGCCGACGAGGTCCGTCCGGAAGCCCGCGACGTGGTCGCGGAGCTGCGTGCGTCGGGCGTCGAGACCGTCATGCTGACGGGGGACAACGAGCGCACCGCCCGGGCGGTCGCCGACGAGGTCGGCGTCGACGACTACCGCGCGGGCCTGCTCCCCGAGGAGAAGGTCGAGGCCGTCGAGGCACTGCAGGCGGGCCACGACGGCGTGGCGATGGTGGGCGACGGCGTCAACGACGCGCCGGCGCTGGCGACCGCCGACGTGGGCGTGGCGATGGGTGCCGCCGGGACGGACGCGGCCATCGAGACGGCCGACGTGGCGCTGATGGGCGACGACCTCCGGAAGGTGCCGTACCTCCACCGCCTCGCGCGGACGGCCAACGGCGTCATCCGGGGGAACATCGGCGCCAGCCTCGCGGTCAAGGCGGCGCTGGCAATCGGCGTCCCGCTGGGGTACGTCTCCGTGGTCGTGGCCGTCCTCGCGGGCGACGTCGGGATGACCGTGGCCGTGACGGGGAACGCGGCCCGGTTGGCCCGCGTCCGGCCGTGAGACCGGTCGGTACACGGCGGCGAGACGCGTAAGCAAAGTCGCTACGTTTTACAGGGACCACCCCCTATCACGCGACCATGAGTTCCACAGAGGAGTCGACGGGACAGTCGCCGACCATCAGCCAGGCCCTGCACGCGAAACTCGACATGCCGTTCGACGAGGCGGTCGACCGGGTCCAGCTCGAACACGAGATCGCGGGGTTCGAGACCATCGCGACGACGCGCCTCGACCGGTTCGTCGAGGGCGTGCTGGAGGTCGACGACGTCGAGCGCGCGTCGCTGATCGTCGTCTGTCACGCCCAGATCGCCCACGACGCCATGGAACTCGACCGGGCGCTGACCGGACTCCTGCCGTGCACCACCGTCGTCTACGAGGTCCCCGACGACGAGTACGTCCACGCGCACCACGTCTCCGCGACGAAGGCGATGCGGGACCTCGGGGTCGACGTCGACCAGGACGGCCTCGACGACATCATCGAGCTCACCGGCGACCGCATGACCGAGGTCTGGTCCCACGTCGAGGAGATCGCCGTCGACGAGGACTGAGGCCACAGTCGGCCGGAGCGCTCGTCCGCCGTTCCGCCCGGTTGCCGTAGTTCGCCACCCGCCTCGACTCCGGACCGTACGAACTCCCTTCTGGCCCGGTACGAAACACCTACCAGCTGGTAGGAAGATCGTTCTAGACGGCCCCTAACGGCCCCCGTCGCCTCGCAGTCCCTCGATAACCAGCCCTTTACGCGAGCGGCCGCGCGGCCGCATACGCGGTATCAAGGTTGATAGTAAACGGTGAATTTATAATTGGGTGGTGTCGGTATCAACCGTATGGACGACTTGCGACGATTGGTACCGAATCAAATAAGACGAAGTTACGCCGCGAAGTTCGGGATCGTGTTGCTCGTCATCGGGGTGTCGGTCGGGCTGATCGGTAGCGCAGCGACCGTCCAGATCACGGACGAGGTACAGAACAACGTCGACGGAGACTTCGAGTCGTTCGCTACCCAGGAGGCCAACGCCATCCACCAGTGGGTCCAGCAGAACAAACAGAGTACCCGACTGGTATCCGAGAACGACGCACTCCGGTCGAACGACAAGCCCGAGATCGGGGCCTACCTGACGCGCCAGCGGAACTCGCTGGAGGGAGTGTTCCACGTCCACCTCGTCGACTTCGACGCCAATGTGATCGAGAGCACGTCCGTCTCCGTGGAGTCCGACGAGGTCGTCGACAACCCCGACAAGGACCTCAAGGAGCGTCCCTGGGCCGACCAGCTGGACCAGGTCTCCTCGCGGGACGCGTCCGTCGTCGGGATGTCGGACATCTATCACGTCCGGGGGGAGCCGGTCGTCGCCTTCTTCAGCCGGGTCGGGACGAACACCGACCGCGTGCTCGTCGTCACCTACCGGACCAACTCGGCCGCCGTCGACTTCCAGGGTTCCAACCGGACCGAAGGCGGGTTCACCTACGGAATCAACCCGACCCAGGGCGTCATCGGCTTCGCCGACGAGCAGAGCAACGTGACGATGGAGCACTACTCGAACCCCGACATCCTCTCGACCGCCCGTGAAGTCCGGGAGTCAGGCGAACCGACGGTGATCTCCGTCTCGTCGAACAAGGTGATGGAGAAGGACCACATCGTCGCCATCGCGCCGGTCGAGGGAACCGGCTGGGTGGTGTTGACCCACGCCAGCCAGGAGGAGGCGTACGGGTTCGTCAGCACCGTGTCGCAGTTCGGCCTGCTGGCGACCATTGCCGGCGTCCTGCTGATCACGGTCCTGGGAGCCGTGCTCGGCAGGAACACCGCCAGCGCCATCGACCGACTGACCGTGAAGACCCAGCGCATGGAGGAGGGTGACCTCAGCGTCGACTTCGAGACCGAACGGATCGACAACATCGGCCGACTGTACCAGGCCTTCGGGTCGATGCAGGACGCGCTCCGCGAGCAGATCCAGGACGCACAGCAAGCCCGCCAGGAGGCCGAGCAGGCCCGCGAGCGCGCCGAGGTGATGAACCAGCACCTCGTCGAGAAGGCCGACGAGTACAGCGAGGTCATGCGGCGGGTCGGGGACGGCGACCTCACCCAGCGGATGGACCCCGAGAGCCGCAACGAGGCCATGGAGGAGATCGCGCTGGAGTTCAACGAGATGATCGAGGAGATCGAGCAGACCACCGAGACGGTCAAGGCCTTCGCGACCGAGGTGGCCACCTCCTCCGAAGAGGTGACCGCCTCCAGCGAGGAGGTCAAATCTGCGTCAGAGCAGGTCACCGAGTCCATCCAGGAGATCTCCGACGGCGCCGACCGCCAGAACGAGCAGCTCCAGCAGGTCAGCGAGGAGATGAGCGGGTTGTCGACCACCATCGAGGAGATCGCCGCCTCCGCCAACCAGGTGGCGGAACTCTCCCAGCGGACCGCCGAGACGGGCGACGACGCGCGTGAGAACGCAGAGGAAGCCATCGACGAGATGGAGGCGGTCCAGGACGAAGCCGACGCGACCGTCGCCGCCATGGAGCGGCTCCAGGCCCAGATGACCGAGATCGAGGAGATCACGGAGTTCATCACCGACGTCGCCGAGCAGACGAACATCCTGGCGCTGAACGCCAACATCGAGGCGGCCCGCGCGGGCGAGGCCGGCGAAGGCTTCGCCGTGGTCGCCGAGGAGGTCAAGTCCCTGGCCGAGGAGACCCGCCAGGCCGCAGAGGAGATCGACCAGCTCGTCGAGTCCATCCAGGACCAGACCGAGGAGACCGCCGCGGAGGTCCAGCAGACCTCCGATGAGGTGGCCGAGAGCGTCGAGATCGTCGAGGAGACCGTCGACTCGCTGGAGGAGATCGCCGGCTACGCCGCCGAGACCAACACCGGCATCCAGGAGATCAGCGAGGCGACCACCGACCAGGCGTCGTCGACCAACCAGGTGGTCGGCATGGTCGACGAGGCAGCCTCGATCTCCGAGCAGACCTCCCGGGAGTCCGAGAACGTCGCGGCCGCCGCCGAGGAGCAGACCACCGCACTGACCGAGGTGACCAACAGCGCCAGCGACCTGGCCGAGCAGGCCAGTCGCCTCTCCAGCGCGCTCGAACGGTTCGAGACGGAGGCCGACGCCGGCGGAGACTTGGGCGAGGCCGATGCCGCCGACCCCGGCGAAGCGACCGACGAGGACGCTGTCGACGAGGTGGACCTCGACGAACTCGGCGAGAACGTCGTCAACGAGGTGCTGGCCGAGGGCGCGGGCGTCGACGACGCCGACGACGAGGTGCCCGGGGACCTCGGCGAGAACATCGTCAGCGAGGTGGTCGACGACGAGTCCGTCACCGAAGACCTCGGCGAGAACATCGTCAGCGAGGTGGTCGACGACGAGTCCGTCACCGAAGACCTCGGCGTCGACGACGAGGCCGGCGAGACGGACGCCGAACCCGACGACGGGGAGACCGACCTCGAAGACGTGGCCGCCGAAGAAGACCCGGACGCCGGAGCGGTCGAGGACGACGGCGATGCCGGAGACGAAGCGGACGCGGGAGACGCGATGGACGGCCTGGGCGACATCGAGACGGAGGTCGAAGTTCCGGACGAACTCGTCGAACAGGCGGGCGTCGAGGCGGTCGACGACGCCGAGGGCGAGGGGTCAGCCTTCGAGGACGGCGACGGCGAGGCGTCGGACTCGGGCGACGCCATCGACGAGTGGCTGGACGCCCAGTCCGACGCCGTCGACGACGTCCCCGAGGACGTGGCCGACGAGGACTGACCCGGCCGTCGACGTCGTCGACGCTCGACCCGGGACGTTCGTTTCTGCGGAAGGAATTCGTTTCTGCGAGAACGTTTACCGCTGGCTCCGCTGGTAGATGCGCTTGCGGCCGTCGACGACCTCGAAGTTCGTCGCCGCGTCTTTGGGGATGGTCTCGGCCTTGCCGATGACGAGGTAGCCGCCGCCGTGCAGCGACTCCGAGATGGTGTCGATGACCGGCCCCTTGTACTCGACGTCGATGTAGATGAACAGGTTCCGGCAGGTCACCAGTTCGAACCGGGCGGCGGTCGCGTCCCGGATGAGGTCGTGTTTCTCGAAGGTGACCATCTCCTTGACGTCGTCGTCGACCACGAACTGGTCGCCGTCGCGCTCCACGTAGGCCTGGTAGTGGTCCAGATACTGCAGTTGCTCGTGGAGGTCCGAGGTGTGGTTGCTCTCGTAGACCGCCTCCGACGCACGCGCGAGCGCGCGTTCGTTTATGTCGGTCCCCCGGATCGACAGCTTGTCGGCGTCGACGTTGGGGTCGTCCAGCGCGAGCATCGCCAGCGAGTACGGCTCCCGGCCGTCCGCGCAGGCGGCCGACCAGATGCGGACGGCGCGGTGTTCGTCGGTCAACTCCCGGAGCACCGTTCGGATGCCGTCCCAGACCTCCGGGTTCCGGAAGAAGCCCGTGACGTTGATCGACAACGCGTCAAGCAGGGCGTAGCCCTCCTCGTCGTCGTTGCGGAGCAGTCGCAGGTACTCCCGGTAGTCCTCGCTCCGGGTGCGGCGCATCCGCGACTTGATCCGGCGCTGGAGGTAGCTGTCGTTGTAGTGGCTCGTGGCGAACCCGAGGTTGTTCTCGACGTAGGACGTGACGGTGTCGAACCCGTCTGCGTCTTCCTCGACGCTCATCACAGCTCCTCGCGTTCGTTGTCGGCGGTCTTGAGTTCGACCGCGCCGATCTCGCCGTTCAGCCGGACCGAACGACCGTGTTCGCCGCCGACGTCCTCGGCCTCGATGGGGATACCCTTCGCCTGCAGGGCCTCCCGGGCAGCCTCGACGTTGCGCTGGCCGACGCCCTGGGCGATGCCGGTGAACTCGAACATCTCGCTGCCGCCGGCCAGTTTCGCCTCCATGTCGTCGGCGTCGGCGCCGCGTTCCTCCATCTCGCGGACCATCGCCGCGACGGCCGTGTCCGCGAACTTGCCCGGGGACTCGCCGTCAGACCCGCCCGCGGTCGGGAGCATGACGTGGGCCAGGCCGGCGACGCCGGCATCGTCGTCGTAGAGGACGACGGCCACGCAGGACCCGAGCCCGAAGGTGGACAGCTCCTCGCCGTCGTCGGTGACGGCGTACTCGGCGATGCCCACCTCGACGCTGGCGCGGTCCGACTGGTCCGAGTCGGCTCCGTACGTTCTCATGATCCCCTACGCTTCGTCTATCGGGAAGCTCGGCGTCTCCGGCTCCTTACCGATGTCGTCCGTGTCCAGCGCGTCCAGTGCCCGCTCCAGGTCGCCCTCCTCGGGAATGGCCATGATCACGCAGTCGAACTCGCGATCCCTGGCCTGGATCAGCGTGTCGAAGACGAACGCGTACTCCTGGTCCTGGGCGATCTCGATGGCGATGGGGTCGACCAGCGCCGACCCCATGTCCCGGATGTAACTCGGCGTCGACATGTCGATGGCCGTGTCCAGCACGTTCGCCCAGCCGTCGAGGAAGCCGCTGGCCATGATGTTGCCCAGTTCCTTGATCGCGGACTCGCCCATCGCACCGAGTTCGTCCTCCGGCGACGACGGGAGGAGGGCGTCGACGATCTCCCTGGCGCTGCCCTCGTCGAACAGGAACAGCAGGTACCCCGAAGGCAACCCGTCGTAGGTGAACGCGACCCCGACCTGGCGTTGCTGGGAGATGTCCCGCGGGATGCTCTCGACGGGCACGAAGTTGATCCGGCGGATCTCGACGCCCGTCTCGAAGCCGGTCATCTGGGTGACGCTGTTGGCCACCTCCTCGGCCCCGCGGTCGACCATGCGGTCGAAGCCGGTGAGCTTCTCGTAGTCGAAGCCCGCGGGGACCGGCCGGTCGGTCACCGCCGCGAGGGCTTCGCCCATCGCGTCGTAGTCGGGCAGGAGGTAGTGGCTGAAGGCGATCTCCTCGCCGGTGGCGTGGATGTGACTCTGGAACATCAGCGCCAGTTCGGCCCCCTCCAGGGCGTCGTCGAGGTCGCCCAGTACGGCCTCCGCACTCTCCCCGCGGACGAACTCCGGGGTCGAGATGTCGATGGCCGTCTCCAGCACGTCGGCCCAGCCGTCGATGAACCCATTGTTGAGGATGTGCCCCAGTTCCGTGATGGCGCTTTTGTCCATCTCGGAGAACCCGTCGTCGTCGTCGCTGTCGGGCACCAGCGTCTCGACGATCTGGTTGGCCGAGCCGGCGTCGAAGACCACGATGGACTGGCCACCGGGGGCGCCCGCCAGTTTCACCTTCACGCCGTAGTGGCTCCCGTCCTGGAACTCGGCGTGGATGTCCGACTCCGACATGAAGTTCACCTTCGTGACGTCGACGTGGGCGTCGACGTCGGTCATCATCGAGAGCCGGGAGGCGGCGGCCCCGGCTCCTTCCTTTGCCATCTCGTGGAACGTACCCAGCGTGTTGACGTCGATCTTCATGATCGTCTCTCGTCCAGTTTGTTGATCATCTCGACGAACTCCTCCAGGTCGGGAAGCGCGTAGATGTCGGCGTCGATGTCGGAACTCGGCACCGCGATGGTGGAGTCGAACATCAACGCCAGGTTGTTGTTGCCCAGGCCGGCAGTTCGCTCCAGGATCTCGCCGGCCGGGGCGTACACCAGCTGCGGCGTCGCGTGGTCGATGGTCTGTCCGAGGACGTCTGCCCAGCCGTCGATGAACCCGCTGACCATCATGTTGCCGAGTTCGGTGATAGCACTGCGGGCCATCTCGCTGGAGACGCCGTCGAGGTCGTCGACCATGTCCGACAGCATCAGGCCGGTGATCTTCTTGGCGCTGTCCTCGGGAAAGAGTACGAGGATGTGGCCGTGGGGCTGGTCCTGCAACCGGATGCGGACGCCCACGCGCTCGCCGTCGCCCGCACGGGACTTGACGTCCCGAACGTCGACGAAGTTGGTCTTGGTGACCTCCATCTCGGCGTCCTCGCCGGCCAGCATGCCGAGGTTGTCGGCGACGCCGTCGGTCCCCAGCCTGGCCAGTTCGTTGACCAGGGTCAGCTTCCGGATGTCGATCATCACCGCGCCGTCGTTCTGGTGTTCCTGGCTCATAGTGTCTCCACGTCGAGGATTGTCACGACATCTCCTTCACCCAGCACCGCGGCCCCGGACAGTCCCGGGATGCCCGACAGCAGGCCCTCGAAGGGCTTGACGACCACCTCCTCCTGGCGCAACACGCGGTCGCAGTGGAGCGCCACCTGCCGGACCTCGTCGTTGACCCGGACGAGCATCCCGTCGCCGTTGGCCGAGGGGCCGGGGGTCTCGAGCGCTTCCGTGAGATCGACGATCGGGTACACCGAGTCGCCGTGTGTCAGTACCTCCTCGCCGTCGACGGACTCGACGGCGGCCGCCTGGCTGATCTCGTCGACGTTCTTGACCGGGATCCCGTACTCCTCGCCGCCGGACTCGACGAACAGCACCCGGACGATGGCCACCGACACCGGCACCCGGAGGGTGATCGTCGTCCCCTTGCCGGGCGTACTGCTGACGGCGACCGCACCGTCGAGGCTCTGGACGGTCTCGCGGACCACGTCCATCCCGACGCCACGGCCGGAGACGCCGGTGACCTCCGCCGCCGTCGAGAACCCGGGCTCGAAGATGAGCTCCCGGATCTGGTCGTCCTCCATCTCGTCGATCTCCTCGCGGGTGATCAGGTCCTCCTCGATGGCCTGCTCGGCGATGGCCTCGGTGTCCAGTCCGCGGCCGTCGTCGCTCACCTCGATGGTGACCCGGTCGCGGGTCCGCCGGGCACGGATGCGGAGTTCGCCCTCGGGGTCCTTGCCGGCGGCCTCCCGCGCCTCGGGCGACTCGATGCCGTGGTCGACCGCGTTGCGGACGAGGTGCAACAGCGGGTCGCCCAGTTCCGAGAGGATGCGCCGGTCGAGTTCGACGTCGCCGCCCTCCACGGCGAAGTCGACCTCCTTGCCCTGGTCGCGGGCCAGGTCCCGGACCACGCGCGGGAGGTTGCCGACGACCTGCGAGAGCGGGACCAGGCGGACGTCCATCACCGTGTCCTGCATCCGCATCGTCAGCGTCTCCAGCTCGTCCAGCTCGTCAATCGCCTGGTCGAGGTCACCCTCCTGGATCGCCCGGCGGAGTCGCAGGCGGTTGGTGACCAGCTGCTCGACCTGGTTCAGCAGGGAGTCGACCTGCGAGACGTCGACGCGGATCGACTCGATCTCCGCCAGGTCGCGGCCGCTGACGTCGTCGGCGTCCTCGGTGGGTTCCTCGTCGGTCTCCGCCGGTTCCGGTTCGCTCGGATCCGGTTCGGGTTCGGCCGGTTCGGCGCCGGCCTCGACCCCGGGTTCGGCGTCGAGGTCGGTCTCGGCGTCGGAACCGAACGCGTCGTCGACGTCCGAGAGGACGTCCTCCGCGGAGGCCTCCGCGGCGTCGCCGGTCTCGGCGGGTTCGTCGACCGCTTCGACGAGTTCGTCGAACGAGACCTCGTCGCCGCCGGAGGTGGTCTCCTCCGCCTCGGCGAGCACCTCGTCCAGTTCGTCGTCGGCGACTTCGCCGCCCTCCTCGTCGAACAGTTCGTCGAACTCCTCGACGCCCTCGTCCTCGTCGAACTCGGAGTCGAACGCCGCGAGGTCCTCGTCCTCCGGGCCCGGCTCCTCGTCGGCCTCGGCCATCAGCTCGTCGAAGGACAGCTCCTCCTCGTCGGCGTACTCGTCGAACTCCAGGGCCTCGAGTTCGGGCTCCAGTTCCTCGTAGTCGACCTCCTCGACCTCGGCCTGGAGCTCCTGGAACACCTCGTTGGCGTCCTGGGGCTGGTCCGGTTCGAGGTCCTCCATCTCGCCGAGGTCGGACTCCTCGATCTCGCTGTCGTCGGCGAGTTCCTCGTCCTCCAGCAGGCCGGCGATCTCGATGTCGTCGTCGTCGTCGACCTCCAGTTCCTCGAAGGTCCCGGCGTCGCCGAGTTCGTCCATGGCCTCCTCCTCGGCGATCTCGTCGGCCATGGCGTCGATGTCGTCGAACTCCGAGACCGACTCCAGCAACTCCTCGACCTCCATGTCCTCGACCTCGATGGGTTCGACGTCGTCGCTGACCTCGTCGACGCGGTCGCTGACGTCGGTGACGATGACGTCGTCCACCTGGTCGACCGCCTCCAGGGCGGCCCGGATGTCGCTCGACCCGATGGCGCTGGAGATGACGGCGTCGAAGGAGCCGCCGTAATCCTCGTTGCGGATGACGTTCTGGGGCGGGTTCGTCGTGAGGACGTCGAACGCGTCCGCCAGCGCCTCCAGCACCAGCATGCCCTCGTCGACGTCCTGCTCGGTCACCGCCAGTCGGACGTGGTAGACGAGTTGCTCGGGTTCGGCCGGGCCGTCGACCTGTTCGAGGGCCGTCTCGATCTGGGTCTCGTCGGGTTCCTCGATCCGGACGTCCGGCCCCGGCGCTTCGTCGATGACCCCGCGCAGGCGGTCGATCACCTCGCTGGGGTCCGTGCTCGGTTCTTCGTGCTCGCGGACCTCTTCGACCATCGCCTCGAGGGTGTCGACGCCGTCGAACACTTCGTCCATCGTCTCCGGCGTGACCGCGATGCGGCCGGCCCGCATCTCGTCGAGCAGGTCCTCGATGGCGTGGGCGAGGTCGGCGGCCTTCGTGAACCCCATCGCCCCGCAGTTGCCCTTGATGGTGTGGGCCGTGCGGAAGATGCGGTCCATCGCCGCCTCGTCGCCGGGATCGTTTTCGAGGTCGAGCAGCGCGTTGTTCAGGTCAGTGATAGAGTCTTCCGTCTCTTGAACGAAGTCGCGCAGGTAATCATCCATCGTCATCACCCTCCCGGGAGAGGATAGAGAGGAGTCCGTCGACGAGTCGTTCCGCCGGCAGCACCTCGTCGACGCAGCCCGTCTCGATCGCCTGTTTCGGGATGCCGAAGACGGGGCTGGTCTCCTCGTCCTGGACGACCGTGTGGCCGCCGGCCTCCTTGATCGCGCGGATGCCGGCGGCCCCGTCCTCGCCCATGCCGGTCAGCGCGACCCCGACGACCGGATCGTCGATGGTCTCGGCGACCGACTGCATCGCCACGTCGATGGACGGCTTGACGCCGTGGACGGGTTCGTCGTCGACCAGTTGCAGTCGAACGCGGCCGCTGGAGTAACTGGGCACCTCCAGGTGGGAGTCGCCCCTGGCGATGCGGACCTCCCCGCCGCCGATGCGCTCGCCGTCCTCGGCTTCCGCGACCGAGTACGCGGAGACGGCGTCGAGCCGTTCCGCGAACCGGCCGGTGAAGCTCTTGGGCATGTGCTGGATCACCAGCACGCGCGCGTCGAGCGCACGAGGGAGGTCGCGCAGGATCGCGCTGACGAGTTTCGGCCCGCCGGTCGAGGCCCCGACGACGATGGTCGGGTTCTCGACGTACTCCCGGGCGATCTTCTCCTCGATGACGCTGGAGATCTCGCCGACCGACGGCGTGTGCGGATCGACGGTCGCGTCGGTCTCGGGTTCGGCGGCGCTGGCGGAGACGGACATCGTCTCGCCGTCGCCGCTCTCGGCGGCGTCGACCTCGGCCTGGTTGACCGTCGGCACCGGTTCCAGAGCGTCCAGGTCGGCCGAAGTGACCGCCTCGACCTTCTCGACGAGGTCGTCCTTGATCGTACCGGCCTCGATGGAGGCCTCACCCCCCGGCTTCGCCAGGAAGTCGACCGCGCCACGTTCCAGGGCGTCCAGCGTCGCGTCGGCGCCCACCTCGGTGTGCGCGGAGACCATTAGGATCGGCGTCGGTGACCGCTCCATGATGCGCTCGGTCGCCTCGATCCCGCCCATCTTCGGCATGGCTACGTCCATCGTGATCACGTCGAACTCCTCTTTTTCGGCCGATTCGACCGCCTGTTTGCCGTTACTCGCCTCGACGACCTCGAATCCCTGGTCCTCCAGGGCGTTCCCGACGACAGTCCGCATGAACTGCGAGTCGTCGACGACGAGGGCGCGCGTCATGCCGGGACGACATCTCTGAGCGCCTTCATCACGGACTCTTCCTCGAACGGCTTCGTAACGTAGCCGTCGGCGCCGGCCTTGACCGCGAGCTTCATCTTCTCGCGCTGGCCGACGCTGGTACACATGATGACCCGCGCGTTCGGGTCGAGTTTCTTGATGGCTGCCGTCGCCTTGATGCCGTTGCATTTGGGCATGACGACGTCCATCATGACGATGTCCGGTTCCTGTTCCTTGTACATCTTCACGGCCTCGGCGCCGTTCGATGCCTCACCCACGATGTCGAACTCGCCCTCGAGTATCTGGGTGAGCAGGTTCCGCATAAAATGAGAGTCGTCGACGATGAGGACCCCTTGCGACATGGTACACCTACATGCCATTCGGTCAGGGAGGTTATAAATGCTATCGCCAGATTATCAGAATCGATAATTTTTCCCCTACCGGCCGGTTGCGACCGGACCGTCGGGTGGTGACGGTCGTCGCTCTCTGGAATCGACGAGACGGCGAAGAATCGGCCAGTCCGCGGAACGGAGCGGACGAGTTGGGCAGTTCGGGTCCTCAGCGGCCGGCGCCGCGGCCCTGCCGGGACAGGCGGACGATCTCGTCGGCGTCAACGAGTCCGATCGGTTCGAAGTCAGACTCCTCTGAGGGGCCGCGGATGATGGCCCGGATGGCCTGACGTTGCACGCCCGTGGAGTCCAGTTCCGGGAAGTCCTCGGTGTCCTCGACGGCGCTCTCGGGGTAGTTCTCGACGCCGTGGATGCGGTCGACCCTGAAGCCGAGTTTCTGCTTGTCCTTCGACTGGTCCAGCACCAGGACCTGCTGTTCCTCGGTGGTCGGTTCCGCGTCGACGTCGAGGTGGACCCGGGGGTCGATGATCGCGGTGATCTCTCCGCGGAGGTCCATCACCCCTTCGATGGCTTCGCCGGTGCGGGGGATCCGGGTGACTCCTTCCGGGTCCTCGATGTTGTCCACGTCGGTGACGTGGACGGCGAACCGCTCGCCGCCCAGCGTGAACTCCACCACCCGGACGGTCGGCTCCTGACGCTCCGTCCCTTCTGTTGCTTCGGCGGCCATTAGGGACACCTGCCAGCGCGAACACTAAAACGTTGACGACCGGAACGTCTGTCCGGATTGGCAGGTTCGGACCAGTCGTTCTCTCCGGTCTAGAACCTCCACCACTACGTCGAAAGCCCCTGGACCGCTTCGGTCGCGCTTACGCGGCAGTTTTTCGGTCGACAACACGCAGAAAGTCCCCGGAGCGCTTGGGTCCCGGGGTTGGCGAGAGCTTCGCTCTCGCGCGGTAAGCACCGCAACGGAGGGAGGACCACAGCGAGCCGCGCGAGTCGAGCCCGCGGGGGCTTTCTGACTGTTGCCGTCTAAGATTCCGTCGACAGAGAGCGCGCGCTAGCTTCCATATGTCCCCGTCCAAACTGAGGTCGGAGCTACCGACCGCAAAGTACGCGCGCAAGGAGAATGGTCCCGACGAGCCAGGGCCACCAAGGTTTATGTTTCTCGGTGAGAACCCCAGGGAGAGCGAAGGTATGGCGACCGATTCCACCGACGTCCTGGAGTTCGGCCTCGACGGCGAGCGGTACTGCGTCGACATCAGCTACGTGTCCGAGATCGTCGGCCGGGAGGAACTGACCTCCGTCCCGAACGCCCCCGACTACGTCGTCGGCGTGATGGACCTCCGCGGGGAGAGCCTGCAGGTCCGTGACCCGAAGACGGTCTTCGGCGTCGACGGCGATCCCGCGGGCGAGCGGATCGTCGTCATGGTTCCCGACATCGGCGACGACGAGAAGACGACGGGGTGGCTGGTCGACAGCGTCCACGACGTCCTGACCGTCTCGCGCGAGGACGTCGACGAGGACGTCGACGGAGTGGGGGTCCACGGCGCGTTACGGCCCGACGACAGGATGGTCATCTGGGTCGACCCGACCGAAGTCTTCTAGGGATGGACGACGAGGACCTGCTGGCCGTCTTGGGCGAGAAGTACAGTCTGGAGCTCCTCCGGGCGACGCACGAACCCCGGTCGGCCCGCGAAGTCAGCGACCACCTCGACATCCCCATCGCCACCTGCTACCGGCGCATCGAGGCGCTCGTCGAGGCCGGCCTGCTGGAGGAGGTGGGCAGACAGCTCTCGGACCGCGGTCGCCGCTCGTCGGTCTACCGCCGCACGGTCGACGAGGTGGTCCTCAGCTTCGACGGCGAGGACGTCGACCTCTCGACGAGTGATCGAGCGGTCCCGAACGGGGTCGACCGCCCCCGCGACCGGTAGCGGGATCGCTCGTCGGCGCGACCGGCCGCCCCGGACCGACCGCCCGTCGACCGGTCACTCGGGCGAGTCGAAGTCGTGGAACGGTTCGCCCGCCTCCTTGCTGAGTACGTCCAGGGCGGCGGCACCGCCGTCGCCCGCGGAGATGACGGCCTGCCAGGTCCGATCCCGGACCATCCCGCCTGTGGCGTAGGCGTTCTCGACGCTGGTCTCCATGTCGAGGCCGACCGCGACGGTGCCGTCCTCGGTCGTCTCACAGCCCAGTTGCTCGGCCAGTTCGCGGTCGGTCCCCGTGGCCAACACGAGGTACCGGGCGTCGTAGTCGTCGGCGTCCGTCTCGACGACGAAACCGCCGTCGTGACGCCCGACGGCCTCGACGACCTCCTCGCGGATGGTCGCGCCGTGGGCCTCGACGTGCTCGCGGGCCGCTTCCATGAACTCGGACCCGTCGATGCTCTCGATGCCGAGGTAGTTGTAGAGGTGGGCCTTGTGCATCCAGGTTTCGTCCGCGTCGAACACGACCGTCTCCAGGTCGTTTTTGGCCGTGAACAGCGCGGCGCTCAGCCCCGCGGGGCCGCCACCGACGATGACGACGTCTGTCATGGGGTGACGTATCACCCGGGGACTGTTAAAAGTCGTACCTACGGCAGACCGCTCGAGCAGGGACACCGGAACCGCGTTCTCGACGGGTCCCCCCGAAACGTCGAGGTCGACCGACGAAAAAACGGCGCCGAGTCGAGAGATCGGGTGGTGAACCCGACGTGGGCTCAGGACTGGACTTCGATCTCCGTGCCGGTGACCGTCGCGCCGACTTCGACCGGCCGTCGGACCTCGATGATGCCGTTGTTGTACCGGGCCGTGATCTCCTCGTCGTCGACCGACTTCGGGAACCGGAACCGGCGGTGGTAGGTCTTGGGCTGGCCGTGCTGTTCGTCCTCGTGTTCGGCGGCGATGTTGAGCACGGCGTCGTCCCAGGAGACCGTCATCTCCTCGGGATCGAAGCCCGGCAACTCGACGCTGAGGACGAACCCGCTGGGTTGGTCTTCCGGGGCGTTTTCGGGTTTCTATGGCCGTTCTCGACCGGGGAGGAAGTGGGGTGCCGCAATAGGTAGCCTTATCCGCGTGGGCCCGGTATGACTGTTCGGAGTTAACAGCTAATGGCAAACGGTACGGTCGAGTTCTTCCACGATCGGAAGGGCTACGGTTTCATCGAAACGGACGAGGCGGACGACGACATCTTCTTCCACATGGAGGACGTCGGCGGACCGGATCTCGAAGAAGGACAGGACGTCGAGTTCGACATCGAGTCGAGCCCGAAGGGTCCGCGCGCGACGAACCTCCAGCGGGTCTAACTCCGCGGGTTTCCGGGCGCATTTCTCGGTTTATCCGCCGACCAGCGGCGGTGCCGTCCACGGCGTGGCCCCGGGCCGCTTCGCGCCACCGGTCACGCCGGAGGCGACGACGGCTACCGGAACACACGTCGATTGGCGACCGTCCGGAAGCAGGCGGATTCGCTCGTCGTCAGTGGCCGGCAGGTCAGCGAACCGCGCTCTCGGGGAGGTACGGCGTCACCGACGTCAGTTCGGGCTGGCACGTCACCGTCCGGGAACCCGGGTCGTAGTCGACCAGGCCGACCGCGTCCAGTTTCGGCAGGTGGCCGTGGTGGAGCGCGGTCGCGATGCCCTCGGCGTCGCCCGGCACGTCGTCCCGGCCGGCGATCGGTTCGGCGAGTTCGCCCAGGGTGGCGATCGGTTCGGCGAGTTCGCCCAGGGTGGCGACGTCGTTCTCGGCGAGGTAGTGGACGGCGTACTGTCGTTCGCGCTCGCTCAGCGCCTCGAACGCGTCCGTGGGGTCGATCCGGTCGGTGCCGTCGATTGCCTCGGTGTGGCGGTCACGGGGGTCGTCGCTTCGGCCGACTCCCTTCTGGTTCATACCATCCAGAGGCTACCAGCAGGCGAAAGGTGATCACCAAACTGCTTCGGCGTTCGACGACGGGTCGGCCGCCTGGCGGCGTTCGTCTCGAACGTCCCCGACGTTGCGAAATCGGCCGTCCCACGGGCGGTTTTGCGAACGTTGAAGATTCCGGGGGCCGTCGACTCCCGTCCGAGTACACGCCGAGACCAGCATTTCACTCAATTCCTCAAAACAACCCCACATCCTCAAAACTCTACGGGTTTATTCACGTCGGAAGCATAGATCCAGGCCGTGAACTCGTCCATCGATGCACGGCCTCGGCCCGACGTACAGCTGGAAGCTGTCGCTAATCTGGCACGGCGGCGCCTCCTCATCACGTTGCTCGACGGGACGCCGTTCGGGAAGGAACCGATCGACGCCTCCGAGTTCGTCGACACCGCCGATTCGCCCGAATCGCTGGTCGACATGCGTCACACTCACCTGCCGAAACTGGAGGGGAAGGGGTTCATCCGGTGGAACCAGAACACCGACTACGTGAGCCAGGGGCCACAGTTCGGCGAGATCGAACCCCTGTTGACGATGTTATACGAGAGTCGAGACGAACTACCGGAAGAGTGGTTGTAGTTGCTGTACGGTGTGGGTGAAACCCCCGTTTTACTTCGACGGCGACGGTACCCTGGGTCGGGAAGGGGCCAGCGATAACGGACGACGACGGACGGATTCGAGCATTCCTCTCGACGCAACCTCACGCCCGCGGGGTAGACGACCTCGTTCCAGACGACGAGGGGACCGACTAACCCATCCACATGGGACGCCACTGTTACTCGGATTATCACAAAACGCCTTTTGGGTAGTGACAACGTGCCTCAAGTATGGTTTGGACCGGTCGGGACCACGACGGTTCGGAGGAACTGATCCGGAGCGAGTACGACTGGACGACGTCCGATCCCAGCACCGCCGTCGTCGAAGCGATCGCTCTCGTCGAGGATACCGACCCCGTTGCCCTCTCACGAGCCCAAGAGATCACCCCGAGTGATAGCGTCGACCCCGATGCCCTCGACAGACTCGTTGCGAGGTGCACAGAGAGTGGTCTGAGGTGCACAGAGACGGGTGGGCGATATCGTTCACTATCGGTGGCTATCCGGTCCGGATCGACGGAGACGGGATAGTCGTTCGGCCAGGGCCTAGAACCGGACGTGACCCGTCGAACGAGTGAAACTGCCACCGTGATATGGCAGTCGGCGTACCCATCGTGGTTGGGCCAGGCGGACGCCACCATCACGTATGGATCGTGGTTGGGCCGATGTCAGGAGATCACACTAAATACGAGACGATCAGCCTGTTACAGGACCTCGGGCTGAAAGAATAGGGGGCGCGGTGTTTCCTCGCGTTGTCACAGGTATCTCGGGGACGGCAAGCAGATCAGCGAGATCTCGGAGGTCCCCAGGACCAGGGTGTACGACGCCGTCCGGGTGCTCGAGGCGCAGGGTTAGTCGGGGTCCAGCACTCGAACCCACAGCAGTTTCGCGCCGTCAGCATCGAGGAGGCAGCCACCACGTTGCGGCAGAAGTTCGACACGCGCATCGACACGCTCCAGTCGCACCTCGAGAGTCGCGAGATCCCCGAAGATGCTGACGGCTCCGACCGGTTGCAGGAGGTCTGGTCGCTCACCGGTCACGTCGGCATCGAGTCGCGGACGCACAACATGCTGGAGGACGCCGAGTCGGAGATCGTTCTGCTGGTCGTCGAGGAGGAGATACTGACGGAGACGTTGTTAGACCGACTGCACGAGGCCACCGACCGCGGCGTGAACGTCACGAGCGGCGGGAAAACCGAGTCCATCGTCTCGGAATCCGAATCGGAACTCCAGTCCGTGAAGGTGTTCGAGACGGACCTAGGGTGGCTCATGGGGCCGGCCAGTGACGACGAAGTCGCGATCAGTCGCCTCCTCCTGGTCGACCGGTCGGCGTGCTTGGCAGTTCGTTCTACCCGCAGGACGGCCACGAGGAGCCACACGTACAGGCCATCTTCGCGAACGGCCTGGAGAACGGCGTGGTCGTCCTCATCCGCAGACTGATCTCGTCGGGCCTGCTCCCCGCCGAGGGAGCAATCTAGTAGGCCCGCCGAGACGCTGACGATCGATTACGGACCCCTGGAGGACTGGTTCAGCGATTGTTCGGACGGGTCGCTCCCCGAGAATACCCGCCAGCGCTCACTGGACGGCTCGTTCCTGCTGGAAGTCCCGGATGCGGTCGTAGAGGTCCTCCAGTTGTTCGTCCGGTCGATACCGGATCGTCTGGCTCCGGATGTCGTACTCGATGACGCCGGCGTCGGCCAGCTTCGTGAGGTGGTGGTGCTGGAGTTCGACCTGCACGCCGTCTTGGTTCGGTTGCTGGCCGATCTGTCGGGACTTCTCCGTGAGGATGTGCTTCGTCGCTTCTTCGAACAAAACGGTGTTCTCGGGCCGATCCTGCAGTAATTCCAGCAGGTCCCGGCGGCGCTGATTCGCCAGGATGTCCAGCATCGCGTCGAGCGAAAGCGGGATGTCCTCCAGGGCAGGTTCCGTCGACTCCCCTCCCCCACCCCCACCATCGGTTGTCATTACCTATCACACTAGTACTATCGGCCACTGCCTGAAACAACGTTTGACGGCTATTCACGGCCGTTAGAGCGGGTCGCCGTTCGTACCGGCCGATCCCGGGCGGTCGTAGTCAGTGGTACGTAACTCGCACCTAACGCCATGGGTAGTAAACTTACCTCCGTCACGACCGCATTCACACGTGGAGGAGTGATCCTCCGTTCCGGAACCGCCCCGACGAACAACTTCGGCCGTCCCGCTGGCGGCCCGCAGGCACCCACCCCACCCCATCCCACACCGCTTCTCCCGATTTTCGTCTTCCGTTGCCCGCGTGGCGAAACGGAGTCGTCGAGTCAACCGACCGTCGCCACCCGTCAGTCGGTGCACTCGACGATGATCGTCCCGTCGTTGCTGACCAGCACCGAGTAGCTGTTCACCTCGAACGTCGACGGTGGTCCCTGCCTTCTGGGGCGACGCCGGGTCCCGGTCGAAGAGTCTATCGAGCGCGTCGGGGTGTGTCTGTCGAGCGCGTCGGGGTCGACGTTCTCGTAGAGCGTGAAGTCGATCTCCGTCGGGGAGACGCCCTCCATCTCGGCGATGGCGTTGACGATGGCGATGCTCGGGGGCGTCGCGCCGTACTCCGTCTCGACGGTCTTCTGACCGTCGTCTGGAAGTTTCGCCTGTAGCTCCTCGGCGTCCATACTCCCTGTAACCGATTGAGACTCAAAAGGGGCAGGACGCCAGGTACAGCGTCGTCCAGGGAGAGATCAGTCGAACCGTCGGGCGGGGGTTGAACAGCGCCAGACGATTCGGGCATCCGTTGGGTCTGGGACGGACTGGTCCGGGCTGCGACTGGCTGGCTCAAATTCCGGCCCTTGCTCACACGCTCACTCGGGAGGTGCGAGGACGGAGCTCCGCACCGTGAGGTACGTAACTCGGTCGCCCTCGACGAAGCCGCCTACCGGACCGTTGACGATTTCACGACGCTGCTGTCCGCTATCGACGTCGCACTCGCCCGGGAGGCCACCCTGTAACCTGGGGCGGACCCGCCAGCGGTAGAAGGACGGCGGTTCCGGCGCCCCTCCTCACTATTTACCCTCACTTCGGGTCACCGTCCTGCGGGCCTCTACACCCCGTCCGGCGTCAGCAGTGCTCACCGCAGTCGTCTGGGGTCGTCACACGTCCCGTTCCACTCCGTAAATCGCCAGGCTCGTCCGGTCGGGTGTGCGGACGTGGGTGCTGGAGAGTCGAGACTCCGGAAGATCGGTCCCGAAAGAAGTTGGATGGGGCCACCGAGACCCGACTGTGAGCCGGGGGGCTTCAACCCCACGAGGGTTCGGCTGGAACTGGTGACGGTGCCTGACTGCCCGCACCCCGTCATCAAGCTTCAACCCCACCAGGGTTCGGCTGGAACCGTGTTCGTGATCCAGTGGTTCCAGCCGAACCCTGGTGGGGTTGAAGCTTCGACGTGCTTCGAGAGCGCCCCGATGAGCTGGTGGTTACAGCCGAACCCTCGTGGGGCTGAAACATCTCCTTTTCCGGCGCGGGTTCGGGGTAGCGGTAGTTACAGCCGAACCTTCGTGGGGTTGAAGCCGGGAGAACGCCGAGGGAAGGACCGTTAACATATGGTTACAGCCGAACCCTCGTGGGGTTGAAGCCTCGGCCGGGATTTGAACCCGGGCTCTCGTCCTTACCAAGGACGCGCTTTACCTCTAAGCTACCGAGGCGCGTATGGCGGTTGCCGCGATTCGTCTTTAGGCGTTTCGATTCACCGGCGCCGTGTCACTCCTCGTCCATCGACACGCCCAGGTCGTCCTCGATGGCCCGCTCGAGGTTCCGCAGTTCGTCCTGGAAGTTCCGCTCGAAGAACGTCTCCACGCCGGGGAGTTTCCCCTTGACCTGGAACCGGTTGTGCAGGCGGGTGCCGTCCTCGATTTCCTCCAGTTCGTGTTCGCCGACGACCCGCATCACCTTCGAGCGGCCCACGAAGCGGACGTACCGCGGTGGGTCCCGTTCCAGTTGCTCTGTCTCGACGCTGACGGTCCCGCGGACCAGCGGAATCGGCAACGAGACGTGCCAGGTCGCGCGCTCGCCGTCCTCGTCGTGCAACTCGTAGGACTCGACGACGCTGATCGCCCCCGCTCGCTTGCCGGCGTCCGAGATGAACGCCCACACCTCCTCGGGGGGCGCCGACAGGTCGAACGTGCGCTCGACTTGGACGGTCACGGTTCCGTAGTCGCGCGCCGGCGCGAAAAATCCACCGCACTTCGCCGGTCAGGGATCGGTGCTCGACCCGCGACCCTCGTTGGCCAGCGCCGCCTGGTTCGGCCCCGGGACCGACTCCGCGCCGGCGACCAGCGAGTCCGCGTCCGGCAACTCGCTGCCGTCCAGCGCCGACGCCATCGACTCCGCCCACTCGACGGCGTGCGGGGCGGGGGCGGACGTGACGGCGGTCGTCCCCGCTTCCGCCGCCAGGGTCATGACGTCGGCCTCCAGTTCCCGGTCCGTCGGGAAGCCGTCGCGGCCGGTCTGGCGCTGGCCGAAGTTCCGGATCACCTCGACGCAGCGGTCGGCCGCCTCCGTGTACGCCAGCAGGTTCGACCCGCGGGCGACCAGCACGTCCGCGGCCAGCACCTCGACGTCTGGGTCCTCGTCGGAGTCCCGTCGGGGAGCGGCGACGCCGCCGTCGGACTCCACCCGACCATCGACCCAGGGTTCCTCCCGCACCAGCCGTCGAGTGAGCGCGAGTCCCTCGTAGATGAGTTGCACGCCGACCGCACGACGCCGGAGGTCGTGGTCGATAGCGTCTGCACCAGCGCGCCGGGCCGCACGCACCGTCACCACGCCCGGCGCGGTCCAGCCGTTCGCTACGGCGTCGCAGGCGACCCGTCGCAACGCAACAGGTGAGACGTCGCGAAGGACCTCTCGAGCCCCTTCGCGTACCGCGGCCGCTTCGTCCATCGCCCCGGAGTAACCACGCGAAGGCCAAAGACCTTTGGAAAGGTCGACATACGGTGGGTCGTGATCCGATGGACCGACGACGGCCCCCTCCGGGCCGTCACGTTAGACCGACCCGACCGACGGAACGCGTTCACACCCGAGGGACTCGACGACCTCGAACGTGCCGTCACCGGGGCCGACGCGCCGGTCGTCTACCTCCACGGCGCCGGGGCCGCGTTCTCCGCCGGCGCCGACCTCGACGTGGTCGCGGACCTGGACGACCCGGCGGGGTTCGCCTGGCACGGCCAGCGCGTGGCCGACGCCATCGCGAACGCCGAGGCCGTCGTGGTCGCAGGCATCGACGGCGCCGCGCGCGGCGGCGGCGTCGAACTCGCGCTGGCCTGCGACCTCCGGGTGGCGACGCCCGACGCCACCTTCGCGGAGACCGGCGTCAAACTCGGCCTGTTCGGCGCCTGGGGCGGGACCGTCCGCCTCCCGGAAATCGTCGGCACCGGCGACGCGGCCGACCTGGCGCTGTCCGGGCGCGTCGTCGACGCCGAGGAGGCCCTCCGGATGGGACTGGTCTCCCGCGTCGTCGAGGACCCTCGCGCGGTGGCCGACGAACTCGCGGACAACGACCCGTCCGCGCTGGCCGCCATCAAGGCCCGGTTGCGCGACGACGCCGACCGGGGGACGCGGCTCGAACGGGAGGCCGAGGCGTTCGGACGGCTCCACGCCGAACACCGGGACCGGTTACGTTCGAACCGAAAGGACTGAAACCGTCGACCCCGTCCCCTCCGGTAATGGAAGACTGCGACTACTGTAGCGAAACCTTCGAGGACGAGGAGGCCTACCTCCGGCACCTCCGTGACCAACACGAGGGCGAACTCGGGCGGATCGACCGCCAGCGCGTCGAGCAGCTGGACGACGACGAGGGACCGTCGAACAAGGTGCTGTACGGCGCCGTCGTGGCCCTGGGCGTCCTGATCGCCGCCATCGCGTACACCACGTTCGCGGGCGGTGGCGGCGGCGCCGACCCCGAGGGCATCGAAGCCGAACCCTTGCCCGACAACGGCGACCAGGCGCTGCTGGAGGACGTCCAGCACTTCGAGGAGCAGAGCCGGAACCACGTCTCCCGGGGCACCGACGTCGATTACGATCACGTCCCGCCGACCTCCGGACCACACTACGATGGCTGGGTCCAGCCGGGCTTCTACGAGGAGACCAAATCCTACGAGAAACTCGTCCACAACCTCGAACACGGCCACGTCGTCATCTACTACGACCCCGCGCAACTATCCGACGAGGCCGAGGAGAGCCTCCGGCAGTTCGCCGCGGCCAACGACGACAACTGGGCGGCCGTCGTCGCCGTTCCCCACCCCGAGGAGAACCCAGAGGCCGCCTACACCATGACCGCCTGGACGAAGAAACTGACCATGGACGAGTACGACCCCGAGGCCGTCCGGGCGTTCCTGGCGGAGTACATCGGCCGCGGCCCCGAGAACCCCGTCCGGTAACTACGGCGGCGTCGGCGCCGGCGGCATCCGCCGCTTGTGCTCGCTTCTCCCGTTGAGGTCCGCGACGTGTTCCACGAGATCCCGGTCGACCCCGAGCGTCTCGGCCGTCGCGTGCGTCGAGAAGGGGCCGTCGACGTGGAGCGCCAGGATGGAATCCAGCGTTTCGTAGTCGATTCCGAGTTCGTCCTCGTCGGTCTGGCCCTCCCACAGCCCCGCCGTCGGGGGCTTGGTGACGATGTCCTCTGGGACGCCGACGTGGCGGGCCAGTTGGCGGACCTGCACCTTGTAGAGGTTGCCGATGGGGTGGCAGTCGACGGCGCCGTCCCCGTACTTCGTGAAGTAGCCGACCATCGCCTCGCTCCGGTTGCCCGTCCCCAGTACGACCCGGTCCTCGTGGTTGGCGACCAAATAGTTCACCACTGCGCGCGAGCGCGCGCGTACGTTGCCGACGGCCTCGCGGTCGCCTTTCGCCTCCGGGTACGCGCCGAGGAAGGCGTCCACCAGGGGTTCGATTTCGATCACGTCGTAGGTGATCCCGAGTTCCCGGGCGACCCGCTCGGCGTCGGACATGTTCTCGTCGTCGCTGACGACCCCCGGCATGACGAGGCCGTGGAGGCCGTCGCTCCCCAGCGCCTCGACGGCCAGGTAGGCGGTGAGCGTGCTGTCGATGCCGCCGGACAGCCCCAGGACCGCGCCGTCCGCGCCGGCGGCCGCGACCGTTTCCTCGACGAACGAGACGACGTTCTCCCGGCGGGCCGCCAGTTCGGCTTCCGAGAAGCGCAGGTCGACCATGGGCGGGTTCCGGCCGGGGGAAACTAAGGTCTTCGCCACCCGCCGTTCGACTGGACGTTCGTCCAGATGATCTGCCCTATCGTGGCGCCTCACAGTTCAAATATAGATCCGACCGGACGCCTCATCCGAGATCGGGGAGCAAATCCGGAAATTCCGAAAGTAGGGCAGTCGTGACGGGCTGGGTGACCCAGACCGTCGACACGAGGCCCCGATCAGCAGGTGCTCGTACTCGGGTCGTCGTTCGCGTAGAGATCGGGTTCCCGGGCGTCGCTGGCCCGCTCTTTGCTCTTCGCGCCCCAGCCTCGGGCGACGTAGGCAGGTTTGCCCTTTTCGAGCGCCTGGCGCCGAACCGTCCTGGCCAGGCCGAGTTCGCCGGGGTTCGACCGCCTGATCCGGGCGGGCGTAATCCGTTCGATGCCGGCCGATTCCAGTTCCTGCGTGCTCATCGTCGAGACGCTGGAGGGCGAGTAGTCGGGGCCGTACAGGTAGATGTTGTTCATCGACGCGGTGGCGTCCGGCGCGTACCCACCCGTGGTGAAGGCGTTGAAGTCGACGTACATTTCTTCGCCCGGCATGAGCTTCGCGTCGAACTTCACGTAGGGACTCGCCCGCTTTTTCGCGCCGTTACCGTTCCCCACGTAGTCCCAGGTCCGCAGGATACGGTCGGTGTTGTCCGTCGCCTCCGAGTACCCGGACAGCAGGTCGCCCACGAGGTCGGCCGCACCGTAGGCCGTGCCGACGAACGGGGCTTCGCCGATGAGGAACTCCGAGACGTCGCGGACGCCGTCGTCCCAGCTGTATTCGTCGCCCGGGACGTACTCCTTGGCCCCGTAGTAGGGCGGTTTCTTGTCCGAGTCAATCCACGCCTGGGACTTCTCCGGGTACTGGCATCCCAGGGACTGTTTCGTGATCTGGTTCTGGAGATCGCCCGACGAGTCCTCTTCGGTCTCGCTGATGCTGTCGTGACGACAGACGACGAGCCAGTAGTCGTGGCCGTCGATGGCCTGCGGGTCCGTCTCCCGCAGGGAGGTGGTGAGATGCGTATTCTTGTAACTCCCGAAGTAATATCCCGCCTCCTTCGTGGTATCGGAATAGTAGTACGGACCGCTTCCGCTTTCACAGGCACTCGCGGGGGTCGTCCCGATAGTGGAGGCGGCGACGCCGAGTCCCGCAATCGTTCCGCCCATCGTCTTCAGTACACTTCGTCTGTCGTACGCGTTTTCGGTTTCTTCTGTCATCGTTTGGAGGGTATCGGCCCGCTTCGATCCAGGCCGGATTCATTCGGAATCGGTTCCATCCGACGTGCCTCGTCGAGAAGAGAACCCTCGGCCGTCCGCTGGCCCCTCCGACGTGGCACAGCTTCATGCCGAAGGGACTACTTAAACTCTTTCTGCTTAGTTTTGAAATACCAATAAAATTCATTCGAAAATATACGTTATTTATAAAATTATTATCAGCCGCCCCGTTGCGGGGAGAGGCTCGTTCGCGAGCGTTCTACCTGGCCAGTTCCGAGGGAAACGAACGCTCGATCAAGGATACGCCTCGAATCACTGTCAGCGTAGATCCGGGGTGGGAAAAGTTGCTTATCTGATATTAGGCGCAGAACGTCCGTCCGGGGGAGTAATGCAGTTCCCCGGGGCGCTCAGGGAAGCTTTTTTGCGGTGAAGTATGCCGCCGCGACGGCAGCGACCGCCCCGATTACGAACCCGATTCGTGACTGGAACACGGCAAATATCGGAATTCCAACGGCGAGGAACGTCAATACGGCCACGATCATGACGATTCTGAACTTCATATCCAGCGAAGCAATTTTCTCAAATGTGCTCATGATAAACGCAACTGGCCAGCCATCAATAAGGATGACGGCGAGTACCTCCGAGCACGGTGTTTCGTCGGGAAGAGAGGTGAGAGACGGGGCTCCGACGGGTGACGTCGAGGAGGTGCCCCGGGGAGGGAAGCGCAACCGTCAAGTGCAACGGTCGAGTACTGGCGTGCGAGCGCCGTTGGTCCAGTGGGAGGACATGAGCTTCCCAAGCTCATAGCCCGGGTTCAATTCCCGGACGGCGCATTTTGCGACGAACCTCGCCACACCGACGCAGACGTGACCGATTGGCCGGGAGGGACGCCGCTACGGTTTCGCCCCCACGGCGACGGGTTCACGCTCGATTCGACGTTCGACTACGACAGCATCGAAAGCGTTTACGTCCACGTGCAGGCGTTGTTCCGGCCCTACGATCCGCTCGACCACGAGGATCTCGACGATCGGGACGACATCTACTCGGCGCTCGATCAACGCAAGGAGTACCGGAGCCTCTTCGCCAGCGTGTGCCAGGTGTGCGAGTCCGAGGGCATCGCGGTTCTCCCCGAGGAGCAAAACTACGCCCTCCTCCCCGAGGAGCAAAACTACGCCCTGCAGGAGCGGAAACCGTGGCAACTCCGGCTGTTCGAGCAGCAGGACCTCCCGATCCCCGACACCCTGTTCAAGAACGATCCGGACGAGGTTCGGGCCTTCTACGACGACCACGACGAAGTCATCTACAAGCCCACGTCACGGGGGGCGCCGCCGACCGTCGTAGAGGAAGAGGACCTGTCTCCGGGCCGACGCTCGAAAGTCGAGACGGCGCCCGTCCAGTTCCAGGAGTTCGTCCCCGGTAACGACCTGCGGGTCTACGTCCTCGACGGTGAGGTGGTCGGTGCGATGCGGTACGAGAGCGAGGCGTTCTCGTTCAAGATCGACCAGCACGAGAACCGGTCGGTAGACGTCACTGCGGCGACCATCTCCGGGGAAGTACGGGAAACGGCCGTCCAGGCCGCGGAAGCGCTCGGGTTGACCTTCGGGGCGGCGGACTTCCGGCTGACGCCAGACGGGGACCACAGACTGCTCGAGTTGAACCCGGCCCCGGCGAACGCCGGGGCCGACGAGTTCGCCGGGCAGAACGTCGCTACCGCCGTCGCCGACTACCTGACGGATCCCGACCGGTCGCCGGGAGGATGAGGACGGAGACCACCGAAGCGGACCCGGAACTCGGCTACACCTGGGGCGAGGCCGAGGACATGTACTACCTGTTGAACGACGACGGTGAGGTCAGGACGGTCTCGGAGGACGTCGTCCGACCGAACGACGTCCGGTTCTGGCCCCGGGTGCTGTCCTTTTCCGTCATGTTCCTTGCGCTGATCGTGGTGGCCGCCCGGGAGTCACGCGGACTCGTCCAGACCCTCCCGGAGGTCACGCTCCTGCAGGTCGCGACCGTCGCAGGCCTGATGGTCGTCTGTGATCGATCCCACCTTCGAGAGGGCAAACTCTCCCGGCTCGCACTGTACGTCGTGCTCTCGTACTCGGTCGTCGTCCTCCTGTTCGCCGCCACGGTGGTGTCGTTGCTGTCCTACGGCCTCGGCGGAGCAATCGCCGCCGGCACCTGGGGTCTCGGTCTGGCCTACACCTGGCGCCAGTACCTGCGGGAAGCGGTCCGACGGGTCGGCGCCCGGGTGCGCCCGAACCGGTAGCTACGCC
Source organism: Halobacteriales archaeon QS_1_68_20 (assembly GCA_003021085.1). Taxonomy (GTDB): domain Archaea; phylum Halobacteriota; class Halobacteria; order Halobacteriales; family PXRE01; genus PXRE01. The sequence goes on along the minus strand of PXRE01000015.1, from coordinate 87,284 downwards.
TGCACCGGGTCCGTAGCAGGCACCAGACGCCGGCCCCGGAACCGACCGCTGGCCGGGCGTCGGCCAGGTGACGACGCTGCGCTTATCCTGACTGCCGCTGAATCGGCCGTTCGTGAACGTCGCCGACCGAGCGCGCGAGCACCTCCTGACCACTCGTGGCGACCTCGTGGAGACGGTCCTGTCCTGCGCCGACGACGTCGCCGCGGCCGTCGACGAACCGGCCGACAGGGAGACCGTGACCGCCGCGCTCGAACACGCACTCGAAGACGAGACCGCCTTCCCGCGGTTCGTCGACGCCATCCACACCACCGCAGAGACCCTGAAATTCGACCTCCCTGCCGACCCGGTTGCAGCGCCGCCGTACGTCGTCGTCACGGCCCGCGGCCCCATGCTCAGGGTGACCGTCGACCAGGGCCGACTGGTCGTCCTCCTGCGAGCGTTCGAGCGAACGCCGGAGGGGTACGTTCCGGCGGGCCGTTCGCCCGACGCGGCCGTCGAAGTCGAGTTCCACAAGAGCGGGTGACCGACCACCGACACCGTCAGGACGACCCCGGACGACCGACCGCCGTGAGCGAGCGATTCGTCGTCAACGTCGAGGCCGCGGTCTACCGCGACGGGGAGTACCTCCTGATCGAGCGATCAGCCAACGAGGACCACGCCGCCGGCGAACTCGCGCTGGTCGGTGGAACCGCCGAGCGGGACGCCGGCGACCCCGCGCTGGAGTCGACCGTCCGCCGCGAGGTCCGCGAGGAGGTGGGCGTCGAGGTGGCCGACCTGGCCGACGTCACCAGCAGGACGTTCGAGACCGACAGCGGGCCTGTCTGCGTCAACGTCGTCTTCCTCGGGCGACACGGGGCTGGCGAGGCGACGGTCGAGGGCCCCCGAGGAGGTCGCCAGCACCGCCTGGTTCGCGCCGGCGGACGTGGCCTCGCACCCGGACGTTCCGTCGTTCGTCCGCGACGACGTGGCCGCGGCCGAGGAGCGCCGGACCGCCCTCGGATGGTGATTCTGCGCGGGACGCTTCATCCCACGGCCAGCGCGCCGCCGGGGTCCGTCCGGAGGTCCAGCAGGGCGTCGGTCGCGGCCGGGTCGAACCGGAGTACCCGTCGCCACCACGGTCCCCGGCCCGAGTCGCCCGCCAGTTCCGTCACGACGGGATTGGCCGTGGCGCCGCCATCGGGGGCCGACAGCGGGACGGCGCGCTCGAACAGCCCCGAATCGGCGGGGTCACCGCGGACGAGCACCCGGGCGTCGAACGTCTCGCGCTTGCAGTGGGCGTTGTCGGCGTAGCGTTCCCGTTCGGCGGGCGGGAGGTCCCGGTACTGCTCGCCGGTCACGGGGTCGTCGGCGAGTCGGATGGCGCCGATCAGGTAGACACCCCAGTCGGGGGTGATCCACTCGCGGTCGGAAGTCTCGACCGTCGACAGCGTGGCGTAGAACAGCAGGTAGTCGCCAGCGGCCAGCTCCGAGATGGGGCCGGCCTTGACGCCGTGCTCGTCGCCGTAGGTTGTCGACTCACACAGCGGGTACTCCCGGAACGACGGGTCGAGGTGGACCTGACGGTCCGCCAGGTCCTCCGGAATCGGGAACGGCAGGTCCAGTTCCGCCGCGAGGTCCGCGTACGTCGGGACGGGTTCGGCGGTCGGTTCGCGTTCGGGAATCGGCAAGTACGTGAACCGGCCGTCCGGGTAGATCGGTCCCCGTAACCCGGGGAGGGACGTGTTCGCGCCGACGTTGATGGCGACGCTCCGTGGCATAGCCACGGCTACATCGTCGGGAGTGACGTACCTGTCGCTCGGCGCTTCCAGGCCGGCGGCTCTATCGCCGGGCGCTACCGCCCGAGTCGCCCGCCGCAGTGACGACAGTACTCGTAGACCGGTTCGGATTCGTTTCTCACGCCGCAGGTGGGGCACCGTCGGCCGCCGTCGACGTCCGCGTGGGCCGCCTCGTCGAGGTGGTCGGCCCGGGTCGTCCTGTCGAGCGCGTCGCGGTCCACCGGCGACTCCCGGTCGACGGACGGGTCGGTGGGTGGCCCCGCTTCTGCGTTGGGAACCTGCCCCCAGCGCCGTGGCGAGCCGTCGTCGTCACTCCCGACGTACCGGTAGATGAGGAACTGCAGGAGCACGAAGACGACCAGGTAGGCGACGACGAGCTCCCAGGCGTTCATTACGTTGTGATATGTTATCACGGCACTTTACGGTAACGATGGTCGGAACCACCCCTGGACCGCAGGGCCGTCGGGCGAGTCACCCCCAGCGGTCCTGCGAGCGAACCGTCAGAGTTAGGGCCGACCGTAGGTAGTGCCGAGATATGGAACGGTCCGCCCGGGTCCCCTATCTCTCGGTCGCGCTACTGGTCCTAACCACGATGCTGGCGCTCCAGGCGGGGCACTCGGCGCTCGTGATTGACGACCCAGGGGGCGTGACCCACTCCGAGCTGGACGTTCGCGACGATGGGAGCGTGCTCCCGAACGACGTCCCGGCGGGATCGACGCTGGTGAGCGTCCAGAGTTTCGGCGGGTTCACGGAGTACAACGGACGCGCGATGATCGTCTCGCCGGAGGGCGAGACGGTCTGGGAGTGGCGGCCGCCCGACGCCGCCGTGTTCGACTCCGAGTACCTGGCCAACGGCAACGTCCAGGTCGCGCTCGCCGAACGGGTCCCGGCGGAGGACTGCCCCGAGCAGTACCGCGACAAGGACCACTGCGTCCGGAACCGCGTCGTCGAGGTCGACTACGACACCAAGGAGGTCGTCTGGGAGTACGACTGGTACGACGCCTTCATCCACTGGCACGAGGTCCACGACGCCGACCGCCTGGCGGACGGCCGCGTCGCCATCATCGACATGGGCAACGACCGGACGTTCTTCGTGAACCGTGAGGGCGAGATCACCTGGCAGTGGAACGCCACGAAGCACCTCGGGGAGGGGTCGGAGTTCCGTGAAAAGTACGGTGGTCCCGCGAGCAACGGCCCGGAGGACGACTGGACCCACATGAACGACGTCGACGTGTTGCACAACGGCTACGTCCAGATGTCGATCCGGAACTTCGACTCGGTGATCCGGGTCGACCCGGAGACCGACGAGATCGTCCGGGTGTTCGGCCGGCCGGACGCCCACGACGTGATGAAAGAGCAGCACAACCCCCAGTGGCTCCCCGAGCGCAACACGATGCTCGTCGCCGACAGCGAGAACGACCGCGTGGTCGAGATTACGCCCGACGGCGAGATCATCTGGCAGTACGGCGGGTCCGGCGAACTGAGCTGGTCCCGCGACGCCGACCGGCTCCCCAACGGGAACACCCTGATCACCGACACCTACCACAGCAGGGTCCTGGAGGTGAACCAGCAGGGAGAGGTTCGCTGGGAGTACGAGGTGGCAATCCGCGAGGACGGCCAGCTGAAGGAGGGCATCGTCTACGAGGCCGACCGCCTCTCGGTCGACGGCAAGCGACTCGCGGAAGAACGGAGCACCTTCGAGACGGTCGATCCGAACAGCACGGCCACCGTGACGCCGTTCCCCGACGTGACGGCGAACGACGGCGGCGAACTCGACCGGATGATCCCGCGCGTCGAGGCGTGGTCGCGCTTCTACTTCCCCTACTGGGTCGAGTTCCGGCACCTGCTGAACCTGGCGGCCGCGGTGCTGGTGGGCGTCTGGCTCTCCGCAGAACTGGCGTGGCTGGGCTGGCGGACGTACCGGAACTGACTGCTCGTTACCGCTCGCCCGGCGGCGTCCGGTCGCGCTGGAACTCGTCGAACCGTTCGAAGTCGGCGTCCTCGAAGTCGTACTCGATCAGGCGCTCCTCGCGCCGGTCGACCTGGGCGTCCTCGACCGGTTCCGCGACGTCCTCCCACCCCGGCTTGATCGAGATGCTCTTGGCGGGCATCCCCACGGCGACGTGGTGGGCGGGGACGTCCTGCTGGACGACCGCGCGGGCGCCGACCATGGCGTTCTCCCCCACCTTGCACCCGGCCCGGACCATCGCGTCGTAGGTCACGCGGGCGTCGTCGCCGACGATGGTGTGGTAGTTGGTGACCTCGGTCTGGTCGACCAGGTCGTGGTCGTGGCTGTAGAGGTGCGCCCCCTCGCTGATCGAGGCCCCGTCGCCGATGGTGAGTTTCCCCCGGTCGTCGAGGTGGACGTCGTCGTGGACGACGACGTTGTCCCCGATCTCGACGTTGTGGCCGTAGGTCATCGAGATGTTCTTGAAAAAGCGGCAGTCCTCGCCGACGTCCGCGAACAGGTGCTCGGCCAGCATCTGCCGGAACCGGAGGGCGAACTCCACGTTGTCGGCCAGCGGCGTGTTGTCGAACTGCCGCCAGAGCCACTGGAGGGGCTTCGAGCGCTCCCACTGTTCGGCCTGGACGGCGAGTTCGGCGTAGTACTCGCTCTCCAGGGTCGTGTTGCGGGGGTCGTAGTGCTGGAGTCTGACGCGCTCGGCCGGAGCGACGTCGCCGCCCTCGCGCCACCGCCGGTAGGCCTCCCCGTCGCCGTGGAGGTCCGCGAGAGTCTCCGCAACGGCCTCGTCGAGGTCCTCGGCCGACGAGAGACGGCGGTCCACCCCGTCGACGAACTCGGCGTTGGCGGACGCCGCCCCGTCCGGTACCGAGACGTGTCGCTTCGTCATGCCAGTTCGTTCGCCGTCCTGTGTGAAATTTGTTCGGTTGTGGCGTCGTCGCCGCCAGCGGCGGCAGTTGGCCCCGGGGACGTTCGGCTGAAATTTGGAACGAGTTTGAACAATCGTTTTGGGCGTGCCGGCCGTCCGGCCGAACGATGCGAGCGAACCCGAACCTCGACCGACGCGCGGCGCTGGGTATGGTGGGGGCCGGCCTCGCCGCGACGGCGGGGTGTCTCGGCGGCGCGGACGAGGGAACCGCTGCCGAGGACCACCCGGCCATGCGTGGCGTCGACGACCAGCCGGCCCTCGGGCCACCTCCGGGGGACGCCGAGGCGACCATCGTCGCCTTCGAGGACCCCTCCTGCCACCGGTGCCGGGCGTTCGCGCTGGAGACGGTACCGAAGATCGAGTCGAACCTGGTCGAACCCGGAACGGCGACGTACGTCTACCGCTGGTATCCCGTGGTGTACGAGTGGGGCAAGCCGGCCACGAAGTCGCTGGCTGCGACGTTCGAGCGCGACGCCGACGCCTTCTGGGCCCTGCAGGAACACTACTACCGGACCCAAAGCGAGTTCTCGACGGGGAACGTCCTCGACCGGACCCGGGCGTTCCTGGACGCCGAAACCGCCGTCGACGGCACAGAAGTCGTGGACGCCGTGGAGGCGGGCGAGGCCGACGACGCCGTCCAGCGGAACCTCGACGCCGGGGAGGCGGCCGACGCGAACACGACGCCGTCGGTGTACCTGTTCAAAGAGGGCGAGTTCCGTACGAAAGCCTCCGGCAGCGTCTCCTACGACGCCATCGAGAGCGCCCTCGGCCTATGACCGGCCGCCGGTTGCCCACCCGCGCGGCCGACTGGCGACTCGTCGCCCGCACGGTCAGACTCGTCGTCGGCATCCCACGGTACGCCGCGCTGGCGGTGCTCGCGGCCGTCGCCAGCCTGACGGCGTTCTCCGTCTCCCAGAACCCGGACCTCGGGTGGTTCGCGCTGACCGGGCCGCTGGCGCTGGGCGACCGGGTGACCATCCTCCTGGAACTGTACCCTTTCCTCGGGACGGTCTTCCCGCCGGAGGTGGGGGTCGTCCTGCTCGGCGTCGCCGCACTCGTCGGGGTCGACGTCGCGCTCCTGGCCTACCACCTCGCGCGGCGCGGGGCGTCGGCCCGTTCGTCGGGCGGCAGTCTGCTGGGCGTCGTCTTCGGCGTCCTCGGCGCGGGTTGTGCGGCCTGCGGGTCGGTCGTCCTCGCCGGGGTGCTGTCGCTGGTCGGCGGCGCAGGGGCACTGACCGCGCTCCCGCTGGATGGCCTGGAGTTCGCGCTGGTCGGGACCGTCCCGCTGGTGCTGTCGGTCTACTGGATCGCGGAGGGGATGCGCGGGAGCGAGGTCCGGGGCTGTCCCGTGGAGGTGTGAATGTTGACTCGCCGTCGCCCCTGCCCTACGACTGGCGGAGAGACGTGACGGAGAACGTCAGTTACGGCGGTAGCCGGCACAACCGCAGTCGAAGGTCGACGAGCCGACTACAACACGAAAGCAAACGACATCAACCCGCTGGCGAAACTCCTCACTCTCGCCAAGGCCCGGCCA
>PXRE01000015.1:0-81025 GCA_003021085.1 Halobacteriales archaeon QS_1_68_20 | reverse complement strand
GTCGACCGACATCTCCGACGAGGAGATTCGCGCCGCGGTCGGTCGAGCGCCCGGGGGCTTTCTGGGCGTGTGCGGTCGAGGTACTGATCGTGGCGAGCGCCCGGGGGCTTTCGAGGTAGACCTGATTGCGGAGCCTCCGTGACTGCCCATCAATGACGAGCAAAATCACCAGAACCAAACCGTCCGGGCGCCGACGTGTCGCCATGACCGGCATCGTCTTCTTCCGGACGGCGGACCTCGCGGAGACCGTCGAGTTCTACACCGACAGGGTCGGCGCGGACGTCTGGCTCGAACAACCCGGGTGCACGATCCTGGAGTACGACAACCTGCTCGTCGGCTTCTGCGAGCGCGAGGAGGTCGACCGCGAGGGCATCGTGACGCTGGCCGTCGACGACCGCGAGACGGTCGACGAACTCCACGAACAGTTGGCCGACCGCGCGCGGGAGCAACCCCGCGAGAACGAGACGTACGACATCTACCAGTTCTTCGCCGAGGACCCCGACGGCCGGACCCTGGAGGTCCAGACGTTCCTCCACGAGACGCCCGACATCTGATCGGCAGGCCAGCGACGGACGCGTTCGTGGACGCGACTCTCGCCCGGCCTCACGGGTCGAGCACGACCAGGAACCGGCCGGGGAACGTCGCGGCCACCTCGAAGTCGACCTCGCGTGTGTCGCCGTCCACGGGGTCGAGCATGACCGACCCCTCGCGCCTGTCGTCGGCCGCGATGCCCGTCCAGGCCACGCCAAGTCCCTCCTCGTCGCGGACGTACTCGCCGACCGGGGTGCCCGAGAGGTCCGTCGTCGCCGTGCCGAGTAACTCTGCGGCGGCGTCGTTGGCCTCGATGCAGATGCCGCTGTCGTTGACGAACAGCATGGGGTCGTCGGTCGCCTCGAAGACGGCCTCGAACTGCCGCCGCAGCGCCCGCGGGTCGCCCTCCGTCGAGAGCACGTCGTCGAGTTCGCTGAGGTACAGCGAGACGCCGTCGTCGGCCGGGTAGATGCGTACCTCCAGCCAGGTGAAAAGCGGCGGGTAGAACTCCTCGAAGGTCACCGAGCGGTCCCGTTCGACGGCCGCCTCCAGGCGTTCCTGGAAGCGGGTCCCGATGGCGTCCGGGAACGCGACCCAGAACACTTCCCCGACCAGTTCCGAGGACTCGTGGCCGAACAGTTCCTCGCCGGCGCTGTTGATGTGGGTGATCCGCCAGTCGTCGTCGAGGCTGACGACCGCGTCGGTCACCCGGGCCAGCAGGTTCCGGAGGCGCTGGTGAGTGCGCTCGGCCTCTTCTTCGGCGCGGCGCTTCTCGACCGCCCTGACGATGCGGTTGGCCAGCACGTCGAAGCCCTCGGGACCCCGGCCCTTGCGGACGTAGTCGGTCACGCCCGCCTGGATGGCCTCGGCGGCAACCTTCTCGCTCCCCTTGCCCGTCAGCAGGATGAAAGGCAGGTCCGGGTAGTCGTCCCGGATGGCCTGCATGAACTGGAGGCCGTTCCGGCCAGGCATCTCGTAGTCGCTAACCACGCAGTCGAAGGAGTCGTCCAGTTTGCGGATGCCCTCGCGGGCGCTCGTGGCAGTCACGATAGAGAGACCGTCGTGCTCGGTCTCGATGTACTCGGCCGCGGTATCCGCAAGGTTGGGCTCGTCGTCGACGAGCAACACCCGCACGACGCCGCCCGCGAACTCCGCCATCGAACCGACCTAGGGACGGTCCGGTATTATTGGTTTGGTCATAGGTCGAGCGTGCCGCTGACCCTCACTATCGAAGAGTTACCCCTGTGTGACCGACCGCCGTCTCGCGGCCAGGGCCATGGCCGCCAGGACCGCGAGGCCGCCGCCCACTGCAGTGAATCCCGGCGAGTCGACCCCCGAAGTCGACTCCGTGGGCGTCGGCGTCAGTTCGGTGACCCGCAACTGCGCTGTCGCCTCGCCCGCGGAGACGGTGACCGTGCCGGTCTCCGAGCGCCTGACCGTCGCCCGCACCGTCGTCGACTCGCCGGGGGCCAGGCGGACCCGCTCGGACGCGACGACCCGACCGTCGACGACGAACTCGACGACGCGCTCACCGGGGACGTCCGCGTCGTTGGTCACCGTGGCTGTGGCGGTCACGGGGTCGCCCGGTCGCACGCTTGACGCGTTCAGCGAGAGGCCCGTCACGCTCGGCGTCGCGGGTTCGCGGACGGTCACAGTCGTCGTGGCGTCGCCCAGTCGGAGTTCGTACCGGCCGGTCTCGTCGAAGGCGTGCGAGAGGGTGACGGTCCGGCGCTCGCCCGGCCCGAGCACGCCCCACGCGCTGGCGACCTGCTTCCCGTCGACCACCAGCGCCACCTGGTAGGTCGCGTTGTACGAGGCCGTGTTGCGGACGGTCACGGCGGCGGTGACGTTCTCGCCGGTAGCGACCAGCGGATCGCCGGCGAGCGACGCCGTCCGGAACACGCTCTCGACGCCGAAGCTCCCGCCGGTCGGCTGCTCGTAGACGACCGGCGAGGCCGTGGACCCGAACGCCGACTCGTGGGCCTGCTGGCTCCAGAGGGTCGGCGTGGCGTCCGTGTCCGCGTACCGGTCGGCGGCGGTCGCGACGTCATCGCCGCCGACCTTGCGGACGAGGCGGACGAACGTCTCGTGGTCGATCCGACCCTGGTGTGCGTTCATACCGCGGAACACGTCCTCGAAGGTGACGCCGCCGTCGGTCCCCGCCCGGAGTTCGTAGTCCAGGCGGCCCACGACCAGTGCGCCCTTCAGGTAGTTGGCCGGGGTCCCGCGCCAGGTCGTCCGGTCGGTGAGCACGACGTCCTCGAACGACGGGTGACGGCCGACCTCCAGGTTCGAGCGGAACTCCCGGGAGGACGCGTACCCGGCCTCCAGCGACAGTACCGACGCGTAGTACTCGGCCTGGGCCTCGACCAGCCACTCCGCCTCGAAGTCCGTTCCCGTCCGGAAGTCCTGACGGGTGTGGACGTACTCGTGGAACCACGTCGAGTCCACCGCCGTCAACGAGGCGTCGTCCCGGACCCAGGCGGCCGAGGGGCCGCGCTGGACGCCGAGCGCGGCCCACGTCACCCAGTCGGGACTGCCCGTCGGCGCCGCGATGATCGTCACCTCCTCGCTGGTCGCACCGACGTCGAGTTCGTCGCTCGCGCGCGCGAGCGCGTCGACGATTTTGCCCGGCGGGTCCGCCAGGTCGGCCGCCTCGGGGACGACGAGTCGGATCGTCTCGTCCTCGGCGCGGGCGACGTACGTCTCGTGGGGGCCGAGGTACGCCATGCCGCCCCCGGCGACGCCCTCGCCGGCGACTTCGGTAGTCGACTCCAGGTCGACCGCTCGGCCCACGCTCGTCCAGTTCAGAGAGCGTTCCGGCGACCTGACGATGGCCCAGTCCCCGGCGTCGACGAAACTGAAGCGCCCGTCGTCGTCACCGACGTCGGCGATGACCCGGAACGTGACCGACGGCGTCGAGGTGTTGGCCCCGTCGGTCCACCGGACCTTCGACGGGCCGACCTTCCGGAAGTCCTCGGCCTCGACGAACTGGTACTCGAAGGGGACCGTCAGGTTCAGGCCTTTCACCCCCTCGGAGAGGTCGTACTCGTAGGTCACCCGGAAGTAGCCGCGCTCGTCGTCCCGCCGGAGGACGATGCGCTCGCGGACGCCGACCTCGGCCGCGGCAGCGTCGGCCGGGCCCGACGCGTTGGCTGACGGCGCGACGGCCTCGCTGGCGGTCGTCGAATTCCCGTGACCTGTCTGGCCGAGCCGGGGAACAACCTGGTGATCGCCGACGGAAGTGTCCGTGGGCGCGGCGACGTCGGCCCGCGGTCCGTAGAGGGACGGGGAGGTCTCCACCGAGTTCACCGGCGACCGCTCGCCGTCCGCGACGACGACCCCCGGACCGACGGCACCGGCGAGAACGAAGAACGCGACGAGAAACTGGGCGGCGGCACGTATCCGGACCATCGTTCGAACACCCCACCGCTCGGACGCCGACGTTAAATCTCCCCCGGCCGCGCCCGCGTCGGCGGGGATACCCGGGTCACGCCCTGCACGCTCGTGGAGAATGGACCCAGGGGTTCCGGTGATCGGAGCGAGAAGAATCGAACCGCGGCGGGTGCCGCGATCCGTACGTGGTTCACGTCTGGGCTGCCGAAATGGGGATCGTTCCGTGGACGCCCCGACGCCTCCGACGAAGGTGGACCGGATTAGTATATGCCTCCTAACGGGTGGGCGGTGGGGACTCTCGCGTGGCCGGACAGCGTCGAACCAATTTATTTCTACGAATAATGTAGAATACAATACGAAAGTAGTTATGAACAATATAATAGAATTCCGTATGGTACTATGGGTGAAAAACTCGACCGACGTTCGTTCCTTCGGTTGACCGGGGCAGGGGTCGTTCTGCTGACGACCGGTGCGACCGAGACGCTCGCAGCCGAGGACGACCTCCGGGCTGCCGCGAAGGCCCGGGTCGCCGCCAGGACCGGGGCGGACGAGTCCGATCTGGAAATCGCCAACGAATCACTCGTGGGGTTCCCGACCGTCGAGGAGCGATACTACGACGCCAAGGTACTGGAGTCGTCGACGCAGGTCCACGGCGTCACGCTCGACGCCGAGGGGACCGTCGTCGACCGCGAGGCCGTCAAGCAACGGGAGAAGCGGGCCTACCGCGAGCGGTACGGGTCGCTGACCCCCGACCTTCACGACGCGGTCCGGTCGGCCGACGACGAGCGGATCGACGTCGGCGTCTGGCACCGCGGCGTCGACCGCGCGGCCGCGAAGGCGGCCGTCGGACTGGCGTCGTTGCCGAACGACGCAGAGACCAAGCGGAAACTGGCCGCGGAAGTGCGCGAGCGGATCCGCCAGCAGTCCGAAGCCCTCGCGAACCGTATCCGCGCCGTCGATGGGGTAGAGGTACTCGAAGTCGGGGCGGGTGAACCCCGCGTCGGCGCGCGGGCGACCCCGGCAGCGGTCGAGGCAATCGAGTCCCTGGAGGGCGTCTGGCGGGTGTTCCACTCGGGCATTCGCCAGGCGGGGCCGGAACTCGACGTCGCCTCGAAGACCCACGAGTCCTACAGCGAACGCAACGGCGACTACGACGCCAGCGGGTACTCCGTGGGCGTCTTCGAGTGGGGTGGGTATCCCAAACGTGACAACGTCAACGTCGCCGACAGCTACCGGTCGTACTCCAGCGTGAGCAAGTCCAGCCACGGCCACAAGGTCGCCATGTGCGCGGGGTCGACCGACGACGACCACCCGGGAATCGCCTCCGGCGCCGACGTCTACTGTGCGGCCGACCCCGGGTCGAACCTCGACGACAAGATACGGTGGTTCGACAGCAACTACGTCAGCGCGGTCAACTGTAGCTGGTACGCCAACGCGGACGGCGAGCGGCCGATGAACGAGTGGGACTTCCGCTTCGGCCAGTACGTCATCAACTACTGGCTCAACGTCGTCAAGTCCGCGGGCAACTACTCCAGCACCGACGACTACATCGTCAGCACGCCGGGGAAGGGGTTCAACCAGATCGCCGCGGGCGCAATCGACGACCAGAACACCACCGACCAATCCGACGACGAGCGGGCCTCCTTCTCCTGCTGGAAGAACCCCCGGTCGAAGCACGACAGCCCCGACTACGACGACTACCCCCACGACAAGCCGGAGGTGAGCGCGGTCGGGTACCCGCTGGGCTTTCCCGGGTACAGTTCGGAGTACAGCGGCGGCACCAGTTACGCCGCGCCCCACGTCGCCGGGCTGATCACCCTGCTGGCGAAGTTCGGCGACGACTACGACTCCTACAGCTTCGAGTACTACCCCGAACTGGCCAAGGCGGTCCTGCTGGCCTCGGCCACCAACCAGGGCGACTCGTCGTACGACTTCGGCGAGATGGGGACCGGTGCCATCGTCGCGCCCCACGCCGAGGACGTCGTCCAGTACGACTGGATGGTCAGCGACCTCTTCGACGAGAGCAACGACGAGCAGACCTACGAGTTCTACGCCTCCCAGTACGACTCGGAGGTCCGGGTGGCCCTGTCGTGGCTCACCGACGTCACCGACTCGGACTTCGCGGACAACGCCAACGCCCAGTCGGACCTCGACCTGGACCTCCGGATCGAGGACCCCGACGGCAACTACGTCACCGGTTCCTACGAGTGGGACCGCGGGTTCGAGTGGGCGACGTTCTCGCCGTCGACATCGGGCTACTACACCCTCGAGGTCGACAAGTACCGCTGGGACTCCTCGGACAGTTCCCGGTGGTTCGGGGCCGCCTGGTACCGGGCCTGGTAGTTCAGTCGTCCTTTGAGTTATTACAAGAGACTTGATGGGCTAGCCCGAACGTTCGACCATGAACCGACGCAAGTATCTCGCAGGGGTGGCGGCCGTCCTTGGCGGGTCGGCCGCCGGCTGTCTCGAAGCGAACGGCGAATCGACCACCATGGACTACGAAACGCACGGCCTCAGACACCACGAACCGGTCATCGAGGGGGGCGTCCCCCTCGCGGACGCCCCGCCCGAGGACGAGCGGACGGTCCACCTCATCACCACCGAGGCGGGGACCGACCGCTTCGACGAGTCGGTCCTCGACGAGGAGGCGACCGCCTTCGTCGAGGAGGTCGAGGTGACGTCGGTCGAGCAGTCCGACGACCGGGCCACGGCGCGGGTCGACGTGACCTACCCCAGCGCCGGCGACACGGCCATCGCCTACGAGACCACCCTGGTCCGGGTGTCCCTGGACGGGAAGGCGACACCGGACAGCGCCTCGGTGACGTTCGACCTCGACGGGACCGAGAAGACCGTCACGACCGAAGAGTAGCCAGAAGCACGAGCGCGACAGGAAGCCAGGGGTGGGATTCGAACCCACGAACTCCCGATTACAAGTCGGGTGCTTGGACCACCCAAGCTCCCCTGGCGCGTCCGACAGTACCGGGCCTCAATTTGTATGTGTGTCGCTTTCGAGCGGTTTCTCCAGTTCGAGTCGGTGCGGCCGGTACCCCGCTCGCCGGTAGAGCCGCCTTGCGGCCTCGTTGTCGGCCATGACCTCCAGCGCGACCACGTCCACCCCGGCCTCGGCCATCCGGCGCTCGGCCGCGTCCAGCAGGGCCGACCCGATGCCGCGCCCGCGGTACGCCGGCCGGACGTAGACGTTCCGGACGAACCCCCGCGTGACGTCCCGTTCGTAGCCGTCGGACTGCGGGCCGAACATCACGAACCCGACGATGGCGGCGTCACTATCGTCTGCATCGTCGTTCGCGTCCTCCCGCGCGACCAGCAGTCCGTCCGTCAGGACGTGGCGGGCAGCCGCTTCGCGCACCGCGTCCCGGTTGGCGTTGGCCAGCAGGTGGGAGTCGTGGTCCCGCTGGCCGGCCGCGAGGTCGACCCAGCACTCCACGACGGCGTCCAGGTCGTCCATGTCGGCCCGCTCGACGGTGGTCACGTCTGTTCGAGGGCCTCCACGGCCGCCAGCGGTTCGCCGGTGAGCATCTGCAGGCAAGCCCCGCCACCGGTGCTGACGTGGTCGAACCCGTCGATGCCGAGGTCCCGGAGCGCGGCGGCCGTGTCCCCGCCGCCGACGATGCTGTAGTCGGCGTCGTCCGCGGCGACCCCGTAGATGCCACGGGTCCCGTGGGCGAACGCTTCTCGCTCGAACACGCCCGCGGGGCCGTTGAGGATCACGGTCTCGGCCTCGTCGACGATGCGGGCGTAGTGCTCGACGGTCTTCGACCCGACGTCCAGTGCGGCCTCGCCCTCCTCGAACGTCCGCACCAGCCCCAGTTCGGTCCGTTCGCCGTCGCGCTCGACGGCGACGTCGCGGGGCATGCGGACGTCGTCACCGTAGGCGTCCAGCAGGTCGGCCGCGCGGTCGACCTGGTCCCAGTACCCCTGGTCGTAGATGAACTCCGTCGTGGCGTCGCCGAGGTCCACCCCGTCTGCGATCAGGAAGACGTTCCCGACGACTCCACAGGTGAGCACCTCGTCGGCGACCCCGTCCCGGAGGACGCTCTCGGCGACGTCCAGCGAGTCGGGGACCTTCGCGCCGCCGAGCACGAACACCCTGGGTCGGGGCGTCTCGTCGACGGTGCCGAGGACGTCCAGTTCCCGCTCCATCACACGGCCCGCGTAGGCGGGCAACCGCTGCGGGAACCCGACGAGGGAGGGCTGCGAGCGGTGGGCGGCGGCGAACGCGTCGTTGACGTAGACGTCCAGCGCGGGCACCAGTTTCTCGACGAGGTACGTCTCCGCGGCCGCCTCGGGTTCGAACTCCATGTACTCCTCGCTGTAGAAGCGGGTGTTCTCCAGGACCACGGCCTCCCCCCGGTCGAGGGACTGCACGCGCTCGCGTGCACACGTGGAGAACGTACAATCCTCGTAGCCGACCGGCGCGTCGACCAGTTCGTCCAGGCGGTCGGCGTGGCCCGACAGCGGCGCGAACTCGTCGCCGCCGGGCCGGCCCTGGTGGGCGAGGATCGCCACCCGTTCACCCCTGTCGCAGAGTTCGGAGACGGTGTCGACGTGCGCACGGAGTCGAGCGTCGTCGGCGATCGACCCGTCCGGGGAGAGGGGACTGTTGACGTCGACGCGGACGGCGACCCGCTTCCCGTCGACGGCCAGGTCGTCGAGCGTCCGTACGGACATGCCAGAAGGTGGGTCTGGCCGACCGATAGACCTTTCCCTCGGCCGGAGCCGCGTCAATCGTCCCCACGGACCGGTCGCCGTGGGAGTCGCGGCGCACTTTTCAAAGAAAGGTTTATCCACCAGTCGCCGCCCTTTTTGTGATAGGGAATAAAATGGGAGTTCGTGACACGGTAAACCGTGGACGAATCGTAGCGATCGAACGCCCGGACGTGTTCCTCGTTTGGGTCCTGGGCGCGGCGCTGGTGGTCGACCTGCTGTGGGGGTTGGCCACCGGCGGGATCGCGTTCTCGACCCTGGCGAGCAACGTCTGGGACGGGATCATGCGGGGACTGGTCATCGGACTCGCGGGGATCGGACTCTCGATGACCTACAGCATCCTCAACTTCGCGAACTTCGCCCACGGCGACTACATCACCGCGGGCGCGTTCGCGGGGTGGAGCGTCACGTACCTCATCACCGGCTTCGGTGAATACGACCTGGGGGCGCTGGTTCTGGTCGGCCCGAAGTCGAACGTGACGGGTACCATCATCGGCATCGGCGTGGTCTCGACGCCGCTTGCGGTCCTCGCGGGGCTGCTCGTGGCAGGCGCGGCCACCATCGCCCTGGCGCTTCTGGTCGACCGATACGTCTACCGACCGCTGCGCGACGAGGGCGGGATCACGCTGTTGATCACGAGCATCGGGGTCGCGTTCGCACTCCGGTACCTGATCGCGTTCGTGTTCGACTCCAGCACCCGGACCACCGCCGGGACCACCGGGAACCCGGCGGTCCGGCTGAACTTCGTCGACGGGACCGTCCGGGTCAGCTCCCACGACGTGACGCTGGTCGTCGTCTCCGTGGGCCTGATGCTGGGGGTCCACTACCTGCTCCAGCGGACGAAACTCGGTAAGGCGATGCGCGCGATGGCCGACAACGAGGACCTCGCGCGGGTCACGGGCATCCCCACCGAGCGGGTCGTTCGCTCGACGTGGATCATCGGCGGCGGCCTGACCGGCTTCGCCGGGTTCATGCTCGTGCTCTGGAAGGAGACCATCCGGTTCAACGACGGCTGGCTCCTGTTGCTGTTGATCTTCGCCGCGGTCATCATGGGCGGCATCGGTTCCATCTACGGGGCCATCGCCGGCGGCCTGATCATCGGCATCGTGGCCTCGACGTCGGTCATCTGGGTCCCGTCCGGACTGACCGAGGCGACGGCGTTCCTGGTGATGATCCTGGTGTTGCTGTTCCGTCCTGAAGGCATCTTCAGCGGGAGGTCGACAGCATGAGCGGGGAACCCAGCGTCACCGACAAGTTCGAGACGACGCCGGACTGGCAGATCGTCGCCGTCGTCATGGGCATCATCTACCTGGCGTACATCGTCTCCGGGTTCCTGATCGGGTTCCCCCTCCGTGGCCAGATCAACGCCATCGGCAACCTGACGTTCTACGTCGCCGTGTTCGCCATG
Organism: Halobacteriales archaeon QS_1_68_20; assembly: GCA_003021085.1. Lineage (GTDB taxonomy): Archaea > Halobacteriota > Halobacteria > Halobacteriales > PXRE01 > PXRE01. The sequence goes on along the minus strand of PXRE01000015.1, from coordinate 70,965 downwards.
CTGTCGCTGGCGCTGAACCTCCACTGGGGGTACACCGGGCTGTTCAACATCGGCGTCGTCGCGTTCATGGCCATCGGCGTCTACACGATGGCGGTGCTGGTCAAACAGCCGCTGTCCCAGGACCCGACGGCACAGATCGGTGGCCTCGGTCTGCCGATCCCGGTCGGGATGGCCGCGGGCGTCGTGGTGGCGACCGTGTTCGGGTTGATCGTCTCCCTGCCCGCGTTGCGGCTCCGGGCGGACTACCTCGCCATCGTCACCATCGCGTTCTCGGAGATCATGCGGTTCACCTTCCTGGAGACGTCGATCAAGACGTTCACCCTGTTCGGGACCGAGACGGGGCTCGGCGGCGGCTCCGGGCTGGTGTTCAACGTCCCGGCCCCCATCGACTGGCTGACGTCGGCGCTGTACGTCCGGGGGCCGTACCTGGACTTCGTCGGGTGGTTCGGGACCACGCTCGGGATCGGCAACCCGAAGGCCGTCGTCGACAACCTCGTGTACAGCATCATCCTGGTGCTGGTCGTCGTCGCGTTCTACTGGCTGCTCCAGCGGATCGGTCGGTCGCCGTTCGGCCGCGTGCTCAAGGCGATCCGCGAGGACGAGGACGTCGCCCGCGCGCTCGGCAAGGACACCGACTGGTTCAAGATGCAGTCGTTCATGGTCGGCTGTGGCCTGATGGGACTGGTCGGCGTCCTCTGGATGTACGACCAGGGAGCCATCAACCCCAACAACTTCCGGCCGCGGCTGACGTTCTACGCCTGGATCGCGCTGATCATCGGCGGCGCCGGATCCAACACCGGAAGCGTCCTCGGTGGCGCCATCTTCGCCGCCCTGCTGTTCCAGGGTCCGGTGTACGCGAAGAACCTCGTCACGACGGCCGTGGGTTCCGGCAGCGCCCCGCAGACGTTCGCGGGCGCTGTCGCCCCGCTCGGGAACCTCGACCCCGGCCCGTTCGCGTACTACGTCCTCGGCAACATCAACCAGCTCCAGATCGTCTTCATGGGCGTGGTGTTGATCTGGTTGATGCACAACCGCCCCGAGGGCCTGCTCGGCCACCGCAGCGAGGAGGCGGCCGCCGTCGACCTGACCGACCGGCCGGTCGTCTCCGACGGAGGTGAGGTCGATGAGTGAGACCGCCGAGAGCGACGCCGCCGGTGACGCCGAGTCCCCCTCGGTGGCCGGACTCGGCGGCGGATCGCCGGACATGGCGGAGTACCCGTTGCAGGTCGAGGACCTCCGCAAGCAGTTCGGCGGGATCACCGCCGTCGACGGCGTGAGCTTCGAGATCGAGGCCGGGACGATGACCGGTCTCATCGGGCCGAACGGCGCCGGCAAGTCCACCACGTTCAACTGCATCACCGGGATGTACGACCCGGACGGCGGCACGGTGACGTTCAACGGCGAGGACGTCACGGGGATGGACCCCCACGACATCGCCCAGCGCGGCCTCGTCCGGACGTTCCAGATCGCCCGCGAACTCTCGGACATGACCGTGCTGGAGAACATGATGCTGGCGCCGAAGGGCCAGCGCGGTGAACGCCTCTGGCAGTCGGTCCTGCCGGGGACCCGCGACCGGGTGATCGAACAGGAGACCGAACTGGTCGAACAGGTCTGGGACGCCCTGGAGTTCTTCGACATCGACCACCTCGCCAGCGAGCGCGCGGGCAACCTCTCGGGCGGCCAGCGGAAACTGCTGGAACTGGCCCGCGCGATGTTGACCGACCCCGACATGCTGTTGCTGGACGAACCGTTCGCCGGGGTCAACCCGACGCTGGAGGCGCGGCTGCTGGAGCACGTCCACGAACTCCGCAAACAGGGGTACACGTTCCTGATCGTCGAACACGATATGGACCTCATCATGAACAACTGCGAGCGCGTGATCGTGATGCACCAGGGCAAACTCCTCACCGACGGGACGCCGGAAGAGGTCAGGAGCGACGAGGAAGTCATCGAGGCCTACCTGGGGGGTCAGGCGTGAGCGACGCCGAACCCGCCGGGGGCGTCGAGGCCTCCAGAGAGAGCGGCATCACCGAGGGCGAGCACCTGCTGACCGTCAGGGACGTCGACGCCGGCTACGGCGAGGACCTGCAAATCCTCACGTCGGTGAACATGTTCGTCGACGAGGGCGAGTACGTGACCATCGTCGGCCCGAACGGCGCCGGCAAGTCCACGGCGATGAAGTCCGTCTTCGGACTGACGACCCACATGGGCGGCAACATCGTCTTCGACGGCCAGGACATCACCGGACTCGCCCCGGAAGACATCATCCACCTGGGCATCGGCTACGTCCCCCAGTCGGACAACGTCTTCCCGAGCCTGTCGGTCCGTGAGAACCTGGAGATGGGCGCGTACATCCTCGAGGAGGTTCCACAGGACGCCCTGGAGGCCGTCTACGACCGGTTCCCGATCCTGGAAGAACGCGAGGAACAGCGCGCGGGGACGCTCTCGGGCGGCCAGCAACAGATGCTGGCGATGGGCCGGGCGCTGATGCTGGACCCGGACCTGTTGTTGCTGGACGAACCGTCCGCGGGGCTGGCGCCGGACCTGGTCGACGAGATGTTCGACCGCATCGACGTGATCAACGACGACGGCACCGCCATCCTGATGGTCGAGCAGAACGCCAAGGAGGCGCTCCGCCGGTGTGACCGCGGCTACGTCCTCGCGCAGGGCGAGAACCGCTACATGGACGACGGCCAGCGGTTGCTCGAAGACGAAGAGGTCCGCCAGCAGTTCCTGGGCGGGTAACCGCCTGCGTTTTCTCGGCGACCGACGAGTACACTCGTCCCCGCGACCGTTCGTCGAGTTACGGACGACTGCCAGGCGTCGCTATCCGGTCGCGACCGAAAGAAAATCCGAACGTGGGGAGTCGTCGCTTACTCCGACAGCGCGTTCTCGATCTTGCTGGTGTACGACGACTGACCCTGGTTGAACGCCACCTGGTTCCAGACCTCGCCGTCGTGCTCGCTCTCGAAGGTCTCCGCGAACGCGTTCGAGAGCTGCTCGCCGTAGTCGTTGTTGACGTACAGCGTCGAGGCGGTCGAGGCGTCCTGGTGGTCGGCGGCCACCCGGCCCATGAACGGACCCTGGAACTTGTCCGAGGGGGCCGTCCGGAAGATGAAGTCGTCGTCGTCCAGGCTGGTGACCGACAGCGCCGTCGAGGACGGCGAACAGCCGACGACGTTGTTGGGGATGAGGACGTTCTTGCACACCGGGACGTTCACGCCGGAGGACGCCGACCCACAGATCGACGGGTAGCCGGCGTTGACCAGGGTCTCGGCGCGGCTGACACCGGTCGAGGAGTCGGTCGCGGTGTCCTCGACCTGCGTGTCGACCTCGAGGTCGACGTCGCTGTCGTTGACCTGCATGGCCGGAATCTGGGCGGCGTTGATCATCTGCTCGCCCACCGGTGCCAGCGCCCCCGTGCTGGGCAGGAGGATACCGACCTTGATGGTCCGGCCCATGCCGCCGGGGCCGGAGTCGGCCATCGAACCGGCGCCCTCGGGGTTGTCACCCTCGAACGTCTGGGTGTCGACGTTCTCGGTGCCCTCGTCGGTGAACTCCCAGATGTCGTAGGCGGCCGACGCCGGGTCGCCCGCCTGGTCGAAGTTGACCGAACTGGACGCCCCCTTGAAGTCGATGTCGTCGCCGTTGGCGGCGGCCTCGACGCCCTCGACGAAGTTCTCGGGACCGACCTCCATGCCGCCCGGGTTGGCCATCCGGCGCATCTGGTCGCGGATGGCCTGCCCGCTGTTGTCGCCCGCGGCGGCGTTGGCCAGGATCTGGATGGCGACGGAGTCGTACGACTGGGCGGTGAACACGCCCGGCGAACTGCCGTACTCGTCCTCGTACATCTGGGTGTACGCCTCCTGGTTCGGACCGCCCGCGGCCGGTGCCGTCCCCAGGACCGAACTGAGGTCGTGGCCGACGTTCGCGGCCAGGTCCGAGGACTTCAGGCCGTCCGGCACGATGACCTGCTGGTCCTCGCTGGCGGTCTCGTAGAAGTCCTTGAACAGCTGGATCCCGTCCTCCGGGTACCCGATAATGTTTACGACGTCCGGGGAGTCGCTCCCTCCGGAGCCTCCGATACACCCGGCGAGCCCGGTCAGCCCGGCGAACCCCGACGCGCTGATGCCCTTGATCACGTTTCGACGGTTGATATTCCGTGCCATGCTATCGAGAGGGTAACCAAGCTTACTATATAAATCTGCCTCTCTGTCAGGGTCGATACGGCCGCGAGCGGCCGATTCCGTCCGCTGCCGGGGCGCCCACCCCGCCAATCTAGTCAACCAGTTTACACTCTATCGGCTACACTTCCCGGCAATCGCTGCAGATGAGCTGGCCGTTGAAGTTCTGGAGGTCGGGGGTCAGCGACCCGCAGATCTCACAGACGCTCTGGGTGGAGTACTCGGTCTCCGCCCCGGCGGCGTCACCGACGTCGGCGGTGACCCCGGCCACCTCCACCTCGCGGTCGCGGCCGCCCTCGTGGGCGGGTCGCGTCGAGAGCGACGCCGCGGCGCCGACGACGTCGCGCTCGCTGACGACGCCCAGCAGTTCGTCACCGTCGGTGACCATCAGGCACTCGGTGCCGGCCTCCGCGAGTTTGTTGGCGGCGTCGACGAACCCCCCGCCCGCCGCGACCGATGGCGTCGTTCCGGACATGGCGTCGGAGACGGGGCCGTCCGGCTCCCCGTCACCGGTGAGGTGCCCGAGCGCGTCGGCCATGGTGAGCATCCCGACCGGTTCGCTGCCCCGCAACACGACCGCCGCTCTCGCGTCCTCGTCCAGCAACAGGTCGGCGACCCCCGAAACCGGGTCCGATTCGCTAACCCCGACGTACTCCCTGGTCATGAGGTCCCGGACCGTGACGTCTGGCTCCATGAACGAAGCTACCGCTGGCTCGGGCTAAAAACTACTCCCGGTATCCTTAATAGCTGAGACGCGGTATTTACGGAATTAGTGGTCGGCGGCGGGCTCCACGGCCGTCCCGCGGGCGCGGCAGGTTTCGAGGGCGTGTTTGGCGGCCATGCCGGCGTCGCCGGCCGTCGTAGCCTGGCCGACGCCGACCTTCAGTTCCACGTCGACGGCCTCCCGGACGTGTTCGATTGCCGATTCGTAGTCCCCGGGGTCGAGGTCGGGCGTGACGGCGATGATGTTGTCCCCACCGACGAAGAAACACAGCGAGTCGTGCTCCTGGCGCATGTACCGCATCAGCTCCGCGTACCCCTGTTCGACGTGGACGAACGCGTCGAAGGCGTTGTACTGGTCGGTGTACTCCTCGGTCATGTCGTTGACGTCGAAGTGCGCGATCGTCACGTCGTCGGGTTCGCTGTGCCCCTCTTCGACGGTCCGCCCGGCGAGGATCTCCCGGCGGGACCGGTCCTGTGCGCTCCCTTGCTCCTGTAACTGGCGGGTGGCGTCCTCCAGCGCCTTGACGGGGGTCGTCCCCGTTGCCACCGAGAAACTGACGGTCACCGGGTAGCGGTTGCCGAGCGACTCCTGGACGAGCGCGTGGTCGTCCATCGAGAAGCCGTTGCTGACCGCGACCATGTTGTCGAACCGCGTGAAGAAGACGTATCCGTCCGCGGTCCCGAACGACTGCGAGAGGTCGGCGTACAGCCGCGACTGTAACGTCTGCAGGTCGACCTCCCTGCGGGGTTCCGGCGTCACGGTCCAGGGGCCGTAGTTGTCGATCTGGACGAGAGTGACCTGGGTGTTCGTCACGGTGACCGGGCGTTCGGGGCAGGGGACTATAAGTGGACTGAAGCGGGCACGACCGTCGCCGTTCCGCCGGGCCGCTCTGGGCCCACCCACCGGCGGGGAACGCAAGGGTGGTGACGGTGCACGTGACTCGCCGTCGTCAAGTCTGAGCGCAAACACCAGGGTTATAGTCGGTAAGAACACACGGGACTACATAGCATAATGACCCGGGGGGAAGACGACGACGGATTTCCGACCCGGAGGGGGGTACTCGCCACCACTGCCGGCGTGGGCCTCGCCTCCACCAGCGGCTGCATCCGTCGGCTCCGCTCACTGATGAACCGCGAGACGGGCCAGCAGGTCTCGGTCAGGATCAAGACCGTCCCTGCCGACAAGGACCCCGTGGCGGTGACCATCGCGCGGAACCTGGCCGACAACCTGGAGACCGCCGGCATCGAGTCCCGCGTGGTCCTCATGCCCGCGGACGAACTCCTCCGGGACGTCCTCATCAATCACGACTTCGACCTCTACGTGGCGACCCACGCCGGGGCGTCGGACCCGGACTTCCTCCGGCCGCTGACGCACTCGCGGTTCGCCGCCGAGACGGGGTGGCAGAACCCCTTCGGCTTCGCGGACCTCACCGTCGACGACCTCCTGGAAGAGCAGCGCTGGTCGCAAGGTCGGTCGCGCCGACTCACGGTCGAGGAACTCCAGCGGGAACTCGTCCGCCAGCAACCGTTCACGACCGTCGCCGTCCCCGACGACGTGTGGGCGGTCCGGGAGGACCGCTTCGTCGGGTGGCGGGAGTTCGGGCTGGCGTCTCCGCTGAACTACGTCGCGCTCAGGCCGACCGGGAGCGAGGCCGCCGCCCGACGTCCCGGTGCGGAGACCCCGGCCCGCCAGGACGAACTCCGCGTCGTCACGACGGACTCCCGGGTGACCGAGAACAGCAACCCCATCGCCGTCGAGTTCCGGAACCGCGGCACGTTCATGGGGCTGCTGTACGACTCGCTGGCCAGGGAGTACGACGGCAGCTACAACCCCTGGCTGGCGGAGGAGTGGACCTGGGAGGAGACCGGCGACGACGCTCTCGACGTGACGGTCCGGTTGCGCGAGGACCTCACCTGGCACGACGGCTCCGACCTCACCGCCAGCGACGTCGCCTTCACGTACCGGTTCCTCTCGGACACCTCGCTGGGCAACCAGGAGTCCTCCGTCCCGGCCCCCCAGTACAGGGCCCAGACGTCACTCGTCGAGTCCGCGGAGGCGCTGGACGACCGCCGCGTCCGGTTGCGCGTCACCGCGAGCCACGAGGTAGCCGAGTCGGTGCTGACCGTTCCCATCCTCCCGGAACGCGAGTGGCGACCGATGTCGAAGGAGGCCGACATCGCCGGGGTCGAGGTCGCCGAGGGGACGACCGAGGCGCTGGTCTGGGACAACCCCGAACCGGTCGGGAGCGGGCCGCTGCAGCTGGAGCGCCGCATCGCCGGGGAGAACGTCTCCTTCGAACCGTTCGAGGACCACTTCCTCGAACGCGGGGACACGGCGCCGAACGAGCGGTTCGGCCGCATCGCGTTCACCAGCCTCGACGTCAGGGTGGCGCCGTCCTCGACCGCGATGGTCGAACTCGTCGCGGCCGACGACGCCGACGCCACTTCGTCGAGCCTCGCAGCCGACGACGTGCCCCGCATCGGCCGCAACAGCGACCTGGAACTGGTCGTCGAGCAGTCCCGGTCGTATTACCACGTCGGGTTCAACGCCGACGTCTCGCCGATGAGCAACACCCGGTTCCGGCGCACGGTCGCGCGACTCGTCGACAAGGAGCACATCGTCCGCACGGTCATGGGCGGGTACGCCTCGCCCGTCGCGAGTCCGCTGGACGGGACCGAGTGGCTCCCCTCGGACCTGGAGTGGGGCGAGAGCGCTCCCCGGCTCTCGTTCCTCGGCGAGGACGGCCAGCCGGACGAGGAGGCGGCCAGGGAAGCGTTCGAAAACGCAGGATTCAGGTACGACGAAGACGGGCGGTTGATCGCCAGGTGATACAGTGGTTTTGGTCGACGTTCTGCTGAACGTAGTGGTGGTCGTTACGGCCCTGCTCGTCGCCACGGCCATCCCCGTGATCGGGTTCGTCCGCCTGGCGGAACTGAGCAACCACGTCCGGCCGCGACTCAGGCAGGCCGCCCCGTACCTCGGCGTCCTCGCGGCGACGTTGCTGGTGAACTCGGTGACCAGACGGATCGGCCCCGAGGTCTCGTGGATCATCGGCTGGGAGATCACCGGCATCATCTACGGCATCGAGGGGACGCTGGTCCCGACGTTGCAGTCGCTGTCGCCCCCGTGGCTGGTGACGTACTTCTCGCTGACGTACGTCTACGGCTACGTCTACCTGCTGGTCTTCCCGCTTTTGGCGTACCTGGCCATCGACGACCAGGAGCCGTTCCGCAAGACGGTGGTGGCGTACACGTTCAACTACGCCATCGGCCTGATGTGTTACCTGCTGTTCATCGCCTACGGGCCGCGGAACCTCCTGCCGAACCTCGTCGACCCACTGCTGTACGTGAACTGGCCGCGCTCGCAGATTCTCACCAGCGAGGTCAACGTCAACACGAACGTCTTCCCGTCGCTCCACACGTCGCTGTCGGCCACCGTCGCCATCCTCGCCTACCGGACGCGGGACCAGTACCCCCGGTGGCTGGCGGCGTCCGTCGTCGTCGCCATCAGCGTCATCTTCTCGACGATGGTGCTGGGCATCCACTGGGCGACCGACGTCGTCGCTGGCCTGGTGCTGGCCGTGGTGAGCGTCCGCCTGGCCGACCGCGTGGAGGACCGCCACCACGGCGAGGCCGAGGGCGACGAAGCCGACGAGAGCGACGACGAAGAACGCGACGAAGCCGACGAGGCGCGGCCGGGTGTCGACGAACCCGGCGACGACGAAGAGCTCGACGCCACGGCCACCGCCTGACGCGGGAAAGGCACTTTGCCCGCCAGTACCCATCGGTACCATGACCCACGCGTTCGTGTTCGTCGACTGCGCCGCAGGGACGGCCCGGTCGCTCGTCGACGAGATCAGGGCGGTCGACGGCGTCGAGCAAGCACACGTCGTCGCCGGCGACTTCGACGTCGTGGTGGAACTGACCGCCGTGGAGGTCCGGGACCTGCTCGGCAAAGTGACGCGGCAGATCAGGTCGCTGGACGGCGTCGGGACGACCCGGACCTACGTCGCCCTCGAGTAGCGGTGGCGGCCGGCCGGTCGACGCCGACCGAACCCGGTAACTTGAATGCCGGCGACACCGGCGTTTCCGGCATGGCCATTCCCTCGTTCGTCATCGGCATCGCCGGGGGGACCGGTGCCGGCAAGACCACCATCGCCGAGCAGATCACCGAGAAGGTCGGCGACGAAGTCACCCGGTTCCCGCTGGACAACTACTACCGGGACCTGAGCCACCTCGACTACGAGGAGCGCAAGGACGTCAACTACGACCATCCCTCGGCGTTCGAGTGGGACCTCGTCCGGAACCACCTGTCGACGCTGTCGGCCGGCCAGCCCATCGAGATGCCCCAGTACGACTTCACCGAGCACACCCGTACCGACGAGCGGGTCCAGGTGGAACCGACCGACGTCATCGTCGTCGAGGGCATCCTCGCGCTCCACGACGACGACGTGGTCGACATGATGGACCTCCGGTTGTACGTCGAGACCGACGCCGACGTCCGCATCCTCCGGCGGATTCGCCGGGACGTCCTCGACCGGGACCGCGACCTCGAGGGCGTGATGGACCAGTACCTCTCGACGGTCAAACCGATGCACGAGCAGTTCATCGCCCCCACCAAGCGGAAGGCCGACGTCATCATCCCGGAGGGCGCCAACAGCGTCGCGGTCAACCTGCTGGAGGAGAAGGTGCAGGCGGAGATCCGTGGCGACGCCGTGCGCCGCTGGGAGCGCTCGGAACTCGAACGGAAACTCGGCGACGAACTCGACCTGGACCGTCCCGAGCGGGGATGATCAGGCGTGTTTCGGTTCGGGGTCGGCACCGGCCGGGTGGTAGTCCCAGAAGCCGCCGGCGCGCATCGCGTCGCCAACCGCGCGGTGGAACCTGACGAGGTCCTCGAACTCCTCGGCCTCGACGTGCTCGAAGACGTCTGCCACGCTCACGACCCGCTGGTAGTTGATGCGCACGGGGTCGTCGCCGTACTCCTCGACGAACGCCTCGCAGTCGAGGGGCCACTCGGCGTCCTCGACCTTCTTGGCGATTATCGCCATCCCGTACTTCCGCATGCCCTCGCTCCCTTCCTCGCCGTCGGGGTCGTGGGGCCACTGCTCGCTCATATCTCGGCCTGCGCCCGGGGCCCGCAAAAGGGTTTCTCTCGCGGGACGAAAACGCCCTTTACGAATCGAAACTCACCGCCCACCCATGGCAGGGAGCGAGTTCGTCGGCCTCGGGGCCGGTGCCGTGGGCCTCGGCGTCGAACCGGGACACGGCTGGCCGGTCGCCGGCACCTACGCGCTCGACCGGACGAACACGTGGGTCGCCGGGTTCGCGGCGAGTTTCGTCCTCGGGGTCGGCCACCTGGTCAGCAGCATCGCCATGGTGCTGGCGTTCTTTTGAGCGAAGGCGTACTTCGAACGCACGGAAATCGGCTGGATGAACTACGTCGCCGGCGGCCTGCTGATCCTGCTGGGCCTCCGGGAGGCCCGTCTGTTCTACCGCGGCGAGGGCCACCACCATCACCACGCCGGCGGAGACGGCCACGCTCGCTCACACGAGAGCCACGATCACGGGCACGCGCACGACCACTCGCACGAGAGCTCCGCCACTCGCACAGTCACGACCACTACGGCCACGGTGACCACGAGCACGGCCACAGTCACGAACACCACGACCACTCCCACGGCGGCGTGCTCGCTCGCCTGAAAGCCGCCCTCCCGTTCGGCGGTGACGGCCACGACCACCCGTCGGCCGAGGAGGCGACCGACCGCGGCATCTGGGGCATCGCGGCGTTCGCGTTCGCGCTCGCGTTCGCCAACCAGGAGGAGTTCGAGATCATCCCCTCTGTGCGGGGTCGAACTTCTGTCTCGAACTCATGCTGGTGTACGCGCTGGCGGTGATCGCCGCCATCGTCGCCTTTACCCTGCTGTTGATCGCTGGCTACGAACACTACGAGGACCGCGTCGAACGGTACACGCCCTCCCTGCTTCTCCGCAGTCGTGCCGATCCTGATGGGCCTCGGGTTCCTCGCCGGGGTCTTCTAATCACCGGTGATCCTGGCGGCTTCCTCACGGACGGCTTCGAGGTCGTCGATCCGTTCGTCCGTCCGCCGTCGCCCGTCTCGGGCGGCGAGCGTCCACGGGCGGTTGCGGACGCACTCCATGCAGGCGTCGATTTCGCCGTCCGCGGACAGCGCCTGCTGGTTCGCCAGGAAGTGCCACAGCGTCCACCAGCCGACAGGGAGCGGCCCCTCGTCGGAGTAGGTGTCGACGGGCGCCCGGCGTTCGCCCGGGTCGAACTGCTCGAAGACCTTCCTGGCCATGCGACTCGACAGGGAGGTCAACCGCCGCGAGAGCGCCACGCCCTGCGGTCCCCACCGCTCCGAATCGGCCTCCTCGCGGCGTTCCCACCCGTCGGCCAGGCCGTCCTCGACCAGCGCGGCCCACGGCTCACGCTCGACGGCCGCGTCGAAGTCACCCCGGACGTGCATGCGGACCTCGCCGCCGTCCACCTCGGGGTCGTGGCCGTACCGCAGGAAGCCCCCTCCTCGCAGACGCCGGCCGCCGGGAGCCGTTCCATCGCGTCCAGCAGGTACGCCCGGATCAGACGCTCGTCGCCGTCGGTCCCGCTCGTCTCGAAGGCTACCACCTCGTGTGCCTCGTGACGCCGGTGGTAGCGACGGTGAGGATAACGCGGACGACGACCGGTCGGGGAACTGAGAAGCGAAGCGCTTAACTCCCGGAGCGACGTTCGTTCGAACGCACCCTGGGGCCGTGGGGTAGTGGTATCCTATGCGCATGGGGTGCGTATGACCCGAGTTCGACTCTCGGCGGCCCCACTGTTTTGCGGCGAGCGATACGAGAGCCGCAAATCCGTCCGGACGCCGAGCGTCGCATCGCGAGCGAAGCGAGGGCGTTTGACTCTCGGCGGCCCCATCCACCTCATAACCCGAGTGGGACGGGAAGCGACGTGTGGACCTCCCTCGCGCCCCAAAACGTTGATGCCCTCGCGTATGCAAGGCGCATACACATGAGTACCAGCATCCGCGTCAGCGAACGGACCAAAGACAAACTCGCCCGCCTGAAGCGCGAGGACGAGACCTGGGACGAGTTCCTCGGCCGACTCGCCAACGAGGAAGAGCCCATCAACGTCGGCGCCTGGTCCCAGGAGAAAGCGGACCGGGCCCGGGAAGCCATCGAGGAATCACGCGAGAGCTTCGGCCGGCCTCCCGAACACGACGACCGATGACGTTCCTCGACTCCTCGACGATAATCGACATGCTCGAGGGCGTCGAGGCCACCGTCGAGTTCGTCGAATCCGAGGGCGAACCCTACCTCACGTCCACGATCTGTGTCTACGAAGTCATCCAGGGCGAACTCGGGACGGGCACGACCGACGTCGTCGCCGAACGCGAGGAGTTCGGCGGGGTCCGCGAACTCGATCTCACTAACTCTATCGCCCTCGAAGCCGCTCGCCTCCAGGATCAACTCCTCGACGACGGCGACCCGATGGCGCCGCGTGACGTCCTCGTGGCGGCCACTGCCCGCTCGACCGGCGAGCACCTCGTCGTCGCAGACAGCGACTTCGAGACCGAAGCCCTCGAATCCTACGTGCAGGTCACCAACGTCCGCGAGTGAGCGGAGATCCAGTTTCACTTTCCTCCGTCCTCGGGTATCGGCTGTAATCGCATCGAAGACCGAGAAATCGCGTTTGGAGTCCCCGCACGGAGACGTGGTGGGGGGGAACGTCACGAGGACTGGCGAGTTTGAGCCGGTATGCTCTGTTGTCGGCCCTCCGAATGCCCGCGAACGACCGGAGAACACGGTGAGTCCGTTCGCGACCTGCCCGAGAAGCTCGTGCGCGGCGCCAGCCACCGGCAGCATCTCGACGAACTCGACGACGGCGACATGACGCCTGTTACTCTGGCGTCCCCTTATCCACTTTCAGTTTCACTCCGCCCTCGGCGCGGGTTTTTGCCACGTAGACGTGACCGATTTCGATCATGATACCGGAGCACGCCGGACGGACGGTCGATCGCCAGACGGTGTACGAGGACCTCGTCGACGTCCTCCAGGAGTACCGCGGCGGCGTCCACGCCCCGGACATGGCGCAGGCGCTGCGCCGCCACGCCACCGGGTCGACGGTGCTGGCCGCGCTGGACGACGACGGCCGGCGCGCGGTCTTCTACGACCCGAAGGTCATGGCCGTGACGGCGATCCCGTTCGACCGCCACGGCCTGGACCACGCCGACCGCGAGACGGTGGCCTGGCAGGTCGACACCTTCGGAACCTGGCTCGACGGGAACGGCGAGGACCTGACCTGGGTGCATCCGCGGTACGGGGACCTGCCGACGGCGGATTCCCGGCCGCGACCGCCGAGCCGGTTCCCCTGAGAGGGACCGGTGGTCGTCGCCGTGTCGGCTTCCCCGTGGAACGTCCCGGGTCGCTCCTGGACGATTCAGGTGACCTCGAACCGCAAGCGGGACCGATTTAGGCCCCGTCGGCCAACCCTCCGACATGGAGACTCTCGGGGACTTGCTGGCCGACGACCGGCGGACTGGTGACCCCGCGGTCCGGGTCCCGGGCGACCCCGCAGTGACCTACGACGACGACGAGTTCGTGACGACCGCCTGGAAGACGGCGAACTTCTTCAGCCACCGCGGCGTCCACCGCGGCGCGACCGTCGCGGTGGTCGACGACCACGCGGCGCCCGCCCTGCTGGCGCTGTTCGGCGCGGCACAACTGGGCGCGACCACCAGGTTCGTGGCCCCGCCGGCGGACGACGGGGCCGGCCCCTCAGTCGACGCGCGGTTGCTCGTCGGCCCCGGCGAGTCCGTGCTGGCCTACGACCTGCCGCCGGGCGCGACCCGGGTCGCCTACACCCCCGGGCCAGGGGTCGACGACCCGGCCGTCGAACCGTTCGGCCGCAGCGTCTGGAGCGAGAACCCCGTCCGGCCGCCGGAGTCGGTCGACCCGGACGCTACCGCGTTGACGTTCGAGGAGAGGGACGCGACCCACAGCGACCTGCTCCGGTCTGCCGAGAACGCCGCCGCAGACCTCGGCCCCGGCGACGAGGTGGCCGTCCGGGCGTCGCTGACCCACCGCGACGCCGTCGTGCGGGGCGTCCTGGCGCCGCTACTGGCTGGCGCGACGGTCGTGTTCGGCGGAGGGGAGAACGGGTCGGACGCCGCGGTCGTGGTCGAGTGACACGGTTTCTCGGACTCGGTGATCGACACCTATAGAACGGCGCCGCGCGTCGCGGTGGGTATGTCGCCGACCGTCGACGACCTCCGGAACGAGATCCGCCAGGCCGTCGAGAGACACGAGCGCGTCGAGTCGACCGGGTTCACCAAGGAAGCCCTCGCGGCCATCTGTACGGCCGTGGGCTACGACGTGGATACGACGGGCCGGCTTCCGCCCAAATCGGAGATGCGCGCGGGCATCCTCTGGAAAGCCGGCGTGCTGGACGACCCCGACCCCGACGAGGCAGGAAGCGCCTTCAGGAAAGCAGAGCTGGAAGCTATCGCCGACGCGCTTGGGGAAGCGTAGCCGGAGGACGGTCCGGTGCCGTCAGCACCAGGTAGTCGCGTCGATCACCGCGCCTGTTCGATCTCGTCCAGCGCCTCGGGGTTCTCGATGGAGGACATGTCCCCGAGGTCCTCGTCGTTGTAGGTGGCCTCAACGGCCCGTCGGATGATCTTGCCGGACTGGGTCTTGGGGAACTGGTCGACGAACAGCACCTCCCGCGGGCGGAACGGCTTTCCTAACTCTTCGCCGACCATCTCGCGGACCTCCTCGCGCAGGTCGTCGGACTCCTCGAAGCCCTCCTCGACGACGACGTAGAGGACGACGGCGGTGCCGGTGGTGTCGTCCGGCGCGCCGACGGCGGCGGCCTGGTTGACCGCGTCGTGCTCCATGGCGGCGCCCTCGACTTCCGCGGGGCCGACCTTCCGGCCGGCGACGTTCAGCGCGTCGTCGGCCCTGCCGTGCAGGAACCAGAAGCCGTCCTCGTCCTTCTGGGCCCAGTCGCCGTGGTCCCAGAGGTCCTCCCAGGTCGACCAATACTCCTCGAGGTAGCGCTCGTCGCCGCCCCAGAGGCTCTTGGTCATCGACGGGCAGGAGTCACGCGCGACGAGGAAGCCCCGCTCGTGGGTGTCGACGATGGATTCGCCCGCGTCGTCCACCACGTCGATGTCCATGCCGAGGCCAGGGCCGCCGAGCGTGCAGGGCTTGAGGTCCTGGATGGGCATCGGCATCAGGAAACAGCCCATGATCTCGGTGCCGCCCGAGATGTTGACGATCGGCGTGTCGCCGCCGCCGACGTGCTCGTAGAACCACAGCCAGGACTCGGGGTCCCAGGGTTCGCCGGTCGACCCGAGCAGGCGGAGGCTGGAGAGGTCGTGGCCCTCGACCCAGTGGTCGCCCTTCTTGCGGAGGGCGCGAATGGCCGTCGGGGAGATGCCGAACTGGGTGAGTTTGTGCCGGTCGATCATCTCCCAGAAGCGGTCCGGTTCCGGGTAGTCCGGCGCGCCCTCGTACATGAAGATGGTGCCGCCGAAGGCGTGGTTGCCGATGAGCGTCCACGGGCCCATCATCCAGCCGATGTCGGACACCCAGAAGAACCGGTCGCTGGGCTTGACGTCGAACCCGAAGTACAGTTCCTTCGCGGCCTGCATCAGCGCGCCGGCGTGGGTGTGGACGATGCCCTTCGGCTTGCCGGTGGTGCCCGACGAGTACAGCAGCATCGACTCCTGGCTGCTGTCCAGGGACTTGGTGTCGTAGTCGTCGTCGCGCTCGGCCACGGTGTCGGCCCACCACTCGTCGCGGCCGGTCCAGGGAATCGCCACGTCGCTGTCGGCGTCGCTTGCGCCCAGGCGGTCGTAGACGATGGTGGTCTCGACGTGGCCCGCCTGCTCGATTGCCTCGTCGAGGTTCGCCTTCAGCAGGATGGGATCGCTCCGCCGGAGGAAGCCGTCGCCGGTGAAGACGACCGAACACTCGGCGTCCTCGATGCGGGTGGCGATGGCGTCGACGCCGAACCCCGAGAAGATGGGGACCGCGACGGCGCCGACCTTGAAACAGCCGTACATGATCGAGACGACTTCCGGCACCATCGGCATGTACAGGCCGACGGTGTCGCCGGTGCCGACGCCGCGGGCTTGCAGTTCGTTGGCGACCTCGTTGGACTGGCGGTGGAGTTCGTGGAAGGTGATCTCCCGGACCTCGCCGTCCTCGCCCTCCCAGATGGTGGCGACCGTGTTGCGGGCCTCCTCGCCGACCTCGGCCCAGCGGTCGACGACGTTGTGCGCGATGTTCAACTCGCCGCCGGGGTACCAGTCGATGAACTGCGGGCCCCCGCGGCTCGCGGTTTCACCGCTCGCGTCTTCCGGGGCGCGTCGCGCCCCGCTGTCGTCTCGTACCTCGTCGTACTCCTCGTACCACTCGATGCCGAGGTAGTCGGGGAGTTCGTCCCAGAACCAGTCGACCCCCGAGGCCGGAACGCCGTCGACGTCCGTGGTCGTCCGCTCGATCAACGCCTCGTAGTCGTCGATACCGTACTCCTGCATGAACTGCCAGACGTTCGTGGACTCCACGAACTCCCGGCTGGGTTCGTGGACCACGCGGTCGATGTCCGCCAGGGTTTCTTGGGTGACCATGGTTCTCGCCGAGAACTTCGCGGCCATACGTCAAAGTCCTTTATCTACGCATATCCACCCGTGGAAGGTCCCCCGGGACGGAACCACCCGAGGGCGTGGGGTCCGTTCCCCCGCGTGGCCGGTCTGGGACGCGTCACTCCTTGGGCGGGCCACTCGACGGCCGCGTCACTCCTCGGCCGCGTCGTCGGCGTCCGCGTCCTCTGCCGATTTCTCGTCGGGCGAGTCGAACAGGCCGATGACCAGTCCCAGGACGAGCAGGCCGAGGACGACGTTGTCGGTGAAGGGGTCCTGGCCGGCGCTGGCGAGGGCGACGCCGTAGCTTCCGCCGGCCAGCAGGGCGAGCGCGCCGACCAGCGAGACGGTCGACGGGCGGCGGAGGCCCTTGAGGATGCCCAGCGCGGCGGCACCGAGCATGACGACCCCGCCGGCGACGAGTTGCGCCGTCGCGCCGCCGGCCAGCAGGGCGTACCCGATGGCGGTGACGGCGACGACGACCAGGATTGCGATCACTCGCGGGCGCGGCGTTTCGGACTCGCTCATGCCCGCCGAGACGTGCCCCGCCGGGATATGTCGGTCGGTCTCTTCGTGTGTGATTTCCCGCGTTCGAGCGGTTGCGCTTGGGCCCTCGTGGCGTCGTCTCCTGTTCGAACTGAGGCCACCGCGAGTCCTCCCAGAACCGGAATCAGTACGACGAGTACACCGATCGGCACCCACCACTTGTCACTGGTTGGCTGCGTCGCGGTGGAAGCAACTGTTTCACTCATACCGGTAGCGAACGTTCAGTGAACAACGAACTCGCCCACTACCAGCACAATACCAATCGGTACGTCTCGCTAAACCGGTTCACGCACCGGGTTTAAACGAAGCCAGAGGTCTAGTTCGGGCGTCTGCGCCGGACGAGCCAGAACCGCCGGGCGGACCCAGAACGCCGCCGAGACCCCCAGCAAACGCTTTTACTGCCGCGGGAAGTATCTCCGCGCATGTACGTCCGGGACGCGAGAAACAGAGACGAGGTCTGGTTGCTCGACCACATCGAGGAGATGGGCCTCGACGACACCGCCTTCCGGTCCCGGGACTACGTCGTCGCCGTCGACGAGGAGACCGGCGACAGGGCGGGGTTCGGACGCTTCCGCGTCCACAAGGTCGACGGCGAACCCACGCACTGCGAACTCACCAGCGTCGGCGTCCTCGGGCCCTGGCGTGGGCAGGGCGTCGGCGCCCACGTCGTCGAGCGACTGCTGGCCGAGGCCGGCGACGAGGACTTCGACACCGTCTACTCGCTGACCGACCGGCCGGAGTACCTCGTCCAGTTCGGCTTCGACCCCATCGACGTGGACGCCCTGCCGGCCGAACTCCGCGAGCGCCTGCGCGCCAAACGCGAATCCATCGCGCCGGAAGCCGTCCCCATGGCCATCGGCGTCGGGGACTTCGAGATGCCGCCGCGGCTCCGCCGGCGGTTCAAGGACGCCGCGCCGGCGGGCGACGAGGACCCCGCCGTCGACGAGCGCGCCGAGGACTTCGGCATCGATCCCGACAGCGCGACCTACAAGTACGATACGGGGCGGCGGTGACGGACGCTCCGCTCAGTCGCTCCTGTGGTGCTTACGTCGTCCGGGCGGGGTCGAGCGCCCGGCCCCTTTCAGTCCCACCCTAGCGGGTGTGCCGGCTACCTTCGAGTTCGGTGGTGCCGGTCACCACTCCCAGGGCGGCGGTGCCGGCTACCTTCGAGTGCGGTGATGCCGGCTACCTTCGAGTGCGGTGATGCCGGCTACCTTCGCCCTGGCGGCTGTGCCGGCCACCTCCGAGTTCGGACGTGCTGGCCACCACCGCTCGTACGCTCCCGGGCCGGGCCGTCCGGACCTCGAAGGCCGCGACGACCGAATCGGGGCCATGGCAACCGATCCAGAGTCCGAAGAGGCGCCGCCCGGTGCGCCGACGGAACCGACCCAGGTGTGGCTGGTCGAACGCACCTACAGCGACGACGAACAGAACATCATCATCCCGATCTACGCGACGCCCGACGGCGAGTTCTACCACCCCAAGGAGCGGGCGCTGACGAGCTTCACGTCACCCGGCCCGGCGACCGCGGCCGTCGAGGTCGACCCCGGCGACCTCGGCCGGGTCGACGACGACGCGACCCGCGAGCAGTACGCCACAGAGGCAGAGCGGATGGCGGGGACCCACGACCCGGACGATCCGATCTGACCGGATTCGCCAACGGTTAAGGCCGCGCCGGTCCGACTGTCGGGTAATGTTCGACCCCGAGCAGCTCGACGACATCCGCGAGGCCCGCGAGGGGTGGGAGGAGGAGACCTACGGGCCGACGGTGGAGCGGTTCGGCGAGCGCAAGGAGACCTTCGAGACCGACACCGGCGGCCAAGAGGTCAAACCGCTGTACACCCCCGCGGACGTCGCGGACCTCGACTACACCGAAGACCTGGGTTTCCCGGGCGAGGAACCGTACACCCGCGGCGTCTATTCGACGATGCACCGCGGGCGCCCCTGGACGATGCGGCAGTACGCCGGCATGGGCACCGCCGAGGAGACCAACGAGCGGTTCCACTACCTGCTGGACCAGGGCCAGACCGGCCTCTCGATGGCGTTCGACCTGCCGACCCAGATGGGGTACGACTCCGACGACGCGATGGCGGCCGGCGAAGTCGGGAAGGCGGGGGTCGCCATCGACACGCTGGCGGACTACGAGCGCGTGTTCGACGGCATCCCGCTGGACGAGGTTAGCACCAGCATGACCATCAACGCGCCCGCCTCCGTGTTACTGGCGATGTACATCGCCGTCGGTGACAAACAGGGCGTCCCGCGCGAGGAGTTGCGCGGCACCATCCAGAACGACGTCCTGAAGGAGTACATCGCGCGCAACACCTACATCTACCCGCCGGAGCCGTCGATGCGGATCGTCACGGACATCTTCGAGTTCTGCGCGGCGGAGACCCCGAAGTTCAACACCATCTCCATCTCGGGGTACCACATCCGCGAGGCCGGCGCCACCGCGGCCCAGGAGACCGCGTTCACCCTGGCGGACGGCATCGAGTACGTCCAGGCGGCGATCGACGCCGGTCTGGACGTCGACGAGTTCGCCCCCCAGCTCTCCTTTTTCTTCAACGCTCACAACAACATCCTGGAGGAGGTCGCCAAGTTCCGCGCCGCCCGCCGGATGTGGGCGAAGATCATGGACGAGCGGTTCGACGCCGAGAATCCCAAGAGCAAGCAACTGAAGTTCCACACCCAGACCGC
Source organism: Halobacteriales archaeon QS_1_68_20 (assembly GCA_003021085.1). Classification (GTDB taxonomy): domain Archaea; phylum Halobacteriota; class Halobacteria; order Halobacteriales; family PXRE01; genus PXRE01. The sequence continues at coordinate 51,153 of PXRE01000015.1, read as the reverse complement.
GGGGTCCACCCTGACCGCCCAGCAGATCGAGAACAACGTCGTCCGGGTGGCCTACCAGGCGCTCGCGGCCGTGCTAGGTGGGACCCAGAGCCTCCACACTAACGGCAAGGACGAGGCCCTCTCGATCCCGACCGAGCAGTCGGTCCGGACCGCCCTCCGGACCCAGCAGATCCTCGCCCACGAGTCCGGCGCCGCCGACACCATCGACCCGCTGGCGGGCAGTTACTACGTCGAGAGCCTCACCGACTCCCTGGAGGAGGAGGCCTTCGAGATCATCGACGAAGTCGACGACCGCGGCGGGATGGGCAAGGCCATCGAAGAGCAGTGGGTCCAGCGCCAGATCCAGGACGTCGCCTACGAGCGCCAGCAGGAGATCGAGGACGGCGACCGCATCGTCGTCGGCGTCAACGAGTTCACCACCGACGGCGAGCAGGACGTCGACATCGAGGAGGTCACCGAGGAGGACCAGCGCCGCCAGATCGAGCAACTCGAAGCGACGAAAGCCGACCGCGACGAGGAGGAGGTCGAGGCCGCCCTGGCCGCGCTCCGGGACGCCTGCAGGGGCGACGACAACGTCATGCCGCCCATCGTTCGCGCCGTCAAGGCCTACGCCACCGTCGGTGAGATCTGCGACGCCATGCGCGAGGTTTTCGGCGAGCACAAGCCCGCCGCGTCGGTGTAACGGTCACGCCGGACGAACTTTCGACCGGCGACCGACCGGCGCTATTACGCCTCTTCCGGTTGCGGCGATCCCCGTAGACGGCTGTAAGACCGGAACTGCTCGATACGTCGGCTCGTTGATCAAATCCAGGAATTAATATTATTTCTGAGGTTACGAAAATATTTTTCTAGCGTCAAAGCTATAATTCCACCTGGTGATTTGTACATGAAACCACCGCGTCCGAACCGTCGAAAGCTACTGAAGGCGACGACGTACACCGTCGGTGGAGCGACGCTGTTCAGCGGGACGGCCAGCGCCGTCGAGTTCACGCAACTGGAGTACGACACCATCGGAGATCCGTTCGGCGACGACTGGTACAGCGTCGACGCCGCGGTCCTCGGCGAGGACTCCGTCGGTGATTCTGACGTCAGGGACATGTACAAGGTCCTGAAGACGACGTTGGACCACCTCGTCAACACGTACGGACAACTCGACGGTGCCAAGGTCTGGGCGGCGTCGAGCACCGCGGGCGTCGAGGACATCGGTGACGCCCGCGACGCACAACTGGGTAGCAAGTACGAGGACGAGGCTGGCTTGTGGGTGACGTACAACGAGGGGAGCAAGAGCCGGTGGAACGAGGTCGAGTGGAACGACGGGGACCCCCAGTGTTCGGACCACGGCGGCGACCGTCCGAGCCTCTACGACCCGAACCGCGCGGACGAGATCAGCACCGAGCGGGACGTCCCGCTGGCGATGACCCACCTGCAGTCCGGCAACATGGAGATCGCCGGCGTCCACGAGTTCCTCCACCTGCTCATCGACGACGACGTCCCGAAGGTCCGCGAGATGACCGACACCGACCACAGTCCGCCGTCGCACACGCTGTCGACGATCGTGGAGATAGAGGGACTGAATCTGGCGACGCCGATGTCCTACGCCGGGGACGCCTACGAGAAGGGCCCTTCGTGTTCGAGCAGCAAGAACAGGGACGGGTGGACGCCGCGACCGTCGTCCTGTACGGCGAAGGCGGCCCGGTACACGGCCGACTGGGTGAAGGCCAACGACTGCTAGGGACCGGTCCTCCACGGACCGGATCACACGCCTGCGGCGAGGTCCGTCTCCGTCATGGGCGTCGCGCCCTCGCGGACGGCTTCCTCCACGGCCGCCTCGTCCGGCACGAGGACGAACTCGTGGCCCCGGCGAGTCCAGTGGGCGACCGAGGGCCGCAAGAAGTCGGCGTAGGGTTCGTACTGCTCGACGACGACCGTGAACGGCGATGGGTCCTCGATCACCTGGACGTCGTAGCCGTGGTCGGCCAGCGTCTCCCGGACCGCCTCGAAGTCCTCGGTCGGACCTCGAAGCGGTACTCCTCGTCCAGGTAGTAGTCGCTGATTTCCCGGAACACCTCGCCCCCGTCGAAGTAGTGACTGAAGGCGTAGTCGTCCCGGAACTCGAAGACGTTGACGATCACGTCGACCACCGGTTCATCGCCCGTCCGTAGGTGACCGTCGGCTCAACGGCCGCGACGGACTCGTCGCGAGCCTAGAACTCCTTGACGCCCTGGTCGGTGATCGCGGCCGCCAGCAGGCCCGTCGGCGTGGCGTCGTAGGCGGGGTTCTCGATCTCGAAGCCCTCGGCGGGTTCGCGCATCACCTCGCTAGGTGAGCGGAAGTCGTTCTCGAAGACGAACCCCCCATCGATCACCTTCGCCTCCGACCCGACGACGTAAACGGGCACGCCCACCTCCTCGGCGGTGGCGGCCAGCGGGAACGTGCCGACGCGGTTGTAGAGGGTGCCGTCGACGATAGAATCCATGCCGACGTACACCTCGTCCACGCGCGGCAGGACCGTCCCCCAGGCGCTGTCGACGATCAGGTTGACGTCGACGGGGTCGTAGGACGCCAGTGTCCGCGCGGTCTTGCGGCCCAGGTACCGCGGCCGGGCCTCGGAGACGTAGACGGTGAACCGCTTGCCGTCCGCGACGGCGACGTCGATGGCCTCCAGCACCGTCGAGGAGTAGTCGTGGGTCAGGAGGGTCGCGCCGTCGTCCAGTCGCTCGGCGGCCCGCTCGGCCGCCCGGCGCTTGCCGTGTTCGATCCGGTCGACCACGTCCTCGATGGCCTCGCGGGTCGCCGACTGGGCCCCCTCGACGGTGTCGGGGTCGGCCGCCTCCACGGCGTCGACCACCTCGTGGGTTGCGTTCTGGAGCGAGGCGTGGGAGGGGTTGGCCCGCCGGAGCGCCGAGGCGTTCCGGTCGAGCGACCGGCGGAACTCCTCGACGGTGGCGAACTCCCGGTCGGCCAGTTCACCCAGCGCCCGGGCGGCCTTGATCGCCACCGCCGACGAGGAGTGGGTCTGCATCTCCCGGATCTCCTCGATGGTCTCGTCGATCATACTACGACAGTGCAACGAGTCGGCCAAAGGCTTTCCGGGACGGTTCACCCGCCTGACCACGCCCTGCGACGCCCGCTCACGCCGTTTCCGGGTACACCGTCGTCCGGACGGGTCCGGCGTGTTCGAGTCGTGGGCGTGACCCACCGACGAAGCACGTCGAAGTCGAGATTCCGACGAGTACGCGGACGAACTCGGAGCCATCGAGGAGGCGACCCGGCGGTCCGCGAGCAGATCGAGGACCTACCTTACGGGGGTGGCGGCCTCGAACTCGCTGCCCTCGCCTTCGCCGTCGCCGACAGCGACGACGCCGTCGTACTTCTGCAGCGACAGCTTGTGTTCGTCGACGGACGGCCGTTCGCCCGCCTGGAGGTGGAGGGTCCGGCTGGAGTTGGTGACGGCGACCACGGCGTAGAGCCGCTGGCCGGGTTCGATCCGCTCGGGCACGGTCGCGGTTCCGAGGACCTCGCCGTCGGCGACCAGCCGCAGTTCGGTCCCCTCGGGGATGGCGGCGCCGCCGCGGTGGGTGAGCACCAGCGCGGTGTCGTTCTCCCCGTACGAGGCCGTGACGTGCGGGGCCGCTTCGGTCCAGTCGGGGCGCTCCAGCGCGCCCTCGTCGACGGGGTCCACCTCGTACCTGAAGACCTCGGAGACGACCTCGCCGTCGCCCCGCTCGATGGTCACTTCCAGTTCCACCTCGGAGAGCAGCCCCGCCGAGGTGACGAGCACGCGCCCGGCGAGGTCGACGACGTGGCCGTCGGTACCGGCGATCTGCCAGGGGCTGTCCGCGAGCGCATCGGCGTCTCCGCCGAGACGCCGAACCACTACCGGAAGTTGACCGGCCTGGAGAACCTCGACTGTTCGCCTCGCTGTACGGCGGCGCCGAGCGCGACCCCCTCGAACTGCTAGATCGGGTCGGCCTGGCGGACGCGGCCGACCGCGGGGTCGGCGCATACGCCAAAGGGATGGCGATGCGCCTGAACTTCGTGCGGGCGCTGGTCCACGACCCCGAACCGGTCTTCCTCGACGAACCGACCGGCGGCATCGACCCTGGCAACGCCCGGACCGTCGAGGGGGTCGTCGAAGACGTGCGCGAGGCAGGGACGACGGTGTTTCTCACCACCCACGACATGACCGTGGCCGACCGGCTCTGCGACCGCGTCGCGTTCCTCGTCGACGGGCGCCTGCCGGTCGTGGACGCGCCCCGCGCCCTGAAACTCGAACACGGCGAACCGACGGTCCGCGTCGAGTACCGCGTCGACGGCACGCTCGACGCCCGGACGTTCTCGCTGGCGGACCTGGGCGACGACGAGGCGTTCCGGGACCTGCTCGGGCGCGGCCGGGTCGAGACCATCCACACCGGCGAGGCGACCCTGGAGGGGGTGTTCGTCGCGGTGACCGGGGAGGGACTGACGTGATCGAAACCCATCCGGAGGATCGTCCGTGAGCGCGCTCCGGTCGATGCTGGCCTGGGACGTGCGCCTGCGGGTCCGCTTCGGCTTCTACGCGGTGTACGCGGTCCTCACGGCGGTGTCCGTCCTGGGCCTGCGGGCGGCCCCGTCCGGACTGCGGACCGACGCCGCGGTGCTGCTGGTCGTCACCGACCCGACCGTGCTGGGGTTCTACTTCGTCGCCGCGATGGTGCTGTTCGAGCGTGGCGAGGGCGTGCTGGACGCGCTGGTGACCTCGCCGCTGGGCGACCGCGGGTACCTCGCCTCGAAGGTGCTGTCGCTGTCCCTCCTGGCGGTCGCCGCCTCGACGATGGTCGCCGTCCTCGGCCACGGCGCGACGAACCTCCCCGTCCTGATCGTCGGCGTCGCGCTCGGCGCGTCGCTGTTCGTCCTCGTCGGGTTCGTCTCCGTCGCCCGGTTCGACTCCGTCAACGAGTACTTCCTCGGTGCCGTCGGCTGGGGGTCGGTCCTGTTCCTGCCGCTGTTCGGCTACGTCGGCCTCCTGCAGTCGCCGTTGCTGCACCTCCTGCCCGTCCAGCCGGTGCTGGTCCTGGTCGGGACGGCAACGGTCGCCGCGTTCGGCGGGCCGGCCATCCGCTCGGAGTCGGCACGCTCGCCGCGAACACCATCGAGGGCATCGCGCTCAGCAAACGCGCCAACCTGGTCGTCCTCGGGCCGGCCGTCGTCGTCGCAATCGTCCCGGAACCGGTCCAGTTCGTCGCCGGCGCGGCCGGCGACCCGGCATGGCCGCTCTACCTGGCCGTCGGCGTCGTCGCGCACCGGCTCGCGCTGGCGGGCCTCGCGCGGTGGTTCGCCCGCCGGGCGGACTGACCGGCGCTCGCGGCGGGGCGTAGCCCTCAACTTCCCGCTCCGCGTAGCGCCGCCGTGGTCGAGGTCACCTACCACTGCCCGTACTGCGGCGCGCTGACGAGCCTGGAGCGGGACGCCTACCTGCGGGACAAGTCGGTCACTGAGGAACCGCTTCCGGGGTGGCAGTACGCCGGGACGACCGAGGACTTCGAGGACAGCGAGGTGCGACGCACCTCTGACAGCCGGACGGAGTCCGGCGACGCCGACGGCGTGGAGATGGTCTGCATCGCAGATGCTGACGACTGGGAAGACGGGTGCGGCCGGGTGTTCTACCTCAACTTCGTCCGGTTCGAGGAGGGCGAAGAAGGGGACCCGGAGGGCGGGTGGCTGGAGGACGAACCGAACTTCGACTTCCTGCGGTGACGGACGCTCCCGTGGGGTCAACGTCAATCGCGTCTCGGCTCCGAGCCGTCCGTCGCGTCTGGATCGGAGCGGGCCACGTTAGGGGTCGTCCGTTTGCACCCGATCCCATACGTCGACGCACTCCTCACAGAGCCAGCCGGTAAACCCGTCTACGTCGTACCGTTCGACGGACGTGTCCGCCATACACCGTTCACACTTCATAGTTCTCTGTCGGGGGCTGCGCAAAATACATCATGAAACTCGAATCAGGTCCCGAATACCTCCATGGCGTCTTTCTCCAGTGGTTCCTTCGAGAACAGCGAGATGACGTCGCCGGGCCGGATCTCAGTCTCTCCTTTCGGCGTGAGGACGTCCCCGTCCCGCTCGATGCCGACCACCAGCACCTCGTCGGCCAACAGCCCCTCTTCGACGGCCGTCTCGATCGTCTTTTCCGCGATTTCGGCCCCATCGGAGACGGTGAATTCGACGACTTCCGCTCCGCCTGCCAGGCTCATGAAGTCTGCCAGCGATGGCCCCCTCGGTACGTCTTCCGGCCCGAACGGGTGATACGGGTGGTGGTATTCCCCCTCGACGACGCTCTCGTCGTCGATCTCCAGCCCGAGATCCGACAACTCGCTGGCGATCCGGCTGACGTCGTTGGTGTCCGCGCCGACCACTTTGATTGCCAGGTTCGCGTGGCCGGTCATCAGTTCCCGGACCGACACGACCCCGGAGACCTCGAAGGCCGCCTGCGCCAGGCGATCACGTTCGGGGATCGGGGCCGTGCAGTTGAACTGGTACGTGACGTACCCCTCGATGCGTTCATAGTCGATGTCGGCGTGGTAGCCCTGGAGGATGCCCTGCTCCTCGAGCTGACGGATGCGATTTCGAATCGTCGCGGCGGTCACCTGCACCTCGTCGGCGATCTTCGGTGCCGCCGTGTTCCGAGCGTCCTGCGCCAGATAGTAGAGGATGCGCTTGTCGATCTCGTCGATACGATAATCCATACGGGAGCTTTGGTCAGGGAGCATAGTTAACTCCCGCCTTTCGTAGGGGCCCCGCGATTCGTACCCGTCGCATACTATCGTCGTTCACGACTGTCGATCCGGAGTCAGAAATAACTTGGCCACGAGTTTCGCATCCGAAAATTGAATGCGTAGATTTATGCTGATTCGAAATCCGACTGTAGAACGAAGCGATCGTGTAGCGGGACGGTCGAGACCGAGGCAGTCGATCAACGAACCCAACTATGACCGCATCAGTCCCCGACCCGCCGGAGGAGGTCCCGGACGAGGTCCTCCGGACGCTCGAAGGTAGCAGTGACCGCCAACTCCGGGAGATCATCCATTACGCCCAGCACCTTCTCCGAGACCACGCACCGCTGACGGAAGCGATCGACGAACGTGACGGAGAGAACCTCGTCCGGATAGACGAACACGGGGCGTACAAGACCGTCGTCGTGGAACGTCCCAACGCGACCGGCGAGGCACGCGGCCCGTTCGCGTACCACGTCCAGTGGGAACCCGCCATAGACGGGGACGGCGGCCGGTACAACTGGCGGTATCTCGGACGTTTCGACGCCGATCCGGGAGGTGAATGACGTGCTTGCGTCGTTCTTCCAGCGCGTCGTGGTGCCGGTCGCTGACCCCGAAGACGCGGAGGCGACCACGGTTGCGCTCCGCCCCTACGTCGAGGCCGCTGGCGGATCGGTGCTCGCCGTCCACGTCGTCGAGAAGGCCGGTGGGGCACCCGACAAGGCTTCCGTGGAACACCGCGAGCAGCACGCAGAAGACGTCTTCGCCGTCGTCGCCGACGAGCTAGCCGACGTCGAAGCGGCCCTCGAAACCCGAATTCTCTACGGGACCGACGTCTCCGAGACGATCATCGACGGGGCGCACGACCTCGACGCGAGCGCCATCGTCTTCACGCCACGGGGCGGGAGCCGGTGGAAGAAGCTGTTGTCGGGTGACGTGACCCACAACCTCGTCACCAACAGTGACGTTCCGGTACTGGTCCTGCCCGACCGGGAGTTGAACGACGCGTGAGCCGTCCACGAGCAGTTCCAGGCGGTTTCGATCACTAACAGCCACGACACATGTACGTCATCATCGTTGGAGCCGGCGACATCGGCACCCCCCTCATCGACATCGCCACCCGCTCGGGAAACGACGTCGTCGTCATCGAGAACGACAGGGAGAAAGCCGACGATATCGCCAACGAGTACGACGTCCTTGTACTCCACGACGACGCCACGGTCAAGGAGACGCTAGAGGACGCAGGGGCCGAGCGAGCGGACGCGATCATCTCGACGACCGACCGGGACGCGACGAACATCATGGTCTGTCTGCTCGCAGAAGAGTTCGAGATACCGTCGGTCGTATCGGTCGTTCACGACCCCGAACACATGAACGTCTTCCGGCAGATCGGCGTCCACACGATCGAGAACCCCCAGCAACTCATCGCCGAGTACCTTTACCGGGCGGCCGCCCGGCCCGCGATCGTCGACTTCATGCGGATCGGCGATCACGCGGAGGTGTTCGAGATCGAGGTGACCGAAGACGCCCCGGTCGCCGGAAAGACCCTGGACGAAGCAGGCAAGGAAAGACTGCTCTCCGACGACGTGTTGATCGTCGCGATCGAGCGCGACGGGCAGGACAGTCCGATTACTCCCCGGGGAAGAACTCGGATCGAACCCGGCGACCTGGTGATGGTGTACTCCGCGCTCGGTGTCGACCCCGAGATCACTGACATCTTCGGCCGCCACGAGGATCGAACAATCCACTGAGTACCTTTCCCAGCGACGTCCGGCGATTTTCGAGGCCAACGAGGTGCGACGCACCGCTGTAGCCGGCGAAGCAAGCCACGGCGAGGACGTGAACCCGGAAGGCAGGCGGCTAGAGGACGAACCGAACTTCGACTTTCCCGTGTTTGAGTCGAGTACCGGACCAGAACGGGTTCGCTACGTGACGGAGACGAACCAACCGCTCGTGGCCTGATCGACTCTAAACCTGTAAGCAAAACGATTTTTACGGCTGGTACTGTGTCGCAGGTATGCCCTCCAGACGACAGGTCCCGGCGGGAATCGGGACCGTCGCAGGGATCGGACTCGCCGGCTGCACCGGTAGCGATTCGGGCGGTTCGGGGACGACTGACTGTCAGACCCAGGCCCTCGCCCACGGGGACGGTGACCTGCTCGACGGCGGGGCGATGGCGACCGTCGAGGACGGGGACGTCCGGTTGACCGTCCCGCTCTCCGTCGAGAAGGTGGACCGACAGGACGTGACGCGGCTACTGGTCTACGACGCGGCCGGGGAACTCGAATACGTGATCCCCGTATCGCCGGATGACGCGGACGTGATGGCGAACAGCGTGGGGGAGGGACGGCTCCGGTACGAGCAGTATCTCGGCCACCGCCCGTTCCACGGCCAGTACGAGATCGTCGCCGAGAACGCCGCTGGCGACACCGTCGACACGATCACCGTCGGTTGCACTGGCTAGTAGTAATTACTCCTAGGGCACGGGAGCGTATCATATTAACGGACATGGGTGGGACTTTTCACCTTAGTTTATACGTAAATCAAATCCCCACTCAATCGGGATCTCTTCCCCGCGTGGATCAACTATCCCATCCGTGAGAAATTTCGTCAAACCTGTCGGCATACATATTTCAGCTTCTGGATGACTCCATAACCAGCGGTTTACCTCGCGTTTTTCTCCTGGCACCAGAGTATAGTGATGTTGGGACATTGGCCTCGCAAATGCATCTATGCCTTTCTTTGGCTCCCAACAGTTCGAAGAAACTCGTATCCCCCCGTCAGGACTATGCAGAAGGCCCCATCGTAGATTTTCACTTTCCATTTGGTGGAATGGAAAATTAAGGCCTCCTAATATTTCAAGTTCCTTATCGCCCTTATTTTTGAAACTGATCGATATCGTCGCTGTGTGCTCCTGTGTAATAGACGGTTCTACAAGCTTCACCGACACGGAAGCAATTTCGGAGTTGGATGGATGATGGACCTTCTCTAAGTTAACGGACAATGGCAGTGGGGACGCAGAGTCGGGACTAGATGTATTGGTCTCCGAACCACCGCGCCCGAGACAACCAGCCAAACCAAGCCCAGCGGTGGCAAGCAGATGGCGGCGATGCATAGTTAAGTTTGAGAATTCAAGCTCTAAAATTTTTACCCACACCCGGATCACTGAAAATAATATAAAATTGACATACCCGTCTTATACAGGGACATCTAAAAACGTCTATGCGAAGTCCTCACCCCTTGATGTTCGCCACGGGGAACGTGCGCGCGACCTTGTCGCCGATGCCCAGCTCGTCGCTGACCCGCACGACCTCGTCGACGTCCTTGTAGACGCCTGGGGCTTCCTCGGCCACGGTCGCACCGGACTGGGCCTTGACGTAGATCCCCTGTTGCTCGCGAAGTTCGTCCTGCACGTCCCCGCCCCAGTACTCGTTTTTCGCCTGGGTGCGACTCATCAGGCGGCCGGCGCCGTGGGCCGTCGACCCGAAGGTGGTGGTCATGGACGCCTCGCCGCCCCGCAGGACGTAGCTCCCCGCGCCCATGCTCCCGGGGATGATGATGGGCTGGCCGACGTGCTCGTAGACGTCCGGAATCTCCGGGCGACCCGCCGGGAACGCCCGCGTCGCGCCCTTGCGGTGGACGTAGAGTTCGCGCTCCCCGGTGTCGACGGCGTCCTCGTGGGGGACGGCGTTGCCCGCCGAATCGAGGCCGACCTCGTGGGTCTCCTTCTTGGCGATGTTGTGGGCGACGTCGTACAGCAGGTGCATCTCCATCCCCTGCCAGTCGCGGCCGAACACCTTCTCGAACACCCGCCGGGTGCGGTGCATGATCAACTGGCGGTTGACCCAGGCGTAGTTGATCGCCGCACACATCGCGCCGTAGTAGTCCTCCGCGAGCCGGGACCCGGCGGGCGCGGCGGCCAGTTCCTTGTCCGGTAGTTGGTCCAGCAGGCCCTTGTGGCGCTTCTCGATGTCACGCAGGTAGTCGTTGCAGGTCTGGTGGCCCAGGCCGCGTGAGCCACAGTGAATGAGGACGACGATCTGGTCTTCCTCCAGGCCGTAGGCGCCGGCCACGTCGTCGAGGTAGACGTCGGTGACCCGCTGGACTTCGAGGAAGTGGTTGCCCGACCCCAGCGACCCGACCTGGTTGCGCCCGCGGTCTTTGGCCTTCTTCGAGATCTTGCTGGGGTCGGCGTCGGGTCGGCGACCTTCGTCCTCGCAGTGGAGCAGGTCGTCCTCGACGCCGTAGCCGTTGTCGACGGCCCAGTCGACGCCGCGTTCGAGGATCTCGTCCAGTTCGCGGCCGTCGGCCTGGTGGACGCCGCCGCCGCCCAGCCCCGAGGGGACGTTGGCGAACAACTGGTCGACGAGTTCCTCCTCCTTGCCCTGCACGTCGTCGTAGGTGAGGTTCGTCTTCATCATCCGGACGCCGCAGTTGGAGACGACGAACCCGTTTGCGAGGAAGTTGTGGGCGTTGTGTTCGACGCCGATGTCGTAGACTGTCCCGGTTCCGGACTCCTCGATCGAACTGATCGTCGTCTCGACGGTGAAGTTCTCGCGGACGTCGATCTCCTCGCAGAACTCCTCGAAGCCCGGGAAGTCCTCCGGTGGTCGGGGGCGACCGTCGCGGCCGCTCCAGATGTTACGTTCGACGAACCGTTCGTTGACCTCGTCGAACGCCGCTTTGACCTCGTTCGCGGCGACACCTCCGTCGGCCATCGCGGCGGCTTCCTCCGCGATTTCGGCTCGTCGGTCGATGACTGCCTCCTTGTACTTGAGGTACTGGACCGCTTCGACCGCCTTGCGCTGTTTCCCCCGGTTGTACCTGTATCCGACGGTCGTGAAAAACCGGAGTAGGTTCTCGGGATCGTTCTTGACGCCGAGGCGAAGCCGGACCATCTCGTGATCGGCGTTCGAGTCCGTTTCGAACCGTTCGACGCGGTTCGTCTCGATGCCGAGGTCGTTCAGAGCGTCGGCGATGCCCCGCAGGAACCGTTCCCCGTCGTCGGCACGCTCGCGGATGCGGTTGTGGGAGATCTTGGGGCAGTAGAGGTTCTTGTCGGCCATCGCTGCCGGGGCGTTCATTTCGGCGCCGAACGACGCAGAGAGGTACAGCGCCTGCTGCCAGTCGGCCAACCGGTCGAAGTACCAGGGGATCGTGAAGTCGCTCTCGGCTTTCTTCCCCCGTGGTGCCCCGAGCTTCTGCAGTAGCTTCATGAACGCCTTCGAGGTCCCGCGGACACTGTACTCGATTCGCTCGAACTCGTTGCCGTCGATCTCGTGGTTTCGCTCACGCTCGTAGATCCGGGACGGCTTGAAGCCGACCTGACGGATGTCCTCGCGGATCTCATCCAGGTCTTCGGGGTCACCGTAGAACCAGGTGTGGCCGCTAGACTCGCTGAACGCGCCGTCGCCCGTGTGGAAGCCGACCAGTTTCAGGAGGTGGTTGAACTCCTCGTCGGTGGACTTCAACGGGAGTAGCCCGCGCTCCTTCAGGACGCGACGGAGTTGCGGGTTCTCTGCGGTGAAGTCTTCCTCGGTCAGGACTGTGAACTCGTCCGGCTCTTCGTCTTCGATCCCCCTGAACGGGTGGACGAACACGTTGTCACCTACCGAGAGTTCGTCGAGTTCGACCATCCCTTCAGGCGTACGGAACGGATGATCTCCGGTCGCGACGATCGTCTCGCCGGTTTCGGTTTCGACCTCGTAGACCTGCTGGTCCTCCGTCTCCGTGAACAGCCTGACGTCGGACTCGACGAGGTCGTCACCGGCGACGACCACTCGTTCGTCTTCGAAGTCGCTGGCGAGTTCTTCGATGCGCCGACGTCGGCCGAACGACAGCAACACCTCGGCGTCACCGGAGAGGCAGTTGATGTCGTAACCGACCGCTCCGGGCGAAATACAGCCGTTTTCGGCGTCCATGGCACCCACGCCGCCGACGGGGAAGCCGTAGCCCTGGTGGCCGTCCGGCATGCAGACGGCGTAGGTGGTGATCCCCGGCAGGTGGGTCGTGTTCTTGATCTGCTGGAGGGTCTTGTCGTCGCTGATCTCCTCCAGCAGGGCTTCGCTGGCCAGTACCCGCGCCGGAGCGCGCATGTCCCCCTCCCTGGGAATCTCCCAGACGTAGTCGCGGACCTTCTCCAGCGTGATGCCGTCCGCATCGTAGGTTTCGGTCATACCCGAACGTCGTTCCGGCGGGCGGGAATAGGTTTCGTCATCGGTCGTCGTGCTGGTCGGATACTGGGCGACCGCTGGAATGGGAGCGTCGAAAGCCCTCGGCGCGCTCGACTCGGGGGCCTCGCTGCGCTCCTCAGTCGCTTCGCTCCTTCCGGTGCTTGCGTCGTCCGCCGTCGCCGAGCGCGCCTCGCCCTTTCAGTCCGCCAGGACGCCGTTTGGTCCGCCGGCGTCCAGATGCCGGTCGATCGATCCACGCCCTGGCGGACTGAAAGAGCGAGACCGGCTCCGGGAACCCGGACGACGCAAGCACCGCAGGAGCGACTGAGCGCAGCGAAGGAGCGACGAGGAGCGCAGCGAGGCCCGGGACCGGAGCCGGTCGAGGGCTTTCGACGTGTCCGCCCTGTCGAGTCTCACCAGCTGATCAAACAGTGCCCCGGTCTTCCGTCCGCGCTATTCGGGGCCGACCGCTTCGACCTTGATCCCCTCGGGATCCTCGCAGTACAGCGCGTAGTAGCCGCCGGCGTAGGGGTGCTGGTCGTCGTACAGCACCCAGGCGTCTTCGCGCTCGCGGACGCCCGCCGTGACGTCGTCGACCTGCTCGCGGGAACCGGCGTGGAACGCCAGGTGGTTCAGGCCGGGCGCGGTCCGGTCGAAGTGGTGGTCCCCGTCGGCGTCGACCAGCACGACGTAGGTCGGGCCGTTGATCCACGAGCGGCCGCCGTCCCAGTCGTTCTTGCGCTCGTAGCCGAGTTCGCCGAGCAACCAGCCCCAGAAGTCCACCGAGGCGTCCAGATCCGAGGCGTACAGTTCGACGTGGTGCAACTGCCCGGCGGACGCCAGGTCGGCGTGGTCGTGGTCCATGGGTCAAGCGCGTGGGCGCGGTACAAAAATCGTCGTCTCGTCGGGACGGCACCCTACGACGGAGCGGGCGACCCCCGGTCGGATTCGGGGACGTCTCGGGTGCCGAACCAGCGGCGGTCCAGCGAGTAGGGACCGCCGCCGGTGATGACCAGGACCGAGACGAGGCCGTACAGCGAGAGGTGCGCCAGGACGGGGTCGTCCGGCAGCGCGAACAGCGTCAGCGTGAACAGCGTGAACGCCACGCCCGCGGTCGCCCTGGTGAACAGGCCGGCCAGGAGCGCCAGGCCGACCGCCGTCTCCGCCAGGCCGGCGCCGACGACCCACAGTCCCGGGGCGACCGGAACGACCGCCGTGAGATCGTACTTGGCGACGACCGTCAGGGCGGGTCCCGGCTGGAGCAACTTCTCGCCGACCCCCAGCGAGAGGAAGGCGACGCCGAGGGTGGCCCGGACGAGCGTCGGCAGGAACCGACGGTAGGGCCGGATCCACGCCTGGAACCGATCCGCGAACCGGGCGACGGGGTCCACCCGGCCGTAGACGGTCCCCGGGGCGTCGGCGACCCGCTTGAGGACGTGGTCGGCGCTCGGCCGGCCGCCACCCAGGAGCGCCACCGCCAGCAGTCCGCCGACGAACTCGTTCGCCAGCAGGATCCGGGGGTACACCGGCACCGCGGCGAGGTACGCGACGACGGCGGCCAGCGCGACCGTCCGGGTGGCCAGGCCGAACAGGAGCAGGAACCCCAGGGACACCTGCAACAGTCGCGCGTCGACGGCGACGGCGGGGCTGAAGTAGTAGCCCGCGAACCCCGCGCCGACCAGCGGCATCCCCAGCGAGATGCGGAGGAGCCACGGCACCAGGTCCCGGTACTCCGTCAGCGCCTCGCGGAGGACCGCGAGGTCGCGCCGGAACGGCCGGACGCGCAGGTACCCGGCCACGAACGCGAGGACGGCCAGGGTCGTGACAGCGAGGATCGTGGCGTTCGCGGGGCGACCGATCACCTCGAGGACGTACGCGATGGCCTCGGCGACGTCGCCCTCGCCCTCGGCGACGTAGTCGACGTGCAGCGGCAGTCCCGCCTCGGGCGACACCATACCGGAGCCTCGCCCCGGAGGAGTAAAAGCCGGGTGATCCCGCGTCAGACGTCGAAGACGACGTAGATCTCCCAGCCGTCGTCGGTTTCCTCGATACGCATCTCCGAGTAGGTGACCGCCTTCACCTCGCGGGCGTGGATCTCGCCGAGCGGGACGCCCCGGGCGGTCCCCGTGAGGACCCACTCGTCGCCGTCGCCGGCGTCGCGTTCGACCGTCGCCTCGTGGTCGACGGGGAGGACGTTCCGGACGTCCCGCTGGTAGACGAGTTCGTCGAGGTAGTCGAACAGCAGGGCCTCCCGGCCCTCCGCGCGGACCGTCAGGTCGAAGCGATCCCCGCTCTCGGCGACGTCGTCGGACTGGGCGGCTGCGAGGCCGTCCGCGACCGCGGCGAACGCCGCCCCGAGGGTCGGGCCGGTGGCGGCGACGCCGACGTCGGCGGTGTGCTCCCGCAGTTCGAACGTCCCGTCGGCGGTCACGCCGCCTCCTCCTGGGCGCTCTCGCCGACGGCGACGCCCGTGGTCATGATGGCCTGCATCCCCTCCTCGACGGACATGTCGACGTCGGAGACGCGGTCCTCGGGCAGGTTCAGGAGGTGCCCGCCCATGACCGGGTTCGGCGCCATCGGGACGAAGACGGTCACCATCTCCTCGTGGCCGGCGGCGTCCCGGACGCTCTCCGGCGGGTTCGAGGTCAGGAATCCGATGGCGTAGCTCTCCTCGCGGGGGAACTCCACGAGTTTCACCTCCTGGAAGCTCTCGGTGTCGCTCTCCAGCATCACGTCGCTCATCCGGTCGACGCTCGTGTAGATGGAGCCGATGCCGGGGATGTCCTCCATGATGGCGTCGACCCGTCGTCCGATGCCCAGGTTGTTCGGCCCGCGCTGGGCGGCCAGGCCGACGAAGAAGATGACGGTGAGGACGACGACGCCGGCGATAACCTCGACGAGCATCTGACTCATCCCGTCGATGGGTGCGACGGCCACGAGGAGGTTCGCCACGGGCGCCAGTGCGTTCGAGAGGAAGTCCAGCACCCACGACAGCACCAGCAGGGTGATGAAGAACGGAATCGTCAGCGCGACGCCCGACAGCATCGTCTGGCGGAGGTCCCGCTGTATCTCCCGGCGCTCGGCGGCCGCTACGTGCGCGATGTCGTCGGCGTCAGGAACTGACATGGCCGCGATTGGTGGGCCAGCCCCAAGTGTTTTTGCTCGCTCGTTGGCTCGACGTTCGATCATCGACCGACGACCGTCGCTCGACCCGTCCGGCCGCCACGGCGCGCGCTGGCCCTCGTGTCGCCCTCGGCGACCGCGGGCCGACATCGCGCGAGGTCCCCGCGCGCTCGACTCCCGGGGCTGGCGAGAGCGCGCGGGGGCTTTCTGGGCGTTGCTGTCCAAGAACCCGTCTACCGAGCGTCTACGCCTACAGCCACCAACCAGAACCGGACAACATCGACGGCGCGTGGCGGTGGAATTATATTCGCGCCCGGTTTAGGGGATGGCGGTGAGCGTAAACCTCGACGTTCGCGTCGTCGAACCCGGCGACGACGACCACGTCAGGGAAGCCTGGGAGCTCAAAGAGCGCATCCGGGAGGAGCAGGGGGTACTCCGCCAGCGCTGGGGCTTCTTCAGCGACGCCTACCGTCGCGCCCGGACGCACCTCTACTTCGCCGACGAGGACCTCGTCGGGTTCGCCGTCGTCCGCCGGGACGGGTACCTGCTGTTCCTGGCGGTGTCGCCGGACTACCAGGGCCAGGGGTTCGGCCGCCGCCTCATCGCCGACCTGGCGACCGAACACAACACCGTCACCTGCCACACGCGGACGACCAACCGGGAGGCCCTGGACTTCTACGAGTCGGTGGGCTTCGAACGCGTCCGCCGGGTCGACAACTACTACGAGGACGGCGGCGACGCCTACTACCTCAGACTCGGGGAAACCGAAGGCCTGGCCAGCAAGATTCAACGCTTGCTGGGCGGGTGAGGCGGATTTTCGGATGATCGAGTGTCGATTTCTCGGTCCAGTGTACCGTCGATTCGTGTCCGAGCCGGCAACGCTAGCGACCACTTGACCTGGGGGTCAACCTCACGCCTCCCCAGCCGTGGGGCTCGGCCCGGCGACCGACCACCGTCAGAGACAAGCGCTGACGAGCCTCCGGCTCGCCGGAGACGCCGGGTCGCCGGGCCTCCCCCGGTCCACCGGGAGAGCAAGCGCTCCCGAGCCCCCGTTCGTTTCACTCACGGGGACCTCGCGCGCGCCACCGCCGGCTGTGAGGGCATATGTGGATATATGCACATATATTCATATATGTGGAGATGAACGCCCGATCACCGACCGACGACTGCGGGCGCCCCTCGTGTCGGCGTCGGTAACCCTTTTGTTGGGGCCGTCGAAAGTGGCGGCGATGGAAGGGCAGACGCGGGCGTACCTCCGGGGCCGGTTCGGCGACCACTACCGCCGGGCGGGCGTCTCGCCGCCGCCGGCGGCCGGCGAGCGCGAGTGGGGGTACATCCCCTTCCGCGCCGGCGAGACGCGGATGGTCCGGCACCGCTCGCTACTGGACCTGGGGGACTTCGGGGACGCCGCGGAACTCGGGGAGTTCCTCGCACGCGAACGCCCGCGCCACGTCTACTACTCCGCGGCCCGGTACGACGACCCCGGCGCCGATTCGATGGACGCGAAGGGGTGGCAGGCCGCGGACCTGGTGTTCGACCTGGACGCCGACCACCTCCCGGCCGTCGACCCCGCGGAGGACTCCTACGCGGAGATGCTGTCGGCCTGCAAGGACGCCCTCGTCCGACTGCTGGACTTCCTCGAAGGCGACTTCGGCTTCGAAGACCTCTCGGTCGTCTTCTCTGGCGGCCGCGGCTACCACGTTCACGTCCGCGACGAGGGGGTGCTGGACCTCGGCCGCGACCAGCGCCGCGAAATCGTCGACTACGTGCTCGGCGAGGACCTGGACTTCGAGTCGCTGGTCGACACCGAGACCGTCGCCGGCCTGGGCCGCAAGACCCCGGCGGAGAAGCGCACCATCCCGACCGGCGGCGGGTGGGGCGCCCGCGTCCACGACCGCCTGATGACCGTCGTCGACGAGGCGCTCGCGCTCCCCGACGACGAGGGCGTCGACCGCCTGACCCGGTACGTCGGCGTCGGCGAGGGCCGCGCGGAGGCCATCCTCGCGGCGGCCGACGCCAACTACGACGAACTGGCGGCCGGCAACGTCGACGTCCACCCGGCACTGCACGAACTGCTGAAGGCCATCCGCGACGAGACCGTCCAGCGGGAACGCGCCCCCATCGACGAACCGGTCACCACCGACCTCAACCGCCTCATCCGGTTGCCGGGGAGCATCCACGGCGGGAGCGGCCTCCGGGTGACCCCGGTCGACCGCGAGGACCTGGCCGAGTTCGATCCCTTCGTCCACGCGGTGCCGGGGACGTTCCGCGGCCAGGAGATCGTGGTCGACGTGAAATCGCCCGGCGAGACGCCGTTCGCTCCGCCGTCCGGCGACGATACATTTACGGTCTCTGCGGACGAGCAATCGGTACCGGAGTACGTCGGCGTGTTCCTGATGGCCAGGGGACGCGCCGAGAAGGGGAAGGAACGATGAACCTCGACGAACTCCGCTCCGTCCAGAACAAGGAGCGCCAGAAGGACTCCCTGCAACACCTGCGGGAGTCCTTCTACGAGGACGTCGCCGGGTACCTCGAGGGGCTGGAGGCCGAGCGCGACCGGGCCGCCGAGGAGGCCGAGGACCCCTTCGCCTCCGCCGAGGTCCAGCGGTTGACCGACGAGATCGAGACCGCCAAGGACGTGACCCAGGCGATCTACGAGCGCCGCCTGGGCAAACTCGTCAAGCGCGCCAGTCTCGCCGCCGCGGACATGCCCGCCGACGACGAGGGCCTGACCGCCGAGGAGCGCGAACTGTTCAACGACCTCGTCGACCGCATCGAGGCGAACAAGTCCCACGTCCTCGACGTGGTCGAGGGCGAGGCGGATTCGTCGGCCGATTCGGACCGGACGACCGGATCGGAACCCGACGTCGGGCCGACCGGCGTCTCTGACTCGTTGCAGACCGACCCCGAGTCGTCGGTCGGCGTGGGCCGGTCGACCGACGAGGCCCCCGACGGGCCGACGGACGGCCGGTCCAGGGAGACGGCCGTGCCGGCCGACCCGGCGACGGACCGGGAGGTCCCGCCACCGGAAGCGGCCGCCGATCCCGGACGTGAACCACCGGGGACCGCCGACGGGAGTGCCGGTGGCCCGCCCGGCGAACCGCCCGGTGACTCCGCCGGCGGCGACCTCGGCGACTCGTCCCCGACGGACGCCGACCCGGAGGCCGACAGCGAACAAGCGAGCGACGAAGCACCGTCGGCGGACCTGGACGACCGGACGACGGTCCGGATCACCCGGGACGTGGGCGAGATCTTCGGCGTCGACGAGCGGGAGTACGACCTCGCGACCGAGGAGGTCGTCACGCTCCCGTCGGCCAACGCCGAACCCCTGCTCGAGCGCGGCGCGGCCGAGCGAATCGACTGACTGCCCCGATCGGCCGGACGGTCGAATCGATGGCCCAACGACCTAAGTGGTCACCGCCGGTGTGACGCGCATGGACGACGGTGGGTTCTACGCGGCCGCACTCGACGCCCTCGACATGCAGGCCGCCGTCCTCGACGCCGACGGCGTGATCCGGTGTACGAACGCCGCCTGGCGGTCGTTCGGGACGGACAACGGGCTCGCGGCGGCCGACCACCGCGACGCGAACTACCTCGACGTCTGCCGTCGGAGCGAGGACGACCACGCCGTCGAGGCCACCGACGGCATTGCAGCCGTCCTCGACGGCGACCGGGAGACGTTCTCCCTGGAGCATCCCTGTCACTCCCCGGACGAGCGCCGGTGGTTCACCATGCGCGTGACGGGGTTCGAGCACGACGGCCAGCGGTACGCCTTCCTCGTTCACCTCGACATCACCAACCGGAAACTCGCTGAGAGTGCGGTCGCGGAGCGGAACGAGCGCCTGGAGACGGTCGCGCACGTCCTCGGCCACGACGTCCAGAACCCCCTCCAGGTCGCCATGGGCCGGTTGCAGTTCCTGGACGACGACGAGGACGTCGCGGCGGTCCGCTCGTCGCTTGAGCGCAATCGAAGGAGTCGTCGAGGACGCGCTGGCGCTGACCACCCTCGACGGCGACGTGACCAGGCGGACGGTCGATCTCACCACGCGGGCGACGGAGGCCTGGGCATCGTCAGCCGGATCGCGGCGACACACGGCTGGTCGGTGTCGGTGGCCGCGGCAGAAGGAGGTGGCGCACGGTTCGAGGTCCGCCGCGTCGAGGTTACTGGAAGGTCCGGCTGACCCCGCCGCTGTCGACGTCGGGTTCGCCGCCGGTGAACTCCTCTTCGAGTTCCTCGTAGCGTTCGCGGGCGTCGTCGTCGACGCTCGCGGAGACTTCCCGGAGCGCCTGCTCGAAGTGCTCGCGGCTGATCCGGACGTTCCCCACGCTCTCGTCGATCTCGTCGGGGTTGACGGAGTGGATGAACTCCCGGGAGGCGGCCATGCTGGCCTCGCGGGTCACCGCCTCGATGTCCGCGCCGACGTAGCCCTCGATCTGGCTGGCCAGCCAGTCGAGGTCGACGTCGTCGGCCAGGGGCTTGTTCCGGGTGTGAACCTCGAAGATCTTCCGGCGGGCCTCCTCGTCGGGGACGGGCACGTGGACGTGCCGGTCCAGGCGGCCGGGCCGGAGCAGCGCCTGGTCGATGAGGTCCGGCCGGTTGGTCGTGGCGATCACGACGACGTCCTCCAGCTGTTCGAGGCCGTCGAGTTCGGTCAGCAACTGGGAGACGACGCGCTCGCCGACGCCGGAGTCACCCATGCGCTGGCCCCGCTCGCCCGCGATGGAGTCGATCTCGTCGAAGAAGATCACCGTCGGGGCGTTCTCTCTGGCCTTGGCGAACACCTCGCGGACGCCCTTCTCGGACTCGCCGACGTACTTGTTCAGCAGTTCGGGACCCTTGATCGAGATGAAGTTCGACTGGGCCTCGTTGGCGACGGCCTTCGCCAGCAGGGTCTTGCCCGTGCCGGGCGGGCCGAAGAGCAGGACGCCCTTCGCGGCCTGCATGTCCATCTGCTCGAACACCTGCGGGTACTCCAGGGGCCACTGGATGGTCTCCCGGAGGCGCTCTTTGGTGTCCTCCAGGCCGCCGACCTGGTCCCAGGTGATATCCGGCACCTCGACGAAGACCTCCCGGAGCGCGGAGGGTTCGATGCCCTTCAGCGCCTCCCGGAAGTCCGTCTCGGTGACCTGTAGCGAGTCGAGCACGTCGGCGTCGATCTGCTCCGCCTCGAGGTCGAGTTGTGGGCGGATGCGCCGGAGCGCGCCCATCGCGGCCTCCTTCGTCAGCGACTCGAGGTCGGCGCCGACGAACCCGTGGGTGTTCTCGGCGTACTCCTCGAGGTCGACGTCCTCGGCCAGCGGCATCCCGCGGGTGTGGACCTGCAGGATCTCGCGGCGGCCGCTCTTGTCGGGGACGCCGATCTCGATCTCGCGGTCGAACCGGCCGCCCCGCCGCAACGCGGGGTCGATGGCGTCGACGCGGTTGGTCGCGGCGACGACGGTGACCTGGCCGCGCTCTTCGAGGCCGTCCATCAGGCTCAATAGCTGGGCCACGACGCGGCGCTCGACGTCGCCGGAAACCTCCTCGCGCTTGGGCGCGATGGAGTCGATCTCGTCGATGAAGACGATGGCGGGAGCGTTCTCCTCGGCCTCCTCGAAGACCTCACGGAGCTGCTCCTCGCTCTCGCCGTAGTACTTCGACATGATCTCCGGCCCCGAGATGGTCGTGAAGTAGGCGTCGACCTCGTTGGCGACGGCCTTGGCCATCAGGGTCTTGCCGGTGCCCGGCGGGCCGTGCAGGAGCACGCCCTTCGGCGGCTCGATGCCGAGCTGCTTGAACAGTTCGGGGTGGCGCATCGGCAGCTCGATCATCTCGCGGACCCGCTCGAGTTCCTCGTCGAGGCCGCCGATGTCCTCGTAGGTGACGTTGGGCGCGCGGCGGTCGGTGCCCTCCTCGGCGAGTTGCTCGGCCGGGCGCTCGCTGACGGAGATGTCCGTGCTGTCGGTGACGACGACGGTTCCGCTGGGCTCGGTCGAGACGATCCGCATCGGGAGCTTCCGCTGGGTCGTCTGGCCGAACCCGCCCAGTCCGAACGGGAACGGGACGGTCTGGCCCTCGGTCACCGCCTGCCCCGACAGCCGGTCGCGGATGTGCGGCGCGATGTCCCCCCGGATCTGGAGGTTCCCCGGTAGCGCGACCGTGATGCTCTTGGCCGGGTTGACGTCGGCCTTCTCGACGGTCACCCGGTCGTCGATGCCGACGCCGGCCTCCTGGCGGAGTCGCCCGTCGATGCGGATGACGCCCCGGCCCTCGTCCTCGGGGTAGCCGGGCCACACCCGAGCGACGGCGCGGCCGTCGTCGCCCTCGATGACGATGTAGTCACCGTTCTCGAGGTCGAGTTCCCGCATCGAGGCGCGGTCGACCGCGGCCAGTCCCCGGCCCGCGTCCTTCTGCTTCAGGGGTTTGACGGTGAGTTTCATAGCGAGTCCTCCGTGGTGATAGTGAGGACGCCGTTTCTGATAAACGCTTTTGCATCGTCCCGCGGGAGGTCCACGTCGTACTGCGCTCCGTCGGCGACCACGATGGCCGTGCCGTCCACGACGTCGACTGCCGCGTCTGTGTCGGCCGACCCGAGGTCGACGACGTACTCGACGCCATCACCCTGGTCGACCGTGCGCACCCTGTACTCGTCTCTGGGTAGCTGGTCGTGTCTCATCAATATTCACCTGAAGTTAGTGATGCTAGTATATAAATGTTTCCTGGGCGTGCCGTCACCTCGCCGAAGTGCGGTCGATCCAGGCGGGGGACAGTGACCGACCGGGAACGACAGCAGAAGACGGCCGGAAACCGGAGGCTTCGGCCCCATAACTACGGAATACGGGTTCCTTTTATCGATTATCAGAGTTGTAATTTGAATGTGCAGACGTGACGGGCCACAAATCATTTATTCCGGCGGATAAATCTGGCTACTTGAACGAGGAAAGCCGATAGATGCAACTTCGAGACTTACCGTCAAGGATCAAACGGCGTTACAGTCTCAGGATCGGCGTAGCGCTTCTGTTCGTCGTCCTGGTGACCGTAGCGATCGGTGGGTTGTTCTTCGTATACACGTCGGGGGAGCTCGGCCCGGCGGCCGAATCCGAGTTCATGGATCACACGGTCGACCGAGCCGAGACGGTCGACCTGTGGATGACCGCCAACTCGGACCTCGCGGCCGGCCTGGCCGCGAGCGAAGCGGTCGCCAGCGGCGACCAGAACCAGATCGAGCAGCGACTGACCGAGGCCGCGGAGGCCCGGTCCGGTCGGGTGACCGAGATTCACTACCTGGACGACGGCGGCGAGGTGCTGGCGAGTAGCACCGACGCGGCCGTCGGCGAAGGCTTCCAGGCGGCCGCCGGAGCGAGCCTGCCCGCGTCCGGCGACGGCCCGGCCAGGACCGGCGTCCACGACGCCTTCGGGAGCGACGCCAGCGTGATGTCGTTCGTCGCACCCGCGAGCGACGGCGGGTACGTCGCCGTCTCCGTCGCGACCGACTCGCTCGCCACCCATCTCGGCGACGACGGCCGGGCCGTCCTCGTCGACGGCAACGAGAAACTGTTCGCGGTCGGCGACGCCGGAGTCGCCGCCGACGGCCAGATGATCCAGGCGGCGGGCGACGGCTTCAGCACGGTCCAGCCCGACGGCACCGAGCAGACCTTCGGCGTGACCGCCGAGACGGTCGACGGCAACCTGAAGGTCGTCAGCTACGACTCGACGGAGAGGATCTACGCCGCCCAGAACACCGCCATCTCGGGGATGACGGTCCTGCTGTTCGTCTTCCTGGTGCACCTGGGTCTGATCGGGATCGTCCTGGGGGGCAACGTCTCGCTCGCCCTGCGGCAACTCGCGGAGAAGGCCGAACGGATCGGCGCCGGCGAGTTCGACGTCGACCTGCAGCCCGACCGCGAGGACGAGGTCGGCACGCTGTACGACGCCTTCGCGGACATGCGCGACTCCCTCCAGACGACGCTGGACGACCTGGAGGAACAGCGTGAACTCGCCCGGGCCGCCCAGCAGGAGACCGAGGAGCGCAACGAGCGACTGGTCGCGGAAGCCGAGCGGTTCGGCGACGTGATGGCGTCCTGCGCCGACGGTGACCTGCGCCAACGCCTCGACCCCGAGACCGACAACGAGGCGATGGAGTCCATCGCCACGTCGTTCAACCAGATGCTCGACGCCATCGAGGACGCCATCGGCGACGTGAAGGACCTCTCGGAGGCGGTCGCCACGACCTCCACGGAGGTCGAGACCAGCGCCGACGAGGTCCGCCAGGCCAGCGAGGCGATCAGCGCCTCAATCCAGGAGATCTCCGACGGCGCGACCAACCAGTCCGAGGACCTCGAAGTGGCGGCCAACGAGGTCAACGAACTGTCCGCGACCATCGAGGAGGTCGCGTCCACGACCGGCAACATCGCCGAGCAGTCCGACCGCGTGTCCTCGCTCGCGGAGACCGGCCAGGAGATCGCCGGCTCCGCCACCGAGGAGATGGACGACGCCGAGTCCCGCGCGGGGTCGGCCGCCCAGACGATCCACCAGCTCAACGAGAAGACCGAACAGATCGGGGAGATCATCTCGCTGATCGACGAGATCGCCCGCCAGACCGACATCCTGGCGCTGAACGCCGCCATCGAGGCCGCCCAGTTCGAGGAGTCCGCCGGCGGCGGCAACAGCGGCTTCAACGTCGTCGCCGACGAGGTCAAGGAACTCGCCGAGGAGACCCGTTCCGCGGTCGGCGAGATCGAGGAGACCCTCCAGACGATCCAGGAGCAGGCCGAACGGAGCGCCGACGAGGTCGAGGCCACCGAAGCCCGCATCGAGAGCGCGACGGAGGCCGTCACGGACCTGAGCGACCAGCTGGACGAGATCACCGGCGGCATCCGCAGGGTCGACGAGGGCGTCCAGGAGATCGACCGCGCGACCGACGACGGTGCCACCTCCGCCCAGGAGCTGGCCACCATCGTCGAGGACGTGGCCAGCGTCGCTGGCGAGACGGCCGCCCAGGCCGAGGACGCGGCCGCCAGTTCCGAGGAGGCCACGGCGACGATCAACGAGGTGTCCAACGAGGCGCGGGAACTCGACCAGCAGGCCGACCGGCTCGCCGAGGCGGTGGACCTGTTCTCCATCGAGCAGCCACCGGAACCCGCCGTCACCGACGGGGGTGATCGCCGATGATGTCCGAACAGGCGATGTACGTCGTCGTCGCGGCCGTCATGGCGATCGTGACGCTCCAGTTCGTCGTCCCAGTCATGAACGTCTCCGAGCGGAAACGCAAGTACTACCTGCCGGTCGTCGGCATCCCGGCGATGATGGCCGTCGGCTTCGGGCTGATGTCCCAGGGCCTCCTCCTGCCGGAGTTCGGCGGGACGACGATGCCGGCCGCGCGCCTGGTCGTCTACGAGATTATGTTCCCGCTGATGGCCGTCTACATCGGCCTGGCTGGCGGACTGGGTCGGCGCCGGACCGCCATCGTCGCCGGGAGCATGTTCCTGGTGGTCTTCGGCGTCGTCCTCAACTGGGCGCCGGACCCGCTCACGTCGGTGGGTAACCTCCTGACCCTGGTCGCCTTGCTCGTCGCCGCCTACCTGTTGCTGGGGCCGTACGACAAGGTGGCCCGCGAGCAGTCCGGGGAGCTCAAACTGCTGTACGGGAAGCTCCGGAACCTCGTGTTGCTGATGTGGGTGCTGTACATCATCGTCGGCATGTCGACCCGGTCGGGCCTCGGCCTGCTCGACGTGTTCTCGGGCATCTTCATCGCGAGCTACCTCGACCTCGTGACGACGGTCACCTTCGGCGCGATCATCGTCAGGGCCGACGAGGCCATGACCCAGCTCGTCGACGAGCACAGCGGCGAGCCGCCGGAGGAACCGCCCGGTGAACAGCCGGAACAGACCGAACCAGCGATTGCCGGCGCCGGCGACTGATCGTCGCTTCCGTTTTTCGTCTGCCGGCAGTTCGGCCGTTCCCCTGGGATTGACCGTTTCCTGGGGGTTTATTCTCCGCGCACGCCTAGGTCGTGCATGGAGACAGTCAGCCACCGCGGCCGGACGACGGCCTACCGGCTGTCCGACCGGGGCGGTGGGCGCCCGACGGTGCTTTTCGTCCACGGGAGCGGCGGGACCCACGGCGCCTGGAAGGGACAGTTCCGGCTCTCGGGGGAGTTTCCCGTCGCCGCCGTCGATCTGAGCGGCCACGGGGAGTCGACGGACGTCGACGCCGACCCCGGCTGGGGCGCGCTCTCGGCGTACGCCGACGACGTGCTCGCGGTCGCCGAGACCGTCGACGCCGACGTGCTGGTCGGCAACTCGCTGGGGGGTGCCGTCGCCATGCACGTCGCCCTGGAGCGAGACGCCGACATCGACGGCCTCGGTCTGGTCGGCACGGGGGCGCGGCTCTCGGTACTTGAGGACCTGCGCGTCTGGTTACAGGAGGACTTCGAGCAGGCTGTCGCGTTCCTGCACGAACCGGGGAAACTGTTCTACGACGCCCCGGAGGAGTACGTCGAACTGTCGAAGGAGGAGATGTACGAGACGGGCCAGGCGACCACGGCCCGGGACTTCCTGACCTGCGACGGGGTCGACGTCCGCGACCGCGTTGGCGAGATCGACCTTCCGGCGCTGGCGGTGACCGGCGAGCACGACAAACTGACGCCACCGTGGTACCACGAGTTCCTGGCCGAGGAGATGCCCAGCTGCGACTGGACGACTATCGACGACGCCGCCCACCTCTCGATGCTCGAACGGCCCGAGGCGTTCAACGAGACGCTCTCGGCCTTCCTGACGGATCTGCGGTAATCAGTAAAGTTCGTCGAGGTCTTCCTCGACGTGGCTGTGTTCCTCGGCGGGGAACTCGTCCGACTCGACGGCATCGACGTAGGCGGAGACGGCCCGCTCGTACTCGCCGCGGACGTCGCCGAACTCCCGGGCGAACGGCGGCGTCCAGTCGCTCAGCCCGACGGCGTCGTTGAGCACCAGCACCTGCCCGTCGCAGTCTGGGCCGGCGCCGATGCCGATGGTCGGGATCGAGAGCGCCTCGGTGACCGCCGCCGCGAGGTTCGCGGGGACGTGCTCCAGCACCAGTGAGAAGGCGCCGGCCTCCTCGTGGGCTCGCGCGAGGTCGAGGATGCGCTCTGCGGCCGCCTGGTCGGTCCCCTGGCGACGGTAGCCGCCGAGCTGGTTGACGTGCTGGGGCGTCAACCCGAGGTGGGCCATCACCGGGATGCCCAGCTGGACGAGTCGTTCGGTCACCTCGACGGTGTGGGGACCGGATTCGAGTTTGACGGCGTCGGCGTCGGCCTCCTTGAGCATCCGCCCGCAGTGCTGGATCGTCGCGGACTCGTCGGCGCCGAAGGAGAGGAACGGCATGTCCGCGACCACCAGCGCGTCGTCGGTTCCTCGGGCGACAGCGGCGGTCCGGCTGGCGACCTCGTCGGCGGTCACCGGGAGCGTCGAGTCGTACCCCAGGACGGCGTTACCCATGCTGTCGCCCACGAGGATCACGTCGACATCGGCGTCGTCGACGATCTCCGCGGTCGGCGCGTCGTAGGCGGTCAGCATCGTGATCGGCTCCTCGCCCGCCATCCGCTGGAGGTCCTGCACCGTGACCATGCGCGAGGGTTGACCGTCGCGGGTGCTAAATGACCCGGTTCCGGAAGCTATGGGTATCAGGATCACTGGCGTCGTTCTTGCAGGTTTCGTCGCTCGACCGGCCCTGGCTCCCCGGCGCGCGCGAGCAACGCGTGCGAGGTTCCCGCGAACGGACGTGAGCGGGAGCTCGGGAGCGCTTGCTCTCCCGGTGGCCCGGGGGAGGCGCGGCGTCTCCGGCGAGCCGGAGGCTCGTCAGCGCTTGTCTCTGACGGTGGCCCCGCGGGCCGGCCGCCTCGCCGAGCCCCGCGGCTGGGGAGGCGTGAGGTTGACCACTAGGCGTTGCGTGCCGCTAGCGATCCTGATTGAGCAAGGATCGACGCTAGCGACCACTTGGCCTAGGGATAGCCACACCCTCCCCAGCCGACTGCGTTACTCGTTTCACTGCGGTACTTCGTCCCTCTCGCGCGCGTTGCTCGCGCGCGCTTTGATTCAAATTCGAGTCGGGCGCCGTGACCCGGATTCGAGTCGCTGGTACGGCGAAGATGCGCGAGAACGAGGCCGCTGGCCGAAACCGATCAGGCGTCGACCCGGCGGAGCCAGGCGTGGGGGTCGTCCAGTTCGTCGTCGGTGGGGAGGTTCTCGGGGCGCTCCCAGACGACGCCGGCACCTTCGACGCCCACCTCGTCGGCGACCGTGCCGAAGAACTCCTTGCCGCGCTCGTACTGCCGGCGCTTCAGGCCGAGGCCGAGGACCCGTCGCAGGATGCGCGACAGCGGGCCGCGACCCTGCCGTCGCTCGTCGAGTTTCTGCCGGAGGTCGGCGTACTCCTCGTCGAACGCCCGGTCCATCACGAGTTCCGCGTACCCCTCGACGGCGGTCATCGCGGCGTCCAGTTCGCGGAAGGCGTCGCGGTCCAGGGTCCCGCCGGCCAGCGCGTCGACGCCGCGCTCGACGCGCTCTTCGAGGTGCGTCGAGAGCCACGGCGCGGCACCGAACTCGGCGGCGTGGGCCACCTCGTGGAACGCGATCCAGCGGCGGAACCGCTCGCGGTCCACCTCCAGTTCCCCCGCCACCCGCTCGATGTTGGGGTGGACGAAGTACAGCGCGTGCTCGTCGCCCTCCGCCAGCAACAGCGGGTCGTACTGCCCGAGGACGTTCCGGCCGAGCACCGCGAGCATGACGCCCATCGTCCCGGTGTTCATCGTCCGGGCGACGTCCGGGAACAGCGAGGGGGCGTGCCGTTCCAGCGGTTCCATCACGCGCGCGAACGTCGCCACGTTCGCGTCGATCCAGTGGTGACGGTTCTGTACCTCGGCGGTCGCCGGCAGGTCGAACCCGAGACCGGTGACGGCCCGGGCGCGGTCGCGGGCCTCGCGGACGTCCTCGGCGTACGCCTCGCGCTGCCGTGCCGTCAGCGCCAGCGATCCGGGGTCGGTCGACGCCTTCGCCGCGTCGGCCGCCGCCGTCCAGTCGACGTGGCCCTCGCCGGACGCCCCGGCGACGGCCCGCACGCTTTGCAGGATGCTCACGCTATCGCGTTGGAATCCACCGGTCAAGATTCTTCTGCTCCGGTTCCGTCCGCGCGCGGCGCTGGCGGCGGCGCCGCCGGACGAGCGCGACGCCGACGGCGAGACCGAACACCAGCAGGGCCATCGCGCCGACCGAGAGGCCGGTTTCGACGTCTTCGCCGGACTCCATCATCGACTCCTCGGACTCGCGGCCGCGGCCGAGCGACCGCGGGCCGAGTTGCACGCCGCCGTGGCTGTGGAAGTGTACCTGGAACAGGGACCGGTTACTGTCGCTCATGGGCCGTGTGAACGTGGGGCTTCCGAGGCCTTCACTGTTGGCCCGAAGCGGGTCGATTTGACGGACGTCCGGACCGTACTCCCACGTGATGACGACCATCCAGAACGTCCTCGTTCCGACCGACGGCAGCGAGGGGTCCCGGGCCACCCTCTCGTACGCGGCCGACCACGACGTCGACCTCGTCGTCCTGGGGTCCCACGGCCTGTCGGGGTTCGAGCGGTACTTGCTCGGCAGTGTCGCCGAAAAGGTGATCTGCCTGGCCGACCCCCGGTGCTGACCGTCCACGCCCACGGCGACGAGGGGCCCCACTTTCCGTTCGAAGACGTACTGGTCACGACCGACGGGAGCGAGGCGGCGACCGCCGCGGTCGAGGACGGCGTCGACCTCGCGTCGAACTTCGGCTCGACGCTCCACGGGGTGTCGGTGATCGACAGCAGATCCTGGCGGTTCGCCAGGCGATCGGGGTCGATCCGGGAGCACCTGGCCGAGCAGGCCGAGACCGCGGTCGAGACGGTCGATAGCGCCGCGACCGACGCCGGCGTCGACGAGGTCCGGGCCGCGACTCCGACGGGCGTCCCCCACCGGCAGATCCTCGATTACGCCGACGAACACGGCGTCGACGTGATCGTGATGGGCACCCACGGCCGGGCCGGACTGCAGCGGTACCTGCTGGGCAGCGTCGCCGGGAATGTGGTCCGGTCGTCGACGGTCCCAGTGATGACCGTCCGGCAGATGCCGGACGAGGGATGAGTGGGTAGTTCGACCGGCCGTGCCGGCCGACGGTCGGGTCACCGGTCCGGAAGGAGCGACGTTCGGTCGCCGGCAACCCCGGAGCGTGCCGGGGGATTCTTGACACCCCCCATCTAAGCCGGGTCTATGGAACAACAGCGACGGGACTTCCTGGATCGACTGCTCGAAACGCCCAGTCCCTCCGGGTTCGAGGTCGAGGGCCAGCGCGTGTGGGTCGACGACGTGGAGGAGTTCGCCGACGAGGTGCGGACCGACGCCTACGGCAACGCAGTCGCCGTCTACGAGGGCGGCGACCCCGAGGTGGCGCTGACCGGCCACGCGGACGAGATCGGGTTCATCGTCCGCCGGATCGACGACGACGGGTTCGTCCACCTCGGGCGGATCGGCGGATCCGACGCCTCCGTCTCGCGGGGCCAACACATTACCATCCACACCGCGGACGGCCCGGTCGAGGGCGTGATCGGCCAGTCGGCCATCCACCTCCGGGACCGCGACGACGACGAGGTCGACGAAATCTGGAAACAGCGCGCGGACGTCGGCGCCGAGGACGGCGAGCACGCCCGCGAACTCGTCGAGGTGGGCGACCCCATCACCTTCGCGTCGGGCGTCCGCGACCTCGAAGGTACCCGCGTCTCGGCCCGGGGGCTGGACAACCGCATCGGCACCTGGGCGGCCGCCGAGGGTCTGCGCCGGGCCGTCGAGGCCGACGTCAACGCGACGGTCTACGCCGTCTCGACGGTGCAGGAGGAACTGGGCAAGCGCGGCGCGCAGATGGTCGGGTTCGACCTCGCGCCGGACGCCGCCATCGCGGTCGACGTGACCCACGCCACCGACTACACGTCCGCGAAGGAAGAACCGGCGACGAAGAAAGAGGCGGACGTCGAACTGGGCGGCGGACCGGTGATCGCCCGGGGCAGTTCGAACCACCCCGAACTCGTCCGGGCGGTCAGGGACGCCGCCGACGGCGCCGAACTGCCCGTCCAATTGCAGGCCACCGGCATCTCGACGGGGACCGACGCCGACGCCTTCTACACCTCGCGGGGCGGCATCCCGTCGCTTAACGTCGGCGTGCCCAACCGGTACATGCACACGCCCGTCGAGGTCATCGACACCGACGACCTCGTGGCGACGGCGGACCTGCTGGGCGCGTTCGCGGAACGGGCCAGCGAGTACGACGGGTTCGCCGTCGAAATCTGAGTACGCGGGGAAATTACGCATCGGGGAGGTCACACCCGATCTGGACGGCGGCGTTCGTGATCCCCGGCCCCGACCTGATCACGCCGCGTTCGTCGGCGTTCGCCGGTCCCTAGTTTTCGTTCTCGCCCGGGCACGAGTTCCCGGGGTTGCCCTCTTCGTCGGCCGCCACCGGGCCGGTTCCCACGAGAAGTGCGAGCGCCACGAAGAGAGCAAGTGATACCTGGGTGACTGTGAGTGACACGTCCAGTCCGGCCGGAAAACTCGATAGTCGAGACGTCACGATGGCTCCGGGTACGGCGTACCTCGACGTAAATCGTTTTTGCGGGAACCCGTCGCTTCGGTACCACTCGCCGACCACGGTGAAGCGAGCGACTCCGCTCGGCGGACGACGAACGCGAGCGGTCGGGCGACGATCAGTTGACGGTCGACACCGGGCGGAGGCGAATCTCGCCGTCGCCGTCGAGGGTGACCTTGTATCCGTGGTAGGAGAACGTCAGTTCGGCGTCGCAACCGACCTCGGCACCGTCGAACTCGTCGACGAGATCGGACCTGACGGCCCCGTAGAGGGGATCCATCTCCAGGGGGTCCACACCCTCTGCGTCGGCGACCGCGGTGACGATCGCCGTACTCAACGGGCCGTCGTCGTGCTCGTACGCGTACTGGTCGGAGCGTGCGTCGTCCGCCACCGGTTCGTCTGTGTTGTCGTCGATCATGGATATCTCTTGCCTGGCCGCGGATAGCCGTCACTGCGGGACGACGTTCAGGCGAGACGATATCTCGACCCTGGAAACTCCCGTGCGGCCGGTTCGAATTGCGATAGCGGCCCCACCGTCTTATAGGTGTTGGAATTATAATATGATTTATGGGAACGGCATCGACAGGAAACTCCGTGTCCCCGGACGGATTCCGGCGATCGATCGAACCGATTTCATCGGTGAAATACGTTCGGCGGTCGGTGACTCGGTGTGTGTCACTGGCTGGGCGGTGGCGAAATCCGGCGAGCGACTACGATAAGTTCCCTTCTGTGCGGCGCAACTGGTCGAGCTGGTCCGGGGAGAACTGCCAGGCGTCGGCCTGGTAGGAGCGGTAGAGGTCCTCGGCCCACTCGATGGCGGCCGGCGCGTCGGTCTCCAGGAACAGTCGCGGCAGTGCCGACTCGTCGTGGACGGCCATGCTCAGCTTGTCGTCGTAGATGAACAGTTCGAACGGGATGTCGGTACCGACGTGGACGGTGAACCGGCCCGTCTCCAGCGCTTCGACCGCCTTCTCGGCGTACTCCGACCGGACGATGTCGACGATCCGTGCGTCGAAGATCACCTCGATCTCCATGCCGTCGAGGATCTCGCGGTGGGCGACGTCGACGTACATCGGCGAGATGATGCTGGAGAACATCCGCAGGGACGCCGACCGCTCGATGAGGTCGATGATCCGCTTGAGGCCGAGGTGGGCCTGGTGTGGCTGCGGTCGGGTGACTTCGGCGTCGGCGAACGCCTCCAGCGGAACGTCGATGTCCGCCTCGTCGACCACGTCGAGGAAGTCGTCGAGGTCCCGCGACGTGGCGAGTTTCGTCCGGTAGGTCGCCGTTTCGTCCGTGATGTACTGCCCGAACCCCGTGAGGGCGTACCGGGAGTCGCGGTTCTCTATCACGTGGTGGTCTTCGAGCGTCTGGAGCGCCCGGTGGATGGTCGAGCGGGACATCGACAGGTCGTCGTCGAGTTCCTGCATGGTGCAGGGCCGCTCGTCGAGGGCCTCCAGCAGGGGTGCCCGCTTCGCTACCTCCACCAGGAACTCCTGGGCGTTCTGCTCTTCGGTCATAGGTTCGGATGGGTTCGTCGTTCGTTCTGCGTCGGGCACGGGGGTCGCCCGGCGGTGCTGGGTCGCGTCGGAATGGCGCCGCCTGGCGGCGGTCACGTCGGCAGGGTTCATTTCCGGCCCCTGCTCGCGAGGTGGTACTCCAGGACCGTCTCCATCCCGTCGAGGTACGCACCGAAGTCGACCGACGAGACCCGGGACTCGAACGCCAGCGTCTCGCGGTAGGTCGTCTCCCACTCCCGGAGGAGTCGGTCCTCGATGCGCTGTCCCTGACCCTGCCGACGACAGCGGCGATCCCGGCGTCGTCGAGTGCGGCCAGTTCGTGGTGGTCGACGACGCCGTCGGCCAGCGCGCGGACCACGACGCCGGACGTGAAGTCGCCCTCGCCCGGTTCCCGCTCCCAGGTCGTGATCCAGTTCCCGATACGGGCGAGACGCTGGGCGTCCCAGACGCCGCGGCGCAACGGTCCGAGGTCGGTCCGGTCGAACCCCGTCGAGAACATCAGGTCCACGTCGACGTACGGCAACAGCATCACGTTGTGGCAGTCGTAGGCCCAGTTCTCCGCCTCGTTGGCCATCTCGAGGTTCTCGTTGACGAGGTAGGAGTACTCGATGGCGTTCAGCGTCTGGCCGAGGTCGAACGAGAGCAGGTCCCCGTACGCGTCGCGACCGGGACTGTCTGCGACCAGCGCCTCGAACGTCGACCACACCGTCTCTGCCACGTGGAGGACGTCCCCGTCGACGTCCGACCGGTCCGGGTCGCGCCGTTGCCACGGGAAGGGGATCTTCGACGCCTCGTGGAAGGTCGCCAGGTCACGGTCCCGTTCGCCCAGGTCCTCGAGGACGACGACGTACATCGACGCCACGGTCTTCGCCCGTCGTGCACGCTCGACGTCACGTGGCAGGACCGTCGAGAGGGTGACGTGCGGGCGGAGCGCGTGGATCCACCGCCAGAGGTACCGGTCGGGCTGGCCGATCCGGCGGTCGTACTCCTCGACGAGTGCGTCGATCTCCGGCGGGAGGTCGATTCCCACGATCCGTTCCAGTTCCGATTCCACGTCGTTTCCGTCTTCGATTCCGTGCTGTATGTCGATCATCCGTCGTCGTTCTCGTCGGGATTCGTCTCTCGTTCGCGCCGGGATCGCCGGTCGGTCGTCACTCGCGGAGCCACGCCCGGCGAGGCGATCACGCCTGCGAGATGGTCCGCCCCCGGGGCGGTCAGTTCCCCGGGGCAGTCACTCCTGGGCCGCCCGGAGGAGGCGTTCGAGCGCCTCGTCTCCCCGGTACCGGGCGGTCCGCTGGCGCCAGTCGTACTCTAGGACCCCGTGGTCGACCAGCATCGGCACGTGGACGGGTGGAGTGCGACGGCGATGCGTTTGCGGTGCTCCTCGTCGGTCCGGCCCGGCGGGACCGTCTCTCGTTCGAAGACCGTGTCGACGAGGTCGTCGAACTCCGCGACGCCGTCGGAAAGTTCACGGAGGTAAGCGACCACGTACCGCCGCCGCGCGTCAGAAAGCAGGGCGAACCGCCCGTCGAATCCGCCGACCGTCCCGATGGCGGCCAGCAGGTCGGAAGCGGCAGTTCCACCACGTACTGGACCGTTCTCGTTCGACATACTCGTCTCAGCGGAGGAACAGCGCAGGGATAAGCTAATTCACGAGTTGACAGCGGTAAGCTTGTCTTTCGAGCGCCAGTGGCGTGCTCACGTAGCCTGCCGCCGGACCCGCACCGGAACTCGTTGCGGCCAAGCGGCGGAGGATCGAGCGGAACCCGCGTCCCTGGCCGCCGGCCACAACGTTTTACACCGAGTTCCGGTACGTTTATGGGCATATCGCGTGGCCGTATGGGTATGCCTGGACGTCCGCTCGACGTGCTGGAGGACTCGCTCGACGACGTGGTCAGCGTCCGTCTCAAGAGCGGCGAACACTACGTCGGAGAGCTCGCGGGGTACGACCAGCACATGAACGTCGTGCTCGAACCTGCGGCGGGCGATCACGACTTCGAGGAGGAACCCGAGCAGGTGGAAGACACAACGATTATACGCGGCGACAACCTCGTCTCGATACATCCATGACCACCGACGGAACCCCCGCACAGGGGAAGAAGAACACGACGACCCACGTG
This sequence comes from Halobacteriales archaeon QS_1_68_20, assembly GCA_003021085.1. Lineage (GTDB taxonomy): Archaea > Halobacteriota > Halobacteria > Halobacteriales > PXRE01 > PXRE01. The sequence continues at coordinate 15,858 of PXRE01000015.1, read as the reverse complement.
AAGTGCCGTCGCTGCGGCGAGAAGTCCTACCACGTCAAGAAGAAGGAGTGCTCGTCGTGTGGCTTCGGCAAGTCCGCCAAGCGGCGCGACTACGCCTGGCAGGGCAAGGCCGGCGACAACTGACGGTCCCTTCCACCTCGTTCTCGACGACATCCCGACCGGCCCCAGAGCTGTTTCAGCCGCCCCGAGAGTCGCCTCAGTCGGCCCGAGAGTCCGGCGTACTTCACCGGGATCCGACCCAGAGCCGTCCAGGTCCGCGTCTCGTCGCCCGGCGTCGATGACGTCTCCGCTCCCGCCGATTGCCGCCGAGTCCGGTCCGTCCCGCCTCTCGCCGACCCGGCCGTAGTTTATTCACGAACGTGCGCAAGAACTGAATACATCCTCCCAGGAGGATGCAAAAGCGTGGGTTTTTACTGCTGGGTGTCGCAGTGGCGTCCATGAGTGGCGGCCACCACGGCCACCCCGACGGGGCGGCCGCGCCCCGGACCGACGGACCCACCGAGAAGTGCGGCGTCGTCGGCGTCTCGCTGGCCGACCGCGAGGCGGCCCGGCCCATCTACTACTCGCTGTACGCCCTCCAGCACCGCGGCCAGGAGTCCACGGGCATCGTCACTCACGACGGGTTCCAGCAACACGACCACGTCTCGATGGGCCTGGTCGGCGACGCCTTCGACCCCGGGGACCTGGCGGGGCTGGCCGGTAACGCCGGCATCGGCCACGTCCGGTACCCGACCGCGGGGAGCGTCGACGAGGCCTGCGCCCAGCCGTTCACCGTCTCGTTCAAGAGCGGCTCGCTGGCGCTTTCCCACAACGGCAACCTCGTGAACGCCGAAGAGATCCGCGAGGAACTGGCGGCGAAGGGCCACGCGTTCACCTCCGACGGCGACACGGAGGTCATCGCCCACGACCTCGCACGGAACCTGCTCGAGGAGGACCTCGTGCGGGCGATCAGGCGGACGATGGAGCGTATCCACGGGTCGTACTCGCTGACGATTATGCACGACGAGACGGTGATGGGCCTCCGTGACCCCCAGGGCAACCGTCCGCTCTGCATCGGGAAACTCGACGACGGCTACGTGCTCGCCTCCGAGAGCGCCGCCGTCGACACGCTCGACGGCGAACTCGTCCGGGACGTCCGCCCGGGCGAACTGGTCGTCCTCCGGGACGGCGGCGAAGGGTTCGACTCCTACCAGCTGGTCGAGGCCGACCACACCGCCCACTGCTTTTTCGAGTACGTCTACTTCGCGCGCCCCGACTCGGTGCTGGACGGCGAACTCGTCTACGAGGTGCGCCGGGAACTGGGCCGGAAACTCTGGGACGAGGCCGGCGTCGAGACGGACGTCGTCATGCCGGTCCCCGACTCCGGGCGGGCGTTCGCCTCGGGGTACGCCGAGGCGGCCCAGGAAGACGGCTCCGACGTTGAGTTCGCGGAGGGTCTGATGAAGAACCGCTACGTCGGCCGGACGTTCATCATGCCGACCCAGGACGAGCGCGAGCGCGCGGTCCGGCTGAAACTGAACCCGATCCGGTCGACGGTCGAGGGCCGGACGGTGACCGTCGTCGACGACTCCATCGTCCGGGGGACGACCTCCACCCAGCTGGTGGAGTTGATCCGGGAGGCCGGCGCAGAGGAGGTCCACGTGCGCATCGGATCGCCGCAGATCCTCGCGCCGTGTCACATGGGCATCGACATGGCCACCCGGGAGGAACTGATCGCCGCCGACCGGTCGGTCGAGGAGATCCGCGAGTCCGTCGGCGCCGACTCGCTTTCGTACCTCTCGGTCGACGCCATCGCCGACGCCATCGGGACGGCCCGCCCGGACCTCTGTCTCGGCTGCGTCACCGGCGAGTACCCCTACGACGTGGAGGGCGAGGAGATGGACCCCCACCGGACGGGGCCGGAACCCGCGGACGACTGACCGACCACCGCTGGAAACAGAAACTCCCGTCGATTCAGTGAGCGACGTCGACGGATTCCGGCGACCGGTCCACCAGGTCGAGCAGGACCCGGGGGAGGTCCCCCCGGAGCGCGACCGTCTCGTCGTCGACGTCGACCAGGCCAGCGTCGGCCAGTTTCGGCAGGTGGACGTGGTAGAGCGATACCGCGACTGCGTCGGCAGTCGAGTCGGCCTCGCGGTCGGCGACCGCCCGGGCGAGTTCGTCGCGGTCGACGGTCCCCCGGTCCCGCAGGACGGCGAGGACGTGCCGGCGGCGGCTGCTGGCGAGGCAGTCGAACGCGTCGTCCGCGACCTCGGCGTCAAGGACCTGCTGGAGGACGGGCACGTCGAGGAGCGGGTGGTCGGTGAGCGCCAGGCGGCCCGTCTCCTCGTCGTAGGTGGCCAGGTCAGCGTCGGCCAGTTTCGGAACGTGACGGTGGCGGAGACGCCTGCGGACGACGTTCTGGTCCGCAGACGCCTCCCCCTCGGCCAGGCGGGCGGCCAGGTCCCGTTCACGGACGCCGGACGGCGCAGACACGAGAGCGGCCAGGACGTCACGGCGACGGCGGCTGGTAAGCGCGTCGAACACCACGTTACGTGACGGTTTCTGTGGTCGGGATCGCTCGGCTTGCATGTAATCCAACCCTGGGGACTCGGAGGGAAGTGCCCTGGGCCACGATATTTTGGTACCGGCCGGGGGCCTGGTAATCCGGCCACCTCCCGGCGATTTCGTGGTAACAAACGTCCACGTTCGGAGCCGGTGACGCGCCGACCGGGATCGGCCGTCGCGGGGCCGCGGCGACGACTGATTTATTACGGACGGCCGTGGACGTGGGCGCATGTCGGGAGTCCAACGGCCGCCGCCCGCCCGTCGCGGCCTCGCCTCGGCCATCGATCCGAAGCGCGGGGCGATCTTCGGGGCCGGCGCCTGGGCGTTCGGGGTCGTCGTCACGGCGGTCCTGTCGTGGATCGAGTTCAGGCAAACCGCGTCCGCCCTCGAATCGATGGGTGGATCCGGCGAGGCCGAGCAACTCTCGGAGTTCCTGCCGTCGGCGTTCGACACCGTCGGCTTCATGTTCTACAACGCACACTTCGTGAACGTCGGGTTCGACTTCGGCGTCGTGGGCATGTGGATGAACTTCGTCCGCGGGAACGTGGAGGTGACCGGCCTCGGCGTGGGCCAGACCGCACCGGGTGGAATGGGGTGGTTGACCGAACTGGAGCGCATGATCGACGGCCTCGTGGGGACGGTCCCGACGGTGGTCTGGTTGCTGGTGCCCGTCGTCACGCTCGCCTGGGGTGGGTACATGGTGACCGCACGGAACGACGTCACCGACCCCGTGGCGGGCGCGAAGACCGGCACCTCCGTCGTCGTCGGGTACGCCGCCCTCGCCGTCGCCGGGACGTTCCTGTTCACCTGGCGACTCTCGCCGTCCGGCGAGGTGGTCGAACTCACCATCAGGCCGCAGTTGACGGTGGCCGCCGCGCTGATGGGCGTGGTCTACCCCGTCGTCTTCGGCGGCGTCGGCGGCTGGGTGGCCGTGCGCAGGAACGACGACGAGGCCAGACCGGACCCGGCGGAGCGCCAGCGACGTCAGCCTCCAGGCCCCCAGGAACGCCCCGGGAACTCCCGGAGTCCGCCCGCGAACCCGCCGCGGCCGCCCGCGGAGGACCCGCGACCACCCGCGAACGGCCAGCGGCAACCCACGGACGACCCGCGACCACCCGCGGACCGCCAGGGGCCGCCCGCCGGAACCGGACGACCGCCCGGGAACCGGCGCGACGAGGCCCGGCGACCGCCGGACCGGGACCACGACGCCAGTCGGCGGCCCCCGGCACAGCGGGACCCAGAGCGACGCGATGCCGGGTCCACGTCCCGGCGGCCGGCACGTCGACCGCGCGACGGTGAACGGCCGGCGGACGCGCCGGGGGACGACCGTCCGCGTCCCGGGCGGGAGCGCCCGTCGCCGGGGCGGGACCGGACGCCGGAACCGGGCCAGCGACCGCCCGAGTCCGGCGACCGACCCGCCGGAGACGACGACCCGCAGGACGGATCGGCCGACCGATCCAGCGAACTCGGCGGCGAGGGCGGAGACGACGACGGGCGGTCCGGCGAACGCGGTGTGTGATCCGACGGCTTGTCACGCCTGTCGCATACCGACCAGTTTTATGTCGGAGGACGGTCCACGTGGCTCCATGTCACGAGCGGAACAACAGCACCACGGTGGACAGGGTGGGGGAACGCTCGACGCGTTCGACCTCAAGCGCGGGGCACTGTACGGCGCCATCGCCTGGGTCGTCGGCCTGGTGATAACGGCGGTCCTGGCGTGGGTCGAGTTCCGGGACGGCGTCGAAAACGCGGAGGACCTCGGCGGGTCCGGGGGTCTGGGTACCGAGGAGATACCATCGGTGGTCGACTTCCTGGGGTGGTTGTTCTACAACGCCCACTTCGTCGACGTCGGGTTCGAGATCAGCATCATGGGCATGGGCGGCGGCGTGTGGATGAACTTCGTCACCGGGAGCGTCAACCTCACCGGGATGCTGGCTGAACAGAGCGGCCAGGCCGGCGAGATGCAGACCGGCCTCGACTCGCTGATCACGACCATTCCGACGCCCGTCTGGTTGCTCGTGCCGGTCGTCCTCCTGTTCGGGGCGGGGTACCTCGTCGCTCGCAAGAACGAGGTAGCCGGCACGACCGACGGCGCGAAGGCCGGCGCCTCGGTCGTCGTGGGCTACGCCGTCCTGTCCATCGGCGGGACCTACCTGTTCGCCTGGACGCTCCCGACCGGCGAGGAGTTCGGCATGAGCCTGAGCATCGCGCCGCAGTTCGTGATGGCGGTCGGCCTGATGGGCCTGGCCTACCCGGCCGTGCTGGGCGGCGTCGGCGGCGCGCTCGCCGCGCGGTCCACCGACCAGCCGAGTTCCCCGCAGACCACGCCGACCCGGCAGCAGCCCGGCCACCAGCAACAGTACGGCCAGCAACCTCAGCAGGCACCGCAGGGCCAGCAGGCCCGGTCGGCCGGCCAGCGCGCGGGTGCAGGCGGGGCCCAGCAGGCGGGGCAGGGTCGCCAGCAATCGCCGCAGGGCGGCCACCAGCAACCCCAGCGAGGTAACCAGCAACCCACGGGCGGCCAGCAGCGACAGGGCGAGCGGAGACAGGGTGGCCAGCAGTCAAGCGGGCGCCAGCAGCAGTCGGGGGCGGGTCACCAGCACTCCCAGGACGGTACTCGACAGCAGCGGACCGGCGAGTCGCCGCGAGGCGAGCGACGGTCCCAGTCCGACCAGCGCGATTCCCCGTCCGGCCAGCGACCGGCCGACGCCGGAGACGACGGGACGAACCGGGAGTCCGGAACGGACCCGGCCGGGCGTGACGCCGAGGGAGACGACGACGCGGACCGCGGCGACGGCACCGAGCGGGCCGGTCGTTAGCCCGGGCGTCCCGGCTTCCGGTCGGCGCAGTGAGGCGGTTCGGCCGCCTCGAGGCCCGACGCGGAATTACCAGTTCTTTCGATAGCTGGAATTAAGTGTCCGGTGAGAGGGGTGTCCACATGAACACTGACCAGCGGTCGACCGCTACCGGCGGCACGTACGTGAAGGGGGTCGACGTGGAACGGGGCGCGGTGGCCGGCGCCTCACAGGTCCTGGGCTACTTCCTGCTCGCCATCGTCGGGACGTTCCTGTTCACCGTCACGTTCGACGTCGGCCCGCAACTGGAAGCGTCGGCCACCGTGATGGGCGTGCTGTACCCCGTCGTCTTCGGCGGAGCCGGCGGGGTCCTCGCGGCGAAACTCGGCTAGTACGCCACGTGGACGAGCAGGTAGACGCCGACGCCCATTGCGAACGAGATCAGCCACAGGGCGGCGGCCACGCGACCGATTCTCGGGTGCCGCGTGTCGCCCAGGTCCCGGACCGGGACCGTCACGCCGAGCAGGGCCACGTAGAACAAAAGCGGGATGCAGACGATTGCGAGCAGGACGTGAATCGCCAGGAACGGGAGGTAGACGTAGCCGTAGACCGCCGACGGGCCGTCGAAGGTCGTCGGCCCGACCAGCGACACCCGGTAGAGGTACAGCGCCAGGAACGCGAAGAACAGTCCCAGCGCGACGAACATGGCCCGCCTGTGGCGGTCGACCCGGCCACGCCGAATCGCGCGCCAGCCCCCGGCGATGGCGACGATCGCGGCCACCGAGAGGACGACGTTCACGTGGGGGATGGCTGCCAGCACCGCGTCGGGCGCCCGCGGGAGCGACCCGACCGGCAACACCCCCGAGACGGCGCCGAACACCAGCGCGAGCGCGAGTACCGACAGGATGGCGGTCAGGGCGGGCACCCGTTCGCGCGTGGCCAGCGTCATGCCCGGGGGAACGGTTCCCGGCCCTTTCTGCGTTGCCATCCCGACACGGGAGCGGTCGGGAGTCCTATATATCCCACATAGTTAGCCACTTGTCAGTACCGCCGGTAGCCCGAGGTGCGCGCCGCCTGCTGGAACCCCCCGGTGGAACCGCTCCGTGCGAACGTGCCGCAGGTGTCGCGCCCCCGGCACTGTCGTCCCCCCTTTCCGTTCCTCACGCGAAGTCGTCCAGTCCCGACTGGGGGTCCTCCTCGGGCACGTCGACGGGTTGGATCACGTCCGGGGAGTCGTTGGTGGGGTCGTCGACGGCCGACGAGACCGGGTAGGCGTGGAACGGGTCGGGGTCGGGCGTCGACAGCAGGTCGGCGCGCTCGGCGGGGTCGTCGGCGTCCAGCCAGGCTCGTTCCTCCCCGGGCGCGAGGACGACCGCCATCCGGTCGTGGAGGGGTTCGACCACCTCGTTCGGTTCGGTGGTGATCACCGTCACCGTCGTCAGGTCGTCGTGGCGCTCGTACAGGCCCGCCATGGCGAACGGGTCCCCGTCCTCGCGTTCGATCCGGAAGGGCTGTTTCCCGCCGGTGCGCCGTTGCCACTCGTAGAAGCCGTCGGCGAGCACGAGACACCGGCGGTGTTCCACGGCGTCGGCGAAACTCGGCTTCTCCTCGACGGTCTCCGCGCGCGCGTTGATCTGGCGGTTACCCGCCGGGTCGTCGGCCCACGGGGGAACCAGGCCCCACTCGTGGCGGCGAATCTCGTGGGGAGCGTCGTCGCGGACAACGGCGAGGTCCTCGCTGGGAGCGATGTTGTACCGCGGCGACAGCGGGTCGACCACCTCGGCGTCGAAGCGGTCCTCGAGTTCGGACGGGGGGACGAAAAGCGAGGTGCGGCCGCACATCAGATCGAGTCTTCGGCTTCCAGGGCCTTGTCCCGGGCCATCTTGAAGCTCTCGGAGAAACCGGGGTTGTGGTCCATCGCCACCTCCAGGCGCTGGCACGCCTCGACCAGGTACTCGCGCTTCTTCTCCTCTTCCGTGGCGCTCTGGGCCCTGAGCAGGTAGTCCCGCGCCCGGTCCGCGTGGCTCGACCCCGTCAGGTTCGCCAGGTGGTGGACTTCGAAGAGGGCGTCCTCGATCAGGTCGCCGACGGTTACCATCGTCCCCCCTATCGAACCGGTCCGGTATGTGATTTGCGGCTTCGTACCCGCGGCAACGCTGTCGCCGCCCTGCGGGCAGTTTTCGGACGTCGACAGTGGAAACCGACGCAACACCGTTCAACGACAAGCGTCGGCGACCATACGTCGTCTATATTCGACTAAGTGGAAAACACTTATTACGTTGTGTAAAACATGCTTTACACGCAATGGTGAACAACCGTCGACTCGCGGCATGGGCGGTCATGGGCATCGGACTGGCACTGGTGGTCGGCGTGCCGAGCGTCCTCGGGGACGGCGCCTCCACGGAGTTGTTGCTGGGCGTCTCCGTCGTCGGGGGGACGGTCGCGTTCGCGGGCGCGCTCTGGGACGACACCATCTGCCGGAGCGAGCGGGACGAGCGGATGGCCGAGATTCACTACCGGTCGGGGTACAACGCGTTGCTGGCGCTGGCGGCGTTGCTGGGGACGGTGTTTTTCACCGCGGTGAACCTCGACGTCGCCGTCGACTCGATGGTGCTGTGGGCCGCGCTGATGGCAGGGCTGGCCGTCTACTTCGGGTCGGTCGCCTGGTTCAAGCGCACGATGTGACGATGGAGAACGACCTGAAGGTCTGGCGGGCGAAAGCCGACGTGACGCAGGCGGAACTGGCCGACGCCGTCGGCGTCTCCCGGCAGACGATCAACGCCATCGAGCGCGGCCGGTACGACCCGAGCCTGGAACTGGCCTTCGAACTGGCGAACTACTTCGACTGCGCCATCGAGGACCTGTTCACGTACGACCCCGGCGACGGGGAGTGAGTTCTAGGTTCTGGAGGGAAGCGTGGTACTCTTGTGTCTACCCGGCCGGAACAGGGACGCAATCCGCGCGGCCGCTCGGCCAGGACTGGAACGTGGCGCGCGCGAGCAACGCGCGCGAGGGATGAGTAACGCAGCGAAGCGAGTAACGCAATCGGTTGGGGAGGGCGTGGACATCCCTAGTCAAGCGATCGCCGGTGTTCACAGGTTGGTCAAGGATCGACGCTAGCGACCACTGGACCGATGGGTCGACCTCACGCCTCCCCAGCCGCCTCGTTTCGGCCTGGGTTCGCGGCTCCGCGGCTCACCCGGACGCTCCACTCGGCCACCGGGAGAGCGAGATCTCCCGAGCCCCCGTTCGCACGGCTCACGGGGACTTCTCGCGCGCGCCGCAACTCAAATCCAAACACCGAGAGACACCCTTCGAACCCGTACCGACGCAAGCCATACGGCAGTCGCGGCCATAGGCGGGAGCATGACCGAGCAATCCGTCCCGGAGAGCGACGAGGAGTGGCGCGAGGTGCTGACCGACGAGGAGTACCGCATCCTGCGCGAGCGCGGCACCGAACCGAAGTTCACCGGCGAGTACCTCGACCTGGACGAGGACGGCGTCTACCGCTGTGTCGGCTGTGGCGCGGAACTGTTCGACTCCGAGGTGAAGTACGACGCCGGCCACGGGTGGCCGAGTTTCTTCGACGCAGAGGACGGCAGCGTCGAGTTCCGCGAGGACCGGAGCCTCGGGATGGTCCGCACGGAAGTCGTCTGTGCCACCTGCGAGGGCCACCTGGGCCACGTCTTCGACGACGGCCCCGAACCGACCGGCAAGCGCTTCTGCATCAACTCGGCCGCGCTGGACTTCGACGGCGAGGAGTGAACCCCCGCGGAACCACCGACGACGACCGCTCTGCGCGAGAACCTCGGAACTCTTAGTTCCCGTATTCGCCCGCGTGCGGACCCTTGCTACCACACGTCTCGGAATAGATATATACTCCGGGAGCCAATATATAGCTGGAGATTCTGATGAGCATTCGACGAAACCCCTTCGAGATGATGGACCAGATGTTCGAGCAAATGCGCCGCTCCACGATGGGCGGGACCGCCATGGGCGGTTCCCCGATGGGCGAGATGTCCCGGACGAGCGACGAGACGACGGGCGGGATGCCCCGGATGGGCGCCGAGATGCCCCGGACGGGTGAGTCGTTCGTCGGTGGGTCCAACCTCCGCCTGGAGGAGACCGACGAGGGGTACGTCGCAGTGGCGGACCTCCCGGGCTTCGAGCGCGAGGAGATCACCGTCCGCTTCGAGGACGACCGCCTCTCGATCACGGCCGAGCGCGAGACCACCGAGGAGTCCGAGTTCGCCGCCACGCGCCGGGACCGCAGGGTCCACGAGCAACTGCGAGTGCCCGCGGCCGTCCGCGAGGACGAGATCGCGGCCACCTACCGCAACGGCGCCCTCGAAGTGACCCTCCCGACCGAGGGACACGCCGAGGACGACGGACGCGTCGTCGACGTCCAGTAATCGCTTTTTCGCCGGCGCGCCAGGCGACGCCACGGGCGACGCCCAGCACGGCGACGCGCATTACGTCTGCTCCGTCAGGTTCCGCCTCGACCCGTCGAGCAGTGGCGTGACCGTCGACGGGGTGTCGTTCCGGGAACTGGGGACCAAGGGGGCGCACCTGACCGCGCTACGGGAGACAGTCGAGGAGAACCTCGAGGCGTTCAACGCCGACTCGGCGACCGCGCGCTGACGAAGTACCTGGGCAGTTCGATCCACGTCCGAGAGTGACGGCGTCCCGGGACCGCGGGACTTGCGGCCGGGGGAGTGTGGCGGCAGGACGCGTCAGTCCTCGGCGTCGCCCTCGATGCGGACGCGGCCGTCCGAGATGACCGTCATCTCGTACCCGGAGAAGGTGAACCGCAGTTCGGCGGGCCGTGCGGAGTCGGCCCGGGCGAACAACTCGTCCAGGCAGTCGGGGTCGACGGCGGTGTACAGCGGTTCGAGGTCCAGGGGGTCGGTGCCCGTCGCCTCCGAGACGGCGTACACGACGGCTTCGCTCACCGATCGGTCGGGGTCGACCCGGTGAGTTTTCGGGAACTCGTCGTCGGAACGATCCATAACGGGTCTACCCGGTTCGCCCGGAAAGACGTTCACGTTGATTACCTGTGGCGTTAAGAGGGGGCGGACACAGTCACACCGAGACCGGACGATCAGGTCCCCAGGGCGGCCCGGATCAGGTTGTCCTGGGCCCGCCGGAGCCGTCGGCTGAGCGCGGTCGGGGAGACGTCGAACTGCTCGGCGAGGTCCTGCAGTGAGATGCCGCGAGGGTCGTCGAAGTAGCCCTCCTCGTGGGCGACGGCCAGGAGGTCCCGCTGGGGCTCCGTCAGGCCGTAGATGCGGTCCTCGGCCGCGCTGGTCCGCCTGAGCGACGTCACCGCCACCTGGATGCCTGCCTCGTCGCAGTAGTCGTTGAACGCCGAAAGCACCTCCCGGTCGGGGAGCTGGAGCCGCAGGACCCAGCTATCGTCCTGGCTGTAGGCCCGCTCGAGGTTGATTCCGAGCGTGGCCGGGATCGGCGCGAGTCGCTTGCGCTCCTCGGACAGGGTGACGCGATACACCCGTCTGGCGTCGTCGCTAATCACCAGCGATTCGGTCACGGTCCCGTCGGTGGCCAGCGTGTCCTCGAAGCGCTCGAAGCTACTGCAGGAAACCGAGACGAACAGGAACGAGGGGTCCAGATCGCGTACGACGAGGCGTTCCCGCTCGACGGTCGCTCCCGGGACCGCCCGGACCGTCGGGGTCAGTGCGATGTCGGGGTGGGCGACCTGGGCCTCTGCGACGAGGGACATTGTGGGCGACGAGTGCGGTGGATAGAGGCGGCAGACGTGCTGGATGCCGGTCCTGCCTTCCCGCTATCGTTGCGGTTCGACGCCTTCGAGGAGCCCGATTGCCGCCTCGCCGCGGTCGGTCGCCTTGAACGACTCCCAGTCGTCGTGGGCGAGGACGCCCGCGTCCGCGAGTTTCGGCAGGTGGACGTGGTAGAGGCGAGTGGCGACCCACGTCCGGTCGGTGGTCGGCGTCTCGACGGCCTGGTCGTCGACCGCGTCGATCACCTGGTCCACCAGTCGGTCGAACGCCACGTCGTCGTCGGCCTCGACGAGTCGAGAGAGCGCCGCCCGGCGGTAGGAATTCGCCAGTACGTCCAGGGACACGTCCAGCCGTGAGTCGACGGACCCCGAGTCAACTACACTTCGAGTTAGGCTCCGGCTCATGAATTCAGGTACCGAGCCGCCGGAGGTAAGTCGGATACCCCAATAATTTCCATAAGACACGCTAGACGATGGGTCGACCGACGACGGAGGCGGGGGTTACCGGTCCCGGCCAACGACGAAAGGAGCGGGTACGAGCGAAGAACCACGTCCTACCTGCACCAGCTACCGCTCGTCGGCGGCACCGTCTCGCCCGGCGTCGGCGGCTCGCCCGGCGTCGGTGGTCACGTCTCCCAGGCCAGCAACGCGAGTTCGCCGACGGTGACGGTCGCCAGCCCAGCGACGGCGACGACGTCGAACGACGGTCCGAGTTCCCCCGTCACGACGGTGACGACGGACAGGACCGCGATGACGGCCGCCAGTTGTAGCACGACCGAGCCACGAAGCTGGCCGCCGATAGAGAGCAGGAGCGCTATCTCCTGGCGTTCCAGCAACACCACCGCCAGCCCCAGCGCGACGCCGACGCCGACGAACAGGACGCTATCCGGCCCGACCGCACCGGCCTCCCACGCCCTGATCGCCAGCAACCCGGCCAGGACGGTCGAACTCGCCAGTGCGATGGGGACGCGCCGGTGCCGGACGGTCGAAGGGTCGGTCACGCCGAACGTTGGCCCGCGAGACGCTTAAAGTCCGGTTACCGTCGGGAGGCAGTGTTCAGATGAGCCGGGTTCCGTTATTAGAACACCTCGAAAGCCCCCCCGCGCTCGACTCGCCTGGCTCGCTGCGCGCGAGAGCGACCCTCTCGCTGGCTCCCGCTCACGTTCGTTCGCGGGAACGTCGTCGTGCGTCGCCGAGCGCGCGGCCCCTTTCAGTCCCGCCCGGCGTGGGTCGTGACGCGCACCGCTGATTGGCGGCTGTTGTGGTCACCACTGACCTGGCGGCTGTGCAGGCCACCATCGCTTAACTGAACAATACCGCTTGGACGCACCCAAACTTGATGAGTTGAAATGGTCCTCCTGACTTCGGTGAAATCGGAGGGTACGAAGAACTTAGCCCGCGCACCCTGCTCTGGCACGCGGCAAATAAACCGGACAATCCCGACACCCCACCAGAAGAATCAGATCAGGCCTTACTTGAAGTGGGATAGACAGCCGATGGTGGAGGCTGGATTGATGTAAAATTCCGGATTAGCACTGAGTACCACCTTGTTCATGAATTCCCAGCACCACCAATCAATCCGACTGAGATCGGTAAGCTCATTGCCAAGCGTGAGCTTGCCGTTCTTGTTCAAAAATCAACTCGTGCAGAAGCATTGGACTACTGGATGACTGACGACCGTATCACCCATGCTAAATGGGCAGACATGTGTGGCGTGAGTCGACAGTCAGTAGATGCGGGCGTACAGAGAGCTGAATCGCTACTCAGTAAATAACTGGAACCACGTTTCCCGGCCGTTACCCCCAACCGATCACACGGTCGATATCGGTGGGCTGCTCGTTCAACGGAAGAGAAGTTTGCCATTCGATTTCCCGCCTGTGTGGGACAGTGATCGTGGTCCTAGTCACCGTCCTCAACCGGATTGTGAGAGTGCTCGGACTGAGCTGAGCGAACGACGATACTCCCGTAACTGCTCACCGTAACGCTGTATCCCGCAACAGAGAACCGCACGTGTATATCGCCCTCACTATGTCGTTTCCCGGAAAAGAGCGCGTCTAGGGCGTCAGGATCGATCATTGAATGAAGGGGTTCGATGTTCAGCGGGTCCTTGTCCGCAACCGTCGATACCGCCCCGACGACTGCCGTGCTGGGGGCGACTACGTCGCCGTCAAACATCGCCCGATGGACTCGTTCATCCGGTTGATATTCAAACGACTCGAACGAACAGACGCCACAGTCCACTGACTGGGTTTGTGATGCCGATCCCGTTGACGGTTCGGATGACACGCTGTCCTCTGGATCGGGGTGACTGTCACGGCTCATCATCACCGTGTACCGGGGCAGCGTGGGTGAGTCTGACTACTTATAATACAGAAGGTCCTTTAAGCATCTCCGAACGGAGGGAGCTATGAGTGCGACTCGATGAGCGCTTCTTCGATGAGACGGCGGTTGCCGCGCCGGAGACGGGACGAGAGCGATTGTTGCGTGATGCCGAGTTCATCAGCGACCTCCTGCAGCGTCGTCTCCCGGGGTGACTCAAAGTACCCGCGCTCGAAGGCGAGGATCAGTGCCTCGCGTTGTTTCTCGGTGAGTTCGTGCTGTGCCTCCAGTGATTCAAGTGCGTGGAGTTCTGTTAGTGTGACCGGTATCTCGTGGTCGTGGCAGTAGTTCCGAAACGTGGCAATCGCCTCACGAGATTCGCCCCGTACTTCGAAGGTCCACTTATCCTCGGTACCCACTGCAGAGAGTAAGACGACTTCTGGATCGATGAGTGCATCCAGCACACTGTCATGTCCAGAGACCCACTGGCACCGCATGAGGTACTCGCCGTTGACATCATCGACGAATTGGATATCTGTGACACCTGGATGCGCCGAGAACTGGTCGACGATCGTATCAGACTCTGTCCCCCGGACCCAGAAGTAGGGGGCGACACCCTTGGCGTCCGGTACGACGCGTTCGAGTTGGACGGTGACGTCCGGGAGTTCTGCGAACACAGTTCCGAGCGGGAACTCGTGGGAATCAAGTGTAAACTCAGCTACAGTCGCCATCGGTCCCTCCATCCAAAACGCCCCGCAACGACTGCATGGTTTCAGGCGATAACTGTCACATTTGATGTACGATATATATACCTTCTGTACCGACCACCGCTCTCCAGAACCGGCAGCTATGGTATCCCCTCTTGCCATGCGTGGTTAGTCCGTGTCTCCTGATCAGGGGCCACTGTATCGGGCTGTTACTTCGCGGGTCGTACTCGATGAGTCCGGCGTCGGCCAACTTGGAAGCGTCGCATGATGGAGCGAGATGGCAATCGCAGACGCATCCCCGTCCGGCCGGTGCTGGTCAGATGCGTAGGCTGCAAGGTCGGTCCGGTTGCAGTCTCTGGTGACTGTTGCTCGAAATACTGGAACACAGCCTGGCAGTACTCGGGAGTGAAACCCTCGAAGTGGTCCGGTACCACCGTGGACGTCGGTACCTCACCCATAGGCGTGATATGGACCTCCTATCCAATTCAACAATGGGTTTGATGTCTGTTCGCCGTCTCTCCGCAAACCCGTTATAACAAGCAGTTTGATAACCCTCGTCTCATGCCTCGGCCATGGGGTCAGTATCGGCTGTCCCCTCATCCACTGTCTCGAAGTTCTCGGCGACGATCTTCCAGTTTTGTCTCCCGAGGAACTGAAAAGTACCCCTTCTCGACGGCCATAATCAGGGTTTCCCGTTGCTCGGGCGTGAGGCCGAAGCCATACTCGGTCCGGGACTCCTCAGCAGGCGCATACACGCTGTCGATGTGGACCGGGAAGTCGTGTTCTTGATAGTACTGATGGAAGCGTGAGAGGTCGGCATGGCCGCGGAAGCGGACGGTAAACGACCAGTCGCCGTCACCGTGCGCCCAATAATCGTGCCGTTCGTGTCACTGACACCGTTGAGGAACGACTCTTTGTCCGTGTACCACTCGGTGTAGTACAGGACGCTGTCACCGATGCGGGTCAGCGCCCCGACGTCCTTGACGATGTCGCTGTTGCGGAGGTGGTCTTCGAACTGGTCGAACGCCTGGCCGGCTGCCCACAGGAACGGGATGCGGTCTTCCCGAAGCGGGACGGGACGTTCGAGTTGGACCCGAACGCTCGGGTCACCGCTGGTGGACCGCCCGAACGGAAACGAGTCCGCGGGAAGTGAGAACTCGACGATAACGGTCATCGCGACGGCGCCTCCGGGGCGTTTGAGGCCACGGTGCGTGCGGCCGTCGGTGAACAGTGTCGTGGGTTATACGGTGGCTGACCAGTAGAGTGGGTAGTGGGTGCGAGCATACCGGGTGGCTGCTGGTGCGGAATGTTTTCTTCCGTCTCAGGCTGACTCACATGAGGTTGCGTATTGTTCGTCGCCCTCAGTCCCTCAATGGCATCATCTGGCACCAGATGAAGATAGAGACGAGGAGGAAGAGCGGATGATCGACGTCACAGTTCGAGCGGCGTTTCGAGTGTGGGATCGGCATCGAGGATCGTGGACACGGTCGGCTGTACCTGCTCGAACTGCTCGGTCGGTTCCACGAGCTGGCGGTCCGGATCGAAGGTGACGAGCCCGTCCGAAGCCAGCTTCGGGAGGTGGACGTGATAGAGTGAGAGACGGATCTCCGTTAGTACGTCCCCGGAGACCGCTGTCGGTGACGCCTGATGGTTGTACTTGAGGACTGACTTCGTCAGGTCATTCAGCGTCAGCGACCGCCCTTCCCCTGCGAGGAGCGCAAGCACGATCCGG
>PXRE01000014.1 GCA_003021085.1 Halobacteriales archaeon QS_1_68_20 | reverse complement strand
TGGCGCTGTTCTTCACGGGGCTGACTGTCGGGCTGTACCTGTTCCTGTTCGAGGACACGGAGGTCGAGCGCCAGCTGCGCGAGCACCTCGCTAGCGACGCATGAGCTCCAAGCACGCCGAGAACTCGACGTCGACGGCGGACTCGGAGTCCGTCGAGGACCTCCCGTTGCCCCCTTCGCCGCCGGGGTACCCGATCCTCGGCAACACGCTCCAGTACGCCAGCGACCCGTTCGAGTTCCACGACTCCGCGGTCGAGGAGTACGGCGACGTCGTCCGGATGGACCTGGTCGGCGGCGACATCTACCTGATGGCACATCCCGACTTCTTCGAGCGGGCGATGGTCACCCAGCAGGACGCCTTCGAGAAGACCGACGACTTCGAAATCGCGTTCGGCGAGAACCTCAACGCCGTCGAGGGCGAGCAGTGGGAACGCCAGAACGAGGCCCTGCAGGAGTTCTTCTACCCCGGGAAGATCCGGGCGTACGCCGAGAGCATGGTCGACATGATCGAGGCCCGCATGGAGCTCTGGGAGGACGGCGGCGAGATCTCGCTCCACGGCCAGATGAAAGACGTCGCCCTGGAGATCCTGTTCGGGACGATCTTCGACCGCCCGCTGGATCCGGAGGGCGACGAGGAACTGCGGTGGGCCGCCAACAGCCTCAACGAGTACTTCAACCCGAGTTCGCTCGTGTTGCCCGACTGGCTCCCGACGCCGGCCCGCCACCGGTTCAAGAAGGGCAAGGGGCGGCTCAACCGCGAGGCCCGCCGACTGCTGGCCGAGCGCGAGGAGGAGGGCGGCACCGGTGACGACCTCCTCTCGACGATGGTCGAGGTCCGCAACTCCGACTCCGAACTCATCACCGAGACGGAGATGATCGACCAGGTGGCGGGCCTGACGTTCGCCGGCCACGACACCTCCGGGCTGTCGATGGCGTTCGCCTGGCACCTGCTGGGCAACCACCCCGACGTCCGCGAGCGGTTCTACGAGGAACTGGACGACGTCCTCGGTGGGGACCGGCCGACTATCGACGACATCGGGGACCTGACGTTCACGCGGAAGATCATGCAGGAGACGATGCGACGGCACACCCCGGTCCACACGGTGCCCCGGCGGGCCGCGAAGGACATCGAGGCCCACGGCTACCGCATCCCGGAGGGCGCGGACATGCACCTCTCGATCCACCGCGTCCACCGTGATCCGCGGTTCTGGGACGACCCGCTGGAGTTCAAGCCGTCACGCTGGGACGACATGTCCACGATCGACAAGCGCTACGCCTACATCCCGTTCGGGGAGGGGCCGCGCTCCTGCATCGGCGAGCGGTTCGCCAAACTCGAACAGCTCCTGGTGCTGGCGACCATCGGCCAGAAGTACCACCTCGAGCCTCAGAGCGAACTGGACTTCGCCCCGGAGATGACCAGCCAGCCGTCGAACCCGCTCCCGACGACGGTCCACGAGCGCTGAGGGGCCCCGGCCGTCGCCCGACCGCCGGAATCGAGCCGGTTCGTTGCACCGTCGCGGCCGTTTCTTCTCCAGTCGGTCGCCGGTATCGATGCGTTGCTTGCGGGCTACTACGGGTTCCCGAGTAGCTAAGGAACGTCCCGGCGTCGGGCCTGCCGTGAGCGATGCGCCCACCCTCGACGAACGCCCCGAGTGTTTCTGCCCCGCCTCGGACGTCGTGGAGATCCTGAGCCGGAAGTACGCCATGCAGATCGTCTGCGTCGTCGGCGCACACGACGGCGTCCGGTTCGGCGAGATCGAGGCCCGGGTGCCCGGGGCCAGCACCTCGACCGTCGCCGCCCGTCTGCAGGCGTTCCGTGACGCCGGACTCGTCGACCGCACCCAGTACGCGGAGATCCCACCCCGGGTGGAGTACGAACTCACCGAGGACGGCCGGGAGGCCTGCGAGCGCCTGGAACCGCTGGTCGAGTGGGCCCGGTCCCGGTAGCCCCGGCGCTGGATCCGGCCGGGCCGGGGTCTCCGGCGGGGTACGACGAACTCGCGCGCGAGTCGTCCGTGTAGGTGTCCCCGGCGTAGCCCCGCGATTTGGATAATTTCTCGAAGAAAGTGAGAGAACTGAAAAATTCCTGCTTATAAATAATGCCCCGTATATTGGAGCAAATTTATAGGTTATATTACGTTAACGGTAGTACAACATGCCATGCAGCCATAGCGGTGGCGGAGACAA
This sequence comes from Halobacteriales archaeon QS_1_68_20, assembly GCA_003021085.1. Taxonomy (GTDB): domain Archaea; phylum Halobacteriota; class Halobacteria; order Halobacteriales; family PXRE01; genus PXRE01. The sequence continues at coordinate 142,341 of PXRE01000014.1, read as the reverse complement.
GGACCGCCTGTCCAAACGCGACTTCATGAAAGCGGCGGTAGCAATCGGCGGCGCGTCGTCGGTCGCGGCCGTCAGCGCCCACACCGACCAGTCGCCGCGCAAGCCCCGGGACTACGCACCCTGGGAGTTCGAGCGCACCGACGCCGCGGAGCGCCAGCACGCCTGGGTGGAGTTCCTCCGGACCAGCGGCAACGGCATCCGGGCCCTGCCGGAGCACCACGTCTTCCTCCACCTCGACTACGCCAAGGAGGGGACGCCCAGCGAATCCGACCGCCAGGAACTGGCCGCGACGCTGGAGACGTTCGAGCGCGCCTACGAGTGGAGCAACCACGGTCTCCTGTTTACTGTTAGCTACTCCCAGCGGTACTTCGACCGGTTCGACGAGGACCTCCCCGAGCAGATAGACCTGCGGTACCCCGAAGAGGTGATCGAGGAGGCCGACCTGCAGAAGGACCGCGAGGACGCCGTCGCCGAGGACGACGACGTGCACGTCCACCTCACCAGCGACCACCCGCAGGCCGTGCTCCGGGCCGAGCAGGCCCTGCTGGGCGAAGGCGACACCGTCAACGGCGTCGACGTCGAGACGGACATGAGCGGCATCTTCGAGGTTTCACACCGCCGCACCGGGTTCGTGGACCAGCGCGTCGGCGGCATCCGCAAGTCCAACTGGGGCAAGTCCAAGCCGCACAACCGGTTCGAGGAAGACGTGCCCGGCGAGAACCCGGTGCCACGCGACGCGCCGGTCTTCTTCGGGTTCAAGTCGCTGTTCACCGACAGCCAGCCCCACCAGGACCACGTGACGTTCACCGACGAGGACAACCCGTTCGAGGGTGGGACGATCGTGCAGGCCTCGCTCATCAAGGACGACATCAAGGCCTGGTACGACGACCACGAGCACGAGGACCAGATCCACCGGATGTACAGTCCCCACCACACGCCCGAGGAGACCGGCAAGCACGGCCGGAACCTCCCGCCGCGGAGTGGCACCGAGGACGAACCGATGATCAGCCTCGCCCGGAAGGCCGGCGAGGACAGCGAGCAGAAAGGCGTCGTCGGCCACGCCCAGAAACTCGCGCGGGCCAGGGACCCCCTGCCGCCGCTCCTCCGCCGTGACGTCCCGTCGACCCACGAGAACCACCCGCACCTGCAGTTCGTCTCCCTGCAGAAGTCCGTGGAGGACTTCATCACGGTGCGCCAGCACATGTCGTTCATCGACCCCGAGGGCGACCAGCGCGCCGAGGAGGAACTCCCGCTGGAGGACCACGGCATCCTCGGGTACCTCGAAACGAAGCGTCGCGGCACCTACCTGATGCCGCCCCGCGACGTCCGGGCGTTCCCCCGACCCAACCCGGACCGATAACCGCGGAAAACCACGACCGTTCCCCGATTCTCGAAGACTTGTTTTTAAGGTGATGAAATTAGATAAAAATTTCGGGATATTTTTATAAGTTGAGATGATCTAACACGAGTAGATGCGAGAGCTCGAAGTATTTATCCCGAACAACGTGTTAGACGATCGGTTCGTCGGCGGTGCCGTTCGGGAGTTCCGGGACGTCGGAATCCGTGACCTGTCGGTCGTCTCGTGCCATCACGACAAGCTGGCGTTTCGGGTGCTTCTCAACGACGATGTCGACGAATCGGTAGTTACAGACGACGAAGCGGTGCTCGACTTCCAGCGGCTATCCAAGTCGACCCCGGAGTACCTCCTGGTCGCGGACCTCCCGGTGACGTTCATCGACGGATGCCCGGTGACGGTCGTCTGTGGACACGACGTTTCGGTTCGAGCGGACGGACTCGAACTGTCGGTCATCGCCGAACACTCGGTCATCCAGCAGATCGGGACCCGAATCCAGAACACGGATCTCGCCTGTGAGGTACTGCGAATCAGGGATTACGAAGGGAGCGTGAGCGACGCACGGAAGGCACTGACCTCCAGGCAGAGCGACATCATCCTGCACGCCTATCGCGAGGGGTACTACGAGACTCCCCGCGAGACGACGCTCTCGGAACTGGCCGACGACCTCGGCATCGACGAGTCGACTGTCGCGGAACACCTCCAGCGCGCCGAGAAGAACGTCCTCGAACACGCGCTGGTCGGGACCGAATAGACGCCCGATCCCTCGTTTTTCGCCCACATCCGTCGTTTTGAGAACGAAAACTAACTCCTCGACGGGTGTCTGCCTATTTTTTGGTTCTTCAAAGCCACTTTATTACGTCAAATACAATGGATATTTAGGTGAGGGGACGAACAGTACATCCACACATGAACAGGGGCGACAGCACCGAGATTCGCCACCACGGCGTAATACCCGACGCTGAGGTTCCGGACCGGTCGACCCCCGATCCCGGCAGCCGGGGTCGCGACCTCGACCGTCCGTGCGCTAGCTCGCGGCGACGACGCGACGGGGGGGTCCGATGGGGCTGAGCGACCGGGTCTTCGGTGGCGTCGTCGAGCACAGGCGGATCCTGGTCGCCGTCCTGCTGGTGACGATCCTCGGGGTCGCCTCCGGGGTCTCCGGTCTCGAACAGGAGCAGTCGCTCCAGCAGTTCGAGATCGGCGTCGAGGAGGAGGAGAAACTCGATTACGTCGAGTCGAACTTCTCCACCGGGCCCGAGAACCAGACCGTCGCGCAGGTCATCGTCAAGGACGACAACGTCCTCGCCAAGGAGTCGCTGATCGAGTCCCTGGAGTTACAGAAGGAGATCAGGACCAATGCGACCATCGGCCCGACGCTCCGGGAGGACCAGCCGACCGTCGGGATCGCCAACGTCATCGCCACGACGGCGATCCGGACCCAGCGCCCGGAGATGACATCGCCGACCCTCGACCAGCAGATCGCGGCCCTCGAGGCGATGGACCAGGAGCAGATCGACGCCATCGTCGAGCAGGTCCTCGACGAGGACAGGCAGGGCTCCTCGGACGCGTTCGCCCTGATGCCCAACGACTACGAGAGCGGGTCCACGGAGGCGTCGTCGACGATGATCGTCGTCTTCCAGACGACGGACTCCGTCGGCATGACCGGGAACGCCCCCGACTCGATCGTCGACTCGCAGCTGACGATGGAGTCGATCGCCGCCGACAGCGACGCCGGTAACGAGATCGTGGTCGTCGGGAACGGTCTCATCACCGACGAGCAGTCCCAGTCCCAGAAGGACTCCATCAAGATCGTCGGGCCGCTGGCGTTGCTGTTCGTCGTCGTGACCCTGATCCTGGTCTACCGGGACCTGCTGGACATCGTGCTCAGCCTGGTCGGTGTCGTGCTCGTCCAGCTGTGGACGTTCGGCGCGCTCGGCTGGGTCGGCATCCCGTTCAACCCAGTGTTGATCGCCATCCCGGTGTTGCTGATGGGGCTGTCGATCGACTACTGCATCCACGTCTTCATGCGGTACCGCGAGCACCGCAGCACCACCGGCAACGGGGTCGTCCCGTCGATGAAGGTCGCCCTGATCGGCGTCGGCGTGGCGCTGGTCTGGGTGACCATGACGACCGCGATCGGCTTCCTGTCGAACCTCGTGAGCCCGGTCCAGCCGGTCCAGGAACTCGGGATCATCGCGGCCATCGGGATCGTCGGCGCGTTCGTCGTCTTCGCGCTGTTGCTCCCACCGCTGAAGGCCGAACTGGACGCGTTGCTCGAACGGTTCGGGCTCGACCGCAACAAACGCGCGATCGGTACCGGCAGCGGGCGGGCCGCGAAACTGCTCTCGCTCGGTTCCTCGGCCGCCCGGAAGGCGCCCGTGGCGGTCATCCTCCTGACGCTGTTGCTGACCGCCGGCACGACGCTGGCCGCGACGCAGGTGAGCACCTCGTTCGAACCCGAGGACAACATCGCGGAGGGCGCTCCCGAGTGGACCGAGAGCCTGCCGGAGGGACTGCAACCCTCGGAGTACTCCGTCCGCGAGGACCTGCGGTTCGCCAACGAGAACTTCGTCCGTCACGACTCCCAGGTCGAGTTCCTGATCGAGGGCGACGTGACGAACCCGGACACGCTCCAACGGATCGACCGGGCGGTGTCCGAAGCCGGTGACCAGGAGGCCACCATCATCCTCGCCAACGGCGAACCGCGGACCGAGAGCCTGCTGACGGTGATGGAGCGGGTCGCCGCCCGGGACGACTCGTTCCGCGAGTCGTTCGCCGCCGCAGACACCGACGGCGACGGCGTCCCCGACCAGAACCTCGAAGCCCTCTACGACGAACTGTACGAGGTCGCTCCCGACGAAGCCTCCAGCGTGCTTCACCGGGAGGACGGCGAGTACGTGGCTACCCGGATGGCCGTCTCGGTCAACTCCGAGGCCCAGGGCGAAGAGGTGATCGCCCAGATGGATGAGGTCACCGCCGTCCTGGAGGGCGACGGCTTTACGGTGACTGCCACCGGGGAGCCGATCATCAACCAGCTGATCCAGGATTACCTGCTGGAGACCCTCCTGGTCGGCCTCCTGATCACGCTGCTGGCCGTCGTCGGACTGCTGATGATCGTCTACCGGGTCGTCCACGACAGCGCGACGCTCGGGCTCGTCACGATGCTCCCGGTCCTGTTCGTCGTGAGCTGGATCATCGCGACGATGTACTTCCTCGGGTACCCGCTGAGCGTCCTGACAACCATCGTCGCCAGCGTCACCATCGGGATCGGGATCGACTACAGCATCCACATCAGCGAGCGGTTCAGCATAGAACTGGAGGACGCGAACGACATCATGGATGCAATCGTCACGACTACCAAGGGCACGGGTTCGGCGCTTCTGGGTAGCGCCGTGACCACCGCCGCGGGCTTCGGCGTGCTCGGCTTCTCGCTGTTCCCGACGCTCCAGCAGTTCGGGACGATCACCGCCATCATGATCGTCTACGCCTTCCTGGGGAGCGTCCTCGTGTTGCCCAGCATGCTCGTCGTCTGGGCGCGCTACCTGGGACCGGACGTGGAATCGGCGACGGAGCGCGAGGTCGCTTCGGTGGCCGGTGAACCCGGCGAGGACTGACGCCCACACCGTTCGACTTCTCCTTCGAGACCGATCACGACGGCAGGTCGCCCTGCTGGCCGGCCCACTCCAGCAGCGGCTGGAGTCGCTCGCACAGCTGCGCGCCCGACGCGGTGAGTTCGTACTCCACCCGGGGCGGAATCTCCTCGTGCTGGTGTCTGGACAGGTAGCCAGCGTCGACGAGTTCGCTGAGCCGGGTCGACAGCGTCGAACTGCTGACGCCGTCGAACGCGGACTCGATGTCGCCGTACCGGGCCGGCCCGATGGCCCCCACCAGGCAGATGACCTGCATGGCGTACTGCCGACTGAGGAGGTCGATCACGCCGTCGAGCTGACAGTAGCATTCGACGTCCGCCGGGAGCGAATCTAGCGAGTCAGGGGGTGAGCTGTCGGATTTTGCCATAGCTTTGGTTCACCGAATTTCGACCAAAACTTCGGACTCGACAGTATATATTCTTCAGGTTTCAAAGTGATACCGTATGTCCGAAGACGCGAGCGCCGGGACGGCCCCGGCCGACGGCGAGCAACGTGTTGCAGACGACAGGTGGCTGGGATCGGCCCCCGTAATCGACGAACCGCTCCCCGGGGACGTCCAGGCGACCATCGAGGAGTTCATGGGGATGGAGTCGGCGGAGACGCTCCGGGACTGGATCGACGAGTACCGCCGGATCACCGGCGGCGCGTCGGTCGACTTCGAGGACCTCTGTCACGCCGAGGAGGAGACGGCCCACTGGGGCGAGATGGACGGCGAGACGTACTACTTCGCGTGCTTCTACGACGCACTGCTGATGGCCGAGATGAGGGGGTCGGCGACCGAGATTCACACCGAGAGTCCCGAGGGGACGGTCATCGAGGCCGAGGCGACCGGCGAGGGCGACCTGGCGGTCACCCCCGAGGAGACCGTCGTCTCCTTCGGCATCAGCACGGAGGTCGGACCGTCGCCGGACGGCCCGAAGATCGCGGAGGTCTACGGCGCGGTCTGCCCGTACGTGAAGGCGTTCCCTGACCGCGAGGAGTACGAACGGTGGGCCGACGGCGTCCCCGCGGCGACCGTCGCCATGCCGCTGATGGAGGCCGTCGACCTCGCCGGGAAGTTCGTCAGCGACCCCGAGTGACGCGGCCGCGCGGCCTGCTGGCGGGCCATTCACTTCTGCCGCGAGCGGTGCGAAAGCGGTAAGCGGGGCGCACTCCCAGCCCCCGGTATGCTCGTGACGCTGGAGGGGTTGGACGGGAGCGGGAAGACGACCGTGTGGGAGGCGCTGCAGGACACCTACCCCGACGCGGTGTTCACGCGGGAGCCCACGGAGACGTGGTACGGCGAGGCGGTCAGGCGGTCGCTGACCGACGACGACGCCGACCCCGTGGCCGAACTCTTCCTCTACACGGCCGACCACGCCGCCCACCTCGCGCAGACGGTCCGCCCGGCCCTGGCGGAGGGCCGACTGGTGATCTCGGACCGCTACTCCGACTCCCGGTACGCATACCAGGGCGCGACCCTGGAAGGGGTGGTCCCGCGCCCGATGGAGTACGTCCGGGGCATCCACCAGCCGTTCACCCGTGCGCCGGACCTGACGCTGTATCTGGACGTCGACGCCGAGACGGCCGCCGCACGGAGCGACCGGGGCAACAAGTTCGAGCGGGTCGAGCACCTCCGGCAGGTCCGGGACAACTACGAGCGACTGGTCGACGGCGAACCCGAGCGGTTCCACCGCGTCGACGCCACCCGGTCGCCGGAGGCGGTCATCGACGAAGTCGAACAGGTGCTCCAGCGGCGACTCTAGTCGTCCTCCGTGGTGGCCGGTAGTTCGACCTCCTCGGGTGCTGGCATCCACAGCAGGTCGAAGCTGACGCCGATCACGAACGGGACGAGCACGAGCAGCCCCAGCACCGCCGTCCGCGACCCCAGCGAGGGCCCGGCGACCATCCCGAGCAGGACGGTAGTGATCACGAGAATCACGGGGACGACCAGCGCAACGTAGACCGCTTTCCCCCAGTTCGTCTCCAGGCGGACCCGCAACAGGCGGGTCACGATGGCGGCGACGACGGTGTTCACGAGGATCATCGCCCCCAGCCCGACCAGCCCGACCACCGTTACCATGTCCGGGGGTTCGCGGTGGGGCGGCTTTTGCGTGTCGGAACTGCGCCGAGCGGCGGACAGTGCCGATCCTCGACGCCTGCCGGCCCCCCGGCCTCGCCGACTGGCGGGACGGGTTCGGTCGTGGCTCGACGGAGAGCCACGGGTGCGTGGGGATCGTCTCACGAACGGAGATCGGACGCACGAACGTGGATAGGCCGTCCGACCGGAGCAGACGAGGAGTCCCTCGAAAAACGGGCTGGAGCGGATTATCCGCAGACGTCGGTCCAGCAGCAGCCACAGCCGCAGCTACAGCCACAGCCACAGCAGCAGCCACAGCCGCAGGTACAGCCACAGAGACCACAGCCACAGCCACAGCCACAGTCACAGCAACAGTTACAACAGCACGCACAGCCACAACTCATGCCGCTCACGACGTTGCTGGCCACTGCGCTGTGTTCGTGGTCGGCGTGGAAGTACGCCTGCTCGGCTGCCCTCGGCGTCTCGACGTACTGCAGGAAGTCCGGGATGCCGGAGATGGCGACGTGGTTCTCGACCGGACGGAGGTCGTCGTCCAGGGTTCCACTGACGTGATCGCGCAGTTCGGTCTTGTTCTCGACGACGTCCCGGTAGACGTCGGCCAGCCGTTGCTTGCCGTCCTCGGCGTGATACTCCGAGAGTGCCCCGATACCGGCCGCGTAGGCGTCGAGGTGCCGGTCGAGGTCACCCGCGTCGACGTTCCGGTAGGTGACGAAGTCGACGACCGGTTCGGCGATGTCGTGGTTGATCCGGGTCGACATCGACGCCCCTTCGGTAGGGCCGGCGTCGGTGACCATCGAGCCGTGACTGAGGTTGACGCCGATGCCGAACCGGTCGTGGTCGACCTGGATGCTGTAGATCCTGGCCTCGTCCCTTCGGCCCAGCGCCTGTTCGACTTGCGGGCTGACCGCGTCTGGCTCCTTGACGAAGGCCCGCTTGTCCTGACGGCGAATGCGAACGGAGCCACCGGCGTCCAGCGAACCACTGTGGAGTTCCTGCTCGTCGACGTCCTCCATCCCGACGTGGGGCGTCCCTTTGGGATCCGGACGTGAACGGCGCAGTGCTTCCGGGTGCTCGCTGACGTCGACGGTGAACCCGCCGTCGCCGTCCGGCTCTACCGTCGCGACGTTGACGGTGATGTCCTCCGGCGGCGACTGCGACAGCGGGCTGTCCAGTCCGGACAGCTTCGAGGTCGGGTACAGAAGCGGTACGGCAGCGGCACCCATCGACGACATCACCGTCCGTCGGTTGGTGGACTGGACGTTGGCCTCCGCCGTCACGTCGTGGTCGGCTTCGTCGTGGTCGTGATCGTGATCGCACTTCCGCGACTGTAGCTTGTAACTGCTGTAGTCGCCGACCAGGGCCGCGAACGACCGGAGGCCCACGTGTCGGGCGATGCGCGGGAGTGCTTTCGGGCCTTTGTGACAGCGGCCCGCTTCGACGAGGTAGAAGTCCTCGTCCCAGCCGTCGGGGTAGTGTTCGGCCAGGAGGCGTTCCGCCTCGGGTTCGCTGAGCGCCACGAGGTCGATCGTCGAATCCGATGCGACTCGAACCTTGTACGCGAGTTCCTGACAGAGCGAACAGTCAGCGTCGTAAATCAGTACAGGGGGCGACGTTCGTTGTTCCGGTTGGGTGGTCATAACTATCACCTGTCGTCCCGTTGTCGGGACGGCGTTAATCTAGTTAGTATAATTATTAAAACTTTGCATAAAATGGTAGTATTAGGACTGAATAGGGTGACGGAAATGGAGTGACGAGAGAACCACGGGGGAGCGAACTCCGAAGTCGAGTCATCGGGAGGCCATCCGAGCGATCAGGCCGCGCGATCGTCCGGACTCCCGGGCAACCCCGATGGAGGGTTGTCCTGCGCGAACGGGGGACTCGTCGGCCCGCCGGGATCGGACTTGCCCCGGGCACGGGCGCCTCCCGCCGCGGCGTGGGAACCGCCGGAGCCGCGGTGGATCGCCGACGACTGAGGCACGCGAACTGCCGCTCGAACCCTGGATTTGCCTCGACGTGCCCGGCGGCCGTTGTACAGACGCCGACGCCCAGGACCCCCAGAGCAGTTCCGGCCCGATCCAGGTGAAACCGGGGGCACGCGGGATCAGAGTCGTGAGTAGAGCAACCACGCGACGACCAGGACGGCCACGACGGCGCCCACCATCGACGGGAGTGACTCGACGCTCGAATCGAACCGCCACCCGAAGAACACGTATCCGACGACGCCGACGAGCGCAACGACGGCACCCAGGTACTGCATCCACTTGGGCTGAGAATCACCGTACATGACGGGACGTTCGCCCGCGAGCGGCAAATACGTTACCCACGAGTTGGGATTTTTATAAACCGAAACCAACTGGGAAGGACCGGTCCCGCCGCCTGTCGGACGGCGACGACCGGCACGACGCTGCCCGCTCCTCGCCGGCCGTCGCCCGGCGTCTCGGCCGGGGAACTGCGGATCCGATCAGGGTTCCTCGGTGTAGACCAGTTCCAGCGAGAGCTTCGCGGTGCAGAAGGCCCCGACGTCCTCGGCGTTCTCCTCCTCGACGTCGTCGCCCCGGTAGCCGGTACAGCGGCCGGTCTCGACGATATCGGTCACGTACGCCGGCGAACCACACTCCGGACAGTCGAGGTAGACACCCTCGTCGCCCTCGTGGAATTCGTCCGGTCCGAGTTCCATCCGCGCACCCCCATCCTGGGGATTGGAGGTTTCGTCGGTCACGGCGGGACGTAGGGTCCCCAGCCGGGTAAGTCTGGTCGCACCTGTCGGCTCGCAGGCAGGCGGTCGCGGATCGGAACCGCTTTTGCCGTCCCGTGGATGCCACCGGACATGAACCGGGTCATCGGCGAACGCGACTTCGGGGAGGTGGCCGTCGACGCCGAGACGGCCAGGGAGCTGTTACGGGACCTGTTACGGGCGCGGCGCTTCGACGAGCGGGCGCTGGCGCTCCAGCGCCGAGGGTGGATGTCGGGCTACCCCTCCTTCCAGGGCCAGGAGGGCTCGCAGGTCGGCGCCGCCCACGCGATGGACCGCGAGGACTGGCTGTTCCCCACCTACCGGTCGAACGCGATGCAGATCGCGCTCGGCGTGCCGATGTCCGACCTCTTCCTGTTCCGGCGGGGCCGCGCGGAGTTCCACTCCGGGCACGGCAAGCCCATCTTCCCGCAGGCGGTGCCCATCGCCACCCAGATTCCCCACGCGGCCGGCGCAGGCATGGCGCGCAACTACATGGACGAGGACCACGGCGTCGTCTGCTACCTCGGCGACGGCGCGACCAGCGAGGGCGACTTCCACGAGGGGATGAACTTCGCGGGCGTGTTCGACGCGCCGGTCGTCTTCTTCTGCGAGAACAACCACTGGGCGATCAGCCTCCCGGAGAACCACCAGACCGCCAGCGCCACCATCGCACAGAAGGCCAACGCCTACGGCTTCGAGGGGATCCGCGCCGACGGCAACGACCCGCTCGCGGTCCACGAGTGCGTCACCGTCGCGCTGGACCGCGCCCGCGACGGCGAACCCGTGCTGGTCGAGAGCCTCACTTACCGCCAGGGCGCCCACACCACCAGCGACGACCCCTCCCGGTACCAGGGCCGCCGCGGCGACCTGCCGGAGTGGCGGACCGCCGACCCCATCGAGCGGTACACCGACTACCTCCGCGAGCAGGGCGTCGTCGACGAGGACTTCGTCGAACGGGCACGGACGGCCGCCGAGGAGGTAGTCGAGGAGGCCAAAGAGCGCGCCGAGGAGGTCGCGTCCGCCGACCCGGACGACGTCTTCGACCACGTCTTCGAGGACCTGCCGCCGCGCCTGCAGGCCCAGCGCGAGTGGCTCCGCTCGTTCCGGCGGGACCGCGAACTCAACGAGGTCGGCCACTGACCCGGCCCAGGCAGGTACTGGTTCTATCGGCCGTCGTGAGGGTCACTCCAGTACGACGTAGGTCCGCGTGTCGGAGACGCCGTCGAGTTCCTGGATGCGGCTGGCGGCCGTCTGGAGGACGTCGTACACCTCGTCGACGGACACCTCGACGACGAGGTCCCAGTCGCCGGCGACGATGTGCGCCCGGTCGACGCCGTCCAGCGCCTGGACATCCGACAGCAGGGACTCGGACTTGCCCGCCGCCGTCTTCACCATGATGAAGGCGTGGACCATCTCGGTTGAAGAATACAGTAGATTCGAGCAAAAACGTTTGCACGGCCGAATTCGGACCGTTCAGATGGGCGACAGTGGCCGGCGTGTTCGTCGACCGGGGGATGGGACTGCGTACTTTCCGTAGACGACTTCTCGGTCGGCAACGGGCAGAAAGCCCCCGCGCGCTCGACTCGCGCGGCTCGCTGCGCTCCGCAGTCGCTTCGCTCCTTCCGGTGCTTCCCGCGCCGAGCGACGCTCTCGCTGGCCTTCGCTCGGTACCTCGCGAAGAACTCGCCGCGTCCCGCTCGCCCCGCTCGCGGGAACGGCACGGCGGCCGCGCCAGCACGCGCCGTGGCGGCTTGTCGAGGATATATGAACATATGCGCATATATTCATATAGTGGGGTCGGATTTACCTTCGGGGCGGTCGAGGGAGGCACATGCGACTCGATGGCGACACCGTGCTGATCACCGGGGCCGCGTCGGGCATCGGGCGGGCGACCGCGCTCCGCTGTGCCGAGGAGGGCGCTCACGTCGTCGTGACCGACGTCCGTGAGGGGACCGGCGAGGAGGCAGTCGACGAGATCACCGGGGCCGGCGGCAGCGCCGAGTTCCGTTCGCTCGACGTGAGCGACGAAGAGCGCTTCCGCGAGGTCGTCGAGGCAGTCGAGGACGACCGCGGCCTGGACGTGCTGGTGAACAACGCCGGGGTCGGCAGTCCCCCACGACTGCTGGAGGACACCGACCCCGATATCCGGGACTTCATCATCGAGACGAACGCGCTGGGCGTCTGGAACGGGTGCTGGGCCGCCCTGCCCGCGCTGAAAGACGACGGCGGCGCCATCGTCAACGTCGCCAGCGTCGCTGGGGTGACCGGCGCTCCCCGCATCGCCACCTACTCGCTGACCAAGGGCGCGGTCGTGAACTTCACACGCTCGGTCGCCGCTGAGGCCGGCAGGGACGACGTCCGGGTGAACGCCGTCTGCCCCGGGTTCACCGAGACGGGGATGCTCGACGGCTACCTGAGCGGGTCCGACGACCCGGAGTCGGCCCGCGAGAAACTCGTCGCTGACTACCCGCTGGGCCGCCTGGCTGAACCGGAGGAAATCGCGGACGGCGTCGTCTTCCTCGCCAGCGACGAGGCTTCGTTCGTCACCGGACACGCGCTGGTGGTTGACGGCGGGTACTCCTGCTACTGACGGCCTGGTGGATTCCCCCCGGCGGGGCGCTACCGCCCGGAGACGGTCGATAGTCCGACAGCGGCCAGCAAGGCGACCCCCGCCACGAGTAGCCAGGCCCCGACCGCCGGGCCGACCACCAGCGCCAGCAGGCCGAGGCCGGCGCCGCCGTGGACGACCGCGGGGACGCGCCTGCCCCGCCGCGCGAAGACCACGCCGCCCAGCAACAGCGCCGCGATCAGCACCAGTGCCCCCAGGACGACCGCGGGGACGCGCGCCGTTCCGACCGCCAGCGGATCGACGACGGGTTCCAGCAACACCAGCAGTCCGGCCAGGCCGACGAGCGTCCCGACGGCCCAGGGGCCGGGATCGACGTTCAGACCGATCGGTACTCACCCCGGTGTTCGCTCACCTCGCCGGCCCGGACGAGTTTCTCCAGCAGGTCCCGGGCAGCGTCGGCGGGCACGCCGTGGGCCTCGGCGTAGTCGACTACCTCGCGCTCGGTCGGCGCGTCCTGTTCGTGGACGGCATCGACGACGACCTCGCGGCGCCTCCGACTGCCCCCGGACTGGGTCACGCGCTCGCCCGCCGCGGCCACCTCCTCGGCGTCGACGCCCGATTCCCGGAGGTACTCGTCGTCGTCCACGCCTGCCGTCTCCGCTTCGGACTCCAGTTCCTCGAACGACCCCACGGCGTCGAACGACTCGGCCTCGCCGCTTCGCTCGGCCAGCATCCGGGCCCGCGCTTCCCTGGCGGCCGCCCGGTCGTCGGTCTCCACGAACCGTTCCAGCAGGTCGAACCGGTGGCGCGTCCCGCAACGCCGGCATTCGGTGGTCTCCGGCCGCCCCTCCACGACCCACAGAGCGTCGCACTCACTGCACCCGACGACGGCGTACATGCCCCGAAGTATCGCCCGACGACAGTTGAACCTTTGCTCACACTCCTCCGACTGCCGCGGGAAGATAAATGGGGGTGCCGGTGGGGTGGAATTAATTCTTTGGGCGTTCTGCCGGGTGGCCGTAAGGATATTAAAATCGTCGGGTGTTCCTCCGGCGGAGGGGAAGATGGATGTCACGGAGAGACGTGCACGTGAGAGGAATCGAGGTGCGGCCGGCGTGATCTCCGAGCAGGGTCTGTACGCCATCAACGCGGCCGCAATGGCTCTCGTGACGGTCGCGTTCGCGGTCTCGGTCTCCCGGCGGCCCCCCGAACGACGCAAGTACTTCGTTCCCCTAGTCGTCGTCCCGGCGGTCGCCACCGCGACGTTCGGGTCGATGTCCCAGGGCGTCCTCCTGATCGAACGGGCCGACGGCCGGACGATCCCGCTGGGCCGCCTGCTGACGTACCTGGTCATCTACCCGATCACGACGGGGTACATCGGGTGGACCGCCGGCCTGGGCCGGCGTGGAATCGGCATCCTCTCGGGCTGCATCGCTACCGTGGTCGCTGGCGTCGGCTTCTCCTGGCTCGTGCCGGCGTACTCGTCGGTCGGGTCGCTGGTCACCTTCGGTACACTGCTCGTCTTGGGGTACCTGCTACTCGGTCCGTACGACCGGGCCGCACGGACACGTCCCGGCGAGTGCACCCTGCTGTTCGGGAAACTCAGGAACCTCCTGTTGACGCTGTGGGTGCTGTACGTCCTGCTGGCGATGGTCTCCCGGCAGGGACTGGGCCTGCTGGACCCGTTCGGCGGGGTCGTCTTCGGGAACTATCTCGATCTCCTGGCGGTCGTCGGCTTCGGCGCTATCGTCCTGCGCGCCCGCGAGGCGACGGCGATTCTCGTCGACGAGGCGGCGGGTCACGCCGACGAGGAATCCGCCGACGAACGAGCGCCGGACGACCGTCCACCGGGGGAACTCCGGACGGGCGAGTCGGCGGGCGACTGATCGCCGGGGCCGTTACCACTCGACGTCGAGGTGTTCGTACAGGAAGCCCCACTCCTCGACCTGCTCGTCGACGATCATCGAGACCGGTTTGCCGACGCCGTGGCCCGTCGAGTCCCGGGTCCGCAGGAGGATGGGTGCGTCGCCCCGCTGGCGACGCTGCATCCGCGCGGCCATCTTCCAGGCGTGGAACGGGTCGACCCGGGTGTCGCCCCTGGCAGTCGTGAACAGCACCGCCGGGTACGCCTGCTCCTCGACGTTGTGGTACGGCGAGTACGCCCGGACGTACTCGAACGCGTCGGGATCCTCCTCGGGGTTGCCGTACTCGACGGTCCACGAACGCCCCAGGAGCGAGCGGTGGAACCGTAGCATGTCCAGCAGCGGGACCGCGCAGTGGCAGGCCGCGAAGAGGTCGGGCCGCCGGGTGATGGCCGCGCCGACGGTGAGACCGCCGTTGGACCCGCCGGCACACCCGAGTCGCCCGGGACTGGTGTAGCCCGCGTCGACGAGGTGCTCGGCGGCCGCGACGAAGTCCTCGAAGGTGTGCTCCTTGCGCTCGCGGCGCGCCGCGTCGTGCCAGTCGTCGCCGTACTCGCCGCCGCCCCGGAGGACCGCTTGCGCGAACACGCCCCCGCCCGCCAGGAACGGGAGCGCGTACCTGCGGAACTGCGGGGTCATGTTGACGTCGAACCCGCCGTAGCCCGTCACCAGCGCCGGGTTGTCGCCGTCGCGCTCCAGGCCCTCGCGGTGGACGACGAACACCGGCAGTTCCGTCCCGTCGGCGGACTCACACCGTTCCTGGCGCACCACCAGGTCGACTTCCGCCTCTACGGCGGGTCGGCCGATCGGTTCCACTTCCCCGTCCGCCCGCCGATACACCGACGGCGGTTGGTCGAACGACTGGTACCTGAAGAAGCACTCCCGGTCGCCAGGGTGGCCCGCTAGCGCCGAGACTGTCCCCGTCCCCGGGAGGTCGACGTCCGTGAGGTGGGTCCCGTCGCGGTCGTGGACCGACAGTTCCGCGACGGCGTCGCGGTCGCGCTTGACCAAGAGGCGGTCGTCAGCCACCGCGGTCGCCCGGAGGATGGCTTCGTCCTCGGGGATCACGGTCTCGAGGTCGTCGGGGTCCTCCGGGGGGTCGGTCAGGTCCAGGCGGGCGAGGCGGAAGTTCGGCGCGTCGTAGGTCGTCCGGAGGTAGAGGTCCTCGCCCGAGAGGATGGGTTCGAAGATGGCGTCCACGCCGACCACGAGGTCCCGGAGGTCGGTCTCGCCGTGTTCCCGGTAGTAGAGGTCGGTCCGTTCCCACCCGGCGGCGTCGGCGACGACGACGCGGTCGCTCTCGCGGTCGGTCACCGGGGCCGGCCACGTCTCGGGCGCGAACTCGTCGGCGATCACGGCGTCGCCGGACTGGTCGGCGCCGAGTTCGTGGTACCGGAGTTCCTTGTCGAGCTGGTCGTCGTCGGACCCGGTGGCGACGTAGTAGAAGCCCTCCCCTTTCCAGGCGAGCGAGGCCGCGTTGGTCCGGCCCAGCGACTCCAGCACCTCGACGTCCTCGCCCGTCTCGACGTCGAGGACGTGGACGTCGTAGTTCTCCTGGCCGCCCTCGTCGACGCCGTAGGCGACCAGGTCGCCGTCCGGCGACGGCACGTACCAGTTCATCGAGACGGTCCCGTCCTCGCTGAACTCGTTGGGGTCGACGAGTTCGCGGCGTTCGCCGCCGGGTTCGTCGAGGGCGTACAGCACCGCCTGGTCCTGCTCGGGATCCCTGATTCGCTGGAAGTAGCCACCGGCCGTCGGCGTCACGCCGTGGTAGTCGCGGGCCCGGGCCAGTTCCTCGAAGCGCGGCCGGAGTCGCTCGTCGGCCGGGGCGTCCGCGAGGTGGGCGTCGGCGTACTCGTTCTGGCTGGCCACCCACTCGCGCACCGCGTCGCCGTCGCCGTCCTCCAGCCACAGGTACGGGTCCTCGATTCGCTCCCCGTGGTACTCGTAGGCGTCCTCGTGCCGGGGGGTCTCGGGCGGTCGCATACCCCCGGCTTTCGCATCGGTCGGCAAGTCCTTTGGGATCACGGCACTGCCGTCGCGGCGACGCATCGTGCCGTCGTACCACACGTACGTGTACATCCGTCAAGCGGTCAAGAGCAACCTTTACACTCTCGTGCCTACTCACTCCGGACATGACCGAGACGGTCCTGCTGGTCGGCGGGGGCGGCCGCGAACACGCCATCGCACGGGCACTGGCGGCGACGGGCGCGACGCTGTACGCCTGTGCGGGCAACCGCAATCCCGGTATCGCGCGCCTGGCGGACGGGTTCGCGGAAGTGGAGGGGACCGACGTCGACGGCGTCGTCGAGTACGCCGACGAGGTGGGAGCGACGCTGGCCGTCGTCGGCCCGGAGGGGCCGCTGGCGGCCGGACTCGTGGACGTACTCGAAGACGCGGGCGTCTACGCGTTCGGCCCGCGGCAGGCCGAGGCCCGCATCGAGACGGACAAGGCCTGGCAGCGGCAGTTCATGCGGGAGCAGGGAATCTCCGGGTGCCCGGACTTCGAGACGTTCGAGAACGCCGACGCGGCCTGCGAGTACCTCGATACCTACGACGGCGACGTGGCGGTGAAGCCGAGGGGCCTCACCGGTGGCAAAGGCGTCCGGGTCACGGGCGACCAGTTGAGCAAAGCGGAAGCGACGGAGTACGTCCGCGAGTCGGGGTACGACGAGTGGGTGATCGAGGAGCGCCTGGTCGGCGAGGAGTTCACCGTCCAGGCGTTCGTCGCCAACGGGTCGGTCCGGGTCTCCCCGGCCGTGCAGGATCACAAGCGCGCCTACGAGGGCGACGAGGGGCCGAACACCGGCGGCATGGGTTCGTACAGCGACGCGGGGTTCGAACTCCCGTTCATGACCGAGGACGACTACGACGAGGCGGCCCGCATCCTCCGGGAGACGGTGGACGCCCTGCCGGAGTACCGGGGCATCCTCTACGGGCAGTTCATGCTCACCGCCGACGGCCCGAAAGTCGTCGAGTTCAACGCCCGCTTCGGTGACCCGGAGGCGATGAACACCCTGCCGGTGATGCGGACGGAGTTCCTGGACGTGCTGACGGCGGCCCGCGACGGCGAGGAACTGCCGCCCCTGGAGTTCGACGCGAGGGCGACCGTCTGCAAGTACGGCGTCCCCGAGGGCTACCCGACGGACCCGCAGGCCGGGACGAAACTCACCATCGACGAAGAGAGCGTGGGGGAGGCGCTCCTGTTCTACGCCAGCGTCGACGAGCGCGAGGACGGCATCTACACGACCACCTCGCGGGCGTTCGCGGTCGTCGGGGTCGCCGAGAGCATCGGCGGTGCCGAGAAGATCGCCGAGTCCGCCCTGGAGTCGGCCCCCGACGGCGTCCGGGTGCGCCACGACGTCGGCAAACCCGAGGTGGTGGGGCGACGGGTCGACCACATGCAACAACTCCGCGGGGAGTGAGCGGCGGACGATACCGGGTCGTATGAATATATGCACATATATTCATATATGGGCGGCGATGAGGACACTTCTAACTGAGCTGTGACGGTGCGGACGTTTTCCGAGCCGACAAGCGGCATGCAACGCTTAGGGGTCAGCCTCACGCCTCCCCAGCCGCGGGGGCGGGCCAAGCCCCGCCCCCCACGTCACCGGGAGAGCGAGCGCTCCCGAGCTCCCGCTCGCAGGCTCGCGGGAACCTCGCGCGCATTGCTCGCGCGCGCCCTGATCCTAACTTGGCCACGGCGCGCGCTTGTGAGCGTGTCGCCCTCGGCGACCGCCAACCGACACCGTGCGAGTCGGCTGGGGAGGCTGGTGGTTGCAGCGAGCTGTCGGGCGGGACTGAAAGGGGCCGGCGGGCTTTCTGGCTGTTGCCGGCCAAGCACCCGTCACCTGAGAGCCCGCAGGGGGCTTTCGACGTGTTGCCGACCGAATCACCACACAGCGACCGAACGCCACCGAATCCCAGCCGAAGAGGTAGGTTTTTGCGCCGCCCACGCCGACCCCGGCACATGGTCTCGGAGCTATTCGACCCCGACCGCTGGGAACCGGTCGGCGGGTTCGACTTCGACGACGTCACCTACCACCGGGCGGTCGACACCGGCGCGGTCCGGGTGGCGTTCGACCGGCCGGCGGTCCGCAACGCCTTCACGCCACACACGGTCGACGAACTCTACGACGCGCTGGACCACGCCCGCCGCCGGACCGACGTGGGGTGCGTCCTGCTGACGGGCAACGGCCCTTCGCCGAAGGACGACGGGTGGGCGTTCTGCTCGGGTGGCGACCAGTCCGTCCGGGGGCCGGAGGGGTACGAATATGGAGACGACGAATCGGCCGCCCGCCTGCACATCCTCGAGGTCCAGCGACTGATCCGGTTCATGCCCAAGCCGGTGGTGGCGGTCGTGCCGGGGTGGGCCGTCGGCGGCGGCCACTCGCTGCACGTCGTCTGTGACATGACGCTGGCGAGCGCGGCGCACGCGAAGTTCCTCCAGACCGACCCCGACGTGGCCAGTTTCGACGCCGGGTACGGCTCCGCGTACCTCGCGCGCCAGATCGGCCAGAAGAAGGCCCGCGAACTGTTCTTCCTCGGGAAGACCTACGACGCCGCGGAGGCCGAGGAGATGGGCATGGTCAACGAGGCGGTCCCCCACGACGAACTGGAGGACCGCGCGCTGGAGTGGGCCGAGATCATCAACGGCAAGTCCCCGACGGCGATCCGGATGCTCAAGTACGCCTTCAACATGCCCGAGGACGGCATGGTCGGCCAGCAGGTGTTCGCCGGCGAGGCCACCCGCCTGGGCTACATGACCGACGAGGCCCAGGAGGGCCGGGACGCCTTCCTCGAAGGCCGGGAACCGGAGTTCGACGACTTCCCCTGGCACTACTGAACCGGGAGGGGCCGCCCCGCTCTCGGGACCTGCTTGCCGATCCCTCTCGGCTCCGACTCTCCCTCAGTACTCGTCGGACGCGCGGACTTCACCCACCGTCGCGGCGTCGTCGGCCGACAGGTCGTCCGCGTAAACGACCGCCACCTCGACGTCCGGGCCGAGGGTGACCCGCTCGCCCGCCACGGTCTCGGCGCGGGTCGCGTCCAGTTCGATCGTCTCGCCGGTCACGACGCCGACCTCGAGCGTCCCGCCCCCGCCGCCGAGGAGGCCGTCGCCCGATTCCCCACGCCGGACGGCCACCTCGGTCGCGTCGACCGCTTCGGCGGCGGAGTCGGCGTGCAGTGTGAGTTCGAACTGCTGGGCCGACACCTCGCCCGCGTCGAGGCGGCCGTCCGTGGTGACCCGCTCTGCGTTGACGTCGCCGTAGGTCGCGGTGCCGTCTACAGAGAGGTCAGTAACGTCCGTGAGTTCGTCGACGGCCACGCGCCCGTCGACCGCCAGTTCCGCCGCGACGACGGTTCCCTCGACGGACAGCGTCCCGTCGCACTCCACCTCGTGGCCGTCGAGGTTGCCCCCGACCGTGGCACTGCCGTCGACGGCGACGTGGTCTGCGCTCGCGTCGGCCTCGACCGTCACGCTCCCGTCGACCCGCAGGAGGTCCACGGCGAGGCGCCCCCCGAAGGTGCCCGCCCCGTCGATTCTCGCGGCCCGCGCGTGGCCGTCGCCGTCGACCGTCAGCGATCCGTCGGCGGTCACCTCGCCGGCGTCCAGGCTACCGCCCACGGACGCGTTCCCGTTGATCGTCGCGTCGTCCGTGCGCAGGACGCCGTGGACCGTCGCGGTGCCGTCGACGCGGAACCGCTCGCAGTCGATCTGGTCGAACGTCTCGGTGCCGACGACGCGAACGGTGTCCTCGGGTGCCGTCTCGCTCATACGTAGCGGTGTACGGGGAGATCACTTCAATCTTGCCTAGAATGTGAGTTGGATGTGAGTCGACACGCACATTTATTACACGGGGGCTCGTTGGGCCGGGTATGAGCAGACAGATCCGGATCAGCATCGACGACGACGAGGTGTTCGAGCGCCTCAAGCGCCGGAAGGACGCGCTGGACCTCTCCTGGGAGGACGCCCTCCGCCGCGGACTGCGGGACAGTCCCGAAGCACCCCGGCCGCCCCGCCCGCCGACCGAAGCCCGCGAGGGGGCCGACCGACGGGGTCCCGGCCCGGAGCGCCGGGGGGCCAGCAAGGAACGTCGTAGCGAGCACGCCGGCGGTCGCGGGAGCGGTCATCGCGAGCGCGAGGACCTGTCCCCGTTCGACCCTGACTTCGGGCAGCGAATCGCCCAGCAGGTCCTCTCGTCGGTGGGCGACGCGGTGCCCGGCGTCGAGGAGGTGACCCTGGAACGCGAGATCGATCGCCTGGAGGACGCCGAGGACGCCGTCCTCGTCCTGGGGGAGGGGGAGGCCCGGCGGGTCCCGTTGCGGGTCGCGCTCCACACCGGCCCGGACGGACTCGACGTCGAGGTGGTCGCGGTCCGGAGCGGCAAGGGCACCGAGGGAATGAACCGCTTCGACGACGGGGCGCGCGCCGACGTCGCGCGGCGGTTCGCACAGGGCGAGACCGCGACGCTGGAACTGGACGCCGGCGACGAGACCTACGACGTCCGCCCGGACCTGGAGTGGGCCCGCGGCCCCGACGGGACCCCGACGGTCACCGACGTCACCGTGCGCGAGGTCGTCTTCGAGGACTGACGCGGACGGCCACGGCCGCACCCCGGCGCACGGACTCCGGAAGATAGATTGCGCCCGGGGCCGGCGCGACAACCAGCGAGGACGGAATGAAGGTCAGCCACTACTTCGAGTGGGAGCGCTGGATCACCGGTGGCCACGCCCAGTCCGTGCGCAACCAGCGGACGATCATGGCGCGCCGCGGCGTCGAGTACACGACCAGCCCCGACCTCTCTGCGGACCTGTTGCACCTCAACAACATGGGGCCGCGGTCGCTGTACTACGCCAAGCGCGCTCGCAGGCGCGGCGTGCCGGTGCTGGTTCACGCACACCAGACCGCCGAGGACTTCCGGGAGAGTTTCGCCCTCTCGAACGTCCTCGCAGGTCCTCTGCGGCCGTACCTGGAGTACGCCTACCCTCACGCCGACCACCTCGCCTGCCCGAGTCAGTTCAACGCCGACGAGATGGATCGCTACGCCCCCGACACCCCGCGGACGGTCATCTCCAACGGCTTCGACCCCGAGAAGGTGGCCGGCCACGACGACCCCGACCTCCGGCAGACGTACCTCGACCGCTACGACCTGGATCCGCCGGTCGTGTTCATGGTCGGCCACGTCATCGAGCGCAAGGGCCTCCGCGCGTTCGTGGAGACGGCCCGCGCGATGCCGGAACTGGACTTCGCGTGGTTCGGGTACCTCAACCCTGGCGGTGGCACCGTCGACCGGGTGCTCCGCTCGCGGGAGACGACGAAACTGGTGAAGTCGGCCCCGGACAACTGCACGTTCACGGGCTACGTCGAGGACATCGAGGGCGCGTTCGCGGCCGGCGACGTGTTCTTCTGGCCGAGCAAGAACGAGAACGAGGGCATGGCGCTCTTGGAGGCGATGGCCTGCGGCAAGCCCGTCGTCCTCCGAGACATCCCCACCTACGACCGGTTCGGGGACGGCGTCCACTGCCTGAAGGCCGACAGGGACTTCGTGACGCCGCTTCGGCGGGTGACCGGGGACGACGACCTCCGGGCGCGACTCGGCGAGAACGCCGCCGAGAAAGCCCGCGAGTACGAACTGGACGCTGTCGGCGACCGCCTCGTCGCGCTGTACGAGGAGCTAGTGGACTGACCGACCTGGCGGGGACTTCTCGGTCGTTACCACGAGGACCCTCACTCGGCCGTGAGTTCGACCGTTTCGTAGTCGATGGGTTTGCTGTGTTCCGCCCGGACGAGGTTCTCGTCGTTGATCTCGAGGTCGAGTTCGTCCAGTCGGCGGGCGATGGCCGTGACCTCCTCGTCGGTGGCGGCGTAGACGTTGACCAGGAGGTTCCGATGGCCGGTCATCAGCTCGGTCACTTCGGTCACCTGCGGCACCCGCATGATCTCCTCGGCAACCTCGCTACGCTCGCTGATCCTGGCCGTACAGACGAAACTGAAGTAGAGGCTGAACCCCACCCGCTCGTTGTCGACCGTGGCCGTGTAGCCGGTAACGACGCCAGCGTCCTCCAGGCGCTCCATCCGGTTGTGGACCGTGTTGTCCGAGACGCCAAGTTCCGCGGCGAGTTCGGTCGCCGTGTACCGAGCGTTCTCCTGGAGCAACGAGAGGAGTTTTCGGTCGGTCGCGTCCAGTTCGTACGTGCTCACACGTATCCGTGGGCCCCGAGTTCCCTGAACCTGGCGACTATCGACCCCACCCGGGCGATAATATTCGACATTTCCTATCGACTGCCGCATCGCGTGAAGTCTCCAACGGATGACGGAAATGGTAATAAAATCCCTGCAGATTGGGTGGAAGAATCCTCGCAACCGGGAAATACATTCGATATTTTTACCCCAGGCCGGGTTTCGAGTTAGATTTCGAAACCATAGTCGAACGTCTTTTAAGTACGCGTCTCCTCTCTCGTCCGATGGCAGACGCCAAGATCACCGTCGAACCGGAGGCCGGATCGGACGCCAGGATCAGCGAGAAAGTCGTGGAGGCCGTCGCGGACGCCGAAGGCACGTCTCCGCTGGACCTCCGGCCGCCGCTGTACCGGGTCGTCGACCCGGACGCGCTCGACAAACTCTTCTCACCGCCGTCGCTGGAACACGGCCAACCGGACGGGGAAGTCACGTTCGAGTACCGGGGGTACGAGGTTACCGTCCGCGCGGACGGGTCGGTATCGGTCACCGACGAACGATGAGCACCTCCCCCCCGTAGTTCTTCTTCTCTGCGCACCAGGTGAAGGTCGACGGTTCCCGTCGGAAAGATACTTGCCAGCAAGGCGTAAACTACGGCGAAATGACCGACGAGCGACCCGGAGAGCCGTCGCGCCGGGCCGTCCTGGGGGCCCTCGGAGCGCTCGGTCTCGTCGGCGTCCCGGGGCGGGCGGCAGCGACGGCCGACGAGACACCGGCGCCGGGATCGGCGGAGGTCCGCTGGTCGCTGGACGTCGGCGGTCTACGACTCGCTACCGCACTCCTCGAGGACCTCCTGGTCACCGAGGAGGGCGCGGGGTCGCCGCTGAAAGCCCGCGACGTCCGCACCGGAGAGGTGACGTGGTCGGGGTTCCCCAACGCCCTCGACTTCCACTACGACGAGGGCCTGTTCGGCGTTTGACTCCCCGAGCAGTTCGTCGCCGTCTCGCCGACGACCGGCGAGGCCCGGTGGCGGGTCGAATTCGACGCCGCTGCCGACGACGTCGTCGCCTGGGACGTCCACGACGGTGTCGCCTGCCTCAGGTTGAAGTACGAGGACGTGGTGGCCGTGGACCTCGACGACGGGTCGAAACTGTGGCGGGCGTCGACCCCGACTGCGGTCCGGGCGACCGAGCTGGCCGGTGACGTCCTGCTGGCGGAGCACTTCGACGGCCTGGCCGCCGTCGAACGCTCGGACGGCACGGTCCGGTGGGAGCAGAGTCCCCCCGGGCGACTGGATCATGCGGTGGCACCGCGACGGCGACGTGGTCTACGTCGACGGCGAGTTCCCGTCGGTACGGGCCAGGGCGTTCGCCGACGGTGCAGAACGGTGGCGCTACGAGGCCGAGGACGCCGACTACGCCACCTGGTTCGCTATCGACGACGACCGGATGTACGTCCAGGAACGCGGCGACGCGATCACGGCGCTGGATACCGCGGACGGGTCGGTCGCCTGGCGGCGGTCGCTCCCGGTCCCCGACGACCGCCACGTCGACAACTTCCTCGCGGCGAAGGCTCCCGGGAGCGACCTGCTCTACCTGCTGACCCGCGAGGACGATATTCTCGCGCTCGACGCGACCGACGGGAGCCGGCAGTGGCGGGCGGACGCGACCGTCGACAACGACGGGCCGCGGAACCGCTTCGTCCACCTGGGGTCGGGGCTGTACCTCCTCGTGTGGGACTACGAGGACAGGAAGCCCCAGCGGACGGTCGTCCACCGCCTCGACGGCGGCGACGGCGGCCCGCGCTGGTCCCAGGGGGTCGACGACGACGTCGCCACGCTCTCGTTGCCGGCGGAGGACTACTTGCTCGCCAACGCGAGGCACTCGGTCCTGGCCCTGGACCCGCAGACGGGCGAGCACCGCTGGCCGCAGTCGGTCCGGGAGGACCTGGCCGGGGCACCCTACGAGGTCGTCGACGGCCGGGGGCACCATACGAGGTCGTCGACGGCCTGATGTACGGCATGTACGCGACGGGCGAGCGGGAGCGGCAGGCGTTCGTCCGACCGCTCGCCGGCGGGTGGGAGTGGACGACCACGTTCGAGTCGCCCGCGCCGGGGGGCGTCGGCATTCGACGACGGGACGAAGGCGACCGGCCGGACCGTCGAACACGCGTTCGAGTCGGTCGGGTGGTACGAGGTGACCGTCGCGGCCGCGGACGTGGACGGCGACCGCGCCTCGACCACCGCCCCGGTCGCCGTCGGCGGCGCGACCGAACCGCCGACGGACGGCCAGTCGCCCGGATTCGGTCTCGGTGCCGCGGGACTGGGTCTCGGCGGGGTCGCGGCGTGGCTCGCGCGGCGGTCGAACCGGGAGTGAGCGACCGCCGACGGGGCCGCCCGATTTCCGAAGCATTACCTCCCCCGGGGACGGACGAACGCGTATGACCAAGGCCGCCGAGGACGTCACCCGGACCGAGGCCTGGCTCGTCGCGGCCCGGCCGCACACCCTGCCGGCGTCGGTCGCGCCGGTGCTCGTCGGGACGGGCCTGGCGGTCCACGAGGGCGTGTTCGCGCCCGACCCGGCGCTGGCGGCGCTGGTTGGTGCGATGCTGTTGCAGGTCGGGGCCAACCTCGCCAACGACTACTACGACGCCGTCAAGGGCGTCGACAGCGAGGACAGTCCCGGCTACACGCGGGTCACCCAGGCCGGCCTCCTGCCACCGGAACACGTCAAGGCCGCGATGGCCGCCTGCTTCGGTCTCGCCCTGCTCGTCGGTCACTACGTCGTCGCGGTCGGCGGCCTCCCCATCATGGTCGTCGGCCTCGCGGGCATCGTCTCCGGGGTCGCGTACGGGGGCGGTCCCTACCCCCTCGGCTCGAACGGCCTCGGGGACCTGTTCGTCTTCGTCTTCTTCGGCGTCGTCGCGGTCGTCGGCACCTTCTACGTGCAGGCCGCGTCCCAAGCCGTCGCCGCCGTTCCGGTGACGGTCCCACCGGGAACGGTCACCGCCGAAGCCGTCGTCGCCAGTCTCGCGCCCGCGGGCATCGTGACGAACGTCCTCGTCGTGAACAACGTCCGGGACCTGGAAGCGGACCGCCGGGCGGGCAAGCACACCCTCGCGGTCTACCTGGGCTACCGCGGGAGTCGCGCCGAGTACGTCGCCAACCTGGCGCTGGCCTACCTCCTGCCAATCGTGCTCTGGCAGCGGTTCGGGTTCGACCTGCTGGTGTTGCTCCCGCTGGTAACCTTACCTTACGCCGCCGTCGTGACCCGGACGGTCCTCACCAGGACGGACGAAGACGCGCTGAACCCCGCGCTCGAACGGACCGGCAAGCTGCTGGCGGCACACTCCACGCTGTTCGCCCTCGGGACGGTGCTGGCCGCATGACTGCGACCGGTCTGGAACCGTTCTCGCTCCCCCTCTCGGACCCCCTGGAGACGGCCGCCGGCACCATCGACGCCCGGGAGGGCTTTCTGGTCCGGATCGAGGTGGCCGGCGAAGTCGGCGTCGGCGAGGCGGCCCCGTTGCCGGGCTGGACCGAACCGCTCGACGCCTGCCGGACGGCGTTAGAGCGGGCGCTGGAGGCCGGGCACCGGGAGGGCTGGGAAGCGGCCTTCGAGGAACTCGCGCTGGCACCAGCGGCCCGTCACGGCGTCTCGCTCGCGCTCGCTGACGCCCGGTCGCGGGCGGCGGGCGTCCCCCTGTACCGCCACCTCGGCGGCGACCGGCCGGTGGAGTACGTCCCCGTCAACGCCACCGTCGGGGACGGCCCCGCGGTGGAGACGGCGGCCGCGGCGCGGCGGGCCGTCGACGCCGGGTTCGGCTGCCTGAAGGTCAAGGTCGGCGCCCGGAAGGTCGCGGAGGACGTCGAGCGCGTCCGGGCGGTCCGGGAGGCGGTCGGCGAGGGCATCGAACTCCGGGCGGACACCAACGGGGCCTGGCGGCGCACCCAGGCCCGGCGGGCGCTGTCGGCCTTCGCCGAGTACGACGTCGCCTACGTCGAGCAACCGCTGCCGGCCGACGACCTCCGGGGACTCCACGCCCTGCGGGGCGGCCCCGTCGACGTCGCGGTCGACGAGTCCATCGCCAAGGCCGGCATCGAGGCCGTCCTGGCGGCCGAGGCCGCGGACGTGGCGGTGATCAAGCCCGCCAGCGTCGGCGGCCCGGACCTGGCCCGCGAGGCCGCCGGCCAGGCGCTCTCGACCGGCGTCGCCCCCGTCGTCACCACGGCCGTCGACGCCGTCTACGGCCGGACAGCGGCCGTCCACGTCGCCGCCAGCCTCCCCCGGGTGCCGGCCTGCGGGCTGGCGACCGCCGACCGGTTCGCCGGGGACCTCGCGCCCGACCCCGCGCCGGTCCGCGACGGCGAGATCAAGGTCCCGCAGCGTCCCGGAACCGGGGTCGAACCGCCGGGAGACGGAGGATTGGGGGGAGGTTGATGCGCGCCCCCGTCGACTGGCCAACCCGGGACCTGCTCACCCACAGGGTCGCCGCGACTCCGGACCGGACCGTGCTGGTCGACGCCGACGACGGCCGGACGTGGACCTACCGGGACCTCGACGCGGCAGTCGACGGCACTGCGGCCGAACTCGCCGCGCTCGGCGCCACGTCGGGGAGCCAGGTCGGCCTCCTGGTGGACACCCGGGTCGCCGTCGTCCGGACGGTCCACGCCGCGATGCGGCTGAACGCGACGCTGGTCCTGCTGAATCCGGAACTCGCCCCCGGCGAACTCCACGACCAGGTCGACCGCGCCGACCTGGACCTGCTCGTCTGCGAGCGCGACACCGAAACGCTGGCCGTCGAGGTGGCGGACTGCCCGGTCGCCTCGGTCGACGAACCCGGGCAGGCGCCCGTAGAATCGCTGGATGCCGAAGCGGAGGGGGCCGAATCTGCCGACCCCCCCGCGGTCCCGGTCCAGCGGGGCCGCGACGACGTGCAGGTGATCGTGTTCACCTCCGGGACCACCGGCGCGCCGAAAGGGGTTCGCCTGACCGCCGGCAACCTCGTCGCCTCCGCGACGGCCTCGGCGTTCAGGCTCGGGGTCCAGCGCGGGGACCGCTGGCTGGTGTGTCTCCCGACTTACCACATGGGCGGGCTGGCACCTCTAATTCGGTCGACGCTGTACGGCACCGCGGTCGTCCTCCAGCGCTCGTTCGACGCCGACGAGACCCGTCGTGTGCTGGCGGACTACGACGTGACGGGCGTCTCGCTGGTCCCGACCATGCTCAAGCGGTTGCTCGATGCGGGGTGGGACCCGTCGTCGGACCTGCGATTCGTCCTGGTCGGCGGCGCGCCGACGCCCCCGGAACTGGTCCAGCGGTGCGAGCGGCAGGGCGTCCCCGTCCACCCGACCTACGGGCTGACGGAGGCGGCCAGCCAGGTGGCGACGGCGACCCCCGACCAGGCGTTCGACCACCCGGACACTGTCGGCCAACCGCTGGTGACGACCGACGTGACGGTCGTCGACGGCGACGAGGTCTGCGACCCCGGCGAGGTCGGCGAACTCGTCGTGGACGGTCCCACGATCACACCGGGGTATCTGGACGAGGGGGCCACCCGG
Source organism: Halobacteriales archaeon QS_1_68_20 (assembly GCA_003021085.1). Lineage (GTDB taxonomy): Archaea > Halobacteriota > Halobacteria > Halobacteriales > PXRE01 > PXRE01. The sequence goes on along the minus strand of PXRE01000014.1, from coordinate 114,284 downwards.
GAGGCGTTCGCCGACCGGGGCCTGCACACGGGCGACCTGGGCTACCGGGACGAGGACGGCCGCCTGTGGGTGCTCGGCCGGATGGACGACGCCGTCGTGACGGGCGGGGAGACGGTCCACCCGGAGACCGTGGTCGACGCCCTCCGCGAGCACCCCGCCGTATCCGACGCCGCCGTGGTGGGCCTGGACGACCCCGAGTGGGGCCAGCGGGTCGCGGCGCTCGTCGTCCCGGAGGGGGCCGTCGACACCGGGGACCTGGCCGCCCACTGCCGCGAGCGCCTCGCGCCGTACGAGGTCCCGAAGACGTGGGCCGTCGCGGACGCGCTCCCCCGGACCCCGTCGGGGACCGTCGACCGGGAGGCAGTCCGGGAACGTCTCGACGGAGAGTGGGGGTCCGACGGGAACTGAGGGCGGGGCTCGAAGAGTGTGCCTGGATCGTCTGTCTGGGCCACGGATCTGTTCGGAATTTCCCGGCTACGTCTACGAAATCGGCGGTGTTGGCGTCTCTCGGTCCAGAGGGCTAACCTTCATACTACTGGACCTCTAAAACCACGGGTGGTATGAACTGCAGAGTCGTCGTCGAAGCCGCCGTTCCGGTCTACGACGTAGAGACGCCGGACGAGGCGGTCCGGATCGCCATCTCGAAGACGGGCGAGATGCTGAATCCGGACCTGAACTACGTCGAGATCAACATGGGCGAGCGCACCTCGCCGAGCGGCGAGGAGTTGCCGCCCGCCTTCATCGTGGCCGACGAAGCGCTGGTCGCGCTGGAACTGGAGATGACGGTCTTCAACGTCGAGCGCGAGGAGCACGCCGCGCGAATCGCGCGCAAGGAGATCGGCCAGCGACTCGACAACATTCCGCTATCGGTCCTCGAAGTCGAGGTCCTTGAAGACGAGAGCGAGGAGTCCGACACCGAGGAGGAGTCGGTCGACGCGGAGCCGTCCGGCGAGGACGACGAGGACGTCCTGCCGGAGTTCGAGGACCTCATCGAGTGAACGGCACGGCGAGACGACAGGGGTCAGGGGGCGACACGCCCGTACCGAGCCACAGCGGGTGCTGGGGGTAACTATCGTCCACCCGTCGCGGCCGCCCAGGACGACCAGCGGGTCGTAGCGTCGAGGATACGCGTGACTGGGGGTTCGTTACGTTCGGCGGAGTAGAACGCACCGGTTCAGTCGGCAGCGGCAGGAACGGTTTCGCTCTCGGCGCGGTCGGCCATCGCGGTCGTGATGCCCTCGGCGAGCGCGAAGACGGCGTCCTTGTGATCCGTCTTCGATTTGTGGATCGACGTCGGGCGTACTCCCTGTGACTCGTACTTCTCCAGGTCGATCTCACGGTCGTGTCGGTGTTCGAAGTGGTTCGATACCTCGGCGAGCAATCCGTGCAGGTGAATGAGCTCCTGCTTCTTCATAGCATCCCATCCTAACGATTGGAGGATTATATTATTATCTTGAGTCGCGTTAACACACCCCCGTCTATAGGTTTGTGGAGCGGTAACACGGCACTTTCAGGAGTTCTCTTACCCGCGTTCGGAGCGCCGTAGCAACCGGTTAACGGGGACGGACGGGCGGAGTCCCCCGTCCCGCCCTCCTCCGGTTCCACCCCGTAGCCAGCCGTTACCGGTGCGGATAGCCCGGGGATCTTTCAACCATATATAGATAAATACATAGATCTTTGTATATGTATTATTATATTCTCGACGTGTACGTGAGGTGGTAACATGGATCGATCCGGCTCGACCGGTCGTCGGGCGGGATGGAGTCAGCGGGGTCGGTCTGAAAAATTTTTCAGGTGGCCAGTCGCACGTGCACGTATGGAGTACGAGGACAGCCTCGAGCGTGCGCTCGAACGGACGCCGGACATCGAGGCGGGCGACGACCGTTTCGAGTTGCCCGACCCCGAGGTGCGCCAGGAGGGCAACGTCACCGTCTACGAGAACTTCCAGGACACGCTCCGGCGGCTGGACCGGAACGAAGAGCACGTGATGCAGTTCCTCCAGAACGAACTGGGGACCAGTGGCCACATCGACGAGAGCGGCCGCGCGCGGCTGACCGGCGAGTTCGACGACGACCGCATCGCCGACGCCGTCGACGAGTACACCGGGCAGTTCGTCCGCTGCCCCGAGTGCGGCCTCCCGGACACGGACCTGGAGCGCGAGCAAGGTGCGCTGATGCTCCAGTGTGCGGCCTGCGGGGCGCGCTCGTCCACCAGCTAGCCGAGTTGCTTCAGCGTCTGGAGGTCGTGGTCGGTCCGGGTGAACTCGGCGGTTCGGCGACTGGCGTCACAGCCCGGACAGTCGAAGTCGTCGGTGGCTTCCGGCAACTCGTCGGGGGCGGCTTCCCAGTCCTTCTTGCACTCGGGACACAACAGTCGGACGTACGTCTCCCGCATACCCGTGCCAATGGAACCCCCTGGCAGAAAAGGGTTGTCACTCCTTACCATTGTGAACGTTCCCTATACCTAGTGTACTCCAGACTCAGTGTTCGACTGCCGTGTTCGCCGTCGGCGCCGTCCCGGTGGCCGACCGGAACGACCACGTGCGGTCTCTGGACGATACCGTGGCCGGGACCGCCCGGACGTCTCCGCGCGCCGCCGGTGCAACACGGGGGCCAGGCAGGCGCGCACGCCGCCTGCGGGCATATATGAATATATTCATATATCATATATCCGGACGAGCGGACGGCGCCGGACCGCGGCGAACCGAAGCGGGTTAGGCCCTGCCCGCCGCAGGTAGCGTCATGAGCGAGCAGACGGACCCGGAGGCGCTGGCCGAGCGCGTGCGGTCGGGCGACCTGCGGCTGTACGAACTCGAAGACCACGCCGACCCGGAGACGGCGGCGGCCGCCCGGCGGCGGTTCGGCGAGGGCGAGACCGACGCCGACCTCGACGCGGTCGGCGCGTACGGCTTCGACGCCGCCGACGTGGAGGCCAACGTCGAGAACCTCGTCGGCGGCCTCCAGGTGCCGATGGGCGTCGCCGGCCCCCTCCCCGTTGCGGGCGAGGCCACGGACGGCGAGTTCTACCTGCCGCTGGCGACCACCGAGGGGGCGCTGGTCGCGTCGGTCAACCGCGGGTGCTCGACCATCCGCGCGGCCGGCGGCGCGAACGCCCTCGTCACCGACCGCGGGATGACCCGCGCGCCCGTCTTCCGGGTCGCGGACGTCACCGAGGCGGCCGACGTGGTCGAGTGGGTCCGCGACAGTTTCGACGCGCTGGCGGAGGCGGCCGAATCCACGACCAGCCACGGCGAGTTGCAGGACGTCGAACCCTACGTCGTCGGCCGGAACGTCTACCTCCGGTTCGACTACGACACGAAGGACGCGATGGGGATGAACATGGCCACCATCGCAACCGAGGCGGCCGCCGAGGTGGTCGAGGAGCACACCCCCGCGTCGCTGGTGGCGACCTCCGGCAACCTCTGCACCGACAAGAAGCCCGCGGCGATCAACGCCATCGAGGGCCGCGGGCGCACCGTCACTGCGGACGTGACCATCCCCCGGGAGGTGGTCGAGGACCGCCTCAACACCACTCCCGAGAACGTCGCGGAGGTCAACGAGCGCAAGAACCTCGTGGGGAGCGCCAAGGCGGGGAGCATGGGATTCAACGCCCAGGCCGCCAACGTCGTCGCGGCGACGTTCCTCGCGACCGGCCAGGACGAGGCCCACGTCGTGGAGGGGTCCAACGCCATCACGACCGCGGAGGTGCGGGAGGGCGACCTCCACGCCGCGATCAGCCTCGCCAGCCTCCAGGTCGGCACCGTCGGCGGCGGGACGAAACTCCCCACCCAGTCGGAGGCCCTGGACCTGCTCGGCGTGACCGGCGGCGGCGACCCGCCCGGATCGAACGCCGACGCCTTCGCCGAGATCGTCGCCGCCGGGGCGCTGGCCGGGGAACTGTCGCTACTGTCAGCCCTGGCCTCCCGGCACCTCGCGTCCGCTCACGAGGAACTCGGCCGCTGAGCGGGACCTCTCAGCGACGCCACACGATTTAAGTGAACGTCGGTAGTTCCGGCGGTCATGCGACCGACGAGACGGCAGTTCGCGGGGTTGCTCGGGGCCGCCGCGGTGGGGTCGGCCGCAGGGGTCGCCGCGGCAGACGGGTCGGCACCCGAGGAACTCGTCCTGGCGACGAACCGGCACGTGGAGACGCTCTCGCCGTTCGGCGACCGCTCGAACGTCCGGCAGGCGGTGCTGGAGGGGTGTACGACCAGGGCCTCGTCTTCCACCCCGCGACCGGCGAACCGGTCCACTGGGCGTTCGAGGACTGGTCGGTGAACGACGGCAGGCGGTCGGTCATCGCCACGCTGCGGGAGGGCCTCACCTGGACCGACGGCGAACCGGTGACCGCCGAGGACGTGGCGTTCACCGCCGAGTACGTGGCGGACGACGCGCTGTTCCCGTTCGTCGGCACCCGGCCCGCGGCCGTCTCCGATTTCATCGGGGCGGTAGCCGTCGACGACCGGCGGGTGCGCTACTCGTTCGAGGCCCCCGACGGCCGGTGGCAGGGCCTGCTCGCGCTCCCCATCCTGCCGGAGCACGTCTGGTCGTCGGTGTCGACCCCGGAGGAGTACCGGCCGTCGCGCAACGGCGGCCCCGTCGGGAGCGGCCCGTTCGTCGTCGAGCGGTTCGAATCGGAGTTGCGGGTCACGCTCCGCCAGCGCGACGACGTCCACTCGTACCCCCTGGGGCCGACGACGCACGCGGTGCAGGAGATCGACGTCGTGCTGGCGAACGGCGAGGCCGAGGCGGTCGACAGGGTCCGGACCGGCCAGGCCGACGCCGTGCTGACCGACCTCCAGGTGAGCAGGGCGGCCGACCTCCGGGGGAACAACGGCGTCGACCTGGTCCAGAGTCCCTCGGACGGATTCGAGTACGCCGCGTTCAACCTCCGGCGAACCCCGCTGGACGACGCCGCGCTCCGGCGGACGCTGGCGAACGCGTTCGACGAACGGTACCTCGTCGAGCACGGCTTCCGGGGCTTCCACGCCGAGGGTGACCTCCCCATCCCGGACGCGTTCTCGTACCTCCGGCCGTCGTCGCCGCCCGGGGACACGTACGCCTTCCCCGGGTCGTCCGGGTCCCCGGTCGACGTCGACGCGGCCCGGTCGTTCCTGCTGGACCAGGGCGACGCCGGCCACGCGTACTCGTTCGACGACGCCGTCTCCGGCGTGACGACGGCCCCGGACAACCGCGAACTGTACGTCGACGGCGAACCCCTGGTCGACGCCCACACCGACAACGACGGCGCCGGCGGCCAGGGGACGCTGGAAGTCGCCGTCCCGGTGGCGTACCCGGCCCCCCGGCGCGACGCCTACCGGAAGTGGGTCGAGGACCTCCAGCGGATCGGCGTCCCCGTCGAACTCGCGGTAGTCGAGTTCGCCGAACTGATCCGGGACGCCTTCCGGACGGAGTCGTTCGACTGCTACGTGCTGGGGTGGAGACTGTTCCAGCCCTCCGGCGAGTCGCTGTACAGGTGGTTCCACTCGGACAGCGCGGATCTGACCGGCGACGACGACGCGTTCGTCTACAACGCCACGGGATACGAGGGCGCGGACGCCGCCCTCGAAAGCGCCCGAGAGGCGATGGACCCGGCCCGCCGCCGGGAGGCGCTGGTCGACGCCGCCGAACGGGTCTACGAGGACTGCCCGATGGCGATCCTGGGCTACCGCCGATCCGTCCAGCCGGTCGCTCCCGGCACCTCCTGGGTCCGCTCACCGCAGGGCGTCGCGAACCGCTTCACCTACCTGGGGGGAGAACCGATCCCAGGGGGCGGCACGCCACCGACGCCGGAAGACGGCCCCTCGGCGCCGACCGTCGAGACGCGGCCTGCCAACCCCCAGGTGGGCGCGTCGGTCACGTTCGAGGTCGTCGAACCCACGGCGACCACGAGCGTCACCGTGACGGTCCGGCCGAACGACCCGCCGGAGGCGGCCGTGGACGTCTCGCCCGCCGAACCGTCGGTCGGCGAGCAGGTGATCTTCGACGCGGAGGGCTCGACGGACCCCGACGGTACCATCGTCCACTACGAGTGGGACGTCGGTGACGACGGGAACGTCGACGGCGACGGCCAGACGCTCTCGCACGCGTTCGAGGAGGCGGGCGAGTACGCCGTCCGCCTCCGCGTCGTCGACGACGCCGGGGCCGACGCGACTACCCGGACGACCGTGTCGGTGACCGACACGACGCCGTCGCTGTTCGGCGAATCCGGCGACGATCCCGGCGGCGAACCGACCGGCGACTCGACCCAGTGGGAGGCGACCCCTGGGTTCGGCGTCGTCTCGGCGGCCGTCGCGGCCGGCGGGGCGCTGGCGGCGCTGGCGCGCCGGGCGAGGGAGATGGCGGAGTGAGACGGCCGATCAGTAGCGGTAGGCCGGGCCGTCGTCGCTGTCTTCGACGGTGACCCCGAAGTCGCCCAGGCGGTCCCGCAACTCGTCGGCGCGGTCGTAGTTGCCCGCCTCGCGCTCCTCCTCGCGGACCTCCAGGACGAGTTCGATCAGTTCGTCGGCCAGCTGGACCGTGCCGTCGGCCTCGCCGCCGAAGGTGAACCCGAGGGCGTCGCCGCCGAGGTCCTCGAACGCCTCGATGGCGCCGGCGAGTCCCTGGTAGTCGTACTCGTCGTGGTCGTCGACGTGGCGGTGGACGGCGGAAGCGAGGTCCAGCAGGGCGGCCAGCGCCTCGCGGGTGTTGAAGTCGTCGTTCATCGCAGTGGCGAACGCCTCGCGGGTCTCCTCGATGGTCGTCCGGAGGTCGGCGTCCTCGACGGTCGTGTGCGCGTCGACGTCGTCGGCGGCCTCGACCGCCCGCTCGTAGGCGCGCTCCAGGCGCTCCCAGCGCTCGCCGGCTTCCTGGATGGCGTCCTCGCTGAACGTCTGGTCGGCGTCGTACACGGCCGACATGAAGAACGTCCGGAGCACGTCGGGGCCGAACTCCTCGAGGGCGTTCTCCAGCGCGAAGTAGTTCTGGAGGCTGGAGGACATCTTCTCCTCGTCCTCGTCGCCCTCGACCCGGAGCATCCCCGTGTGGAGCCAGTAGCGGGCGAACTGCTGTCCCGTGGTGGCCTCGCTCTGGGCCACCTCGTTCTCGTTGTGGGGGAACACGAGGTCCCGGCCCGCGACGTGGACGTCGAAGGTCTCCCCGAGGTGGGTCGTCGACATGGCCGAGCACTCGATGTGCCAGCCTGGACGGCCCTCGCCCCACGGCGAGTCGAAGGTCATCGCGGTCTCGGCCGCCTCCTCGGCGGGAGCGGCCTCCTCGTGGCGGTGCTCCTCGATTTCTTCGGGTCCGACCCCACCGGCCTTCCAGAGCGCGAAGTCCTGGGGGTGGCGCTTCTCGGCGCGCTCGTCTTCGGGCCCCTGGGCCTCCATCTCGTCGACCTGCTGGTTCGAGAGTTTACCGTACTCGTCGAAGGTCGTGACGTCGAAGTACACCGACCCGTTGGACTCGTAGGCGTAGCCCTGCTCGATCAGCGCCTCGATCATCTCGATTATCTCGGGAACGTGCTCGGTGACCCTGGGGTATACGTCGACCCGCTTCAGGTTCAGCGCGCGCATGTGCGACAGGAACGACTCGATGTAGTTGCGGGCCACCTCGGCCTCGCTGTCGCCGTCCTCGCCGACCCGGGCCACGATCTTCTCGTTGACGTCCGTGAAGTTCTCGACGTGGCGGACGTCGTAGCCGACGTGCTCCAGCCAGCGGTGGACGATGTCGGTGTGGACCCAGGTGCGCGCGTGCCCGAGGTGAGCGGGGTCGGAGGTCGTCAACCCACAGAGGTACAGGAGGACCTGGTCGTCGTTCAGGGGTTCGAACGGCTCGGTCTCTCCCGTGAGCGTGTTCGACACGCGCAGCGTCATTGTCCTCCTGTACCGCAGGGCTACGTTTCAAGGCACCGGTAACGAGTGAAAGGAATATCCAAACGACGTGTTTTTAGGATAGATCGGCAGGTGTGTCCGAACATTCAATTCGGTCGGACGTAGCGGTTCCGTTGTCCGTGCTATTCGCTTCCGTACTATTCGTCGGGTTATCGCCTGGATGATGGTAAGTCACCGTCCGCCCCACGGGTCGTCGTCACCTCGGCGGACGCTACCTGGGAGTAGGGAATGGCGGTAACCGTCACCGAGAATGAAATCGGGTCGTGCACACGGTTCCGGCGAAGCGACATTTAAACCGGCGTAGTCCCTACCCCGGTTCGTGTGCACGCTCGTACTCGCCTGGCAGGTGTTCGCGGACGCACCCGTGGTCGCGGCGGCCAACCGCGACGAGTTGCTCGACCGACCCGCTGACCCGCCAGCGCTGCTGGAGGAGGACCCCCGGGTCGTCGCGCCACGGGACCGCGAGGCCGGGGGGACCTGGCTCGGCTACAACGAGCACGGCGTCTTCGCGGCCATCACGAACCGCTGGGTCGACCTTGAGGGCGACCGCTCGCGCGGCCTGCTGGTCCGGGAGGCACTGCGACACCGCTCGGCGGAGGACGCCGCACGGTTCGTCGAGCGGTCGGTCGAGGCCGAGGACTACGCCGGGTTCAACCTCGTGCTGGCCGACGAGGTGGCCGCCGTCTATCTGGAGTACGACGGCGCGCTCTCGGTGCGGAACTTCCAGCCGGGGGTCCACGTCGTCGTCAACGTCGGCGCGGACGGCGAGTTCGTAATCCCGCCGGGCCGCGCGGACGCCGGCGAGCGCCAGGCTCACGACGCCCGGCGATTCGGGGCGGCCCTGGAACCCGAACCGGGCGAGTCAGCAGACGACTGGCTGGACCGGGCCGCCGACGCCGTGGGCGACCACGAGTACGGCGTCTGCGTCCACCGCGAGGGCGAGGGCTTCGGGACGCGGTCGTCGTCGCTGCTGGCGCTGTACGACGACGGCACCTCGCGGTTCGAATTCGCCGACGGGCCGCCGTGTTCGACCGAGTTCGCCCCCGTGGCGGCGCTGGCGCGCCCGGAGGAGCAACTTTAAACAGGCCGGTCGACGTGATACGTGTATGAGCGTCGCCGACGCCGAGGCCGACCTCTCGGAGGACGACCGCCGCGGACTCGAGTTGATCCGCGACACCGGAGGCATCCACCAGTCGGACTTCTGGAAGGAACTGGAGGTCTCCTCGCGGAAGGGCAGTCGGATCGTCGACTCGCTGGCCGAGCAGGGACTCATCCAGCGCGAGGAGACGGTCTACGAGGGCCACAACACCTACTACCTGACGCCCGCGCCCCGGGACCTGGACTTCTCGCTTCTGATGGCCGGGGACAAGCTCTCGCCGTTCATCGGCGAGGAGGAGGTCGACCCCAACAGCGACGCCTTCTCGCAGTGGATCATGACGCTGGCCTACGAGGAGTACTAGGTCGGAATCGCGGTTCTGGGAGTACTCCGCCGGGTAGCCGACGCCCCGCCAATCACTCGACGAGGTCGAACTCCACCGCGACGTCGAGGAACCCGGGCGCGGCGCTGGCGAACCGGTAGCGGCCCGCCGGCAACCCCGGGCACACCGTCAGTTGCTCCGGGTTCCACCCCAGGTCGACGACGCCCGCCTCGTCGAACTCGAAGGACCACTCCTGTTTCGCTCCGGCGGGGAAGTTCCGCAGTTCGTCCGTTATCGGTCGCGCGAACCCGTCCTTCCAGCCGCGGACGTCCTGCCACCCGGCCTCGGTGTAGACCTCGACGTTGAGTTTCGCCGGGTTCGCGATTCCCTGTTCCTCACCGCTCGTGTTGGTCAGGGTGACTTCGACGGTGTCGCCGCGTTCGAACGTGAGGTCGTTCACCCGCAACGTGAACAGTCGGTCACCGTCCCTCTCGGCGTCGCCGTACTGTACTCCTCGGGGTCGATCCACGAACCGTACCGTTCGAACTCCTCGTGGTCGCACTGCAAGGCTTCGGGGACCGTCTCGGGATCGTCGTCCGGCCGGAGGTACCCGTCCGGCGAGTCGGATCCCAGCGTTGCGAGACACCCACCGAGGATGCGGTGGCCGAACCGACGAAAGCGAGGGCCTGGCGGCGATTCATCTTAACGCAATATTACCCTCCTCTTGTTAAGAATCTGCTCAGAGGCCATATTGTGAACTCTATATTATGGGACTACGAAGTTGAATTCACTTGAACTTTGGTCTATCGGGGTTGCAAAGGCGCTACTGCCATTATTTCCATAGTGGATGCCAGCCACAACTGCATTTCCATCAGCGTTGATATCAAAATGAGATCCTCCAGAATCACCCCCAGCAGAGTCTGCACTTGTCGCAAAGTACGTATTATCACCATCATCAACAGTAAAAATCAAATGATACGGATTATCCCATTCCCAAATGGGACCGTTACGCCAGCGCGCTCCCCGCCCGGATCACCGTCTCCTCGCCGAACTTCGGCCCCGTGAGCTGGAGGCCGACCGGCAGGCCGTCGGCTTTCCCCGCGGGCACCGAGATGGCCGGGAGGTTCGCCAGGTTGACGGGGACGGTGTTGGCGTCCGCGAGGTACATCGTCAGGGGGTCCTCCAGGCTCTCGCCGAGTTCCATCGGGAGGACGGGCATCGTCGGCGAGGCCAGCACGTCCACTTCCTCGAACGCCTCGTCGAAGTCCCGCTTGAGCCACGAGCGGGCGTCCTGGGCCTGCTTGTAGTACTTGTCGTGGTAGCCCGCCGAGAGGGCGTACGTGCCCAGCAGGATGCGGCGCTTGACCTCCTCGCCGAAGCCCTCCGAGCGGGCCTCCGAGAACGCCTCGTTCCAGTTGCCGTCGAACCCGCCCGAACTGCCGTAGCGTACCCCATCGAACCGCGCGAGGTTCGAAGAGGCCTCGGACATGGCGATGACGTAGTAGGCCTCGACGGCGTGCTCGACGGAAGGGAGGCTGACCTCCTCGTAGGTGGCGCCAGCGGCTTCGAGGTCGGCCAGGGCGTCCCAGAACGTCTCGGTGACGGCCTCGTCTGCACCCTCGACCAGTTCCGTGGGGACGCCGATCTCCAGGCCCTCGACGTCGCCGTCGACGGCGTCGGCGTAGGTCGTCTCCTCGGTGGGGTGGCCGTCGCGGGTGTCGTAGCGGGTGGTGGCGTCGCGCTCGTCGGGGCCGGCGATTACGTCCAGTAGCGCGGCGGCCTCCTCGACGGTCGGCGCCATGGGACCGATCTGTTCCAGGGAGTTGGCGTACGCGACGAGGCCGTACCGCGAGACGAGGCCGTAGGTGGGCTTGATGCCGACGACGCCGCAGAACGCCGCCGGACAGCGGATCGACCCGCCGGTGTCCGACCCGAGTGCGAGGTCGGCCTCGTCCGCGGCGACGGCGGCCGCCGACCCGCCGGACGAGCCACCGGGGACGCGGTCCTCGTCGTGGGGGTTCAGCGTCGGGCCGAAGGCGGAGGTCTCGGTGGTCGTGCCCATCCCGAACTCGTCCATGTTGGCCTTCCCGACGATGGTCGCGCCCGCGTCCTTCAGGCGCTGGACGACGGTGGCGTCGTAGGGGGGCACGTAGTCCGCCAGCATGTCCGATCCGCAGGTCGTCGCCACGCCCTCCGTGGAGATGTTGTCCTTGACGGCGACGGTCTTGCCGGCGAGGGGGCCGTCCTCGGCACCCTCGACGCGCTCGCGGGTGACGAAGGCGTTGAGGTCGGTCACGCGAGACACCTCCGGTGGCGAGCGTGAGCACGAAGCGCGAGTCGCCGGCTGGCGACGAGTGATTCGGCGGTCATGAGACGTTCGGCCCCTTGAAGTAGCCGTCCTCGGTCTCGGGGGCGTTGGCCAGCGCCTCCTCCTGGCTCAGGCACTCACCCACCTCGTCGCTGCGCATGACGTTCACGAGATCCGGTTCGGCCTCGACCTCGGGCACCTCGTCGAGGGTCTCGAAGTACGCGAGGATGTCGCCGAACTGTTCGGCGAACCGTTCGACGTCGTCCTCGTCGAGGTCGACCCGGGCGAGGTCGGCGACGTGGCGGACCTCCTCGGGATCGACGGACGTGTCGCTCATGCCCGGAGCCAACCCCGCAGCGGGAGTAAGGGTTTCGATACGGTCGCTGGCGACGAAACGGGGGTCGAGTCACACCGCAATCCGGTTTGCCCACGCCTGGTGCACTGGACGCCCGCGAACGGAGGTGAGCGGTGGCTCTCTGGTCGCTGCCAAGCGGACACCGGGACCGCCACTCGGGCACCTTGGTTTCACCTGCGGACCACGTTGCGGGAAGTTCAAGGGTCCGCGGGGACCACCAGTTCGTGATGCGGCAGGACCACCTGCTCACGACGAAACAGCTCTCCAGGGGGGAGATCGAAGCAGTCCTCGACCGCGCCGCAGAGATGGACGCCGACCCCGCGGCCGTGCGGGAGCGCCACGCCGACGAACTGCTGGCGCTGTGTTTCTTCGAGCCGAGCACCCGGACGAAGATGAGCTTCGAGACCGCGATGAAACGGATGGGCGGCGACGTGGTGGACATGGGTCACGTCGAGTCAACCAGCGTCGAGAAGGGCGAGAGCCTGGCGGACACCGTCCGCGTCGTCGAGGGGTACGCCGACGCCATCGTCCTCCGGCACCCCCGGAAGGGCGCGGCGAAGATGGCCAGCGAGTACGTGGGCGTCCCAGTCGTCAACGCCGGCGACGGGGCGGGCCACCACCCCTCCCAGACGCTGCTGGACCTGTACACGCTCCGGGAGAACGCGCGCCTGGACGGCCTGTCCATCGGCATCGTCGGCGACCTGAAGTACGGCCGGACGGTTCACTCGCTGGCGCACGCGCTGGCGAACTTCGACGTCGACCAGCACTTCGTCAGCCCCGAGTCGTTGCGACTCCCGCGCGGGGTTCGCTACGACCTCCACGAGGCGGGCGCCAGTGTGCAGGAACACGCCGACCTGTCGGACGTTCTGCCGTCGCTGGACGCCCTCTACGTCACGCGCATCCAGCGCGAGCGGTTCCCCGGCGAGGACGAGTACCGTGCGGTCGCCGGGCAGTACAGGATCGACGAGGAGACGTTGGCCGCCGCGGACGACGATCTCGTGGTGCTACACCCCCTGCCGCGGGTCGACGAGATCGCACCGGACGTCGACCGGACCGACCACGCCCGCTACTTCCAGCAGGCGCACAACGGCGTCCCCGTCCGCATGGCGCTGCTGGACCTGCTCCTGGAGGAATCATGAGCGACCGGCAACTCCGCGTCAGCAAGATCGAGAACGGCACCGTCGTCGACCACGTCACCGCCGGGCAGGCGCTGAACGTCCTGGCCGTCCTCGGCATCGACGGCGCCGGCGGCGAGACGGTCTCGGTCGGGATGAACGTCCCCAGCGAGCGCCTCGGCCGCAAGGACGTCGTCAAGGTCGAGGACCGCGAGTTGAGCCAGGACGAGGTCGAGGTCCTCTCGCTGATCGCCCCCGAGGCGACCATCAACATCGTCCGTGACTTCGAGGTGGTCGACAAGCAGTCCGTCGAGCGGCCCGACAGGGTGATCGGCGTCCTGGAGTGCCCGACGCCGGACTGCATCACCAACGCGGACGAACCCGTCGAGACCCGATTCTCGGTGCTGGACGACGGCGTCCGCTGTGCGTACTGCGAGACCATCGTCCGCGAGGACATCGCCGCCCACCTCGCGGTGGAGTAGCCAGCAGTCGCCGTACGCCCCGTCGAGATCGGTCCGACGGTCCCGCAAAAAACGGTCGTCCGGAGGCCGATGCCCGGTCACGGCGACGGTCAACAGAGACAGGCGTCACACGGACAGTAACAACTGGTACACCCGTCCTCGCAGATGCAGTCGTCGTCCAGGGTCACGACCTCGTCGGTGTCGGGGAGCTTCACTTGCAGCTGGCCCGACCCCGTGTAGGGCGTGTCCTGGCGGTTCGCACTCGCCGTACCGGCGGCGATGGCGACGGTACTCGCGGCACCGAGACGCTTGAGGAGCTTTCGTCGGTTCATCTTTCGTACCCCCGTGGTCAATTTGCACAAAGTTAGGTAAAATACTTTCTTAGTATAAATTATAAAATAATTCTACTGATATATCTAAAGAATGTAAAACGATTGGACGGTGATGCGGCCCGAAAGCGGACGGGGTGGATCCGGGAACGAACTACTTACCACGGGTCGCCCCCGATGGGCGGGCATGTACGGCGTCGTGACGCGGAACGTCGAGGAGACGGAGTGGCCGGAGTTCGACCTCCCCTTCTACGAGGTCAAGGACGTGACCGGCCGCCAGACCGAACCCGTGCCGGGCGCCGTGAACATGGTCTCCTGTTTCGGGGACAACAACGCCGCCGACGACCCCGGATTGGTCTCCGTCGACGACGAGGGCAATCCTGCCACCCGCGAGCGCACGTACTTCGACTGGACGTACGTCTGTCCGACCAACGACGACTACCGCGAGGGGATGCTCTCGATAATCGAGGCCTGCGCCGAGGCCAACGGCGACGTGCGCCTGGACGACGTCGGCTTCGCCCGCCCGGAGTACTGCCACTGCGACCGCTGTGACGAGCGCTTCGCCGCGAGCGACTACGAGGATCGCCAGGCGTGGCGCGCCTCCGTCATCGAGTCGTTCGTGGCAGAAGCGGCAGACCGCATCCCGGGGCGCGTCTACCTCACGTTGTTCCCCGACCCGTATCCCGGCCACCTCTACGAGCGGGCGGGCATCGACGTCGACGCCCTCTCGACCCACGTCGACGAGTTCGTCGTCCCGCTGTATGACATGGCCTACTCGACGACCTACTGGCTGAAGACCATCGCCAGCGGCTTCGCGGACCTGCTCCCCGCCCCGTTCAGCGTCGAACTGTACGCCGTCGACGTGGACGTCGAGAACCTCGTGAAGGCGGCGGAAGTCGCGGACGCCTACGGGGAGAACGTGGTGTTCGGCTACGACGCCGGCAACGCTCGCGCCGCCGTCAGGCGGTTACAGGCCAACGAAGGCGAGTCGTTCGGGGAACCCGCCTAGAGTTTCCGCTCGCGCCACTCTTCGATGGCCCAGCGGTCGCGGGTGTCCTCGGGCAACTCGTCGAACCACTGCGCGTCCGTGATCTCGCCGTCGGGGTCGCTCACCTCGGGTTCGTCGGTAGTGGCCTCTGCGGCGTAGACGGGAACGTACCCCGCGGTCTCGTAGTCGCCGCAGTGGATCGTCACGTCCAGCAGCATCGCCAGGCCGTCGTACTCGGCCTCGACGCCGGCCTCCTCCCGGAGTTCCCGGGCGGCGGCCTCCCGGAAGGACTCCTCGGCACCGACCTCGCCGCCGGGGAGCACCCACATGTCGACCGGTTCGTGCCGGACCAGCAGGAGGTCGCCCAACTCCCGGTAGACGATGGTGTGGACGCCGTAGGGACTGCCGGACTCGCTCCCGCGGTCGACCGCTCGCCGGAAGTGCGGCCGGGACACCCGGCGGACGAGTTCCGGTTCCATGACCTCGCCGTGGCGCTCGCGCATGTCGTGGTAGAGCCGTTCGGACGCGCGCCGGGCCTCTTCGGCGAGGTACGACAGTTCGTCGACGGTGGTCATGGTTCGCCCGGGCGGGGCCGGTGCGTCCGGTACGTGCGGAAACTGGTCATGCCACCGGATTGGTGCGTCCACGGGATAATTCTTCGGAGTGGTCGAGAACGGGGACGGCGAACTCCCTGACGGTACGGCGGAAAAGAAATTCGGCTATCGAAAATTGGCGTTGGCGAAACACTAAGGTATCTTCGGTCAGAAGGTCCAGACGGACCCCGAAGACCGTTGGCCGGCTCACGTACACCATGACCCGGACCATCGAACGGACGGACGACCGCGAGCGAGCGACCGAGGGCCCGGCGTGCCCGGAGTGTGACGGTTCGATCGTCGAGGCCGAGTCCCGTGCGGAGCGCGTCTGCGAGGACTGTGGGCTGGTCGTCAGTGCCGACGAGATCGATCGCGGCCCGGAATGGCGCGCGTTCGACGCCGAGGAGAGAGACGCCAAGAGCCGCGTCGGGGCACCGACCACCGAGCTGTTGCACGACCGGGGGCTGTCGACGACCGTCGGGTGGAAGAACGAGGACGGGTACGGCCAGCCGATCACCGGCGAGCGCCGCGAGACGCTCCGGCGGCTCCGGACGTGGGACGAACGGTTCCGCACCCGGAACGCCCGCGAGCGCAACCTCAAACAGGCGCTCGGCGAGATCGATCGCATGGCCTCCGCGCTGGGCCTGCCCGAGACCGTCAGGGAGTCGGCGTCGGTCGTCTACCGGCGCGCGCTGGAGGAGGACCTGCTCCCTGGCCGCTCCATCGAAGGGATGGCGACGGCCGCGCTGTACGCCGCCGCCCGGCAAGCGTCGGTCCCGCGCTCGCTCGACGAGTTCGAGGGCGTCAGCCGGGTCGACCGCACGGAGGTCCAGCGGACCTACCGGTACCTGGCCCGCGAACTCGGCCTGGCCATCGAACCGGCCGACCCCGAAGAGTACGTCGAACGGTTCGCCTCGGAACTGGACGTCTCCAGCGAGGCGCGGATGCTGGCCCGCGACCTCCTGCGTGACGCCAAAGCCGAGGGGGTACACAGCGGCAAGAGCCCCGTCGGGATGGCCGCGGCGGCGCTGTACGTGGCGCCGCGGCTCACCAACGAGTCGGTCACCCAGGCAGAGGTCAGCGACGCCACCGAGGTGTCGGAGGTGACGATCCGCAACCGCTACCAGGAACTGCTGGAGGTCGCGGACTCGGTCTGACCGTAGTTCCACGGGGCCGTCCCGGCTCTCGTCCGGGGCGGCAGGGCCTCGACCGTCGACCGGCGGCCCGAACCAGTCGCCTTTTTAGCGGAGGCGGGCTACTCGGGGACATGAGCTTCGAGGAAGACGACAGGGTCGTACTGCACGACAAGCACAGCGAGTTCGACGGCGAGGAGGGCACCGTCACGCAGGTGATGGACACCATGTTCGGCGACTCCACCTACACGGTCAGCTTCGAGGAGGGCCAGGAGACGGGCGTCCCCGAGGAGCAACTGGAAGCCGCCGACGACGCGGAGTGAGAGATCGGGCGATGGCCGCCGTCCCCTTCCACTACGTCGACCTGCGGGCGTTCTGCTACGCCACGGAGGACGACGAGCGCGTCGAGCAGGCCCTGCGGACGTTCCTGCCGGAGGACCATTCCGTCGAGCGCGCGGAGTCGGAGGGCCACCACGGCGACCGCATCCTCGTCCTCTCGGCGCGGGTCGAGAACGCCGACGACGTCCGGCACGTCCTCGAACGGGTCGCGGAACTGGACGAGGACAGTCGCCGGGAGATCCACGACGAACTGGACCAGCGGGTCGACGACAACTGCTCGCTGTTCCTGCGGTTCGACAAGCAGGCGGCCTACGGCGGCGAGGTCAGGCAGGGCGAGGGCATCAACTTTCGCGCGAAGGTCGAGGCCTACCCGGCGAACAAAGCCGCTGCCGTGGAGAACGCCCGCGAGGCGTTGCCCGAGTGACCGGCGGCCACAGGTCTTAATACCTGTCGACGGGATCGTCAACTGTTCCCACATGGGGTGATTCACCGTGCGAGAGTGTCCATACTGTGGTTCCGACCTGATCGGTTCGGCCGGCGTGCGCGAGACCCGTGGCAGTAAGCCGCTGGACTCGAAGCGTACCGGGACGGCACTGGTCTCGTGTCCCGACTGTGACGAGGTAATCGACGGCTTCGAGGTCCGCTGAACTGCCCGGCGCGGAAGCTGTCATCCACTCGTGTTTTATTCATTTCATGTTCCACTAATACTAAGTAGTTGCCCAAAACTTACTTTATTACAAACCCCGTATCTATTTTCCTAGCATGAGAAAATCGGTCAGTCCGACGCGCGTCCTCGCGGTACTCGCCATGCTCGTTGCGCTCACGATGGTCGCCACGCCGGCCGCCGCGAGTCCCGGAGCCGAGTCCGCCCTCGAAACAGTCTTCTCCAGCATGGGACCGCCGGACGGCGTTGGCCCGGAGTGCGCTTGGTGGATTCCCTGGTGTTTCTAATCTTTTTGCTCCCATAAGTTATTTAATTTAATACGTTCTAATTCCTCTCAATGAGTAAACGACTGCCCAGTTCGCTCGGGTTCGTCAGTCTGATCGGCGGCGTCCTGTTTCCCCTGTTGCTCCTGGTGCTGAGTAGCCTCCTCGCAGGCGGTCCGTCAGCCGTCCTGGCCGGGGTAGCGACGCGGGCAGTGCTGGTGACGTTCGTCTTCTTCCTGGCGGGCGTCGCCGGCCTGTACCTCGCCCAGCGGGACGCGCTCGGGATTCCCGGTCGGGCAGGGGCGGCGGTCCTCGCCGTCGGACTCCTGTTGACCATCGTCGAGGGTCTGCTGACCGCGACGGACGTCGCCGTCCCGTTCGAGGACGTGCTCGCCCAGGGTGCCGCGGCCCTGATGGTCGTCGGTGCGGTCGGGTTCGGAACCGCGACCGCCAGGGCCGAGGTTCTGCTCCACGCTCGCGCGGGCGGCGTGCTGCTGGCGGCGGCCCTGCCCGCGACGTTTCTCGGCACCCTCGCCATGGACGTGGCAGGCATCCAGAGCACCGTCCTCTCGGCGCTGGTCGTCGGCGTCCCGTTCGGCCTCGCCTGGACGGTCATCGGCTTCGACCTGATGACCATCAGGGACTACGGCCAGATCGTCGAGGGCCGCGAGACGACCTGAGGTTCACGGAGCGAGGATTTATTGAAAGGCGGGCGATAATTGACAATCCCGAGAACGTTTTTAGCGGTTGACGGTATTGGCAGTCGACATGGGTGCTGACAGCCGCGTCACGAGTGCACTGGGGTTCCGAGGGATGTTCGGTGGAGCGTTGTTCGGGGTGTTGATGGTCGCCTCGCCGATGTTGCTCACCGAGAACTCCGGAATGGCAGTGTTCCAGATCATCTGGTCGATGGTACTGTTCGCGGTCCTGTTCCTGGTACCGGGGGCCGTCGGCCTCTACCTGGCACAGCGAGCGTCCTTCGGGTGGCTCTCGCTCGGCGCGTCCGCGCTGTTCGTCGTGGGGTGGTGCTCGCCTTCCTCACCGGCGTGTTGGGGTTGACGGTCGGCAGCTACCCCTACGAGGATATCATAGGTCTCGCGACTTCGTCCTCTTTTACCTCGTCGGGCCACTGGCGTTCGGGGCCGCGACGGCGCGGGCGAACGTCCTCGGGCACGCCCGGGCCGGGGGTGTGATCCTGGCGCTGTCGTTGCCGGGCTCTATGGGTATCCTGTTCGCCGTGGACTGGCTCGGATACTCCCTCCCGGGATGGCCACGACCGCGTTACTCGGAGTCCCGTACGGGTTGGCGTGGGTCCTCCTGGGGTACGACCTGCTGGCGGTCGGTAACCCGTACCCCGTGTCCGCCACCGCGGCAGCGACCGACGACTGAACGAGCGGGCGGCGGCTAACCGTTAGCGGTTTGGGGGCCGGCGTCCAACGCCGCCGCATGTACGAGGCGGTCCACGCCGTGCCGGACGGCGACAGCACGGTCTCGCGGCTGGCGCTGACGGCCGCCGACTACGGCTTCGAGGGGGTCGTCGTCCGCAACCACGGCGACGCCAGCGCCGAGTTCGACGCCGAGGCCGTCCGCGAGGCCCACGGCGTCGACGTGGTGCCGGGCATCGAGGTCCGCGCGGACGACCCCGAGCAGGCCAGCGGCTACCTGGGCAACTACCGCGAGGACCACGTCGTGCTGGCGCTGCACGGCGGGACGACCGCCCTCAACCGCTTCGCCGTCGAGCAGGACCGCGTCGACATCCTGGCCCACCCGCTGGCCGGCGACGGCGAGTTCGACCAGGTGATGGCCCGTGCGGCCGCCGACCACGGCGTCCGCGTGGAGGTGGACCTCGGCCGGGTCCTCCGGGGCGACGGCGGTGCCCGCGTGCGGGCCATCTCGGACCTCGAACGCCTCCGGACCCTGCTGGAGCACTACGACACCCCGTTCGTGGTCAGCGCCGACCCCACTTCCCACCTCGAGATGCGCGCTCCCCGGGAGCTACTGGCCGTCGGCGAGACCGTCGGCTTCGACCGCGAGCAGGTCCGTGCGGGCCTGGCGGAGTGGGGCCGCCTGGCCGAGCGCAACCGGGAACGACTCTCGGAGGACTTCGTGGAACCGGGCGTCTGGAAGGGGAAGTACGAGGAGTGACACGTGTGTTCTCCGGCCCCCGTGGTGTCGGTTGCACGCTGGACGAACGACCCCGTTGAATACGTCCGCGCGGCGCGCGCGAGGTCGTCCAAGCGACGGACGCCGTTTCGGTAATCGCGTCAGGACGTAGCGGTACCCCGTACGCGGCCGAACCTTTATCCTGGAGAGCGCGACCAGACCCGCCATGTTCGCCGTCGCGGGCGGAAAAGGCGGGTGCGGCAAGACGACCACGACCCTGGGACTCGCGCGAGCGGCCGCCCGCACAGGTCGGGGGGTACTGGCGGTCGACGCGGACGCCGACATGCCCGACCTCCACGGCGTCGCCGGGGTCGAACGGGACCCACCGCTGGATACCGGCCCGGTCCCCGACGTTACCCAGCGTGCGGCGCCCGGTTTCGACGTGGTCGCGGCCCCCCGCGACGACGCGGTGAGCGAGAGCGACCTGCGACGATGCCGGGGCGCGCGCGACGTGGTGCTGGTGGACTGCCCTGCGGGCGTCGGCCCCGACGCGGCCGTCCCGCTCCGGGTGGCCGACGAGACGCTCCTGGTGACGACGCTGGAACCCGCCAGCCTCCAGGACGCCGCGCGCACCGCCGCGATGTCGCGCGCGGTCGGAACGCCCGTCGTGGGTGCGGTGGTTTCACGGGCCAACCGGGTGCCCGACGGTGTCGCAGAATTGTTGGAAACCCAGGTTCTTGGGTGCGTTCCTTACGCCCCCGAGATCGTGGTAGAATCGGCCGCAAGAGCGGCTCACGACCGGATCTGTGGCTACCTCGTTAGCCAAAGGGACTAAATAACTCGATGCCAATCGTACCTACTGGATGAGCGCCCGGTTGCCGACGGGTATCGACATTCTGGACCGCAAACTCGAGGGCGGAATTCCGGCGGGGAGCATCGTTGCGCTCACCGCCGAACCCGCCAGCCAGGCGGAGTTGCTACTGTACGAACTCACCGCCGCCCGCGGGACGCTGTACCTCTCGACCGGACGCTCGGACCAGGCCGTCCAGGACGGCCTGGAACGTACGCCGACCCGGACCGGCAGTCCGACGGTCCGGCACATCGGGGACGACGGGGAACCGCTCGACCAGGCAAACCAGCTCATACGGGCGTTGCCCGAGAGCGCCAACCTGATCATCGACACCGCGGACCCGCTGGAACGGCGCGAGGCGGTCAGGTACCGCAACTTCCTGAACGAACTCCAGACCCAGATGGTCAACACGGAGGGGCTGGCGTTCCTGCACTGCCTCGACGGCGTCGCGCCGCCGGACAACCGCGACATCACCCACTACATGGCCGACGTGGTGTTCGAACTGGAGACGATCCTCAACGGCGAGCAGATCGAGAACCGCCTCGTCGTCCCGAAGTTCCGTGGCGGCAAGGCGCTGACTGAGGCCATCAAGCTCGAAATGACCGAACAGGTCTCGGTCGACACCTCCCGCGACATCGCCTGAGTCCTCCGGGACGCGGCGGGACCCGCCCACGACCAGCGATACTGCCGAGCCCGGCTGACGCGTTCGCCAGCACGCGACGCGAGCGGCCGCATCAGACGGTTCATAACATCCATTAGCAACTCAGCATTTATTGGGCGATAGTCGTAACTGGGAAGTTATGGCCGAGAGGCCGGGAATTAGCGAATGAATAGAAAAACTAATGACGAAAACGGATTCGAAATAACCAAACGAACTTTTCTCCATGGGACGGCGGCGGCCGGGACGCTCCCGTTCGTGGGGGCCGCTGGAGCGGCCGACGGCGGACCCGCCGAAGTGATCGTCCGCGCCGAAGCCGTAGACGTCCCGCTCGTGGCAGCGTCCTCGACTGTCGAGGAACTGAAGGCGACGGCCGCGGAGAGCCAGAAACCGATCGTCGAGTACGTCCAGAAGACCGAGGGACTGGCGGTCAAAAACCAGTTCTGGCTGGCCAACGCCCTCCTGCTGGAAGTCGACACCTCCGTTGGCGACCTGGAGGCGCTGGCGGCCGCCGAGGGCGTCGAGACCCTTCACCCCAACGTCGCGTTCGAACTCCCCGAGCCGTCGGCCGGCGAGGCGGCCGCGGACCCGACCGAGACGACCTACGGACTGGACCAGATCGACGTCCCGGAGGTCTGGGAGACGCTCGGAACGCGCGGGGACGGCGCCAGCGTCGCGGTGCTGGACACCGGGGTCGACCCCGACCACCCGGACGTCGACGTCGACCCCGGGAACTTCGCGGAGTTCGACGACGACGGCGAGCAGGTCGACTCCGAACCCCACGACAGCCAGTATCACGGCACGCACGTCAGCGCGACGGTGGCCGGCGGGGACGCCTCCGGCACGGCGGTCGGCGTCGCCCCCGACGCGACGCTGCTGCACGGCCTCGTCATCGCCGACGGCTCTGGGACGTTCGCGGGGATCATCGCCGGCATGGAGTGGGCCATCGAGAACGACGCCGACGCGATCAACATGAGTCTCGGCGCGACCGGCTACTTCGGCGAGCTGATCGAACCGGTCCGCAACGCCGAGCGGGCCGGCACCGTCGCCGTCTCCTCGTCGGGCAACTCCGGGGCCGGGACCTCGGGGTCACCCGCGAACGTCTACGACTCGGTCGCCGTCGGCGCGACCGACGAGTCCGAGGCGGTCGCCGACTTCTCCAGCGGCGAGACCATCGTCACCGAGGACGCCTGGGGCCACCTGGCGCCCGGGGAGTGGCCGGACTCCTACGTCGTCCCCGACGTGTCGGGACCCGGCGTCGACGTGCTGAGCGCGGTCCCAGAGGACTCGGACCCGCCGTTCCCCGTGATCGACGGCAAGTGGGCGGAACTCTCGGGGACCTCGATGGCGAGTCCGCACGTGGCCGGCGTCGTGGCCCTGATGGCCGCCGCCGCGGGCGGCGACCTCGACCCCGGACGGGCGAAGACGGCGCTGGCGACGACCACCTGGAAGCCCGACGGCGAACCGGCAGAACCGGACACCCGCTACGGGAAGGGCATCGTCGACGCCCTGCACGCGACGAGTCGGTTCGGCGCCGACGGCGGCGTGACCGGGACAGTCACCGACGCGGACGGCCAACCGATCCCCGGAGCGACGGTCGAACTCGACGGGTTCCCCGTCGAGACCGACGCCGACGGCGCGTACACCCTGCGGGCGCTCGCGGGCACCTACGAGGTGACCGCCGACGCGTTCGGCTACGCCAGCCAGACGGTCATCGTCGACGTGGGTGACGGGTTCGTCACGCGGGACTTCGCGCTGGGCGACGAACTCGCCGCGACGGTCGCCGCCGACCAGCCAGAGGGCGTCGAGGCCGGGGAGGCCTTCGACGTGGAACTCCGGGTGGCCCACGCCGACTCGCTGACCGTCACGACGGCCGGCGACTACGAGGGCGACGCGACCCTGCTGGTCGACGGCGAGGAGGCCAGGTTCGGCGACGCGGTCGCGTTCGACCCGGCCAAGTCCGGGACGGTGACGGTGACCGTCGGGACGGACGAGCGCGGGTTCGGTACCCTCGAACTCGAACACGTCCTCGCGGGCACGGGCGAGACGGTCACGGTGACGACCGGCCCCACGGCCGTCTACGAGCGGCCCGTCCCGGTCGCCGTCGTGGACGACGGCGCATTCGGCGCCGACGTGCGCGCGATGCTGGAGCGGGAACTCCACCCGCGGTATACCGTGGAGGTGCTCGACCCCGAGACGGCGCTTTCGGGCGCCCGGAACCGGGATCACGAGGGCTACGTCGTCCAGAACCTCGGCGACGAGGAACTGGCCGCCGAGTTCGCGGCGGTCGCGTCGGCGCCGGAGGTCGGCGTCGTCTACCTCGACCAGTTCGGGGACGCCAGCGACGCCGTCTCGCAGGTCTCGGCGGCGACCGGCGACCCGCGGGACACCTTCGACGCGCTCACCCAGATGTCGGCGCCGCCGGTCGACTACGCGGTCGACCACGACCACCCCGTCTTCGACGGCATCGCCGAGACCGGCGACGAGGTCGAACTGTACGACCCGGCTCCGGTGTACGCCGGGCCGGGGCTGTTCTTCGGCGGGTTCCACACCTACTACGAGGACTTCCGGGGCGAGGTCGCGGGCGCCACGCTCGCGGACGTCGCCGTCCGCTATGGAACCTCCGGCGCGGGCCTGGGCGTCGACGACCTGAGCAGGACCGTGCTGGCGTCCTCGCTGGGCGTCGGCACGCTCGTGGGCCGGTCGGACTTCACCGCCGACGGCCGGGCGGTCCTCGCCAACGCGGTCGCCCACGCCGCGCGGACCCCGGCCATCGAGGTCGTCGAGGTCCCGCCCGAACAGGTCACGCCCGGCGAGACGGCGTCGCTGGTCGTCGAGGGCGAGGACCTGCTCGAACTGGAGATCGACGTCACCGGCCTCCGGTTCCTCGACGAGAGCGACCTCGCGCTGGCGGTCGACGGCGACCCGGTCGCGTTCGGCGAGACGGTCGCGTTCGACGAACCCCGGGACGGTCAGGTCGAGATCACGGTCGAGACCGAGGCGGACGACATCGGTGAGTTCGCGCTCGACACCAGGTTCGTCACGCTGGGCCGGCGCGACCGCGAGGTCGAGACGGCGGTCACCTTCCGGCCGACGACCGTCTACCAGTCCCCGATCAGCGTCCCCGACCAGATCGAGGACCTCCAGACGGCCGTCGACTTCGTCCGGCCCGGTGACGGCGTGGTCCTCGCCGGGGGCACCTACGAGGTCGACGCCGAGCGGGGCACCCAGACGGGGCTGTACGTGGGCACGCCCGGGATCACGATCCGCGGCGCCGAGGGCGAGCGCCCGGAAATCGTCCACGCCCGGGACCTGCCCGCGCCGAACGTGATCAACGTCGACGCCGACGGCGTCACCGTCGAGGGCCTCGCGGCCAACGTCCGCGACGGCGCCATCGACCCGAAGAACGTCGTCGGGTTCGGCATCCGGATCAACGAGCACGTCAGCGGGACGACGGTGCGTGACGTGCTCGCGGCCGGGACCAGCGGCGTCTTCCTCGACCAGGACGTCTCCGACGTTCGCGTCGAGGACACGAGGGCGGTCGACAGCGCCATCGGCGTCGGGACCGACATCTGGGGCGGCCCGGTCGACGACGTCACCGTCACCGGCCTGACGTTCGAGGACCCCTACTTCTTCGGCTGGGGCGGCGTCTACCTGGAGAACGCCAGCCACGTCACGGTCACCGACTGCGATATCACCTACGCCAGCGGCTACGACGCGGGCGTCCTGGTGTTCGGTGCCTTCTCGGGGAGTACCGGCAACCGCATCGCGAACAACCGGATCGTCGGCCCGGACGACGACGACCCGTTCCCGGACACGGACAACGGCGTCTACGTCGACGGCGCGGACGCGGTGATCGAGGACAACGAGATCGTCGACACCTACGTCGGGGTCCGCGTCGCCGAGTTCGGCTTCGGCTTCGACCCCGCCGAGGTCCACGTCCAGAACAACGCCATCCAGAACGCCGAGACCGGACTCCTGCAGTTCGGCGACCTCGCCGCCTTCGAGGGCAACGACGTGGCGGCGACGACCGGCGTCAACTTCGACGGCGGCTACTTCGGACTCGACGCGGACGCGGGCGTCGCCCGATACAACGACCTCTCGGCGACCGACGTACCGTTCGCCGGCGAACCGGCCGACGGCTGGGGGTCTCCGGAGGGGCCGTTCGACGCCCGCCTGAACTACCTGGGCGAGCGGGGCTACGACGACGTCATCGTCGACGGCGAGGTCGCTTACGACCCATTCCTGACCACGCCGCCCGCCGACGTCGACCGCTCGGCCACCACGGCCATCGGGACGGACCTCTACCTCGATCCCGGCGAGACCTACGGCTTGGGCGTCCCGGGGCCGAGCGACCGGACCATCTACGACGTGCTCGGCGTCGACGGCTACCGCGAGTTTGCGGGCGACCTGGAGTTCTGGAACCACGACAGCGAGAAGTTCCAGCGGGTCACCGGCGAGGGCCGGTTGACCCACCTCGACACGCTGGACGCGTTCCGGGTGACGCCCCGCGAGGGCGTCCGCGCGGTCGTGGACTTCCAGCGCGCCGACGACCCGCCGGTCGGGGCCGACGGCACGCCGCCTGGCCAGCGCGATTCCGAACCCGGCCGCACCCACCTGCAGGAGGGCTGGAACTTCGCCGCGGCGCCGCGGTACGGCGACGGGGCGTTCGACCTCGACGCCGTCGACCATGTCGAGGACGCCCTGCAGTCGCCGGGCCGGCAACTCGGCGACGGCGAGACGCGGGCGTTCACCGGCTACAGGGTTCACGCCACCGAGGACGCCCGGCTGGAGACCGACCTCGACGCTTACGACCCGACGATGGCCGAGTTGTACGAGTCGCTCGGTCTCGACCCGGTCATCCACGAGGACGCCGGGCCGGGCGCGTCGGTGACCGCCCGCGACGTGACGGTCGCGGACGTCGTGGACGCCGCGCCGGACGAGGAGCGCGCGGCCGAGGCCGTGACGGCGCTGGTCGTCAACCGGATCGGTCGCTCGGTCGACCTGTCGGCGGACCCCGAGACGGTGCTGGAGGACGTGAACGCGACGGCCGAGACGGCCGCCACGGAGGCGCCGTCGAACGACGACGAACTCGTCGAGGACGCCGTCGAGCGCGCGGTCGCGCAGGTGCTGGCCGTGCGCTTCGGCGCGCAGACGCTCGGTGAGGACGGCGACTTCGACGCGCTCGCCGCGGAGCGCCAGGACGGCGCCGGCGCGGCGGACTAACGGTCACGATACTCGGTTTTCACGATTTTTGTCGGTGGTTTCGTCCCCTATCGAGAGGTCCGCGAGCGCCCGGTCGTCGACCCGGTGACCGCAGGCCTGGAGCGTATAGGTGACCACACCGACGCGTTCGGCTTCGTGGACGGGTTGTCCGCAAATGGGGCAGGTGTCGTCGGTCATCGGTTCGTGGATTTCGGGGTCGGTTCGTTGGCTGGCGGTGCGGTCGGTCCGGGACATTCAACGTCCCGACGTTCGTTTGCGGTCATGGCGTCGCCGTGTGGTACGGCGCCCGCCCGCGCCCGCTGTCAGGACAGCGGGGTCCGTTTTGTTGAGTAACGTCGATTCCGCGGAACGGCCGCACGCGTATGCTACAGGTACTGTAGGTTTATATACTATTAGTACTAATAAATAGTATCTACTTACGGGTTTAACAAATGGGAATAGCGCTGGTGGAGTTGGCGGTTGACGAGGACAGTGAAGCTCCAGCGTCCGACTGATTTCGACATCCTCCGCGTGCTCGACGAGCACGGCCGCAACGTCGCCTCCAACATTGCGATCCACGCGGACAAAGACCGGAACTACGTGAACACGCGGCTCCCGGTGCTGGAGGATTACGGGCTCGTCGAGAAGATCGGGCCGGCCGAGCGGTCGGGGCTGTACGAAAT
This sequence comes from Halobacteriales archaeon QS_1_68_20, assembly GCA_003021085.1. Lineage (GTDB taxonomy): Archaea > Halobacteriota > Halobacteria > Halobacteriales > PXRE01 > PXRE01. Next base: position 86,949 of record PXRE01000014.1, on the reverse strand, counting down.
TACTGAGAGGGGTCGGATGGCGTTGGAGTATCGGGAGGAGTACGATGAGGTGGAGGACTTCGAGGCGCTGGTCGAGGAAGAACTCGGCGAGGGTCGGTCGGATTAGCGTTCAGCGCTGCTGGCACTACTGGTCGCCGTCCTCGCGCGCCGGATCACTCGATAGACCCTCCGATCCGGACCACAGGGACGACCGTCATCGCACCCGGGCCCTCGACCGAACGCTTAACCTCGTTGCCTGACAAACGGTGGACGAGATGAGCGCGGGCCACGAGATTCGACTGCTCGAAAACGACGACGGGTGGTGGACGGCGACGGACGTCGAGGCCGGCGTCGCGAGCCAGGGCGAAACCCGCCAGGAGGCGCTGGCGAACCTCGACGAAGCGGTGGCTCTCCACCGAGGCGAGATCGGCCGGCCGGTCACCGACGACGACCTCCGGGAACTCGGCGTCGATCCCGAAGAGGTCCCCGACGAGCCGGAAGTCCCGGAGGCTCCCTGGTTCGACGACGAGGCATGAGCCGCGGACCATTCACTGGCGAGGAAGTCGCGTCGGTACTGATCGACATGGGATATTACCCTGTCGACCGTACTGGCAGTCACCTGAAACTCAGGTACGAGCACCCCCCAAACGGGCGAGATTCGGAACGTCACCGTCCCGCTCGGCGGCGAGATTTCGACCGGCACGCTCCGCAAGGTCGCCGACCAGTGCGGTGCAAACGACTTCGACGCCTTCTGGGAGTGGATCGACCGGCACAGGTGAAACCAATTCCCAGCCGGGGTCCCCTCGATGGCCTGAACCGGCGATGCGACCGCCACGCCGCGAGTTCCGTCGGCCGGATCACCCGCTGACCGACCATGGTCTGTCACTCCTCGCGTGCGACTCGATAGTCCTCGGGATGGCCACCCAGGTCCTCGGCCAGCGCCTCCCGGAGCCATTCGGCCTGCTCTTCCATCGCCGCCTCGAACGCGGCAAATTCCTCGTCGGTCAGCGGTTCCAGATCCCGTGCCACGTTTCGAACCTCTCGACGTATCGTTCTGCGTGATGCCCACGTGCGTTCCGACGGTCGTGAGCGTTCCCGGCCGCGGCCAATTCGTTAGCATCCGAAGCTTTGGCCGGTAGCCCACGCGACCGAAAACTGCGGTTAACCAACCGACGACGAAACCGCAAAACCCGAACGGCTTACTCCTCGCCGCCTTCCAGTTCCTCGACGACGTCCTCGGCGGTCGCCTCCTCGAGGTCGACGTCGCCTTCCTCGATGGCGTCCTCCAGTTCGCCGGCGTCGACGGCGTCTTCGAGCTCTTCGGCGCCGCCACCGCCGCCCATGCCGGGCATCATGCCGCCCATGCCGCCCATCATGCCGCCGGCGCCGTCGATGATCTCCTGGACGATCACGCGGTCGACGCCGACGCGCTCGATGATCTCCTGGGCGATCTGCTGCTTCTGGAACATCCACTGCTGGTTGAACGCCAGCTGCGGGTCGCTCTCGACGTACAGCGTCTCCTTCTCGACGGTGACCTCCTCGAACTCGGGTTCGGGGGCCTCCTCGTGGTCCTCGCCTTCGGCCTCCTCGTCCTCGTCCGGTTCGACCGGCTGCATCTCCTCGACCTCGTCGGTCTCGATGTGCATGTCGAGATCGACGTCGAGGTAGGTGCTCAGGAGGCTCTGGGCCTTCTCGACGCGGTCCTCGATCTGGTCGAGCACCTCGTACTCGTACTCGATGTCCTCGCCGGCCAGCGGGTGGTTGAAGTCGACGCGCGCGCGGCCGCCGATGATCGTCTCCAGATGGCCGTGCTGGCCGTCGATCTCGATGTGGGCGCCGGGGTAGCGCTCGTCCTCGGGGATCTTCTCGGCGCTGACGGTGCGGACCTCGTCCTCGTCGAACTCGCCGAAGGCCTCCTCCGCGGGGACCGTGACGGTGCCCTCGTCGCCGACCTCGCCGCCGACGATGGCGTCCTCGACGGGGCCGAACAGGTGGCCCGCGCCCAGCACGATGGTCCGGGGCTCGAACGTCTGGCCCTCCTCGGCGACGCCCTCGTCCTCGGCGATCTCCCGGTCGGTTGTGTCGACGAGGGTGTCGTCCTCGACCGTACGGGCGGTGTACGCCAGCTTTACGAAGTCACCTTCTTCGAATCCCTCGGTCTCCTCGGCCGCGTCTTCCGCCTCCGCGGCGACGTCTTCGTCGGATTCCTCGGCCTCTTGGTCACTCATACCTGCAAGGAGTCCCGTTCGCGCCTTAAGAAGCACGATTCGTGTCGGAGGCGTTTAGCAGCAGTCAGTGCAACAGTCCTCCTGATCACTGCCACAGCCACAGCAGCCATCATCGAAACAAACATTTTCGCATGTATAGCAACATACTGTCTTGCATTTACTCTGCACGAAATCACCCCACCAACAATTCGGTTCGGAACAACAATGGAGTTCCATTGTTGCACATGAACATGCAGTTAGATCACAATCATATGGCCCACATTGATTCCCCACCATACACGCTGATGTCGAGATATCTTTTCCAAGGACATCTTCACTGGGATCGTACACAATTGTACGATTATCGTTATTAGGTTCAACAATAGCATAAGCCGTGTCCGTTTGTGGATACACCGTGAGCAGAACTTTATGTGTCGGGGTTTGTTTAGATATTTTAATCTCAGCTGTCGGAGTCAGTTCATTAATTTTGGCAGCCACTAGCATCCCTTCGTCAGATTCTAAATAACTCTCCAGATCGAGTATTTCCTCCACTGGTAGTTCATTTATGACTGGTGATCGAAGTATATCTTCCTCTGCGAGCGTTTTAAGCAGTGTTTCACCTTTGGTTTTAAGCGCTTTTTTGACCGCAGCGGTCGAATTGTACTGTTTTTGAGCTTCTGCCATTTTCTTTTCGGCGAGTCCAGTACCAGATCTCCCCTCCGTTTCCGTTGATAAGACCGGGAAGCCTAAGGCCCCAGTGCCCAACCCACCGACAGCCTTATGGAGAATTTGTCGTCGACTGGTACCCTTTTCTGATTCCGTCATCCTATATGTATATATTTTATCAATATATAAGTTTGTTACGGATAGTAAATAGGAAGATATTTCTCCTTGTATTGTGTTTGTTTCGGAAATGGAGCGGGTCGCTAATGTATTCCTTGTTCTAACAGTTGTCCTAGCTGGTTGTGGCGCTGCCCCATCTACGACACCCACGATCTCACCCAGTCCGGAAGAAACGGTGTCCCCAACGACGGCTGGCCCCCCGTCCGTGACTGTAAACACGACGGGGTTTGACTTACCAGTGAACACGACGAACGTCTGGCTCCGGACGCTGGACCTCCATGGCCTAAATCCAGGCAACGTTGAACCACCCGAGGTTGTCGGCGGTCCGCCAAAGAACGGTACTCAGCAGTTCGATATCTCCCGAAAGCTGTACGACATCAACGATCCACGCTTCGATATCGACGACCTTGACTTCGGAGAACGGCTCGGCGTCGACCAGGCGCGGTTGGAGGTCGAGAGAGGCGAACCGTTTGGCGGGACGTTCCCCGGAGGCGTCAAGATTCACCCGAACGGTGGGACATCTGACGAAATCGAAGCGACTCTCGTCCACGAGTATGCCCATTACCTCCAGGATCTGGTCGGAACCGACCAACTTCTGCGCCGGGCGACCGCCGAGGGCGGTGCCACGTACGTCGAAAAGGCGTACGCCCAGCAATACCTTGACGACGTCGACCCTGTCCGTGACCTCCGCCGACAGTACGCGAACACAAAGAAGGGCGGAACGGCGCTGTGGATCGGTCTCTACTACTTCGGATACCGGCACTTCGAACAGCGGATCGACTCCTCCGACGAGGTCTGGGCAGTCTACGAAGCGCCACCCGAAACGTTCGAACAGCTGATGCACGGACTTGCGCCGGACGAAGAGCCACGCGGGGTACTAAACGTTAGCGTGGACTCGACGGGACCGACCCAGACAGTCAGCATGGGTGAGCTATTCCTTCAGACCACGCTACGGACCGAACTGGAACGTCCCGTCGCATCGGACGCTGCGACCGGGTGGGCCAACGACCGACTGGTAGTATTCGCGGACCGGGACGTGTACGCGTGGACGATCCGGATGGACGACGAATCGAACGCGAGCGAACTCCAGACGGCACTCCGTAGCTACCTCGACGCAAAAGCGACCTACGACGGAACTGTTTGGACGGCCGAACAAACGGCCTATCGGCTGGTCCGCGCCAGCGACGAAACGCTCGTGCTCGTCGTCGGTAACCGAGGGCAGGTAGAGAACATGACCGTCTCCGGCAGCGACGAATCGGTGACGATCACCATAGACGCGGCATCTCGATGACGACGGCCGAAATAGAATTGCTTAATCCCCGCCCCGTAACCGGAACTCGAATCCGGGTCCAGGTGAAGTTCCGCGCCGACTACGACGATAGCTGTCAGTGACTCGTCGATCTGAACGCGACAACGATGGAACCGTCTCCCCAATCGACACCCAATAGGACTACCCCACTGAACTACGCGGTGACCATCCTGGGAGGGATGGGCGATGGCAGGGCAGTGGACGAAAGGACTACCGTCTACCTGCTAACCTAATGGGGGACGCAGATCGATGCGGAAAACAAAACTCACAATGAGTACGTGGTAAAGTCGACGAGGCCGGAGCGATCAACTGGAGGCACCGGGGATGGAGGTCGGTCCGTCGGCCAGGGTGGCCAAAAAGCGGATTCGGTTAGGTCACCGCTCCCGGTGAGTTTGTCGAGGTTGGTCGCGACAGGCATGTTGAGCACGGCGTGGCCGCTTCACGGCTGCACGTGAACGGGACCATCTGACTCCAATCTGCGTCGGGTACTGAAACGGACTACGTCGAGTCTGTTCACGTCAAACGTGAGTAGCGGGCGCAGGGGAGGGTTACGACTCGCCGCGGCACTCCAGCAGTTCGCCCTCGGCGGGGTCGACGGAGTCGTCGTCGGTGCGGCGGACGACGTTCTCGTCGACGTAGTACCAGGCCGACCACCAGTAGTCGCCGTGGAAACTCGACGCGCTGACGGACAGTTCCACCGTCGTCCCGTCGACGTCGAAGTACAGCGTCGCGGCGTCGCCCTTCCCCGTCAGCGGTTCGCCGTCAGAGAGTTCGTTGACCGTCGCGACGAACCGGCGGACGACGTCGCGCCGGGTGACGTGCTGGGTGACCTCCTCGTCGGAATCGGCGGCGTCACGTAACAGCGACGCGAGACCGGTCTCCAGGTCGTCCGTCGAGTGGACGTCGGCGTCGACCGGCGCGTCCGCGACCGTTGCCGCCAGGTGCAGGTTCGGTCGATAGACGCCCCCGCCGCCGGAGAGTTCGACCTCGTACCCGGCGCCGGATTCGGTCGGGCCCGAGGCCACGTTCGCGGAGAGTGCGTACTCGTCGAGCCTCGTCTCTTGCTCGAAGTCGACGACCTTCTCCCGGTAGTAGGCGTTCTCGTAGTTCTCGACGAACGATTCGACGGTCTCGGTGGTGAGTTCCTCGGGCCACCCGACGTCGAGGCCCTGCGTCACCGGACAGTCGTCGGGTTGCTGGGCGGTCGGGCCGGACTCCCCACTGCCGAGGCACCCGGCGAGCGCCACCACGACCCCCGCGGACGCGGCCTGGAGCACGTCACGTCGGTTCATACGAGCAAGGCGACCCCGTACGGGCAAAGACCTTCTGTAGACTACGACGACCGCTGTACCTATCGCCGGAGCGAATTCCCCCGCCCACGTCGACCGGGAGAGAACTCCTTTTCCGGGCGGGCCGCCAGGGTCCGGTCATGTACGAGGTCGAGGTGAAGGTGCCGGCGGACCACGAAGCGGTCCGCCGGCGACTGCGGGAACTGGACGCGGAGCGCCTGGAGACCGTCCGCCAGGCCGACACCTACTACGACGCACCCCACCGGAACTTCGTGGCGACCGACGAGGCCCTACGCGTCCGCGAGGAGACCCGGACGGGCGCGGGAACCGGGACGGGCGCTGAGAAGGGAACCGGCGCGGAGAACGAGGGGGGCGAGACGGTCGGTGCCGCGGCCGAGGAGACCACCGTCCACCGACTCACCTACAAGGGACCGAAGGTCGACGAGGCGTCGAAGACCCGCGCCGAACACGAGACCGACGTGGGCGACCCTGACGCGATGGATTCCGCACTGCAGGCGCTGGGGTTCGACCCCGTCGCGGACGTGCGGAAGGAGCGCGAGCGGTACGCCCTGGACGGCTACACCGTCACCCTCGACGAGGTCGACGGTCTCGGCCAGTTCGTCGAGGTCGAGCGCGACGTTCCCGAGGCCGAAATCGAGGCCACCCGCGACGGCGCGCTGGCCCTGCTGGACGACCTCGGTCTGGACCCCGACGCGAGCGTCCGCACCTCCTACCTCGGCCTGATGCTCGGCGACGAGGAGTGAGACGGCGGCCTGCACTCCGCCCTTGGCCCGGTTCCCTCCGCCGGCGCGGGATTACTTCTGATAATAACGTAAGATGTGTTTCTTTTCGCAAGTTATAGAACCGGCCCCGGCGAACGAACGTGCAATGACGGATCGCAACATCCGGGTCGAACCCATCGACCGGATCCCGGTCGAGGACCAGGAGGTCGAGATCGTCGAGCGAAAGGGGATCGGCCACCCCGACTCCATCTGCGACGGCATCGCCGAGAGCGTCTCCCGGCGACTCTGCCAGGCGTACCGCGAGCGGGTCGGCAAGGTCCTGCACCACAACACCGACGAGACGCAACTGGTCGCCGGCCGGGCGTCGCCCGCGTACGGCGGCGGCGAGATCCAGGAGCCGATCTACCTGCTCATCACCGGCCGGGCGACCAAGGAGTACGAGGGGACAAAGATCCCGGCCGAACGCCTCGCGCTGGAGGCCGCCCGGGACTACCTCGGCGAGCACCTCCCCGAACTGGAGTTCGGGACCGACGTCGTCGTCGACGTGAAACTGGGCGAGGGGAGCGGTGACCTGCAAGCCGTCTTCGGCGAGGACGGCCGCCGCATCCCGATGGCCAACGACACCAGTTTCGGCGTCGGCCACGCCCCGCTCACCGAGACCGAGGAGATCGTCCTGAACGCAGAGCGCCGCCTCCGCACCCAGTTCGCCAAGGAGCAACCGGCGGTCGGCCCGGACATCAAGATCATGGGCAAGCGCGAGGGCGACCAGCTGGACGTCACCGTCGCCGCCGCGATCATCGACCGGCACGTCTCCGGCCTGGAGGAGTACCGCGACGTCGTCGAGGGCGTCCGCGAGTACGTCGGTGACCTCGCCCGCGAGTACACCGACCGCGAGGTGACCGTCCACGTCAACACCGCCGACGACTACGACGAGGGCTCGGTGTACCTCACCGTCACCGGCACCAGCGCCGAGCAGGGCGACGACGGATCCGTCGGCCGTGGCAACCGCTCCAACGGCCTCATCACGCCCAACCGCTCGATGAGCCTGGAGGCCACCAGCGGCAAGAACCCCGTCAACCACATCGGGAAGATCTACAACCTGCTCAGCAACGACGTGGCCCACGCCGTCGTCGACGAGGTCGGGGACATCCGCGACCTCCGCATCCGCCTGCTCAGCCAGATCGGCCACCCCATCGACCAGCCCCACGTCGCCGACGCCCACCTCGTCACCGCCGACGGCGTGGACGTCGAAGACGTCGAACCCGAGGTCGTCGACGTCATCGACGAGAAACTCACCAACGTCGGCGAGATCACCGAGCGGACCATCGACGGCGAGTTGACGACGTTCTGAACGCCGCGGCGCCACGCTCGCCGCGCCCGGCAAGCGTCGGTCTGCGGTTCTCACCCGAACGAGATGGGCTCGTCGTTCTGGATGTAGTACCCTGCGGTGCCGAGAGCGTTCCCGTATTGGGCGGTGTTGTTACAGCAGGTTTCGACGGTGCCGTGGTCCCAGTACCGGTAGGAGTTGACGTGCGTGATGTAGGCGTCGCCGTCGTAACTGTACCACGTCGGGCCGCCGGAGTCGCCGTTGGCGAACTGCGTCGTCGCCTCCACGCCCTCGTCCCGGAAGTTGATGCAGGTGAACGTGAAGCTCACGTCGGAGGTGATGATGTCGCCCTCGGTGCGGCCGTCGGTCGCGCCCATGCTGTAGATGGGTTCGTCGTCGCCGTTCGAGGCCATGTAGTCGATGTAGGACTCGCTAACCCGGCCCGCGATGTCGGGGTAGCCGTAGTTGTCGTCGACGTACTGCCAGAACGACGAGTCGTCGTCCGGTTCGATCAGGACGTAGTCGCCCTTGCGGTCCCACATCCACGACACCTCGCCGATGCCGGTCTGCCCGGACTGGCAGTAGGTCCCGCGGTGGGCACCGCGTCCCGACAGGGAGTTGTTCTTCGCGTCGTCGCAGTCGTCCCAGAACACGTGGGCACAGTGCAGGAGGTACGTCTCGTCGCTGTAGTCGTAGTTCACGGCCGCGGTTGCCGTCCCGTAGCCGCCGCCGGTCCAGCCGACGACCTCGCCGCCGACTGCGTACTCCTCGTCGTAGGCGTTGTTACAGCCCCCTGGGCCGTGGCTCTCCGGGGCCGACTCAACGGCGACCGGCACGTCCTCCACGCTGTCCGGCAGGTCCCTCGCCTGCGCCGGGTCGGTCGACTGGACCCTGATCCGGAAGCCCCGCTCGCCGCCGTAGCGTCCCTCACCTTGGGTCAGGCCAACCGAGAACACGTCCGGCCGGTTGCCGACGGCGTCGACGAGCTTTCGCTTGGCCGTCCGGGCCTGCTCGCGGTGCTGGACCCAGTCCTCGGACACCTTCTCGTACTTTACGACGCTGTCTCCGGAGAGGAGCGCGGGGATCTCGACCGTCTTCGGACTGGCCCCGCGGACCGTACTCAGGAAGTCGGTCCCGAACAGCGCTCCCGCCCCGAGGGCCGAGAGCGCACCACGCCGCGTGATGGCTCCAACCCGGTCGGTCCAGGAGGCGTCGTCCGACGGCGACTCCGACTGCAGGAAGTTCGGCCGCCGCCCGTCCATCGCGTCCGTCAGCACTCCCCGCCGGTCGAGGGTCGACGGCGCTTCGCCGTGCCCGCCCTCGCGCGGTTCGTCGCCCGCCCGCCGTCCGTTTCCGTCCGGTTCGTCCCGGCCTGGACCGCCCTCGTTTCCGCTCTCTCCAGACATAATAACAGAATATAAATTAAATAACACTAATAGCTTGTGGCGGAAAATCGGGTGCTCTCCCGTCCGCTCTCGGAATTCGCGAGCAGGCGGCGAGGTCGGGGAACGGCCGGGCCGTGGCGTGGATCACCGCCGTTCCTGCGGCGTGCGCTCGCTCGCCCAGCTAGCCACCGCGAGCAGGCCGATCAGTCCCAGTGCGCTCACAAGTCGGACGGCGTCCAGTCCGTCGGCGCCGACGGCCGAGGCGACGGCGTCCGGGACCAGGAGGGTGGCCAGCGCCGCCGTGAACGCCGCGACGAGCGCGAGGAGGTACGACCAGGCGGCGTAGACGTCGCGGTCGAGCACGCTCCGACGGTCGGGGACGGCCGCCGTATAGCTTCCGCTTCGAAGACTGTTTATCCGGCCGACGGATACGTCCGCACATGCTTCCGCCGGGGGCCGACACGGTCGTCGTCAGGTACGGCGACGCCAGCACCAAGAGCGCCCGCGTCCAGCGGCGCATGGAGGACCTGCTGGTGGAGAACCTCCGGGCGCTGCTCGCCGACCGCGGCGTCGACGGCGACGTCGAACAGCACTGGACCCGGCCACTGATCCGTACCGACGAGGTCGAATCAGCGCTAGACGCCGCAACGGACGCCTTCGGGGTCGCCAACGCCAGCGGCGCCCGCTCGGTCGCCCCCGACCTCGACGCCGTCGTCGACGCCCTCGCGGAGACCGCCGCGGCCGTCTACGACGGTGGGACCTTCGCCGTCGACGCCTCCCGCGCTGGCGATCACGACTTCACGAGCGAGGACGTCGAGGGGGCGGGCGGCGCGGCCGTCTGGGACGCCGTCGCCGACGAGTTCGACCCCGAGGTCGACCTCGACGACCCCGACCTCACCTTCGGCGTGGAGGTCCGCGAGGCCGAGGCGTTCGTCTACCTGGAGAAACGCCGGGGACCGGGCGGCCTGCCGCTCGGGAGCCAGCGCCCCCTCGTTGCGCTGGTCAGCGGCGGCATCGACTCGCCGGTGGCGGCGTACCTGGCGATGAAACGCGGCAGTCCCGTGGTCCCGGTGTACCTCGACCTGGGGGAGTACGGTGGTCCGGACCATCGCGCACGGGCGCTGACGACCGTCGGGAGCCTCGAGCGGTACGCCCCCAACTTCGACCTCACCACCTGGGTCGTCCCCGCAGGTGACGCGGTCGCGGACCTGGTCGCGGAGATGGAGCAGGGTCGGATGCTCTCCTATCGGCGGTTCATGTACCGCGTGGGCGAGGCGGTGGCCGAGCGCGTCGGCGCCGACGGCATCGTCACCGGGGAGGCCATCGGCCAGAAGTCCAGCCAGACGACCCGCAACGTCGCGGTAACCTCCCGCGTCACGGACCTGCCGATCCACCGGCCGTTGCTGACGATGGACAAACAGGAGATCACCGACCTGGCCCAGGGGATCGGGACCTACACCGACTCGACCATCCCCGCTGGCTGTTACCGCATCGCTCCCGACCGGGTCGAGACCAACGCCTCGCTGGAGCGGTTGCTGGACCACGAACCCGACGACCTGCTGGACCGGGCCAGTGAGGTGGTCGCTGACGCCGAGCGCGTGGACCCGCTGGCGCCCGCGGACGCGCCGGGTATCTAATCGGGTCCGACCGTGACCGCAAGGTAGTTGGCCGACGGCGCCCAGCGCTAAACCGTGACGCGGGTGTGCATCGTCGGCGACCCGGAGGTCGACCTGCGCCGGGAGTTGCTCTCGCGAGAGACCTCACGGGAGGCGCTGTCGACCTACGACCTGGCGGCGCCGTTCGAGAATTCGGTGGCCGTCGAGACGGTGAGCCTGGGGGCCGCCGTCTCCCTGCTGAACGACCTGAACTGGTACCTCGTGCGGTTCGCCGACGAAGCGCTCGTGCTCGAACCCTCCATCAGCGAGGACGAGTGGCTCTCGCGGGACCTCGCCACGAAGGTCCGCGACGGGAACCTCCCGCCGGAGGAGACCGACGTCTACTGCAAGGTGTACGGCCTCGTGGACGGGGAACTCGTCGAACCGCTGTACGTCCAGCGCCAGGACGGCGAACTCCCCGCGTACGACCTGCGGGACGTCGAGGAGACGGTCGTCGTGCGAGTCAGCGCCGACGAGTTCCGCTAGTAGAACACCAGGTCCGCCAGTCACTCCAGGAGGCTCCTGTCGCCGAGTTCGTCCGGTCGTTCCGCGTCCGTTTCGCCGTAATCGGTGAACTCGACGACGGTAACCTCCGCTTCGTGTTCGGTTACGGTCCCGTTCTCGGCGTAGGTGACGTGGGAGAGGCGCTTGACCGACTTCGTCGGCCGGCCGGTGTCGGCGTCGACGTGGACCCTGGCCCGTTGCCGTACGTACGTGCCGTTGGGATCGACGCCGGGTCGTTCGCTGGCCTCGTACCCGACGACCACGCGCCCGTCGGAGCGGTCGACGATCCGCCAGTCGTCGCCCGGGGGAACGACGAGGCTCGGCTGTTCGAAAACGAGTGGCACGATTTCCGCGTACCCGGGCGTCGGAGCCACGGTCCAGCGGTTGCGTTCAGTTCCGAGCGCATCGAATTCGTCGTGGAACGGCAGGACGATCCCGTCGAAGTTACTTGCAGCCGTGCTGTCGCTTGCGTACGTGTCGGAGTTAGTACCCCTCCCAACGTACTGGCGGTCCTCCCGGTCGAGCAAGTACGTCATGGACTGTGATCGTGAGCGTTCACCGGTCATCTCGTCGACCTCGTAGGTCCGAACGACGCCCCGGTGGCTCGTCGTGGCCGTCGCGAGGCGAGCGTTCTCGACGATGGTCCCGGCGTCCATCGATTCGGTGACCGGCCGTACGTCGTCGCCCGGCATCGGCCGGACGTCGGCGATCCTGACGGCGGCGCCGCTGACGACCGTCGCGGTCACGAGCAGTGCCGCGAGCCCCGTCACTGCCACCCGGCGACGACTCCGGCCCCCGTCGCTGTCGGCCTCTCGTCCGCCGGGGGAGGCGACCGGGGACGTTGCTCGGCTGGTACCGGACCCCGTCGGGGTCGGTTCGCGCAGGAACGGTTCGACGGCGCGCCCGTAGACGACGACGTGGTGGACCGCGACAAGCGTCAGCGCGGCGACGACGGCGACGACCCCGAGCCAGATGACCCCCAGCACCGCGAGGACCTCCACTGGCTCCGTCGTCGCCGTCTTCATTCGCCGCAGGACGCGGTCGGCCGCGAGCGGGCCGAGGACGACGGGCGACCACAGCAACGCCCGGCCCGCGCCGTACCTGGCGAGCGCCCGCGGCCGGCGACGGGTGAACCGCAGGCCCGTTCGCCAGCCACGGGAGCGTGCCACGCCCGCGAACAGCACCGGGAGGTCGTAGAACGCGACCGCGAGGCGGGCGAGGGCGCCCGCCAGCAGGACGACGAGGACCACCGAACCTCGGTTGCCCAGGAACACCCCCAGGGGGTCGCCACCGCGGGCGTACTGGGCGGCGGTGAGCAGGGTGTCTCCGGTCAGGAGGAGGCCGAACAGCGGCACCGCGAGCGCGGCGGTGACCAGGCGGGCGACGACGGTCGCACCGAACAGTCGGCGGTAGTTCCGCACGGCGCCGCCCAGCACCGCGAGCGTCGTCGCCGTTCCGTCGGGGTCCTCGCGCGCACGCCGGGCCGCGGCGTACAGGCCCGCAAGCGGGAACGGCAACAGGACGACCCGGACCGCTCCGCCGACCGCGACGACGAGCAACAGGGCCGCCCATTCCGGCAGGGACGTACCCTGGACGACGCACCACGCGAGGCCGTACGCCATCACGCCGAGTATGGTGACGAGGCCCCCGCCGACGAGCAAGCCCGGATTGCGGCCGACGAGCGACGCTGCCTCCCGTTCGGGGTCGAGCATCGGCCGGCACGTCGACCGGTCGATCTTTAAATACTTCGGCGAGACTGAAAAGGGCGATACGTCCCGGGGAGAGGACGCCGGCGCGGGACGAACGTTTATCAGCGAAGGCGCGGCCACGCTCGCCGTGACCTGACCCCAACCGTGGAGCGGTCGAGGCGGTCGTGCGGCGCGCCGCTCCACGGGACCGGCACGCGCCGCCTGTCCGCTACTCCGTGGCGTCCGGAAGCATCCCGAATAGCCCCCCGGGACTCGATACCGCTCGCCCGCTAGAGCAACCGCCCTTCTACCACCGGGACGACGCTGCCACCGACCTCTACCGCCACCGAGTCGCCGTCGTCCTCGGCTTCCAGGTGCAACAGCGACGGACGGTCCAGCTCGTAGCCCTGCTCGACGCGGGCCGACACCGAGGCGTCCCCGAAGAACCGGTGCCGGGCGAGGTAGGCCGCCAGGCACCCGTTCGAGGACCCGGTCGCGGGGTCCTCGGGGACGCCGTGGCCCGGCGCGAACGTCCGGACCGCGAGGTCGTTGTCCTCCTGGTGGGGGTCCGGACAGAACGCCAGGACGTTCTTCGCGTCGCGGTCGCCGGTCACCGCGTCGTAGGCCGCCCGGTCCAGATCGATGTCCGTCAGTGCCGCGCGGTCGACCAGCGGGACGACGATGGTTGGAAGCCCCGTCGAGACGACCTGGACCGGCCACTCGTCGTCCAGCTGGTCGGCGTCGAGGCCGAGGACCTCGGCCAGGTCGTCGTGGGCCAGTTCCTCGCCGAACTCGGGGGTACGCTGGGACATCCACAGCGTCTCCTCGCCGTCGACCTCCTCGACCCGGACCGGAATCCGGCCGACGCCGAGGTTCAGGACGACCTCGTCGCCCGGGTCGTCGGCCAGGTGCTCGCGGATCACGTAGGCAGTCCCGAGCGTCGGGTGCCCGGCGAACGGAATCTCGCCGCCCGGCGTGAAGATGCGGACGTCCCAGGCCCCGTCGGTCGGGGACGTCGACTCGACGAACGTCGCCTCCGAGTAGTTCGTCTCGCGGGTGATCGCCAGCATCGTCTCGTCGCCGAGGTCCGCGGCGTCCTCGACGACCGCTAGCTGGTTGCCGGCGTACTTGCGCTCGGCGAAGACGTCGACGACGTAGAGCGGATGGGACATGGGCGAGAGTCGTCGCCGCAAGACAAAAGCGCACGGATGGCCGGCGACCGGGCGAGGAGTCGACCGCCGGAGGTGCCGGTTATGTCCCGCCTCGAAGCCGGTCGTCGATGGCCTGAGCCACTCAGGGTCGGGCCGGCGGGAGCGCGCAGGCCCCGCGGCGGAATCAGGAAGGCGGCTCTGGACCTGGAAGTACCCCTGGATGCCGTCTGCCTTGAGGTTTACCTCGGACTCGGCGGGTCTGTCGTCGTCGGGATTCACGAACGCCATCGCCTTCCGCACGTCGATGAAGTCCTGGATCGTCCGCTGGTTGGAGATAAACTGGGTGTGCGCACGGTCGCCGTCGGTCGACGGGAAATCTCGCCGGAGCATCGGGCGTGCCGTCCTCCTCGCGGGCCCGGGCGAGTTTCTGGGCGTGGCCGACGACGCCGTGGTCGGCCGCGTCCTCTGGGATGGGGTTCTTGCCCGGGACGTGCTCCTCCCACTGGTCGTGGGGGTTGCCGATGAAGCCGGTCCGGCGGTCCCGCTTCTCGAAGACGCACTCGAAGGTCGCCTCCATCTGGACGCCGTTGACCTCGTCGACGTTCCCGAACAGCGCCTCTTCGACCTCGAGGAGCACGTGGGCGTGCTTGCTCGCAAGGTGCATGTGCGCGTCGTAATCGTCGACCTCGATGTCGCCGCTACGGGCGATGTCGGCCTCCTCGATCATCCGTTCGGGTCGGAGAAGTCCGGTCCCCTCGGGGAGGTCCTCGTCGAAGCGGTCGAAGTCCGACGGCGAGTACCCGAGCGTGAACACCAGCCCCTCGTTGCTCCACTCGCACGCCCGTTCCAGCGTTCGGAGCGCGGTCTCGACCTGCTCGCGTTCGTCCTCGGTCGGGGTCCCGTCGCCGACGTAGTCGAGCATGAACTGCAGGTGGTGTTTCGGCGTCTTCGTCAGGTCGGTTACGTCGGTTTTCGCTAAGAAGTCGTTCCAGGCGTACTGGCGGTCGGGCAACGAGTCCGGGTCGTCGGTCCCCGGCGCAGGCGTCCCGTGGGGAGCGTCGTCGTGCGCCCGGGCCTTCGCGGCCGCCAGGGCGCTGGTGCCACCGATTGCCAGGGCAGGTTTCATGAACTCGCGCCGATCGATGCCTCGATCCTCGTCGGACCTGTGATGGGGACACGGCATACACCGCCAGTCGACTAACACGCTCATCAGTCTATCTGCCCAATATCCCCATTAATTTATAACTATATGAGAACATATTATATAATATTAATTAAGTAATTGTTAGAATAATATTCGCCTGTGAGTGCCAGAGGGGGAGATGTCGCCGGTTTTAGATTCAGTCTGGGTACGGGACGTCGAGTTCGAGGCCGTCGTGGGCGAGGTGGACCTCGCCGTCGAAGGCCGCCCCGGCCTCCTCGGCCATCCTCGAGGCTTCGCCGGCGTACCGCGAAGAGACGTGCGTGAGCGCGAGCCGTTTGACCCCGGCGCGGTCCGCGAGCGCGGCCGCCTGCCGCGCGGTCGAGTGCGCCGTCTTGGCGGCCCGCTCGGCGCGGTCGTCCGCGAAGGTGGCGTCGTGGATCAGCAGGTCGGCGTCCTCGGCGGCCTCAGCGGCCGTCGCCGCCGGTCGGGTGTCGCCGGTGTAGACGACCCGCCGACCCGGTCGCGGAGGGCCGACCACCTCGTCGGGATGGACGGTCCGGCCGTCGTGCTCGACGGGTTCGCCGCGGTGGAGTTTCGAGTACTTCGGACCGGGCGGGATGTCGAGTTCGTGCTCGGCCTTCTCGCGGTCGAACTTCCCCTTGCGGTCGTCCTCGACGAGGGCGTAGCCGACCGCGGTCGCGTCGTGGTCGACCTCGAAGGCCCGGACCTCGTAGTCCTCGGCACGCAGGGCGACCTCCCCGGGAGCGACCGCCTCGAACCGGAGGCGAAACGAGGGGTCGGTATCAGCGACCCGGGCGACGGACCTGATCGTCGACCGCTCGCCCTCGGGGACGTGGACGGTCAGCGGTGCCTCCCGGTCGTTGAAGTCCATGGTCTGGAGGAGGCCGGGCAACCCCAGGACGTGGTCGCCGTGGGCGTGGGTGACGAACACGTCCGAGACCGCGAACCCGGTACCGAACCGCATCATCTGGCGCTGGGTGCCCTCGCCGACGTCGAACAGCAGCCGGTCGCCGTCGCGGTTGACGGCGACCGCGCTGGGGTTGCGCTCGGTCGTCGGAACGGCGCCCGCGGTCCCGAGGAACGTCACCTGCAGCATCGTCAGGCGGTCGGCGGGCGAGCGATAAACCCCCTTCGGAAACGTCGTCGCGGCCGGAACCCGGAGAGACGGTGGTGCTGGAGTGACTCCGTTCACGACCGTTTTCTCGCCGGTGAACGGTCGAAACGGCCGTTTCGCTTTAACCGTAAGCCAACCTTACCGGCGTACATGAGCAGACGCACCGTAGCCGTGGTCGTCGTGGCCGCGCTCGTGTTGTCGGCCGGATGTATCGGTGGTTCGGGAAGCGGACCCGGGGCGGAGACGAGTCCGCCGACCGGGACCGCCGGCGGCGATACCGGGACGGTCCACTTCTACGTCAGCGACGAACCGAACGCCATCGAGGACTTCCGGCACCTCAACGTGACCATCTCGGCCAGCGGACTCCACCAGGTCGGCGGAGCGACGACGTCGACGAACGGGACGTCGGTGAACGAGACGGAGACGCCGGCGAACGGGACGGCCACGCCCGCCGAGGGCGACGGTGACGGGGACGGCGACGGGGATTGGGTCGAGTACGAGGTCAACGAGACGGTCGACCTGACCGAACTCGTCGGCGCGAACGCGACCAAACTTGACGTGCTGGATGCCCCGGCCGGTACCTACGACAAGGTGTTCGTCTACGTCGACGAGATTCACGCCGTCCTCGAGAACGGCGAGGAGGTGAACGTGAAACTGCCGAGCGAGAAACTGCACCTCGACAAGCAGTTCGAGGTCGGGAACGGCGAGGTCGTCGACTTCGTCTTCGACATCGCGGTCCACGAGGCCGGCAACAGCGGCAAGTACATCCTCAAACCGGTGGTGAGCCAGTCCGGCACCGGCGACGAGGTCGAGATAGAGGAGTCCGGGAGCGACGACGACGATGGCGACGACGGCGACGACGAGAAGACCGGCGACGTCGAGGCGGAGTTCGTCGGACCGGTCGACCCCGGTAGCGAGGCCACGGTGAAGGTGACCGGCCAGGATGGTCTCCTGGCGGGAGCGACCGTCGAGGTCGACGGCGAGGTCATCGGCCAGACCGGCGACGACGGGACCGTGACGTTCGAGGTGCCGCCGGACGCCGAGAAGGTCGAGGTGACAGTCCGGAAGGGCGACGCGGAGACGGAACTCGAACGCGAGTTCGACGACCGCGGGAACGGGAACGGCAACGGCGCGGTGACGAAGATAGCCGGGTGAACGCGGGGACCTGGGGCAGGTCCGCCAGCGCCGGCGGCCGTCCGTGACCACCGGCCCTGGATCGATACTCTCACTCTCGGATTAATTCTAGCAACAAGATATATGTTATTTTGACTGCACGTCGTACGGGATGTCACACAGACGAACGGAATCGGGCCAGCGCGAACGGGCGAACCACGACCAACCGAACGACGAATCAAAAGACGGCGTCGACCGGCGGAAGTTCCTCAAACGGGCTTCGGGCGCCGGTGCCGGGATGGGCCTCTTGCAGGCCAGGCTGGACCGGGCGACCGCGGACGGCACCGTCCAGTTCGGGACCGTCGGCGTCTGCCACCGCATCGAGGACGACGTCGACCCGGAGTACGTCGAGGACTGTGCGCCGCCGCGGTGGCAACTGTTCGACGGCGACCTCGTGTTCTTCACGTTCTACCTGGACGACGAGGAACTCGGCCGTCTGGCGGACGGCGGGAGCGTCGTACTGGGATGTAACCTCCACTCGCTCCCGGCCGCGGACGTCCCGCTCGGACAGACGTTCCATCTGCCGACGGGACTGGGACCGGACCTGCAACCCCGCCGGGGCGTCCTGTACGACGGGTCGTACTCGGTCCCGACGCCACGCATCGACGCGGCCGGTTCCGCAATCGAGGTCGCGGTGGACGGGGCGAGCGAGCGGGTCGCACCAGGCCAGGAGAGCGCGCTCGAACTGGTCCCGAGGACCGTCGGTCTCCGGCAGTACGAGCGCCGCCGGACCGGCGAGACGAAAGCGGACGGGGAGGCCGAGGAGGGGGTCGTTTACGAGCAGACCACCGTCGAGGCCACCGTCGTCCCGGAGGTCAGGGCCCGGAACTACGGCGAACTGTCCTACTACTCGGTCAGCGACAGAGTGGAGGTGAACTGATATGAGCTACGACATCGTCGACAGCAGTTACAACGGTGATACGGGTAGCACCTACGGCGTCGCCGAGATCAACGTGATGCGGGAATCGTCGGCGTCCCAGTCCTACTGGGACCGGGCGTACAGCTACATCTCGGACGAACTCGACCGCATCTACCAGAACACGTCCCTCGACGGCACCATCGCCCGGAAGTACGACACCGACGCGGACATCGGCTGTAACAACCTCTTCGACGACGGGAACCAGTGGCTGGACGACAACGGCCTGACCGGCGACGGGAGCCACGTCTGGATCGTGGGTGGCTGTGACGACACCCACATTGCCACGTCCGGTGGCGGAGACAACGGCGCCTGGGACAGCCGAACCCAGGGGTTCGTCGGGGAGAACACGTACCCGAACGAGCACGAGGTGGCGTTCTCCGCGATCCACGAGGGGCTGCACACCCACCTGGCGGCGAACACCTGCGACCGGGTCAGGAGCGAGGTCCTCAACGGCGAGACCACCGACGACGGCAACTCCGACGACCACCACCTCGGGATGGTGTACACGAGCTGGTGGGGCGACGACGCCTCCGTGATGCTCGGCCACTACGGCAACGACATCGCGGACAACGGGGACTGTGACCAGACCGCTTGGACGATCGACGGCTACGACAACGACGTGACAGACTGCACCCTGCGCGCGCTGGAGCTGTCCAGCGAACACGCGGCCGGTCAGCACTGACGAGCGGCCGCTCGGCCAATCTTTTGCCGGTTCCCACCGTGTATCGGGACGTGAGCACCGCGCCTTCTTCAGCCGAAATCTTCGACCGGGCGGTCGACGAAGGCCAGCGCCGACTCGACCAGCCGCTGCTGGAACTGGTCTCGACCAGTTTCATCGCCGGGTTCACCTTCGTCTTCGGCGTCGTCGCGCTCGGCATCGTCGAGTCCATCGTCGAACCGCACTTCGGCGAGATCGCCCGGATCGCGGGGTCGCTGGCGTTCGCCGCCGGCTTCGTGTTCCTGATCGTCGGCCGGACGGAACTGTTCAACGAGAACTTCGCGGACCCGGTGGCCGCCGCAGTCGACGAGCAGGGGACCTGGATGCTCGGCCCGCTGGCGCGACTGTGGCTGGTCACCCTCGTCTTCAACCTCGTCGGCGGGTTCCTGTTCGCGCTGGTGTTCGTCGTGGAGGGCGTGCTGCCGACGGGGACGTCCGAAGCCCTGCGTGGGTTCGCCGAGGAGAGCGTCCGCCGGGGACTGGCCGCGTGGTTCGCCAGCGCCATCGCGGGCGGCGCGCTCGTGAGCCTGCTGTCGTTCCTGCTGGTCGCAGTGAACAGCGTGCGGAGCCGGATCTGGCTGGCCTACGCCGTCGGGTTCCTGCTCGCGCTCGGCCCGTTCGACCACGTGGTGGTCACCGCGTTGCACCTCTTTCTCGGGGTGCTGTTCGGCGCCGAGGTCGGCCTGGTGACGCTGGGGACGATGCTCGCCGCCATCACGGCCGGCAACTTCGTCGGCGGCATCGGCCTGGTCGCGTTCACCCACGTCGTCCAGGGGATCGGCGCCCGCGAGTCCGACTAGTGAGGTCCAGTCCGTCCGGTCGCGTCGCCCCCGACCGTCCACCGGTATCGACCGATTCATACCCAGGGGGCGACTACGCCGTGGTGATGGAGACGCCGCTGTGGACCGACGCCCACCGGCCGACGCTTTCCGAACTCCCGCAGGAGGACGTCCGCGAGCACCTCCGGCGGGCGGTCGACGAGCCGATCAACCTGCTGTTGCAGGGCCCGAAGGGAGCGGGCAAGACCGCCGCGGCCCGCGCGATGGCCGACGAGGCGCATACGGACCCGGACAACGACCTCGTGATCGTCAACGTCGCGGACTTCTTCGGCCGGACGAAGTCCGAGATCCGCCAGGACCCACGGTTCGCGCCGTTCCTCGCCGGCAAGAGCGACATGGCCAAGCGGGACATGATCAACCACGTCCTCAAGGAGGTCGCCAGTTACGCGCCGGCGTCGGGCGACTACAAGACGGTCGTGCTGGACAACGCGGAGGCCGCCCGCGAGGACTTCCAGCAGGCGCTTCGCCGGGTGATGGAGCGGTACCACCGCAACACGCAGTTCGTCGTCACGACCCGCCAGCCCTCGAAGCTGATCCCGCCGATCCGCTCGCGCTGTTTCCCGGTGCCGGTGCGGGCGGCGACGACCGACGAGATCGTCGAGGTCCTTGCGCGGATCGTCGAGCGCGAGGAGGTCGACTACGACGAGGACGGCCTGGAGTTCGTCGCCGGCGCCGCCGACGGCGACGTCCGGGAGGCGATCCTGGGCGCCCAGGCCACCGCCGAGGACGCCGGCGAAATCACGATGAACGCCGCCTACGAGACGCTGGGCGAGATCGGCTACGACGACGAGATCGAGTCCCTGCTGGACGACGCCGAGGCGGGCGCGTTCGGCCACGCCCGCTCGACGCTGGACGACCTGCTGGTCGACGAGGGCCTCTCCGGCGACGAGGTGCTGGACGAACTCCTCCGGGTGGCCCGCTCGCGGTACAGCGACGAGCGCCTGGCCGAACTGCACCGCATGGCCGGCGACGTCGACCTCGACATGACCGAGGGCGCCAACGAGCGCGTCCACCTCTCGCAGTTGCTGGCCGAACTCGGGCGGCCGGAGAGCTAACTCGACTGATTCTGCAGGGCAGGTCGAATTCGGAACGGATCCGGTCTGTCGGAAAATTTATTGTCCAGTTTTCCTATGACCGGGGCGATGCCACCGCACTGGTCCCGACGCGAGGCCCTCCGAGTCGCACCGGTCGCAATCGTCAGTTCGCTCGCGGGGTGTGGCGGATCCGACGGTGACGGATCCGGGGACGGCGAGATGCCGACGCTGTCCGGGACGCCCGGTCCGGACGCCGGCACGGACGCCTACGGTATCGTCGCGTACAACGCGACCGAGACCGAGCGGGACGTCACCGTGGTCGTCGAACTGGCCTGGGAGGACGAGACGCCCCTGGAGGAGACGGTCACGCTCGCGGCCAACGAGGCGAGGGAGTGGGATCACGTCCTCACCGAGGAGAAGGAGTACGTGATCCGCGCGGAACTCCCTCCGGACGGCAACTCGAACGTCGAGGCGACGCCCGCGGAGTCCGAGAACCGCTGGCTCACGCCGGGTTCGGAGGACGCCCCCGACGTCGAGAACGTGGGCCTCGTCGCCCAGACGTTCGAGACGCAGGACGGCGGCGAGACGACGCTGGTGGGCGTGAAGACCGATCCGGAAGAGATGTCGGGGTGAGTAGTTGAAGATAAATAGCCCAGAGACATTAATATCATATTATAAATTAATGAATGTATGCTGGGTTTCCAGATGTCCCATACACCCGGTCGTTCTGCAGGTCCACCTCGATGTCGTAGCCGTACTCGGTTGCCATCGTGGGCGCCTCTCCGTGTGCCCGTTTGAATTTACCGATTGCGTTTACGGAATCGGGCCATGAAACGACCTGGCTCACCGGGGTTCGACGCGGACCGGTACGGTCGAACGGTTACGCCAGCACGTGGACGTACCGCACCAGCGACCGGTGCACCCGGCGCTCGAACACCTCCTCCACGGTCCACCCGGCGTCCTCGGCGGCCGACGCCAGCGACCGGTCGGCGACGACGACCCCACGCGGCGCGACCCGGCGGGCTTCGACCAGTGCGCCACCCACCAGGCCGCCCTCGTCGGACGCCTCGATGCGGGACTGCCGGCCGTAGGGCACGTCGAAGACCGCGGCGTCGACGCTCCGGTCGGGCAGGGGGAGCCGGGTCGCGTCGCCGCGGAGGAAGTGCCAGTCGCCGGTCGCGCCCAGCGGCCCCTCGCCGTCCAGGTACTGCGCGAAGTTCTCGGCGGCGCCGCGGACCATCTTCCGCTGGGCGTCGACGCCCAGCACGTCCGCGCCGACCAGGCCAGCCTCGATCAGGCCGCCGCCGGTCCCGCACATCGGATCCAGCACGGTCGCTCCGGGACCGGCGCCCGCGACGTTCGCTAGCGCCCGCGCGAGCGCGGGGTCCATGCTCCCGGGCTGGAAGAACGGCTTGTCCGTGGGCGCCCGGGCGGCGAAGTCCCGGACCGCCTCGACGGCCTGCCACCCGAGCAGGCAAGTGCCGGCCGCGTCCGTGCCGTCTGCGACAGTGCCGTCCGCGTCTGATCGGTCGGATTCACCCCGCGAGAAGAACGCCCGCAGCACGTAGTCGGGGTCGTCGAGGTCCACCTCGAAGCCCCGGTCGACCAGCACCGCGCCCAGTTCGCGCTCGGCGGCCCGGGTGTCGACGCCGGTCGTCCCGCGGACGTCGCGGGCGCGGACCGCCACGGTGCCCTCGCGGCCGAACGCGGCGGTCTCCAGCACCGCGCGGGCGGCGGCTACGTCGGCGTCGGTCCGGGCGAGCAAGTCCGACGCCGTGCGGGTGAACGCGAGCGTCCGGGCGCGCTCGCGGTCGACGCCGCGCGCGGTCGCCAGCCCCGGCGCGACCACGTCGACGGCGGTGGCTGCCGCGGCCGCTTCCCGGGCCGCGAACGCGTCGTCCTCGCCGGCGAATTCCAGGGCGTACACGACCGGGCCTGGGCAGGCCGCGGCCATCAGCCCTGCGGTCCGGGGCCGCACGCGAACCAGCGCACGAGGGCCGGCCGCCAGGAGGG
Source organism: Halobacteriales archaeon QS_1_68_20 (assembly GCA_003021085.1). Lineage (GTDB taxonomy): Archaea > Halobacteriota > Halobacteria > Halobacteriales > PXRE01 > PXRE01. Next base: position 63,894 of record PXRE01000014.1, on the reverse strand, counting down.
CGCGAACTGCGCCGACCGATCACCGGCAAGACCTGTCACGGAGGGTCACCAACCTTTATAAACCTTAAATACGTCATTTAAGGCGAGCACATGACCGACCCCAAGGAAACGATCAATATCGAGAACGTCGTCGCTTCGACGGGCATCGGCCAGGAACTCGATCTACAGAGTGTGGCCATGGACCTCGAGGGGGCGGACTACGACCCGGAGCAGTTTCCCGGGCTCGTATACCGGACGCAGAATCCGAAGTCGGCCGCGCTGATCTTCCGCTCGGGCAAGATCGTCTGCACGGGGGCGAAGTCCACCGACGACGTCCACGAGAGCCTGGAGATCGTCTTCGACAAACTGCGGGAACTGCAGATCGACGTCAACGACGACCCCGAGATCGTCGTCCAGAACATCGTCACCTCTGCCGACCTCGGTCGGAACCTGAACCTCAACGCAATCGCCATCGGCCTCGGTCTGGAGAACATCGAGTACGAACCCGAGCAGTTCCCGGGGCTGGTCTACCGGCTCGACGAGCCGGAGGTCGTCGCCCTGCTGTTCGGGTCGGGCAAACTCGTCATCACGGGGGGCAAGCGCCCGGAGGACGCCGAACACGCCGTCGACATGATCGTCTCCCGGCTGGAGGAGCTGGGCCTGCTCGAGTAGCGGATGGCCAGTCCCCTGGCCATCGCCGGCACGTTCCTCGCGACAGCCGTCTTCTTCGCGGCCACGCTCCACGTCGCCGTCAGGTGGGTGGTCGGTGAGGGTCCCCTCCGGAAGGCGGCGATGGCGGGACCGGCGGCAGCGGCCGCCGTCCTGGTGTTGCAGTCGGTGTCGCTCCCGAACGTCGCCGTCCTCGCGGGTGCGGCCATGGTCGACCTGTTCGCCATCGCCGTCGTCTACGAACTCGGGACCCGCCGCACGGCGCTGCTGACGCTCGCGCACCTCGTGATCACCGTCGCGCTGTCGTTCGCGCTGGCCAACCTCTGGCTCTCGCTGGCCGCCTGACCCCCGCCGCCGCCCTTCTCGAACTTCCAGGGGTCGGGCTCACCGACCGTGTATGAACATATGCACATATATTCATACACGGGGATGGACGACGAGAGCGCAAGAAGTTGCGGCCGGGGACGAACGCGGAGCCTGTCCCGTCGCTCGCTGTCGGCTTACTCCACCAGTCGCTCGATTTCGGTGACGAGGACATCCGAGGCGCCTTCCCGCTTGACCTCGTTGATCGTCTCGAAGACCTCGCGTTCGTCGACGACCGCGTGGACGGCGACCATCTCTTCGCCGTCGATGTCCATCACGGTCGGGCCGCCCATTCCCGGGATGACCTCGCGGACGGGGTCGAGTCGGTCCTCGGGGACGTTCATCATCAGGTAGCGTTTGCCCTCCGCTTCCAGCACCGACCGCAGGGCGGTCCGGACCTGGTCGGTCTTGGGGTCGTCGAGCACGTCGTCCCGGGCGACCAGGTGGACGGAACTGGAAAGCACTTCCGCGAGCACTTCCAGGCGGTTGACCTGCAGGGTCGTGCCCGTCGAGGTGATGTCGACGATTGCGTCGGCCATCTCGACGTGCGGGGTGAGTTCGGTCGCGCCGGTCACCTCGACGACGTCGACCTCGACGCCTCGCTCGGCGAAGAACTCGTAGGTGAGGTTCGGGAACTCCGTGGCGACGGTCTTGCCGTCGAGTTCGGTGACCGACTCGAAGCCGTCGGCTTCCGGCGCCGCAACGACCAGTCGACACGAACCGTACTCCAGGTCCAGCAGTTCCTCGACGTTGGGGTTGCCTGCCTCTCGGACCTGGTCGAGGCCGGTGATCCCGAGGTCGGCCGCGCCGTCGGCGACGTACTCGGGGATGTCCGCCGCGCGGGCGTACAGCACCGTGATCTCTGGGTCGACCGTCTCGGCGTACAACTGGCGGTCCGCCCCGTCGGCGACGTGGATGCCCGCTCGGTCGAGCAGGTCCATCGTCGGGTCGTGCAGGCGTCCCTTGTTGGGGACCGCTATTCGCATTGCCGGGGGGTTGGGCGTCGGCGCGGAACTACCTTTCCATTGCGGACGTTGCCGTCCCCACTCCTCACAGTTATAAACCAGGGGTCGGCCACCTCGCGGCGGATGGACGCAGGGGACGAGATTACACCGTGGAGACGCCGCCCCGGACAGATGTTTCTCTCCGACGTGGATATTCTGGACTACCTGCGGGACGAAGACGTGGCGTCTCCGAAGGACATTTCGGAGGACAGGCGGCGGGAGAACGTTATCAGACTCCAGTGCAGGTATCTTCGGGAGGCCGGTCTGGTCGTCAGTCCCGCGCAGGACGTGTTTTCGTTGTCAGACGAGGGGATCCGGTATTTGAGCGGCGACCGCCGTTTGCGGAGTTCGGGCGGCTATTTCGAGTGGGACCGGGTACTGGACCTCCCCGATCGGCGGATCTCGTGCTGTCCGCGTTAGGGCCGTCAGACGTCAAAATAACGAACTACGGAGTTCTAGAGAACCCGAAGCACGACTACGGACCCGTTCGTGGGAACAGGCGACTCACGGAACGACGCATCCGGAACACCCAGGACTGGAAACTGAACCGCCTGATGGAGGAGTTCCCCCGTGGTGAGTCCCTGGCTCGACAGTGTGCGCACTGGGTCCGTGCTGTCGTCGGACTCCACTTCTTTCCGGACGCTAACCACCGGACTGCGTTTGGGACCCTGTACGGATTGCTCGACGCTACTGGCGTCGCTCCCCCCAACGACGAGTGGCCGCCCGACGGCATCGAAACGGCAGTGCTCCGGTCGAAACTATTGCGGGGCCTTCACTGCAGGACGGACTTTCGAACGCTCTGGCTCCGGGACGAACTCAACCGCCACTGGCACGGATTCTTCAAGCGGAGTCTCCACGGCGCATCGAGTCACGACGACGAGTTGCCCTCGAAGGAGTCCTTGCGTGACATTCTAGAATACGCCCGGGACCGACGAGGAGGGCGGTGAACGGTTATTCCTGATCGGATCGCTCTCGGTCGACGGCGCCCATAGCTACGTACTTTTCCTCGTTCGCCCGGATGTTCCGGCGAATGACTTCGAGCGTTTCCTCGTTCATCCCGATCTCTCGTTGTCCTCCTTCGCATTTAGATTCTGGTAACCGTCGAACGACCGCTGGAGAGGCCACCGCGAACCCGGTGGTTTGACGCTCCCTCGTGTCGAACTCCCGATCATGACGCTGGCAATCCAGGGCGGTCGGGTCCTCCGGCCGGACATGACGGTGGCGCGCGCGGACGTACTCGTCGAGGACGGTCGGATCGAAGCCATCGAGGAGGGAATCGACGCCGACCAGACGCTCGACGCCGAGGGGTCGCTGGTGATGCCCGGCCTCGTCAACCCCCACTGCCACGTACCGATGTCGTTGCTGCGGAGCAACGCCGACGACATGCAGCTGGGGCCGTGGCTCCGGGAAGCCATCTGGCCGGTGGAAGCGGAGTTGACCGCCGAGGACGTCCGGTCGGGATCCGAACTCGGCCTGGTCGAGATGATCAAGAACGGCATCACCACCTTCGCGGACATGTACTTCTTCGTGCCGGAGGTGGCCCGCGCCGTGGACGACGCCGGGATGCGGGGCCTGCTCGGCTACGGCATCATCACCGAGGGCAAAGACGACGAGGAGTCCCGCGAGGAGGTCCGCGAGGGCATCGAGTTCGCCCGCGAGTACGACGGCTTCGCGGACGGCCGGGTCCGGACGGCGGTGATGCCCCACAGCCTCACGACCGTCGAACCGTGGGCGTTGGAGGAGACCGCCGAGGCCGCCGACGAGATGGGCGTCCCCCTCCACTTCCACGCCAACGAGACGAGAAACGAGGTCGACCCCATCGTCGAGGAGCGCGGGAAGCGACCCCTGGAGTGGGCCGAGGAACTGGGAATGCTCGACGGTGAGTCCTTCGTCGCCCACGGCGTCCACTGCGACGAGACCGAGATCGAGTTGCTGGCCGAGACCGACACCGGCGTCGGGCACTGCCCCGCCTCGAACATGAAACTGAACAGCGGCATCGCCCCCGTCCAGGACATGCTGGACGCCGGCGTCGACGTCGGCGTGGCGACCGACGGTCCGGCGTCGAACAACGACCTCGACCAGTTCGACGAACTGCGCGACGCCGCCATGATCGGCAAACTCGGCGCCGACGACCCGACGGCGGTCAGCGCGGCGTCCGCCGTCGAGATGGCGACCTGGCGGGCGGCCGACGTGCTCGGCATGGACGTGGGCCGCCTGGAGGAGGGTGCCCCCGCCGACCTGGCGGTCGTCGATTTCGAGAAACCCCACCTCACGCCCCAGCACGACCTCGTGAGTCTGCTGGCGTACGCGGTCCGTGGCGGGGACGTCCGGCACACGGTCTGTGACGGCACCGTCCTCATGGCCAACCGCGAGGTGCTCACCCTCGACGAGGACCGCGTCCGCCGCGAGGCGACCGAACGCGCCCAGGACCTGCTCGAACGCGCGGAGTGACCCCCCGGTCGCGGGCGAACGGGAGCGCGGACGGTCCGCAGTCCCCCGCCCGGTCGCCAAACCGCGTGCGGGTCCGCCGGGGAGGTTTTGGGACCTGATCCGTGCCCGAATCGATCTATCTACGACTGTTTTGAACGTTCTAACAGTATATGAACCGTTTTCCGGCGGTCGTGAACGACCTGAACGGGAGGCCGGGTTTATGTGAGTAAGCGTCTGTTACTGAGGCGTGATGAGCCAGAAAAAGACGACCTTCGCGGTGCTGGCGGCCCTGCTGATGGTAGGCTGGGTGGCCGCGCCCGCTACCGCCGCTGCAGCGGACGGCGGAACGCTGTCGGTCAGCGTCTCCCAGGACGGAGACGCACCGACGGTGACGGTGACGGAATCCGTCGACGACACGACGAACCCGGTCGCGAACGCGACGGTGATCGTCGAAGTCGTCGACGAGAACGCCACCTACGAGGGGACCGGTACGGACGAGAACGCGACGGACGAGAACGGGACCTTCGGGCTCCCGGCGCCCAACGAGACGGTGAACGTCAGCGTCACCGCCGAGTCCGGGAACCTGACCGCCTCGACCACCGTCCAGCTGTCGGCCAGCAGTAACGACAGCGAGGGCGACGAGGCGGCCGACGCGTTCGGGCAGGAGGTCTCGGCGTTCGTGGCCGAACTCCAGAACGGCAGCAACGTGAGCCGCCTCGGTCCGCTGGTGGCCTCGTTCGTGACGGAGAACAACCCCGGTAACGCGCCCGACCACGCCGGCCCGCCGGAGTGGCTGACCAACTCCACCGAGGACGGCGCCGAGGGCAAGCCGCCGTGGGCAGGCCCGCCGGGTGACGACGACGGCGAGAACGAGAGTTCGCCGGGCAACAACGGCAACGGCCCGCCGGACGACACGGGCAACGGCCCGCCGGACGACAAGGGCAACAACGGTCAGGGCCCGCCGGACGACGGTGACGACGACGAGGAAGACGAGGAATCGTAAGCGAACCGCTCCCAGCTTGTGCCCCCTTCTCCGCGGTTTCGGCCGGCCCGAACAGCCGCCGGTGGGCGGTCACCGGCTTCGGTAGCGTTTTCAGCGGCCTCCGCGTTGAGCCGGTATGGCCGAGTATTCGAGGATCACCGACCAGTTGGACGACCCCGCGGCCGCCCGCGAGGACGGCCGCCGGAAGATCGACTGGGCCCGCCAGCACATGCCCATCCTCGCGGAGTTGCGCGAGGACTTCGAGGCGAACCAGCCGCTGGCCGGCCAGCGAATCGGGATGGCGATGCACGTCGAGGCCAAGACCGCGGCGCTGGTCGAGTTGCTCGCGGACGGCGGCGCCGAGGTCGCCATCACGGGCTGTAACCCCCTCTCGACACATGACGACGTGAGTGCGGCACTGGACGCCCACGACTCGATCACCAGTTACGCGAAACGCGGGGTCGACGACGAGGAGTACTACGCCGCCATCGAGTCGGTAATCGCCCACGAACCGACGATCACCGTCGACGACGGGATGGACATGGTCGCGGCCATCCACGAGGACTACCCCGAGTTGATCGACACCATCCTGGGTGGGTGCGAGGAGACCACGACGGGCGTCCACCGCCTGCGCGCCATGGACGACGACGGCGCCCTGGAGTACCCGGTGTTCGCGGTCAACGACACCCCGATGAAGCGACTGTTCGACAACGTCCACGGCACCGGCGAGTCCTCGCTGTCGACCATCGCCCAGACCACCAACCTCTCGTGGGCGGGCAAGACCGTCGTCGTCGCGGGCTACGGTTACTGTGGCAAGGGCGTCGCCAAGAAAGCCAGCGGCCAGAACGCCCACGTCGTCGTCACGGAGGTCGATCCCCGGCGGGCGCTGGAGGCCCACATGGAGGGGTACGAGGTGATGCCGATGAACGAGGCCGCCGCCGAGGCCGACGTGGTGCTGACGACCACCGGCAACCGCGACGTCGTCACCCGGGAGGACTTCGAGGTCCTGCCGGACGGCGTCCTGCTGGCCAACGCCGGCCACTTCGACATCGAGATCGACCTGGACGCCCTCTCGGACCTCGCGGTTTCCGAGCGGGAAGTCCGCGACGGCGTCCGCGAGTACGAGATGGACGACGGCCGCCGCCTGAACGTCCTCGCGGAGGGCCGACTCGTCAACCTCGCGGCACCGATGGCGTTCGGCCACCCGGTCGAGGTGATGGACCAGAGCTTCGGCGTCCAGGCGGCCTGCGTCCGCGAACTCGTCGAGAACGGCGACGCGTACGACGCCGGCGTCCACGAGGTCCCCGACGAACTGGACCGCGAGATCGCCGAGATCAAACTCGCGGCCGAGGACGTCGAGATCGACGACCTCACCGAGGCCCAGCGGGAGTACATGGACTCCTGGGAACACGGGACCTGACGTGAGGTAACGGGGGGAGCCGTGCCCGACCGTCCTGTCTGGACCCGTCGCGGGTTCGTTGCAATCGCCGGTCGCACGCTGGGGGTGGCCGCGACCACGGCTGCCGCCGCCTCCGGGACGACCCGGACCCGGAATGTGCCGGAGACGACCTGGTCGCGGACGTATCTCGACGAGACCCGTGGCCTCGTCCGGGCGGTCGTCCCGGTCGCGGACGGGTACGTGCTGGCCGGACTGCGGGGGGACTACCGTGGCTGGGTCGCCGTCGTCGACTCGGACGGCCGGGTCCGCCGGCAGCGGACGCTCGGCACCCGATCGAGCGCGTTTCTCGACGCGGCTCCGGCGTCCGACGGGGTCCTGCTGGTCGGCGTGACGAACGTCGTCCAGGCACCGAGTGGCCGCGCCGGGGATCCCTGGCTGGTCCGGGCGACCGCGGACGGCGACGTCCAGTGGAGTCGGACCTACCAGGGGGAGGCCGCTGGCGGCAGGGTCGACGCCGTCGTCCCGACGGCGACGGGCCACGCGGTCGCGGGGTCGCAAGTCGTCGACGACGGCGAACGCTCGTGGGGGCCACCGTCGACGCCGGGGGCCGCGTCAGCTGGCAGTGGCGCCCCGCCGTCGCCGACGGTCGGGGGTGGGCGAACGGTCTCGTCTCGCTGGACGGTGACGTCGTCGTCGGTGGCTCCGAGGCGTCGGGCGGAGACTCCGGGCGCAGCGAAGACGCGTGGGTCGCTCGACTGGCCGGGGGCGAGACGGTCTGGCACCACCGGTTCGACGGCGCCGGTGGCGACAGGGTGGAGGCGCTCGCACCTGACGGCGAGGGCGTGGTCGCGCTCGGCAGGCGCGGGTTCCACAGCCAGGATGACGGCGTCGGCTGGCTGGCCGTCCTCGACGACGCGGGCGACCTGCGCTGGGAGCGGCGGTATCGCCGCGACAGCTGGGACTGGTTCCGGGACCTGGCGACGGCCGGGGACGGGTACGTCCTCGTCGGCACGCACGAACTCGCGGACGAGGACCGCCGGGAGGCGCTGGTCCTGCGGGTCGGTCCCGACGGGCGGCCGTCCTGGGAACGGCACGTCCCCGGGACCTACGCCAGGGGGTACACCGTCCTGTCGTCGGACGACGGCGGCCTGCTGGTCGGCGGCGGTCTGGCCGACGAGAACGGCGGGGCGAACGAACTGGAGGTGACCGCACGGACCGCGGGATTCGAGCCCCTGGGTGGCCCCCGTTCCGTGACGGTCGGCGACGCCGAACTCGCGGCCCGCAACCGGCGGCTCAGGCGCCAGATCCAGATCACCGACATCATCAGGGGGATCGACCAGTCGCTGGTCCGCGCCAGCAGTCGCGAGGAGATCGAATCCACCGTCTGCGAGCGCCTGACGGAGGCCGAGGACGTCGCCTTCGCGTGGATCGGGTCGTTCGACGCCGCCGGGGCCGAACTGGTCCCACGGGCCTGGGCCGGCGGCAACCAGGCATACCTCGACGCCGTCTCGCTGGCCGGCGAGTCCGCGGAACCGGCCGTCACCGCCGCCCGGACGGAGTCCGCGACGGTCGTCGGGAACGTCGTCGAGGGGTTGAAAGACGAACCCTGGCGCAAGCGCGCGCTCGCACAGGAGTTCCACTCCGTCGTGGCCGTCCCGCTGGCGTTCGACGAGTACTCCTACGGCGTGCTGGCCGTGTACGCCGAGGACCACGACGCGTTCGGGTCCCTGGAACGCGAGGTCTTCGAGGAACTGGGCGAGAGCATCGCCGACTCCATCAACGCCGTCCAGACCCGCGCCGCCCTGCACGGCGGGACCCTGCTCGAACTCACCCTTGAACTGGCGGGCGCTGACGAGTTCCTCGCCCGGGTCGCCGAGGAGGCCGGCGTCGAGGTGGAGTACGAGGGCCTCGCGAGTTACTCGGCCGACGAGACGCGGCTGTTTTCCCCCACCACGGGGACGTCACCGGACGCCGTCGAGTCCGTGCTGGACGGCCTCGTGTCGGTGGCTGACTCCCGACTGGTCCACGAGGCGGACGACCGGGCGCTGTTCGAGGCCACGGTGACCGGGAACGTGCTCGCGGCCCGCCTGGTCAGCCACGGTGGGAAGCTCCGGTCGATGCGCGCGACTCCCGAGACGCTGGAAGCAGTCGTCGACGTGCCGCCGACGACCGACGTCAGGGAGTTCGTGGAGATGCTCCGCGAACGGTACCCCACGGTCGAACTCGTCGGCCGGCGGGACGTCCAGCGGGCGGCCCACGCCAGCCAGGACGTGATGGCGTCGCTGTTCGAGGCGTTGACCGAGCGCCAGCGGGAGGTCCTGCGGACGGCGTACTTCGCGGGTTTCTTCGAGTGGCCCCGCGAGAGCACCGGCGAGGAGGTGGCCGAGATGCTCGACGTCTCCCAGCCCACCGTGAACCGCCACCTCCGGATCGCCCAGAAGCGATTGCTCGCGCAACTGTTCGACGAGGAGTAGGTGGTTGGACGACGAGCGGTCGGCGCGCGCGAGGTCCCCGTGAGTGAAACGAACGGGGGCTCGTCGGAGCTTGCTCCGACGGTGGACGAGTCGCGCAGGTGGCGCGAACGGACGTGAGCGCCCCGAGCAACGCAGTCGGCTGGGGAGGGCGTGGCCATCCCTAGGTCTTGTCGTCGCTAGCGTCGTTCCTGGTCGAACCAGCAAGACTAGCGGCATGCAAGGCCTAGGGGTCAGCCTCACGCCTCCCCAGCCTCCTCAGTCGGCCTGGGTTCGCGGCCTCGCGGCGCTCGGCACGCTCACCCGGACGCTCCCTCGTCCCTCGCGCGCGTTGCTCGCGCGCGCCGTGAACCAAATCGAGCCATCATCGGACGCGAGCCATCATCGAACGAACCCGAGTCCATCGTGATCCGACCACTTCCGCCACGCCATCGGCCGGTTTAAGCCGCTGGCCCCCAACCGACCGACGGATGAGTTCGAACCGGAAGGGCGACCGACGCGAGCGGGAACTCGTCAACGAACTCGACGGGGCCGGGTTCGCGGTGATGCGGGCGCCCGCCAGCGGCAGCGCGACCGAGCGGGAACTCCCGGACGTGCTAGCGGGCGACGGCGAGGACTTCTATGCAATCGAGGCCAAGTCCAGTGCCGGCGACCCCATCTACCTCGACGGCGAGGAGGTCGAGGCGCTGGTGTACTTCGCCCGCAACTTCGGCGCGAAACCCCGCATCGGCGTCCGCTTCGACCGCGAGGACTGGTACTTCTTCCACCCCGCGGACCTCCACGAGACCGACGGCGGCAACTACCGCGTCAAGAAGGAGACCGCACTCGCGGAGGGCATCGACTTCGAGGAGACCGTCGGCCACTCCGAGAGGGTCACCCTGGACGAGGTCGGAGACGACGACTCGGCAGGCGGGGACGGGGGCGATGACGCCAGTGACGGCGAGAGCGAGGACCTGGCGGACGACGGCCCGGACGAGGAGGTCCTGACGGTCCTGACAGGCGTGAAACAGGGCACGCTGTCGGTCGAAGAAGCCGCCGAGATGCTGGAGTAGGACGCGGGATCAGGCGAACTGCCGCATCCGGGTCCGTTCGTCGGCGTCGTCTGCGCGCTCGTCGTCCGCGTCGCCGGCGGGCCGGAGGCGCGAGGCGGGGAAGCGGTACTGCCGGAGGTGGTGCGGGCGAACCTCGCCGGATTCGAGGCCGGGCGGCAGGGGGTACATCACGCGGACGACGGGGTCGTCGTCGGGGTAGCGCTCGTTGCCGGGGTAGTCGGCGACAGTGACGTTACGGTCGGGGACAGTCGTCTCGTCGGCGCGGCCCCCGGGAGCGCCGGCCACGACCAGCAGGTCGCCGGTGTTGTCGTCGACGACGAACTGGCCGACGTCGAAGTCACAGCGCTTACAGCGAGGGCGGTCGTCGACCGGTTCGTCCGCGAGGAACTCCCGGCCGCAGACCGAGCACTCGACGGGCGACTTGCCCGGCGGCGGGACGGTTCCCGCGTTCACCTCGGCGGCGACCCGCCGGAGGTGCTTGCACCACCCGCCGCGGTAGCGGTGGTCCGGGCAGGTACACCGTCCACCGGTCAGGTCGACCACGTAGTCCCCGCTGTCGGTGACGACGCGGTGGGTCCCGCCGCCCATGGCCGTCACCGACATGGGTTCGGTCCTGGCCCGGCGCGTCCGCTCGTCGAGCGCGACGGACGACTCGTCACTCGTTCGGAGGGTCATCGGGAGACCGGGTACGTACCCGAGGACAAAGAGGCTTTCAGTCGCCTTCGAGAGGACACGAAGTAGGGCGATCCTACCGCACGTTTTCGCTTCGCCCGGTGGGTGTCCCGGCCCCGTCGCGCAGAGCGGATGGAGTTGTCGCCGCGGGGGTGGGTCCTTCGAAGCCCTTTTGCCCGGCCCCGGGGAACGGCCAGGCATGAACGTAACGCGGGAACTGCTGACCGAGTGGGGCGTGCCCATCGTGGCCACGGTCCTGTTCATCCTGGCCGTCGGTGCCGTCGGCGCCGCGTTCGGCGCGGACGGCCTCTCGCAGACGGGCGCGTTCGCGCTCGTGGGCGTGATCGTCGCGTTCGTCGTCGGCATGGCGATCCTGGGATTCGTCACCAGCGACGGCGACGACGAGGAGTGAGTCAGTCCCCCGACAGTCGGTCCAGGATCGAGCCCCCGGTTTCGCGCCAGTCCGGGACCGTCCCGGCGTCGTCCAGCGCCGCCTCGTAGTACGACAGCGGGTGGTCGATGGTCTCACAGCGGTCGTCGGGGTTCACGCAGTCGCCCAGCGCCTCCATCGCCTCGCAGGACGGCGGCGCGTAGGCGGCCCGGCCATCGTCGCCGAGTCGCTCGGCCTGGTAGGCGGCCGTCTCCGCGCCGGTCCCGCCGCGCTCGAAGATCGCCTCCACCTCCTCGGCGTCCAGGCCCATGCTCACCAGGAAAGAGACCAGCGCGAACCGCGAGTGGTGTTCCAGGTCTTCCCCCTCGCTAACTCGCGCCAGCAAACTGGTGACACAGGGGGGGAACAGTTCCGGCGCCACGGCGTCGAACTCCCGTGGCGGCGACCGGTCGGCCAGTAGCGACTCGACGCCTGCCACTTCGTCGGCGAGGCCGTCGGCGATCTCCTCGGGGACCGCCTGGGGAAGTCCCTCGGCGACCCGCTCGCGGACGGCCTCCCGGAGCAACGCCATCAGTTCCTCCCGGGACACCGGGACCCACCCGTCGGCCAGCGGGCGGGCGACCAGCCGCCAGTCCTCGCCGGACAGCGACAGGTACCGGCCGACGGTGATCCGGTAGCCCTCCGGGGCGTCCTCGACCTTCCCCGAGAGGTCGAACTCCGCGAGGAGGCGCCGCAGGGAGATTCGCTGTCCCCGTGCGCTTTGTAACTCCCGGTCGTCGTCGAGGTCGGCCGTGAACCGCCGGTGGGCCGTGCGCGCCTCGGCGTCGGCGTACCGGCGCACCAGCACGGGTTCGTCGACCAGCGAGACGAGGGCGCGCGCGACCGGGTACGAGAGCAGTTCCGTCCGGGGGTCCCGGTGGGGATCGCCGACGGTCCCCTCCCGGAGACAGGTCTCGACGCGTTCGACGGCCCGTTCGACCGGCGGGCCGCCGTCGGCGACCAGCGCCACCATGTCGCCGCCCTCCTCGCCGACCGCCTCGCGGGCCGCCGAGAGGAACGGGTACCGGGCCAGGAGTCGATCCATCGCACGTCCGTTGCGAGGCGGGGCGCCTAACAGTTACGGACCTGGTAAGCCCGGCACGGACAGGGTAAGACCGGCTTACCTGACGGCCGCACGCCGCTCGGGGATCAGGTCCAGCGACTCCTCGGTGTCCCCCAGCAGGAACAACGAGTAGTACCGCAGGAACGTGACCACCGGCACCTGCACGAACGCGAACAGGGCGATCACCGAGAGCAACCACAGCACCCCCACCACGACCAGGAGGGCGATGCCGGCGGTGCTGGCCGTGCCGAGCAGTGAGACGGCGATCAGCGCGACGACGCCGAACGGGATGACCAGGAGGATCGCACCGATCCCGACCGCGACGCCGGTCACGATGCCGACGATGATCAGCAGGGCGACGTACACCAACGCGAACGCGACGTACTCCTTGTACTCCCGCCGCAGGACGGGCAGGAACCGCCGCCACCCCGCCAGGACGCCGCAGTCCTCCAGCACCATCGCCGGGACGACGAACGCCGAGGTGAACCCGAAGGCGGCGGCCGCGAGGACGCCGGCCACGAGGACAGCGGGGACGACAGCCACCAGCGCGACGGCCGTCAGCGCCAGCGAGTCCAGTAGCACCACCGGCGCGAGCGCGACCGCGATCAGCGTGCCGACGACCAGCGCCGCGACGACGCCGAGGACGACGTTGAAGCCGAACAGGCGAAGTCCCTGTCGCCACCGCCGGGAGACGTACCGCCGGATCGAGACGGTCTCCTGCCGCAGCGACTCGATCAGGACGAACTCCATGATCGCACCGACCGCCGCGAGGACGACGCCGAGCGCGGTTGCGACGATGACGAGCGCGATGGCCAGCGCGATCAGGTCCGCGGGGAGGGCGTCGATGACGTCCCCGGCACCACCCGGGATGGCAGGGCCGTCCGGCGACCCTGGTTCGACCGGGGCGCCACCGCCGACGCCCGACGGGAGGCCGGTCTGGATCGAGGGCGGGTTCAGGGCGGTCCCGCTGCTGAGAAACAGCGCCACGAGGGCCAGTCGCCACCACCGTCCCCACTCGAACGGCAGCAGGAACTCCTTGGCCGCGGCCAGGGCGTCCTCCAGGTCGCTCGTCGCGTCCATACGCGGCGGTTCGACACCCAGCACCTAAAGGTGGGCGTATCCCGGAGACCTGGACGGCCGCTTCGTCTCGTCCGGCGGGGCGCGGACGGGGACCACGAGTTCTAAGTAGTAAGGCGGGGTTACTCCCCCCCGTGGTACACTTCGGCTACCCGTGTCCGGACTGCCGGAGCAGGAACAACCTCCACGAACCGGGCTGTGAGTTCACCGACCGGCGGCGCGCGGCGATCGAACGCGCCTACGTGGAGGTGCTGGCGCCGCTGTCCTGCGAGCCAATGTCCGAGTCCGACCTCCACGAGGCGGTCGAGCGCTGGAGTCCCCTCCACCGTGCCGCCCTGGCGCGACTGCGGGAAGACCACCGCGTCAAGGAGAACGAGGCGGGCCTGCTGGTGGTCGTCCCCCCCGAGGAGCGCAAGGAGCGACTGCGGGAGCCGACCTACGAACCACTCCGGACCATCTACGAGAAAGGTAGCGTCCCGGGCGCCCACGACAACTCCGTGTTCGCCATGGTCGCGTTCTACGAGATGGTCGGGTTCACCTGGCCCGAGACCAAACGGCTGGTCGTCGACTGGCTGAAGGAGTCCGGCACCTGGGCGCGGGGCGGCTTCGAGGAGTCCACGCCCGAGGAACTGCTGGAGAGCAAACGCCACGTCTACGAGGAGGGCTACGGCTGGAAGGAGAAGGCGAAGGCGGCGAAGGCGGTCATCGACCGGAACGTGTGATCGCCGGGTCGGAGGTCGGCTTTCCCACTGCGGGCGGGCCGCTCACCCGAACGCCCCGGCGTCGACGACCCGGCCGAGAAACAGGACCGTTCCCGTGGGGCGGTCCCTGATGGCGAACAGGAACGGCCGGTCGACGACGAGTTCGAACGGGTTCTCCGGGCCGTCGACGGGCATCGGCACCCCCGTCGCCGCAGCCGCCTCGGTCCCCCGTTCGTCCACGGAGACGAACGACTGGTGGTAGACCTCGTCGATGGAGAGGCCCGGGTTCTCGCCGTCGACCATACCTCCGAAGTCGGCCCGTCCGTCGAAGGCTCGCTCCATCCCCAGCGCCTGCAGTGCCTCCGACGCCGCCAGGGTCGACTCGACCTCGAACTTCGGCAGCGTCACGTCTCCGTCGCGGCGCCGGAGGCCCTCGACCAGTTCGGTCAACCGCGCGGTATCCAGCGACCGCTCGAATCCCTCGAAGGCTCCGGACTCGGGGACGACCACGAGCATCGCAACGTCCTGGCCGACGTAGGGCAACTCCACGACCTGGTGGCCGTCGACCTCCGTGTAGGGGAACTCCGCGCTCTGGCGCATCGTCGGCACGGTCGTGGTGGTCCCTTCGAGGTTCTCGAACCGCCGGGGTTCGGTGTCGTCCGCTGGGAAAGGGTGGTACCAGCTCGCCAGGAAGTAGATGGCGTTGGTCAGCACAACCCGCGTGTTCGCGTTCACCGACCCACGCGGCAGCAGTTCCTCGATGTGACCGCCGGTCCGGTCTGCTACCCAGGCGTTGATCAGGTCCCTGGCCGCTCCCGGGTCGTCGACGAAGTCGACCTCGTGGACGCCGCCCGCGTAGTAGGTCCTCAGGGTCTCCAGGTACTCGTCGCTGAAGGGGAACTCCTCGTGGCCCCAGAGCGCGTTGGCCACGTTCAGTTCGAACGCCTGGTTCTCGCCGGTGTTCCGGTCGACGTCGACGTCCGACCGGGCGTCGAGTTCGTGCCACAGTTCCGCGAACGCCCGGTGGACCGTCTCGTCGTCGAAGGTGAACCCCAGCGTTTCGGCCATCTCGGTACGCGTCTCGCCGTCGGCGCCCGCCCACGCCATCGCCAGCGCGACGGAGACGCTGTACGGCGACGCGAACAGGTTGCCCTCGTTTCGGTCCGCGAACCGACGGTAGAGGTCCAGCGCGAACGCCGTGTTGGCCTCGACGAGTCGATCCAGTCCGCCCTCGGTCGCCGTCACCCGCTCCGGGTCCTCGAACGTCGTGACCGTGGCCTGCCGTTCCTCGTCGGCCAGACACCCCGCCAGCGCCCCGGGGAGCAACGCCGCCGCGACCGCGAGCGCCCGCCGCCTGGTCGGTGGCATGGCCGTTACGTTCGAGCGTGGCTCCGAGTATTTTGAGGCCTGGAGAACGCCCTCTGGCGCACTGGTCGGGGACCGTCGAACGACCGGTGACTTCGCGTTCGCGCGTCGAGAACGAGGAGTGTCGGCGTTACTGGCTCTGGATGCGCGGCGCGAGCATGAACGTCACGTGGCCCTGGCCCTCGGCGATCTCGAAGTGCATCTTGACGGGGAACTCCTCGCCGAGTTCGACTGTGACCTCGGTGTCCTTCGGGATGGCCTTGTTCATGTCCTTGAGGTAGTCCAGCGAGAACAGCGAGTGGGCGGGCCCGGGGGTCAGCGAGATGAGGTCCTCCTGGCCGAGTTCGAAGTGGACGTCGTCGGTGTCGCCCTCGGCGTCGACGTAGAACAGTTCGTCGGTCTCGTCGACGCCCAGCGCGATGTGGTCGCTCACCATGTCGGCCGCGGTGACCGCGCGGTCGATGTTCCGGCCCTCGAGGACGATCTCGGCGGGCAGGTCCAGGTCGGGGATGTCCGGTTCCTCGCGGATGCTGTCGGGGTCGATCAGCGCGAGGGTGTACTCCAGGCCGTCGATCTGGATGTGGAGCTTGCGGGTCTCCTCGTCGAGTTCCATCTGGACGAGTTGCCCGGAGTCGGCCATGCTGGCGATGTCCTCTAGCCGGGCGAGGTTGACCCCCACCAGTTCGCCGTCTGCCTCGTAGGACTCGAACGCCGAGGCGTCGAGTTCCATGTCGACCATCCCGACGTTCGCCGGGTCCACCGCACGGATGCGCAACCCCTCTTCCTCCAGGTGGACCTTGCACTCGTCCACCAGAACGCCCACGGCGTCCAGGGCCGCCCCGAGCGTCTCCGCGTTGACGATCGCCTTGAACATACGTTGGACCGGGCTACGCCCGCTTCCATTAAAAAGGCACACATTCGCGGGCGGGGTCCCGGTCGGGGCGGTAGCGCGACGACCGCACTTCCCACGTTCGTTTCAGCTATTCACGTACTCGTTCAGCGTGGCGAACTCCGCTGGCGAGAGGACGACCTCGGCCGTGATCCCGTCGACGTCCTCGAAGTCGTCGTCCAGGGTCAGGATCGTCTCCACACCTTCTTCGATGGCGACCTGCGCGTAGTAGCCGTCCCAGCCGTCGATGTTCGCCGTCGTAGACCGGGCGAACGCCTCTTCGACGACCGATTCCGGCATCCGACCGTCCAGTGAATCCGGCTCGAATTCGAGAGGTTTCGCATGAGCCGAGACGCATCGGCGCTCGAGAACCCGTAGTAGTTCGTCAGGACGACGTGCGCGCCAAAGAGCGCGGGATACGGGACGACGGCATCGATTCGACCTCGGGTTCGACGACCGCTCGACCGTCCTCCTCGTGGACTTCGACCTCGGTCCCGGGGTCGATTCCGAGGCGTTCACGCACCTCTTTCGGCAGCACGATCCGGCCCTTCGAGTCCACCGTGACCATGTTCCCACTACCTGTGGGAAACAAAAGGGCGTTTTGCCCGGGCCGTTTACCGGTTCGGGACGCTTTTCCGTGAGTGCCGTTTACGGGCGGTAGACGCGGTGGTGGCGTCCGGAGGAGACTATGTCAGGAAAGGACTTCTACTACAACAAGGCCAAACAGGAGGGGTACCGCGCCCGGTCGGCGTACAAACTCAAGCAACTCGACGACGCCGAGAACCTGCTCTCGCGGGGCGACGCAGTGGTCGACCTCGGGGCGGCGCCTGGCGGGTGGCTCCAGGTCGCCGCCGAGGCCGTCGGCGAGGGCGGGACCGTCGTCGGCGTCGACCGCCAGCGGATCGACCCCCTCGAAGCGACCCACGGTGCCGACGTCGAGTACGTCCGGGGCGACGTGACCGAGGAGTCGACCCGCGAGGAGGTGATCGAGGTCGCCGGCCGGGCCGACGCCGTCCTCTCGGACATGGCGCCGAACGTGACCGGCGAGTACAACCTCGATCACGCCCGGTCGGTCCACCTGGCCCGGCAGGCCTTCGAGACCGCCGAGGCGCTACTCGGTCCCGGCGGGGACTTCGCGGTGAAGGTGTTCGAGGGGCCGGACGTCGACGACCTGGCCGCGGACGTGGAGGAGTCCTTCGAGTACGTCCGCCGGATGCAGCCGGACGCCACCCGTGAGGAGTCCTCGGAACTGTACCTCGTCGGCAAGGGGTTCCTGACGGCACCGGTCGAAGTGGGCGAGGAGTTGACGGTGGCGGTCGAGGCCGTCGGCGACGAGGGCGACGGCATCGCCGAGGTCGAGGGCTTCACCGTGTTCGTGCCGGACGCCGAATCGGGAGACGAGGTCGAGGTCCGCATCGAGGCCGTGAAGCCGCGGTACGCGTTCGCCGAACGGTGCGATTGATCAAGTATAAACGATACCCCAACCGAATAAAATGGCAATGAGCGACAGGCCGCAGGTCATCGTCGTCACCGGCACGCGGGGCGAGGAGGTCGCCGAGCGGATCGCCGACGCGGGCGTCGACGTCGAGGCGGTCGACGACCTTGAGGGCGCCCGTGCGGCGCTGGCAGACGGCACCTTCGACTGCGTGGTCAGCGACACGGAGGTCGCCGACGGGGGCGAGCGCGTCGACGGCGTCGACGTCCTCCGGTCGATCCGGGACGCGGCCGGCGACCTCCCGACGGTCCTGTTCGGGGACGAGGGCCAGGTCGCCGAGGAGGCCGTCGCGGCCGGCATCGCGGACCACGTCCCGCTTGGATCCGGCGAGGACGCCTACGATCACCTCGTCGGCCGGGTCCGGAACGCCGTCGCGCGACGGCAGGCCGTCCGCCGGGCGGAACAGCAGGCCCGCACGAACGAGGTCATCCGGGACGTCAACCAGGCCCTGGTCCGGGCCGACAGCAGGGAGGTCATCGAGGAGACTGTCTGCGAGCGCCTCGTGCGCTCGGAGCAGTACACGTTCGCCTGGATCGCCTACGTCGGCGAGGACGGCATCTCGTTGCGGGCGCTGGGCGTCGACGGCAGCGCTGTCGAGGGCCGCGGGGCGATCAGCGTCGACGAGGGCACGGCGTTCACCGAACCGGTCCGGCGGGCCGCCAGGGACCGCTCGGTCGTCGTCGTCCGTGACGTCGAGGACCGCGGCGGCGTCTGGGAGGCGGCGCTGGACCGGTCGTTCGAGGCCGTCGCGGCCGTCCCCGCCGTCTACGAGGACCGGGTGTACGGGGTCCTGGTCGTCTACGCGGACCGGCACGGGGCCTTCGACGTGCAGGAGCGTCGCGTCCTCTCGGAACTCGGCGAGAACATCGCCTACGCGATGAACGCGGTGGCGCTGCGCCGCCAGATGCGCCTGCGCGAGCGGGAACTCCGCCGCCAGAACGAGCGCCTGGAGGAGTTCGCCTCCGTCGTCAGCCACGACCTGCGGAACCCGCTGACGGTCGCCAGGGGGTACCTCGAAACCGTCGAGGACGAACCCGCAGTGACGGAGGCCCTCTCGTCGCTCGACCGCATGGAGACCATCGTCGAGGACGTGCTCGAACTCGCCCGCCAGGGCGGCACCATCGGCGAGACGGACCCGGTCGACCTCCAACGGGCCGCCATCGAGGCCTGGGGGAACGTCGACACCGGCGACGCCTCGCTGGAGGTCGTCGAGGACGCCACCGTCGAGGCCGACTACGGCCGACTCGCGCGGATGCTGGAGAACCTCTTCCGGAACGCCAGGGACCACGCCGACGCCGACGAGGTGCGCGTGGGGCCGCTGACCGAGGACGGGGGCTCCGTCGGCTTCTTCGTCGAGGACGACGGGCCGGGCATCCCCGACGACGAGCGCGACGAGGTCTTCGAGATGGGGTACACCAACTCCGAGGACGGCACGGGCTTTGGACTGTCCATCGTCTCGGAGGTCGCAGAGGCCCACGGGTGGCGCCACCGCGTCGCCGAGGGCGACGACGGGGCGCGCTTCGAGTTCACCGGCGTCGACGAACCCGGGAGCGGCCCGCCGACCGACGGACCGGAGACCGTCTGAGCGACGCGGACCGGTTCGCCGGCTGAGCCGTGTTCAGTCGCCCCGGGTCGGCCGCGGCGCGACGAACTCCGTCTCCCGGAGGTAGCGGACGGCGGCGTAGACGAACGGCGTGTCGCCGACGGCGATCAGCACCTTCACGACGTACTGGCCGACGACCAGCGGCAGGAGGTCGCCGACGCCCGGGAGCGGCGCACCCTGCAGGAGCGCCGGGGCGAACGCGAACGCGACGGCGACGAAGATGACGGTGTCGATCAACTGGCTGGAGGCCGTCGACCCGACGTTACGAAGCCAGAGGTACCGGCCGTCGGTCCACTGGCGGATGCGGTGGAAGACGTATACGTCCCAGTTCTGGCTGACCAGGTACGCCAGCAGACTCCCGGCGACGATACTGGTCGAACTCCCCAGCACCGCCTCGAACTCCCCGGCCGGGACGTTGGTGACCGGCGCGACCGGCGCTTCGATGGCGAACCACACCAGCCCCAGCATGACGAAGTTCATCACGAAGCCGACGTTGACCAGCAACTGGGCCTCGCGGCGGCCGTACAGTTCCGCGTAACAGTCCGACGCGAAGAAGGTGGCCGCGTACGCCAGCACCCCGCCCGGCACGAACAGCGCGGCCCCCACCATCGGTAACTCGACGGGCAACCCGAACGCCAGCACCTTCGAGGCGGTCACCTGGGCCGTGACCAGCGCCGTGACGAACAGCGCGACGAAGACCGTCCGGCCGACGGGCGTGTTCCGGCTCATCGGCTCCCTCCGCGGACCGTCGCGCTCGGCGGTCGGACCGGCGTCTCAGCGCTCATCGTCCAGCCTCCCGTGGCGCTCGTCGATGTCGTCCAGCAGGTCCAGGGTCTTCCGGATGGACGCCCGGATGGCCTCACTGCGGTTGACGAACTTGCCGTCGTCGCCGACGTGGTCGTCGAGGTCGGCGAGCAGCTCCTCCGGGACTTCGACGCTTATCTTCGGCATACCTGTGACGCTGTTCGACCGGGCTTGCTCGACGGACGGGACCGTTCCTGCACCATCGTGATATTCCTGCAGGAATATTCGGTGAATCTCAGTATAAGCGTAACGGAAGACTCCGGTTCCACGCGACGCTCCTACGTCCCGGCCCCGGCGCATCATCGGGTCCCCGACGGGCCGTCACGCCCAGCCCTCGCTGAATACAGACGGACTAGTAAAATATTTATAATTAGAACATAACATAAATTCTGCAACATGACGCGAGACGACGGGATCGATCGACGCCGCGTCCTCAAGGGTATCACCGCCGGTACCGCAGCTCTCGGTGCGTCCGGTATCGCCACTGCCGACCGCACGGCGACCTTCCACGCCGCCGTCAGCGACGACGCCGTCACCCGGTACGCCGATCCAGACGTCGCCAGCGAGGTGCTCTCGGACCACCGGGACGACGTCGAGAGCATGCTCGGCGAAGACGTCGCCGACGCGTTCGAGCAGGCGGCGATAGCGGACGTCGCCGTCGGCCACCCCGTCGACCTGGACGTCGGTGCCAGCGACGACGTCGCCGTCATCAGCGCAGTCGACACGCCGCACGGTCGCTCGCCCGCGATCCACGTCTACCTCGACCTCGACGCCGGGGACGCCGACTTCCGGATCACCGCCATCCCGGACGAGGATCGTACCAGGTACTTCGCCTGGGGGCGAGGGGACGCACTCGGGGACGCAATCGACGAGGACGTCTCGACCAGTACCTGCTACTACTGCTGTGGCTGCAGCTGTTGTGGCTATCCCTGCCTGTGGAACTGCTGTTCGTCCCAGTGTTGCATCGAGGTGCCCGACAGCTCCTGTGAGGAGACGGGATCGGGCCAGTGCTGTCTGTAAACCGACGCTCTCGCCAGGAGCGGACCACGGCGACTGCCGTTTTCGTCGGACTGCCCGACCTCACCCGTCGAGGTGCCGGGTGACCTCCTCCACGACGGCGTCGGGGTCTTCTGCGTTCTCGAAGACGATTTCCGCACCGCCGCCGCCCGCGGTGTCGATCCGGACGTCGCCGTACGACAGCAGTCTCCCCGGGATCGACTGGCTGAACGACGTGTTCTGGACCTGGTCGTGCGGGAGGTTCGTCACCGTCCGCGAGACGAGGCCGCGCTTCTCGTACACCTCCTCGGTGGTGACCACGTACTGGCGACTCCACCAGCGCACCGCCTCCACGGCTACGCCCAGGACGCCCAGGAAGACCGTGATGCCGCCAACGAGTCCCCAGGGGACACTCGACATCAGTGGGACGCCGACGTCGACCCAGCCGTTACCGACGAGCCAGACGCCGATTCCCAGCACGACGAGTACCAGCGATCCCACGGTCGAGAGGGCGTAAGGGTACACCGACGGGCGGCCGCTCCAGACGACTCGTTCGCTCTCGGTCAGCGTGACCCACTCTGGTACGTCCGTCATCGGTGCCCACAACGACGGGGCCGTAATATAAGGTTTGGGTCGCTGAAACGAACTCCCGGTCGGTAGTCGGGTGGTGCCGGGAGCGACGGGGGATCAGCGAAAGAGGCGGGTCGACCTCAGTCGGCCGCCTCGGGTTCCTCGGTCGTCCGGCGCAGTCGACTCGGGAACGTCCCGACCCACAGGCCGGCCAGGCCGATGGCGTACATCAGGCTGATCGGGATGCCGAAGACGACCATCGTGATGATGGAGTGGTTGGTGAAGAAGGCCGCGGCGACGAACACGACGAACACGACGCCACGCCAGTGCTCGCGCATGGTCGAGTAGGAGACGATGCCGGTGCGGTGGAACAGCCACATCGTCAGCGGGATGTCCGCCAGCAGGCCGATGCCCGCGGTCGTGGCGAACACCAGCCAGAAGAAGTCGTTGATGGTGTAGGAGATGCGCATCCCGGCGTCGACGGCGTCGATGACCAGGTACGAGATGATGCCCGGGGCGATGTAGAAGTACCCCAGCAGGCTCCCGACGACGACGCCGCCGACCAGCGTCCCCGCCCACAGGAGGAACGCGCCGCGACTGCTCTCGACCATCCAGCGCTCCCGCAGCGACGGCCAGGCGTAGTAGGCGGCGGCAGGCCCCGCGCCGAACAGGAGGCCGTACCCCGCTGCGTTGGCGTACAGCGCCTGCTGGGCGTCCAGGGTGTACCCGAACAGGGTCACCGATTCGCCGGGATCCAGGGCACCCAGCGGGCCGACGTCGCCGGTGGCGCCGGCGTACACCAGCCCCGCGACCAGCACGAAGAACGCGGCCACGCGGTTCCAGCGGGCGGCGATGGCGGACCCTGCCGGGGGCGTGTCGTAGCTGTGGGTGATGCCCCGGAAGCGCCGCTCGATGGCCGGCCAGGCGTAGTACAGTAGCGCGGGCAGGGTGATGAGCACGGCCACGATGAGGCTCATCTTGATCTCGAACAGGATGGCCTCGACGGGGTGCAGCGCGACGACGCTGACCTCCTCTTCGAGTACCTGCTGGGGGAGCCGCGAGAAGAAGTCGTCGCGGATCAGCTTGAACCCGCCCTGGTACAGGGCGAAGAACGTCAGGATCATGGAGGCCATGAAGATGCCGGCCACCCGGAAGCTACGGGAGGTGAGGCTCTCGAGGATGAACGCGAAGTCGTAGTAGTAGCCGCCGATGTCTTCCTCGGTCGTCTCCTCCTCGGTGAAGGCGTCGACCACGCCGGCGGTCGTCTCCTTCGCCACGTCCCCGGCGTCTTTCGACTGGCTGGCCCCGGCCCCGGCGAGGTCGGCGTCCTCGGCGGCCTCCTCGGCCTCTTTGGCATCGTCGAATCGGTCGAGGACGAGCTGGGCCTTCTCGTCGTCGCCATCGTCGAGCGCCTCGCGGGCGATGCCGACGGCTTCGTCCTCGCTCAGTTCGAGGAACGCCTCGACGGGGGCGGCTTCGACGCCGTCGGCGTCGAGTTCGGCCAGGTCGATCCCGGCGGGTTTCGGCCGACGCTCCCGCGGCTCCAGTTCCGGCATGGAGTAGTACACTACCAGCGGGAACGCCAGGACCAGTCCCCACAGGAGCGCGACGGCGCCGGCCAGGGCCAGGCCCTCGAACGGCAGTCCCAGGCCCTCCAGGGTCAGTCCGTAGGAGAGCCCCAGGTCGGCCAGCGTGGCGTTGACCTGCTCGACCGACGCCGCGATCAGGAAGGCGACCCCCGTCACCACCACGAACGGGCCGAGGATCCGGTTGCGGTTCGCCCACAGTTTCGCGCGGATGTGGGCGCTGCCGCTCCGCCTGGCGGCAGTGAAGAACTTCGAGAGGTAGAGGCTGAAGCCGTACAGCACGATCAGCGGGGCCGCCCACATCAGCTGCGTGAACGGATCCGGCGGCGAGAACAGCGCCCCGAACAGGAAGATGCCCATGATCGCGTACCGCCACTTGTCCCGGAAGTACTCGTAGGGGACGATGCCACCGTACGACAGCGCGCTCATCGCCAGCGGCAGTTCCGCGGCCAGCCCGAACGAGAACGTCAGCAGGATGATGAAGTGGGTCCACTTGACGATGTCGTAGCTCGGGCTGAACCCGATCTGCATCGTGTAGACGGTGAGGAAGTTGAACGCGATGGGGAAGAAGATGTAGTACGCGTACGCGATGCCGCCGACGAACAGGGCGGCGGCCAGGACCCCGAGCAACCAGGTCTTCCAGCGCTCGTCGGGGCCCTCGGGCAAGATGCCCCGGCGGCGCAGCGGCCCGCGACCGTAGTACAGCAACAGCGGGATCGCCAGGAGGATGCCCACGCCGAGGCCGAGTTTGATCTGCAACAGGATGACGTCGAACGGGGTCCGGACGATGATCCGTGCCGACTCGGCGGTGAGTTCGTCCATCCGGGCCTCCATGACCCCCTTCAGGATCTCCCAGCCCCACCGCCGCAGGAAGAAGATCGTCCCGACCAGGCCCAGCACGAAGACGATGAATACCTTCTGTAGCTCCTGCTGGGCGGCCGAGAGCATGGCGCCCACCGTCTCGCGACCCGAGTTGACGGCGCGGCGAGTGTCGTCGTCCAGCATCGAACCCGACATCGTTCTCGTCGGGAGGTTGCCGGGTTCCAGTTATCAACTTTTCCGTAGGCGGCCGGTGCAGACCGGCCCGACGGACCCCCGCGTGGGCCGGATCGGTACGCCGGACCCGCCCGGGCAAGAAAAGGCCTATAACAACGGGGCTGCCTACCCTCGGACGAATGGTCGAGGAGAGCGAGTCGGACTCGGGGATCGAGAAGGCCGATCCGGAGGAGCGGCAGGAGCCCGAGGGGGAACTGACGGGCCCCCAGGGCGACCACCCGGGCCGGGACAGCGAACACCCGGACGAGGACGAGCCGCCTGCGAGTAGCGGGAACAGGCCCGATCATCCGCTCGACCAGCCGGCCGAGGAGCACGGTTCCGATGGGACGCCGGCACCGGGTGCGCCGCCGGAAGCCGGCGGGCCGCCGGAGGACGAGCCGGAGGGGCCCCCCGACCCAGCCGGTGCGCCGGAGCCACCCGAGGACCCGGACGCCGGGCCGGACCCTGCCAGGCCGGGCCCTGCGGGGCCGGCTTCCGGCGACGGGCCGGGCCCCGGCGATGGGCCGGGTCCTGGCGGCGGGCCGCCAGACGACAAGGAGATGCCGCTGACCGTGCACATCGAGGAGATGGTGTTGCGGCTGGCGGCCGTGCTCGCGGTCGCGGGGCTGGTCACCGCGATCGCCTTCCCGTTCGCCCAGGAGCCGATCACGTACATCTGGTACAGCCTCTTGCCGGAGACGGTCGAGCGCGCGGGCGAGACCATCTCCACCCAGCCGCGGGTGTACGGCCCGCTGGAACTGAAGCTGATGGAGCTGAAACTCGCCAGCCTGGCGGGGCTGATCGCCGCCCTGCCGATGGGCGTCTACCAGACCTACCGGTTCATGCGTCCCGGGCTGTACCCCCACGAACGTCGCTACTACCTCGCCGCCGTCCCGACCAGCCTCGTGCTGGCGTTCATCGGCATCGCGTTCGCGTTCTTCGTCGTCCTGCCGGCCATCTTCACGTACTTCCTGTACTACTCCGAGAACGCCGCCGAGATCGCGTTCGCGCTCCAGCAGACGTTCAACCTCATCATCATCCTGAAGGCGTTCATGGCGATGGTGTTCCAGATCCCCCTGCTGATCATGCTGGCCATCATGATGGGGGTCACCACTCGCCGGTGGCTGGAGAACCGGCGGCTGTACTTCTGGGCCGGGTTCATGGGCATCGCCTTCATCTTCAGCCCGGACCCGACCGGGATGGCGCCGCTTCTGGTCGCAGCCACGATGGTCGTGCTGTTCGAAGGGACGCTGGCGCTACTGCGCTGGACCGGCAACTAGGCACGACCGGTTCTCCCTTCCGGGGTCGCCGTTCTCCCGTCGCGCGTGTCCGACCTACATCGAGAGTAGCATCGTCGCGTAGCCGGCACCGCCGACCAGGACCAGGACCGCGGCCCCCGCGAGCACGCGCCAGCGGACGTCGCCGACCACCTGCTCCTGGCGGGCCGCGGCCAGCGCTACCTCACCGTCCAGCCCGAGCGCGGTACTCGCGGGGGACGCCGCGCGGGAGGCGTCGGCGACCCGCCCCGAAGCGAAGACGACGTCGTCCGGTTCGATCCGCCACTCCCGGACCCGGTAGGTCCGGTCGGCGGCGACGGCGGCGTCCCCGGGCATCGGGTCGCCCGCCTCGACGGTCGTGGTCGCCGTGGTGGCGTAGGCCGCCGCGAGGTACTCGTCGACGTCCCGGGGGACGACCAGCAGGCGCCCGGACCCGTCCTCGACGTAGAACTGGGCGAACTCGGTCCCGCCGTCGGTCGCGGGGCCTGACGGGGGTTCGTCCTCGTCCCCGGAGGGCCCGTCTTCGCTCAGGACCTCGTAGCGGTACCAGACGGCCTCCGCGCCGGCCGGGGTTCGCCTGGTCTCGCCCGCCGGAACGACGCGCCCGACGACCGCCCGGCGACCCGGGTCGGCCGTGCCAGCGCCGCCGACGGGCGTCCCCGAGAGCCGACGGTATCGCCGTGCGTGGCCGAGCGCCACGGCAGCACCGGCGGTGCTGGCCAGGAACAGGGCCGCACCGAGGCCGTAGGCCGTGAGACACCCCCGGTAGGTCGGTCGCGGTCGCTCGCAGAACGGCTGGGGCGACCCGAGCGCGTACGTCAGGGCGACGCTTGCGGCGAACAGGAGGGCGGCAGTCGCCCACGCGCCCAGGCCCACGCCGGTCCGCCGGACTACCGACCGGCGCGCACGCGGGAACAGCACGACTGCGGCCAGACCGACCGCCGCGAGCGCGAGGATCCCTCCCGAGAACAGGTCCAGCGGCGTCAGCCACGAGAAGGCCAGCGCCAGCGCGACGACGGCGACGCCCAGTAGTCGATAATCGGTGAGCCTGCTTGGAACTCCTGCGGACAATTCAGCGGGCATTCGTATCACGGCGGGGTTCGATTGTGGGGCACACTGGTGTCGACGTTCGCCTTGCAAGTAATGCTTCGCTCCCCCGGCGCCACAATCGCGCACGTTTCCGCGAACCAAAACGTGCGAGGACGAGTAACGGCTCGAAGGTGGAGACTTCCACGGAGGATCCGTTCCCCCACGAGGGGTAAAACCGTGTACCATCCGGTTGGGAACGCGACCAACGCCGTGTCGTACCCTTCGATGGGCATGCAACTCCTACGAAGGTGGTACTTCGGTATTCGAACGTCTATCTCGGCCGCACGAGTCGACCGTCAGACACCAGATGTGATAGTCAATATATTGATACTTCCATCGTCTTCGATGTCGAATTTCGATTCTCCGTCGGGGCGGGGAAACGGACGCGTTTCGGTCACTGCCGTACCGTGGTCGAGAACTGCCATCGCGAACGGTTCGTCCGGGCGGTAGTCGCCGATCTCTAGTGCCTCCCCGAACCGTTTGTCCTCGTCCGGACGGATCGTGGCCGTGCGACTGAAGTGTACCGAGACGTCTCCATTCTCAGGGGTGAGGTGGCGCTCATCGAGAGGACGCGGGGTTCGTCGCTGGTGTTCACCGCGACGACAGGGGCATGTTCTCGCTGAAACGGTTCCATACAGCCCGCGATTTCGACAAATACGGTCGAAGCGAACCAACAGACAACCGTCCACCTCCTCGAGTCGATGATACGGTACGAACGTGACGATCTCGTCGACCAGCAACCGGTTTTCAACTGTGGGTTCAAGGATTATCAGCGAAACCCTCTCGACGATTCGATAGTGCTACGGGACGATATCTCCCGGGAAGCGGGAGCTTTTACGCGAAGCTGGCCGGTGCGAGGGCACTGCACGCACCGAGTCAGTGGAGCACGCCAGACTCCGCAGAGACGTTCCGGAACCTCTGCATCCACGAGATGTCACACGACTTCACCGTGGCCCACAAGAACGGTTGTTACAGCAAAACGAGTAGTGGAAACGGATACGACGTCACTCCAATGGCCCCTTGCTACACCCACACTTCGGGGTCGTACAACGCCGTCGACTCCTGTTACGCTGGTTCTGCGACTGCCCCGGACACCTTTCGCTGCGACGGAACCAATCAGCGGGACAACTTCGAACTCGACGGCTGGTGTTCGGGTGACTGCGGTGGAAGCTGTCGCCACCACTGGAACATGACTTCTGAAACGATTGACAAGATCGAGGACGACGCACCGCTGGGGTACCACTCGTGATGTAGCGTAACGCTTTCTGGGCTAACGGGGCACAGCAACGACGTCACCCGGCCGAGCAGGTGGCCAACGGGCCACCTTCGGAGGACTACAGTTCCGGCGGTTCCGCCTTCGTCACCTCGATGTCGACGTCCTCGGGGTCGAGGCCGACGCGGGCGAACTGGGTGCGGACGTGCTCTTTGGCGGCCGACAGCGCCTGTTCGCGCGTGTCGAACCCCCGTGGCATCGGCGACTCGAAGGCGAGGTTGATCTCCCGGTCGCCGACCTGCTGGGCCACCCCACCGCTCTCCACCTCGTAGAACTCGTCACAGACCCATACGTAGGCGGCGTCCCCGTCGGGTGCCCCCTGGAAGGATGGGGCACGCTCACCACGCTCGTACAGCGTCCCCGTCAACTCAGTGCCGCCACCGCGGCCCCGGACGAACAACATGTCCCCGTCTACGGATGGGCGGTCAAAATGCCTTGTGGGCGTGCGAATGGTTCGCACCCACCCGCGACTGGCCACGACAGCGGGTGCGACGGCCGGTCCGGGTCCGACCCGTGACGCTCGGCCGGGGGCCGAGGACGACGGCGTGGTGGCGACCCCCGGCGACTGGATGTACATGATTGTGGATATAATTTTAGAGAAAATTGAAATACTTAAGTATCAGAGCGACGGTGTTTCACGTACTTGCCTCATGACCGTCGCTGACACCCTGGCGGAGTACTTCGGTTTCGAGGAGCACGACACCGACCTCCGGACGGAGGTGATCGCGGGGTTGACGACGTTCCTGACGATGAGTTACGTCGTCGTCGTCGCCCCGGGCATCCTGAGCGCGGCCATCTCGGTGGAGGGCTACGACGGTGGCCAGGTCGCCCAGATGCTCGCCATCGTCACCATCGTCGCCGCGGCGACCGCGACGCTGGTGATGGCGCTGTACGCCAACCGGCCGTTCGCGCAGGCGCCCGGCATCGGCCTGATGGCCTTCTTCGCGTTCACGGTCGTCCTGGCGATGGGCGTCCCCTGGCAGGCGGCGCTGGCCGCGGTGTTCGTCGAGGGAATCGTCTTCGTCGCGCTGACTGCGGTCGGCGCGCGAGAGTACGTCGTCGAACTGTTCCCGAAGCCGGTCAAGTTCGCCGTGGGGGCCGGCATCGGGGCGTTCCTGGCGATCATCGGCCTCCAGCAGATGCGGGTCGTCGCCGGCGACCCGGAGACGTTCGTGACGTTCAACCCCATCTTCGCGGGCGACCCCATCGCCGTCCTGTCGGTGCTGGGCCTGCTGTTCACGCTACTGCTGTACGTCCGCGGCGTCCGTGGATCCATCATCGCGGGCATCGTCGCGACCGGCGCCGCGGGATACGCGCTGGACGCCGCCGGGGTGACGGCACCGCAACCGAACCCCGAGGACGCCGGATTCACCCTGCTGGACGTCTCGCTGACGCCCGACCCCGTCCAGCCGTTCTACGACGTCACGCCGTTGGTCGGCGCGTTCCTCGACGGCTTCGAGATGGTCGACCCGTTCACGTTCGCGCTGATCGTGTTCACGTTCTTCTTCGTGGACTTCTTCGACACCGCCGGGACGCTCACCGGCGTCTCCCAGATCGCGGACTTCCTCGACGAGGAGGGCAACCTCCCGGAGATGGACCGGCCCCTGATGGCCGACGCCGTCGGCACCACCGTCGGTGGGATGCTCGGCACCTCCACGGTGACGACCTACATCGAGTCCTCCACCGGCGTCGAAGAGGGCGGCCGCACGGGCATGACCGCGCTGGTGGTGGCGTTGCTGTTCCTGGCGGCGCTGGTCGCCGTCCCGCTGGCGGCGGCCATCCCGCTGTACGCCTCTCACATCGCGCTGGTCGTGGTCGCCATCATCATGCTGCGGAACGTCGTGGACATCGCGTGGGACGACGTCACCCACGCCGTCCCGGCCGGCCTGACCATCCTCGTGATGCCGTTCACCTTCTCCATCGCCTACGGCATCGCCGCCGGCATCGTCTCCTACCCCGTCGCCAAGGCCGCCAACGGCGAGTGGCGCGACGTCCGCGCCGGCCAGTGGGTGCTCGCCGCGCTGTTCGTCGGCTACTTCGCCGTCCGCACCGGCGGGTTCGTCGGCGCCTGAGCCGTCCGCACTGACGTTCCAGCCCGCTGGCATACACCGCCTGGAAAGATGACGTTACACAGGGGCGAAGGTAGCCGGCAGGGCCGCCGAGTCGATGGTGACCGTCACTTCTGCCGCGGGCGGGACTGAAAGGGGCCGCGCGCTCGGCGGCTCCCGGGTGACGCAAGCACCGCAGGGAGCGAAGCGACTGAGGAGCGCAGCGAACCCCGGGGTCCCGAGCGCGCGGGGGCGTTCTGGCTGCTGTTGATGGAGACGCTGGACGAAGAACGCCTGAAAGCTTTCGAGACAGTTCGAACCAGTCGGGACACAACCGGGTAAGCCGACCGTACCGCCCAGGGGAAACGCGTTTTTACCGGCACGTCCATGGGCAGGACGTGACTGACCTCGGCGACTTCCAGACGCACGACCCCGACGAGTTCGAACCGCTGGACGCCGAACCGCGCGGGGACGACCACGGCATCGGGACCCTGGCGGTGTCGGAGGGCCTGCGCATCGGCGAGGACGACGACGAGACCGACCTGAAGGCGTACGTCACCGCGGCCAACCGCTCGTCGATCCGCATCGGCACCTACCTGCTCGTTCCGTACCCGGACGACGAACTGCTGTTCGCGCGGGTGTCGACCCTGGAGTACGTCCAGGAGTTCTACGCCGACGACGCCACCGAGATCCACGCCCGCCGTGCCATGCGCCGGGACGGCATCGACGAACAGGACTACAAGTTCCTCGCCAGCCTCGAACCGCTGGCCGTACTCTACCGCGAGGGCGGGGACCTCCGCCGCCGGATGACCGACCGCGTCCCGAAACCGGAGACGGTCGTCCGGGAAGCCACCGACGACGCCGAGATCAAGACCGGCCTGAAGATTCCCGAGGACGGCGTCTTCCTCGGGCACCTCTCGGTCGGCGGCGAGAAGGTCCGCACGGCCGCCGAACCGCCGACCATCGGCTACCGCCTGCAGGACGACTACGAGGACGGCGACCCGCTGGTGTTCCGGCACACCCTGATCGCCGGCGCGACGGGGTCCGGCAAGACCCACGCCGCGAAGAACGTCCTCCGGCAGTACCTCGGGCGCACCTACGAGATGGACGACGGCCGCTCGCCCGAACTCGCCGTCGTCCAGTTCGACCCCCAGGACGAGTACGCCCAGATGCACGACGACAACCCCGAGGTCACCGCCGAGGACGAGCGCCCCTTCGAGCGCGAGGGCATCGCCCACGGCGGCCACGACGACGTCCGGGCGTTCGTCCCCGCCGTCGAGGGGGCCTCCTACAGCGCGGACCACCACCGCGCCGAGCAGGTGGCCTTTACCGTCCCGTTCTCGATGGTCCGGGGCAACCCCTGGCTGGTCGCTGGCGGCGGCCTCAACGACAACCAGTACGGCGCGCTGACGAACGAACTCGTCCCGACGTTCTTCCAGCGCTACGGCGACGACGCCACCTACGAGGAGTTCCTCTCGTACCTCGACGACCCCGCGCTGAAGGAGGAACTCCACGAGTCCGGCAGGGTCCACGAGGCGACCTTCGACGCGATCAAGCGCCGTGTCCGCGGGTTCGGCGACGTGTTCGACCAGGACGCCCCGCCGATCACCGACCTCGTCCACGAGTTCGTCCGCCCGGGCGGCCTCACGGTCGTCCCGACGTACCACGTCACCGACAGCAGGTCAACGGCGGTGATCGTGCTGGCGCTGTCCAGCCTGCTGGTGGACGAGAAACTCAGCAACGACCCCTACTACGAGCGGATCAAGGAGACGCCGCTGGTCGTCGGCATGGACGAGGCCCACAACTTCCTCACCGACGCCGACACCGTCCAGGCCGGCCAGGTCATCCGCAAGTTCACCGAGGCCGCCAGGCAGGGCCGCAAGGAGCGACTCGGCCTGTTCCTCATCACCCAGGACCCCCAGGACGTCGCGGAACCGGTGTTCAAGCAGGTCAACACCCGGGTCGTCCTCAACCTGGGCGACGAGGACGCCATCAGCGCGGTGAACATCCCCACGAACCTGGAGGGGCGGGTCCCCTACATGGAGAAGGGCCAGATGGTCGTCTACTCGCCGGACAACTCCGAACCCGTCGAACTGATCGGCCTCTCGAAGTGCCTGACGCGACACGGCGGGCGGTAGCGCCGACTCGCGAGTGACGGGCTACTCGGCGCAGGCGACGATCTCACCGTGCTCGAAGTTCGGCTCCTCGGCCTCGGAGTTCTCGTATCGGATCGCGTAGCGGTCGGTGAGGTAGAACCAGGTCGTGAACGGCCCCCGGCCGGTGGGACGCGCCGTCCCGGTCGCCGTCTCGGGTCGGTCGGTGACTGCGAAGGTCGTCTCTCCGTCGGTCCTGACGACGTATCCCTCACCGCGCTCGTCCGTTAGCTCGGCGTTCTCGACGTCCACGGTCAACTCGTCGTACCACGTATCCTCGTGACGCTTGACGAACTCGTTGCGGCGGTACGCGTACTCGAAGTCCCGTGCGAACGACCGGGCGGTCCCGTCGGTCACTTCCCCGGGGAAGTCCGGATACTCGACCGGCTCCAGGCCACCCTTCGTCGGCCCCGACGTCGGGAGGTCGACGGGATCGCACTCGCCCGTGGGTGGCGTGTCGAATCCGGGGCCGCTCTCGGTCTCCGGGGCGCTGTCGGTCGGTGTATCGGACGAAGACAAACAACCAGCGAGACCGGTCACCAGCGCAAGTCCACCAATCTGGAGGAATCGTCGCCGCATATCGGGAGCCATCGTATCGGAGAATCAGTGCCGAAATAATGTGCTTTGGGGTGCTTATCCGGGGTACACACCGGGTACTTTTCCCCCGTAGTACGTACGTTACCACATGGCAAAGCGCGTGCTCGTCGCGCTGGACCGGTCCCCCCAGGCCTGGGCGGCCCTGGAGTACGCCCTGGAGGAGCACGCCGACGCGGACCTGACGGCGCTACACGTCGTCGACCCGGTCGAGGCCGGGTACGAGGTCGACGTCGGCGTCCCCTTCTCGAGCGAGGAGTGGTACGAGCGCGCGTGCGAGGACGCCCGGGACCTCTTCACGGAGGCGCAGGAACTGGCCGACGAGTACGGCGTCGACCTGGAGACGACGATGGAGGTAGGTCGGCCCGCTCGTGCCGTCGTGGAGTTCTCCGAGCGCGAGGACGTCGACGAGGTGGTCGTGGGAAGCCACGGCCGGACGGGCGTCCAGCGCATCGTGCTGGGCAGCGTCGCGGAGACCGTCGTGCGCCGCTCGTCGATTCCGGTCACCGTCGTCCGCTGAGTCGACGACCGAGTCCGGCGGTGAACGGTCGGGCCGGGGATCGGCGACCGGCTCCGCCGCTCACTCGTCCTCGGAGAAGTCGAGCGGCGAGTCCCCGTCTCCGCCGCCGAACGCCTCCTCGAAGTCGTCGGGGGCGTCGCCGTCCGGCGCCAGCGGCCCAGGGGCGGGCTCCCCACCGGAGTCGGGGGCGGGTCCCCCGCCGGAGTCCGGGACCTCGAAACTGGGGAACATCGTCTCCTCCCAGTTGCCCTCGGCGCTGTAGTAGTAGACGACGTTGTCGCTGATGACGGCGAACAGGTCCCGCCGGGTGTCGTGGATCACCCGCTCGTTCGTGTCGATGGCCACGTCGACGACGTCCTCCAGCGACTCGACGTTGACGAACGCCTGCGCGAGGCCGTCCGGGATGACGCCCGGCGAGATCCACTCGTCGTACTGGCGGCGGTACATCTCGTTGCGCGCCCGTTCCACGTCGATGGTGTCGGGTCGCTGGTAGACGATGCCCGCGGCACCGGCCAGCGCGAGCAGGCCGAGGCCGCCCAGGCCGTAGACGAGGCCCCGGTCGGCGGGCCGGGTGACCTCGGTCGGGATGGGCGTCGAGTGCTGGCTCCGGTCCGAAAGTTCCCCGGGCAGGGCGAAGGCGTCACCCCGGAACTCGATGGGCGTCGACAGCGTCGTCCCGCCCTGGTAGCGGTCGGTCTCGTACTCCACGTTCAACCTGAGCACCGCCCTGACCGTGCCCGCGGTCCCGACCTTCTGTTGCTGGCGCTGGACGCGCTCGCGGAGTTCCGCCACGTCGACGGTCGTGGTGGTGTTGCCGGCCGTCCCCTCGTGGGTTTCGGCCGTCAGCGTCTCCGTCTCCGACCAGAACACCTCGCCGTCGCTCTCGGCCAGCAGGGTCAGTTGCCACTCGTGGTCGATGGTCGCCCGCTCGGCCCCCTGTACTCCGGTCCGGGCGGTCACGGTCATCTCCGGCGTCGCGTTGAACAGGTACACCGGCTTGTCGCGCAGTTCCGTGCCTTTCGGCCACAGCGAGTCCTCCGCCGTGACGACCGCACTGGTCGCCGTCGTGGTCGTGACCTGCTGGTGGTGGCCCTGCTGGGTGACCGTCTCCGTCTGGGGGGTGAACGCCAGCCACCCCGCCGACGAGACCGCCAGCACCGCCACTATTGCGAGCACCGCGGCCAGGCGCAACCCGTGCGTGCCAACCAGTAGTTTCAGTCGGGGGCTGTCGATCATGGTCGTTCCCGACGCCGTGCTGGCCCTGGTGGACCGTCCCCCGCGACCGGACCCGCCACACCTCGGCTCCGGTCGCCGGCCTCGTCCCGGCGTCTCTCCTCCCGCACCGCTTTCGCGGCGTCTATCGATCAGGCGGCCCCAGGGCCTAAAAAGGTTGCTCGTTTTTTCGCCACTAGAGGAAGGGATACTACCTCACGGCGACCCGTCCCGGCGGGGCTACCGGAACCGCCGTCGCAACCGCGTCAGCACCGGCAGGTCGTCCCTCGACCGTAACCGGAGGTGGCCTGTGCCGAAGACGGCCACCGACGCGGACACGACGAACGCCGTGACGACGGCGTCGACGGCCAGTAGCGCGAGCAGGGGATGGATCGCGTGCAAGGCGGCGACGACCCGTGGTGGCAACAACAGCAGGTACCGCGACTCACGGACGTGGCGGAGTCGCGTCGCCGGTTCGTCGGGTGCGGCCATCGTCACCGTCGTCTCCGCGCGTTCGCCGCCTCCGAGTACGACCTCTTTCGGTTCCACCGCGGTCCCCTTGCTCGCCGGCTCGTTGATCACCAGCACCGGCAGGAAGCCCCCGTTGTGGGTATCGTAGGAGACCGTCGCCGTCCCGCCCGGTTCGACGACGTTCGGTTCGCCGGTCGGTTCCTCGGCGGCCGCGACGCCGAACTCGTGGACGCCGGCGGGCAACACCATCGCGGCGGTCGCCGCCCCGACGACGATCACGACCGCGAACGTCACGAGGGTCCTGATGGCCACGACGTTCGGCCGGTTGCGCGACCGCCGGGTGACCCGGCGTCCCCGCTCGCCGACCACGCCCGCCAGCAGGAACAGCGCGATGCCGACCCCGATCAGTACCGTGCCGGCGCTACGCTGGTCCAGCATCCCGAACGGCGCCGCGACGATGGACTGGACGGTCCCGACGACCGTCCCCAGGTGCGGAATCGTGACCACCTCGCCGTCTATCTGGAGCGCGTGGGCGACGATCTGCCCGTCGTTCACCGGGGGTTCCTCGGCGTCCTGGTCGGTGAATGAATTGGCGTCGCCCTTCGTGATGTACCCGTCCTCGGTCTCCCCGACGATCCGGTGGGTCGTCAGGCCGCCGTCGTGGAGTTCGCGGGCGTCGAAGACGACGACGTCGCCCACCTCCGGTTCGCCCGCCAGGAACGACGGGACGGCCACGAATCCATCGCTCGCGTCGATGGTCGGCTCCATGCTGTCGGTGGTCACGTACCCGACGAACACCGGTTGGCCGAGGACCTGCCCCGCCAGCAGACCGACGACCAGCGCGACGAAGATAATCGTCGCCGCGGTCCCGAGAAGCGACCGGCCGCTCACCGGTGACACCCCCCGCGTCGAACCGCGCGCGGCCGAGTCATTCACACCGTCGTACCGCACACTACCGAATATACCTGACGGTCACCCGACTCGTCCGGGAACACCTGAGAAGCGCCGGGCGGATCAGCCCCGCCGGTACCGCCACGCCAGGACCAGCAACAGCAACACGAGCACCGGCCCGGCGGCCGCGGTCTGGAGGCTACTGGAGAGCTGGCGCCCCTCGGCGTCGGCCCCGGACAGCACGGTGACCTTCCCCGCGTCGAGGCCGCCGACGCCGACCTGATAGACGCCCGCCTGTCGGAACGACCACTCGAAGGTCACCGTCGTCCGCTCGCCGGGTTCCAGTTCCACGGTCTCGCTGTCGACGACCGTCCCGCCGATCACGAGTTCCACGGTCGTCTCGCCCGGGGCGTCGCCGACGTTCTCGACGGTGACGGCGACCTCCGTGCTGTCGCCCGCACTGATCTCGTCGTCGAGGATGCGGGCCTCCGACGTCTCGAACTCGGCCGACGGTTCGGGTGGCCGGACGACGGTGATCGTCCGCGACCGGTCGCCGACGACCAGTTCGTACTCGCCGGCAGCGTCGAACGTCCGCTCGACGGTGACCGTCCGGGTCTCCCCTGCCGGGACCGTCACCGTCCGACTGTCGACGACCGTCCCGTCGACGACGAGTCTGGCGAGGTACTCGCCGTCGGCGTCGCCGACGTTCTCCACGGTGGCGGCGATCTGGACCGGTTCCCCGGTGGTGGCCTCCGCCGGCGCGGAGAGGTCCGTGACGACGAAATCGGCGTCGCCCGACGATCCGCCCGGTTCGGTCGACCCCTGGTCGACGGGTTCTGCGTGGACGGTGACGGCGTCGGCCGCGGGGGCCGACCCCGTCGTGTCGATGGCGAAGCCGACGGCGACGGACTCGCCAGGTTGAAGCGTCACGGCGTCCTGTCGGCTGTCCAGCGCCGTACCGGGTTCGTCGCCCCGGTAGACGTCGACCCCGGCGTCGTCGACGGTCACCCAGACGGAGACCGGCCCGTCGGTGTCGGCGGTGACGGTGAACACCTCGTCGACGATCGTCCGTCCCCGGTCGTTCAGTCGGTCGAAGGCCACCGTCAGTTCGCCGTCGTCGACGGAGGCGTAGGCGCCGTTGGGCCCCTCGTGCGGTGCCAGGGTCACGAGGTCGGCCTCCTGGTCGGCAGGACCGTCCCCGGCAACCGTCACGGCGGCAGTCGGCACTGCCACTGCGAGCAGCACCGCCGCCGCGGCGACGAGGAGCCGGGAGTTCATAGGGGAACGAACGGTCCGGTTCCCTATTGTATTAGGTCACTTGAGGTTTCGAACGTCTAGCTTGAGAGCGCCCGTCCGAGCGAACGGTCGGCTTGAGGTGGCCGAACGGTCGGCTTGAGGTGGCCGAACGGTCGGCTTGAGGTGGCCGAACGGTCGGCTTGAGGTGGCCCAACGCCCCAGTGTGCTCGCTTCCCCCGTCGGTCGCTGGGCGTTCAGAGCGCGACCATGTGGACGAGTCGGTCGGCCAGTGCCCCCGCGGCGGGTAACGCGAACTGCTCCCCGTAGGGAAAGTACACGAACGCCGCCAGCAGGATGTAGACCGTCGCCGCCGCGCCGGCGAACGCCAGCGAGACGGCACCCAGTCGCTCGTGATCGTCGGTCAGTGCCGCGACGACGCCCCAGTAGCCGACGACCGCCGCGGCGGACAGCGCGACTCGGGCGTTGTACTGGACTGCCTCGTCCAACCCGCCGGCCCACGTCGCCAGCGCGAGGACGAACAGCGGTCCGCCGACGAGGAGAAACGCGGCGTAGGTGCCGCCCAGCAATCGCCACTCGCGGTCGACGGCCGCGCGCACGAACGCGACCCTGGCGAGCAGGTACGCACAGAGCGGATACAGCGGATGGAGGTACCGCACCGTCAACATCGTGTGTGTCAGCGACCGCGGCAGGTACGCCAGCAACAGGACGGCGAGGTAGACCAGCACCAGTGCGTCGGTCGCCCGCTTCGGGTCCGTCGGGAACAGCCGCAGGTCCTCCCCAGTTCGTGCCCGCACACCGAGCGCGAGCGGGGTCGCGAGCAACGCGCCAGCCAGCGGCATCACCTCCAGCACGGCGAGGTTGACCGGAAGCGCGCCGTACGGATGCAACCCCAGTCCGAGGTTCCCACGGACGAAGACGTGGAACAGTCGCCGCGGATCGAGCAGAGCCGACACCCCGACGAACAACTTCTCGAAGAACTGTGCCGCGAGTCCCCCGACGACGCCGCTGGCCCCCGCGCCGCCGATAGATCCGCCGGCCCCGTCCGCCGCGGCGACAGTCTCGCCCGGGCCCACGTAGGTCGGTAGCGCGACCGGCGGATGCAGCGGGTTCCCGGAGACGAGTGCGTTCGTCACCAGGGCGGGAAGCAACGAGACGAGGAAGGCCGCGCCCACGAGCGCCAGTCGGCGCGGGTGGTTCGACCGCACCGTGACGACGTCGACGCTCGCGAGTGCGACGAACAGGATACCGGCGTCAGGGGCGAACACCCACGCGGCCAGGCCAACCGGGACGTAGGCCAGCGCCCGGAACCGCGTCGCAGTCTGGCGGTCGTCGGCCTCGCGGCTCCGGTAGAAGCAATACAGCGTCCCCAGGGCGAGCGAGGCGACGACGGTGTGCCGTTTCGGAATCGTCGCCCAGAACCCGACCGGCGAGCCGAGCGCGGCGATGGCGGCGGCGAACGCGCCGACCTGCCGGCCGTGCATCCGTGCGACCAGCCGGTAGACGAGGACGCACAGTAGCGCCGCCGCCACCACGGTCGACAGTTGCAACGCCAGCAACGGCCGCCACCTGGGATCGAGCGGGCGCACGTGCGCGACGTTCACCGCGAACAGCGCCGCAGCGAGCGTCCCCCCGGCGGTGGCCACTCGCGGCCGGTCCACGGATCGGCCGACGGTCACGGCGAAGGCAAACAGCAGGATAGACCACGACAGCGGCAGGATCACCCCCAGGTCGGCGACCTGGTCCACCGCCGCGAGTGCCCACAGGAACGGCAGCGAGGCGACGACCTGGCCGTAATTGCGGCCGTACAGCCGACCGTCGCGGACGTGCATCCGTGGGGTGTCCCCCGTTCCGGTCGGGTCGAAAACTCGCTCGGTGACGTGCAGGTGGCCGTCGGCCACCGCGACCATCGTGTCCGCGACGGTGTAGGTGTCGCTGACGAAGACGCCGACCCGCAAGGTAGCCCCGAACAGGACGAGCGCGCCGAGGAAGACGGCGGCACCGGTCCGGTCGCCGACGGTCACCCGGGCGGCCGTCCTGCACCTATGGCGGAGTCGTTCCAAGGAAGTCACTGTGTCGGAGGCGTCGGGACGGCGAGGCGGGGATCGCCGCGTTCGGTGGCGTTACTCGCCGACGATGGTGACCGTGCTGACGGTGGAGGGGTCGCCCTGGGTCGTGTCGATCACGACGTCGCAGGTGATGCTATCGCCCGCGGCCAGCGTGGCTGCGTTGGCGCTACCGACGATGGAACCCTCCGTCCCCGCGGAGTCGACGAAGTCGATCACGCCGCCCGCGGTGACCGTCCCGTCGTCCTGGATGTAGACGCTCTTGTCGGCGCCGTCCTGGGTGTTGTTGGTGATCGTCAGCACGCCCTCGAACGTCGAGGAGGCGTTGTCGTTCAACTTGGTGAACTGGAATTCGATGGTGCTGGCGCCTGCTGGCCCGGTGTTCGTCTCGGTCACGTAACTCCCGTCGCCGCTGAGCCCGAGCAGGGCGCTGCCGTCGTTGGTCACCGAGAACGAGGCCGTCCGGTCGGCCTGCACCTGGCTGAACGCGCCGGAGCCGAAGAGGGCCCCACCGCCGACCGCGAGCGATCCGAGTCCGATCAGTGCGTTCCTGCGATTCATTTTCATGATATCATCGAGCGTCCCGTCGCTCGTACTTCCCCTTATCCTCTACCTATGTTGTATTAGGGTGCTTGAGCCCCCGAAAGGGGGGTTTGAGCCGGCGAAAGCCGCGCTTTCTAAGGAAGATCTTACCGGAAAGGCCGGGGCGTTCTCCGGGAGAGAGGTCGGGCGAAACGATTATCCGGGGTGACCTGCCCTAGGTACTAGGTACGTAATCGAATGGCGACGAGCAACGACGGCTCGCCGGACCAGGGGGAAGTGTTCGATCTCCTGAGCAACCACCGGCGGCGGTACGCGATCCACTTCTGCAAGCAGGCCGAGCGCCCGGTGTCGCTGTCGGACCTGGCCGAGCAGGTCGCCGCCTGGGAGCAGGACAAGGAGGTCGACGAGATCGAGTGGGCCGAGCGCAAGCGCGTGTACACGTCGCTCCAGCAGACGCACCTGCCCACCCTCGCCGACGCCGGGATGATCGACTACGAGGACGGCGAGGTCGAACTCACCGAACGGGCCGAGGAACTGGAAGTTTACCTCGACGTCGTCCCCAGCGACTCGATTCCCTGGGGCGTCTACTACCTCGGCCTGTCGGCGGTCGCGTACGTCGTCCTCGGGGCGGTGTGGGCGGACGTCCTGCCCACGGAGACCGTGTCGACGCTGGGGTGGGCCGCGCTCGCGGTCGCCCCGTTCGCGGTATCGGCCGCCGTTCACGTCTACCAGAGCAGGAAGTACCGACTCGGCGAGCTGGACAAACCACCCTAACCATGGTCGACGGCAAACGACTCACGCGACGGAGCGCCCTCGGACTGGTGGCCACGGGTACGTTCGTCGCAGCGTCGGAGACGTTCGGGTTCTCGAACACGACGGCCACCAGGGGGTCGAGCATCGACGTCGTGGCCGACTCGGACGCGTACGTCGGGATGCTGGTCAGCGACCAGGTCAAGAAGAACCAGCAGGAGACGCTGGTCAACCTGACGAACAACTTCGACCAGACGATCGACGCGACGGTCTCGCTGAACGACTGTACCCAGGGCACCCTCTATGCGCCCGACGGGTCCTCGGGGTGTTCGGTGACGGTGACGCTGTCCCCGGGAGCGTCGAAGACGGTGGACATCGAGGCCGCCGTCTCCGGCGTCGACGTTTTCTTCACGGTCGACGTGACCGGCCCGGACTTCTCGTTCCAGGCGACGCGGTCGACCTCGGCAGTCAGCGGCAACACCGAGGGCGCGGTCACGATCGACAAGGTCCAGAAGTTCAGCGCGAACGCCAACCAGAACGACTGGACCATCCAGACCGTCGAAGCGACGTTCAACGATAACTTCAGTGACCGCGTGGAGTACGAAGTCACCGACAGCGCCGGGAACGTGGTCGGGACCTACACCGACAACGTCGGGGACACGTACACCTACTCCCGCAAGGGCCAGGGCAACGACCCGGCGATAACGATCCAGCCAGACGACGGCTACACGATCCAGCCGGGCGAGACGTACGAACTGACCGTCATCGCCTGGGACGTCCTGGACAACTTCGCCACGGAGACGCGCACCGACACGGCCTGACCGACTTTCTGGTTCACCGCCCGCCGCAGTTCGGCCCGGACGCCCGATCAGGCGTCCGGTAGGACTCCGCTCTCGCCGATCCGCATGTCCCGCTCGCGGTACATCTGCGCGGCTGCCGAGACGGTCATCGCACCGGCGATCAACCCCGCCAGGGCGATATCCGGCAGGGCCGCGAACGGGCCGACGTCCGTCCAGGTGACGAACACCAGCGCCGTCGAGACGGCCCCGAGCGCGAGGTAGTACTCCCGCCAGGGGAACTCTCGCTCGGGGACGATCTCGAGGTAGACTTCGAGTTCCTCGGCGGCCGGGGTCGCCTCTACCTGTCCGGCCTCGTGGTCGTACTCTACGATGCCTGCCTCGTCGAGTTTCCGGAGGTGGGTCTGCTGGAGCGACGTGTAGACCTTCTTGCGCTGGTCGGACGTGAGTCCCTCGACGGTGCTCCCGACCTCCCAGGCGGCGACGTGGTCGGCGAGTTCGCGCAACTCCGCGGTGCCGTCCGAGCGCCGGAGGTAGTGTAGCACGTACCGACGGCGCGCGTTCGCCAGCAACGTGAAAATCTCCCCTTTCGACAGCTCTCCTACACGTCCCGCGGTGGCGTGGGTGCTCATTCCGGTACGAGTTCGGTACAGTCGGCGGCCGTCAAAAACCGTTCGGCCGTCCGGTTCGGTCGCAGTCGTTTTGGGGGGTCGGCTCCAACCGGGCGGCGATGAGGCTCGGCATCGTCGCCCAGAAGGGCAACCAGCGGGCGGTCTACCTGGCCGACGACCTCCGGGAGGCCCTGGACGTGGCCGTCGACCTCGACGAGACGACGGCCTCCGCGCTGGACGGCGAGGGCGTCCCCGTCGAGGAACTGTCGGCCTGCGACCTGGTCGTGAGCATCGGCGGCGACGGCACGTTCCTGTTCGCGGCGCGGGGCGTCGGGGACACGCCCATCCTCGGGGTCAACCTCGGAGAGGTCGGCTTCCTGAACGCCGTCCAGCCGGGAGCGGCCGTCGAGGCCGTCTCCGCGGAAGTCGACAGGTACCGCGAGGAGGGGGCAGTACGCTCGCGCACGCTGGACCGCGTGCGGGTGGCCGGCGACGACTGGTCGCTCCCGCCGGCGCTCAACGAGGTGGTCGTCCAGGGGCCCCGCCGGGGTCACGGCGGCGGCGTCGACTACGAGGTGCGCGTCGACGGGTCGCTGTACGGCGGCGGCCGGGCCGACGGCGTCCTCGTCGCCACGCCGACCGGCAGCACCGCCTACAACCTCAGCGAGGGCGGCCCGCTGGTCCACCCGGAGGTGGACGCCCTGCTGGTCAACGAGATGGCCGCCAGCGACCCGATGCCCCCGCTGGCCGTCCCGGTCGACGCGCGGGTGACCGTGCAGGTCGAGTCGCCCGGGGGCGCGCTGGCGATCAGCGACGGCCGCAACCGCCGTGAGCTGTCGCCGCCCGAGGAGGTGACCGTCGAGCGGGCGGCCGAACCCGTCCGGGTCGCCGGGCCGGCGGTCGACTTCTTCGAGGCCATCGGGAAACTGGACTGAGTGAGCGTTCGCCGGAAACCGGCCTTTTAATCACGTCCCGGCCCAACGCGGGGGAGATGAGCGAGCAACTGCCGGACGTACAGGCCGACCGGCCGGACGTGACCGTCGGACTCAGTCAGGTCGGCGTCACCGGCGTCGAGAAGCTGGTCGAGGTAGCCCGCGAGGGCAAGCGGCCCATCGTCCTGATGGCCGAGTTCGAGGTGTTCGTCGACCTGCCCTCCTGGCGGAAGGGGGCGGACATGAGCCGCAACATGGAGGTCATCGACGAGGTGCTGGAGGAGGCCGTCGAGGAACCGGCCTACCGCGTCGAGGACGTCTGTGGCACCGCCGCCGAGCGCCTGCTGGACAAACACGCCTACACCTCCCGCGCGGAGGTCCAC
This sequence comes from Halobacteriales archaeon QS_1_68_20, assembly GCA_003021085.1. Taxonomy (GTDB): domain Archaea; phylum Halobacteriota; class Halobacteria; order Halobacteriales; family PXRE01; genus PXRE01. The sequence goes on along the minus strand of PXRE01000014.1, from coordinate 20,395 downwards.
ATGGAGGCGGAGTTCGTCACGAAGGACCGCACGCCCGTCTCCGACCGGCCCACCCAGGGCACCGTCGACATCATCGCGGGTGCGACGGCGACCGACGAGGGGACGAACGAGACCATCGGCGCGCGGGTCACCGGCATGACTGTCTGTCCGTGTTCCCAGCGGATGATGTCCGAACGCGCGCGAGAGAAACTGCAAGAGTTGGGTGTCGGCGAGGCGGACGTGACCGAGTTCCTGCAGGAGGTGCCCCAGGCCGGCCACGCCCAGCGCGGCCACGCCACCCTCACCGTCGAGACGGCGGGCGCGCCCGAGGTGGACTTCAACGACCTCGTCGACGTGGCGCGGGACTCGATGAGTGCCCGCATCTACAACCTGGCGAAGCGGCCCGACGAGGACCACATGACCTACCAGGCGCACCTGAACGCGAAGTTCGTCGAGGACTGCGTGCGCTCGATGGCCGAGGGCGTCGTCACCGAGTTCCCGGACCTGCCCGACGACGCCGTCGTGACGATGAAACAGTCCAACGACGAGTCCATCCACCAGCACAACGCCCACGCCGAGCGCGTCGCCGAGGTGGGGACGCTGCGCGAGGAACTGGCCGAAGCGTAGTCGCGCGGGGCGTCGGACTCAATCCGAGAACCGCAGTTCCTCGGCGGCCTCCCAGCGGGGGGCGAACTCGTTTTCCACGTCGGCCGCGAACTCGGGGTCCTTGAGGTCGATCATGGCGAACGCCTGGTCGGGGTCCAGCGGGTTCGGCACCTGGACGACCACCTCGACGTTGTCGATGACGGTGAAGTTGCTGTGGACGTCCTCGGTGGTCTTGACCGTGCAGTCGGGGTGGCTCTGGAAGGAGTCGGTGTACAGTCGCCCGACCGACCGCGGGAGCGAGTCGACCAGCGCCGGCGTCATCAACAGCGAGACCTGGACGCCGCGGTCCAGCGCGTCCTGGATGTGCTCGGCGACGAGGTCCCCGACCTCGCCGACGTCGAACTGCCGGGAGGGGTCCGCGGCCATCATGACGATGCGTTCCTCGGCGGCGGCCAGTCGCTCCAGCAACAGGTCGATGGACTCGTCTTTGCCGACCGAGGCCGTCCAGAACTGCTCCTCGACGGGTTCGGCCGCCTCCAGTTCGTCGGCCAGGTCGTCGACGATGGCCTCGTACTGCTCGGCTTTCTCCTCGAGTTCGCGCTTCTTGTCGTCCAGCAGGCGTTCGAGTGCGGTCTCCGGTTCGACCGCGATGTACTTCTTCGGCCGACTGGCGGTCTGGCTCCGCACGAGGTTGTACTGCTCGATGGTGTTGAGCACGTCGTAGATGCGGCCCATCGGGACGTCGCTGGCCCGCGACAGCTCCTTGGCCGTCGTCGGCCCCGTGTTGAGCAACGTCCGGTACGCCCGCGCCTCGTACTCGGATAACCCGAGGTCTCGCAGACTGGCCATGCGAGGGGAGTCACGCTCGCCGGTTATAAACACATCGACAGTTGTTTGCGAGAAGGGTTGCCTGCTCCACGACATTCCGGGCCGACACCCGGGAATCGCAAGACGACGATAAACTCCCGGAATGTGGCCGGCGTACTCGCCGGACGTAGAGGCTCCGACCGGGGGCGGGCCTGCCCCGTTCGTCGGCCGGAGGGGGATTGTGCCGGAGGGCCGGCGACAGAAAGGATTATGCCGTGTGGTCGGGTAGGTCGGAGCATGAAGCGGCTGCTGGTCGGCCTGCTCCTGATTCCGCTGGTCGACGCCCTGTTGCTGGTGGTCGTCGCGGACTACCTGGGCTGGGTGGCCACCGTGCTGTTAGTGGTGCTGACGGCCCTCCTGGGGACGTTGCTCGTCCGGGCGGAGGGCCGGCACACGCTCCGCAAACTCTCGCGGAAGGTCCGGCGGGGCGAGGTGCCGACCGACGAGTTGATCGACGGGGGACTGTTGATCGCGGCCGGCGCGTTCCTGCTGACGCCGGGGCTGGTGACCGACCTCGTCGGGTTCCTGCTTGCGGTCCCGGTGACGCGGTACCCGTTCCGACTGCTGGTCAAGCGCCTGGTCGGGGACCGCATAGACGAGCGGACCGGCGGGTTCGTCTCCGGGCGGGTGTACACCGGTGGGTTCTCGCACGCTCGTGAGGGGGACGGTCCGTCCGACCGGGCGGGTCGGTCGCGCGGGGAGTACGGGCCGCCCGAGGACACCTACGACATCAGCGAGGACGGGTACACGGTGGAGTTCGAGGACGAAAAGTGAGGTAGGTTCTGGGGACGGTATCTTGGACGAGGACAGACAGAACGCACCCGAGCGTCTTCTGTAAACGGTTGCTTGGTCACTACCGCCCAGGAAGCCCCCCGCGCTCGACTCGCGCGACTCGCTGCGGTCCGCACTTCGTTGCGGTGCTTACCGCGCGAGAGCTCGCTCTCGCTGGCTCCCGCTCACGTTTCACTCGCGGGGACCTCGCGCGGCTTTGGCTCGCGGCCTCGCGGTGCTCGGCACGCGAGCCAGCGCGCGCCACCGCCGGCTGATATATGAATATATGTGCATATTTTCATATATACCGGGTACGCCAGGGGGTGTGATCCGGACTCGGCCTGTAGAACAGAAATCCTTAAAGGTACCAGGAAGCAACGAGGTAGTGCGGCGCGGGCCAGTAGCTCAACCAGGTAGAGCGCCACTCTGATAAGGTGGAGGTTGGCGGTTCGAATCCGCTCTGGCCCATCGCTTCTGCGAGGAACGGACGTAACGCGCCAAGCGTATCACCAGACGGATTCGAACCCTGGCAGTCACCGCCCGCGCAACGGAGTGAACAGGACCGTCTGCCTCCGGTTCGAATCCGCTCTGGCCTACTTCCCCCGCTCTCACCCACTTGCTCCCGCCCTCACCAGACGATGACCGTCAGGACGAGACTGCCGACGACGTGCGATTCCTACTCCCGGGCCGAGTCTTCTAACTCTTGTTCCATCATCTCCTGCATCTTCTCGAAGTGCTCGTCGAGCCGTTCTCTCATCAGCTCGTAGTCCTCCTCGCCTAACGGTTCGTCTCCCCCTTTACTCCGTGCCATCGTTCGAACCTCTCGGTGAACCGTTGGAGTTTCTCTCGTAAGTCATCTTTGGCGTAATTGAACGGTTCGTCCGCCGGAATCGGCGGCGTCACGGTTTCTGTCCTGTCTTTTTGCCTTCCCGGTACACGTCGCGGTGAAGCCCCTCCTCGGTTACGTCGTGGCCGCCGGGAGCGTTCCGGTCGTGATCGTATCGAACAATCTCACGCCAGTCACCGTCGTGCCAGTATTCTAGCTGGACCAGAAACTGCGTCACTTCGCCCCGGTCCGTGCAGAACGCCGTACGAATCTGCACGTGATCCGACAATCGATCCGGAGGAGGGGTTACGTCGTACTCGGTCATTCTTCGTCCGAACCGCCGGTCACCGGTCCGCCACGAGGTGGCCACGCCATCGTTCAAGAGGGTGTGTACTGTCCGTCCGGCTCTAATATCGTGTTCACGTTCTCACTCTGTTGGCTCCAAACCCCTCGACCCACCCCCTATCGGACCCCCATGAACTACGAGCGGTTCTACTCGCGATCCGCCGCCGAACTCGCTCCGGTCGGCACCCGTGACGTTGCGGACCGCATCGGCGGCCGGGACGTCGTCTCCTTCGAGGCAGGGTGGCCCAACGAGGCGACTTCCCCGTGGACGACGTCGCAGACCTGGTGGAGCGGGTGCTGGCCGAGCACCTGTGCCGACGTAGTGTGCTCGTCGAGCACGCATACTGACCGTGTGACGTATCCGAACGAAACGAAGCGCGTGATCGAGGGGATTAGATGTCAGTTACTTGCCAGAATTAACACCAATCGCTTTACCGTCTTTGGATACGTATTCCAGAATTCGAATGATATTTATCGTATCATTGTAGTAATCTTTTAACAAAGGTCGTGGCGACGTAGTATCGGGTATGGTACTCACCCAGGCCGTACTCGGCGGAGTCACGCTCTTGCCCCTCCAGTTCGGAGGGGGCCTCCTCGGACTCGCGGTCCTCTTTCTCGTCCTCGCGATAATCGCGGCGATCGCCGGTGCTAGCGGGGTCGCCGGGATGAGTATGGACATCGCCAAGTGGCTGGTGATCATCTTCCTCGTGTTGGCGGTCGTCACGTTCCTATTCTAGGTTCCGGGGGGACGACCTCCGTCCCCATCCGGCGGGCGGGGTGGGCACACCGAGGCCCAGGAGGAGTCCGGATCTCTCTCCGTTCGATCCGCCGGAGAGGACGCGGGCGAAACGAGAACCTACCACGGATCGTCGGAACTGCGGTTTCCTGCTGTACTCCCGGACCCGGCCGAAGTGACGGCCCATTCGCTCCCACGTAGCTTCGCGTTCCTCGACGTTCACGAGGTGTCCGGTCGGTCACTCCGTGCTAGCGTTCGACGAATTGACGCCGTCTATCTCGAGCGCCGTCGTTGCTACCATGTTAGACCCCCCGTGTCGTGCTGATGGGTGGGAACGCGGACTATTCACTTCGTTTTCATGCAGCCGACGGGGCCGTCTTCCCCTAGCCGCCTCCAAAACCCTCAACCCAACCCTCACCGAACGGCCACCATGAACTACGAGCGGTTCTACTCCCGATCCGCCGCCGAGCTCTCCCCCGTCGCTATCCGCGAAGTCGCGGACCGCATCGGCGGCCGGGACGTCGTCTCCTTCGGTGCGGGCTGGCCCAACGAGGCGACCTTCCCCGCAGACGAGGTCGCGGATCTCGTCGAGCAGACGCTGGCCGACCGCGCGGGCGAGGCGCTGCAGTACGGGACGACCCAGGGCGACCCGGAACTCCGCCGACTGGTGGCCGAGCGCCTGCGGGAACGCCACGGGGCCGACGTGACCGCCGAGAACGTGCTGATCACTGCGGGGTCCCAGCAGGGCCTGTACCTGGCCGCCCGCGCCTTCCTCGACCCGGGCGAGGAGGTGGCCGTCGGTGCGCCGACCTACGTGGCCGCACTGACAGCGTTCGACCGCGTGGCGAGTCCCGAGTACGTCACCGTCCCGGTCGACGAGGACGGCCTCCAGGTCGACGTGCTGGAACAGCGCCTCGAATCGAGCGACCCCGCGTTCGTCTACACCGTGCCGACGTTCCAGAACCCCTCGGGGGCGACGACGACCGCGGCCCGCCGGGGACGACTGGCCGAACTGGCCCGCGAGCACGAGTTCGTCGTCGTCGAAGACCAGCCCTACGACGCGCTCCGCTACGAGGGCGAACCGGTCGAACCGCTGGTTTCGCTGGCGCCCGAGCACACGGTCCACCTGGGGACGTCCTCGAAGGTGTTCGCGCCCGGGTTCCGGCTTGGGTGGGCCGTCGCGCCGGAACCGGTGATCCGGAGACTGGAGTTACTCAAACAGCCGGTGGACCTGATGACCGGCGTGTTCGCCCAGCACGTCGTCCGCGAGTACCTGGCGACCGGCCGCATCGAGGACCAGCTCGCGGACACGCGGTCACTCTACCGCGAGAAGCGGGACCTGATGCTGGACGCCCTGGTGGAGCACATGCCCGCGGGCGTCGAGTGGAACCGCCCGGAGGGCGGGATGTTCCTGTGGCTCACCTTTCCCGAGGACGTCGACGGCACCGAACTGCTGGAGGACGCGCTGGACGAGGGCGTGGCGTTCATCCCCGGCGAACCGTTCTACGCCGGCGAACCGGAGCGCAACACCGCGCGCTTGAACTTCACTTCCGTGGACGACGAGGAACTGACGAAAGGCGTCCGGCGACTCGCCCGCGCCGTGAGAGCACACGGCGAGTAACGGACAGATTTACGCCTCGTCCCGGTTCTCGCCGTCCTCGCTTCGAATGGCTCCCGGGACGGCGGCCAGCGCCTCCGTGTCGGTCGACGCGAACTCGAACGCCTGCGCGGGCGTGTACACTTCCAGGGTCGCGGCGCGGTCGCCCGAGGCCCCGAGCGCGAGCAGTGCGGCGCCGACGATCGTCAGCAGGCCCCCCATGATCGTCGTCACCGGCTGGCCGACCCCGGAGAACGCGACGAACAGCAGCAACGCCCCGACCGTGACGAGCACGCCGCCGCCGACCGCGTTCCACAGCGGGAACGCCGGGGCGTCGTACTGCAGTGCCGTGACGTCGTCGACGGCCACGTCGGTCGTGCGCCCGTCGGCGAAGAACACGACCCTGTCCGGGGTGACCGCCAGCGTCCCCTCGACGGCTTCGACGCCGCCCGTGCTCGCCGGGACCGTCTCCAGGGTCGGTTCGTCCTCGCGCAGGTACTCGTCCAGGTCCACGTGACTCACCGTCTACCTGCCCCCACGACCGGACCGACTAAAAGACTGTGTTCGTCAGTCTCACTCACTCGGCCCGTTCGTCCAGCACCTCGTAGCTGACGTCGCCTTCCCGGAGCGTCGTGGTGACGCCCGACAGCGCCGACGCCGTGGCGACGAGCACCACGTCCTGGCCCTTGGTCGCGGCCTCCCGGACGGCCTCGCCCGCGCCGAACCTGATCGCCGGGTCCAGGCCGGCCGCGCGGGCGGCCGCCAGCGCCTCGGTCCCGGCGACCGCGACGAGGTCGGCTTCCTCGGCCAAGCCGGCGATCCGTTCCTGGTTGACGGCTCCGCTCCCGCCGTCCGCGACGGGGGGCACCACGGTCACCGTGACCGACCCCGGATCGAACTCCAGGATGCCCTCGAAGTCGGTCACGCCCACGTCCTCGCCGGCGTCGGCGTCGGTGACGGCGACGGCGGTCGCCCCCTCGCCGCCGTCCGGGGAGGCGTGCAGGACGCCGTCGCGCATGTGCAGTCCGACGGCGTCGCCCTCCGCGATGTGGTCGGTGGCGATGGCCGCCTCCACGTCGACGCCGCCGACGACCTCCCCGGAGACGAAGTCGACGAACTCCCGGAGGTCCGCGGTCTGGGTGATGAGCCAGTCGACGCCCTCCTGGGTGACCTCGTAGCGGCCGCGGCCGTGCTTGCTGACGTGGCCGCGGTCGTCCAGTTCGCTGAGGTAGTCGCTGACCGCCTGGGCGGTGACGCCGATGGCGTCGGCGATCTCCTGCTGGCTCACCGCGGGCTGGCGGGAGGCGATCTCCACGAGGATCTGGTAGCGGGTCGCGTCCCGCTTGCTCCGCAACACCGCCAGGTCGTCGGCGAACCCCCTGTCGTCCGCCATCGTCGGCGGTTCGGACGGGCCGGGCAAGTATCTTTGCGTCCGCGTGTTTGCCGGGAACGAACTTTCGGTCGACGGCGACCGGAGGGTCCGTGTGCGTTCGCTCGGATGACGGTTTCTCGGTCAGCAACAGTCAGAAAGCCCCCGCGGGTTCTCCTCGACATACGGTTGTTCGGACGGCAACACGCAGAAAGCCCCCGCGGCCCCTTTCAGTCCCGCCCCACAGCTCGCTACCACACACCTCCCCAGCCGATTGCGCTCCTCACTCGCCAGGAGAGCCACGGGCTCTCCCCGTTCCTTCCGGTGCTCATCCCTCGCGCGGCTATGGCGCGGCACGGAGGCCGCGCCAGCGCGCGCCACGCGGCCAAGTTCGGGCCCCAACGCGTCTGCCCTGGATGCCCCGTGTCCAGGTCGGGCTACGTCACGCGTCATCGAACTCTGTTTGGTCGCCAACCCCACGAACCCCACCGGCCGAACCACCCCGCAAGTACCCCGGAACCAGGCCGAACGGACGAACAACCACCTCGAAAGTAGCTTTTCGGCCGTCTCAACCATACTGTAGTGAACAGGGAAATGTACCTAACTGCGCACGGCGGCGTCCGGCCACGTTCGGGCGCCGGTCGGTCAGCAGGGGAAGTAGCATGAAACTCGCGATGATCGGCGTCGGCCAGGCAGGGGGAAAGCTCCTCGACCGGTTTCTCGCGTACGACGAACAGACGTCGGGATCGACGGCGCGGGCCGCGCTCGCGGTCAACACCGCCCGGACGGACCTGGAGGGCCTGGAGTACATCCCCCGGGACCGCCGGGTCCTGATCGGCCAGTCGCGGGTGAAAGGCCACGGCGTCGGCGGCGACAACGAACTCGGGGCGACCATCGCCCAGGAGGACATGACCCAGATCCAGCGCGAACTCGACGAGTTGCCGTTCCACGAGATCGACGCCTTCCTCGTGATCGCGGCGCTGGGCGGTGGCACCGGGAGCGGCGGCGCACCGGTGCTGGCCCGGCAACTGAACCACCTCTACGGCGAACCGGTGTACGGCCTGGGGGTGTTGCCCGGCACCGACGAGGGGAGCATCTACACCCTGAACGCCGCCCGCTCGTTCCGGGCGTTCGTCCAGGAGGCCGACAGCCTCATGCTGTTCGACAACGACGCCTGGCAGAAGACCGGCGAGTCGTTGCAGGGCGGCTACGGCGAGATCAACGGGGAGATCGTCGACCGCTTCGGCGTGCTCTTCGGCGCGGGCGAACTCGACGGCGAGGCGGTGGCCGAGAGCGTCGTCGACTCCAGCGAGATCATCAACACCCTCCGGGCCGGCGGCGTCGCCAGCGTCGGCTACGCGACGACTCCGGTCCACCAGAAGCGAGGGTTGCTCGACCGGTTCCGCCGCGACGGCCGGAACGGCGACTTCGACTCGACTAACGCCATCACCAGCCTCGTCCGGCAGGCGACCCGCGGCCGGTTGACGCTCCCCTGCGACGTCCAGGGGTCCGAACGGGCGCTGTGTGTCGTCGCCGGGCCGCCGGACCGCCTCAGTCGGAAGGGCCTCTCGCGAGCGCGTTCGTGGCTGGAAGACGAGACGGGATCGATGGAGGTCCGCGGCGGCGACTACCCGATGCCCGGCGCCGACCACCTGGCCGCGGTCGTGCTGTTCGCCGGCGTCACGGAGGCGCCACGGCTCCGGCAACTCCAGCGGGCCGCCCAGGCGGCCGAGCAAGACATCGAGACGAGGCGCGAACAGGCAGACGAGGAACTGGAGGAGATACTGGACGCCGGGAGCGACCTGGAGTCGCTGTTCTGAGGTCGACGGACCCGGTGCCGCCGAACCCGGGGCCCGGTGCCGCCGAGCGTCAGCCCTGGTCCTCGGCCGCGCCGAACACGAGGCCGGTGCCGAGAAGCAGGACGGCCAGCACCAGGTGCAGTGCGTTGTCGGCGGTGTTGAGCGCCAGCAGTTCCCGGAGCACGTCGAGGTAGACGATGCCCAGCACCGTCACCACGAGGTACAGCGCCCCGAGCACGATGGCCGAGTTGGACGCGTACTGTCCGCCCGCGAAGTACCCTGCCCAGAAGGCCGCCGCCCCGGTGATCAGGCGGACGAGGTCGTGCAGGTAGTTGCGACCGAACACGACGAACGCCCCTCGCTCCCCGGCGACTACCGGGGCGAGGACGCCCACCGCGATGAGTATTCCCCCGACCGCCATGGCGACGAACGGCTCGATTCTCGTGCTCTCGCCGCTCGCTGGTTCGGTTGCCATGGTCTCCCCGCGGAACTGTCACAGGTAAAGATTGGTGGCCGTCGAATGACGAGTTCGCGGGACGGTGTACGCCATGGAACGTCGCCAGGCGAGCGGATACGGTGAGCGAGAGGGGGAAACAGGTGCCCCGTGCTGGCGTGCGTACATACGGGGCGACCCTTTTACCGGATTCCGCAGAAGTAACCCACGTGGGCACGGAATATCCTCCAGTGGCGAACCTTCCGTCGGATGAGGAGGACGATACCCAATTGCCGGACGACGAACCCGACGACGAGCGGTCGCTGGCCGATATCGTCCACGGTGGTTCGCCGGGGTCGACGCCGATTCGGTCGCTCTAGTGCGCGAGATTCGTCGTGACGAATGACCTGCGAGCGACGTTTCATCGACACAACGTGTTTGTCGCTTCGATGCTCGACGAACCAGGGCCCGGTAGGGACGCAGCAACCGTTCTCGATACGGATGCGGAGTACATCACAGCACTGCTCGATCTGATGGAGCTCCGGACCGGCTTGACGAAAAAGAACGACGTCGACCAGGACAGGGTCGAGCGGCTGATCCGGAAAATCGAAACCGAACTGGACGCGATTTACCACGAACCGTCCGACCTCTTCGCCGCGAACGAACTCCCGTCGGAAACCCTGCTGTATCCGTTGGACTGTCTTCGCTACGCGATAGCCGAGGATCAGGATGCAACGCTCGTCACGTTCGATTCGGAACTGACCGAAGCTGGTGCGAGTTCGCCCAGCGACGTACTCAGTTAGTCCGCCGCAACCTGCTTCGTCTGCCCGGCCTCCACGGCCTCGATCAACAACTCGGCGACGTCCACGACTTCGATGTCGTCCTCGAAGTCCCCCGTCTTCCGGCCGTCCTCGTACATCGTCATGCACTGCGGGCAGGCGACGACGAACTTCTCGACGGCCGACCCGGCCTCGGTGTCCTCCAGGGCCTCGCGCAGACGCTCCTCGCTGGGCTTGGGGTCCTCGTCGAACTCCATCCAGATGCCGCCGCCGCCACCGCCACAGCAGAAGGCGTCCTCGCGGTTGCGTGGCATCTCGTGCAGGTCACACCCGGTCGCCCGGATGAGTTCCCGGGGCGCCTCGTACTCGTCGTTGTACCGCCCGAGGTGACAGGGATCGTGGTAGGTGACGGTGTAGTCGAGTTCGTCGCCTGCCAGCCCCAGGCGGCCGTCTTCCACGAGTTCCTCGACGACCTGCGTCCAGTGGTAGACGGGCGCGCCGTCCCACGACTCCACGTCGAACTCCATCATGGGGTCGTCGGCGAACTCGGCGAAGTCGACCTCCGGGTACTCGTTCTCGAAGGTGTTGTAGGAGTGGGGGTCGGTGCAGACGATCTTCTCGTAGTCGCAGTCCTCGAAGGACTCGACCATGTGGCCGGCGAGTTCGATGTAGAGGAACTCCTCGCCGACCCGCCGGACGTCGTTGCCGTCGTACTGCTCGTCGTCGAACAGGATGCCGAACTCCACGTCCGCGGCGTCGAACAGTTTGGCGAGCGACCGGGCGACCTGCTTGTTCCGGTCGTCGAAGGAGGGATAGTCCCCGACGTACCACAGATATTCGACCTCCTGTTCGCGGGCGTCGGGCACCTCCACGTCGACTTCATCGGCCCAATCGCCGCGGTTGCGCTGGGACTCCCCGAAGGTGTTGCCCCGCTGCATCAGGTTCTGGAAGACGTCCTGGACGTTGGCGTCGACGTCGCCCTGGTCGGTCATCTGGCGGTTGAGGTCGGTGAACGACGAGAGGTGCTCGATGTCGACAGGACAGGCGTCCATGCAGGCCATGCAGGCCATACAGGAGTCCATGGTCCGCTTGTCGACGACGCTGGTGCCGCCGTCCGCGATGATCGGCACCTCCTCGCGGCCCATCGCCCGCTCCTCCCGGTAGCGCTTCAGGTCCAGGATCACGTTCCGCGGGTCCAGCGGCCGGTCCGAGGCCTTCGCCGGGCACACGGACGAACAGCGGCCGCACTTCGTGCAGGCGTCCCAGTCGAGGTGCTGCTTCCAGGAGAAGTCGTCGATGGACTCGGCGTTGGTGGCGTCCAGGTCAGAGGGGACACCGGGCAGGCGCTGGCCGGCCTTCTCGTCGTGGGTGACGACGTTTGCGAACGACGAGATCATGTGGAACGGCTTGGCGTACGGCACCGCCGCCACGAAGACGAAGGCGTTGATGGCGTGGATCCACCAGACCAGGGGATAGACTGCCTCGGCCATCTCGGGAGTGACCCCAGCCACGTCCAGGACGTCGACGACGAACCAGCCCACGAAGCTGACGGTCTCCGCGGAGACGTCCACGAACGGCGAGGTGCCGTGCATCCGCAGGCCCTCAAGCAGGAAGCCGATCACGCCCAGCAGGAACAGCGACCAGACGAGCAGGTCGTCCTCCAGGCTGGTGTGTCGGCCCCAGAGCCGGCGGTTCTGCACCCAGTAACGCCGGTAGGTAGCCATCCCGACGCCGACGACGAACAGCAGGCCGAGCGCGTCGACGATCAACTGGTAGGCCAGGTAGAAGTCACCGACCCAGAAGGAGTCGCCGGTCAGGGGCTGGTAGAAGTCCATGTCGACCATCAGGATGGCCGTCGCGATCAGCAACGTGAGAAAGCCCCAGAGGATGAACGTGTGCATCAACCCCGCGTACAGGTCCCGGTCGAAGTTCTTCTCGTTGGTGGCGACGACCCGCACCGCCCGGGTCAACCGGCCGGAGAGGTCGTCCAGGCGGTCGAACCAGTCCTCGTCGGCCTCGGCGTAGCGGGCGAACCGCTGGTAGACGCCGTACAGGAAGACCGCGATCGTCACGAACGCCAGATAGTAGAAGAGGACCTCCTCGACGGGGCCGATCTGCCACAGCGTCGGTCGCGTCACCTCGCTTCCCGTCTGGGCAAACATGTGCTATGAGGCGTGGAGCGCCCCCTTAACTCTTGTCACACCGCAAGCAACGTCACGCTGTGAGGCGAAAATCCACAACCAATTCCCAGTTCACACCAGCGCACTCGCGGCGAGTGCGGCGGCGGCGGCCAGGACGACGTAGTCCGCGCGGCCGAACGCCAGCGGCGGGAGCGTCGGGTTCCATGCGAAACAGCGGGCCCGGAGCGCGAGCGCGAACCGGTCGGCGCGGGCGAACGCGCGGCTCAGCGAGGCGACGGCGACGAACTGGTTCCGGGGGCGCTGGAACACCATCCCGACCGCCGTCCGGGCCGCGACGAGGTCCTCGCCGACCGAGCGGCCGTTCACCAGCACCTCGCCGTCGTCGGGGTCCAGCAGGCCGTTGAAGTGCCGGACCAGCGTCGTCTTGCCGGACCCGTTGGGGCCCGCAAGCACCAGGAACTCGCCGTCGTCGACCGAGAGCGTGACGCCGTCGACGGCCGGCCGTTCGATCCCCTCGTAGCGATGGACCAGGTCCCGGACCTCGATCATCGGTGTGGCTCCCCGGCCGCTATTTCGGTCACGCCGCAGTGACGGCGTCGTCGCGGACGACCCCGACGGCGGCCGCGGCCTTCAGCGCCTCGGCGGGCAGGAAGACGACTGCACCCTGGACCACCGCGGTCGTCGGCGAGAGGTTCAGCACGTACGCCATCCAGGGGACGCCGAACCCGTAGATGACGACGGTACCCAGCGCCATCGCGGCAACGAGTCGTGGAAGACTCGTGGCCTCGTAGTCGCCCAGTTCCAGGCCGCCGTGGACGACGGCACCGACGGCGAGCGCCGCGACGGGATACGACAGCAGGTAGCCGCCGGTCGCCCCGAGGATCACGCCCAGGCCGGGTTCGCCGCCGGCGAAGACGGGGAGCCCGGCGGTGCCGGCCGCCAGGTAAAGCGTCATCGACGCCGCTCCCCGGACGGGGCCGAGCATGATCCCGGCCAGGAACACGCCCAACACCTGCAGCGTGACCGGTGCCGGCGACAGCGGGTACTCGAACGATCAGTAGGCGAACGCGCCCACGAGGGCCGCGAACACCACTGCGCGCGCGACGTTCCCCACGACTTCGTCACCCACCAGTTCGACTGCTTCGGTCGGCGTACTCATGTCCGGTCGTTCCCCCACACCCCGCAATCAACGTACCGGTTTCCGGTCCGTCGGCGAACGTACGAACGTCGGGATCCGGACCGACGATCGTCGATTCCTCGAGAGTGCGAATCGGCGTTTACCGCCGTTAGGACGCTTCTACCTGGTGTTCAGGGCGTCCTGACGGCAACAGGTTTTTGTGGTTGGGGCGTCCGATAACTACCTCACCACGATGGACGACAAAACCGAAGAACTGCGCGACATCTTCGTGTCGGTCTCCGGCGAGGAGGCCGTCACAGAGCGCCAGGAGGAGGTGCGGGGGTCGCTCACCGACGAACGCGACGACGAGGAGGTCGAGGAGGTCGTCGCGACCATGGCCGACCGCTACGAGTTCGACAGTGACTTCGACCGGGACGAACTCGTGACCGTCGCCACCGAGTTCTACGACGACGCCGACGACGTCGATATCGCCGACGCCCTCTCGGTGTCCCGCCACGATGCCTTCCAGGTCCGCATGGACCTCCATCTGGTCACCGACGAGGACCTCGACCCGGCGTTCGACGCCGACGCCGCCGAGGACCTGCTCGATTCGGAACCGCCCGAGACCGTCGCGGACGAACTCGGTACCAACGCCGACGCCGTCCGGCGGTACGCCCACGCCCGCGAGGCCCGGAACCGATCGCTCCGGGCCAACGAACGCTTCCGCGACCGCTTCGACGAGATCCTCGCCGACAGCGACCTCGCGACCCGACTCGCCCAGGACGTCCAGGAGGACGGCCTCGACGAGGCGACCGAGGGCCTCGAAACCGACGTCTCCTTCTGAACGCCGGCGCCGGGGGACACGCCGGGGTTCCGGACCGTCCGCATCCGTGCGTACCCCGACACAAGAGTTCTCGCTAGCCGTCGAAAACTGGCGGTATGGTCCTCGATACGATCGGTAGGATCCTCCTTCTGTCGGCTCTCGGCGTCGCCGCGGGCAGCGTCGCCGGCCTCGTCTGCGCGCCCGCCCTGCTATCGGCGCGAATCCAGTCGCTGTGTGGCCGCCTCGGGCCGACGCCCTCGCTCCCGAGCAACTACGTCGTCCTCGCCACGTTGCTGGGCGTCCCGATGGTGTTCCTGCACGCCACGGGCATCGAACTCCTGGCCGCGAGCGAGCGACAACTCCACGACGGCGTCGGGGCGACGGTCCGGTCGTCGCTCCGGTTCACCTACGGCCTCCTGCTGTCCGTGGGCGCGCTCGTCCGCTTGGCCGGCCACGAGGCGGCGACGACCGACTTCCACCCGCACGACGCCCTCGCCCTCCTCGGACTGGCAGTCGTCTACGCGGTCGTCGCCGTCACCACGCTCGGGATGCTGTGATCCGTCCTGGCGGATATATGAACATATGCACATATATTCATATAGGCCCCGGGACGGTCGGCGACAGGAGACGAGCGCGGGCGACTAGTCGCCCTGCATCCGGACGAAGCGGACGCCGCCGTGGTCCTCGCGGTCGACGATGCCGTCGTCGCCGACCGTCGTGCGGACCAGGCGCTGCCGGCCCTCGCCGACGGGGGCCAGCACCACTCCGCCGGGCCGGACCTGTTCGACCACCTTCGGGGGTATCGCGGCGGGCGCGGCGGTCAGGTACGCGGCGTCGTAGTGGGCGTGTTCGGGCCACCCCTCGTGGCCGTCGCCGACGCGGACGTGGACCTCCCCGTAGCCCAGGTCGGCCAGCGTGTCGCGGGCGCTGTCGGCTAGCGCCGCGTGGTACTCGACGGTGTAGAGGTTCTCCGGGCCGACCACTTCGGCCGTGACGGCCGCGTGGTAGCCACAGCCGGTGCCGATTTCCAGCACCTCGTCGCCCCGCTCGGCGTCCAGCAGGTCCACCATCGTGGCCACCATGTGCGGCGCGCTGATGGTCTGGCCCTGGCCGATGGGGAGCGGTCGGTCGGCGTAAGCGTCGTCCTGGCGGCCCTCGGGGACGAACTCGTGGCGGGGGACCGCCCGCATCGCGTCGGCGACGGCACCGTCGCCGAGGCGGCCCTGCCGCTGGAGGCGCTCGACGAGGCGTCGGCGGGCGTCTTCGACGTCGGTGTCGCCGTCGCCCCCGAACATCTCACCAGGCCGACCACGCGCTCGTGGTCGCGGTCGTGTCCCGGGCGTAGACGCGCTTGACGTCCTTGGCGACGACGGCGTCGCCCGGGTGGTCCAGTTTGTCGTGGTCGTACCCCACGGCGTCCTGGCGGACGACGACGCCCTCGACATCGAACGCCTCGTCGCCGTACTCCGTCACCTCGCCGACGACGAACTCCGTGTCCCCCGGCACGCGGACCGTGACGCTACGGGACTCCCCGTCGACGCCCTCCTTCGGGTGGACCGTGACGTTCACCGCGACGTTGTCGACCGCCCGGGTCCAGATGGTCCGGACGTCCTGGGCCGTTGCCTCCTCCTCCCGGCGGTCGCCGTCCAGTTGCAGGCTGGTGATCCGGACGGTCATCAGCGCCTCGGGGGCGTCCAGCACGAACTCCTCGCCGGTCGCCAGCGTCTCGTCGACCGGCACGTCGGCCGTCGCGGTGAACGACTCCCCGTCCTGGGAGACGACCACGTCGGTCTCTTTCGTCTGCCGCTGTTCGATCCGGGTCTTGTGGACGTGCCCACACTCCGTGCACCGGACGGTCGCCTGGCTGCCCGACTTCAGCACCTCGTGGACCGTCTCCAGGTCCGGCGAGCAGGACGGACACGTCGCCGCCACGCGCTCGGTGTCGCTCATTGGCAGTTCGTAGCGGACGGGCGGGTAAAAGGGTGCGGAGTCCGCTCAGTCGGCGTCCAGTTTCGCCGTGACCGTCTCCGGGTCCTTCCAGAGCACCACGTCACCGTTGCGGTGGTCGTACTCGACGTACAGTTCGTCGTCGAGTCGCGGGAGGTGGTTGTGGTGCAACGCCACCGCGATGCGGTCCGGGTCGTCGGTGGGAACCGCGTCGTCGTCGGCGAGCGTCGCCGCCAGTTCCTCCAGTTCCACCCGCGGCTCGTCGGTGAGCCGCGACAGCACCCGGCGACGTACCGGGTGCCCGAGTACGCAGGCCGCTCCGACCACCGACAGCGCGAGGTCGTCGAACGGCACGTAGAGGAGCGCGTCGTCCGCGACAGTGACCACGAGCAACGCCACTTCCCCCAGGATCCCCAGTACCATGGCATACCTTTACAAACTGACCGATATAACGCTTCCGCCGGCCACTCGTGGGAGCGACGACGCGGGGGTGCAGTCGGCCTCAGTCGTTCTGCATCCTGTTGGCGGCCCGGACGTACGCTTTCCTGGGCATCAACCGGCGGAGGAACACCCGGAACCTGTTGAGTCGGCCGGGGACGACGATGCGCTCGCCGTCCAGCAGACCCTCGTAGCCCGCGCGGGCGACCGTCTCGGGGTCCATGAGGTCCCCGTCGCCGGTCGCGGACTCGTCGAAGTCCCCGTTCTCCATGAAGGCGGTGTCGGTGGCGCCGGGGCACAGCGCGGTCACGGTGATGCCCTCGTCCACGAAGTCCTCGGCCAGCGCCTCCGACAGCGACCGGACGTAGTGTTTCGAGGCGGCGTAGACGGCGCTGGTCGGCACCGGCGCGAACCCGGCCATCGAGGCGTTGTTGAGGACCCACCCGCCGCCGCGGTCGGCCATATCGCGGGCCAACAGTTTCGTGAGGACGGTGACGGTCTGGACCTGCAGGTGAGCGACGTCCAGTTCCTGGTCGAGGTCGGTCTCCAGGAACCGGCCGGAGACGCCGAACCCGGCGTTGTTGACCAGCGCGTCCACCTCGTAACCCGCGTCGGTGACCCGGTCGTAGAGGTCCCTGGCGGCGCCCTGCTCCGCGAGGTCGGCGGGGAAGACGGCCGCCTCGACGCCGTGGCGCTCCCGGAGGTCCTCGGCGATGGACTCCATCTTCCCCTCGCTACGGGCGGCAAGCAGCACGTCCGCCCCGTCGCTGGCGAACAGTTTCGTCAGTTCGAGACCGATCCCGCGCGATGCACCCGTGACCAGGGCCGTCTCCGGACCGGTGCGTCCAGCCGTCATCGTCCGCACCACCGAACTCTCGGACCATCAACATTTTGACGGCGGTGCGGTTCTCGTTTTACTCCCCGCGGACGCCGGGGTTGGTCACCGCGCCGTCGGCGGCGGACCCGAAGGCCCGGCCGTACTTCGCGAGGACGCCGTTCGTGTAGGCCGGGTCCGGGTCGTGGTCTTCGAGGCGGTGCTGGATCTCGTCGTCCGGGAGGTCGACCGAGAGTTCCAGCGCGTCCACGTCGATGGTCACGGTGTCGCCGTCCGCCAGCGCGGCGATGGGACCGCCGACGTAGGCCTCCGGGGCGACGTGGCCGATGGAGAATCCCCGGGTCGCCCCGGAGAAGCGGCCGTCCGTGAACAGCGCGACATCGTCGGCGTGGCCGTGGCCGGCGACGGCGGCGGTGACCCCGAGCATCTCGCGCATGCCCGGGCCGCCGCGCGGGCCCTCGTTGCGGATGCACAGCACGTCGCCGCTGTCGACGCGGCCCCCCTGGACGTACTTCATCGCGTTCTCCTCGTTCTCGAAGACCCGGACCGGCCCCTCGTGGCGGAGGTGGTCCTCGCCGGTGATCTTGATGACCGCACCCTCCGGTGCGAGGTTGCCAGTGAGGATGCGGATGGCACCCCGCTCGTGGATGGGGTCCTCGACGGTGTGAAGGAAGTCGGCGCCCAGATCGTCGATCCGGGGCGGTTCGACCCGTTCGATGGCCTCGGCCATGGTCTCGCCCGTTACCGTGAGCGCGTCGCCGTCGAGCAGGTCGGCCTCCAGCAGTTCCCGGAGGACGACCGGGACGCCGCCGACTTCGTGGAGGTCGTTCATGACCTTCTCGCCGCCGGGCTGGAGGTCGGCGATCTTCGGCGTCCGGGCGCTGACCTCGTTGAACGTCTCGATGTCGAGATCGATTCCGGCCTCGGCGGCCATGGCCAGCAGGTGGAGCACGGCGTTCGTGGATCCACCGACGGCGACCTGTAGCGCGATGGCGTTCTCGAAGGACTCGCGCGTGAGAAAGTCCGAGGGACGTCGGCGGGCCTCGACCGCTTCCACGGCGAGTTCACCGCTCTGGCGGGCTACCTCGTAGCGGTCCTCGTCCTCGGCCGGCGGCGACGAGGTGCCGAGCGGCGCGAACCCGATGGCTTCGGAGATAGAGGCCATGGTATTCGCAGTGAACATCCCGCCGCACGCGCCAGCGCCCGGGCAGGCGTGCCGTTCGAGGTCGTCCAGTTCGTCCCCGGTCATGTCGCCGTGGGCGACCGCTCCCACTCCTTCGAAGACGTTCTGGATAGTGACCTCCCGGCCCTCGTGCTCGCCGGGCATGATGGACCCGCCGTAGAGGAACACGCTGGGCAGGTCCGTCCGGATGGCGGCCATCATCATCCCCGGCATGTTCTTGTCACAGCCGCCGATGGTGACCAGGCCGTCCATGCGCTCGCCGAACGCGACGAGTTCGACTGAGTCCGCGATGACCTCCCGGGAGATGAGCGAGGCCTTCATCCCCTCGGTGCCCATCGAGATGGCGTCGGAGATGGTGATGGTGCCGAACTCGATGGGCATCCCGCCGGCCACGTCCGCGGCGTCGTAGGCCGCCCCAGCGACGTCGTCGAGGTGGACGTTACAGGGCGTGACGTCCGCCGCCGGGTTGGCGATGCCGACCATCGGGGAGTCGAAGTCCGCGTCGTCGTAGCCCATCGCCCGGAACATCGCCCGGTGGGGCGCGCGCTCGACGCCTTCGGTGACCTCCGCGGACGGTAACTCGTCGTCCTTGCCGCGGTCCGCACTGTCGTGGTTCATACGCCTCCGTAGGTACGCCGGAGTTTAAACGCCGCGTCGAGACAGGTCGCTCTGTAGGATCGCGGAACAGGAGCGGCCCCAGCGGCGGCGACCACGTCAGCCCTCGAACTCGTACTCCTGTAACTGGACCTCGTGGTTGTTGTACGTCGCCGTCACGACGATGGTGTCCCCGGGGCTACAGGTGACGGTCGCGCGAGCCCCGGCTTCGGGTGCGAGGGGGGCCGTTCCGCAGTCACCGGAGACATCGATGGCGTCCGCGCGCTGGACCGCCTTGACCTGTATCGTCACGTCGTTCCCGTCCTCCTCGAACGAAACCGAGGCCTGGGGGTTCGTGCGGACATCGTCGCCCAGGTCGAGGACGTACGTCCCGACGGCCGCCGCCAGCACCACCGTGACCGCGACCATCAGGATGACGCCGATGACCGTCGAGACGGCACGACTTCGGGTCGGGGTGGGACTCTTCTTCATTCGTTTCGCCAATTTCCCGATTGCACGTGGACTCGGTATAATTGCATTTTGGCCAACCGACGGACACGGGTCCGCTCGCGTGCCCGAACCGGGTCCCGGCCAGAACTGATCGCGTCCGGGTAACTCCGAGTTTCCGACGGTAAACGGTGAAATACTATCGAATTACGCAGGTACGGCGGCTGTACTCCCAGAAACGGTCGGCGGCGCTTAACTACGTCTGGTAGCGTTACTACCTATAGGGCCAGGTGCGCCGGCAGTGCCCTGTAACCCTCCCCAGTCAACTATGACCCGAGACAACGACACCGAGCGCCGGCGACCGGACGTCAGAACCAGCCTCGACCAGTGGCTCGATTCCCGTCGAGGCGTCCTGCGAAAAGGCATCGCCGCCTCGACGGCGTTCACCCTCGGGGCGTCCGCCGCGACGGGCGCCGCCTCGGCCCAGCAGGACGCACCCTTCGGGGCCGTCGAGTTCCAGAACCAGACCAGCGACGGGACCACGGTCGTGGTCGACTCGGCGATCCTCGAGCGGGGTGGATTCGTCACGATCCACGACGGCAGGCTCTTCGAGGGCCAGGTCACCGGGAGCGTGATCGGCGTCAGCGACTACGTCGAACCGGGTGGCGCCGACCACCTGACGATCGACCTGTTCGACGTCCCAGGCGCCCAGTTCGACCAGAGCCAGCTCCAGAACACCCAGCCGCTGGTGGCGATGCCCCAC
>PXRE01000013.1 GCA_003021085.1 Halobacteriales archaeon QS_1_68_20 | reverse complement strand
CGATCTCGTCTAAACAACCGTTGAGGACGGCGTTTTCGGGCATGAATCACTCAGAAAATGCCGTTCCTCACCTTTCAGTGCTTATCTGAACACCGCCGTTCGCGTCGCCAGCGTCCCGAATCAGCGAAGGTGTCCGGCACCACCGACGAGACGAAGGTGTCCGGCACCACCGACGAGACGAAGGTGTCCGGCACCGCCGCCGAGACCGAAGTGTCCGGCACGAACCACGCCGGGTGGGACTGAAAGGGGCCGCGCGCTCGTCGGCGCCCCGACGACGCAAGCACCGCAGGGAGCGAAGCGACTGAGGAGCGCAGCGAGGCGCGGCGTCACGAGCGCGCGGGGGCTTTCTGGCTGTTGGCGTCCAGATTGTCCTTCGCGGAGCGCTCGGGGGCTTTCCGGGTGGGAGAGACCCGAGAACGGATTTATTCCTACCAATTCGAACACGGCACCCCAAAACCCATAATCGACGGCCGCCTATCCTCACGTATGGCTGACAAGGGAGAGCAGGGCAGCCTATTCGGGATTCCGTACAACTTCGAGCGGCCCAGCGTCGGGCGGATGCTGCGCGCCTACTGGCAGCCCGGACGGGGGATGCTCGTCGAGAAGCCGTTCGGCCTCGGCTACACCCTCAACCTCGCCAACTGGCGGTCGTGGATCGTGGTCCTGACCGCCGGCGCGCTCTTCTGGCAGGAGCGCAAGGGCGGTCGCACCGAAGGCGACGAGGACGAACCCGTCGAAGTGATCGTCGACGACTGACCCTCTCGTACTCCTCGCGAGTATTTAAGTAAGAAGGCGCGGCCAGCGTCGCCGTGACCTGACCGTCGCCGCGGAGCGTCCGCGAGAGCACGGCGCAACGCTCCGCGGTATCACCGCGCCGTCTGCAAGCCCCCAGACTGACAGGCCCCGACAGCGGCCTCCGACTCAGGACCACTCCGACCACCCTGGACCGACGCCTACTTCCCCCACGGCCGCCCGCACACGGGCATGACCGTCCGCTTCGTGACCGGCAACGGGGGAAAGGTACGCGAGGCCCGCGAGTACCTCGAGAGCGTCGGGGAAGAGGTCGAGCAGGTCGCGTACGACTACGCCGAGATCCAGTCCGACGACCTGGCCGAGATCGCCGCCCGCGGCGCCCAAGAGGCGTTCGAGGCCCTCGGTGGCGATGAACCGGTCGTCGTCGACGACACCGGCCTGTTCGTCGACGCGCTCGATGGGTTCCCCGGCCCCTACTCGGCGTACGTCGAGCACACCGTCGGCGTCGAGCGCGTCTGGCATCTCGTGGAACCAGAGGAGAACCGTCGCGCACGGTTTCGCTCGGTGATCGCGTACGCCGACGGTGAACGCGAGGCGCAAAGCGCCTCTGAGGGCACGAGCGGCGAGGGAACCGAACCGCGAGTGAAGACATTCGAGGGCGCCGTCCGCGGCCGCATCGTCGCGCCCCGCGGCGAAGGCGGGTTCGGTTACGACCCCATCTTCGAGCACGACGGCGAGACGCTCGCGGAGATGAGCACCGAGGAGAAGAACGCCATCTCCCACCGCGGGCGCGCGCTGGCGAAGTTCGCGGACTGGCTGGCCGACGAACCCGCCGAGCGGAAGGGGCCACGATGACCGGGTCCCAGGGGTCCGCCACCCACCCAGGAGCGACGACCCGTGGAACCGCCCTGGTGACCGGCGCGTCCGCGGGCATCGGCCGCGCGCTCGCCCGGGAGTTCGCGGCCAACGGCTGGGACCTGGTTGTCGTCGCGCGCCGCGAAGAGCGCCTGCAGGCGCTCGCAGACGATCTCGGCGAGTCATACGGATCCGACGTCGATGTCGTGCCCATGGACCTCGCGGAGCACGACGCGGCCAGGGACCTGTACGAGGAGGTCACCGACCGCGGGATCACCGTCGAGGCGCTGGTCAACAACGTCGGCGCCGGCGTCCACGGCCCGTTCCACGAGACGGACCTGGAACGACAACTCGACCAGGTGCAGTTGAACGTCCGCCTACCGGTTCACCTGACGCGACTGTACCTCCCGGGGATGGTCGACCGCGACGCGGGAATCGTGTTGAACGTCTCCTCGATGGCCGCGTTCCAGCCCGGGCCGTACCTGGCCGGCTACTACGCGAGCAAGGCGTACCTCCTGCACTTCTCGGAGGCGATTGCCGAGGAACTCCGGGACACGAACGTCTCGGTCACGGCCCTGTGTCCGGGACCGATCGACACGGAGTTCCAGGAGCGTGCGGGCCAGGAGGCCCCCGCCGGCGGGTCTTACTCCAACACGTCCGAGGGCGTCGCGGAGGCCGGTTATCGCGGGGCGATGGCCGGCGAGACGGTCGTCATCCCAAGTCGGCGGATGAAGCTGACCTACCTGCTCTCGAGGCTCGCACCGCGGTCACTCGCTCGCCGGGCCGCCAGACGGGTCAACGCCGACCGATGAGTCCCGAACGGTCGCCCGGAGCGCTCTCCGCCGGGTTCGGGCTGGCACAGGCGAGCCTCGTCGCGGCGCTGGTGGTCCTGTTCTTCCCGGACGGCACCGTCCGGACCGCCGGTCTGGCGTTCGCCGCGGTGAGTGGCGTCCTCGTCGCGGTGGCACTCGCGCTGGTCTTCCGGCAACTGGACTAGTCGCGGGGGTCGGCGTCCGGCCCGGGGTACTCGCCAGCCTGGACTTCGGGGTAGAGCCGTTCCGGGTCGAACACGCCGACGAACGCGTCGGGGGCCCGCACGGAGAGCGGAATCCGGCGGTTGATCGCCGCGCCGGCCTGTACGCCGGTCAGCCCCTCGTCGTAGGTCAGCAGGTGGGCCGCGTTCGACCGGTAGGCCGACGCCAGCGCCGGGTGATCCCCGGCCGGGTGTTCGACCGGCGTTCGAAGACCCTCGAACCGCTCGCGCCAGTCGCCGGCCAACTCAGGGTCCGCGAGGTCGGCGATCACGGCCGCCGCGTCGGCCACCAGTGCGTCGCTGGCGACGACTTCGATCCAGGAGTGCGACCGGACCAGGTCCATCGCCTCGCGGGCGACACCACCGACCAGCAAATCCGCCGCGAGGACGTCCGCGTCGGCGACGACGCGGGCGGGATTCGGCGGATCGACGGTCCGTTCGTTGTCGGCTCGCCTATCTGTCCCGTGATCCGGGTCGCCCTCACTCATCGTCGTGCCGGGCCGACAGCGCCGCCCGCACCTCCTCGACGGTAATCTCGTGATCGGCCGCACGCTCGAACAGGTCCGCCCAGGTCATGCAGGAGCCAACGCGGTCCAGGGTGAAATCCCTCACGACAGGCCGGCATCGTCGAGCAGGTCGGCCAGTTCCGCCTCGGCGGCCTCGTCGACCGACCGGAACGGGCGCCGCGGGTAACCTGCCGGTGCACCCCGCATCCGCATGGCGGCCTTCAGTCCCGGAACGCCGTACTCGGCGGTGATAGCTCGGTTCAGGTTCACGAGGTCGGCGTTCAGTTCGCGGGCGGCCGTCCCGTCGCCCGCCTCGTGGCGGTCGTAGACGTCGCTCGCCGCATCGGGAGCGACGTTGGCGAGCGCGAGGATGCCCCCGTCCGCGCCGGCAGCCAGACCGTGGGCGAAGACGCTCCCACTGCCGACCAGCAGGTCGAAGTCTGCGGCCCGGCGGTAGGTCCGCTGGAGCGCTTCGAGGTCGCCGCTGGAGTCTTTCATCCCGGCGACGTTCTCGTGGCCGGCCAGTTCCTCGACGGGTCCCGGGTCGAGCGCGACGTGGGTGAACTTCGGGACGCTGTAGAGGTAGACCGGACAGTCGACGGCGTCGGCCACCTCGCGGTAGTACGCCGCCAGTGCGTCCTGGCCGTGGCTGTAGTAGTACGGCGTCACGACCAGGGCGGCGTCGGCGCCGGCCTCGACCGCTCGTCGGGTCTGTCGAACCGTCTCGCGGTACCCCGCGTGGCCGGTCCCCGCCAGCACCGGCACGTCGGCGGCGTCCGCGACCACGTCGATCACCCGGGTGCGTTCGTCGACGCTCAAGAGCGGTGCCTCACTCGTCGATCCACAGGGCACGAGGAAGTCGACGCCCCGGTCGGTCACCCACGCCACCAGTTCGCGGAGGCGGTCCTGGTCGACGCCGCCGTCTTCGTCGAACGGCGTGACCAGCGGGACTCCGAGTCCGTCCATGGGAACGGTGACGCGTGCGGACGGGGAATAGCTGCCGGTCGGGGTCAGCCTCGCCGGAGAGTCGACGCCACCGATTCAGCCGTGCGTCGCGGGGCTGCGGCCCCGACGCGGTCATGCGTCCGTCTGACGTACTTTTATGTAAAGTGAGGCGCAACGAGACGCTGGGCGCGCACGGGCCTCAGTTCCCATCCTCCCATCCCCCGCGCGCCCGGTAGACCACTCCCACCACTCCCTCCCGAATCCTCCTGCCGAGCGGCGGCTACGCCGCCGCGTCGCCGATGAGAACGGCGCGGACGCCCTCGATGGCGTCCCGTTCGGCGAGGATCGCGACCTGGTCGCCGGCCTCGATCTCGGTCCCGGGAATCGGGATGGTCATCGACTCGCCGGTCCGGCCGTGGGCGTAGATGCGGGCGTCGTCCGGCACCTCGACCTCCGAGAGGCGGCGGCCGACCGCCGGTGACGACTCGGGGACGTTGATCGTCGTCAACTGCAGGTCCTCGGTCAGGTCCGCGATGACGTTGAAGTCCCCACCCAGGAGCGCCGTCTTCGCGCCGGCCGCGCCCAGGCGCTCGGGGTAGATGACCTCGTCGACCTCGCCGGCGTACTTGTCGTAGATGTCCTTGCGATAGTCCTCGTCGATGCGGAGGACCGTCCGGCAGCCGTGGTAGTTCCCGACCGTACAGGCCGCGAAGTTGGCGTTCACGTCGGAGGTGAGTCCCCCGACGGCGTCGACCGTCGAGAAGTCCACGTCGTCGAATGCACGGTCGTCTGTGGCGTCGCCCTGGTACGCTTCGAACCCCTCCTCGCGTGCCCGCTCGACCGCGCCGGGGTCCCGGTCGAGGACGACGACCTCGTGGCCCTCTTCGTGCAACACGCGGGCGGTACGGGTCCCCACGCGCCCGTACCCGACGATGACGAACTTCATGACCGTACGTAGCCCGTCCAGGCGTATAACGTTAGGCCACGCCCCGGTGATGCGGTGCTACGGACGTCGTCGCATCCGACAATCGAGCAGGGGCGGACGGGCGACTGCTGGCCGCCGATCCCTCGTCCGAGCGGTCGTACTCCTCGAAGGCGACCCGGACGTTCACCGGCCTGCCGGTCCGCTCGGTGATGACCTGGTCGAGTACCGCGGCCAGGCCGGGATACTGCTCGCCGGTCGGTCGGCTGACCGTGACGGTGACGGTGGGCGCCTCCAGCAGCGACCCCAGCGAACCGTACTCGATGTTCACCGACGTGACGCTGACGTCGCTGTACGCCTCCCGGTCGAGCACGTCGCTGGTGGCCTCGTTGATCGACCGTTCGAAGGCGCTCTGCTGGTAGAACCCGACCGAGACGACGAGGGCCGCCAGCACGACCAGCGCGACTGTGGCCAGGACGACGGCGGCGCGCCGCGCGTCGTCGAAGGTGAACAGGCTGTCGTCGACCTGGTCGGGCCGGTACCCGAGGTACCACAGCATCGAGACGCCGCCGATGTTGATGGCGAAGATGGTCACGACCAGGAGCAACGTCGCGCCGACGGCGACCAGCGGGCTTCCCCAGGCGACGCCGATGCCGACCGCGCCGGCGGTCGGGATGAGCGCCGCGGCGATCATCACCCCGACCAGGCTCACCTGGCCCTTCGTGGCGAGACCGAAGGCGGCGGCCGTCCCCGATGCCAGTCCGACGACGACCGCGAGGATGCTCGGGGAGACCCGTGACGCGACGAGGTCGATGTTCGTCGCGGCCAGTCCCTGCGGGACGACGCCGAGTTGCCGCATGAGGTACGCGAGGACGATTGCCCCGCCGATCCCGACCGCGAGTCCGATCGCCTGCTGGTGGATGCTGGTGACGAGCATGTCCCGGTCGTTGCGGACGGCGCCGACGCTGGTGGTCAGCATCGGGCTGACGATGGGCGCCAGGACCATCGACCCGACGACGACGGCCGGCGAGCCCTGTAGCAGTCCGGCCGTCGCGATGACCGTGCTGAGAAACATCATCCACAGGTACGAGCGGGTGTTCAGCCGCATGTCTTTGGCCTTCGAGCGGAGCGCCCGTGGCGCGATCTTGTTCGGCGTCTTCGCCCATCGCTCCTGGACCTCGTCGAAGTTCGGGAAGACGGAGAACTCGGCATCCAGCGAGACGGTGTAGGCCTCCTGGTCGAGTCCGGCCGCGTGGAGGTCTTCCAGGACGTGCTCGACGGCGTCGGCCGGGACGATGAACTGCACGAACGTCCGTCCCTCGTGGTCGTCGGACTCCGGGGTCACCGTGTGGCCCAGTTCCCGGTCGCGGATGACCGACAGGACGGCGTCTCGCTCGTCGTCGGGGACAGAAATCTGGACGAGCCGCATACGGCGGTTACGGTCGACGCGGCCAAAAGAATTGGTCCGTATGGGCCTCTCCCCGGGATCGGAGGACCGCGAAAACGAACTCCCGACCGCTCGATCACCCGGAGCGAGCGTTCTAGATAGATAGCGCCGGGATCGGCGTCGCTCTCTGTATGAAGGTACAACCGCTTTCCCCTTACCGGCCGTTCGACGGTACGATGATCGAGCCCGTGACGACGACCGCGGACGACGATGGGAACGAACAGGCGAGTCGAGCGGTCCTGACGGCCGTGGCGGACGCCGAGGGAGTAGATCCGGTAGATCTAGATCGGCCGCTGTACGACGCCGTCGATCCCGATGCGCTCGACGCGCTGTTCCGCACCGACGTGGCCGACGGAGTGGACTGTCACGTCCAGTTCAGGTACTACGGGTACGAGATCACCGTCCACGGCGACGGCAGCCTGGATCTGACTCCGGTCTGACTCCCGGACCGACCGCCGACGGAGGGACGACCGTCAGCGATCCGTCCGGTCACACTCGAAGAGACGACGGCAGAGTTTGCGGTGGGCGGCCCTGAGGTGGTAGTTGAACGTCGGCTGGGAGATGTCCATCGCCTCCGCGATTTCGCTCCCGGTCCGCTCGCGCGGCCGCTCGAAGTAGCCGCTGAAGTAGGCAGTCTCCAGGGCCTCCCGCTGTCGGGCGGTGAGATCACCGGTCACCGCGATGTCGAACTCCGTCGGCGAGTACTGCTCGCGCTCGCGGGTCCGCTGGGCCTTCAGTTCCGAGTCGGGATACCGCGTCCCGAACGTGTCGACGAACTCCCGGATCGGCGCCTCGGCGGCGAGTTCGATCACGATGGTCGCCACCCCGTCGACGACGCTGATGGTCCGGGGTTTGCCGCCGTGTTCGAGGACGTACCCGCAGAAACTTTCGTCGGTCAGCAGGACCTCGAACAGGCAGACCTGGTCGTCGTCCTCCCGCTCGGCGATGAGCGTCACGTCGCCAGCGGCGACGTCGTCGAGGAACGTCAGCACCTCCTCGGCATCGGCCCCCCGGGTCGAGAAGAATCCCCGGAGGCCGCCGTCCGACCGCGGGACCATGCTCTCGAAAGTGAAGCAACACCCGGTCTCCCTGGCCAGGTCCACGGCGGCCATGCCCGTGTCCCGCACCTCGAACTCCAGTTCCGTGACCTGGTCGCTGACCAGCGCCTTCTTGCTCTCGACGGCGTTGACGGCGTAGGCGATGGTGTCAGAGAGTTCGGCCAGGACAGACTGTTCCAGTTCGTCGAACACCCCCGGCTGGCCGGCGTAGACGGTCAGGACGCCGTAGAGGGAGTCCTCGTAGACCAGCGGGAGCGCGATAGTCGAGTGGTACCCGCGGTTGAGTGCGTCCTGGCGCCAGGGCTCGAACGCCGGATCGCCGAGGACATCGTTGACGACCTGGGGCTCCCGCGTCCTGACCGCCCGCCCGGCCGGCCCCCGCCCGTGGGGGCCGTCGTCGGCCGTGATCGAGATGCCGTCGAGGTAGCCCCGTTCCGTGCCGGCCCACTCGCTCGGGACGACTTCACCGGACACCGGGTCGTGATCGCCGACCCAGGCCAGTTCGTAGGGACCGACGTCGGCCAGGTGCTCGCAGACGACCGTCTCTATCTCCCCGCGGGTGGAGGCGCCCACCAGCGCCTGGTCGATGCTCCGTATGATGTCGTTGACCCGGTTGAGGCGTTCGAGCGTCTCGTTCTGTTCCTCCAGGGTCCGCTCGCGCTCCTGTAACTGCTGTTCGCGCTTGCTCCGGTCGCAGGCCGCCTCGACCGTCAGCCCGGTCGTCTCGAGGAAGTCCACCTCGGCGTCGCTGAACCCGCCCGGCGCCCGGGTCGCGGTGACGAACGAACCGACCCGGCCCAGCGGGACGGCGACCACTTCGGTGAGGTCGTCGCCGGCCCCGGGGATCGAGGCCACGTCGTCCACCCGCCGCGTCTCCTGGGCGACGAAGCCGTCCCAGAGCGTCCCCGTCTCGGGGTCACACATCGCGGCCATCGGGAGTTCGTCGTCGGCGCGCGGCGTCTGGGCCACCGTCGAGAGCGTCCCGATCTCGCCGTCGTACCCCGCGACCGCGGTCAGCGGGAGGTCCAGGGCCCTGCGGGCGTGTTCGACGGTTCGCTCGGCGATGTCGTCGGTGGTCTCGGCGTCCATCAGGTCGCGGCTCATCCCGTTGAGGCCGCTCAACTGTGCCTCGCGGTGGTCCCGTTCGACCTCGTAGCTCACCCACTGTCCCATCAGTTCGAGGAAGGTGTACTCGGCGTCGGTGAACGACCGGTCTCGCGTCGTCTCGGAGGCGAAACACAGCGTCCCGTAGATTTCGTCCCCCAGCGTCACGCTGGTCCCGAGGTAACTGTCCAGGTCGATCCGCTCGTAGGCGACTCCCTCGTCCCAGCCCTCCGCGGGGGCGTCGGCGACCCCGACCGGGTCCGAGGACAACAACACCTTCCGGCAGTACGTCTCCTCCAGCGGGATCGGGACCTCCCCACAGTGCTCTTCGAAGCCACCGACCGACTGGACCACGTCCAGATAATCACCCACGACCCGCGTGAGCATCCCGTAGTCGAACCCGAACTGTTCGCGGCCCAGTGCGAGCAACCGGTCGATCTTGGCCTCGAACGACAGGTCGGCGTCGGCGGCCGTCTCGTACAGTCGCCGGAGCACACGTTCGCGCTCCTTGCGCTCGGTGACGTCGCGGGCGATTGCGAGGACGTACTCCCGGTCGAGTTCGACGTGGGCGGCGCTGACCTCCACCGGGAACGTGGTACCGTCGCGTCGTTCGTGGATCCCCTCGAAAGTAGACGTACTCCGCTCGCGCAGGTTCTCGACGTGTTGCTCCCAGTTCTCGTCGACGGAAAACCACCGTTCGATCTCCGAGACGCGTTTCGACAGGAGTTGCTCGCGGTCGTAGCCGAGTCGATGGCAGGCCGTGTCGTTGACGTCGAGGATGCTGCCGTCCTCGGTGTCGATGACGAACACGGCGTCGTTGGACCGGTCGAGGAGGCTCCGGAACAGTTCGAGGTCGCGTTCGCGTTGCTTGCGTTCGGTGATGTCGACGTAGACCCCCAGCCCCTCGACGGTGCCGTCTTCCCGTTCGAACTGCTGGCCCCTGAAGAGGAAGTCGCGCATGCCGTCGGCGGTCTCCCGACGAACTTCCCTGGCGACGTTCTGTCCGTTCGAGACGACCTCGTCGATCCGTTCGGCTTCGTCCTCGCGCCCTGGTGGGACGATCAGGTCGTTCAGCGATTCACCCACGATCCGGTCGGGATCGTATCCGAAGGTCGATCCGAACGCCGAGTTGACCTCCCTGACTACGGGTTCGCCGCCCTCCAGACGGACGTTCACCGCGGCCTCGGGGATGGACTCGAACAGCGACGCGAACCGGTCGCGCTCCTCGCGTAGCGCCGTCTCGCGCTCCACGCGGTCGCTGAGGTTCCGGCCAATGCCGGTCAGCACCGGTTCCCCGGTCGGATCCTCCAGTGCCGAGGCGGCGAGCTCGTAGGGGATGGACTCGCCGTCGCTCGTCGACAGCGACGCGTCGACCCGGGCGTTGCCGGTCTCGAAGACTTCGGCGATGGCGTCCGCGACCGCCGTTCGGTCCTCGTCGTCGAAGAACTCCGCGCCTGGCTTCGAATCGAGCTCGGCGTCAGAGTAGCCGGTCACCTCGGCGGTGCTCTCGTTCCACCGCTTCAGGTTCCCCGCCTCGTCGAGGACGTAGAACACGTCGTCGATGGCGTCCAGCAGGTCGTCGGTGTACTCCTTGTGTTGCTGGAGCTGGCGCTCGCGCTGCCGGCGTTCGAGTTCGTGTTTCACCCACTGGCCCATCAGTTCCAGGTAGGTCCGGTCCTGCTCGGAGAACGGTTCCGTCCGCGGTTCCGAGCCGACGAAGCCCAGCGTGCGGTCGGTGCCGCCGTCGACCGGGACGTACGTCCCAAGGTACGACCGGACCCCGAAGTCATCGTAGACGGTGACGTCGTCGCGACCCTCCTCGGCCGGGTCGGCCACGCTCGCGAAGCCACGGGCGTCGGCCGCGGCCTGGCAGTACGTCTCCGATAGCGGGAGTTCGACGCCGGGTTCGAAGTGGTCGTGGTCGCCGCCGACGTGTTCGACCGTCAGTCGGTCGGCGTCCGCGCGGTTCAGCGTCCCGAGGTCGACCCCGAACCGCTCGCGGCCCAGTTCGAACAGCGCGCGGAGCTTCTCCTCGAACGAGCGGTCCGGATCGGCCGTGACGTCGGTCTGGTCACGCAGGTACTGCTCGCGTTCCTCGAGTACGGTCTTCGCGCGGGTCCGGTCGACCACGGTCCCGAGCATCCGGTCGACCTCCCGGGCCGGTTCGTCGGGGCCGAAGAACTCCGACGGCGGCGTGTAATAGAAGTTGTGACAGACGGTCCCGTCGTAGATGAGGTGGGGGTGAGTCTTGACGATGTCGCGGACGACCGCAGGGTCGAACGCGTCGCGGTCGTACTGGCAGATGCCGATGCAGTCCTCGCCCTCGAAGAGGTCGTTCACCTTCGCCTCGTAGGCTATGAAGTCCCGGATGCTCGTCGATTCCTCCTGGAGCCACGTCGTCTCGGCAGTGACCCGGAGGGCCTCGTACTCCGCGGTGGCCTCCTCGATAGCGCCGGCGTAGAACTCGATCATCTCGTCGGGGTCGAACGTCCCGTTCCGGAGGTATGTCTCGCCGACCTCGCGGAACGACAGCGCCCCCGAAGCCAGCGCCTCGTCGACGTCGACGTCCGCGTCACGGAGCGCGTCGACGAGGGTCTCCTCGGAGAGGTCGTCGACGAGGCACACACAATGCTCGCCACGCACCAGCCCCTGCCTGATGAACGGGACGAGCGACGCCAGTTGCTCGGCCTCGTCCTCGTAGATCAGCGCGAGGTGGTCGTTGCAGTCGTGGCCGTCCGGCGAGTCGACCGGCCCCTGGAACTCGGGGGTCGCTCCCAACGCCTCCACGCCACTGGCGAGTTCGGGGGCCGGTCGCCCGTCGGTCCCCTGCGTTCGGTCGTCGTAGTGGGTGTCCTGGCTCATGCGTAGGACCGGTCACAGGATGCGAACGGATGCGTGTTCGTCGGCGATTCGTCGGCCGGCAGGTGAACGACGGTCCTCTCGGCCGCGTGGAACGTCGTAGAACGGTGGTCGTGTCTCGTCATGGCTGTGGGATCGCGGAGACGGCACCGCGTGTTCTGCCGTCATTCCCCGGGAAGTCGCGTGAAGAAAGAACAGGCGATGGACTCTCAAAAGGGCTACGCTCGGTTCGACGGTTCTGTACCCAGCTTGTGACCCCTCCAGCGGCGGTCGCTGCCCAGGTACTTCCCATACCACCTTGCCCCGATTACCCGTTCGTCACCATCGCCGGGGGCAAATCGGCCCACCGACGCTACCGCGGGCCGCCCCGTCAGCCCTCGTCTTCCTCCGAATCGCCGGCGTCAGATTCCGACCCGGCCTCCGGTTCCTCACCGGCCCCGGTACCCGACCGACCGCCGTCCTCGTCCGTGGAGGCGTCGCTCTCCTCCTCGTCCATTCCGGCGTCGTGCTCGTCCGTCCCGACACCGCTCTCGTCCATCCCGGTTTCCTCGTCGGATTCTTCTGCACCCTCGTCGGTCGCGGCTTCGTCCCCGGTCTCGTGGGTCGGCGGGACGTCGCCACGCTCCGCGTCGGTCGGGGCCGTCTCGGAGGCGTCCCCCACCAGCGAGCCGTCGTCGTCGCCGCGGACCTCGTCGAGGACGTCGGTCTCGGAGATGTCGATCTCTACCTCTTCGTCGTCCGGCTGGTCCGGGAAAGTCACGTCCGGGCTGTCGGCCTCCCGCCCGGTCGGTACCTGCTCCTCGGAGTATCCACCTGCCGGCGGTTCGGGTCCCCCGGTCGAACGGCGCTGGCGCACGCCGATGGCGATGAGGCTCGCCCCCGCGAGCGCCCGCCGGGCCGCCCGGCGGGGACTGCGAGAGACCGCCCGCACCGCCCGGGCGAGCATCACGCCGCCGGCGGCGAGCGCGACCGTCCCGTTCCCGATGCGTTTCCGCAGTCCCGACGTCCTCCCTCCGCGTTCGCCGATGGTTCGTTCTCGTCCCATGCCCCCCTCGTCGTCGGCTGGTTCGTACCCTGACATTGGTCGCTCCTGGCAGTCAGTTGCCCGGTCTGTACGTACGCCCGCGAGACGGTTGAAGGTTGGTGCCGGCCCGGCGCGCGCGGACCGATCCGATCCCCGAGTCCTTACTTCGTCCGGTCGACGACGCGTCCCGGTCGCTGGCCGAGTAGCTCTCGGGTCCGCCGGTGCCGGTACCGGAACCCCACCGCCAAGCCTGGCCACGTCAGGGTGGACCCGACGAAACTCCCCGGTGCGCGGTACTCCACCCGGTCACGGAGGAGCGTCACGTCGCCGTCGGCGACGAACTCGTGGGTGTGCTCCCACTTCCGCATCGGTCCCTCGACCATCTCGTCGCGGAACAGCGCCCGGCCCTCCTCGCGTCGCCGTTCGACGATCCGCGAGGTCCACGTCTGGCGCGGCCCGACGCCGAACGGCTGCGCCGACACCCGGATCTCGGTCCCGACGGTCAACTCGCCGTCGTGGTCGCCGCGGACCTCCTCCACCCGGAGGTTCAGGAACGCCGGCGTCAGGTCGACCAGTCCCTCGACCCGGCTGTGAAACTCCCAGACCTCGTCCAGGGGCGCGTCCACGCGGGACTCCCTGCTGAATACTGCCACGCTAGAGGTGGTCGGACGCGAGCGTGAAAACGGTTCGGCCGTGACGGGATGGAGTGGTCAGAGAAGTCAGGTTTCGTGAGTAGAACATCTCGAAAGCCCCCGCGCTCTCCGGTGACGAGTTTTCGAATGCCACCACCCAGAAAGTCCCACCCTGGCGGACGTGCCGGATACCATCGCTTTGACGGCTGGGCGGGTCACCGCTGATCCGTCGGCGGTGCCGGCTACCACCGCGTCACTGAACAGCGTCTGACGAGACGGTCGTCTCGGACAGCTCGGACCTGAAGACGCGAGCGGCTACGCGTCGAAGACCGTCCGGTCGTGGTGGCGCCTCGCCGTCCGGCGCGGGCGAGTCACTTCAGCCGTTCCTGGAGGAACGAGGGGTGGGCCGCCGTGACCCCGTCGACGTCGAGCAGTTCCTCGCTGATGACCTCGCCCAGTTCGTCGCCGTCGCGGGCGCGAACCTCGGCCATCAGCATGTGGTCGCCGCTGGAGGTGAAAAGCGACTCGATGGCGGCCAGGTCCTTGAGTTTCTGGGTGGCCTCGACGTAGCGTTCGCTCTCGACGTCGACGCCCACCAGCGCGATGGACTGGCTCGACAGTTTCTTCGGGTCGACGTCCGCCGTGTACCCGACGATGACGCCCTCCTCTTCGAGCTTGTCGATGTACTTGCGGACGGTCGGCTTGCTGACCCCGGCGCGCTCGGCAATCTCGGCGTAGGAGGCCTGGGCGTCCTCCTCCAGCACGCCGAGGATACGCTCCTCGGTCGAGTCGGTGCTCACATCGTTGGCTTTCGCCCCCACGAAAAAATAGCTGACGAATCGGAAAGCGAACTTCGGAGGAGCAGAAACGAGCCGATCACCCCCGGGGCATCCAGGGGAGTTCGCCCGTCGGGGACGGGACTGGTCGTCCTCGTGGTACGGACCACCGTCGCCGCGAGGGGGCCGCTACTCATCGATTTCGGGCCTCTGAGGGCGCTGGACCGCCAACTCCCCGGAGTGCGGACCGGACAGCGGTACGATGGAGCGGGGGACAGATATCCGACGATTAGACGGGAAGGAACCGAAAATGGTTACTCGCCGACAACATCTCGCCGTTCTCGCGTCGGTCGGGACGACGGCCCTGGCCGGGTGCAGCGGCGGCGGTCCAGGGGACTCCAGCGATGGGTCGCCGACGGAACGCCGACCGAGCAGGAGACCGAAGAGACCGGAGCGACGGAGATGTCACCCACTCTGGAACGTCGTCTCACGACCGGCGTCGCCGGCGGCCGCTTCGGGAGTTCGGTCGCCGTCGACGGGGACACGGTCCTCGTCAGCGCCGTCGAAGACGGGACGAACGGTGACGCTGTACGTGTTCACCAGGACCGGCGACGAGTGGACCCGGCAATCCGAACGGACCGTCGTCGAAGGCGCCGCCGGAGAGACGTTCGGTGGCCAGGTCGGCCTCGCCGGTGACGTCGCCGTCGTCGGGGCCCAGACCGGGGCGGATTCGAACGGGCCACACGCCGGTTTCGCCCACGTGTTCGAGCGGGACGGCGGTTCGTGGACCCAGCGAACGAAGCTCGCACCCGGGGACGTCGACGCCCAGGACGCGTTCGGCGTCGCGACGGCGCTGACCGACCGGACCGCGCTCGTGGGCGCCGCCTACGACGACGAGATCGCATCGAGCGCCGGGTCGGCGTACGTGTTCCAGCGGGCCGACGACGGCTGGACCCGGCAGGCGAAACTCACCCCGGAGAGCGACAGCTACATCGACAATTTCGGCCTCTCAGTGGCGGTGGCCGGCGACACGGCGCTCGTCGGCGCTCCGACAGTCGAGAACCCACAGGACCAGACCGGGTCGGCCTACGTCTTCCGCCGGGAGGACGGCGACTGGACGAGACGGGCCATCCTCACCGCCGAGGACGGGGCGTCGGTCGACCGCTTCGGCTGGAACGTCGCGCTAGCCGGTGAAACTGCACTGGTGGCTGCCGTCTACGACGAGAACGCGAACGGGTCGGAGGCGGGTAGCGTCTACGCCTTCGCGCCGGTCGACGGATCCTGGAGCCAGGTCGAGAAGGTCGTTCCGGAGGCCGGCGGGCCGGAGGCGCACGACGGTTCGGCCGTGGCGAGCACCGACAGCACTGCCGTCGTGGGGGCGAGCGGCGAGGACACCGCCGAAGGGACGGACGCTGGCGCGACCTACGTCTACGGACGGTAACCGCTCGCTTCAGAACGTACCGCCCTGAAAAAGCAGATCAGCTCCGGTACGACCCGGGCCGTCAGGTCACTTGTGCTTGTCCAGCAGGTCGTACGAGCGCTCCCACTCGTAGTCGTCGTCCCAGTAGCGGTCCGCCAGCGGTTCCTCGGGCATCTCGCCGAGGGCCTGCTTCTCCTGCTGGTAGGACGGCCGCTCCTCGTCGACGTAGTAGACGCCGGTCAGCACTTCGCCCTCCGAGAGCTTGTTCTCGGTCTCGAACATCATCTCGGCGGCCTCGCGGCGGTCCGTGGGGTCGAAGTCGTAGTCGTCCGAATCGTTGACGTCGATGTAGGGGACGTACTGCTTGGCGTCCTTGTTCCAGGTCGGACACTGGGTGAGGAAGTCGACGTGGGCGAAGCCGTCGTGCTCCATCGCCTGCTTCAGGATTTCCTTGGCCTGGTTGGGGTTGACCGCCGCGGTGCGAGCGATGAACGACGCGCCGGCCTGCAGCGACGTCGACAGCGGCCGAACGGGGTCTTTCGCGCTCCCGCCCGGCTGGGTCTTGGAGGTGTGGCCCTTCGGGCTGGTCGGCGACGTCTGGCCCTTCGTCAGCCCGAAGATCTCGTTGTTGAACACGATGTAGGTCATGTCGTGGTTCTCGCGGGCCGTGTGGATCCAGTGGTTGCCGCCGATGCCGTAGCCGTCGCCGTCGCCGCCGGCGGCGACCACTTCCAGGCCGGGGTTGGCCAGTTTCGCCGCGCGGGCGACCGGCAGGGCGCGGCCGTGGATGGAGTGGAAGCCGTAGCTCTCGAAGTAGCTAGAGAGCTTGCCCGAACAGCCGATGCCGGTCACCAGCAGGACCTCTTCGGGGGTGCGCCCGACCTCGGGCATGGCCTGCTTCAGCGCCTTCAGGACGCCGAAGTCGCCACAGCCCGGGCACCACGTCGGCTGGGGTTCGATGCCGGGGGTGAACTCGTCTCGGTCGATCTCTCGTTCTTCGTCGATTGCGCTGAATGCACTCATTGTCAATCACCTGCCGCTGGGACGTAGCGGGTGTGGTCGCCGGGGACCTCGCCGTCCCCGGACGTGATGTTCTCGAAGCCCTCCACGACGTCGGCGGGCTCGAAGGGGTTGCCGTTGTACTTGAGCAGGCTGGACAGCTTCTCGCCGTACCGACCCAGTTCCTTCTGGGTCAGCCCACGGAACTGCGCCGTCGCGTTCATCTCGACGACGATACACTCCTCGACCGACGACAGGAAGTCGCTGACCTCCTGGCGCGGGTATGGCATGAGCTGGCTGACGCCCAGCGCCTTCACCGAGTAGCCGGCCCCGTTCAGGCGGTCGACGGCCTCCTCGACGGTGTCCTGCTGGGAACCCCAGCTCAGGAAGCCGTAGTCGGCGTCCTCCGGACCGTAGTACGTCTGCAGGACGTCGTCCTCGGCGAGGTCGTCGCGGATGGCCTCCAGTTTGCGAAGGCGCCGGTCGACCTGCTTGATCCGCTCCTGGGGGTCCTCGGTGATGTGGCCCGACTCGTTGTGTTCGTTGCCGGACGCCAGGTACCGGCCGCCCTTCTGGCCGGGGATGGTCCGCGGGCTGACGCCGTCCTCGGGATCGAACTGGAAGCGCTGGAACTTGCCCGAGTGGTGGTGGGCGGCCTCCTGGATCTCCTCCTCGCTGAGCGTGCTGCCCAGGTCCGGCGCCGGCTCACGGTCGAAGAGGCTCTCGTCGACGTTGCGCGTCTCGCCCGAGAGCTTCTGGTCGTACAGGATGATCGAGGGGATCTGGTAGTCCCAGGCCACCTCGAAGGCGCGGCGGATCTGCTCGTAGGACTCCGCCTGGTTGCCCGGCGCGAACACGACGCGGTTGGAGTCGCCCTGGCTTGTGTACAGGACGTGTTCGAGGTCGGCCTGCTCGGGCTTGGTCGGCATCCCCGTCGAGGGCCCGGCCCGCTGGGCCTCGACCAGCACCAGCGGCGTTTCGGTCATCTCGGCCAGCCCCAGGGGCTCGGACATGAGCGCGAACCCGCCACCGGAGGACCCTGACATCGCCTTCACGCCGGCGTGGGAGGCGCCGACCGCGAGCGAGGCGGCGGCGATCTCGTCCTCCACCTGCTCGGCCACCCCGCCCATCTTCGGCAGGTTCTGGGACATGATGGTGAACACGTCCGTCCAGGGGGTCATCGGGTACCCCGAGATGAACCGGCAGCCGGCGTCGATGGCCCCGTAGGCGATGCCGTCACTGCCGGAGACGAGCACCTGCTCCTCGTCGTGGCTCCCCTCGGGCACCGACACGTCGTGGTCGTGGTCGTAGTCGTCGCGGACGCTCTCGTAAGCCTCCTGGAGGATGGCCTCGTTGGCCTCCAGCACGTCGCCGCTCATCTTCGACTCGTGCATCACGTCCAGGATGGGGTCCAGGTCGAACCCGACCAGCGCCGCCGTCGCGCCCACGCCTGCGGTGTTCCGCATGACCTCGCGGCCGTGTTCTTTCGCCAGGCCGCGCAGGTCCAGCGGATAGACGTGCCAGTCGTTGTCCTCGGCGCGTTGCTCGAAGTCCGGTACCTCCTCGGCGTCGAGCAGTCCCTCGTCGTACACGACGACGCCGCCTTCCCTGAGGTCGTCGAGGTTCTCGCTCAGCGGTTTGACCTCCTCGACGCCGTAGTAGGCGTCCTCCTGGGGGTTGCGGGCGAAGGAGTCACCCAGCGCCAGCAGGAAGTTGTACCCGTCCCCGCGGGACTTGACCGGCTCGTCCGACGCCCTGATCTCCACGTACGTGTGGCCGCCGCGGATCCGCGACGGGTAGTGACGGTGCGTGAAGACGTCGAGGCCGGATCGCATCAGCGCCTTCGCGAAGTTCTGGCTCGTCGAGGCGATGCCGTCCCCGGAACCGCCCGCGATTCGCCAGATGAGTTCGTCGTCAGTCATAGGTTGATCACGGCCCGCATGGGCCTGCTGTGCCGAGGCTAGCCCGCGCGCGCCTAAAGTGTCTTGCGAAGGATTAGCAAGGGTCGATGATGAAGGATTATCGATATGCCGGACTTACCCGTGGAACCGGCCGAATTCGGCCGCCTTACCGGTCGAGAAGATCGTCACGAGAACGGGGACGACCGACGGTTCGCGGGGGTAAATGCCCTCGCCGACCGAGGACCTGACGTTTCCCGGCGACGCGAGCAAGTTCGGGCTGGGCGACGTGGGCGACCTCCGGTCGGCCCACCAGGAGGCGCTGGCCAGCGCGAACTACCGTGCGAGCCTGGTGGTCGACGCCAACCTCACGTTCCGCGGCATCAGTTCGTACGACCGCTCAGTTCACACGGGGACCCGAGACGGCCAGCAGTACCTCCGCGTCCGGGTGGACGGCAGGGAGGCCCGCGACGTCTTCGTGGGTCCGGAGACCCAGTACGTCCGCTTCTCCGAGAGCGGCGAGCGCCGGTACCGGCATCACGCCGGAGGGTTGGGCAACGGGTCCGTGACGATCCCGACGTTGACTCCCTGGCCCATCGACCGCCTGGTCGGCCTGCTGGAGATCGGGAAACCCAGGACGACGGTTCGGTGGTGCTGGAGAACGCCCGCGGCACGACGCTCCCCGCCGATACGGTGGTCGAAGGAATGGTCGGTCACCCGGATGGATCACGAGTTCGCGTGAACACCACCCTGGACACCTCGCTGGCGCCCGGCGACTAGGCCGTTCCCTACCTCGTCGACGCCGATGCAGGGTACGAACTGCGGACGGCCGCCGACCCCGCGTCGGTTCCCGAGTCTGCGATCCGCATCGACGGCGGACTGGTGTCCGTCAGCGGCGACGGGTGGTGGGCGGAAGTGAGCGCCCCGCGGGAGCAAGACGAGTGAAGTCCCGTCCGGTGTGTCGACGTCGGGCGAAGACTGACGACCGACTGACCTCGGGGGCGAACCTGCAAGGCGGAAAAGGGGACCAGTACCGACGGCCACCCGACCACCGGAAGAACCATGACGATTGCAGACAAACCAAGACGATCACTGACAACGCAGATCCCGATCCGCATCGACGCCTTGAGGTCGTCGCCGCCTCGCTGGCGAACCTCGTGAGCCTGGACAGAATCGAACAACGGTACGGCGACGACGCCTACGGGCGCGCCGACGGCTGCGAAGACCTCCCGGACCTCGGCGAGAACGCGTAGATGGCGTACGCACAGGGGAGTTTCGTCCTCGCGCCGGCGTCGTTCGAGCGAGGACTGCGTCCGTACCTGGTGGTATCGAACGACCGACGGCCGTTCTTCGGCCGGGAGTACACCGTCGCGGTCGTCACGACGAGCGAACGGGACACCGCGGTCGAGGTAACACCTGACCGCCTCGACGCCGGCCGACTGAAGGAGTACCCGAGTGACGTCAATCCCTGGTCGTTAGTCGGGTGGCCCAGCTCGACGAACAGACGATGGAGACGGTCGCCCGCGGTGTCTACGAGTACGTCCGTCCCGACTGAACCGACCGAGGGTTCTGCTTTTGGCCTACTTACGCCGATCCGATGGCTTCGCGCCACGCGTCCGGAGCCGAGCGCGACTCCCCCGTCTCGCGGTCGTAGGCGACCTGGACCGTCTCCCCCGTCGCGGCGAGGGTTCCGTCGTCCTTGCGAACCTCGTACTCCATGGGGATGGAGGACTCGCCGAGGTCGGGAACCGAGACGCCGACGGTGAGCCGGTCGTCCGCCGTTACGGGCGCGTGGAAGTCGATGGACAGGGAGGCCAGTACGGAGTCGACCGCTGACAGTTCCACGCCGATCACCTCCCGGAAGTACGCCGCGCGGGCCTCCTCGAAGTAGGTGGCGTACACCGCGTTGTTGACGTGGCCCATCGCGTCGACGTCCCGGAACCGGACCGGCACCTCGGTCTCGAAGTCGTGGTCGGTCATACCGGAGGGAACCGGCCGCCGGCCATGTAGCCTGCGGAACCGGCCGACTCCGACGGGGAAGGCAGGGAGACTACTGCGAACCGAACCGTTATCCGCCAAAGCCCCCGAATCCGGGCATGGACCTCTCGCTGGTCGACCTCTCGCCGGTGCCGCGCGACGGCACCGCGACCGACGCGTACGCCAACACCGTCCGGGCGGCCGAACGGGCCGAGCGCCTGGGCTACTCGCGGTTCTGGGTCGCCGAACACCACGCCATGGGCGACGTCCTGGCGGGGACGACCCCCGAGGTGCTGCTCGGCCACCTGGCCGCCGAGACCGATTCGATCCGGCTCGGCTCGGGCGCCGTACTGCTCAACCACTACAGTCCCTACAAGGTCGCTGAGGTGTTCGGCGCGCTGGATGGACTCGCGCCGGGTCGGATCGACGCGGGCCTGGGCCGGGCCAACGGATCGCCGGCCTCGGACCGCGCGCTGGGGACCGAACGCCACGTCGAGAACCCCGACGAGGACCACGCGGAGAAGATAGAGGCCGTCGTCAACCATCTCTACGACGACTACCTCGAGGACCACCCCTACGCCGACCTCCGGATCCCCCGCTCGGGTGCGGACGACCCCGTCCCCTGGGTGCTCGGGTCGAGTCCGTCCAGCGCGGAAATCGCGGGCGAACTCGGATTGCCCTACTGCTTCGCGGCGTTCATCCGCCCACAGTTCGCCACCCACTCGTTCGAGACCTACCGCGAGCACTTCCGCCCGTCACGGCTGGCTGGCGGCGTCGACGAACCGCGAATGATGGTCGCGGTGAACGCCGTCTGCGCGGCGACCGACGCGGACGCCGCGCGCCTGCAAGCGGTGGCCGAGGCGTCGTTCGAGCGGTTAGAACGCGGCGTGGTCGGTACCACGCCGACCGTCGAGGAGGCCATCGACGAACTCGGCGGCGTCCCCGACCCGACGCCGGCCACACTGGACGACGGCGAGTGGCCCCGCGCCATCTCCGGCAGTCCGGAGACCCTGGCCGGCCTGCTGGACCAGCTCGCCGAGCGGGTCGGCGCCGAGGAGGTCATGATCCAGCAGGCCGTCGGGGACCACGAGCAGGCTCTCCGCTCGCACGAACTGCTGGCCGAGGGCGTCGGCCTGACGCCGAGCTGAGTCCGGTGCGCGGTGCTCACTCGTTGCGCGGGTTGCTCGGGTGGTAGTCGGTGCCGTACTCGCCGGGACGGCCGTCCACCCGGTCGGGGTTGATCCGGCCCGACAGGAGGACGAAGTCGACGAGCGTCAGCGCCAGCATCGCCTCCACGACGGGGACGCCGCGCGGGGGCAACACGGGGTCGTGGCGGCCGATCACCTGCGCGTCGTCGATCTCCTCGCCCGTCTCCCAGTCGACGGTCGTCTGCTCCTTCGGGATGGAGGTCGGCGCGTGGAAGGTCACCTCGCCGTAGATCGGCATACCGGTCGTGATGCCGCCCTGGAGACCGCCGTGGTCATTCTCCCCTGGAGTGACCTCGCCGTAGTCTCGCGGTTCCTCGTCGTCACCGCTCGACCCGTCCGAGGCGCTCCGCGCCTCGCGCTCGTCGAACTCGAAGGGGTCGTTGCGCTCGTAACCGGGGACCTCCCGTGCCTCTTTCCCGAGGCCGAACTCGAAGGCGGTGGTCGCCGGAACAGCCATCATGGCCTGGCCGAGTCTGGCCTCGACGGAGTCGAACCGCGGCGCGCCCAGGCCACGCGGGACCCCGCGGGCCTCGAAGTAGACGCTCCCGCCGATGGAGTCGCCCTCGCGCTGGTACTGCTCGATGGCGTCCTGCATCCGCTCGGCCGTCTCGGGGTGGGCACAGCGCACCTCGTTGTCCTCGCTGTGCTCGACCAGCTCCTCGAAGCTGACCTCGGGCGCTTCGATCTCGCCGATCTGGTTCACGTGGGCCTTCAGTTCGATCCCCTCGCGGGCGAGGAGTTTCTTGGCGATGGCCCCCGCAGCGACCCAGTTGACCGTCTCGCGGGCCGACGAGCGTCCGCCGCCGCCCCAGTTGCGCGTCCCGAACTTCGCGGAGTAGGTGAAGTCGCCGTGGGATGGGCGGGGTGCTGTGACGAACGGTTCGTACTTCCCCGAGCGGGCGTCCTTGTTCTCGATGACCATCCCGATGGGCGTGCCCGTGGTGTAGCCGTCCTGCACGCCGGACTGGATGGTGACCGCGTCGGGTTCGTCGCGGCTGGTCGTGATCCCGGACTGGCCGGGCCGTCGGCGGTCGAGGTCGCGCTGGACCTCCTCCTCGGTGAGTTCCAGGCCCGCGGGGCAGCCGGAGACGACACAGCCCATCGCTGGGCCGTGGCTCTCCCCGTAGGTGGTCACCTGGAACAGGCGACCGAAGCTGTTGCCGTTCATTACCGGGTCGGTGGGCGCCCGGCCATTTAGCGGTTGCCGATGGCGCAACTGGAGGTAGTCGTCAATCGGTCGGGGAGCGGTCGTGACGACAGTGGATCGTCGGGGAAATTTCGGTGTCGGTGATCGTCGCACGAGCAGACTAGCGGCAACCGGGCGACTAGGGATGTCCTCGCCCTCGTAGTCGTAGCCGTGGAGCGTCGCCCCCGCCTCCGTCTCGTCGAACGGGACGACGTGCCGACAGTCGATCCCTCGCTCGCGCAGGTCCGGGTAAGCGGGTCCGCGGCGAAGACGTCCGCCCGCGAGAGGTCGCCGGTTCCGCCCTTCACGGTGCCGTCGAGCGCCCGGACGGCCACGTCCGCGGTCGGTTCGTAGACGTTCCATCCGATGCCGCCGTGCTCGGAGGGGAGCCGACCCGCGTGGAACGTCGGGATGGCAGCGGCCGTCTCCGAGGGGAACACGCTGGTCAGCGGCGTGATCCGGGCGCGCTCGGTCACCCGCTCGAGGAGCGGGTGGGCCGAGCGGTTGCGTCGCCACTGCCGCAGGCCAAGCCCGTCGACCAGGACGACCAGCACGCGGCCGACGTCAGTGTCCACGCCGTCGAGAACGTCGCCAGGGAGCGTCCGACCGTCGTCCGCCCCGAGGACCGAACAGGCGGTTGCCGGCACGCGCGCGAAGCAGTAGTCGCCGTACGCGGGCCTGAGGTACAGTCGCCGTACGCGGGCCTGAGGTACCCGTCCGCGTAGTGGTTCTCCAGCAGGGCGGATTCGACCGCCTCGCGGATCATACGACGAGTTCGCAGTGCCTCGCCCTTGGGCGAGTCGATCCTGCAGGCGACCTTGGGTCCGCTCCCGGTCCTGGAGACCCACCGTCGTCACCGCTGGACGACGTTCGCACCCAGGGCCTCCAGCGTGTCGAAGAAGCCCGGGAACGAGACGTCGACGTGTTCGGCCCCACGGATGACGGTCCGCCCCTCGGCCACGAAGCCGGCCACGGCCAGCGCCATCACGATGCGGTGGTCGCCGCGGCCGTCGAGGCGGCCGCCCTGCAGGTCCGACTCGTCGCCGTGGACGACCAGTTCGTCCTCGCGCTCGGTCACCTCGGCACCCATCTCTGTCAACTCATGGGCCATCGCTGCGACGCGGTCGGTCTCCTTGTACCGGACGTGCTCGCAGTCCGTGATGACCGTCTCGCCGTCGGCGGCGGCGCCGACCGCCGCGACGGTCGGGAGGAGGTCGGGGGTGTCCGCGACCGAGACCGCCACGCCCTCCAGCGGTGACTCGGAGACGGTGACGAACCCGCGGTCGCGGTTCCACTGCACGTCGGCGCCCATGCGATCGAGAATCTCGACGATGG
The DNA here is from genome assembly GCA_003021085.1 of Halobacteriales archaeon QS_1_68_20. Lineage (GTDB taxonomy): Archaea > Halobacteriota > Halobacteria > Halobacteriales > PXRE01 > PXRE01. The sequence goes on along the minus strand of PXRE01000013.1, from coordinate 17,488 downwards.
CCGCGTCGCCCTGCGCGGAGGGGACGGCGTCCTCGACGCTGACCTGGGGGTCGCCCGCCAGCGCGCCCGCCGCCAGGAGGTACGACATCGACGAGAAGTCCCCCGGGACCGCGTAGCCGCCCGGCGGCGGGGAGTAGGTCTGGCCGCCGTCGACCGTGTAGCCGAACGGCGTCTCCCTGGCGTCGACGCCGAACGCCTCCAGCACCTCCAAGGTGACGTCGACGTACGGCGCGGACTTCAGGTCCGTCTCCAGCGAGACGGAGATGCCCTCCTCGGTGACCGCGCCCGCCATCAGCAGGGCGGTGACGAACTGCGAGGAGACGTCCCCGGGGATGGAGACGCGTCCGCCCTCGATGGGGCCGGTCACCGTCAGCGGCGCGGTGCCGTCGCCGTCTTCGCTCTCGGCACTGGCGCCGAGTTGCTCGATGGCGTCCAGTAGCGGCCCCTGGGGACGGGAGCGCAGGGACTCGTCGCCGGTGAGTCGCGTCGTCCCGTCGGCCAGCGCGGCCGTCGCCGTGGCGAGTCGCATCGTCGTCCCGCTGTTCTCGCAGTCGACGGGATCGTCGGGGGCCTCGGGTCGGCCGCCGAACCCCCAGACCGCTATCGAGTCGGTGCGCCACTCGGCGTCGCCGCCGAACGCACGGACCGCCCGCGCCGTCGCCCTGGGGTCCGCGCTCTCCAGGGGGTTGGTCACCGTCGCGCCGTCGCTGTATCCCGCAGACAGGATCGCCCGGTGGGTGTAGCTCTTCGAGGGTGGTGCGTGGGCCGTCCCCCGCACCGACGACTTCGAAATCACCGCCTCCATGTGGGGGTCGACGCCGCGCGCCCCAATCAGGGTATCGGCTTCGTCGGATGCTGCCCCGGGCGGATCACGGCCGATCGTAGAAACATTTTTTGCACGGGTAGCCGGTGAGGAGAAATACGTCACAGGCGGCGTTCCAGGGCCGACCCGACGCGCGGTGCTCCGTGGCGGCGCCCTCGCGGCGGGAACGGCCACGCTCCCGACGGCGGTGACCGGGCAGACCGAGACGGCGTCGTCGTTCCTGTGGGACCTCGGCTTCGGCGGCACGGTCAAACTCCGGCGCTCCGCTTACGCCGACGGGACGCTGTACGTCCCCGCAAACCCCGAGTTCGGCGCAACGCGGAGGTGGTGTACGCCGTGGACCCGGGGACGGGGACCCGCGAGCGCCTCGTCGGGGGCCTGGAGTACGTCGGCAGACTCCAGGTCACGGATGGACTCCTGGTGAACGTCCACGGGTTGGGGCTCGACGTCGTCGACCCCGTCGAGGGGAGCGTCCGCTGGAGTTTCGCCCCCGAAAGCCCGGGGGCCAGCGTCGATGGTGCCTGGGTGGTCGGCGACCGGGTCGTGGTCGCCGTCGACGACGGGCCGTTCCTCGGGGTCGACCGCGCGACCGGCGAGCAGGTGTGGCAGTCCGGGGAGTGGCGGGGGACCGGGCAGATCGGATCACCACACGGTGCCGTCGCCGGGGACGTGTTCGTTCTCACGGACGTTCCGGACGAACCCGCGGTGGCGGTGGACCCCGGAGACGGGAGCGTTCGCTGGCGGAACTCATCGCTGGTGACGGTCACGTACGTCGACGGCACGCTGTACGGCTACGGCGAGGAGTTCGACCTCGCGGCGGTCGACGCCGAGACGGGCGACCTCCGGTGGACCCGGACGTACCCGTGCGGCGGGCAGTTCGTGGACGTCTTCGACGGGGTCCGGTTCACGCGCTGCCTGAACGGTCTCGTCAGACTCGACGACGACCACGAGGTCGTCTGGCACCACGACGCTGGCGAGCGGCGGTGGTCGTTCGAACCGGACCTGGAGAACACGCCCGGCATCGCGCTGTCGTACAGCGAGGTGGGCGCGGCGGCCAGCGGGGGCGCCATCGCGTGAGCGGCCGGGAGGTCCGTCCGGTTGCTCGACGCCGGGGGCGAGGTCCGGGAGCGACACGAGGTGGAGTACAGGCGGCCGGGCGTCGTGACGTATCCACCGACAGCGAGCGCGGTCACCCACGACGGCCTGCTGTTGACCGCAGTGAGGCGCACGGTCATGGCGTTCGACCCGCCGGACTGGGAGCCGTCGACCGACGACGGAGAGACGGCCCTGGTCCCGGGGTTCGGCCTCGGCGCCGCGGGACTCGCGCTCGGGGGGAGCGCCACGTGGGCCGCGCGCCGCCGGAACCAGACCTAAGGCCGGCGCGGCCGACGGGTCGGACGTGGCCCCCGAGTCGGCGGACCCGCGATCGATCCGGTCCATCGCGGTGACGGCGAGCGACGTCGTCGCCGCCTTCGAGGCGAACCGCGAGGGCGGCCCGCGGACGGTCCTGCGCGTGACGCCGCCGTTCAGCGGGATGATGCGGGCACGCCTGCACCGCCTCGTAGATGACCGCGGAGATGCGGAGACGGAGGATACGGACCCCGGGCACGCAGGGACGCGGGATGCGGACCCAGGGGATGTAGGGACAGGCGACGAGCGGACCGGTCCCGAACCGGTCCACGTCGACCCGGCGGACCTGCTCTCCGATGCGGTCCCACCATACCCCCATCCCGACGAGACCGAAGAAGCCCTCCGGGCGGACCCGGAAGCCTCGTACACGCCCGAGCGCCACCACGAACGTCACCAGCAGGCGGTCGAGGACTGGCGCGAGCGGGCGCGGGCGAACCTCGCGGACGCGGTGACCGTCCAGACGCCCGACGGCCCCCACGAGGTCGAAGTGACGGTGCTGGGCGGCCGTCGCTGATCGGCGAGTCCTGGAACGTAGACGACCTGGGCAAGGCCTAGGGGTCAACCTCACGCCTCCCCAGCCGCGGGGGTCGGCCGGGCGGCCGACCGCCGTCAGCGGCAAGCGCTGACGAGCCTCCGGCTCGCACGGCTCGCCGGAGACGCCGGGCCGCCCGGCCTCTCCCGGACCACCGGGAGAGCAAGCTCTCCCGAGCTCCCGCTCGCAGGCTCGCGGGAACCTCGCGCGCGCCGGAACCCCAACCGCGTGGCGCGCGCTGGCGCGGCCTCCGTGGCGCGCCGAAGCCGCGCGAGGGATGAGTAACGCAAAGAGCGCCCGGAGGGCGCGACTGAGTAACGCAATCGGCTGGGGAGGTGTGTGGCTGCCAGCTGTGGGGCAGGACTGAAAGGGGCCGCGCGCTGGACGACGCACGGCGACGTTCCCGCGAACGAACGTGAGCGGGAGCCAGCGAGAGCGTCGCTCTCGCGCGGTAAGCACCGGATGCCGGAGGCCCAGGAGCGCAGCGGGCCGCGCGAGTCGAGCGCGCGGGGGCTTTCTGCGTGTTGCCGGCCAAGAAACCGTCAGAAAAGAACCCGCGGGGCCTTTCTGCGTGTCGCTGGCCAAACCAACATCGACGGAAGACGAGCTCCACGAACGCCACCTGTAACCGCAATCCCACCGCTTTTTGTCGTCGGTGACCGACCCGGGCGCATGGACCGTTCGAAACTGGCGTCGTTCCTGGCCGGGTCGGGTACGGACGGGTACCTGTTCGACACGGTCGGGTTCGACGCGAACCAGTACTACCTGACGGATTTCACGGCGCCGGACGGCGTCGTCTCGCTCCACACGCCCGAGGACGACCACGTCCTCACGACCACCCTGGAGTACGGGCGGGCCGAGAGCGAGAGCAGCGCGGACACCGTCGCCATCCGCGCCGACTACGGCGAACGCGACCTGCGCGGGGAGTACGGCAAAGACGAGGCCATCAACCGCGTGATCGGACGCTTCCTGGCGGACCACGACGTCGACGCCGTCAGCGTCCCGGCCGAGTTCCCGGTCGGCACCGCCGACAGTCTCAGGGACCAGGGAGTCGACGTCGACCCCGTCACTGCGGACGTCTTCGACGAGATTCGGGCAGTCAAACGCGACGAGGAGGTCGAGCGGATCCGGGCGGTCCAGGCCGCCAACGAGGAGGCGATGGCGACCGTCGAGCGCCTCCTCCGGGAGGCGACGGTCGCCGACGGCAGCGGCGACGTCGCCGCAGGCACCCTGGTGCACGACGGCGAACCGCTGACCAGCGAGCGCGTCAAGACCGAAGTCGAGGTCACCCTCCTGCGGGAACGGTGTGGCCTGGACGAGGCCATCGTCGCCTGCGGTGCCGACGGCACGGAACCCCACAACCGCGGGAGCGGTCCCCTGGTCGCGGGCGAACCCATCGTCGTCGACATCTTCCCGAAGAGCAAGGAGACGCGCTACTACGGCGACATGACCCGGACGTTCGTGAAGGGGCAACCGGGAGACCGCGCCCGCGAGTGGTACGACCTCACCCGCGAGGCGTTCGAGGCCGCGCTGGACGCCGTGCAAGCGGGCGCCACCGGCGCGGACGTCCACGCCGCGGCCTGCGACGTCTACGAGGACGCGGGCCTGCCGACGCTCCGGAGCGACCCCGACGCGGAGACGGGGTTCATCCACAGCACGGGCCACGGCGTCGGCCTGGAGATTCACGAGGACCCGCGACTGGACATGCACAACGACGACCCCCTTCAAGTGGGGCAGGTGATCACCGTGGAACCGGGCCTGTACGACCCCGAGGTGGGCGGCATCCGCATCGAAGACCTGGTCGTCGTCGCCGAGGAGGGCTACGAGAACCTGACCGACTACCCCGTCGAGTTCGTCGTCGAGTGACCGTGCGCCGGGGACGGTCGATCCGCCGACGGTAACGCCGGCTTTCCCGGGAACGGAGCGCCGGTTCCCCGGACGGGGTAATCCACCGACGCCGGACCGTAGCCCGTCCGTACGGTCTCCAAAGATATTTCCGTCACGACCGTCCGATACACGGCTACCGAATGACCCCGCTGACGACCGTCGAAGAACTGCAGTCGCTACTGGAGAGCGCGACGACCCTGGAAGGTCGACTCGTCGTCAGCGGGGCGGTCGTCCTGGTCGCCGTCGTCCTGGGGGGCGTCGTCACGCCGTACCTGGTCGAACGGACCTGGAGCCTGATCGAGGAGCGGATCCTCGGTGAGGCCGGCCAACGGCGCCTGGAGGAAGCCGACCAGTACGTCGACGTCGGCCCCACGCTACTGCACGTCGTCCGGGTGGTGCAGACGTTCGTTACCGCGCTGATGGCCATCACGCTGCTCGTCGTGTGGGGAATGATGGGACCGGCGGTCACGGCGCTGGGGCTGCTCCAGGGCAGCGTCGACACGCTGATCACCGTCGGCATCACGCTCGTCCTGATCGTCGGCGCGTACGTCGCCATCGGGTTCCTGGAGGACTTCGTCGACCACCTCGCCGAGGAGGGCGACAGGATCGACCAGCACCAGGGCGAGGTCCTGTACCGGGTCGCGCAGGTGAGTACCGTCGTCGTCGTCGCCGTCGCTGCCCTCGGCCTGTGGGGCGTGGAACTCGGCGGCCTGTTGGTCGGGGCTGGCTTCCTCGGCATCGTCGTCGGTATGGCCGCCCGGCAGACGCTCGGGTCCGTGATCGCGGGGTTCGTGTTGATGTTCTCCCGGCCGTTCGAGGTCGGCGACTGGGTCGAGGTCGGCGGCAACGAGGGCATCGTGACCGACATCACAATCGTCAACACCCGCCTGGAGAACTTCGACGGCGAGTACGTCGTCATTCCCAACGACGTCGTCTCCAACGAGACGGTGATCAACCGCACGCGGAAGGGCCGACTCCGCCTCCGGGTAGAGGTCGGTATCGACTACGCGACCGACCCCGACTTCGCGGAGGAGGTGGCCATGAACGTGATGACCGACCTCGACGAGTTGATGCCGGTCCCCCGGCCGCAGGTCGTCCCCAAGCGGTTCGGGGACTCCGCGGTCGTGCTGGAACTGCGGTTCTGGATCGACAACCCGACCTCCCGGCGGCGGTGGCGGGCCACCTCCGCGGTCATCCGGAACGTCCACGAGGCGTTCGAGCGCGAGGGCGTCAAGATCCCGTTCCCCCAGCGGGAACTGTCCGGCCGCGGTGCGTCCGGCGGCTTCCGGGTCGTCGACGCCGAGGCGCAGGACCTGGGGGCTGGGGCAGAGGCAGAACCGACCGGGGAGTGAGCATCGAACGTCGTACCCCTTTTAACCCATCCGCGGGTACGACTCACCCATGGACTTGCTGGTCGTCGGTGCCGGCACGATGGGCCGCTGGTTCGCCAGCGCCGTCGCCGAGCCGGTCGACCGGGTCGCCTTCGTCGACCGCGACCGGGACGCGGCCGAGGCGGCGGTCGAGGCCGTCGACGGTCACGCGGCGGTGCTGGACGCGAGCGGAACCGATCCCGGCGACGAGCGCGAGACGTTCACGGCCGTCTGTATCGCGGTCCCGATGGCGGCCGTCGGGGACGCCGTCGCGGCCCACGCCGACCGCGCAGAGCGTGCGATCCTCGACGTGGCCGGCGTGGCGGAACCGGCCGTCGAGGCCATGCGGACCTACGCCCCCGACCGCGAGCGGGCCAGTCTCCACCCGCTGTTCTCGTCGGCCAACGAACCGGGAACCGTTGCCACAGTCGTCGACGACGGCGGACCGGTGGTCGACCGACTGCTGGAGGCCCTGCGCTCGCGGGGCAACCGCCTCGTGGAGACGACCGCGAGCGAGCACGACGAGGCGATGGAGACGATCCAGGCGCGCGCTCACGCGGCCGTGCTGGCGTACGCGCTGACTGCCGACGAGGTTCCGGAGGGATTCCGGACGCCGGTGTCGCGCCGACTCGCCGAAGCGGTCGAGGACGTGACCGGCGGTAACTCTCGCGTGTACGCCGACGTGCAGGAGGCGTTCGACGGTGCCGAGGACGTCGCGGCGGCGGCGCGCAGAATCGCGGACGCCGACCGCGAGGCGTTCGAACGACTGTACGCCGAGACGACGGAGGCCTTCGACGGGGAGGACCAGGGATGAATCCCGACCAGCGCCAGCAGGTGGTCGAGAACGCGAAGTACCTGCGGAACGTCCGGCCCGTCGACCCCGACGAAATCTACGAGTACGTCGAGGGGCAACCCCACCCGGCGACGGTCAAGCGGGTCCTGCGGGAGGAGGCGTTCGAACTCGGCCTGGCCGAGCGACCGGACGGGACGTTCGAACCCGTCGCGGACGGCCCCCTCGAACCGACGTGCGCGGGCGTCGAGGCGTTTCCCGAGCAGTACGCACGTCGACTGGAGGACCTGCTGGTCGAGCGGTTCGGAGCGGACTGGCACCGCGGGGACTCGGGCGACCGGTTGCGCGAGGAGATTCGCCGCCTGAAGGAGGACTACTACCACGGGAACCCCGTCGAGTACGACGAGACCACCGCGCTGGCGTACGCGATCTACCACCTGCCGGACAACTACGCGGTGATCCAGTACGTCCTCGACGAACTCGGGCGACAGGGGTTGCTCCCGGGGAAACTCCGGGTACTTGACGTCGGCGCGGGCGTCGGAGGTCCGACCCTGGGTCTCCACGACTACGTCGGCGAGGACGCGCTGGTCGAGTACCACGCGGTCGAACCGAGCGCGGCGGCCGACGTGCTGGAGGCGATGCTCGCCGGGACCGGCCGGAACTTCCACGCCAGCGTCTACCGGGAGACGGCCGAGGCGTTCGACCCGGACGGCGAGTACGACCTGTTGCTGTTCGCCAACGTCCTGAGCGAACTCGAGGACCCCGAGTCGGTCGTCGACCGGTACCGCGAGTATCTGGCCCACGACGGCGCGCTGGTTGGCGTCGCGCCCGCGGACCTGGAGACCAGTACCGGTCTCCGGTCGGTCGAGCGGTCGTTCGACGACGAGTTCGCGGTCTTCTCGCCCACCCTGCGGCTGTGGCCCGCCGAGTCGCCGGCCGACCGCGGGTGGTCGTTGGTCGTCCGGCGGGACCTGGCCGTGCCGCCGTTCCAGCGCAAACTCGACGACGGCGACGGCGAGTTCGTCAACGTCGACGTCCAGTACTCCCACTTCCTCCTGCGGCCCGACGGCCGTCGTCGCCTCGACGTGCGGGCGGACCCCGACCGGCACGCGAAGATGGCCGAGATGGACGACCACGTCACCGAGCGGGTCGACCTGCTGGCGGTGAAACTCAGCCACGACCTCGCGGAGGGCGAGGGCAACCCGGTGTTCAAGGTGAGCGACGGGAGCGAGCGGACGGGGCAGTTCGCCGTCCTGGCGAAGTTGACGGCCCTGAACCGGACCCTCGGGACGGCCGACTACGGCGACGTCGTCGTCTTCGAGAACGTCCTCGTGCTGTGGAACGACGACGAGGAGGCGTACAACCTGGTCGTCGACGACGAGACAGTGGTGGACGAGGTGCCCGCTCCGTGAGCGGTACCGCTCCCCGAGCGGTGCAACCGCGAGGCGCGTTCAGGCGCCGTGAACGGGTAAATACGCACGACCGCGCTCGAACAACTGTGAGCACGGTGACGAGTCCGCAGCAACAAGGTATTCAGGGACTGGCCGACGAATGGGGACTGACGGAACCATGGGATTGATCGGAACGGTACTACGAGGCGTCGTCGCCCTGATGGTCGTCGTCGGGTTGGCGCTCGGGGCGGGGTTCGCCACCGGCTTCCTCGGCGTCCCGAGTGCGGGCGTCGTGGACGTCGGCGAGTGGGGCGAAGTGACCGAGGACCAGACGGAGATCGTCACGACGCTGTGGGTTGACAACCCCAACCCGATCGGCGTCAGCATCGGGAGCGGCCTGAAGGCCGACTACGAGGTGTCGATGAACGACGTCAAGGTGGCCGACGGCCAGAAGCAGGGCATCGACGTTGCGTCGGGTAACAACACGGTCGAGTTACGGACCTACGTCGACAACGAGCAACTCCAGCCCTGGTGGGTCGAGTACGTCAGGGCCAACGAGACCATCCACCTCTCTGCGAGCGGGAGCGCGACCGTCGACGCCGGCTTCGAGTCCGTGACCGTCCAGTTCCCCTCGATGGAGGAGACGATGCAGGAGGACTCGGCGCCGATCATCGAGTCGCTGTCGGCGGCCGCCTCCGAGGCCGAGGGCAGTTACGGCCCCTACGAGGTCCGGCGGGCCTACGCGGAGTGGGCGTCGGTCAACGAGAGCACGACGACCGTCCACTTCGTCTACGAGATTCACAACAGCGGCCCGACGCACGTGCCCGCGGTCCCGAAGGGCTTCGAGGTCGACGTGCAGATGAACGACGTGGCGATGTTCGAGGGCGGCACCGGCGCGATGACGCCGAAGAACGTCGCCGAGAACGCGACCATCGCGCCCGGCGAGACCCAGGAACTCGTCTTCGCGGTCCAGATGGACAACGAGAAGGTCGACGACTGGTTCCGCAGTCACGTCGGCAACGACGAGCTGACCCACGTCGAGGCCGACGTCCAGTTCGTCTTCGAGGTGGGCGACGTGACCTTCCGCATCCCGCCGGACGGCGCCACCTACGAGTGCGACTTCCAGACGGCGATGCTGATCGAACAGCAGGACCGGACCGACTGCGGTGACGGCGGTAGCGCCGGCGCGGGCCACGCGTCGCTCGCGCCCGCGGCGGCACCGCGTCCCTGAACTGTCTCACTGCCGTTCGACGGCCGCGCCCTCGTTGCTCGCGGCCACGACCCGGACCTCACCGTCGACGCCAGCGCCGGCCAGCGCCTCCTCGGCGGCAGTGCGGGCGGCCCCGGCGTGGTCGCGGTCGGTGACGCCGAAGACGGTCGGCCCCCACGACGACTGGCCCGCGCCGTACACCGCCGGGTCGTCGGAGAGTTCGTCCACGACGGCACCGACCGGCGGCCGGTAGACGCCGCCCTGCTCGTCGGCGTACCAGGTGCCGTTGAGGCGGTTGACCCGCGCCACCGCGGAACCGAACGCCCGCGCGTCGCCCGTGGCGACCGCCGGGAGGACCCCGCCGGCCAGCACGTCGGCCAGTTCTTCGGCGACCGACGGGTCGGCGCGCTCGACGACGCTCCGCATGCTCGCCTCCTCGTCGTCGTCGTGACGGCCCGCCGGCGCGTCCGGCCGGGCGAGCACGAACCGCCACGTCCCGGGAACCGGCCGACGGACCATCACCGGGGGGACGGCCCACTCGCCGTCGGCCGGCCGGGTGGTCGTGAACCGCTCGGTGGGGTGGCCGGCGTCGACGAGGAACCCACCGCGCTCGAAGGCCGCCACGCCGACGCCGCTACGGCCGCCGCGACCCAGCGCCGGGGCGCGCTCCCGTGGGTCGGCCGACTCGCCGTGGGCGGCGGCGACGGCTTCGAGGACCGCCAGCGCGAGTTGGGTTCCGCTGCCGAGTCCCTCGTGGCGCGGCAGGGATTCGACCACCTCCACGGTCGCGCCGGGGACGTCGAGCAGATCGACCGCCGTGCGGGCGTACTCCCTGGCGTCCGGGTGGGCCGCCTCGACCGACTGCGCCGGGGACGCCTCGACGACGACCCGGGGTTCGTCCAGCGCGATACCCACGCCGCCGTACAGGCGGTCCCGCGCGAGCGAGAGGTTGAGAAACCCGAAGTGCAGGCGGCCGCCGGCCGTCACCCGCGCGCTCATGTCAGGAGAGTCGGTCCGTCCGGGAAAGGCGGTTTCGGTGGTCGCAAGCCGCGCCGCTACCCGAGGCTGGCCTGGAGCGGTTCGTAGCGGATGCCGGCGTCGGCGAGCGGGACCCAGCCGTCCGACCCGCCGACCAGGCCCGTCCACCGGAGTTCGACGTCGTCGCTCTCGCCGCGTACCTCCACGCTGACGTCGAAGAGGTGCCGGAGGCGCTCGCGTTCCTCGGCGGTGACCGTCGCCGGGTCGACGGCGAACACCATCAGCCCGTCCTCGGCGCCGAGGCTCATCGCCAGGTCGTCGGCGTGTTGGAGGACCGCCTCGGGGTCCGACGCCAGTCGGAACTGGGTCGTCAGGGTGTCGAACATGAAGTGCAGGCGGTCGACGCCGCGGTCGGTGAAGGTCCGGCGGGCCGACTCCACGCCGGCCTCGAAGCGGTCGAACGCGAGCGGGGACCGGACGTCCCACAGGTAGTCGGTGGGTGGCGACGACCCGCAGGTCCCGTCGCAGCAGTCGACCAGCGCGATCCGTCCGGGGTCGAACGCCTCGACGTTCTCGGCCAGCAGGCGCCCGACGAGTGCCGGGTCTCCCCGGGACGTCGCGATGACGACGCCGTCGCCGTCCACCGCCCGCTCCCCGAACAACTGCATGGACACCTCCTGCAACAGGGTGCGCCGACTCCCCGACAGGAGGACGGTCGGCTGGGAGTAACGGCCCCGTCCGGGGAAGCCCTCGACCATGGAGTACCTCGTCACGTCTCCTCCAGAACCCCGGGTGGTTTAACGGTTCCGATAATGAGAATTCAGAACAGAAATAAACCCCAGTACCGAGTTATATTACGAAATAAATATCGTAACGGAGTAACTGGGAGTCCAGGGGACGGGTCCCGTCGACGCTGTATTCGGAGGTGCGGGCAGTCGAACGCGACGGCGAGTCCGGCGTTGTCGACCTCGTCGAGCCGGTCGTCACCCACGACTGCTCGCGGTGTGAGATGTCCATCGCCTCGGCCCTCGGGTGGGCGCCGTTCGACCACCCTGCCGTCGTCTCGTTCTTCCACGAGCGGGGCGTCGACGTCCGGGAGACGCCTATCTGGCGGTTCAGCGCCTTGCAGGTGGACCGCTCCCGTCTGCCCCAGCGTGACCCGCCCCGGGCGGTCGTGACCTTCACCGACGACGACGAGGACGTGACGCTGACGACTGACGGGTCGCTCGACGTCATCGCCGTGGACGGCGACTGAATCCTCTCTCGGAACCGCCCGCGATCCCCGCAGAAATGACAGATAGATTTCAGAACGCTCGTTCTGTCCGCGGTCGGACAGAATTATAATTCCGGATACACTTAATGACGCCCCCGCCCTGGAATCGGACACGATGTCAGCACGGACGGAACGATACGTCGAACGCCTGGCGACGGCGTACGGGATCAAGGAGTACGCGGTACTCCCGGGCGGAACCGTCGTCTACGCGGCCTACCGGGACGGGAGTTACGAACTGTGTACGACCGACGGTCGACTCACGGCCACCGACGGGGACCTCACGTTCCCGCAGTGGCACGCCGGCAGGGGGACGGTTCTCGCGCTCCGTGACGGCGGCGGCCGCGAACAGTACGACCTCGTCGAGGCCGACCCCGACACGGGGGCGGTCAGTTCGTTGCTGGACGACGAGTTCCGCAACACGCAACCGCGACCGTCGCCGCGCGACGACGACCTCCTCGCGTTCGTCTCGAACCGCGACCGGTCGCTGGACCTCTACACCCTCCGGATCGGCGAGGAAACCGTCACGAAGCGCTCGGTGACCCACGAGTCGGTCGTCTCGCACGCCTGGGCCCCCGACGGCCAGCGACTCGTCTACGAGGCCGGACTCTTCGAGGGATCGGCGCTCCGCGTGGTCGACCTGACTGCGGGAACCGACGAGGTCCTGGTCGACGAACCCGACTCCGAGCAGTCGCTCGCCGAAGGGGGCGCCTGGTCGGCCGAGGGAATCGTCTTCACGACCAACCACGAGACCGGCTACCGCGAACTCGCCGTCGGCGACGGGAACGGGGACTACGAGATACGGGACGCCGACGAGCGCGACAAGTACGACGCCAGGTGGGCCGAGGAAGACGTCCTGTTCACCCGGAGTCGCGGGGGCCACCGGGCGCTCTGTCGGCTCTCGGACGGCGAGGTCACGACGGTCGAGCGGAGCGGCCGAAACGACGCGGCGCAGATCCACGACGGGACGGTCCACTACGTCCACCGTGACACCGGCACGGTCGGGGACCTCTATCGCGACGGCGACCCACTCGTCCGGGAGGGGTCGGTCGACGTCCTCACGGTCGCCCCGGAGGAGGTCACCTACGAGTCCGCGGACGGCCGCGACGTCGCCGCCCGACTGTACACGCCCGACGGGGACCCGATCGGCGGCGTCGTGAAAGTCCACGGCGGGCCGGCGGCCCAGCACTTCGCCGACCTCGACCCGGTCGTCCAGTCGCTGGTCCGTGCGGGGTTCGAGGTGATCGCACCGGACTACCGCGGGAGCACTGGCTACGGCCGGGCGTTCCGGAAAGCCAGCGACGGCGACGTGGGCGGCGGGGACCTGGAAGACGTCGTCGCGGCCGCGGACTACCTCCGTGATCGAGGACGCGCGGAAGTCGGCGTCGTCGGCGGGTCCTACGGCGGGTACCTGTCGCTGATGGGCGTCGGAGCGACCGACGCGTTCGACGCGGGCGCCAGCGCCTGCGGCATCGTCGACTGGCGGACGGCGCTGGAGAACGCCCACGGCTACGTCGGAGACTTCTTCGTGCGGAAAGTCGGCGGAACCCCCGAGGAACGTCCGGACCTGTACGCAGAGCGGTCACCGATCACCTACGTCGACGACGTCGACTGCCCCCTGCTGGTCGTCCAGGGTGCCAACGACCCGCGCGTTCCCGAGAGCCAGGCCGAGCAACTCCTCGCTTCACTCGACGAACGTGGGATTCCTTGCGAGTACGTCCGCTTCGAGGACGAGGGCCACGGCGTCAGGCGGACGGACAACCGGATCGAGTACGTGACGCGAGTCGTCTCCTTCTTCGAGTCGGCGCTCGCGGACCGTTGACGCCCCCGGCGGTTACAGCGACTCCCGGATGCGGTCGAAGAAGCCGCCGCCGACGTCGGTGTCGACCTCTTGGCCGCCGGCATCGGCGAACGTCTCCAGCGCCTCGCGCTCGGAGTCGTCGAGTTCGTCGGGTTCCGGCGTGACTACCTGGGCGACGACGTAGAGGTTGCCGTACCCCCGGCGGCGGAGGTGGGGCATCCCCTTGCCCTGCAGGCGGAACCGCTCGCCGCTCTGGGTGCCCGCGGGCACCTCCATCTCGACGGTGCCGTCGACCGTCTCGACGGTCACGGTGTCGCCGAACACGGCCTGGGGGAACGAGATAGCCTGCTGGCGGTAGAGGTCGGCGCCGTCGCGCTCGAAGTCCGGGTGGTCCTCGACGGTCACCTCGATGAGCAGGTCGCCGCGGGGGGCGCCCGCCTCGCCAGCGGCGCCCTCCCGCTCCATGCGGAGCGTCTGGCCGTCCTCGATGCCGGCCGGCACCTCGACCTGCAGGGTCGCCTCCCGGCGAACGCGGCCCTCGCCCCCGCACTCGCTACAGGATTCGGAGTACAGCGTCCCTTCACCCTCGCAGCGCCGACAGGTAGTCCGCTGCTGGACGCGGCCCAGCGGCGTCCGCTGGACCTGGGTGACCTGCCCGCGGCCGCCACACTCCGGGCAGGTGCGGGCGGAGGCGCTCGGTGGATGGCCCTCGCCGTCGCATGAGGGGCAGGTCTCCGGGCGGCGCACCGTCACCTGCTTCTCGACGCCGTGATAGGCGTCCTCTAAGTCGATGGTCAGTTCGGTCCGGAGGTCGGCACCCTGGCGGGGTCCACTCCTGCGGCCGCCGCCACCGCCGAAGAACTGCTCGAAGATGTCGCCGATGCCACCGCCCGCGCCGCCGAAGGGGTCCCCGCGGGCGCCCGCGCCCCCGACGCCGCCGGCCCCCGCGTCCGTGGCGCCGTGCTTCTCGGCCTCCACGAACCGGTCGTGGCCCATCTGGTCGTACATCCGGCGCTTCTCGTCGTCGGTCAGCACCTCCTTGGCTTTCTTGATCTGCTTGAACTTCTCCTCCGCGTCCGGGTCGTCGCTCACGTCGGGGTGGTACTCGGCCGCTTTCTTGCGGTACGCCTGTTTGATCTCCTCGGTGTCCGCGTCTCGGCTCACCCCGAGCACCGAATAGAAGTCCTCGCTCATTCGTTAACGCGGGGTAAGCCGTTGGTACACTTCAAACGAACGGGTCCGGCCGGCCGCGAGGACCGGTGAGACGGTGCTGGCAGACGAACCTTACTTTTTTGACCAGTGCCGCCGAGCGCACCGCATGGAACTCGACTACCTGATCCTGTACGTGAACGACGTCGACGGCGTCGCCACGTGGTATCAGGACGTACTCGGCCTCGAACCGGACGTAGAGACTCCGGCCTTCGTCCGGGTACGTGACGACGCGGGGGTCGGCGTCGCCATCCACGAGGGCGACCCCCTCGACAACCCGGAACGGGTCCAACTGGAGTTCAAGGTCGAGGACCTCGACGCCACGTACGAACGACTCCGCGACGAAGGCGTGGAGTTCGCGGCACCGCCCCAGGAGAACCCCGCCGGGTTCCGGTACGTCACGACGTCGGACCCGGCCGGACACACGGTCGAACTGCGTTCGGCGGCGGAGTAACGTCGTCGACGGCATCACTGACTCGCGATACGGTGATCGAGCGAGACGGCCAGCCCCGTGTGCGGACGGACCGGTCCGGATTCATCGATCCGTCGTTACCTTTAATTGAAGTTCTCCCTATCGCCCGGTCCTGCGTCCCCGATACGCAGTACTGATCGCCCTCCTCGTCGTCCTCGCCGGTTGCGGGGGCCTGGGTGAAACGGACTCTTCCCCAGCGGAACCGGACGAGACGGCGGCCCCGACGTCGTCACCGGGTGAAGCTACCACGCCAACCAAGACGGCCACGCCGACTCGTACCGGCACGCCGTCAGAGACCTGTACCGCGACGCCGGGCGATACGTCGAGCAACCAGTCGGACCCGCCGCCCGTGAAGATCAGAATCGAGGACCCCGACGAGATGTTCTCGGCCGGCTCCTCCCGCTCACAGTTCGGCCGCGCGCTCGGATTCGAAGACGTCTCGTTCGCCCCCGCCGCGGTCGCGGACGGCAGATACAGGTACGTGATACTCAACTCCTCGCTCGACTCGACCCACCGAGAGACGGTGCTCGTCCACGAGTTCCACCACATCGTGTACAATCAACAGAACGTCACGCTGTACGGTGATCACGAGAACCGTACGTACCAGGAGCAAACGCTGGACATCGCCGTCGGTGAGGGATCGGCCGACTACGTCCAGGAGAACTACTGGCGAGAGTACACCGACCGTCGCGGTCGGTCTCCAGCGGAACGGATGGAACGCCGCTACGTGGAGGCGTCACCGTCGCGACGCATCCCCCCTACGCGTGGTACTACTTCGGTCAGCGGTACATCGCCGACCGCACCGACACGCCCCGGGACCTCGACTCGATCTACGATGACCCGCCCGGACGACCGAGGAGTTGATCCACCGCCTGCCGCCCGGATCGGAGCCGCCGGTGCCCCTGAACGTCACGGTCGAGACGGACGAGTGGGTCCCGACCAGCAACGACACCCGGGGAGAGCTGTTCGTCAGACACACCCGCCAGCTCGGCGTCGACGACAAGACCGCCGCCAGTGCGGCCGCCGGGTGGGGCAACGACACCGTGACCAGGTTCGACTGTCGCGATTCGCCGGGGGACGTCTGGACGTTGCGCTGGGACGACGCGGCCAACGCCACGGAGTTCGCGGAGACCTTCCGCGAGGACCTCGACGCCCGTGGTACCAGCGACGGTGACGTCTGGACCACGGACGAGGCGACGTTCAAGGTGTACGAACCGGACGACCGGACCGTCGTCGTCGCGTTCGGTCCCAGCGGCTTCGTCGAGGGCGTCTCGGTGACCGCCGACGGGAGCGCGGTCACCGTAGAGGCCCCGTAACCTCGTCGCGGTCGACTGCCTGACGGCACGAAAACCGGAGAAACGTATCGACGGGTGACCTGCGCCTACTCGTCGGTCCCGTCGACGCCGGGAGAACGAGCGCTCCCGAGCAGACGACTCGTCCTCGGACTATTCGTCCTCGTCGTCGACACCGGCAGAGCGAGCGCTCCCGAGCAGACGACTCGTCCTCGGACTATTCGTCCTCGTCGTCGACGCCGCCAGACGACGTCCGGCGGGCTGACGAAAACGACTCAGTCTTCTTCGTCCTCGTCGTCAACGTCCTCGAAGTCGGCGTCGACGTACTCGTCGTCGCCGGGTTCGGCGCCCGCTGCACCGGGGCCGGCCGCACCGCCCGGGCCGGCCGCACCACCGGGACCAGCACCGGCCGCGCCGCCCGGACCGGCACCGGCCGCACCGCCAGGGCCTGCGCCGGCGGCACCGGCCGCGCCCTCGGCGGCCTGCTGCTGGTACATCTGCTTGCCGATCTCCTGCAGTTCCTCGCTCAGCGCCTCGGCGGCCTCTTCGTAGTCCTCCTTGGTGGCGCCGTCGTCCTCCAGCGTCGCCTCGACGTCCTCGATCTTCTCCTCGATGGACTCCCGGAGGTCGTCGTCGACGGCCTCCTCGTTCTCCTCCAGCAGCGTCTCGGCGCGCTGGATGGCGGACTCGGCCTCGTTGCGGGCCTCGATGCGCTCGCGGCGGCGCTGGTCCTCCTCGGCGTGCTCCTCGGCTTCCTCCTGCATCTGCTCGATCTCCTCGTCGCTGAGACCGGCACCGCCCTCGATGGTGATCTCCTCCTGGTTACCGGAGCCCTTGTCCTCGGCGGAGACGTTGACGATGCCGTTCTCGTCGATGGCGAAGGTGACCTCGATCTGCGGGGTGCCCGCCGGCGCCGGCGGGATGCCGCTCAGCATGAACTCGCCGAGCAGTTCGTTCTCCTCGGCGATCTCGCGCTCGCCCTGGAAGACGCGGATCTGGACGGACTGCTGGTTGTCGGCGGCCGTGGTGAACACCTTCGACTCCTCGGTCGGG
>PXRE01000012.1 GCA_003021085.1 Halobacteriales archaeon QS_1_68_20 | reverse complement strand
CCAGCCGACGCACGAAAGCGCACCGAGCACCACGTTCAACACCACGATGGTCGACACCATCGACAGCGTCGAATTCCGCTGGAAGGTTCGTTTCGAACGCTCGAACACGCTACTCGCAGGATTGGTAGCACCTTCGGTCGCCATACCCGAATTATGTTAGTTCGAAATAGTATAAATTATCCCTGGGATGTTGGGATCGTTTATTGGGCACGGGACGGCGGTCGTTCGGCGCGTCGAGACGGGCGCCTGCGGGCGAAAAACGCACAGCGGTCTGCAGAGGCGTTCGACCAACGAGAACCGAGAGTTCGGCGGGACCGCCGCGCCTCAGAGCAGCGCCAGGATGAAGAAGTCGGCCGCGAGCGTGAAGTTCAGGATGGACGCACACCGGGCCACGCTGAACGCCCTGGACACCGACAGCGACTGCTCTTTCTCGGGCTGGACGTACGTCTGGTAGTACAGCGCGACGAGGTAGAAGCCGTACCCGATGCACGCCAGCGCGATCAGGGGGTACCGGAGGTACACCGAGATCGCGGCGGCCGCCAGCAGCAGGACCGAACTGATGGCGAGAGCGGCGTCCAGGCCGACGTAGGTGGTGAACGTCGAAATGGACGCCTGCCGGTCCTGGTAGGTGTCGCCGGCCTGGTGCATGATGTGGAACGCCAGCGAGTAGCAGAACACCACGGCGGCGATGGGGAGGAACCGCGTGGCGGGTTCACCCGTCAGGAGGAGGAACCCGGGCATCAGCAGACAGGACACGTCGACGCCGGACGTGACGACGTGGTTGAAGATGTTCCGTTCCTTGAACCGCGGCGGGTACGAGTACGTGTACCCGAAGAACACCGACACGACGCCAGCGGTCAGGAAGAGGACGTCACCGGTGACGTGGGTGAGGTAGCCCCACAGGAACAGCGAGACCAGGATCTCGAGGATCATGAACGTCCGGGCGTTCTCCTCGCCGAAGATGTCGACTGACTCGGCGACGTAGGACTTCTCGACGTTCTGGCTGTCCGCGTCGTAGTCGTGGAGCGCGTCCGCCACCGAGGCATGGGACTTCATCATCAACACGGCACCGAACAACGCGCCGTACAGCCACAGGTTCGACAACTCGATGCCGACGTAGTACCCACCCGCGAAGATCATCGTGAAGTAGCCGATGTTGTACGCCAGCAACGCCTCGTAACGGTTGATGATCCACAGCGCCCAGACGAACTGTCGAACGGATCGAACCGGGCTCTTGTTTTCGACTGCCATATTTTGAATATTATTTGTCGTTACTGGAGGCTCTGTATCTCCTGTTCGAGTTGCCGTTCGGTGGTAGCGACCGTGTGCAGGAACACGGTCGTCGACAGCACCACGGCCGTCGCCAGCGCGTAGTAGACGAGGTTCATGGCGACCCCGAGCGGTTCGGTAATCGGCGGCACCGCAGGGAGCAGCGTTCCGGAGGCGTACACCAGGAACATCGCGCCGCCGACGAGGCCTAGCGACGTCCGGATGCCGCTACCCGGCAGGCAGTGGTAGTGGTCCAGGAACGTCGACACGATGGCGCCGAGCAGGAGCGTCGTCAACGCCAGGTACTGCCAGCATCCGACGTCAGTCAGGAACGGTTCCAGTCCGAGAAACGCGATGCACATGGCGCTCCCGAACACCAGGTTCGTCGCCATCGCGGACGCCGAGACGAACCTGTTCGATCTCCCCTTTATCACTTTTATGGCCGAACGAAACGGGTTACGAAAGTTCATATACAATATGTGGTACAATTAAATTAACAAGCTATCGCCCAGCATATCGGGCGTGTTTAAGTGACAAAGAAACAACTCGTGAGGGGCCCGAGAGCGCGGAATTCGGGCGGTGGACGGGGGCTCCATCTGGCCGTCGACACGTTAACCGGCCAAAGGCGGCGCGTCGAGTTCGACGAACGACGATTTTTTCGCCGTGATGTCCGGTGTTGGAAACCGGGCGTTCGACGCACGCCACTGCGCGGCGGATCGCCGGTCGGCCGCGCGCGAGCGAACCGGCCGCTCCCCCGGGCGGGGTGTTCGTACCCCGGGTGGGAAAACTGGACCGCCGGTGCCAGCGCGACGGCACCGGCGGCGAGCGCGACTGTTTCCTGGTAGTCGGGTCCAGAAGGGGACCGGTCCCGATCAGATGACGCGATTCTGGAGGTAGTCGAGGTGCTTGGCGTTGTAGACGATCCTGACCTGGTCGGCGGCCGGCGACCCGATGCAGGTCAGCCGGACGTTCCTCTCCTGGACCTCCTCGTCCGACAGGATCTGCTGCATGTCCATGTCGATGTCGCCTTCCTTGACGATGGCCGCGCAGTTGGCGCAGGCACCGGCGCGACACGAGAACGGCCAGTCGAAGCCCTGCGCCTCGGCGGCCTCCAGGATGTACTCGCCCTCGTTGACGTCGAGGGTGCCGTAGTCCTCCTCCCCGAGGCCGGCGTCGGCCGCCTTCTCGAAGAGGTCGTCGTCGTCCATGTCCCAGCCGTGGTCGTCGAGTACCTCGTAGTTCAGGTATTCTACGGTTGGCATCAGTGGGGATTCGACGGCCGGACTGTTAGAACTTGCTCTTTCTCCGTCGCTTCGCCGGGGTCAGAGCCCGAACCAGGGGAGCAATCGGAAGGTGAGGTACGAGCCGACCGTGGCGATGGCCGGGACGACGTTCTGCATGACGATCACCCGGCCCGTGGTCGAGGGGTCGAACAGGTCCGAGGTCTGGGGGATGTCGGCCGGGTCCTCCTCCCCGATGTCGGGGAGTTCCTCGCCCTCCTCTTCTGCGGTGAGCGCGCCCACGGAGACGCTTGTCCCCTCGCCGCGGACGCCCTCCCTGATCGTGGTCGTCCGGG
This sequence comes from Halobacteriales archaeon QS_1_68_20, assembly GCA_003021085.1. GTDB lineage: Archaea > Halobacteriota > Halobacteria > Halobacteriales > PXRE01 > PXRE01. The sequence goes on along the minus strand of PXRE01000012.1, from coordinate 33,029 downwards.
TCGCCCGTCCCCAGCCCAGGCCGACGATGCTCATCGTGGCGATGACGACGAAACTGGCCGGGACGCCGATGGCCGAGAGAAAGACCACCAGCGCGGAACTGACCGTGGCGACGACGATAGCGGCCGTCAGCGGCAGGTTCGTGATGTCGTTGCCCAGCGTGTCGAGCGTCCGGCGGGCGATGGTGAACGCGCCGACGGCGACGGCGACCGACCCGACGAGGATGCCGGGGTTCATCGCCAGTTCGCCGCTCCCGACCAGCGGCGCGATGGCGTTGGCGATGTTCGAGGTACCGGAACTGAACGCCATCAGGCACCCGATGGCGACGACCACCAGCGACCCCACGAACTCCCGGCGCGACGTGTTCGGGCCCGGGGCTGGATAGGGGAGCGGGCCGACCCGCCGGACGTCGAACAGCGGCCCGTCGCTGCTGTCGATGGCCACCCAGCGGTTGATCGTCGGGTAGAAGTACCGGCCAACGACGCCGGAGACCCAGAAGCCGACGACGGGCGCGACGATCCACCACGAGACGATTTCGCCCATCACCGCCCAGTCGAGTTCGCCGGACGCGATGCCCAGGCCCGCGATGGACCCGACGGCGGTCATCGACGTGGAGGCCGGCACGCCGAAGATGTTGCCGACGAACAGCGCGAGTCCCACGAAGAAGAGGACGACGATGCTCGCTTCCAGGGTGAACACGCTGGCGTCACGGACGAGGTCCTTGCCGAGCGTGTCGACGACGCGGCGGCCGATGGTCCAGGCGCCCCCGAAGAAGAACACCGACATCAGCGCCGCCGCAGCGACCTTCGTTATCGCGCCCGCGCCCACGGCCGGTCCGAACGCCGGCCCCGTCGTCGCCCCGCCGATGTTGTACCCCACGAACAGGGCGACGACGACGCCGACCAGGAGCAGGGCTTCGCTCACGAGACGACCCACGACGGTAAACGGTTTAAGCGATGCTATCTCCCTGAGCGGTCACGGGAACCTCCCGGAGCATTTACCCCGGCGGCGACCCGCCGGTCCCCCATGGATCCGTTCCCCCAGTTCGAGGTGATCCCCGCGGTCGACCTCCAGGACGGCGAGGTGGTCCAGCTGGTCGGCGGCGAACGTGGCACCGGCCGCCGCTACGGCGACCCCGTAGACGCCGGCCGTCGCTGGGTCGAGGCAGGTGCCCGCGCGCTCCACGTCGTGGACCTCGACGGCGCCTTCGAGGGCGAGCGCGTCAACGCCGACGCCATCGACCGACTGCTCGGCGCCGTCGACGTTCCGGTCCAGCTCGGCGGCGGCATCCGCACCGCTGCGGACGCACACGACCTGCTGGACCGGGGCGTCGACCGGGTCGTCCTCGGGACCGCGGCGGTCGAGGACCCCGAAATCGTCGCCGAGATAGCCGACGAACACCCCGACGGTGTGGTGGTCAGCCTCGACGCCAGCGAGGGTGAAGTCGTCGTCGAGGGCTGGACCGAGGGGACCGGCCTCGACCCCACCGAGGCCGCCGCCAGGTACGAGGACCTCGGCGCCGCCGCGATCCTGTTCACGGACGTCGACGTCGAGGGGCGGATGGACGGCGTCAGGACCGACCCGGTCGAACGGCTGGTCGACGCCGTCGGAATCCCGGTCGTCGCCAGCGGCGGCGTCGCGTCCGTCGAGGACGTCGTGGCGCTGCGGGACGCCGGCGCCGCCGCCGTGGTCGTCGGCTCCGCGCTCTACGAAGGGGCCTTCACCCTCGAAGAAGTCCAGTCCGCCGTCGCTCCGTAACGTCCGCCAGCGGCGACGGTCCACCACTCATCCGGCCGTCAAGGTCGCCCGTCAGGGTCGGCCGCCGGTGCCGACGACCCGGAGTCGGCCGAGTTCGCCCTCGACGACGACGACCAGGTCCGGCATCCTCGTCCCCCAGATGGGCGCGTCGAGCGGTTCGAGGACGTACTCGTCGGTCGTCCCGTCGGCCAGTTCCGCGACGACGCGATACCTGCCCACTCGTTCGAGGATCTCGTCACGCGATACGCGGACCGAACGGGCCGGCCCGTCGCCCGACTCGGCGGCCGGAACCCGGATCGTCTCGGCGAACGCCTCGGTCCCGTCGTCTACGACCCGGACGGTCACGTCGTGGGCGTCGTCGTCGTAGTTCTCGACGGTGAGCGTGACGGGGTCGGAGACCGGCAGGATGCGCCAGACGCCGACCCACGCGACTGCGGCCACGGCTCCGAGGACGGCGAGGACGCCGGCGACGATCGAACGCCGCGAGGACATGGGCGTCACTTCGACGACCGTCGTGAAGTAGGTAGTGATCCCGGGCCGATTACGCGGACCCGACCGGCCGGGTCAGTACTCGCCGTCGCCGAATATCGCGGCGGCGAGTCGGACCGCGTCCTTGCCGAAGACGGCGGCCGCGGCGGCGAGTCCGAGTACGGACACCAGCAGTACCATCCAGGGCTGTAACGGTTCGCCGCTGACCTGCCTGTGGAGGAACGCCGCGAGAATCACGGCGATGACCAGCACGCCCACGACGAACCGGACGTTCCGGCGATGGAAGCTACTCACTGTCTGTCACCACCCTGGGGCGTCCGGTGCCGGACGCGGTCCCTCGGTCGGCCGGGCTCGATTTCGCGGTCTCGGGTGAGTCGGTGCATGCCTTGTCCACCTCTGGATCCGCACCCCTGGCCCGTCCACGCGGCCAGCCCCAGACGCGCGACGAGATTCGTTTCGAGCACGAGTTAGTAGATAATAAACCCGGGGAGCCGTTCACGGGCGGCCGCCGGTGAGGGCCACGGCGTCAGGGACCTCCATACTGGCAGTTGATTCCTCGGCAGGGGCGCTGGATTCCTGGCTTGGGGCTCCGGAATAATAAACGACCGCCGACGGCGCAGTGGAAGTGAAACTGGAACGTCCCGGAATTCCCTTGTACCCTGCACGCCATGCACCGGACATGACCGACCGGACGGGGGCCGTGAGCCGCGAGACGGCCGAGACCGAGGTCGACGTCGTGCTGGACGTCGACGGCGACGGCGAGGCCGTCGTGGACACCAGCGTGGGCTTTCTCGACCACATGCTGGAGTCGTTCGCAAGCCACGGCCTGTTCGACCTGACCGTGGAGTGCGACGGCGACCTCCACGTCGACGACCACCACACCGTCGAGGACGTCGCCATCACGCTCGGGCAGGCGTTCGACGAGGCGCTGGGCGACCGGCGGGGCATCAGGCGGTTCGCCGACCGGAAGGTTCCCATGGACGAGTCGCTGGCCGAGGTCGTCGTCGACGTCAGCGGCCGGCCGTACTTCGCGTTCGACGGCGAGTTCTCCCAGGAACGGGCCGGTGAGTTCACCGCCGTCATGGCCCGGCACTTCCTGCGGTCGCTGGCCACCAACGCCGGCCTGACCGTCCACGCCAGCGTGGAGGGCGAGAACGCCCACCACGAAGTCGAGGCGCTGTTCAAGGCCGCCGCACGGTCGCTGGACGACGCGACCCGGCTCGACGAACGGCGGAGCGACACGCCGAGTACGAAGGGCGAACTGTAAGGGACCCGTCGAGTTCTGTGAGTACTTCCGAATTCCCCATGGTCAGTAGCGCCTTGCTCGACAGATTGTAATTTCCACTCGAGACTTTTCACACATTACCATCAATTTAAATAGTTATGAATATCGCGTTAGTTCATGGATCTTCCCGTTCAGCTGAAACAAGACCGGAGATCGGTGTTGAGAACCCTGTCCCTGACGGGAGTGCTTTCGTTCGGCGGGGTGGGGATAGAGGGGGCGATGGCCGGTGCCGAGCAGGGGGACGCCGAACTGCTCGGCGGCTTCGAGGACGGGTTCGACGGCTGGAAAACGAACGGCGGCAACGAGTTACACCGGGTCTCCGCTGACTCGTTCGACACTGCGGTCACACAGGGAGGGCACGCTCTCGGCGTCAAGATCGACGGCGACCCTCATCCGATGATCCAGAAGCCGAACGTCGGCGGCGCGAGCTTCGACCAGCGACCACACCTCGGCGTCGACGTCCTCGCGGCGACCTACGGCGACGACGCCGACGTCGTCTTCTCGATGCGGTATCACTACGACAGCCGTGGCGGAAAGGGTGGAAACCGGAAGGGAAAACCGAACGTCGCGGAGTCAGACGACGTCCGCGTTCCGCAGTACCGATCCAGTACGCTGTACTGGGACATGAGCGACCTCCCGGACGAGGCGCTGGCTTCTCCTCGACGACTGGAGATAACGTGGCACCCGGCAGGCCGGGACCCGAGCGTGCAACCGGAAGGCCGAGGGCCGGCCTCGGGGAAGGAGTACCGCGGCTTCGCCGTCTTCGACAACGTCCGACTCAGTGACGTCCCGACCGACTATACGGCCAACGCTCTCTCGGCGCTGACACAGCGGTTGATCCGCGAACACGGGTCCGTCGAGCGCGCGATTCCCGAGGAGGGGGACGCCGACACCGAACAGGGCCGGATACTGTTCGCGGACGGAACGACCGTTCCGTACACCGTCGAGCGACTCGCCGACGAGAAGTTCGTCTTCACGCTGGACGGCGAGGCGTTCAAGCTGGGAGGTGGGTGGGCGTGATCGAACGTCCTCACTCCCGGAACGGTCGGGGCGACGGGGCGGAGTTCAGCGTGGATTCGTCGGACGGAGGTCCGATCTGCCCGGAGGGAGGTGGTGGCGATGAGTGAGCGTCCGACATCGGCGGCCACCGTCATCGACGACTTCGAACGGAGCGACCTCGCTCACTACACCGGATTCACGGGTGAGGCGACGATCGTGGAGGACACCGGGGCAGTCTCGAACACGAGAGTCTGTCGCCACCACACCCACGGGAACGGGAAGTATCCACTGGTGTCCAGGGAGGGGCTGGACGTCTATCCCGAACCCGGGACGACCTTCGAGTACCACTTCTACGTCAACGACGGCGGGAACGTCTTCGTCTGTGGCTTCGCGTCCCAGGGAGACGGGTTCAGCCAGACAAACCAGCGGTGCCCCGACGCCGGCGGCTACGCCGTCGAAGTCCGGAACGGCCAGTCGGTCCAGTTCAGAAAGGACGAACGGATCGAACGACAGCAGGACCTCGGGTCCCTCTCGAACGGGTGGCATCGAGTCGAAGTGGGCTGGGACGTCGACGGCCAGGGAACGATGAGGGCGACGCTGTACGATCCAGGCGGGGCGACGGTCCAGTCCGTCGAGTACACCGACACGGAGTACCGGGGTGGCGGCATCCACTTCGGACAGGACAACCACAACGGCTACTCGAACACGACCTACTTCGACGCGTTCGCGGTCACCGACGGCTCCGACCGGACGGAGATTATCGACGACTTCGAGGACGGCGACCTCTCGGAGTACGACTACACGGCCTACGGGACCGACCTGCGGACGGACCGCACCTACGAAGGCGAGTACGCACTGGAGCTGCCGTCCCGGGGTGGCAGTACCGCCGACAGCCAGTGCGTGTCGGTCAGCGGCGACCTCCCGTACCCGTCCCGCGGCGATACGTTCGGTGGCTACCTCTACCAGCCGGACGAGACCAACCAGTTCCGGTTCGTGTTCGCGGCCCAGAGCGCGAGCAAGGATCCCGACGGGTACAACGTCGCCGTCAGCGGTGGACGGGACTTCCTCATCGAGGTCGACAGGCGGGGGACCGAACTCGCCCGGACCTCGCTGTCGGACGTCGACCACACCGACAAGTGGCTCAAACTGGTCATCGACTGGGACTACGACGAATCCACCGACACGACCACCATCACCGCGACGCTGTACGACAAGGGTCCGGACGGGACCGAGGACAACGGCGTGCTGGCGCAGATCCAGGGCTCGGAATCCCCCTCGACCTACGAGTCGGGGGGTCTGGCGTTCAACGGCGACGCACGGGGCGCGTCGATGGCGTTCGACCAGGCCCAGTTCTTCGGCCGACAGTCCAGCGGGGTGTCCGCCACCGTCTCGACGCTGAGCTTCATCCCGGGCGGGAACGAGAACTCCACCGAAGGTGGCGATCCGTTGTTCAGTTCGGTGTCGGAGATCCTCCTGCAGGAACACACCTTCGAGTTCGAGGTCGACGAAGAGATCGACCTGGGGCTACTCGGCGAGATCGACATCAGCTGGGACGTCCTGAAGGTCAGGGCCCCGCCACTGTTCGACGCCTGGGGCGTCGGGGACATGATCGAACAGCGCCCGGACGGTGACCTCGACGAAGCGACGAGTCCACTCCCGGACAAGTACAGCGACGAGTTCCCGGGGGAGGCCCACGATCAGTTCCGGGTGTTCAACGACGTCAACGTGGCGTTCGACACCGACGGCAACGGGGCCATCGACCGCGATTCCGTGACTATCTCCTTCGACGGCGAGCGGTCGATGACGGCGATCGAGGGCGAAGAGATCAACCGGCTCGACGCGGAACGCATCGGGGCGAAAGAGCGCAACGGCAACTACTACTTCGAAGGCGGGGACCTACCTCGCTTCGAGCGATCGAGGATCGTCGGCCTCGACGGTACCGAGGCGGTGCAGGTGTCGACGATCTTCGGGGGGTACACGGCCGTCGCGAAACACCTCATCGACGAACTGCCGAACTACGATTCCACGCTCGTCTTCCTCAACGAGGTCCTCGGCTGGAAGTTCGAAGTCGGCGGCGAGGAGGTGGCGGACATCATCCAGGAAATTCCCGAACCGATCAGGTCCCTCGTGACGACCGAACTCAATCCCGTGATCGCCCTGCTCGCGGCGACGCCGAACATCTTCACGTTCGTCGAGTTCACGGTGTTGCCCGACGGTCGTCGGTTCGTCCGGCTCTGGGACTCGAGTATGTTCCCGAAGCACGCGCTGTACATGGACGAACGGCAGTTCGACATGACGCAGTTGCCGTACGAGAAGAAGGAGCGACTGAACCCACGGTTCGCGTTCTTCCTCGGCGAAGCCGCGACACGTGCCGTCACTCCGTACCACGCCCCGAATCTCCTCTACGCCGCGCACGTCCTGAGCGGGCTCGGTCCGCTGATCTCGGACACGGTCGACGAGTACACCGACTGGGTCCCGGGCGTCCATCCCGACGACTTCCCCGAGTACGACGACGTCGTCCCGCACGTGGCCGGTGAGCCGGTGCTCGAGTTCGGCAGTACCGGTGAATGGCCCGAGGGCGATCCAATCCCGGATGCGGAGATCGAAGCGGTGTTGCCGGACCTGCCGTTCTTCCCGTTCGAACTCTAATCGCCGGGGGAGATGGACCGCCGGGAATACCTCCGGACGATCGTCGCAGGTAGCCCGACGTGTCTCGCCGGTTGTTTCTCGACGAGGTCGACCCCGTCCCCTGGTCTCGTCACGTGTAGGGACGGGTCGACCCAAACGCCGGCCGACTCGACGCTCGGTCCGGTGAACGGGACCTGGCCCGCACCGCACTTCGACGCCCGCAACACGGGGCACGACCCCGACGGAACCGGTCCCGGGAACTGCCCCACTACACAGTGGACCTTCGACGTCGCTGCCACCTCGGAACTGTTCCTCCGGGCACCCGTCGTCGCCGACGGAACCGTCTTCGTCGGCCGGGAGTCGGTGTACGCACTGGACGCGGCGTCCGGCGACGTCTCCTGGCAGACCAGCGCCCCCCGGGGACTCGCGGGCCCCCTCGCAACCGCCGATGGAACCGTCTACACGGCGAACGGGAACGGCGTGTTCGCGCTGGACGCGACGAACGGGGACGCCACGACGCTCACGACCGTGAGCACCGACACCCTCGGCGCACCCACGGTCGTCGACGAGACACTCTACGTCGGCACCGACGCCGGAGCACTCGTCGCGGTGGGCCTGGTCGACGGACTGCGCTGGCGAACGGACCTGACGGGTGGCGGGAGCGACCCACCAGGACTCGGCGGGAAGCCCGCAGTGGCCGACGACGTCGTCTACGCCGGGAGCGAGGACGGGACCGTGCACGCAGTGGATGCCGTGACCGGTGAGATCCGGTGGCAACGCTCGACACCGGGAACCCTCTGGGACGCGGTCGTCGTGGGTGAGGACCTCGTCTACGCGCCCGATCAGACCTCCGTGACGGCGTTTCGACGCTCCGACGGTACCGAGGAGTGGACGCTGTTCGACGACGGGGGGTACGTGACCGGGTCCCCCGCCCTCGCCAGGGGGGCCCTCTACGTACAGGCGGGCCCCTCGTTGCAGGAAGCGCAGATCCGGGCCGTCGACGCAGCGACGGGGGAGACGCGATGGGCGCGGAACGTCGAGACGCCAGAGACCAGTCCCGTGGTCGTCGACGACAGGGTATACTTCGGAGCTGGCAGCGATCTGGTAGCCCTGGACACCAGCGGCGACCGGAGGTGGCGCGTGGATCCACGGGACGACATTCACGCCCCCGCCGTCGTCGTCGACGGGGTCGTCTACCTGACGGCGACGGGAACCAGCGTGCTCGCGGTCGCCTAGGGGCGTTCACGGGCGGATTCCGCCGACCGGGGCCGCCGGCGCCGGAGTCGGTCCCCCTGATTTATGCTGGCAGATGCGCAAGACGGGACCAGGAATGAGCGACGACTCCTCGATGTTCGACGAGATCCTCGCCAAGTTCGAGGGAAGTCCGAGCCAGCAGGCGGTCATCCGCCTCATGCTGGAGCGGGGCTTCTCGGTCAACGACGACGGGCGGGTCGTCTCCGGCGGCATCGAGATTCCCAACACCCAGATCGCCCGCGAGATCGACGTCGACCGGCGGGTCGTCGACTCCACGACGGACGCCATCCTCGCCGACGAGCAGTTGCGCCGCATCTTCCAGAACATCTCCCAGATTCCGAGCCTGATGGACCTCGCGCCGTTGCTGGACCTGACGGTGCTGACCGTCGCCGTCCACGACGCCGACGAACCGGGCATCGTGGCGGACGTAACCGGCCGCATCGCCGACAGTGGCGTCTCCATCCGCCAGACCGTCAGCGACGACCCGGAGTTTAGCGAGGACCCGCGACTCCACGTCGTCACCGAGGAGCAGTTGCCGGGCGAGTTGCTCAACGAACTCCGGTCCCAGCCCTACGTCCGGAAGATCGAGTTGCAGTAGCGGCCCTTCGTCCACGAGTGGGTGACGTGGAATCGTACTCGATCGACCGTGAATCGGACTCGATGGACCGAGCGCTGGAACCCCCGCACGACGCCACCCGACGGCTCATGGCGGCGACGACACGCCAGGAGGTGTGCGCCGTCGCGGTCGAGACCGCCCAGGACGTGCTCGGCCACCCCATCAGCGCCACGTGGCTGTACGATCCGGACGAGGGAGTGCTCAGGCTAGCCGAGCGCACCGGAACGTGCGACGAACTGTTCGACGACGACATCGTCTATCGGCCGGGCAACAGTCTCTCCTGGCGGGCGTTCGAGACCGGCGAGGTTCTCACCTCCGACGACGTCCACGACGAGGATCGAGTGTACAACCCGGACACCGTCGTTCGAGCCGAGATCATCCTGCCGCTGGGGAAGTACGGCGTCATGAACGTCGGCTCGACCGTCCCCGACGCGTTCGGTGAGTCCGACGTCCGGGTGGCGCGGATCCTCGCCGCGAACATCGTGAGCATCGTCTCTCACGACCTCCGGAACCCGCTTTCGGTCGCCAGCGGTCATCTGGAGCACGCCCGGGAAGCCTGCGAGTGCGAGGACGACGCCCTGGCGGCGGTCGACGACGCGTTCGGCCGCATGAGCGCACTCATCGACGACTTGCTAACCCTGGCCAGCCAGGGCGACATCGTCGACGATCCGGCCAGGATCGAACTCGGGGCGCCCGCCGAGCGCGCCTGGGAGACCGTCCACACACGCGGGGCAGCCCCCCGGATCAGGGACGACGGGCCGACGACGATGGGCCACTGTGACAAGGTCGACGAGTCGTGTTCGTCGAACTACAACTGCCAGCGAAACGTTAACTGTTCCATCTGGGAGACGTACTGTTGTGGCACCGACTGCAACTGGCAGGTGACGAGTGACTGTCGTTGCTCCAGTAACGGCTGTTGCTCGTACTGAGCGCGACCACGCTGACGGGGGGTAGCCGCCCCAGGTTTCGCCCCCCACCGAGAGCGAATCCCGCCGATCCGTGACCGGGCAAGAGAGCCCGGGTCCGTCGCTCGTGGCCGACCCGAGGCAACTGCCACCTCGCGGGGGACCGTCGACCGGTCCCGTCCGGCAGTCTCGTCGTCGCACCGCCAGCAATTTCCGAACCGAAACCATTTGACACCCCGTCCCGAACCCGGGGGCATGCAGCGCATCGAGGCGGCCGACTTCCACGGCATCGTGGGGGTCGCGGACCCGCGCGTGTCGCCCGGCGGCGAGGAGGTCGCGTTCCTCCGGCAGGAACCGCAGGACGACGAGGAGTACGAGTCGACCGTGTACGTCGCCTCGACCGGCGGGGACGAACCGCGCCGGTTCACCGTCGCGGGCCACCTCGACGGCGAACCGCGCTGGAGTCCCAGCGGCGACCGACTGGCGTTCGTCACCTCCAGGGGAGTCGAGAAGCACCGCCGCCAGCTGTGGGTCGCCCCGGTCGACGGCGGGGAAGCCCGCCAGGTGACCGACGTCGCCGGTGCGGTCTCCGGTATCGAGTGGAGTCCCGACGGGACGCGCATCGCCTTCCTCCAGAGCGTCAGACCCGGGGAGCGCGAGGACGACCACGACCTGTCGGTGCCCGGGGACTACGAGCGCGAGGCGCCGGATCCGCGGGTGATCGACCGCACCGTCTACCGGACGGCCCAGCGGTACTTCGACGGCGGACGCGACCACGTCTACGTCGTGACGCTGGGGGACGACGCCGGCGACGACGACCGGGTCGAGCGAGTCACCGCGGACGACTACGACCACGGGAGCGTCTCGTGGGGCGACGCCTCGACGCTGTACTACACGGTGGCCGACACCGAACCCGACCCCGACGACGCCATCGAGTACACCATCGTCGCCTACGACGTGGACGCCGACGAGCACGACTGCCTCCACACGACGACCGGGCCCGAGGGAAGCCTGGCGGCGACGGCCGACGGCCGGGTCGCGCACCTGTTCACCGAACCGGACCGGCCCTCGCTCCGGCCGACCGAACTGAAGGTGCTGGACGCCGACACCGGCGACGTGACCCACCCGACGGCGGACCTCGACCGGACGCTCGGGTACGAGGCCGACCCACAGTGGGGGCCCAGCCGCGAGACGCTGTACTTCGCCACGCCCGACGAGGGCACGGAGACGCTGTGGTCGGTCCGCTGGGACGACACGGACGCCGAGCCCGTGGTCCGGGAGGACTGGGCCACCGTGGACGGCTTCGACGTCGGCGACGACGTGGTCGCGTTCGTCCGCAGCGACTGGGACCACCCCGGGGACCTGTTCGTGAGCACCCGCGGCGGCGCAGAGGAGCAACGACTCACCCGCGTCAACGCAGACTATCTCGACGCGCGCGCAGTGAGTCAACCGGAGGAACTGGCCTATAGTGAGGACGGCACCGACCTCCAGGGATGGGTGCTGACGCCGCCGGACTTCGACCCCGACGAGACGTACCCGCTGATCGTGGAGGTCCACGGCGGCCCCCACGCGATGTGGACCACCAGCGGAACGATGTGGCACGAGTTCCAGACGCTGGCGGCGCGGGGCTACGTCGTCTTCTGGTCGAACCCGCGGGGGTCGGCCGGGTACGGCGAGGACTTCATGGCCGCCATCGAACGGGACTGGGGCGACGTCACCATGTCCGACGTGATGGCCGGCGTCGAAGCGGTGGCCGACCGCGACTACGTGGACGACGACCAGGTGTTCCTCACGGGCGGCAGTTTCGGCGGGTTCATGACGAGCTGGATGATCGGCCAGACGGACTACTTCGAGGCCGCCGTCGCCCAGCGTGGCGTCTACGACCTGACGGGCTTTTACGGGTCGACCGACCAGGCGTACAAACTCGTCGAGGGCGACTTCGACGCGACGCCCTGGGAGGACCCCGAGTTCCTCTGGGAGCAGTCCCCGACCGGCCACGCCCACGAGGTCGACACCCCGACGCTGTTGATCCACAGCGACGACGACTACCGGACGCCCGCCTGTACCGCGGAACTGTACCACCGCATCCTCCGCAAGCACGGCGTCGACACCCGTTTCGTGCGCTACCCCGGGGAGGGCCACGAACTGTCCCGCTCGGGCGACCCCTACCACGTCGTCGACCGCATCGAGCGCATCGCCCGCTGGTTCGACGGTTACCTGGAGTACCACGACGCCCCGCCCGCGCTGGAACGCGATGCCGATGCCGACCTGACCGGCCGCACCGACGAGGACTGAACGGTCGGCCAGCGGTTGCGGGGCACCTGGGTCGAACTGTCCGCCGAACCCCGTTTCGTGTTATCCACACAACCTTTAAACGAAGCGAGTGAATTGGTGACAAGGACCACCCCGGTTTCGTCTCCCGAATTCGTCGGCCGAGACGGTGGCGAATGTATGGAAACGCTTATTGGGGCACCTTTGCTATTCCCGGTAACTCATGACCGTCGTAGTACGTGGGTAAGACGGTGGATTTTTCTCGGGGTACTGTTCCGTGGAGCGAGACCAGGATAATCGACAGCGACGCCAGACAACGATGACAGACCTCAGCGATAGTTACGAACCGGACGAGATAGAGCCGAAGTGGAAGCGCGACTGGTTCGAGCGCAACGTATACGAGTACGAGGACAGCGGTGCCCCGGACTACGTGATCGACACGCCGCCGCCGTACCCCACGGGCAACTTCCACATCGGGAACGCCCTGGGATGGTGCTACCAGGACTTCGCCGCCCGGTACAGGCGACTGCAGGGGTTCGACGTCTCGTTTCCCCAGGGCTGGGACTGCCACGGCCTCCCGACGGAGGTGAAAGTCGAGGAGAAACACGGCATCGACCGGACGGAGGTGTCCCGCCAGGAGTTCCGCGAGATGTGCATCGAGCACACCGAGGAACAGATCGCGGCCATGAAAGACACCATGCGGGACCTGGGGTTCTCCCAGGACTGGACTCAGGAGTACCAGACCATGGACCCCGAGTACTGGGGCCTGACCCAGCAGTCGTTCGTCGAGATGGCCGAGGACGGCTACGTCTACCGGGACGAGCACCCCGTCAACTGGTGTCCGCGCTGTAACACCGCCATCGCGGACGCCGAGGTCGAGAACGAGGACCGCCAGGGCACGCTGTACTACCTGACGTTCCCCGGCGTGGACGGCGACGACATCGAGATCGCCACGACCCGGCCGGAACTGCTGGCCGCCTGCGTCGGGATCGCCGTCGACCCCGACGACGACCGCTACGACGGCCGGGCGGGCGAGACCTTCGAGGTCCCGCTGTTCGGCCAGGAGGTCACGCTGTTCACCGACGACGACGTCGACGCCGACTTCGGGTCCGGCGCCGTGATGGTCTGTACCTTCGGGGACAAGCAGGACGTCGACTGGTGGGCCGAGCACGGCCTGGACCTCCGGCCGGTGTTCACCGAGGACGGCCACCTGTCGTCGCTGGCCGACGACTACGCCGGCCTCACCATCGACGAAGCGAAGGAGGAGATCGCCGCCGACCTGGAGGCCGAGGGCTACCTCCTCGACTCCGAACCGACCGAGCAGTCGGTCGGCACCTGCTGGCGGTGTGACACGGCCATCGAGATCCTCAGCAAGGAGCAGTGGTTCATCGAGGTCGACCAGGAGTCCATCCTCGAGAAGGCCCAGCAGGTCGAGTGGATCCCCGAGCACATGTACACCCGCTTCGAGGAGTGGACCGAGAGCATGGAGTGGGACTGGGTGATCTCCCGCCAGCGGGAGTTCGCCACCTCCATCCCGGCCTGGTACTGCGGGGAGTGCGACCACGTCAACATCGCCAGCGTCGACGAACTCCCGGTCGACCCGACCGAGGAGGACCCCGCCGTCGGCTCCTGCCCCGAGTGCGGTGCCGACGACTGGGAGGGCGAGACCGACGTCATGGACACCTGGATGGACTCGTCCATCTCGGCGCTGTACGCCAACGGCTGGCCCGACGAGGCGTTCGAGCCGACCCAGGTGCGCGAGCAGGGCCACGACATCATCCGGACGTGGGCGTTCTACACCGTCCTCCGGACGGACGCGCTGGTCGACGAGATCCCCTGGGAGGACGCCCTCATCAACGGCATGGTGATGGGCGACGACGGCAACAAGATGTCCAAGTCCAAGGGTAACTTCGTCCAGCCCGAGGAGGTGCTGGAGGAGTACAGCGCCGACGCCTTCCGGCAGGCCATCGCGCTGGGCGGCCAGCCCGGGACGGACGTCCAGTTCCAGTGGAAGGAAGTCAAGAGCGCCTCGCGCTTTCTCACCAAGATCTGGAACATCTGCCGGTTCACGTTCTCGCACCTCGACGAGGACACCCCCGACATCGCCGACCCCGAGTACCGCGAGGCCGACCGGTGGATCCTCAGCAAGGCCGACCGGGTCGCCGCGAGCGTCGCCGACGCCATGGACGAGTACCGATTCGACGAGGCGCTCCGGACGATCCGGGACTTCGTGTGGCACGACTTCGCCGACGACTACGTCGAACTCGTCAAGGGACGGCTGTACGACGGTACCCCCGAGGACCGGGAGGCCGCCCAGCACGCCCTGTTCGTCACCGTCTCCGCCAGCCTGCGGATGCTCGCGCCGTTCGTCCCGTTCGTCACCGATGAACTGTGGGACAACCTCCCCGGCGCGGAGGGCAGCGTCCACCTGACCGAGTGGCCGGAACTCGGGATGGTCGACGAGACGGCCGAGCAGGCGGGCGAACTGATCGCCGACGTCGCCAGCGCCGTCCGCGGCTGGAAGTCCGACCGCGGGATGCCGCTGAACGCCGAACTCGACGCCGTCGAGGTCTACCCCGACGAGGGACTCCCCCGGCAGCCGGAGACCCGCGACCTGGAGAACACCATCAACGCGACGGTGACCATCGAGGAGGGCGAACCGCCGGCCGAACTCGAACCCACCGAGATCGAACCCGACGAGGCGTCCATCGGCCAGGAGTTCCGCGACCAGACCGGACCGGTCCTGGGCGCGCTCGAAGACGCCAGCCCCGCGGAGATCCAGCAGCAACTGAACGAGGACGGTGAAGTCGAACTGGACCTCGGGAACGAAGTCGTCGTCGTCGACGCCGACTGGCTGTCGATCACCGAGGAGTACAACGTCGACGCCGGCGTCGACGCCGAGGTCGTCGAATCCGAGCGCGCGATCGTGCTGATCTACGAGTGAACGGCCCGCGCTGATTCCGTCGCCGTCTCGACCGGATCCGTTACCGACCGACACCTGACCGAACCTGTTCGTTAATTGACTAATCTCCAGTTGAAACGAAGGGGTCGGGGGCTAGTCGACGATGATCTCGGAGTCGCCGTCCTCGAGGGTACCCGGGTCGTTCTGCATCTCGTGCTGGTAGCGGTCGATCCACTCCGCGAAGCAGTCCGGGCACAGGCGCTGGACGTCGATCTGGGAGCGATCGACCGTCAGGCGGACGGTCCGGGCGAGCGCCTCCTCGACGGACTCCCCGCAGGCGTCGCAGGGCTCGTCGCTCATCGTCAGGATCCACTCCGCCGGGGGACTTAGGTGTTGTGCGCTGGCGCCGTCCCCCGGCCCGCCGCCGCTCTCGGACCCGGAGAACGCGCCCGGTTGTTTATTACCGGGTCGAGAGATCAGGCCCATGGGAGGAAATCGGTGGCGGACATCGCAGAACGGATCGACTTCCTCGCGTCGTCGACCCACCGGGTCGAAGTACTGCGGGCGCTCGACGATGACGGACCGCTGTCTCGCCGGACGATCCAGGACCGGGTAGACGCGTCGAGAAGCACCGTCAAGCGGGCGCTGGACGGCCTCGCTGAACTGGACTGGGTCGCGGAAACCGACGACGGCTACGTGATCACGCCGGTCGGATCGGCGGTGCTGTCGGCGTACGCCGAGTTCGCTGACGCGGTCCGGACCGCCGAGTCCGTCGCCCCCGTGTTCCGCTGGTTGCCGGAGACCGACCCCGACTTCGACCTCCGCAGTCTCGACGACGCGGAGGTCGTCGTGGCCTCCGAGGGGGACCCGTACGCCCCGGCGATCCACCAGACCGAACTGATGCAGTCGGTAAAGCGGTTCCGTGGCCTGTTCCCGTCCATCGACCGCGAGGGCATTCGCCGGGTTCACGACCGGATCGTGGCCGGCCACCTCGAGGCCGAAATCGTCGTCTCCGCGGACGTTGCCGCGACCATCCGGGAGGAGCCGTACGCGGACCTGTTCCGCGAACCGCTCGCGACCGGCCGCCTGTCCGTGTCGGTCGTCGACGAGGTCCCGTTCCACCTCGGCCTGCCGGACGACGGGTCCGTGCAGGTCGGCGTCGAGGACGACGAGGGACTCCCGCGGGCGTTGCTCGACACCGGAGACGAAGCGGTCAGGCGGTGGGGAAAACGGCGGTACGAGGAGTACCGTTCGGCGGCCACGCCGCTGTCGGAAGACGACTTCACGTGATCCCCGCCGGAGGTCCGGACGACGTTCACTCCGTGCACATCGGCCGGACTGCGAACGACGTGCACGGGATACCCTGATACCCTCGTCGACCCAACGCCGTCCCGGGGACGGGTCAGGGGGAGCACTCCAGCGGCACCTGGGGTGGGGCCCCGTCCCCATCCAGGCAGAACTTCTTCCGGTCCTCAGGTCGTGCGGAACGCCCGGTCGCCGGCGTCGCCCAGCCCGGGGACGATGAAGCCGTCGTCGTCCAGTTCCTCGTCGATGGCGACCGTCAGCAGGTCGGCCTCCGGGACCTCCTCGTCGACACGGACCAGGCCCTCCGGGGCGCTGACCGCCGAGAGGACGAACAGGTTGTCCGGTTCGGGGGCGCCCTCCAGCACGTGGTCCAGCACGGCGCACATCGTCGACCCGGTCGCGAGCATCGGATCGGCGACGATGACGGTGTCCTCCTCGTGGATCTCCGGCAGTTTCACGTAGTCGACGGTGATCGGGAAGGTGCCGTCCTCGTCGCGGCCGGCCGCCTCGTCGCGGGACGCCGAGATGACGCCCTGGCGGGCGCGGGGGAAGGCCTTCAGGAGCCCCTCGACGAACGGCGTCGCGGCCCGCAGGACGTTGATGATGACGACGTCGTCCAGGCCCTTGACGCGCTCGCCCATGGTCTCCTCCAGCGGGGTCTGGACGCTGACGTACTCGGTTTCCATGCGGCCGTCGATGATCTCGTAGCCCGCGATCCGGCCGAGTTTCACCAGGCCCTTGCGGAACTCTACCTGCTCGGTCTCCACCGACCGGAGGTCCGAGAGGGTGTGTTTCGCCAGCGCGTGCGTGATGACGTACGCCTCGCCGCGGTCCTCAATGGTCATTGTCGGATGCAAGCGACGGAGCGGGCTATAATCTAACGATACGTCGAGACGGTCCGGCGGACAGCGGCCGCGGGGGCGGAACCGCCCGACTGCGTCCGCCCGGGAAGTCAGCTGGCGTACACTTAAGCGTCTCCGGGTCGAGACACCCGCCGATGTACGACTCGATTCTCGTCCCGACCGACGGGAGCGCTCCGGCGGAAACCGCGGTCGAACACGCAATCGACCTGGCCGCCGACCAGGACGCCACGGTCCACGCGCTGTACGTCGTCGACCAGACGTACCCGGCCGTGGCGAAGTACGACGTCGTCGTCGAAGGGATGGAGTCCGAAGGCGAAGCGGCCCTGGACGCTGCCTCGGCGGCCGGCGACCGTGCGGGCGTCCCCGTCGAGAGACACCTCCGGCGGGGCGTCCCCCACGAGGTGATCGTCGACGCCGCGGACGACTACGGGGTCGACCTCGTGGTCATGGGGACCAACGGCCGGACCGGCCTCGACCGGATCGTCAGCACGGGTAGCGTCACCGAGCGGGTGGTCCGGCTGTCGACCGTTCCGGTGCTGGCCGTCGGTGGCGCTGGCGAAGGGTGACGGATGTCCGGGTCCAGGTCGTCTGATCTAGTCGCCCGCGGGAGCCTCGACGCCGAGTTCGTCCAGTAACGCCTGGGCGGCCGCCGCCGAGGACCCCGGGCCACGGGCGGTGATCAGGTCGCCGTCGACGGTGACGCTCTCTTCTTCGTCCAGTTCGGCGTCCCAGTTGGCCCCGGCAGCCTCCACCCGGTCCTCGACCCAGTAGGGGAGTTTCCGACCGTCGGGCATGAGGTCGTCCTCGTCGACGATGTTCTCCTCCCACTCGTTCGGGAAACCGGTGACGTCACGGCCCTTCGCCAGCGGTTCGCCCGTCTCGTCGTCGCGGGCGAACGCGAGGATGCCGACGGCGTGACAGACCACCAGCGCCTTGCCGCTGTCGCCGGCGACGGCGTCGACCAGCAGGCCGCGGGCGTGGGTGTCCTGGTTCACGTCCCACTCGGTGCCGTGGCCGCCGGGGAAGACGACCGCGTCGTAGTCGGCGGCGACGACGCGAGTCACCTTCTCGGGGTCGTTCAGTTCGGGGTGGTTCTCGTGGACCTCGCGGATCTCCTCGGCGGTCTCCTCGCCCACGTTGTCGGGATCGACCGACCGCTCGTCGATCTCCGGCGGGTTCCCGGTCGGCGTGGCCACGGTCACGTCGAACCCCGCGTCCTCGAAGGTGGTCAGCGGTTCGATGCACTCCTCCCCCCAGTAGCCGTGCTCGCTGACGACGATCAGTGCGGATGGCATCGTCCGGACGTAGCCGCGCCGACCGGGTAAACCCACCGCCCGAGGCAGGCGAGCCGCGGCCGGACCGCCTCCGTCGGGCGGTTCCCGGGCGCTCTCGACGATCCTGACGTTTTTGTACGATCCCGGAACAGTTCCCGGCATGGACGATACCCCATCGACGGTTGCCGTCGTGGGCGTCTGCGGCGGCGCAGGGGCCACGCGGCTGACGGTCGAGGTTGCGGCGACCCTGGCGCGGACCGGCCGCGACGTCCTCGCGTTCGACGTCGCCTTCGCCACCCAGGGGCTGGTGGACTACGTCCCCGGCGACGTCGACCCCGACGCGACCGCCGTGCTCGCGGACGACGAACCGCTGGCGGAGGCCACGGTCGACCTCCCGTGGGAGACGGACGGCCGGGTGGCCGCCTGTCCCGCCCGGGCACCGTTCGAGCGGTTCGCCCGCGCCGGGACCGCCGGCGCGGCCCGCTCGCTGGAGTCGGCGCTGGCGAGCGCCAGCGACCGGTTCGACGTGGTGCTCGTGGACGCGCCGCCGGTCTCGACCAACCCGGCCGTGGCGGCGGTCACGACGGCCGACCGCGTCGGCCTGGTCGCCCCCGCGTCCGGCCGCGGCGTCAACGCCCTCCAGCGGGTCCGCGGCCGACTCGCTGACGTCGGGGCCGACGCCGACGTCGTCGTGGCAAACCGCGCCGACGGCGAGAACACGGTCGGCAGTGCGGACGTCGCCGTCCCGGAGAGCGACGCGTCCAGCGTCGAGCGGGCGCCCGCAGTCCTCGACCCCGACGCCGCGTTCGCCCCGTCGGTCGCCCGGGCGTCCGAGGCGCTCGTGGACGACGCCCTGGACCTCTCGTTCCCCGAGAAAGGCCTGCTGGAGCGGTTGTCCTGACCGGCCGGTACCGTCCCGGCGGCCCGATAACGTCGTGTTTCCCGGGCGCGCGCTGGGGTAAGTCACCGTTTCCTCGATGCGG
Source organism: Halobacteriales archaeon QS_1_68_20 (assembly GCA_003021085.1). GTDB lineage: Archaea > Halobacteriota > Halobacteria > Halobacteriales > PXRE01 > PXRE01. The sequence goes on along the minus strand of PXRE01000012.1, from coordinate 13,499 downwards.
TCCCGACGAAAGCCGACCCGACCGCTCGCGGCCGTCCTGAACGGTCTTCGTCCACTATGTGCGGGTCGGGCGTAGCTCAGGTGTCATGACTGCAGACAGAACCGACGAGGGGCACCGCGTCACCAGCGATCCCGAGACCGTCGAGAGTTGGGCCAGGGACTACGACGTCGTTCCGGTCGGAACGCCGGGCGAGGAACCGACCGTACGATTCCTCCCGCGGAGCGGAGCCGAGAAGGAGATGGCCGAACACGAACCGATGGAGTGGTCGGAGTTTCACGAGGAGTTCGAACGGCGCGACCTCGCGCTGGTCGACCGCGGCGAAGGTGAGGAGGGGTGGCGCTACGACCTCCTCGAACGCGACCTGATCGCGGAGCGTGCGGCGCTGGACGACGAAGAGATCCAGGAACAGCTACTGGAGGGCGAAACCGTCACGACCACCGTGACGGAGACGCAGGTCATCGAGGCCGAGATCACCGAGACGGAGACGATCGAACACGAGGTCGTCGACCGCCAGCTCGTCGACAGCAAGGTCGTCGGCCGTGAACTCGTCGAACGCGAGTTCGGGGACCAGATCCTCGACGCCGACGGACTCGCCGCGTGGCTCGACGAGCGGCGCGTCGACGAGGACCCCCTCACCGACGTCCTCGACGAGGAGATGGGCCTCTACGAGACGGAGTACGAACGGGGGTACGAAGACGCCGACATGGAGCAGGGATTGATCACGGTCGAGGTCCGGGACACGATGTCTGTCACCCGGGAGGACCTCGAACGGATCACCATCGAGAGCCGGATCACCGACACCGACGTGACCGAAACCGACACGCTGGCCGAGGACAGGATCGAGGCGTCGGTCGACGCCGAGGGCATCCAGCGGGACATCCTCGAGAGCGGCGTCGTCGCGGGCGACGCCGACGTCGACACGGTCCTCCAGGGGGACCACCTCCAGACCGAGATCGGCGACGGTACCATGACCTCGGAACTGTACCAGCGCCGGATCGTCGAGGAGGAGGTCGTCCAGGAACACGAACTGGCCTTCGGCGTCGTCGCCGACCAGCTCCTCTCGACCGACATCGGTCCCAGCCAGGTCCTCGACGCCGAAATCGCCGAGCGCACCGAGATCGAGACGGCCGGGGCCGAACCGGTCGAGACCGGAACGACCGAGACCGCGGAGATGGACGAGAGCGCCGCGGCACCCGCCATGGAGGAAGACACCGCGACGGCCGACGTGGGCGAGACGACGCCCGACGAGGGCGCCCGGACCGTCCCGGCGAGCCGCGACCAGGGCAAGGACGTGGTCGACGCCTCCGGCCAGAAGGTCGGGATGGTCGCGGAGGTCGACAACGACATGCTGTACGTCGACCCGCACCCCTCGTTCACCGACAAGATCAAGGCGGCGCTGGACTGGGGCGACGTGGACGAGGACGCCTACCCCGTCGAATCCGAGAACGTCCGCCGGATCGACAACGAGGTCGTCCTGTCGGTCGAACGGCCCGAGGACGCCGAGAACACGTAGTCGGCCCTCCCACGCCGTCGATCAGCGTTATTTTGATGGGCGCCCGCGAGCGGCGCACCGAAACCGAGGTCCGACCTCACTACCTCCCGGGGTGCGCTACGGCCCCAGCAGGTCGTCGACGTCGCTCATCGCGTCCGCGAGGGCGTCCCCGTCGTCGCCGGGGCGAAGGTCCCCGTCCACCGCTTCCCTGGCACCGGAAACCGGGTCGTGAGTCTCCACGAAGGTGGCCAGCGCGAACTCCGTCTCGCTGGCCCCGGCGAGTTGCCGGGCCTCGGTCCGCGAGAGGTCGCCGGCCAGCCAGTCCCTGAGGATCCGACGGCCCTGTGGCGAGAGCGGACAGACCCCCTCGACCCCGAGGAGGTGCAAGGTCTTCGCCGCCGCGACCGGGGACAGGCCCGCCCGGCGGGCGCACTCCCCGACGCTGCGGCCGCCGGTGTAGGCCTCTACCAGCGTCGCCGCCGACGCCGCGTCGCATGGGAGGTCGTCTTCGAACGCCGCCAGCCGGGTAGGCAGGTCCCGGCCGGTGTCGTAGACGGCAGCGACCCCCCGCTCGCGCTGCTCGGTGGTGACCTCCAGCCCGGCGGCGATGTCCGACAGCGCCATACCCATCGTTTCTCCCGCCGAGAGTTAAAAAATTGATCCATCACCCCCGCGGAACGCCGGTCCCGCGACGGGAAACCTACCGGTAACCGGTAGGTTCGACCCCCCGAGGGCGGCGGCTCGTTCCGCCCACCGGCCATCTTTAAATAACCGATCGGGACGAACCGTCGCATATGAGCACGACAGGTGCACGGAACTGTCCGGAGTGCGACGGAACGTTGAACGCCAGCGGGGACGAGACGATCTGCGGCGAGTGCGGCCTGGTCGTCTCCGTCGACCGGATGGACCGCGGGCCGGAGTGGCGGTCGTTCCCCGACGAGGAGACCAGCCGCGAGCGGACCGGTGCGCCGCTGACCCGCTCCCGGCACGACCGCGGCCTCTCGACGGAGATCGGCCACCACGGCGACACGCTCCGGCTGAAAGGCCGCAAACGCCGCCGGATCGCGCGCCTGCGCCGCCAGCACAAGCGGACGACCATCGGCACGAAGTCCGAGCGCAACCAGGTGTACGCGTTCACGGAGATCAGGCGACTGGTCTCGAACCTGGACCTGCCCGAGAGCGTCCGCGAGAGCGCCTGCCGGCTGTTCGAGTCCGCACAGGGCGAGGACCTGCTCAGGGGGCGCTCGCTGGAGGGGTTCGCCGCCGCGGCGGTGTACGCTACCTGCCGGACGCGGTCGATATCCCGGACGATCGAGGAGATCACCGAGGCCGCCCGCGCCAGCCGGGACGAACTCCAGGTCGCCTACGACGCCCTGAACCGCGATCTGGGGTTGCCGACCGGGCCGATCCACCCGCGAGAGTACGTCCCGCGGTTCGCCAGCCAGCTCGACCTGCCGACGCCGGTCGCCGAGCGGGCCCGCGAACTGGCGGCCGAGGCCCGCGAGCGCGGTATCGACAACGGCCGCAACCCCTGCGGGGTCGCCGCCGCTTGCCTGTACGTCGCCGCCGACGAGTGCGACGTCGAACTGACCCAGGGCGAAGCCGCCGAGGTGGCGGACGTGACGCCCGTGACCCTCCGGTCGACGTACTACGACCTCACCGAGTAGTCGCCGGCCTCGCCGACGGTGGTCTACAGTGCCGTCTCGACGTGGCTTCCCTGCCGACGTATCTCAGTCGACCCGGGAGCTGCTGGCGCGTGATAGCAGCGAGACGGCGACGGCCCCGAGGACCAGGTTCAGCCCGACCAGCACGGCGAGCGCCGGGACGAGCGTGTCGTAAACGCCGCCGAACCGGGTTACCTCGCCCACCGTCATCACGTCCCGGCCAACCACCAGTGCCCGAACCGCGTCGATCCCGTAGGTCACCGGGTTCATCGCCGCGAAGGCCCGAATCCCTCCGGACTGTGACGGCAGCGGCAGGAACCCCGACGACAGGAACAGGAGCGGGAACAACAGGAGGTTCCCCGCGGCGTCGAGCGTCTCCTCGTTCCGGTCAGCACCGCGAGCGCGTTCGACAGCGCCATGAACCAGAGACCGACCAGCAGACAGATCAGGACGATGCCCACGGCCCCGGCGAGACCGGTCGCGACGGTGGCACCATTGCGAATCCGATGCCGAGGACGACGAATACGTGGACGACGATCCGGAGCAACTCGGCGGCGGCCTTGCCGGCGAAGACGGCCGTCCGGCTCATCGGCGTGACGACCCCTTCTCGAACATGCCGGTTTCCAGGTCGTCGACCAGTCCGATTCCCGAGGACAGCGCCGACGCCATCGATACCTGCACCAGGACCGCGGGGACGATGAACGTCACGTAGCCGACGTCGCCGAAGCCGCTCCGCCCGAGGGCCAGTTCCCCCACGTCGCCGAACACTGACGAGAACATCAGCAGCGCGAACACCGCCAGGGCGAAGTTGACCCGGACGTCCCCGAGGAAGGTGTTGCCGGGCCGACCGGACCGTTCCACGGTTCCGGAGTCGACATCCGGCGTACTCGCGCTGTGGCCCCGTTTCCACCTCACCGGGGGCGTCGAGGTCGTCGACTCCCTCGTCGGCGATCGACAGGAAGACGTCGTCCAGCGTCGGCGATCGACAGGAAGACGTCGTCCAGCGTCGGCTCGTCGACGTCGAATCCCGTCACGGCGACGCCCGCGTCGCGCAGTGCCACGAGGAAGTCCGTCACGCCGTCCCGGGGGTTCCGCGTCGTGATCCGGACGCCGTCGTTCACGACATCGACGGTCGCATCGGCGCCGAAGACGTCGCTTTCGCGGGCGATTGCCGCCACCGACGCGGCGGCGTCCGGGCCGCCCTCGACGTCGAGCCGTTCGCCGCCGAGGCGGCGTTTCAGCTCCTCGGGCGTCCCGCGTTCGACGACCTTACCGTCGCGGATGACCGCCAGCCGATCACAGAGCTCGTCGGCCTCCTGGAGGTACTGGGTCGTCAGGGAGATCGTCGTCCCGGCGTCGTTGATGCGCTCGAAGTACTCCCAGAGACGGTTGCGAGCCTTCGGGTCCAGTCCCGGGGTCGTCCAGCCGTTTTTTCATCCCGCCGGAGAACCGCCCAGCCGGTTGATCGGACACGTCGGCAAGATCCACGGGGTCGAACAGTTCGTCGATCCGCTCGTCGCGTCCCCCGGGGTCCACCCCGTAGGCGTCGCAGGCGAACGCGAGGTTCTCGCGTGCAGTCAGTTCCTCGTCGACGCTGGTCTCCTGGGCCATGTAGCCGATCATCGCCCGGACTGTATTCTGCTGGGCGGTCACGTCGTAGCCGTTGACGGCAACCTCGCCGCCCGTCGGCGCCAGCAGCGTCGCGAGCACCTTCACGGTCGTCGTCGTGCCCGCACCGTTCGGGCCGAGAAAGCCGAAGAACTCGCCGCGTGACACCGCCAGGTCGATCCCTGCAACCGCCTCCGTTCCGTCGGGTACGCCAGCCGGAGGTCCTCGACCGCGACCGCAGGTTCGGTCGCCCCGTTCGAGGTGTCCGAAACCGACGACGGGCACGCCTACGCGCTGCTGGTGATGCGGCCGCTGGAGACGCCGCTGTTCGAGGCGATCCACCGCGCGGGTCCCCTCGCCCGGTTCGTTCTCCGGACGCCGATGGTGTACCGCGACGGGACCATGTACGGCCGCGCCGTGGGCGATCCCGACCCGCTCCAGCGCGCGCTCGACGACGCGCCCGACGCCATCGACGTCCAAATCGAGGAGATCGGCCGGTTCCGGGGCGGACTCGAGGAGCCGGCGTCCACGCTGAGCGAGCGCCAGCGGGAAGCGGTCGAAACCACACTGGAACTGGGCTACTACGACCAGCCCCGCGGCGCCACCCACGGGGACGTGGCCGCCGAACTCGGCTGCGCACCGCAGACGGCGAGCGACCACCTCCAGAAGGCCGAAGCGAAACTCGTCCGCGCCGCCATGGACGAGTTCGCCCCGGACCTCTGAACGTGCTACCGATACTCCGCTCGCGGTCCCGCGATCGATCCGTCGGTCACGTCCGTGGATCGCCACGACCGGACCCGCTCCGCGAGGTCGGCCAACCGCCCGACCGCCTCGCACTCGCGCGCAACCGCACGAACCGGCTGACCGTGCCGCTGGGCACGGGCGACGGCGGCGGACTCCGGAATCGCCGTCACCGGCGCGCCGAAGACCCGTTCGAACCGGTCGACGGCGACCGACGACCCGGCCTTGTTCAGGGCGACGACCCTGAGGCCGGCGTCGAGTTCGCGGGCCAGCGCCCTGGTCCGGAGGGCGTCGGCGACGGCCGTCTCCGCGGGCGTCGTCACCAGCACGTACAGGTCCGCGACGAACAGCGGGAGCCCCACGTCGGCGGCCATCCCGGCCGGGCAGTCGAGGACGACGCTCCCGTAGGCGTCCGCGACCGCTTCGACCGCCGAGACGAGTTCGCGCGGGTCGGCGGCCCGCGCGCCGGCGAGCGTGCGCCCGCAGGGCAACAGGTCCACGGCCCCGCCCTCGTCGACGGCCTCCAGCGGGTCGGCCCGGCCGGCCAGGACGTCGTGAAGGTCCGGCCCAGCCCCGGCCGGCAGGTCGGCCATCCCCAGGTCGGCGTCCACGACGACGGCGTCGAGTTCAGCCCCGAGGTTGTACGCGACCGTCGACTTGCCGACGCCGCCCTTGCCGCCGGCGACGGCGACGATCATGCCAGTCGGGCGAGCGTCGACAGCGGCACGTCCGCGGCGGCCGCGCGGTCGGCGAGTCGTCGGGCCCGGTCGGCCACCGCCCGGAGCGCCCGCTCGTCGCGCTCGACGGCATCGGTCAACCGCCGGGCGCCGTCGAGTCCGCCGGCCCGTTCGAGCGCCCCCGCGGCGACCGTGACTCGCCGGGCCTCGGCCAGCGCCTCGGCCCGCCGGACGCGCCGCTCGACGGCCGAGAGCCAGGCCTCGACCCCCGGAGCGGCCGATTCGACCGGACCGACGCTGGGCTCTTCGGCAGGACGTGGTTCGGATGTCGTCTGCTCGGCGGGAGTCTTCGGCGTTGGCTGGTCGGCCGGAGTCTCCGGCGCTGTCTGATCGGCTGCTGGCTCTGGCGTCGTCTGAACCCCGGGACCCTCCGGGGTCGGGACTGCGTCCGGCGGCGGTGCGGGGGATCCGAGCGCACGGACGACCCCCGTCGGCGTCCGGTCGTGGACCGCGTGAACGTCGATAGCGTCTCGATCTACGCCGATCCCGTCTCCAGAAATTCCGGTCCACTCTCCCGGAATGCCGTCCCCGTGTTCCAGAATGTCGTCCGCATCTTCGAGAGAGTCGTTCGCACCTACACGCGCGTGAGCGGGGAGGGTCGCTCGTGCGTCGTCGGGGTCGGCGCGCTCTTGGTCGACGACGAACACCGGCGGTTCGGTGGGTTCGGCGGGACTTGCGAACCCGAGCGCCAGGCGGCCGTCCGCCGGGACCACGCCCTCGAAGGCGTCGCCGTTCCACCCGCGTTCGGGGAGGCCGTCGCGCCGCGGCGGCCAGACCGGGCCCTCTAGCGTCGACTCGATCCGCACCCGGCGGGGCGTCGGCGCCGACGACTCCACGACGGCGTCGACCAGGGTGACGTCGCCGACCTCGTGGACGCGGTAGTCGAGGTCCAGCATGGACCGGGTTGGTCCCGTCTTCGTACTTAAGGGCTCGGACGGCGGGATTCGGTTCTGTTGGCGGCTTTTTGAGTGGCAGTTGGTCGGCTTTTCCCCAACCATCCGCGGTCCGACCCCGACCGATTACGGTTCGATAGTCGTCAGCGCACCCACCGGCGCGTCGGTCCGCGCCCGGGCGCGCTCGATGCCCTCGTCACCCACTGCGATCAGCGCGAACACGCCGCCGACGGTGCCCTCGGCGCGCTCGGCGATGTCCAGCAGGAGTTCCTGGGTCTCCCCGGAACGGATGAGGTCGTCGACCACCAGCACCGTCTCGCCGGCGTCGATGGCGGAATCCGGCAGGTAGTAGGTTAACTCGATGCCGGACTGTAACCGCTGGCGGGACTCGATGAACTCCTTGACGGCCGTCTCCTTGGACTTCTTCGCGTAGGCCGCACGGGCGTCGAAGTGCCCGGCCATCGCCGACGCCAGCGTGATGCCGTCGGTCGCGGCGGTGAGGACCACGTCCGGGCGCTCGTAGTCGAACGTCGCCGCGGCCACCGGCGCCACCAGGTTCAACAGCGACTGGTCGAAGACGACGGCGGAGTTGTCGACGTACCCCCCCTCGTCGATGCGGATGCGCGACCGGAGTTCACCGGCCACGGCCTCCCGCCCCAGGTCGCCGACCACCTCGCTAGCGCGCTCGGCGCTCGGCAGGACGTGCCCGTTGACGTACCGGTTGAGGTCGCCGGCCGGCAATCCGGTGTACTCGGCCAGTTCGTCGTACGTCCGGGTCTCCTTCAGCATCCGCAGCACCGCGACCGCCTTCAACTGGAGGGCCGCCTTCTCCGCTCTGTTCATGACCCGATAGTCACGATTCCACAACCATGAACACTCCGGATTATCCATTCCTGCAAGTAGGCAGGGACGTGGGGCACTATCCGACGACGCACCCGGCCAGGACGCGCTACCGCTGTCCGGTGATCCGACCGGCGAATTGCTGGTAGTGGTCGGGCCGGCCCTGGCGCGAGAAGCCGGCGGGCGATGGAACGGTCGCCCGACAGCGGGCCCTACCGGTCGACGGGCCTGACGCCGGAGAACTCGAAGCGGGCGCCGCCCTCGTCCCCGTCGGACGCGTCGGTTCCGGCCACCGCGACGTCCCAGCCGTGGGCGTCGGCGATCTCCGCGACGATGGCGAGTCCGACGCCCGTTCCTTCCTCGGCGGTCGAGTAACCGAACTCGAAGACCTGGCCACGCTCGTCCGGCGGGACGCCGACGCCGTCGTCCTCGACGTAGAAGCCCTCGCCGTCGTCCAGCGACCCCACGCGCACCGTCGCGGCGTCACCGTGTTCGACGGCGTTCCGGACGAGGTTCTTCAGGAGCGAGCTCAGGCGGCGGCCGTCCGCGAGGAACGTGAAGTCGTCGTGGACGACGAGGTCGGCCTCGACCGTCTCGACGGTCTCCCAGGCCGTCTCCACGCTCTGCCGGAGGTCGACCGGTTCCGGGTCGTCGATGGTCTGGCCCTGGCGGGCCAGCGCCAGCGATTCGCCGATGAGCACGTCCATGCGGTCCAGCGCGTCCGCGACCGCGTCGACCGGGCCCTCGCAGTCGAGCAGTTCGACGTACCCCTTGGCGACCTGCAGGGGGTTCCGGAGGTCGTGGCTGACCATCGACGCGAACCGTTCGAGGCGCTCGTTCTGGCGGGCGAGTTCGCGCTCGCGCTCGACCCGGCGAAGCGCCTCGGCGACGTCGGTCACCAGCAACTCCGCGACTTCGACGTCCTGCTGGTCGAAGTGCCCGACCGACCGGGACAGCGCCTGGAAGACGCCCCGGTCGCCAAGCGGCACGGTGATGCTCGACCGGAACACCTCGCGGGCAGGTTCACTCGTCGGACTGTACCTGCCGTCGTGGGAGAGCCGTGATTCGCCGGTCCGGAACGACTCGCCGGCCAGGCCCTCGTCGACCCGGAGGTGGCGCTCGCCGTCCCCGACGGGGGCCTCCTCGGAGACGGCCCTGAGTTCGAACCACTCCTCCTCGACGGTGGCGACGACGCACCAGTCGAACCCGAGGACGTCCTCGGCGGCCGCGATGGCCAGTTCGTAGATTGCGTCGACAGTCTCGGTGGCCTGCAGCTCGGTCGCGACGCCGTGCAGGCGTTCGATGGTGTGGTTCAGTTCCTCCAGTTCGCGCTGGCGTTCCGTCCGGTCGGTGATGTCCCGGACCACGCCGACGGACCCGACCAGGGATCCGTCCTCGGTCAGCGCCGCGAACTTGTCCTCGGTGTGGATCCGGCGTCCGTCCGCCGTCCGGACCTCCATCTCGAGAGACGCCCACTCCTCGTCGCCGTCGACCAGCGACAGCAGTGCCTCGGTACCCTTGCGGGCGTCGGCGTCGGCCACGAACCGCGAGACGTGCGACCCGATCACCTCCTCGCGGTCGCACTCCAGCGTCCGGGCCATCGCCGCGTTGGCGAACGTGATTACCCCCTCGTCGTCGAGGACGTACATCGGGTCGCCGACGCTCTCGACGAGTACACGATACTGCGACGAGTCGAACTCGTCGTCGGCGGCGTCCAGCCCCTCCATAGACGAGGTATCGTACGAACGGGTTAAACGTTGGTGGCTGTCGGGGCTGGCGATGCAGGTGCCGGCGACCCCCTTGCCTACTCCCGGGCGGCCAGCAGTTCGTCGGCGGTCACGAGCGCCTCCAGTTCCACGTCGTGGTCGGCCAGCAGCTCGGCGGCACCCTCCCTGCGGTCGACGACCACCAGCACGCGCTCGACGGTCGCGCCCGCCCCCCTGAGTGCCTCCACGGCGTCGAGGGCGCTCTTGCCGGTGGTGGCGACGTCCTCCAGGACGACCACGCGCTCGCCGTCGGCCAGGTCCCCTTCGATCCGGTTGCCGGTGCCGTACTCCTTCTGGGACTTGCGAACGATGACGTACGGGCGGCCGGTGGCGACGCTGGTCGCCGCGGCCAGCGGCACCGCACCCAGGGCGACGCCGGCGAGTCTGGCGTCCCCGCCCAGCCTGTCCGCGAACGCGTCCGCGACCGTCGACAGCGCCGCGGGGTCGGTCTCGAAGCGGTACTTGTCGACGTAGTAGTCGCTGGTCCCGCCGTGGGACAGTTCGAACTCCCCGAACCGGACCGCGTCGGCGGCCAGCAGCGCGTCGACGAGTTCCTGGTCGGCCATGTGCGGACCTGCGTGGCCGGGCGGCTTAAGCGGGCCGGCGGGCGACGACCCCGGCAACCGCTCGCACACCGCCGCGCTCACCAGGGCTCGTCCTTGAGGCCGAGGAGGTAGGCGATGCCGTTGGTCCCGACGTGCAGTGCGGGCGTCAGCACGAACACGGCGACCAGCACCGCCGGCGGGTCCAGAAACGTGTCGAAGAACCACCCGGGGACCGCTGGCGCGGTCAGCGCCAGGGCGACGACGGCGAAGTCCAGCTGGTCGACGACGGGGAAGGGCGCGCCCCGCTGGCGTCCGGTCCTGCGCTTGAGGAACGACGCCAGGATGTCGCCCAGCATCGCGCCCAGCGGGAGGCTCACGGCGGCGACGACCGGGAACGTCGGGAGCGAGACGCCGAGGGCGTCCGCGACGGCGGGGCCCACGGCGTTCAACCCGAGCGCCAGGGCCGCACCGACGGCGGTCCCGACGGCGGTCCCGCGCCAGGTCTTGCCGTCGCCCAGCAGTCGCTTGCCCCGCCAGGTCCGGCCCCCGTCGATGGGGCGGCCGCCGCCCGCGAGGACGGCGGCGTTGTTCGGGACGTAGGCGGGCAACATCGCCCACAGCGCGACCGCGACCGTCTCCAGCACCATGTCGGGCGGGACACCCCGGGCCGCCTTAAGTTCGGGCGGTTTCGGCCAGCGGTTGGAAGCTTGAACGTTGAAGGTCCGGGGGGTCGAACGCACCTCCATGATTCCCCCCATCGCCAGCCGGTTCGTCGGGGGCGAGTCCGCGCCGGAGGCCATCGAGCGCGGGCGGGCGCTGGCCGACCGCGGCGTCGGCACCATCCTCAACCTGCTCGGCGAGCACTACAACGAACGGGCGCCCGCCGACGAGGACGCCGAGACGTACCTCGAGTTGATCGAGGACGTCGCGGCGTCGGACGCGCGGGCCTGCATCTCGGTCAAGCCCTCCCAGATCGGACTGGACGTGGGCGCCGACGAGGGCGAGCGTCCGACCGAGCGCGGCCGGGAAGTCTTCGAGGAGAACCTCGGGCGCATCGTCGAGGCTGGCGACAACCACGACGTCTTCGTCTGGATCGACATGGAGGATCACCCGACGACCGACGCCACCCTGGACGCCTTCGAGCGGTTCACCACCGGGTACGACGGCGGCGTCGGCGTCTGCGTGCAGGCGAACCTCCGGCGGACCCGCGAGGACCTCGAACGCCTGGCGGACCTGCCCGGCAAGGTCCGACTGGTGAAAGGCGCCTACGACGAACCCGCGGACATCGCCATCCAGGAGAAGGCAGAGGTCGACCAGCGCTACCGGGAGTTGCTGGAGTACGCCTTCGAGCACTTCGAATCGGGCGTGGCCGTGGGCAGCCACGACCCCGAGATGATCGACCTCGCGAAGGACCTCCACGCCGAGTACGGGACGGACTTCGAGTTCCAGATGCTGATGGGCGTCCGCGAGGACGCCCAGTTCGACCTCGCGGGGGAGTACGAGGTCTGGCAGTACGTCCCTTACGGCGGCAAGTGGCTGTCGTACTTCTACCGCCGGGTGATGGAGCGCAAGGAGAACCTCGTGTTCGCGCTCCGGGCGATCCTCGGCCGGTAAGAACCGGCGGGCGCGCAGGCAGTCACCGCGACGATGGGGAACGCTGAAGGCCTAGCCGGACGGACCTGGGCGTAATGTCGTCCTGGAAGCGAGACGCGGCAAGCGGTCTCATCGTCGTCGTCCCTATCCTCGTCAGCGTCTACGTCGTCGGCTGGTTCTACTGGCGACTCGCCGGCATTCCGGTCCTGGGCGGCCTGGCGGAACCGGTCAAGGTCGCGCTCCTGCTGGTCGTGTTCGCCGCCGTCGTCCTGGCGGTGGGGTTCCTGATGCGGTCGGCACTCGGCAGTTTCGTCGAGGGACTGGTCGACTCCGCAGTCAACCAGTTACCGCTCATCCGCGTCATCTACAACGCCTCGAAGATGGCCGTCGAGACGGCGCTGTCCGGCACCGACGAACTCCAGACGCCCGTGAAGCTCGAACCCTGGGAGGGGATGCGGATGACCGCGTTCAAGACCGGCAAGACCGCCGGCGACGGCCGCGACGTGCTCTTCCTGCCGACCGCGCCCAACATCACCACCGGGTTCGTCATCGAGGTCGAATCAAGCGAGTACGAGGAGGTCGACGAGAAGGTCGAGGAGGCGCTGACCCGCATCCTCTCGGCCGGGTTCGGCGATACCGGCGAACAGGGGACGCCCATCCCCATCGAGGAAGCGACCGAGGAGAAACGCGCTCCCGACACCGCGGAGTAGCCACCTCGTTTTTCTGCTGGCCTCCGCTCAGTCCCGGTCGCTCTCGAGGACCCGGACCTCGTCGCCCACGCCGATCGTGCCGCCGCGGTCCTCGCGCGGGGCCGCGGCGATGAGCATCAGCGTGTAGTCGTTTCCCACCGCGTCCGGGTCGACCCACTCCGGGTACGTCTCGCGGCGCCGCCGGACGAACCGCTCGCGGAACGCCGGCGTCCGCTCGCCGGTGTCGGGGTCGCGCTGTGGGACGACGCAGCGTCCACAGCGTTCCACGCCCTCGAAGCGAACGCCCCCGACCTCGAACGCAGGGGCGTCCTCGTTCGCGAACCGGTCTTCCCAGAACGCGGGAACTCCCTCCACTTCCACGTTCGCGCGAAGCCGCCGCCGCAATCCGTCGACCGTCACCTCGTCGAACCAGTCCACCACCGTCTCCAGCGTCGCGGTGCTGATCACCGACGGGCCGGCGTCCGGGCGGTCGGGGAAGCCGGTGGTCGCGTCGCGCTCGGTGGAGACGGGGAGGTCGAAGAACTCGCCGAACCACGTCTCGGCGGCCTCGCGGTCTTCGTCGAGGTGGAACCGTCGCCGCCGGCCGTCGTCGGGATCGACCGTCAACTCGCGGGCGTCGGGGTCGAACGCGGTCGAGAGGTCGTGGACGCGGTCGGTGCGCTTGCCGTTGACGGGGTCGCCGTCCGGTCCGAACAGGGCGTACTCGCGGTCGCCGGCGAGGCCGCCCGCCTCCGTGATCCGGACGGCCTCGCGGTCCTGGCCGTCCAGCGCCTTCACGGGGTAGACGGTCAGCCGTTCGACGTGGGCCATGGGAGAGGCGTGGCCGGGACGCGGGGTAGGGCTGTCGGTCCCGGCGAACCGTGTCGGAGTCGGGGGTTTTCGGGGCGGGTGATATCCACCGCTGGGCGCG
>PXRE01000011.1:201955-324215 GCA_003021085.1 Halobacteriales archaeon QS_1_68_20 | reverse complement strand
TAATCGGTGCCGTGACCGAGTCACTCGAAGCACGGATCCACGATACCGTGCCGACTGCCACGACGTTCCTGTCGGGGCTGGAGTGGCTGCGAAACGGGGGCGACCCCGATCACAACTTGGTAATGGGACGCCTCCTGCTCGTCGACCGGTCGGCCATCCTCGTCAGTACGATCGTTCCCGACACCCACGAAGAGAAGGCTATCTTCGGCGGAGGGTTCCGGAACGGCCTCATCGTGATGGCGCGTCGGCTGCTGGCACAGGGGTTGCTCCCGAAACGCGATCCCCACGCGGAATAGCCCACGACTACCGGTGGTGGGAGTGGGACCGACCGCACAGTTGCCACGCACCTGACACCCGAATCAGCTACGAGGGATATTCGGACGAACTGTCGCTTCGACCGTTCCGCTCGTCTATACCCAGTCAGGGGGAAGCCGGTCTTGATACGTATCGAGGAGTTCGAGGAGGGGCTCGATCTCGTCGAAACGAGGCCCTCTCGTGACGGAATGCTGGTCCAGATTTGCGTCGACGAATCCCCGGTCTTCGAGTTTCGGGAGATGGTTGTGATAGAATGAGAGCAGTACGTCGCTCTCAGCGGTTTCGTGCTCTAGCTGGTCGAATTCGATCGGGAGGGCAGCCTCCTCCGCGTTCAAGAGTGCCAGAAGCAGCCGTCGTCGGTCAACGTGCCCTAACGCATCGAGGTGTGTATCGAACGAGGTCACAGCTTCCGTGCTCATGTGGTATGCTACGGCGCCACAACGCTTGTACCCCGCACATGTTCAGCAATACATTTTTGATTATCTGAGTGAACTCGTCGTGATCGACTCACGAAGTGGATAGCTGTCGTCCAGTCGCACAACGGAAAAGACGAAAGGAAAATCCATCGGGGGCCGTCGCGCGACCACGAACGCGGACGACAGCTACCGGCCCAGCCAGCGGTCGCCGGGAGCCAGCGGTACCCACCGGGACTGGTCTCGAACCGGCGGTTCCCGCCAGCCATTTACCCCCACCGGCACAACTCCCGCGCATGAAAATCGAGTTCGACCGGGACACCTGCATCGGGATGTTCCAGTGCGTCGCGGAGTGGGACGGGTTCGAGAAGGACGAGGACGCCGGCAAGGCCGTGCTGGTCGACGGCGACCAGCAGGACGACGACGCGGTGTCCGTCAGGGAGGTCCCGGAGGGCGAGGAACTCGACGCGAAGTTCGCCGCCCGGACCTGCCCGGTGGACGCTATCACCGTCTACGACGACGACGAGCAAGTGATTCCCTGAGGTCCCGGTAGTGTCGGCCGGGCCGCGCACGAATCGACCGACTGGATGGGGCAACGACGAGCGTTCCGGCAGTCGCAAGCGATTTAGCCGAGGGGACCGCTAGGGGACACACATGCCGGATTGTCCCCTCGCGGACGAGTGCCCGAGTTTCACAGAGCGAATCGAGGGGATGGGTTGTGTCCACTACGGCGACCGTGGCGGCGCCGAGTGGTGCAAGCACTACAGCCAGCCCATCTCCGACCTCAAGCAACAGCCGGTCCAGGTCGGCGAGGAAGTGGTCGTCGACGTCGAGGACATCCACGAGAGCGGGGCCGGCGTCGGCCGGACCGACGACGGCTTCATCGTGATGGTCGACGGCGTCCTCCCGGAGGCCCGGGCGCGCGTCGAAATCACGAAGGTCCAGTCGAACTTCGCCTGGGGCGAGGAACTGGAGCGCCTGCCGCTGGAACCCGACGACGACGGGGACGAGGAAGACGACGACGTTGCGGCGGCCGACGAGGGGGAGGACGAGCAGGAGGAGTCCTCGCGGCCGAAGCGCGAAGAGCGACTCGGGAGCCGCGAGAACTTCTGGGGCGGCTAGCCCCGGTCGCGGTCGCGGCAACGCTCCGCGAGCGGACGGTCCGGCACTCGTTTTGCCCGTGGCTTTTTCTCCCGGCGGCCGTACGGCAACCCATGGCCGAGGACGATTCGGACGCCGACGCCTTGCTGTCGGCGGTCGGCTTCGACGGGGACGACAGCGTGCTGACCCGCCGGCAGGCGGAGGTGCTGGCCCTGCGCGAGCGGGACGTCCCGCAGGCGGCCATCGCCGAGGAACTGGGCACCTCGCGGGCGAACGTCTCCAGCGTGGAGGCCAGCGCCCGGGAGAACGTCCGGCGTGCCCGCGAGACGGTCGCGTTCGCCGCAGCGCTGGAGGCCCCCGTCCGCGCCCGCATCGAACCGGGGTCGGACCTGTTCGACGTCCCCTCGACGGTGTACGAGGCCTGCGACGACGCCGGCGTCAAGGTGGCCGTCTCCAGTTCGGAACTGCTCCGGCGCGTCCGCGAGACCGCACCGGACGCCATCCAGGGCGACCGCGTCGTCGAACCCCTGCTGGTCGGCGTCGCCGCCGACGGATCCGTCCAGATTCGCCAACCCGACGAGTAGCGTTCCCGGCCACGGAGCGCCCCGAGTAGGCGAACCTGACGCTCCGCCGAGACGGCAATATTCCTCCTCGACTAGATTGTCTTAAATGTTATAACTACGAATTGAGCGAGCATGGCGACGACCGACGGAGACGACGGGTCCGACCCGCCGCTGGCCGCCGACGAACTGTTCGGAATCCTCGGCAACGAGACCCGGATGCGGATCCTGCAGACGCTCTGGGAGGCGTTCGCGTTCGAGGACTACGTCGTCCGCGAGCAGGAACCGACGTCGTTCTCGGAACTCAGGGCCCGGACCGAGGTCGAGGACAGCGGGAACTTCGACTACCACCTCGGGAAACCGGTCGGGTCGCTGGTGGAACACCGCGAGGAGGTACGTCCTGACGCCGCTGGGGTACAACCTCATGCGTGCGATCACGACGTACGCGACCTACGAGTACCGGACGGTCGGGTCGGACGTGCTGGCGGAGCCGTGTCCGTTCTGCGGGGGGTCGCTCGAAGCGTCGTACGAGCGCGAACTGGTCCACGTCCGCTGTCGGCCGTGCAACGGCCTCGCGGACGGCAACGTCAGTTACGTCCACTGCCCGGCGACCGACGTTGCGGGGCTGGACCTCCGGACGATGCTGGACGCGTCCACGCTCCAGTTGATGGACCGGGTCCGGACCTCGACGTTCGGGTTCTGTGGCCAGTGCCACAGTCGGACCGAGACGGATGTCCGGACCTGCGAAGACCACTCGCGCGACGACGGTGGCACGTGTAACGACCGCCGACTCCGGTTCAGGCGGGAGGCGGGCGTCGACTGCCGACCTGCGGGAGCGGCGGCCAGGAGCCGCTCGTGGAGTACGCGCTGGTCGCGCCGAGCGTCGCCGCGTTCTTCGAGGCACACGGCACCGGCCCGCGCGACGTGGGGCCGTGGCACGACCGCCTGCTGGCGCTGGGCGCGGCCGAGGAGCGGCCCCTGGAATCTGACTCGTCGGGGGCCGTCTACGCGTTCGCCGTCGACGGGACCCGCCACCGCGTAGCCGTCGAACCCGGGGAACGGGGCGTCGACGTTCGACCGGCGAACGACGCCGGGGAACGGTGAAGACGTCGCTGTCGCCGCGAGGCCCACGCCTATGTGGCTGGGCGTCCATTGACCCCCATGGATCTGGGAATCGACGACGACGCGGCGCTGGTCACCGCGAGTTCGCGGGGCCTGGGGCTGGCGAGCGCGAAGGCGCTGGCCCGCGAGGGCGCCGACGTCACCGTCTGTGGCACCACCGAGGAACACCTCGAATCGGCCGAGTCGGAACTGGAGGCGGTTGGCGACGGCGACGTGATCGCCCGACAGACCGACGTCACGGACCCCGACGAGGTGGAGGCGCTGGTCGACGTGACCGTGGAGGCGTTCGGCGGCCTCGACCACGTCGTCACCTCCGCGGGCGGGGTCCCCAGCGGGTCGTTCCTCGACACCGACGAGCACGACTGGTACTCGGCGTTCGACACGCTGGTCATGAGCCACGTCTGGACGCTGAAGTCGGCGTACCCACACCTCGAAGCCAGCGACACGGGGACCGTCGTCTCGATCACCTCCACCAGCGTCGAGGAGGCCATCGACGGCCTGGTGCTGTCGAACGCGGTCCGGCGGGCCGTGGTCGGGAACGTCAAGACCGTCGCCCGCGAGTGGGCGCCGGAGGTCCGCGCGAACGTCGTCATGCCGGGCGCCCATGAGACCGGACGCATCCGCGACCTGATCGAGCAGGCCATCGACCGCGGCGAGTACGACAGTTACGAGGAGGGGCTGGACGCGTGGGCCGACCCCATCCCGATGGGTCGCATCGGCGACCCGATGGAACTGGGCGACGCCGTCGCCTGGCTGTCCAGCGAGCGGGCTAGTTTCGTCAACGGAGCGAGCATCCCCGTCGACGGGGGCCGGATGCGGAGTTGACCGACGAAGGGTTCTTGTTCCGACGCATGGACGTGGCCCCCATCGACAGACGTACCCTCCGACGAGCCGAACTCGCGCTCGCAGTCGCGGTCCTCGCCGTCGCCGCGCTGCTCTTTGCGGGGCCCCCCGACTGGTACCCGTCGTGGCCGACTGCGGCCGGGGTGCCGGTCGATCCGGAACTGGTGATCCCGGGGTCGCTGGGCGTGGTCGCCGTGGCCGGCGCCGCCGCGGACGGCCTGCGGATCTCCTCGCTGGTCGTGGCGGGGCTCGGCCTCGTTACTTCGTGGCTCGCGGCCACGAGCGTCCACACGCTACTGACCGCGGACGGTGGTTGCGTGTTCTTCGGCGGCCTCTTCACGCTCCTCGCGGGGGCCGTCCTCGCCGTCGCCGTCCTCACCCGCGAGGGGGCCGGGCGCTGGCCCGCCGTGGGACGCTCGCCCGCCTCCGGGAGCGGTTCGCCGAACCGTAGCGCCCTCCCTGGAGCGGCGGTAAGAACGCTGTCCTGGCGCTCACCAACGAAAAAGCCGCGACCGGTTCAGAAGTGCAGGATCGTCCGGTCGAACGTGGCGCACTCCCACTTGAAGTCCCAGTAGCACCCCTTGCCGCTCGGGTGCAGGGTCAGCTCGTTGAAATTGGCCGAGAGCTCGAGGTCGTACTTGGCCACGACCGCGTGGCCGGACATCGAGGCCGAGGTGTCGTCCGGCGTGAACTTCGCGTGCGCGGCCCTCACACCGGCGGCTTGCAGCTCGATCTCGAGCAACTCGTCTTCGACGGTGACGATGAGCTCGAAGACCTTGTAGAAGCTGATCTTGTACGTGTCCCCGTCACCGTTCAGCTCCTCGTCGACGAAGTCGAGAGCGCTGACGTCGCCCCGGTCCGACGCGTCGATGCCGGGCAGGACGTCCTCGCCTGGTTCGTGAACGGGCAGTCCGCCGTCACTCGATTCCACTGAATCTGACCTTTTTGCGATCCAATATTCCGTACTGACGGTGGTTGAATAATCCTTATCAGCAGAATATTAATGTAAGAATTCGTATGTATCTTCGTCCGGGCAGCGGTCCCCGGAAGGACGAGCGTCGAGTGCAGTTCCCCCGCACGTCCCGCAGTGACCGCGCCGCCCTCGCACCTCGAACGCGACGAGTATTTTCCCCGGGGGAACCACGGGTCGGACGTGACGCGATCCGACGCCGTGGAGTCGGCCGACAGGTTCGAGAGACGCGAGCCGCTCGGCCATACCGACGGCGGGCAACCAGTCCGCGTCGCCGTGGCCTGGAGTGGCGGCAAGGACGCCGCCCTGGCGCTGCACCGCCTCCGCGAGCGCGAGGACGCCGAGATCGTCGAACTGTTCACGACCGCCACGGCGGACGGCCCGACGACGATGCACCGGATTCCCCGGGGACTGATCGAGCGGCAGGTCGAAGTCCTGGGCGTGCCGGTCCGGTTCGTCGACCTGCCAGGCGGCGGCGGTAACGAGGGCTACCGGGCGACGATGGACGACCTGTTCGCGGACTACGAGCGCCGCGGAATCGACCGGGTGGTCTACGGCGACCTCCGGCTGGAAGACGTCCGCGCCTACCGGGAGTCGATGCTGGCCGACAGGGACCTCGACGGCTGGTGGCCGCTGTGGGGAACCGACACCGCGGACCTGGCCCGGGAGTTCCTGGCCGCCGGCTTCGAGGCCACCGTCGTCTGCGTCGACGGCGACGCCCTCGACCGGTCGGTCGTCGGCCGCAACTACGACGAGGCGTTCCTCGACTCGCTCCCCGAAGGTGTCGACCCGGCCGGGGAGAACGGCGAGTTCCACACGTTCGTCCGCGACGGGCCGCCGTTCGCCGCGCCCGTCCCGGTGACCTGCGGCGAAGGGACCACCCACGAGCGGGAAGTCGACGGCGAGACGGTGCGGCTACACTACTGCGACCTGGTGGCCCTGGACGAGACGTAATACCGTCATGGTCGAGCCCCTGAATCGAGGCCAGGACTACGAGTCCAGGAACGTAGGGTCGTATTCGTTCCGCTCGTCGGGCGTCGTGGCCCGGAAGCGCTGGTCGTCGAGTTCGTGGACGGGGAACGCCGACGGAAGTTCGTGCTGGTCGGCGTCGAAGACGGCTTCCAGGAACGAACTCACCGTCGTCTCGATCTCGTGGGCGAACTCGTACTCGTCGTAGGTCACGTGACAGTCGTACCTGTGTTCGACGACTGTGGCGCTCCCGAGGCGATGGTGTTCCAGGACGAGAAACCGCTCGGGAGGCTTCAGTGGCTCCCCGGGAACGTCCATCGAGAGGTCAAAGAACTCGGTGACGGCCGCTAACTCCGCGGACGTACCGTCGGTTAGTCCGGCGTACGGAAACACGAACACGACCGCATTGCTGACTGCGGAGAACGGCTTCGACTGTGTAGCCGGCGACATCCCGCGCGTTCTCGGATCGTCCGGATCACCCGCTTCCCGGTGGGTGGCAATCGGAACGTCCGTGGCCAGGACGGCCCTGACGCCGTATTCCTCACGAACGAAGTCTCTGATCTCCCGAAGCGCCGCTTCCATGTCGGGCTACTGACGTACTCGACGAGTGGATCGTCGTAACGGCGTGGAACCTCTTCTGACCGCAGTCCCTCCTGGAGGTCTTCGAGCGTGTACGCGCCCATGAGGTACACTGGATACGCCAACGGCGACGGCGGGGCCTGCTGGAGGACGAGTTCCCGGGCCTCGCCGAGACCGTACGTCTTCATCCGACGATGGATTGTCGCCAGTTTCCACTTAGGAATACGGACGTGGCAACCGACAAATAACGGGGATTTTAGAGTAACTCCCATTACCCTTTTGCGGAGGCCGGCGAACACGCTCGCATGGGAACAGAACCAGGACAGTCGGGTGAGGAGGTCGACGAGGGAGGCACCGAGCAGCCACCGGCGATCCGGGAGTTGAACCGTGGCGTTCTCCATCCGGCGGGCGGCCGTTCGGTTGCGGACTTCGCAGAGGTGTTCGAGACGCTTGGCCACCCCGCTCGAATCGGGGTCCTGTACACGCTCCTGGAGCGCGAAGAGTGTACCTACAGTGCCCTATCGAGGGCGCTGGACGCCGAGGACAACGAACTCAACCACCACCTCAGACGGGTCGTGGAATCGCCGCTCGTCCGCAAGACGCCGTCGACTGACGACGGCCGGAAGAGCATCTACCGACTCACCCGGACCGGAGTGCGAATTACGGAGTACGTCGTCGAGATGATGGAGACGGAACGGGATGCCATCGAGGATGAGTACCTGGATGCCGAACACACGGATTCCTAGAACCGCCCTTCCTGGCGCAGTTCCGCGACGACCTCCCTGACTCGCTGGGCCTCGTCTTTCGGCACCACCAGCACCCGGTCGCCGAAGGCGGCGACCACGAGGTCCTCGGCACCGACGACCGAGACGTGCGTGCCGTCGCTGGCGATCACGTTGTCCGCGGCGTCGAGCGTCAGTCCCTCGCCGAGCGCGACGTTCCCGTCCGCGTCGGCGTCCAGCACCCGCGCCAGCGCGTCCCAGGAGCCGAGGTCGTCCCAGTCGAAGTCCGCGGGCACGAGGACCACGCCGGGGCCGTCGTCACGACCGGCAGTCCGCTCCAGCACCGCGTAGTCGACGCTGACGGCCTCGACCTCACGGAAGCCCCGGGCAGGGTCGTCGGCTTCCAGGGCGTCGAGCATCGGGGCGAGCGCCGAGTCCGCGGCCGCCGAGAGGAAAGCGTCGGGCGTCCAGGCGAAGATACCGGCGTTCCAGTACCACCCCGCGTCCACCCGGTCGGCGGCCGTCTCGCGGTCTGGTTTCTCGTGGAACGCTTCGACGGCGTAGTGGTCCTCGCGCTCCGCGCCGGGTTCGACGTAACCGTACTCCGTCGCCGGGCGGTCGGGGTCGACGCCGAAGGTCACGAGGTCCCTGGTCCGGACGGCCACCTTGGCCGCCCGGCGGGCCGTGTCCGCGAAGCCGTCGCCGATCACGTGATCGTTCGGGACCGCGAGGACGACGCAGTCCCCGAGCAGTTCCCGGCACCAGAAGGTGGCGTACGTGAGCGCGGGGCCGGTGTCCTTCGGGACGGGTTCGACGAGCACGTCCGCATCGGGCGCCCGCTCGCGGACCCCGTCGAGGAGGTCCTCGGTCGTCGAGACCAGCACCTCGTCGGCGAACGAGCACCGGTCGACGGTCCGGGCCAGCAGGGACCGCTCGCCGCCGAACGAGAGGAACTGCTTCGGTCGGTCCGCACTGCTGGCGGGGTACAGGCGGGTTCCGGTCCCGCCGGCCATCACGAGCGCGACGATGGGGCGGTCCATGTCCCCCCATCGGAAGCGACGGCCAAAAGTCCCCCCGCAGAACCGGGGCGTTTTTCCTGTCCGGATCCTAACGTGAGTACATGGCCCGCGTCCTTAGCGCGCTCGGGAACTTCGTCACGGGGTTCCTGGCGGCGTTCGTCGTCGTATCGATCATCAAGGACCGGAAGTCCGGCGTCCGCGCCGGTCTGGTGTGGGGCCTGGTTTCCGCGATCGCTAGCTGGGTGTTCGGCGGCATGTTCTCGCCGTCGGAGGACCTCGGCGCCCCGCCCGAGGGCCGCACCTTCGACGAACCGGAGACAACGGACTGACCGGCGAAGCAGCGGCTTTCGAAGCCGCTCTCCTTTCCGACCGACTTCTTTTATAAGCCAGCGCGAGTACTTGAAGGAACAGCCGAGCGTGTGGCGCAATCGCCGTCGCGTTCGGCGATCCGGGTGGGCGACAGCCTGCGAGCGTTCCACCTCGGAACCCGAAAGTGGGCCGTCGGCGTCCATCTGCCGCACGGCCTCACCACGTCTCGACGCGGCCCTCGCGGACGTCCTCGGCGCAGCCCTCGCAGTCGGGGTGGTCCTCCTCGAAGCACTCGGGTCGTCCCGCGGCGTCGACCGAGACGGTGCGCTTCTCGACGTAGCGGCGGCAGACGATGCGGGCGTTCCCGTCCTCGTCGGACGGGAGGTCCGCCGGCGGGTCGCCCGACTCCCGGCCTTTCTGGTAGGCCTTCCTGGTCTCGGCGTACTTCCGGCCCGCGACCCTGGCGGCCCGGCTGAAGAGGCCGCCCCAGCTCGATCGGTCGGCCATGTGCGCGCTTGCGCCGCCGCCCCTATAGGCCCGTCGACTGGTGAACTGCCGGTCGAGCCGGACGGCCAGCGTCGAGAGCGGTCCGGCGGCGGCAAGGGTTCATAGGCCGTGCGGCCGAAGGGACGGGCGAATGCCAATCGGAATCAGGGTCGCGGAGGTGATGACCGAACCGGCCGAGACCGTCACGGCGGACGCGTCGGTCCGGGACGTCGCCCAACGCCTGCGGGCCGCGGGAATCGGGTCGCTGGTCGTGGTGGCGGACGGCGAACCGACGGGCATCGTCACCGACGCCGACCTCGTGGGCGTACTCGCGGACGGCGCCGACCCCGGGGCGACGACGGTCGCGGACGTGATGTCCGCGCCGCTGTACACCGTCGACGCCGACGCCTCCGTCGTCGAAGCGGCCGCACGCCTCCGGGAACACGACGTGCCGAAACTGCCCGTGATGGCGGACGGTGAACTCGTCGGCGTCGTCACGACGACCGACCTCGGCCACTACATCCCGCAGGTGGTCCACCGCCAGTGGGTTGACGACCACGACGAGGGGGACGAACCGCGCTACCGGGTCCGGCCGGAGACCACCTACGAGCGCGACGACTGGGAGTTCGAGACGGTCACCGGCGCCGAGGAGGGCATCCAGGTCGGGGACCGCGTCGAGTTCTCGAAGACCGTCGACGACGAGGACGTCCACTCGTTCGCGGAGGCCAGCGGCGACACAAACCGCCTGCATCTGGACGACGAGTTCGCCGGGGCGACGCGGTTCGGCCGCCGCATCGTCCACGGCACGCTCGTCGGCGGCCTGATCAGCGCCGCGCTCGCCAGGCTCCCGGGACTGACCATCTACCTCAGCCAGGACCTCTCGTTCCAGAACCCCATGGACGTGGGCGACCGCCTCACGGCCACCTGCAAGGTGGTCGAGGACCTCGGCCGGAACCGCTACGTGCTGTCGACCGACGTCCACCGCGGGGACGGCGAATCGGTCATCGAGGGCGAGGCCGTCGTCGTCATCGACGACCTGCCCGAGTTCGCCCGGCCGGAGCGCGAACCCGTCGACGGGGACGAGTAGAATCCGGGACGGCCCTGAAAAGCAAATTGGCGGGGATTCCCCTCCGGCGTGCGGCGGACACCCGAGTCCTCGCGGGCCGCCTCGGCCCCGTGGATCTCGGCAGTCCGGTCGGCGTGGATGCCGTAGTACCCCCCGCGCCGGTCCAACGCCACCCGATCCCCGAAAATCTCCGCGAATTCGCCAGGGTCGCGGTCCAGCACGTCCAAGAGTTGCTCGACGTGGCCCCGGCCGGCCCCGTCGACGTCCCACTCCATGTACGTCGCCACGGTCCCCTCGCCCACGTCGACGTCGACCCGGAGCGCCTGCTCGGTCTCGATGGGAACGGGATAGTCGTCGGGGACGTCCGCGGCGGGGACCTTGGTCGCGCCGGCGACGATCCCCTCGGTGTAGACGCGGTCGCTGGTGGCCTCGCCGGAGTCTCGCACGGCCGACTCGCCGCTGGTCAGTTCCTCCTCCAGCTCGACCAGTTGCTCGATGCGGGCCTCCATCGACCGGTCGCCGTCGGCCATCGGCCCCGGGTTCGACCGCGGGAAGATAAAACGTGTGGGCTATCCGAACGGGCCGCCACCGCCGCCCATGCCGCCCATGCCGCCACCGCCGCCCTGCTGCATCTGCTTCATCATGCGCTGCATGTCGGCGTCGCCCATGCCCTGGAACTGCTTGATCGCCTGCTCCATCACGCGGTGCTGTTCGAGCAGTTCGCGGACGGCGTCCTCGTCGGTGCCGCTCCCCCGGGCGATGCGCTCGATCCGACTCGCGCCGATCTGCCGGGGGTTCTCCAGTTCCTCCTCGGTCATCGAGTCGATGACGACCTCGAAGGTCCGCATCCGGTCCTGGGTGACGTCCATGGCGTCGTCGGGCAACTGGTCCATCATGCTCCCGCCGAGGCCGGGAATCATGTCCATCACCTGGTCCAGCGGCCCCATCTTGTTCATCGCCCGCATCTGGTTGCGGAGGTCCTTGAGGGTGAAGGACCCGTCCATGATGTCCTCGGGGTCCCAGTCCTCCTCTTCCTCCTCGGTCTCGGCCATTGCGCGCTCGACGCGCTCGGTCAGCTGCTTGAGGTCGCCCATCCCCAGCAGCCGCGAGATGAAGCCGCTGGGCTCGAACCGCTCGACGTCCTTGACGCCCTCTCCGGTCCCGAGGAAGGCGATGGTCGCGCCCGTCTCGTCGACCGCCGTCAGGGCGCCACCACCCTTCGCAGTACCGTCGAGCTTCGTGATCGCAACGCCCTCGATGCCGATGGCATCGTCGAACTCGCTGGCCTGCTCTTTGGCGTTCTGGCCGATGGCGGCGTCCAGCACCAACAGGTTCAGGTCCGGGTCGACGACCGACTCGATCTCCTCGATCTCCTCGATGAGTTCGTCCTCAAGGGCGTGCCGGCCGGCGGTGTCGACGATGTGGACCTCGGCGTCCTCGGTCGCCTCGAGACCGTCGCGGGCGATCTTGACGGGGTCGTCCTCGTCGGGATCGCCGTAGAACTCGACCTCGGCGCGCTCGGCCATCTCCCTAGCCTGGTCGTAGGCGCCCGGCCGGAAGGTGTCCGTCTGGATGACGGCGGGCCGCAGGCCCTTCTTGCTGAACCACCACGCCATCTTCGCGGCGGTGGTGGTCTTCCCGGACCCCTGGAGGCCGGCCAGCAGGATGGTCTGTTCTTCGAGGGGAATCTCGGTGGAGTCGCCGACGAGGTCGACGAGTTCCTCGTAGACGATCCGGAGGACGTGATCCCGGGCGGTCGTCCCGGCGGGCGGTTCCTCCTCCAGCGCACGTTCCTTGATGCTGTCGGAGAGGTCCATCACCAGCGAGACCTCGGCGTCGGCCTGCAAGAGCGACCGCTGGATCTCCTTGACGACCTCCTCGACGTCCTCCTCGCTGATGCGGGACTTCCCGCGGAGCCGGTCGAGGGTGCCCCGCAACGAACTTCCCAGGTCGTCGAGTACCATTTGACGACCCGTAGCACGTCGGCGCGGTAAAGTCTTTGTCTCCGCCGTCCCCGGCAGAACTGCGGCAGGCGCTCGACCGCCGCCTGCGGTCGTGGGACGCGCCGGCCGGCGCCGGAACCTGTCCGGAGGGCTCGGGACCCGCCGTCACCGGGCTCACTCGACCGTCGAGGTGGTGGGAGTCCCGAATTCGTCCCGGCGGAAGCAGGGATCAGGCAACGGTTTCTCGTCGGGACTCCCTCAACCCGGACGAATCCTCGCTTTATTGAACTCGTCGCCGCCGGATCGGCCTGCGCCGGGTAGTTCGCCCGGCGGATGTCAGTCGCTCACCGAGACTGAATCGCTGTCGACCTCGTAGTCGTCCTCCCGTCGGGCCCAGAGCCACAGCATGCTCGGGAGGACGAACACACTCAACAGGAAGGACACGCCCAACGCGACGGCGACGATCACCCCGAGCGACTGCAACCGCGGATCCGGCGAGATGATCATAAGCGTGAACGCCGCCCCAGACGTCAACGCGCTGCCCAACAACGCTCCGCCGGTTCCGGTGACTGCTCTGGTGAGTGTCGTGGTCAGGTCGGCCCCGCGGTCGAGCTTCTGCCGGAACCGGTCGCTGACGTGGATGTTGTAGTCGATCCCGAGTCCGATCGTGATGCTGA
This sequence comes from Halobacteriales archaeon QS_1_68_20, assembly GCA_003021085.1. Taxonomy (GTDB): domain Archaea; phylum Halobacteriota; class Halobacteria; order Halobacteriales; family PXRE01; genus PXRE01. Next base: position 311,121 of record PXRE01000011.1, on the reverse strand, counting down.
TCAGCAGCGCCGTCTCGAAGGTGAGCGGCACGTCGGCGAGGTACATGCTGCCGAACACGATCCCGAGCGCGAGAACGATCGGCAAGGCGGTGAGTACGCCAAGCAACATGCTGTTGTACTCCAGCCGGAACACCAGGACGAGCAGGACGAGCACCGCCGCCAGCGCCAGCAGCATCGTGGTGACGATGCCGTTGGTAAGCCTGGAGAGTCCGACGTCGTTGAACGTTCCGGCACCGACGGCCGTCACCGTCAGTCCCGACGCCTCCTCCATCGAGTCGGCTATTCCGTACATCGTCTCCGCCCGGTTGCTGTTGGCTGGCGACCTGGCCGGCACGATCAGCCGCAACGACTGGTACTGCCCGTCGTCGGTTCGTTCAATCACCCGGGAAGCTTGTTCCGGGGCGACCGCGAACAGTGCGTCGTACAGCCGCTCGACGTTCTGGTCGGGAACGCCATCGCCATCCGCGTCCGCCGCCTCGAACGTCTGTGCGAACGACGAGTTCGCAGCCGCGGCCGCCTCCATCACCGACAGGGGCGAGACGACGTCGACGGTGTTGCCCTGCTTGAGAACGACGCTCTCGTCGGCCGTCCTGGCGGCCTCCTCGGCAGCGGTGATCGCGTTCATGGCCGCCGGATCGGTCACGTTACCCCTTATCAGGAACTGCGTGTGCGAGAGGCTTCTGGTGGGGTCGGACCCACCGCCTTCGGGCTGGAACCGCTGTTCGAACAAGATGCGCTCTGCGGCGGCGGACTCGAAGGCGTCGAAGCCCGTTGGCCCCGGGAGGTCTTCCTTCCAGTCAGCGACCTCCAGATCGACGTCCTGGGACGCGTCCCGATCGAGTTCGGTGAACGCGATCCTCCCAATCGCGCTGACGAGGACGGTGACCGCGATCACCGCGGGGGCAGCCCGGCGGGCTGCCGCGACGCTCGTCAGCAGCCACCGTCGGAGGTACTTGCCTCGTCCGAGCGCGGCCTTGTGTCGGTCGAAGCCGACGCGCCGGAGCAGCCCGTCGATGGTGATCTTCAGCGCCGGCACCAGCGTCACGCATATTACCAGCGAGGCGATCACCCCGAGAGTCATGGCGAGGCCCAGATCGCGGATCACCGGAACCGGACTCGTGGCTGTCGACGGGAAGCCGATCGCGGCTGTGACCGTCACCAGCACGAAGGCGAAAATGATCGACCCATCGACCGGGCCATCGAGGTGCGGATCCCGCTCTCCGCCCCGTCTCGTTCGCGATACCGCATAACACGTGGAGCCCGAAGTCGATGCTCGGGGCGATTATCAACACCGGGGCGACGAGCGCGACCTGTCGGTCGAACAGCCCGAACCATCCCATCAGCCGGAACGTCCAGAGCAGCGCGACGATCGTCCCAACCATCCCGACGACCACGTCGACGACGTCCCGGTACGCGAACGCGAGCACGAGCAGCATCACGACCAGGATCGGCGGCAGGACAAGCCAGAGTGTGTCGACGAGATAGTTCTGGTTGAATTGGGACCAAGTCGCGCTCCCGACGGGAAAAGAGATCCGCCGACTCGTAGTCGGCGGCGGTTTCGCGCAGCGTTCGCTCCGCTTCGGGGGGTACGGTCGGGTTGCCCTCCTCGTCGGTTGCCTCGAACTCGAACGCGAGCCGCATCCCCGTCGACCGAGCAGTCCCCGGCTCGTAACTGGTCGGGAGGAGCGCACTCGTCGTCTCCCCGCCAGTGAACGTCGACGCAACGACCTGGCGGACCTCCTCGTCGGTCGCCGATTCGAGCGCCGCCCGCTGCTCGGCAAGGGTCAGGTCAGACTCGTTGGCGAGTTTCGTGGCGACGATGTTTGGCGGTCCATAGACCCCATATCGGCGAGCGAGTTGGCCACTGTGCCCTCGTCGAGCATGGTCCGCTGGTAGTCGATCGCTGCGATCAGCAGCCCCCGAGAGAGTACCGACCCGTCGTCCGCTCGCACGTACACGAACTCCATCCTAGTCCTTGAGTCGGTACCGTAGTTGTCCGAGAGATACTCCGAAGCCCTGACCACCTCCGTGTCATCGACGTCGATAGCTGCCGCGGTACTGGTTCCCCCGCCGGTGTTCTATCCGACACCCACGACGACACCGACAGTCAAGACCACCATCAACAAAATGACTAAACGATCGTGCGTCGTTACGATGTCGGCTGTCTTCTCGACGAGCGTCTTTATCATTGTAACCCAGTCCGGTTGTCGTCCACACCGAATCCGCGTGAGGCTGAACGCTGCTGTACGTCCAGCCTACTCCGTGCGCGCACCGTCACACGGACGGCGATTGACGTGTGCTGTTGATAAGTGTGAGCGTGTCATAGAAAGCCTCCCAACGGAGGCCGCAGGGTTTGGAAACTGTGTCCAGCAGTACCGACGCCCTGCAAGACGTGGCTTCGTACGACGTGTTCGCCCTCCGCTCGCCGGGGGCGAACACGAGTACATCAGCCACCGGATCTCTTTCGGGGCTTTCTCCACTGCTACTACGAGAACGTCTACGGCACACGTCCGGTTACACGAGAACGTGGTCGAGGGGACGCCGGCGGCTAAGGATTACTCAGCGAAGGAATGGATGTTTCGACGAACGGGGTGTCACCTGTACCTGCCGGGCCGGGCCGGACTACGGCGGTTCGATCTCGTCGATGTTCCGGAACAGCGCGTGCATCTCGCCGACGTCGAGTTTGTCGATCTGGCGGATGCCGAGGTACAGCGCCAGCGGCCGCACGTGGCGGGGACCGTCGATGTCGCCGTACTGGCCGCCGTACTGCTCGTCGAGCCGCCGTTCCAGGTCCACAAGCTTCGCTTCGAGGTCTTCCTGGAGGAACAGCGACGCGACCGTCAGGTCGTCGGGGGCGTCGTCGGGCGGCGCCCACGCCTCCCCGGGCTGGAGCGGTCCATCGTGGGGGCCGGTCGGCTCGGTGCCCGCCTCGGCCGTGCCGCTCCGGTCGGCGGACTCGGTGGACTCGCTGGCGCCGGTGGCGTCGGCGGCCGCGGCGTCGAGTTCCTCTGGCGGGTCGGGCCGGCGGCGCTCCCGCCGGGGGAGCGCTTCGCCGTCGCGGAGTCGTCTGACGCGCTCGGCGCGTTCGATCTCCTCGTCGGTCGGTTCGGTCATGCTCTGGCCTCCGGTCCGAGTTGCCGCTCGACGTCGGCGGCGATGGCGTCGAACCACCGCGTGGCGTCGCTGCCGGCGCTGTACTTGAACACCGAGACCCCCCGGGCGAACGCCCGCTGGAGGACGACCCGCTTGCGGACCTCCCAGACGGGGACGCCCTCGAAGGCCTCCTGCAACCACGACAGCATCCGCTGGTCCTCGTTGGTCGTCTCGATGCGGTTGGCGACGGCCCCGAGCACGCGGATCGTCGCGCCGGTCTCCCGGCCCAGCGCGTCCACGCGGTCGAACAGCATCTCGATGCCGCCCTGGCTGGCGGACTCGGTCAGCGCCGGCACGACGATGTTGCCGGCGGCGTAGATGCTCGAGTCCAGCAGTTCGCCGAAGTACGGCGGCGAGTCGATGACGACGTAGTCGTACGGGCGCTCGACCGCGTCGAGCACCTTCGAGAGCTGGTCTTTCGCGTGGGGGGCCGAGATGGCCTCCGGCGTCATGTTCACGGCGTGGGGCGTCAGCGCGTCCGGGTCGGCGCCCGGCGTCTCCGCCAGGCGGGCCATCAGGTCGGCGATGGTCAACTCCCGCTCGGCGTCCTGCATGTCGACGGCGGCGGGCAACACGTCCATCTCCTCGTGGGCGACGATGACGTCGTCGACTACGTCCCGCTGCCGGTGGTCGGTGAGCGCGTCGAAGACCGTCGGCGGTTCGGCGTAGTAGTCCTCCAGGAAGCCGAGCCCCTCGGTCGCGTTGCCCAGCGGGTCCGTGTCGACGAGCAGCACGTCGTGCCCGCGGTCGTTCAGCGCCCCCGCGATGTTGATCGCCACCGTCGTCTTCCCGGTCCCCCCTTTGGCGTTGGTGACACAGAGCCGGGGGGCGCGCCCCTCGTCTGTCATGCCGTCTCGATGACCGTGTTCTCGGAGCGTGCTTAAAGTTTCTCCGGCTGGGAGCCGTAACTGCCCGGGCGACCGGGGGTACGAGCGGTCCGCCTGCAGAACGAGCCGCGAACGGAGGGGGACTCAGCGCCGGCGGACCGCGGCGAGCGCCGCGATCACCAGGGCGACGATCGCGACCACCGGCCCGAACCCGGGCGTCCCCTCGCCGTTCCCGCCGTCACCGCCGTCACCGCCGTTACCGGGCGTCTCGGTCGGCGTCTCTTCGGGCGTCGGCGTGGGCGTCGGCGTCTGGGTCGGGGTCGGCGTCAGGGTCTCGGGGTCCTCCGCCCGGACGAGGACGGTCGTGACGCCCGTCTCGACGCCCTGGACCATCGCCGACATGGGGACGTTGACCAGGTCGGCGTCCTCGAAGCCGGTCTGGTTCTCGACCGTCAGTTCGTCGGCGTCGCCGGCCACCGTGAACATCTCCTCGGGGCTGGCGCTCGGGTCGAACACCATCGTGACGTTGCCGTCGCCGTCGCCGTCGACGAGGGTGAGGTTCGCGTCGTACGGCGTCGTCTCGTCGCCGACCCGGACGGACGCCTGCTCGACGTCCTGGAGTTCGACGGTAATTTCGATCGGCTCCTCGGGCGTCGTGAGGTACGATCCGTTCTCGAACGTCGCCGTCCCGGGCGGCTCCGGGGTCGGCGTCGGCGTCTCCTCCTGGCCGGCGACGGCGGGGGCCTGCGTGCCCGACGGGACGACGAACCCCGCCGCGACGACCAGGGCGACGACGAGCAGTACCATGCTGACCGAATCACGGGGAACTGGTGACATAGTGGTAATCGCGCGGGCGGCGCGCAGTCGTACGGAGTTACGACTGGACGGCCAAAAACGCGCCAGACGGTTTTTCGAAACTAGGCCGCCGTAGCGGCCGCTTACTCGCCGAGCAGCCGCTCGACCAGTTCCTCCGGGTCGAACCGGTCGAGGTCGTCGTACCCCTGGCCGACCCCCAGGAACAGGACGGGCTTGCCCGTCACGTGGGCGACTGAGATGGCCGCGCCCCCCGAGGCGTCGGCGTCGGCCTTCGTCAGGATCGCACCGTCGATCTCGGCCGCGGCGTCGAACTCCTTGGCGCGCTCGACGGCGTCCTGGCCGGCGACCGACTCGTCGACGAACACAGTCAGGTCCGGGCCGACCACGCGGTCGATCTTCTCGAGCTGGTCCATCAGCCCCTCGTCGGTGTGGAGGCGGCCGGCGGTGTCGCCCAGCACCACGTCGGCGTCGTTGGCCTCGGCGTACTCCACAGCGTCGTAGATGACCGCCGCCGGGTCGCCGCCGCGCTCGTGGCTGATGAGCTTCTTGCCGAGGTTGTCGGCGTGCTCCTCGATCTGTTCGTTGGCGCCCGCCCGGAAAGTGTCGCCGTTGGCCAGCACCGAGGAGTAGCCCCGCTCCTCCAGGTACCGGCTCACCTTCGCGATGGTGGTCGTCTTGCCGACGCCGTTGACGCCGGTGAAGACGATCACCGCGGGAGCGTCCGAGTCGACGAGTTCGGAGATTTGCTCCTCGAAGTCGAACTGGCCGACCGACAGCACGTCCAGCAACGCGTCGTACAGCGCGTCTTCGACGACGCTACCCGTCCGGGTGGTGACCGCCTTGCGCTCGCCGGTCAACTCCTCCCCGAGTCGGTCCAGCAGGTCCTCGGCGACGTCCATGGCCACGTCGTTCTCCAGCAGGGCCATCTCCAGCTCCCACAGCGGGTCCTCCAGGTCCTCCTCGTCGATGTACACCTTCCCCGTCGCCATCGACTTCGCCCGCTTGACGCCGCCTCGCCCTGGTCGGGGGCGGCCGCGGCGCTGGTCTCGTCGGCGGGGCCGTCGACATCGGCGGCCGTCTCGGCCCCCGCCTCCGGGGCCTCGGCCGAGTCGTCCGCGGGCCGGGACTCGTCTTCCCCCTCGGTCGCTTCGGGCTCCTCGTCGACTTCTTCGACTTCCTCCTCCACGTCGTCGCGGAAGCGTCCGAGCGACTCCTTCAGCCCGTCGAACATTACTCGTCGTCTTGCTGCTGGAGCTGCTGCATCTGCTGCTGCATCTGCTGTTGCTGGAGCTGGCGGGCCTTCTGGCTGAGTTCCTCGATCTCCGTCTCGATCTCGGTGATCTGGGACTGGACGTCCTCGATGCGTTCACCGACGGTCTCCTTGCGGCTCTCCAGGGTCTCGGCGGCCCCGTCCTGGGTTCGCTCGGCGGCGTAGCCGCCGCCGAGTTCGACGATGACCTCGTCGATGTCGGCGATCTCGGCGCGGGCGTACGCGCCGCCGCCCAGCGGCACCTGCACCGTGCTGCCGGTTTCCAGCGTCTCGACGGCATCGATGGCCTCGTCGATCTCAGTCTGTTCGTCGCGCAGGTCCTCCACTTCCTCCTCCAGGCTCTCGCGCTCGGACTCCAGGGCCTCCAGCTGCTCGGAGAGTTCCTGCATCTGCTGGCGACCGCTCATGCCTGGACCTCCTCGATGTCGACTTCGGTGCGCTTCAGGCCGTGTTCGCTCCCGAACGACGCGTACACCCGGTCGCGGGCGACCGACTCGGTGGGCGCCTCGACGGATTTCTCCGACTCCTGGTGACGGTCACGAGCCTGAAACGAACCGCGTACGGTGAACTCGCTCATGGTAAACGGTCGGCCCGGGAGCCGGAAGTATCTTCCTACTCCCGGCAAGCACTCGTCTCGCATCGTCGTGCTGGTCGACTCCCCGACCGTGCAACCGTGGGACGAGCCCGCAGCGGAACAGATATCTCACTTTGAGCGACGACAGATGACATTGGCCCACGAACCGGCGGGTATGACCGACGCGAGTGAACGCTGGACGGACGACCGGACGACGTTCCAGCGGGTGTACGACGTGCTCGTCGGGACCAGGGAGTACCTGCCCGCCGAGGCGTTCGCCGACCGGGCTTCGTGCTCCGAGACTGCCGCCAGGCAGGCGCTCCAGCAACTTTCGGAGATGGGAATTGCCGAACGTCGGGACGAGCGCCCGGCCCGCTTCCGGCCCAACGAATCGTACTTTACCTGGCGACGAGTCGAGCGACTGGCGAGCGAGCACAGTCCCGAGGAACTCCGCCAGCGCGTCGCTGAGCTGATCGACGAGGACGAGACGTACCAGGAGAAGTACGGCGTCCAAGATCCGTCGGCCGTCACGTCCGAGGACCTCCCGGTCGACGACCAAGACGCGATCCAGCAACGGTGGTCGGACCTCGGGGAGTGGCGGGCGATTCGGCGGGACATCCGGGTGGTCCGTCGGGCCGTACGGCGGGCGGAGACGAACGCCGACGAGCGTGGCGTCGCGTGACCGATCCCGGCTTCTCTGGCGGCCCGCTCGACGTCGCCACACTCGAAGTCATGGCCCGGCGGGCAGTCGGTCACCGCCTCGTTAGCGCCTGGGCGTTCCAGTCCGACGCCATGTCGCCGCGCCGACTCCAACTCCGCCTCGACGCCACGCAGTATCCGGAACCGGTACGAGCGGCGAAACTCGACGCCCGCTGGTTCGAGGACGGCGATTACTCGATTCACTACCTCGAGCGAAGGGACGACGGCACCTGGCAGTGCCACTGGGATCGCCACCCGAAACCGGGAACAGAGCCTGTGCACTTCCATCCGTCACCGAGCGCGTCCGGCGACGTCGACCCGTCAGAAATCGACGCGAACCCCCATCTCGGAATCCTATTCGAGGTACTCGACAGGATCGAAGAGCGTGTGACCACGCTCTACGAGAAGTGAACGGGTGGGATTTCGCCTCGCTACCGCTGTAAGTCGGCCGGTCAGTCGATGTAGCCCAGCGCGTCCTCGATTCGGCCCAGTTCGGGGCCGGTCGTGTCCTGGCCGACGACGTAGCCGTGGTCGTTGGCGACCAGGCCCGACCCGACCAGCGGGCCGCCGTAGTTGACGGTGCCGATGTCGGCGTGGACGCCGAGGTGCTCTTCGAGGAAGTCCAGTTCCCCGTCGGTCGCCTTCGGGTGACAGAGGACGCCGCGACTGTTGGCGACGGCGGCCGTCCCGACGGTCCGGACGCCGGCGAGTTCGCCGCGCTCGACCGGCACGTCCAGGGTCTCCTGGACGACCTGGACGGCCTCCCGGGAGAGGTCCGGGTGGACGTACGCCCCGTTGTCGTTGGCGACGACGACGTTACCCGCGGCGTTGATTCGCCCGGGGGGTCGGCCGACCGCGAGGCCCGTCTCGTCCTCGATGGTCTCGCACTCGGCGTCGGTCAACCGCCCGGTGGCGACCAGGCCGTTACCGTTGCCGGCCAGTAGCGAACCCACGGTGGCCGACCCGGCGACCGTGATCGGCAACGGCTCGACGTCCAGTTCGTCGGCCATGTCGGCGACGAGCGCGTCGTCGGCGTCCGCCCGGACCAGCAGGTAATCGTCGGTCGCCCTGGCGAAGACGCCGACGTACGCCGACCCGGAGAACGACGCGCGGAGCAAAGCTATTCGGCGTGTTCGGCTTCGACGACGGCTTCCCCTTCCTCGTCGAAGCGGGCCGCGCGGACCCGGAGCTTGCTCGGGGGGCTGTGGCGGCCGCGGTCCCAGACGGCCTCGTTGATGGAGGGGTCGAGCCGCACGTCGGACTCGTCGACCGAGAAGTGCTTCGCCAGGTGCTCGCGGACCAGCGACATGGCCTTGTCCGCGCGCTCGTGTTTCGGCTCGGCCTTCGCGTCCCGGAGCGGAACCGTGACGACCCGCTCCTCGAAGTCGCTCGCGCTCATTCGTCCGTGTCGCTACGCCGCCAGTGACGGCGCTTGGGGTTGCGCTGGGTGTCCCGGTCGGTCTTCAGGATGACCCACGCCGGCACCCGGCTGTTCTGGCGTTCCAGCTTCGACAGCCGCTTCTTTTTGGCCTTCGACTTCTTGCCCATAGTGGTGCTACCTTCCCCTGCCCGGCATAAAACACTGTTCCTTCGGCGTCGCGCCTGGTGACGGTCGGGGGGCCGGAGAGGGTTCCCCACGGGAACCCGCGACCGTTCACAGTTCGAACGACTCGACCGTCGAGTACTCCGGCCCGTCCGGACCCAGGTCGCTCTCCTCGAGGCGAACCTCGATCACCTCGGTCGTCCCGACGGTGGGGTCCCGCTCGCGGACCAGTCCCTGCACGAGTTCCTTGCCGCCGGCGTGTTCCATCCGCGCCAGGGTGACGTGGGGCGTGAACTCGTGGGCCTCCGCCTCGAAGCCCATCGCAGTCGTCCGCTCCTCGATGGCCTCGTGGAGGCGGGTCATCTCCCCGCCGCCCTCTTCGGCCCCGACCCACACGACGCTGATGTAGTCGAGGCTCGGAAACACCCCCAGGCCGCCGTAGGTCACCTCGAAGGGGTCGACGCCGGCGTCGTCGACGGCCGCCGCGAGTTCGTCGACGAGGGGCTCGACGCGGTCCTCGTCGGTGTCGCCGAGGAACTTCAGCGTGACGTGGGCCTGCCCGGGGTCGGTGAAGTTCAGGCCGCTGGCGTCCCGGAACTCGTCCTGGACCGCCTCGACGTCGTCCGCGAGTCCGTCGGGGAGGTCCACGCTGACGAACAACCGCTTTCCCATGGGCCAGGGTCGGCGGTCGGTCGTCTTGAAGGTGTCCGTCGCTTCTCGGTGAGGTCGTGAGTTATCGGCGTATACGAATATATGCATATATTCATATATCGGCCGGGCCGTCCGGCCGCCGTGGCGCGCGCTGGTGAGCGTGCCGAGCCGTGCGAGGCAGCGAACCATAGCCGCGCGAGGTCCCCGCGAGCCTGCGAGCGGGGGCTCGGGAGAGCTTGCTCTCCCGGTGGATGAACACCGGAGGGAGCCAGCGAGAGCCGGAGGCTCTGCTGGCGAGTGAGGAGCGCAATCGGCTGGGGAGGGGGTGGCCATCCCTGGTCCAGTGGTCGCTAGGGTTGATCCTGGCGTTCCAGCAAGCGGCGGGCCGGCCCGCCGGGCCGCCGTCAGAGCCAAGCGCTGACGAGCCTCCAGCTCGCACGGCTCACGGGGTGGACCTCGCGCGCGTTGCTCGCGCGCGCCGACAACCTACCGTGACGAAGAAACCTAATTCCTTCCCGTGACGAAGAAACCACGTCCGACCGACCCCCGGATCCCTCACTCGCCAGGAACCACCAGCGGATCCCGGACCAGCGTGTAGACGACGATGCCGCCGACCAGCGACGCGTAGTACGCCAAAAGCGGCCACCGGGTCAGCCCGAACGCCAGCGATAGCCCGACGACCCACGCGACGATGACGAGTGCGTCGACCACCAGCGTTCGGGCGTTCGCAGTGAGAAAGCCGACGACGAACCTGACAGGCGGGAGAACGCGGGCGAGTAGCGACCGGGACTCCTCGTCGGTCATCACCGACCACTACGCGCTCCGCGAGCAAAAATCCGAGTCCCGCTCAGTGTAGCCGTTCGGCCACGTCCTCGGCGAAGTAGGTGAGGATCAGGTCCGCGCCGGCCCGTTTGATCGACAGCAACGACTCGTAGGCCACCGCCTCCAGGTCCAGCCACCCCTTCTCGGCGGCGGCGTGGAGCATCGCGTACTCGCCGGAGACGTTGTAGGCGGCGACGGGGTGGTCGAACTCCCGGCGGATTTCGCGCACGACGTCGAGGTACGGGAGTGCGGGCTTGACCATCAGCACGTCCGCGCCCTGCTCGACGTCCAGTTCGACCTCCCGCATCGCCTCGCGGGCGTTGGCGGGGTCTATCTGGTAGTGGCGACGGTCGCCGAACGCGGGCGCGCCGTCGGCGGCGTCCCGGAACGGCCCGTAGAAGGCGCTCTCGTACTTCGCGGCGTAGCTCATGATCGGGAGGTTCTCGTGGCCCGCGTCGTCCAGCGTCTCGCGGATGGCGGCCACCTGGCCGTCCATCATGCCGCTGGGCGCGATCACGTCCGCGCCCGCCTCGGCCTGCGAGACGGCCGTCTTCCGGATGTTCTCCAGGGTGGCGTCGTTGTCGACGGTGAGGTGGTCGCCCGCCGCTGTCGCGCTACTGTCGGCGGCAGTGCCGCCGTTTGGGGCACCCCTGACGCCGTCTTCGAGGACGCCACAGTGGCCGTGGGCGGTGTACTCGCAGAAACAGAGGTCGGTGACGACGGTGGCGTCGGTCTCTGCTTTGACCCGGCGGGTCGCCCGCTGGATCACGCCGTCGTCCGCCCAGGCGCGGGACCCGTCGGGGTCTTTGGACTCGGGGACGCCGAACAGGATGACCGTCTCGACGCCCGTCTCCCGGACCTCCTCGACGCGGGCGACGGCCTCCTCGACGGGCACCCGCTCGTGGCCCGGCATCGACGGTATCTCGACCCGCTCGTCGGTCGTCGCGTCGACGAACACCGGCGCGATGAGGTCGCTGGCGTCCAGGTCCGTCTCGCTGACCATCCCGCGGACGCCGTCGCCGCGGAGCCGTCGCGGACGGTGCGTGAGGTTCATGGCCGGGCCTTCGAGCGGACACACAAAAACCGCGTCGTTCGCGGCGGCCTGGACCGACTCGCTCGACGACCCTGGCAACTGCGCGAAGGCAGATGGCGAGGGTCAGGCGGCGGTCCCGCTATCCCCCGCGTCGAACTGCCGTTCGTACCGCCGGACCGTGAGCAGGAGCAACGGCACGCCGACCGCGGTGGGGCCGAGCCAGCGGGCCAGCGGCGGGACCATCGTGAGGTTGACCGTGACGGCGGCGGTCACGGTAGCGATGAACCCGCCGCCCATCAGCACCACGTGTCGGTAGAACCAGACCATCGGATCCTCGGGCGGCGACCGGAGCCGCCGGAGTTCCAGCACGGCGAGACCGGCGCCGATGGCGCCGAACACCACCAGCACGGGTGCCAGGGCGAACGAGTCCGCGAACGTCATCTGCCCGCCCCAGGCGATCATCCCCGCGCCAGCGACGATCATCGTCCCGTGGCCAGCCAGGTCGACCGCGGCGCCGCCGTCGGGGCGTTTGGTGGCCAGCGCGCGGTAGCCGGCGAAGACGAGGTAGCCGCTGAACACCGCCAAGGCGAACAGGAACCAGCTTCCGCCGACCACCGCGAGCGGGACGGCAGTGACGACCACGACCCCCATCGCCACCGCGTACGCCCGACCCGACCGAACGTGCCGGGACCCGCCTTTCTCGGTGACCAGCGCGACGATTCCGGCCAGCAGTGCGACGACCCCGGCGAGAACGTGGAGGCCCAGCGTCACCGAGAGAACGCGGTCGATCACGAGCGGTCCTCCGAGGTGGAAGGGGTCGAGGGCGGCCGACTCCCCCGAGCGGAGGTAATCGAAGGCGGTGCCATCGCCGATTCGCGGCATCTGTTCTGCATAGGCGTACGATTCATACGCCTGCCGGGTGAACGCTTCCCTAACGTGTTGGCATCACCGCCAGTGGTGGGACCGTGATCGAGGCCAGGTTCAGGATGACGTTGCCCGGCGACCTCTGGATCAAGACGGTCTCGGAGGCGTTCCCGGACGCGACGTTCCGGCTACTCACCGGGATGCCGGTCGACGACGGCGCGTTCGAACTCGGGGAGGTTCTCGCCGACGACGTCGCTGCGGCGGCCGACGCCGTCAGGGACCACCCCGACGTCGTGGCGTACGAGCGCCTGTTCGCCGACGACCGGCGGGCGCTGGCGCAGTACCGCTCGACCGAACCGGGGCTCTACGAGTTCCTGTCGGAGTCGGCGTTCCCGCCGGAGTTCCCCATCGTCGTCGAGGACGGTCGCTTCGAGTTCGAACTCACGGCCACCCGCGAGCACCTCCAGGAGGTCAGGGCGATGTTCGATGCCAGTCCCCTCGACTACGACCTCCTGTCGGTGGTCGGCACCGCCGACCCGGACGCGTTGCTGACCGACCGCCAGCGCGAACTCCTCGACGTCGCCGTCCGCCGCGGCTACTTCGAGGTCCCCCGGGAGTGCACCCTCGCTGAACTCGCAGAAGACGTGGGGATCGACAAGTCGACCGCCAGCGGCGTGCTCCGGCGCGGCCAGGGCCGGATCGTCAAGTCGTTCCTGACCGGGGCGGCCGACCCCGAGTGAGTGCGTCGGACGATGACGCAAGGCCTATGACCACGCCGGGGTTCCGGTACGGTGATGGCCGTCTTCCCGGTCCCGGAGTTCGCCCTGTTGACCCTCGTCGCGGGCCTCGGCGCCGCCGCCCTCTCCGCGGAGGTCCGCGACCGGTCCCGGCGACTCGTCGTCGACTACGGCGTGGTCGTGGTGGTTCTCTCCATCGTCGCCGTCGGCGTCTGGCTGTTCTTCAACCACGGCGCCGACTTCGTCGAGGTGCTGTTGCGGCGGTACTGGCTGCTCGCGCTGTTCGGCGTCTTCGTGCTGGAGGGGGCGATGGTGCTGTACTTCGCCCCGAGCGAGTCGCTGGTCCCGGTGGCCGTGGGCCTGGCGTCGACGACGGACGTCGCCCCGGCGGGACCGGTGACCTACGCGACGATCATCGCCGTCTCGGTGCTGGGTGCGACCCTCGGGCAGTACCTCATCTTCCTGCTGGCCAAACGGTGGGGCCGGGACTTCCTGCTGGAGCGGCCCTGGTTCCGCATCGGCGACGAGCGCCTGGCGAAGTTCGAGGCGTGGTTCGACAAGTGGGGCCCCATCGTCGTCCCCGTGAGCAACACGATGCTGTTCGTCCGCGGGATGTTCATCGTCCCTGCCGGCATCGCGGAGATGCGCGACCGGACGTTCGTCGTCCTCTCGGCGCTGGGGACGCTGTCGTTCGAGACGATCCTCGCGCTGTTGACGCTGGGCGTGTTCGAACTGGGGATTCTGTGAGGGTCGACGGTAACCGATCCGTCGTTTTGAAGACGGCAATGTGATCCTTCCGGAGATCGCGTCAATGGTTCGTGGACGGTGACGCCCAGAAAGCCCCCGCGCGCTCGACTCGGGGGACTCGCTGCGGTCCTCACTGCGTTGCGGTCCTTACCGCGCGAGAGCGACGCTCTCGCTGGCCTTCGCTCGTTACCTCGCGAAGAACTCGCCGCGTCCCGCTCGCTCCGCTCGCGGGAACGGCACGGCAGCCGCGCCAGGTCGCCCGCCGCGCCGAGCCCGCGGCTGGGGAGGATGAGGTTGACCCCTAGTCGCCCGGTCGTCGCTAGTCACGTCGGCCCGTCTCTAGTCACCGTCGAATCGCGCCGACCCGTCTTCCCTCACCGTCGAATCGCGCCGACCCGTCTTCCCTCACCGTCGAATCGCGTCGGCCCGTCCCTGACTGCCATCGAGTCACGCCGGAATCCAACGCAAAGACACCCGGTGACCGTCGAGTCGCGTCGAAACGACTTTTGCGCGCCACGGGCTACCGGCGGGTATGATAGACAGTCTCGTCGAGTTCGCCAGCAACAACCCCTTCGCGGTCTTCTTCGCGGGCGTCCTGCTGTTTCTGACCTTCGGCGGCTACCTCCTCCTTCGCCGGACTGTCACCGAGTTCCGCCGCGGGATGGAAGAATAGCGCTACGCGACGACCTCGCGGACGCAGTCGACGGCCGTCTCCACGTCCTCGCGGGTCACGTCCCAGTGGGTGACGAAACGGGCGCGGTACTCGCCCATGTCGGTGTGCAACACGCCGGCCTCCCGGCAGCGGTCACCGAACTCGTGGACGTCCATCCCCGTCTCCGAGACGTCCGCGATGACGATGTTCGTCTCCGGGTCGGTCACCGACAGGCCTTCGATTCCCGCGAGGCCCTCGGCCAGCACCTGGGCGTTCTCGTGGTCCTCGGCCAGGCGGTCGACGTTCGAGAGCGCCTCGATTCCCGGCGCGGCGACGATGCCGGCCTGTCGCATCCCGCCGCCGAGCAACTTCCGGACGTCCCGCGCCGCCGCGATCACGTCCTCGGGACCCGCCAGGATCGACCCGACGGGCGCACCCAGACCTTTCGAGAGCGCGACCATCACGGTGTCGACCTCGCGGCCGTACCGCTCGACCGGCACGTCTCGCGCGACCGCGGCGTTCCACAGTCGGGCCCCGTCGAGGTGAACCGGCAGACCGAGGTCCCGGGCCGCTCGCGCCGCGTCATCGATCCGTTCGGGGTCGATGGCCAGGCCGCCCCGGTGGTTGTGGGTGTTCTCCAGCGCGACAAGACCCGTCCCGGGGGCGTGGTGGCTGCCCGGTTCGACGTAGGCGTCTTCGATCTGTTCGGGCGAGGGGACGCCGCGGTCGCCGTCGACGGGGCGTGGCTGGGCCGCCGCGTGCTGGGCGAGGCCGGATACCTCGTAGTTGTAGACGTGGCTCCAGCGGTCACAGAGCACCTCCTGGCCCCGGTCGACGTGGACGCGGATCGCCGCCTGGTTGGCCATCGTTCCCGAGGGGAAGTACAGCGCGGCCTCTGTCCCGAGCAGGTCCGCCGCGCGGGCCTGCAGGTCGTTGATCGTGGGGTCCTCGCCGTAGACGTCGTCGCCCACCTCGGCGTCGGCGGCCGCCTCTCGCATCGCCGCCGACGGCCGGGTGACGGTGTCGCTCCTCAGGTCGATGGCGTCCTCGTTCATGTTCCGGGGTGGGCGGCCGCGGTTGAAATAGCCGTGGGAACCGGGTCCCGGCGTGCCGACTCCCCCCGCGCCCGCGGGGAGGCAACCGAAAACCGTATCCACGCACCCCCGGAAAGCACCCCCCATGGACCCACGCATCCGGGAGCACGCCGAGGTGGTCGTCAACCACTCGCTGGATATCGAGGCCGGCGACCAGGTCGTCGTCTCCGCCCCGAGCGTCGCCGACGACTTCGTCGTCGCACTCTACGAACTGCTCGGCGACGTCGGGGCCAATCCCGTACAGGCGACGTCGCCGCTGGAGCGACGGACGAGTCCACGCGCGAGTCGCGCGTACCTGAACGCCGTCGGCGAGGACACCGAGACGCCGGACCACTACGGCGCCCTCTTCGAGGAGGCGGACGCGTTCGTTATCGTCGGGGGCTACGAGAACGTCGCCGAGCAGAGCGACGTCGACCCGGCGGTCCAGACGGCCGCCTCGAAGGCGTACGAACCCGTCCAGGACGAACGGCTCTCGAAGCCCTGGTGTCTCACGCAGTTCCCCGCGTCCGGCAACGCACAACTGGCGGGCATGAGCATGGAGCGGTACGAGAACTTCGTGTGGGACGCCATCCTGCGGGACTGGGACGAGCAACGCGAGTTCCAGGAGGAGATGGTCGAGATTCTCGACCCGGCGGACGAGGTGCGAATCGTCTCCGGCGAGGAGACCGAACTCACGATGAGCATCGCCGGCAACGAGACCATTAACGACCACGGCGAGGCGAACCTCCCCGGCGGCGAGGTCTTCACCGCGCCCGTTCCCGACTCCGTGGAGGGTGAGGTCCTGTTCGACAAGCCGTTGTACCGCGACGGCCGCGAAGTCGTCGACGTCTACCTCCGGTTCGAGGACGGCGAGGTCGTCGACCACGCCGCCGCGAAGAACGAGGCGGTGCTGACCGAGGTGCTGGAGACCGACGACGGCGCCCGGCGCCTGGGCGAACTCGGCATCGGCATGAACCGCGACATCACCGAGTTCACCTACAACATGCTGTTCGACGAGAAGATGGGCGACACGGTCCACATGGCCGTCGGCAGCGCCTACGACAAGTGCGTCGGCGAGGGCAACGAGGTCAACGACTCGGCGACCCACGTCGACATGATCGTCGACATGTCCGAGGACTCGTTCATCGAGATCGACGGGGAAATCGTCCAGCGGAACGGGACCTTCGTCTTCGAGAACGGCTTCGAGTGAGACGGCTGCGAGCGAACGACCGTGAGCGAGCGGGAAGTTTTTGTTCCCGCGAACGATGTGAGCGGGAAGTCGCCAGAGCAACGCTCTGGCGGAAGTCCAGCTTTTTGCGAGGAGTGGCGGCCGAGCGGCGCGAGGCAGCCCGACGAGTAAAAAGGTGGTCGAGGACGGCTTCGAGTAGCGCGCTCAGGGGTAGATGAGGTCGCTGGTCGCGTCGAACGCGGTCAGGGCGGCGTCCGACACCGGATCGCAGATTCCCTCGAACGCACCACCGCTCTCGACCACGTGGTGGACCTCCGCGACGACGCGCTTCTCCGGGACCAGCATCGGGTCTGGAGCGGCGTTCGCGTCGCCCTTGAGGACGTACCCCTGGGACGTCTCCCCGACGATGCGGTGGATGACGAGGCCGTCTCGCCAGGGCGCGTCGAAGATGACCACGTCCCCGACCTCCACGTCGTCGGCCGGCCCGTACACCAGCAAGTCACACCCGCGCATCGTCGGTTCCATGCTCCCGGTGTCCGGCAGCGGCCAGGCACCGACCGGAACGTACGGGACGATCAGTAATCCCAGTACCAGCGCGAGTAACGTCGTCCTGATGATCGACTTTCGGGTCGGCATCTGTACGTCCCGACGGAGGCGTCAAGATGTTTTTCCAGACGCGAGTAAATATATGCTTTCTGGGCTGGTGGCTCCCGGGTAGGCGGCTGCTTATCCGGCTCGAAGACAGGCTCGTCCCGGCTGGAACGCCGGTACGACGTGGTTACCCCCGCCCCGGGCGTTTACCTGACCGCGGGAATCGAAGGTCGTGGTAGTGGCCGGCGTTCGTCCATCCGTACGAGACGATTAATTGCGATTAGAACAGTGCTAACAAGATGCGTTTGCTTTATGGTGATAGTCACGGTAATACGTAACGTGCCGAAAGTATCGTGTCCTGACTGTGGGCAAGAAGTACCGGTCCACCGGCTCGAGACGCAGACCGTCGCACAACGGGAAGGGTTCACGACGAACTACCGCTGTCCGTTCTGTCGAGCGGACTTCGACAACGCCGCTCAGCACATGGTGTAGTGCTACGACCGGAGGATAGGAGCGGGTGCTCCGGGTCGCGCCCGGAAACCGGAGCGGGCGGTAGGAGCATCCTGCTGTCCCTATATGCAGTTTTTGAGGGAGTTACCGCGGACGAGTGTCCAGTCGTTAGTCGGTCGTCGGAGAAGCGGGCACGGTGGGATTCGAACCGGAGGAAGACAGTCCGGGCGTGCGGCCTCACCTTCGTTCGGCCGTTCCGGGCTGTGGCTTCCAGGGTTCGAACCCACGGGCCGCTTCGCTCGTCACGACCGTGCCTCGCAGAAGCGGGCACGATGGGATTCGAACCCACGACCGTCGGATGTCTTCCCCCACCACAGTCGTGGCAGGGATAGAAGTCCGACGCTCTATCCGGACTGAGCTACGTGCCCACGAACCTTCGTTCGCGCTAGTACCCGAAATGCGTTGCGCCTGCAACTTGCGTGGTTAGATGGTTCGGTCGAGGTGCTATTGGCGGAGTTTTCAGGATCGACGCTAGCGACCACTTGACCTAGGGGTCGACCTCACACCTCCCCAACCGTGCGCTCGACGCGAGCGCCGTACGTGGCGCTCGCGTCTCCCGCGACCCTCGCGCGCGTTGCTCGCGGCGTCGCCGCTCGCGTTCGCGGTTCTCGCTCACTTCGTTCGCTCCGAACCGCGCAACTCGCGCGCGCCTGTTCCTAACTTGGCCGGGAGTTAGCCGTGGATCGACCCGGTGTCACCGGTGAAACCGGTACAGCGAGGTCACGAACGGCAGACGGTGGAGCATCAAGACGGCGACTGGCAACCCCACGACCGTCAGCGCGAACAGCACCGCGACGTTCGCCCAGGCGAAACTCAGCCACCACCCCACCAGCAGGAGGTAGACGCCGCGGACGACCAGCGGGTACTGGCCACGACCGCCCTCCGGGTCGAGTTCGCGGCGCGGTTCCGCGAGGGTGCGGAGTCCGGGGACGAGGTTGATCAGGATCACGCCGAACGGCGCGAGGACGACGGTGGCGTTCAGCGCCCAGGCCGTTGACGACGACGGCGGTCAGCCACCACCCCACGAGGACGAACCAGGCCGCCCGGACCGGGAACGAACGGGCCATAGTGGCCGTTCGGGCGCGTGGCGGTTAAGCCGAGCGTCGAAACCCGAGTCGTTTTACGGCCCTCCCGTCTACCTGGGTGTGATGACCGTCATCGGTACCGTGGGGCTGGCCGGCAGTGGGAAGGGGGAAGCCGCGGAGGTCGCCCGCGAGGAGGGGGTCCCCGTCGTGACCATGGGCGACGTCGTCCGGGAGGCCTGCCGCGAGCGCGACCTCGACCCCGCCGAACACCACGGCCAGGCCGCCCGGGACTTGCGCGAGGAGAACGGCCCCGACGCCATCGCGGAGCGCACCCTGCCCCGCGTTCGCGAGCACCGCGACGACCACGACACCGTCCTGATCGACGGCATCCGGTCGGACGTCGAGGTCGACCGCTTCCAGGAAGCCTTCGGCGAGGAGTTCGCGCTGGTCAGCGTCGAGGCGCCGTTCGAGGTCCGCGCCGAGCGACTCGGCGAGCGGGGACGGGACGAATCCGACCGGGACCTGAAGGCGCTGCGCGAGCGCGACGAGCGCGAACTCGGGTTCGGCATGGGGGAAGCCATGGACGAGGCCGACGTCGTGATCGAGAACACCGACAGCCTGGAATCGTTCCACGAGACGATCCGCCGTCTGCTCCGGGACGGCCCCGACGCAGTGAAACCATGAGCGAGGTCTACAGCGTCGACGTCGAGATCACGGCGCCCGTCTACGACACGGAGGTGACCGACCGCGTCGAGGACGCGATCACCAACCTCTTCCCCGGCGCGGAGATCGAGCGGACGCCGGGGGGATTGGGCGCGACGACCCACGCCCTGGACCGGTTCGCCGAGCGCCTCCGCGAGCAGGAGATCCTGGACACCGCCCGCGGGCAGTTCTTCGACGACCGCCGCGGGGACACCTTCACCTTCGCGCTGAAGAAGCAGGCCGCCTTCGAGGGCGTCGTCAACTTCTCGGTCGGCAACCCGGACGAACTCGGCGAGATTCACGTCGCCGTCCGCGTGCAGGAACCGTCGGTGGAGGCGTTCGTCGACCGCATCGCCCCCGCCACCGAGGAGGGCGTGCCGCCCGAGGACGACCCCTGGCGATGACGACCGCCATCTGCTTCGACCTCGACGGCACGCTCGTCCACCTGACCCGCGACTACGACGAGGTGCTGGCCGACGTGTTCGAGACACACCTCGGCGAGTCCACCACGACCCTCGTCGAGACCTACGACGAGGCCTTCTTCGCGGCGTTCGAAGCGTTCGAGGAGAACCCCTACCGCCAGGGGATGGAGGAGGTCCTGGCGGAGGTGGCAGAGCGCGAAGACGGCGACGACGACCCCAGCGCGGACCCCGACGCGATGGTCGACACGCTCCGCGAAGCGGAGTACGCCGCCACGGAGGTGCCGCGCCCGGCCCGCAGCGCCGTCGAGCAACTCTCCGAACAGGCGTCGCTGGGCGTCGTCACCAACGGCCTGCCGGAGTGGCAGGCCGGCAAACTCGACCACCACGGCGTCGCGGACTACTTCGACGCCGTCGTCACCTCCTACGAGGCGGGCGCGCACAAGCCCGACGCCGCACCGTTCGACCTGGCGCGCGAGCGGTTGCCAGCCGACGAGTACGCCATGGTCGGCGACGACTACGAGTGCGACGTGGAGGGCGCACGCGCCGCCGGGTTCGTCCCCGTCCACTTCGAGGAGGACGGCCCGGACTTCTGGGAGACGCTGTCGATCATGCTGTAGCCCCAAATCGGGGGATCGATCGTTCGGCCGCCCCCGTCGCCGTGGGCGAGTTTCGAACCACTTAATGCACGGAGCGGACACCCGGTAGCTGGAATCTCACCATGAGCGACGAGGGCGTCGACGACGAGCGCGAGGCGTTGCTGACCATCGCCCACGGGGCCGTCGTGACCTCCGGCGGCGTCTCCGCCACGCACGTGCTGACCGCGGTGACCGAGTTCGTCCTCGCGCGGGGCCTCGGCCCGGTCACCTACGGGGTGTACGCGGTCGCCTGGCGCGTCGCCCAGTTGCTGGTGCGACTGGTCCCGCTGGGGAGCGTGGCGACGCTCCAGCGATACCTGCCCGCCTACGAGGGGAGCCCCGAACGCCGGTCGCGGGTCGCAGGAGTGGCCTTCGGGACCACCGCGGTGGTCGGCCTGGTGATCGCCGTCGGCGTGTGGGTACTGGCGCCACGGATCGACGCCGTCACCGTCTCGCACCCGTCGTTCCCGAGTGCGATGCGGCTGTTCGGTGCCCTCGTGGGACTGTCGGGTTTCGTGATGCTGTACGCCGCACTCTTCCGGGCAGCCACCTTTCCCGCGCCAGGCCGCGCTGTTTGCGGATGAGCAGCATCTCACCGTCGACGACGGGGTGACAGAGCGTCGCCTCCTGCATGGGACGGAGTCCCGATGGGCGGACTATTTCGGTTGCGGTTCGACCGAAGGCGGTGGCGGTGGCGCGCGCGAGCAACGCGCGCGAGGGCCGCTCGCACGGTTGGGGAGGCGTGAGGGTGACCCCTAGTTGCCCGGGTGCCGCGAGACGAAGTCGGGATAGTGGACGTGTTCGTGGAGACAGTCGTTCGTCGGACACAGACCCCAGAACACTACCCTCAGTCGAACCCGCTGACGAAGATGGCGACCCACTCCCCGAGTTCGCGCGAGCGCCTGACCTCCACAGACTCGACCCACTTTACCCACTGGAAGCCCCGGCGGCCCGGGGCGATCAGCCTGAGGGGGTAGCCGTGGCCGTGACTCAGGCGCTCCTCGTCGACGTGGGTCGCCAGGAGGGCGTCCCGCGCCTCCTCCATCGGGAGGCTCCAGCGGTAGCCCGTCACCGAGCGGAACTGCACCCAGGCCGCGTCTTCGCCCGCGCCCGCGGCGTCGAGCAGGTCGCCGACGCGGACGCCCCGCCAGTCGTGGACGGCGTACCACCCGCTGGTGCAGTCCAGCGTGGCGCGTTCGGTCGTCGGGCCGGGAGATCCCTCCGGGACGATCCCACCGTAACCCAGTTCGAGTGACCTGTCGACCACTCCGCGGACCGACAGCGTCCAGTCGTCGGCGTCGACGGGGTCGGGGTCGTCGGCGACCCAGGAGGTGACCGGGAAGGCGTTGCCCGCGTCGCTGCCGTCTTCGCGGGAGCCGGTGAACCGGCGCCCGGGACCACCGAGGACCGCGTTCGCGGCCGACTGGAGCCGCCAGGTCACCGCGCCGGCGACCAGCAAGCCACCGTACCGGAGGGCGGTCCGGCGGTCGCTCGCGCGGGCCACCTCGCTGGGCGAACGCCACCGCGAGCGCAGGTGCCAGGCCGCCAGCGGGGCCAGCAGCAGTCCGAACAGGATGTGGACGTTCAGCAGGCGCCAGAACGACAGCGGCACCGTCGCGCCGTGGACCCAGGCGACTCCGGTCCCGAGGGTCGCCACGGCGACCACGACCAGGAAGACCGAGACCGCTCGCCCGGCAGTGAGTCGGCCGGGTCGGAGTCGGGGCGCGACCCTGGCCAGTTTCAGCACGAGGAGCGGGACCAGCGCCAGGCCGGCGACGCCGTGGAGGACGAACACCCACGCACCGCTGGGACTGCCGACCACCAGACCGACCAGCCCGGTCGCCAGGGCGGCCAGCACCGCGACCAGGATGCCCCAGTCGACGGCGGCGGCCGGGAGGATTTCGCGGCGTGACACGGCCTCGCTAGGGAGCCGAGGGGCTTAGCTGGTCGGGTCGTCGCTACTGTCTCCGTCGGGCCACCAGCGCGGCCCCGACCAGCGCGACGACGGCGGCCGTGAGCCCGAACCCGGGCGTCGACTCCCAGTCGCGGTCCACGACGCTCCCGTTGTCGAACTCGCCGTCGGCCGCCTCCGGGGTCGGCGTCCCGGTGTCGACGGACTCGCTGCCCGGGTCGTCCGCCGCGTCGGTCGACTCTGGCGTCGGAGTCGCCGTGGATGCTGGCGTCGACGTCACCGACACCCTGCCGTCGTCGCCGACCGACTGCCCGTCGCGCTCGTAAGGGCCGTCGACTGATCCCGAGGAGTCGACGTAGCCGAACTGGCGGTCACCGTTCGTGTCACGGTGGGCGACGGCCACGAACGTCTTGCCGTCGACCTCCAGCGGCCCCGAGACGGGGACCTCGACGGTGTCGTACTCCCCGGGCTGGAGGTACGAGGTGCGGCCCAGGAGCGCCTCGGCACGCGACTCGTCCGGGTCGTAGACGGCGACGAAACCGCCGTCGGGGAGGGACACGTCCTCGACGACCAGCGTCTCGCCGTCGCTCTCCTGGTCGGGCATCGAGAGCGACGCGGGTTCGCGCACGACGGCCTTGGTGAACGCCAGGGCGCTGCGGTCCTCGCGGACGGTAACCTCGTACTCCGACCCGGTCGAGGCCCCCGAGAGGTCGAACGTCGCGGCGAAGGTGCCGTCCCGGACGGTGACGGTCTGGCGCTGCAGGAAGGCGTCGTCCTCGCTGCGGAGTTCGACCTCCAGTTGCGTCCCGTCGGCCAGCGGCGAGGTGCCCGAGATGGTCGCCTGCGAGGTGGGCTGCAGGCCGAGTTCGTTGCCGGCGCCGCCGGCGCCGTCGATGGTTGCGTCGCGGTACACGACCTCGAACGACATCGTCAACTGCACGTCCGAGTCGGCGTAGGGGTTCGCCGCGGCGTCGATGGAGAACGTCGCCCGGTAGCGTTCGCCAGGCGTGAACGCTCCCTGGTCGGTCGGCGCGACGAGGAACAGCCGATCGGTCTCGGGTTCGGTTATCAGCGTGAACGAGGCGGGATCGATCACCGTCGGGTCCTCGTTGCTCTCGTGGTTCGTCTGTTCGATGGACACCGAGACCCCCTGGGTCCCCTCCGCCAGGTCGGTCGCGGAGTCGACGTAGCCGAACACGCCCGAGGTCTTGACCTGGAGGACGACGTAGTCGGCCTGCGCGACGGTCCCGTTGGCGTCGAGGTGTTCCGGCACCGCCCGGGTCGCCAGCGCCTGGCGGCCACGGAGCGCGGCCAGCGACCGGTCGAAGTCGTCCGGTTCGCGGATGGCGAACGTCGCGAGGTCCGTCTCCTCGCCGTCGACGGAGACGGCCAGCGGGTACTCCCCGGCGTCCAGCCGTCTGGTGGGCGAGTCGAACCCGCCCATCTCCCGGACGGCGTTGCGGACGCTGTCGCCGCCGTCGACCGCCGAGAACACCTCGACCGCCGGTTCGTGGGCGGCGAGGTGCGTGTTCCAGGCGACGGTCACCGACCCGTCGCCGTCGCCGTCGACGACCGTGAACTCGACGGCGTAGTTGACCGACTCGCCGCCGACCCGGACTGTCGCCCGGGAAGTCCCCGTCGTCTCGACCGTGAAGGTGGCGACGTCGCCGCGCTCGTCGGCGAAGATGCCCTTCGTGAACGAGGCGTGCCCCTGTGTGCCGGCGTCCCCGGCCGCCGATACCCCGATTACAGCGCCCTGGGCCACGACGAGCGTCGCGAGTACGGTCGCGAGAACGCCGCGGCGAGAGACTGGTACCCTCGACATAGTTTCGTGGCCGTCGCGCGGCCGTCAAGTTAGTATCCCGACAGGCCCTCTTAGTTGTGGTGGCTTCCCGCCGAGCGCCCGCGACGGCCAGGAATTCACTTCCGCTCCGCTCACGGAACTTTTTAAGTCATCAGGAACCAACCGTCGTATGTCTCCCATCGAAACCAAAGCGGAGACAGTGAGACCATGACAGATTTGGGTACCCAGGCAGAGGAGCTACACGAGCAGTTTTCGGACCACCTCGACGTGAGCCTCGAGGACGTCGAGGGTCGTCTCCGGACCCTCGTGGAGGACTACCAGGTCCCCGTCGACGAGGCGCGCCGGAGCGTCCAGAGCCACTACCTCGACGAGGCCGACCTCGACCGCGACGAGGTCTACGGCGGCGGCAACGAGTCGATGCAGGTCGCCGACGTCGACGAACCCGAGCAGTGGATCGACGTCACGGCGAAGGTCGTCGACCTGTGGGACGCCCGCAGCGACGCCGTCGCGCAGGTCGGCCTGCTCGGCGACGAGTCCGGGACCATCAAGTTCACCAAGTGGTCCAAGTCCGACCTCCCGGAACTGGAGGAGGACAAGGTCTACCGGCTCCGCAACGTCGTCACCGACGAGTACCAGGGCCGGTACTCGGTCAAACTCAACCGCACGACGACCATCGAGGAACTGGACGAGGACATCGAGGTCGGCGACGACGACGTGGAAGTCGAGGGCGCGCTGGTCGACGTCCAGTCCGGGTCCGGCCTGATCAAGCGCTGTCCCGAGGAGGATTGCACGCGCGTCCTCCAGAACGGCCGGTGTAGCGAACACGGCGAGGTCGATGGCGAGTTCGACCTCCGGATCAAGGGCGTGCTCGACGACGGCCGCGAGGTCCACGAGACGCTGTTCGACCGCGAGGCCACCGAGCGACTGACCGGCATCACCCTGGAGGAGGCCAAGGACATGGCGATGGACGCGCTGGACACGACCGTCGTCGCCGACGAGATGCGGAGCAAGACCGTCGGCCGGTACTACAGGGTCGCCGGCCCCACGATGGGCCGGTACCTGCTGGTCGACGAACTGGAAGAACTGTCCGGCCCGGTCGACGCCGAGGAGACCCTCATCAAAGCGAGGTCGATGTAACCATGGCCAGCGTTCCCACCCGCGAAGTCGCCCGGCGCGTCTTCGCACGCGAGTTCAGTCGGCGACGACAGCGAGTACTGGCGCGGCCGCGTGGTCGACCCCACGGGCACGTTCTTCGTGTACGCCGGCCAGTACCAGCCCGACGCCGCCTCGATGCTGCGGGACCTCGAACCGCCCGCCTACGTGTCGGTCGTCGGCAAGCCCCGCACCTACGAGACGGACGACGGCACGGTCAACGTCTCGGTCCGACCCGAGTCGATCACCGTGGTCGACGAGGACACCCGCGACCGCTGGGTCGTCGAGACCGCCGAGCGCACCCTCGAACGGGTCGAGGGATTCGACCCGGAGACCAACGAGTACGCAGGAATGGCCCGCGAGGAGTACGACCTCCCCGTGGACACCTACAAGCGCGAGGCCGCAGAGGCGCTGGCGGAACTCGAAGGGGAAGCGCCCGAACCCGAAGCGTAACGCCCCCCTCTCGGCTCGTTTCTGACCGAGTACTCCCGGCGACTCGTTTCTACCGTCCGCTGGACCGGGACGGCGGGGCCTCTTTACTATTATTCACTTCTGTAGTTACTTTTTCTACCACTGGAAGGATTGGGACGGAGGTAGTTCCACCCTCCCGCGGTGACGAGATCACCTACCGGTTCGACAACGTCGGCGACGACAACTTCGTGGCGCTGCACTTCTTCGCGCAGTCGGAGACGGACAGTCCGGACGGGTACGCCGTCGGCATCAGCGGCCAGGGCGCCTGGCGGATGTGGGTCCAGGAGAACGGTAGCCTCAGCCGGATCGCCAGCACGGACCTGCCCACCAGCGACCAGGTCGACGGCTGGTACCGCGCCGAAGTCTGGACCGACGACCTGACGGTGTACGCCGACCTCTACGACGACAGCACCGACGAACGCCTGGCGTCCATCGAGGCGGACGACACCACGTGGGCGTCCGGCGGGGTCGGGTTCCGGTTGGCAGGTAACGGCGAGGTCTGGGACCACGTCACCCACCAGGCGGATCGGGACCCCAACGTCATCGGCGGCGCCGGCTACCCCCGGACCATGCCGCCCTCCGAAGCGGATTACTTCGTCTCCACGCTTTCGGAACTGCAGTCGGCGTTCGACAGCGCCTCGCGTGGCGACGTCGTCTACGTCGACCCGGACGCCGAGATTTACACGGGGTCGAGGGAACTGGCCGTGCCCGAAGGCATCACGCTGGCCTCCGACCGCGGTATCGACGGCTCCGACGGCGGTCTCCTGTACACCGACCAGGATCCCTGGGCGATGCTGGAACTGTGGAATCCCGGAAGGACAAGAAGATGCCGGGGGTCGCCATCCGGGACGTTCCCAGTGACCGGGCGGACATCTGGAACAACTGGTTCTACAACTTCGAGGAGCCACGGGACACGCCCAACGACTGGACCGACGAGGCCATCATCCAGGTCCACACGGATAGCTGGCAGAACGTGAACTTCTGGGACAACCACTACGGCTCCGACCAGGAACCGCCCCACTACGTCGGCGCGCCCCGCTAGGCCGCTTCCACGGGGCCGTTTCGAGGGACCGTGGCGACGTTCTACCGGACCGACCATTGTATTTATGTGAGGGACGGAATGTATGTTCGAGCTGCGTTAGCGAGAACAAAGCGGTGAGCGACCCGTCGGCTCGGTCGGTCCGGGCCGGTACGACCACACCAGCAACCGAAGGGACCAACCATGATGTCGGAAGAGGAATACGAAGAATCGCTCCAGAAGCTCCGCGACTTCCATCTCGAGCCGGTAACCGAACGGCTGCGGGAACGTCACGGCGTCGAGAACGCCGGCGAACTCGAGAACAAGTTCAGGCGGTTCATCAAGGCCGAGCTCCAGATGCGGAAGGAGAGCAAAGACGAGTCGCTGTCGCCGTCGCCCGAGCTAGACGAGTACTGGCACCAGTTCATCCTCGACACGCCCCGATACCACGAGTTCTGCGACGAGATCCTCGGGGGCTACCTGCACCACGTCCCGACGTTGTCCGACGACCACGAGGACGAGGAGAACTACGCCGAGTCGATGCAGCTGTGGAACACCGACTGAGAGGGACCAGATAGATGACCACGCGGTACCGGACGAATCCATTCTTCCGCGGCGGCTGGGGCCAGCGCGAGGACGATCCGGCATTCGTCGGGAACGTCGCCGGACGGGACCCAATCGTCGGCGGCGACGACGTCGAGAAGCTGTACTGCCTCTACTGGGCGACCGAACCCCGGAGCCGGGACGAACTCGTCGGCGCGCTCGTCGACGACCTGGGGCTCGACGCCGACGCCGCCGAAGCCAGCTTCGACTGGCTCCGCGAGCAGGAGTTCCTGCTCCCGGCAGCAGAGTACGGCGAGAACGTCACGCAGTGGATCGACAACGGGTGGCGGTTCGCACTGTACTACCACGAGTACGTCAACGGGGCCACCGACGGAGACGCCGGCCCGGTCGAACCCGGCGGGGACGAGTCGTCCCTGGGTGGGCCGGCCGACCGCACCCGGACCGGCGAGGACCTCGTCGAACTCCCCTCGCCGCCGTCGTTCCCCGAGCAGTCCGTCGGGGACGTCCTCTTCGACCGTGAGACCTGCCGGGACTTCTCGGGCGACTCCATCGCCGCCGAAAAACTGTCCGGGCTCCTCGAACGCGGACTCGCCGGGGACCCCGGGGCCGCCGCTATCGCGGCCCGGCGGTCCACCTACCTGAACGTCTACCCGTTCGTCGCCCGCGTCGAGGGCGTCGAACCGGGAATCTACAGGTACCTGCCGGAGGCATACGGCCTCCAGCCGGTGGACCTGGCCTACGACGCCGAAGAACTGGACGAGCTGGTTACGCAACTGATCGTCGGGCAGGACTACGCCGAGCGCGCGGCTGTGACCCTATTCGTCACCATCGACTGGCCGGCGCTCCGCCGGGAGACGACCCACCCCCGGGGGCTGCGGACGGCCTACGTCATGACGTCCCAGCTCGCTCACGTCGCACTCCTCGCGGCCACCGCCTACGGCCTCGACACGTTCCAGACCGCGGCGTTCGAGGACACCGACATCGCCAGCGTCCTCCGGACGAACCGCCTCCGGGAAGCCCCCGGGTACGTGCTGGCGTTCGGCCACGGCATCGAGGAGGAACGATGACGGAGATACTGAAGACCAACCCGTTCGTCCGCATCGACGGCGACTTCAACCTCGTGAACGTCGTCGCCACCGAGCGGTTCGACGTGGTGGACCTCAGGCTCGTCCCATTCTTCGACTACGCGTCGACGTGGCGCTCCCGTTCGGACGCCCGCGACCGACTCTGCTCGTTGCTCGGGGTGCCCGAGGAGGAGGGCGACGAGATGATCGACGAGTTCACCGACGAGGACATGCTGATCCACCCCGGATCCACCTACGACGCCCTCGCCGAGGAGGCCCGCGCCTGGATCGGGGACGGCTGGCAGGCGGAACTGGATTACTACCTGGCGGTGACCGACATCATGCAGGACCACAGTTCCTCCCCCGGCGGCCAGTGGATCAAGCGCGCGTGGGAGGGCGAGGAGGTCCCGCCGGTGTACAAGACCTACGAGTCCGCCGAGTCGGTGCCGCTGGCGGACCCGTCCTCGTTCGAGATCGTCGACGAGGACTGGGACTCGCTGTTCCCGCCGTCGGCCGACCCGTCGGACGACGACCTGACCAGGCGCGAACTCTCGGCGTTGCTGTACCTGACGTTCGGTGAGATCGACAAGAAGGCCATCCCCAGGGTCGCCGAGTTCCTCAAGAAGACGAGTCCGTCCGGCGGTGCACGGCACCCGACCGAGGCGTACGTCGCCGTCCGGGACGTCGAGGACGTCCCGCCGGGGCTGTACCATTACTCCGTGAAGGAACACGAACTGGAACGCGTCTCCGACGCCGGCGTCCAGGACCTGGCGCCGTACGTCCCGTCCGTCGACGACGACGACGTGAAGGTGGTGCTACTGTGTGGCTCCATGGTCGAGCGCAACATGATGAAGTACAAGCTCCCCAGGAGCTACACGGTCGTGGTGCAGGACGTCGGCCACCTCCTGGAGACGTTCAGGCTGCTGTCGACCGGGATGGACCACACCTGTTACCCTGCGTTCGACGTCGACCCGTCGATCCACGAGGAGCTGGGGTTCAGTTACTACGAGGAACCGATCCTGTGTGGGGCGACGATCAGGTAGGAACCAGCCCAGGCGTGGCGGCCCGTCCGCCGATCACTTCTGGATGCACGCCGTCTCGGGTTCGACGTCGGCGTCGGCCACCGACCAGTAGCTCTCGACGGACGCGTCCAGCCAGGATTCGATCTCGGCCGCGGTCGTGAGGTTCCGCCCATCCAGCACGGGTTCGAAGAACGACTGCTCGAAGTCGTCCAGCCCAGAGGCCCACTCCCGTAGCCCTTCGGTCGGGTAACTGACCACCAGGTAGCCGCCGTCGGCAACGTGGTCGAACAGCGACCTGGTGGCAGCCTCCACGTCCTCCACGAAGTACAGCGTGGCGACGCAGTAGACGACGTCGAACGTGCGACCCAGGTCGAGGTCGGGGAGCGCGGCGACCTCGAAGGTAATGTTGTCGAGACCGTGCTCGGCGGCGAGTTCGCGGTTGTCCTCGATCACTTGCTCGGAGACGTCCGAGCAGGCGAAGGTGGTCTCGGGGAAGCGCTCGGCCAGCTCGAACTCGGTCACGGCCGGCCCGCACCCGACCGACGCCATCGTCTCTGGAACGCCGACCTCCTCGAAGAAACGCGTCGCGTAGGTCGTCATCTCCTCGCCCTCGAGGTAAGACCGCCGCTCGTAGTCCCGTTCCTCGTACAGGCGGACCCACCGCTCGCTGGTCATGCGTTCGCCGTTTCCCCGTCGAAATTATAAACCTTCCCGTGCCGGGGACCGGTTCGACGGCAGTCGCCGTGGATCGGTCCGTTAGCGTCGGCGATCACCGGCCGAGGCCACCAACCGACGGGAGGGCCTGTAGCTGTGGAAACGCTTTTACTAATTACTGATCCAACTAAGAATTATCATGTCGCTCGTACCGATCGACGGGCCCGAGGCGCTGTCCGATCCTGCGGCCAAACGAGAGCCCTTCCCCTGGTTCGCGGAGATGCGGGAGTCCGACCCCGTCAGGTACGACCCCGACCGGAACGTCTGGGACGTGTTCACCTACGAGCACGTCCAGGCGGTGCTGGGGAACGACGAACGGTTCTCCGTGGAAGTCGAGACGGTCGTCGGCCCCGACGACCCGCTCTCGAAGTCGATGATGTTCAGCGACCCGCCCCGACACGACTTCCTCCAGGCGGCCGTTTCGGACTTCTTCCAGCCGTCGTCCATCGACAGGTACGAGTCGGCCGTCCGGGAGGCGGCGGCGGAACGCATCGAGCGCCACCTCCCGGGGGGTTCCCTGGACGTGATGAACGACCTCGGGTACCCCATGGCGGTGGTCACCATCGCGGAGTTGCTCGGCATCCCCCGCGAGGACCACGAGACGTTCCTGGAGTACGCCTGGAAGGCCTTGCAGGGCCGGACGGCCGACGGGACGTCCGTCGAGAATCCCCTGACCTACCGGCGCGAACTGATCGAGTTCCTCGGGGACCTGATCGACGCGCGCCGGGAGCGACCGCGGGAGGACCTGGTCACCCGCCTCGTCGAGGCCGAGGTCGACGGCCGCTCGCTCACCGGCGAGGACCTGATCGGGTTCTGCGAGATGCTGATGATCGGCGGTGCCGTCCCCGCGACGCTGCTGACCAACGCGGTCTACAGCCTCGACCAGGTGGACGGACTGGCGAGCGAACTCGCCGGCGACGAGGCGGCCATCGAGCGGGCCGTCGAAGAGACGCTCCGGTACCGCTCGCCCACCCAGGCCGTGCCGCGACTCGCACGGCGGGACGTGGAAGTCGCCGGTCGAGAGATCGAAGCGGGCGACCGCCTCGTGTCCTGGATCGCGTCGGCCAACCGCGACCCGGCGGTCTTCGAGGACCCCGGCTCGTTCGTCTACGACAGGGACCAGGACGCCCACCTCGCGTTCGGGACCGGGACCCACTTCTGTCTCGGCTCGCGGGTCGCCCGGATGGAGGCCAGGGTCGTCCTCTCGGAGTTGCTCGACCGCGTCGACCGGATGGCGGTCCGGACCGAGGACGCGAAAGTCGACGCGAATCCGATCATCCTGGGGTTCGACTCGTTGCCGATCACGTTCGAGCCGGCCAGCGGGTAGTCCCGTCGGCCGCCCGAAAGCGCCCCGGGCGGCGGTCGATACGTTATCCGGGAAAACTTTTCGTTGCAGACGCGAAAATTAGCCCACATGTCGCACGCGCCGGTACCGGAGGCACTGTCTGAGCCGGACACCAGGCTGAACCCGTTCCCCTGGTTCGCGGAGATGCGCGAGTCCGACCCAGTCCGGTACGACCCCGACCGGGAGGTCTGGGACGTGTTCACCTACGAGCAGACCAGGGAGATCCTGAACGACCACGGGACGTACTCCTCGTCGGTCATGGGCGAGGAGGTCGGTCCGCTGGCCAGGTCGATGACGTTCAGCGACCCGCCCCGGCACGACTTCCTCCGGGCGGCCGCCGCGGAGTACTTCCAGCCCGGTGCGGTCGACGCGTCCACCGTCCGCGAGGCGGCGGTCGAACGCATCGAGCGCGACCTGGACGCGGGAGAACTGGACGTGATGGACGACCTGGCGTTCCCGGTCGCCCTCGTCGCGCTCGCGGAACTGCTCGGCGTCCCGGCGGACGACCGGGACACGTTCCTGGAGTACGCCTGGGGTGGGTTGCGGGGCCAGACCCCCGCGGGCGACCCCGTCGACGATCCTGTTGCGTACCTGGGTAACCTCGTCGAGTACTTCTGGGACCTGGTCGAGCGCAGACGGGAACAGCGGGGCGACGGCTTCGTCTCACACATGCTCGACGTGGAGGTCGACGGCCGGACGCCCACCGACGAGGACGTCGTCGCCAACTGCGACATGATGAAGGTCGGCGCCACGTCGACGGCCCACCTGCTGACGAACGCGGTCTACTGCTTCGCCCAGGTGGACGGACTGGCGAGCGAACTCGCCGGCGACGAGTCGGCACTCGAACGGGCCATCGAGGAGACGCTCCGGTACCGGTCGCCGACGCTGGCCCTCCCGCGGGTCGCCACGACCGACGCGGAACTCGCCGGCCGGGAGATCGCGGCGGGCGACGGCGTCGTGGCCTGGGTCGCGTCCGCCAACCGCGACCCGGCGGTCTTCGACGACCCCGACTCGTTCACGTACGACGAGCAACCGGACGACCACCTCGCGTTCGGCGAGGGGATCCACTACTGCATCGGCACGTACACCGCCCGGATGGAGGCCAGGGTCGTCCTCTCGGAGTTGCTCGACCGCGTCGACCGGATGCGCGTCCGCGAGGACGACGTCGAAGTGTACGTGACCCCCGTCGAGTTCGGGTTCGAGTCGTTGCCGCTGTCGGTCGGACCTGCGAGCGAGTAGGGCTGGCGCTCGTGGACGACCGCCGGCCGGGGACGGGTGCAACGGCGATGCGTCGGCGAGCCCCCCGTCCCGACCGTGTCGTCGCTGTTCGGTTCGGCACTCGAAAAACGGTGAACGGTCCGTCGCTCCGATCAGTCGTCCTTGAAGGCGCGGCAGAGCCACACCTGGTGTTTGTCGCCTTCTTCCTCTTCTTTCTCCTCGAACATGCTCGGCGTACGGACTTCGTCGTTCTCGAACGGGTCGACCGATTCCCAGTCAGCTTGTTCGCTTGAACTCATACTCGATTAAATTATATTATTTACCAGGCATTTAACGCTTCGGTGATCGTATCCAAGTGGCCGTGTCCCGTCGGTGAGGCAAACGGGCGCCGGTCAGAACGGGGTCGGGCGGCAGTCAGCGGTCCCGGTCCGCCCCATTCGTCGCTACGGAGTAGCGTACCAGAAAAATCAGGAATCGGCGTCTCGTCCGATCAGTCGTCGGTGAAGGCGACGCAGAGCCACACCTGGTGTTCGTCGCCTTCTTCTTCCTTCTCCTCGAACATGCTCTCGGTACGGACTTCGTCGTTCTCGAACGGATCGACCGTTTCCCAGTCAGCTTTTTCTGCTGAGCTCATATGCAGGTAACTTTTGTTGTACTACTATAGCTTAAGGCTTTGGTGGTTTACTTAAAGGTGGGAGCCGGCACAGGACGAACGGTCGCCGATCGGTCGTGGCCGAACGGGGGTCACCGGCCCTGGTCAGTCTCGCCCGTTCCCCGGCCGAGGCCGAGTTTCGACGAATCCAGTTCCACGGTTGCGGGGAGCGAGCGTGCCCGACGGTGGGACGCGACGTAGAGGCCGAAAAACACCGTCCCGATCGTCCAGGTGAACATCACGGGAACGGTCCCGACCACGGTCGCCACGGCGCCGCCGATCACGGACCCGACCGGGAGCGCGGCCGCCGCGGCGCTCCGACTCAACGAGGAGACCCGGCCCAGGAGTTCGTCGTCGACGCTCAACTGTAACACCGTGAAGTAGAGGACGTTCGACACGCCCACCGGGAGAGTGGCGAGGTAGAAGAACGCGAGAGTGACCGAGAACCAGGGGCTCCACAGCGCCACCGCGAAGGCGGTCCCTGCGAACAAGAAACTACCCGAGAGCAACCACCCGAACGGCACGTCGTCCATGGCTGGCGCGACCAGCGTCCCGGTCAGCGTCCCGCCGGCGGTCGCACCCATCAGGAAGCCGTAGGCGTCCGGACCACCGATAGCGGCGGCGAAGTCGGGGAGGACGCCGAGCACGGCCCCGACGGAGAAGTTCACGACGGTGACGCCTCCCAGGAACACGACCAGCAAGGACCGCCGGATGTAGGCGAATCCGTCCTCGAGTTCCTCGAGGTAGCCGGCCGGGTCCCCCTGGTCGGCCTCGTCGTCGCGGAACGCCCGGTTCGAGATGCTGGCGAAAAACACCAGCGCGACGGCGAACGTGACGGAGTCGACGACGAACAGCGACACCGCGCCGACGACGCCGATGAGGACGCCGCTGACCGCGTTGAACACCATGTCCACCGCCCGGCCGCCCGTCCGGAGGAGCGTGTTCGCCGTGGTGAGTTCCTCGTCGGTGACCAGGTTCGGGAGCGCGACGTCCTGGGCCGGATAGACGAACTGGTTGACGAAGGTGACGACCGGCAACACGGCCAGCAACACCCACACCGAGAAGTTTCCCGTCCAGTGAGCGACCGGGATCACCAGCACCGCGAGTCCGTTGAACAGTTGCGAAGAGACGAGGACGCGCCTGATCGGCCACCGGTCGACGAGCGGACCGATGAGGAACGTGAGCACGGACGGGGCACGGACCAGAAAGCCCGCGAGTCCGGTGAACAGCGTCGACCCGGTGAGGTCGTAGGCCAGCCACATCGCCCCGATGAAAAAGAGACTGTCGCCGAGGTTCGTGATCAATCGACCGGAGAGCAGCCTGAGAAAGTCGTGGTTGTCCCGGAGTCCGCCGAGGGGGTTCGAAATCCGAGGAACGACAGGGGCCATCGTGTCTTTGATTCCACATTGGACATTTGAATTCTACGGTATCGTAGAGTCTCGCCGGTGACCGGCCGGTCGGCAGTGAGACGACCGATCCGGGCGAACTCGGCGGCCGAGCACGTTAGTTTAGATATAGTTCCGAAATAAGAATGCCTCTAGCAACGGATTTAATAGTTAGAGCCGTGACAAGTAAGGACATGTCCGACGATTCCATTCGTCGCACGGACGTGGTTTCGAAACTGACTGACCGACGAGGATTCCTCGAGGGCGCCGCGACGGCCTCGCTCGTGGGCCTGGCGGGCTTCACGGGCAGTGCTGCCGGTGCCGAGGTTGAACCGGACGCGGTCCCGCAGGACCTCGCCGACGCCGTCTTCGCGTCCCGGACCGGCGGCGTGCTGGAGCGGCTATCCGACGAGGGCGTCCTCCCGGAGGCGTCCGTGGACGCGCTGCCGACGACGCCGACGACGACCGGCCTGCCCGAGGAGGGCGTCGCGCGCACGGGAGACGTCTACGTCGCACGCCGGCACACCGACGACGCGCTGGTGACCGTGCTCGCCCGGCGCGACTCGGAGGAGGCCATCGGCGTCGTCTCTCCCCGCGGCGAGCGCGGAGTCGAGGTTTACGACGAGACCGGCGAGATCGACCCCGCCGGCGCGTGCAGTTGCACCGACGAACTGTGTTTCGACCTCGAATCGGACCTGACGAACTGCTGGGGCATCCCGAGCGGCTGCTGTTGAGGGGTCGACGGCCGACGCTCACTCCAGGGATTCGCCCAGCGCCCCCTCGACGGCGTCGTCGATCACGCCCGCGGCCACGAGCGCGGCCGCGCGGTCGACGTCCTCGTACAGGGGTCGGTCGGCGTCCAGCGGCGGGACGACCTCGCGGACTCCCTCGTAGACGGCCGCGGTCCCGGCGCCGTGGGCCGCCTCACCCTCGACCTCGGGCGCGCGATCGACGAACTCCGCGGCCTGGGCGGCACACAGCAGTTCGATCCCGACGACCGTCTGGAGGTTCTCGACGGCCCGGCGGGCGTCCATCGCGGCCTGGGCGCTCATGCTGACGTGGTCCTCCTGGTTGCCGGAGACGGGCGTGTTGTCCGCGGCCGCCCGGCCGATTGCGCGGTTCTCGTTGACCAGCGCCGCGGCCGCGTACTGGGGGATCATCAGCCCCGACTGCAGGCCGCTTCCCTCCACGAGGAACGGCGGCAGGTGTGGCTCCTGGACGTTGGGGTTGACCATCCGGTCGACCCGGCGCTCGCAGATGGCCGCCAGTTCGGTGACGGCGGTGACGAGGTAGTCCAGTCGGAGCGCCAGCGGTTCGCCGTGGAAGTTACCGCCGGAGAGCACCGCCGCCGTCTCGGTGCCGCTGGCGCGGTCGGCCACCCGGTCCCCGTCGAACACCAGCGGGTTGTCGGTCGCGCTGTTCAACTCGACCTCCACGGCGTCCCGGAGGTGGACGAGGGCGTCCCGGACGGCACCGTGGACCTGCGGCAGACACCGGATCGAGTAGGCGTCCTGCACCCGGTCGCAGTTGCGGTGGGCCTCGACGATCTCCGACCCCTCGGTGAGTCGCCTGACGTTGCGGGCGCTGGCCTGCTGGCCGTCGTGGGGGCGAACCTCTTGCAGGGCGGGGGTAGAGGTCGCGGTGGTCCCCATCGTCACCTCGGTCGTGAGCGCCCCGGCGGCGTCGGCGGCCCGGAGCGCACGCCCGGCGTCGTGAACCAGCAACGCTGCGAGGCCGACCGTCAACTGGGTGCCGTTGATCAGCGCCAGTCCCTCCTTGGCTTTCAGCGCGACCGGGTCGAGGTCCGCTTCCGCGAGCGCCTCGTTCCCAGGCAGGGGTTCGCTCCCGTCGACGCGGGCCTCGCCCTCGCCGATCAGCACCAGCGCGACGTGGGCCAGCGGCGCGAGGTCACCGCTGGCGCCGAGGCTCCCCTGGGCCGGGACGACGGGGTGGACGCCCCAGTTCACCATCCCCACCAGCAGGTCGACGACCCTCTCGCGGACGCCGGAGTACCCTTTCGCCAGCGCGTTGATCCGGGTCGCCAGCATCGCGCGGACGGCCTCCCGCGGCAGTTCCTCGCCCACCCCGGAGGCGTGGCTCCTGACGAGGTTCAACTGGAGCTGGTCGATGTCCTCGCGGGGGATGCGCTGGTCGACCAGTTCGCCGAAGCCGGTGTTCACCCCGTAGACCGTCTCGCCGCTGTCCAGCACGTCCTCGACGCGCTCGCGGGACGCCCTGATCCGCTCGCGGGCCGCCTCCGGCACCGCGACCGGTTCGTCCTCCCGGGCGACGGCCACCACGTCCCCGACCGTCATCGTCTCGCCGTCGAATTCGACCGTCATCGGTGGTCACCCCCGCCGTGGCGGTTCATCGCCGTACCTCCCCGTCGTAGACGAGTTCGCCGTCCTTCAGGACGGTCTCCACGAGGTTCTCGCCGAACGTGTAGGGGACGTGGACGTGGCTGGGCGCGTCGACGACCGCGAGGTCCGCCGGCGTTCCCTCCTGCAACCGCCCGCGTTCCGGGCGGTCGACAGCGAGCGCGGCGTTGCGCGTGGCCGCCTGCACCGCAGTCGCGGGCGCCAGCCCCATCTCGACGCAGGCCAGCGCGACGGCGAACCCCATCGACCGCGAGTGGCAGTTGGGGTTGAAGTCCGTGGCGACGGCGACCGGCGCGCCCGCGTCGAGGAACGGGTCCGGGTCGGCGTACTCGGCGCCCAGCGAGAACGCGGTGCCGGGGAGGAACACGGGGACGACGCCCGCGTCCGCCAGCGCCTCGGCGTCCTCCTCGGTGGCGTACAGCAGGTGGTCGGCGCTGGTCGCGCCCACCTCGGCCCCAAGCTGGCTCCCCCCGAGGTGGGACAGTTCCTCGGCGTGGACCTTCGGCGTGAGGCCGTGGTCCTCGCCCGCTTCCAGCACCCGGCGGGACTGCGCCACGTCGAAGACGCCCTCCTCGCAGAAGACGTCGCAGTACTCCGCGATTCCCTGCTCGGCGACCGCGGGGAGTTGCTCGTCGACCACCTCGGCGACGTACGCGTCGGCGTCCCGGTCCTCGGGGACGGCGTGGGCGCCCATGAACGTCGGCACCACGTCGACGGGGTGGAGCGCGTCCGCGCGGTCGATCACCGCCAGCATCCGCAGTTCGGTCTCGGTATCGAGGCCGTACCCCGACTTCACCTCGACGGTCGTGGTGCCGTACGCGAGCATCCGGTCGAGGTGCGAGAGGAGGTTCTCCAGCAACGTCCGGTCGTCGGCCTTGCGGGTCGCCCGGACGGTCCGGAGGATGCCGCCGCCCTCCGCCAGTATCTCCTGGTAGGTCTTGCCCCGGAGTTTGGCGGCGAACTCGTCGGAGCGGTCGCCCGCGAACAGCGCGTGGGTGTGCGGGTCGACGAACCCCGGCAGAACGGCCTTCCCGCGGGCGTCGACGGCGTGGTCGGCGTCCGCGGGCGGGAACTCGCGGGTCACCGCGCCGGCGTCGCCCACGCGGGCCACCTCGCCGTCGACGACGGCGACTGCGGCGTCCTCGTAGGTCTTGAGGCCGTCCTCGCCGACCGTGACGACTTCCCTGGCGCCGTAGACGACGGCGTCGAGGCTCATCGGCCACCCCCGTAGCCGGCGAGGAAGTGTGCGACCGCCCTGGCGCCGGCGCGGGCGGTGCGGTCCCCGTCGTCCAGGCGGGGCGCGCACTCGACCACTTCGAACCCGGCCACGCGGTCGTCGCTGGCCAGGAGCCTGAGCACCCGGTACAGTTCCCGCGTCGTGAGGCCCCCGGGCGTCGGCGCGCTCACGCCGGGGGCCGCGGCGGCGTCCAGCACGTCCAGGTCGACGCTGACGTAGACCGCCTCCACCCCGTCCATCGCGTCCAGTGCCCGGTCGGCGGCACCGACGGCGTCCTCGCCGACCTCCTCGCTGGTGACGACCTCGCCGCCGCGCTCGCGGACGAAGTCGTGGAAGGCCGTGGAGGTCTCGAAGTGCCGCGCCCCCAGGCAGGCGTAGGCGTCCAGTCCGTCCTCGAACAGTTGGCGGTACGGCGTGCCGCTGGTCGGGCCGTCGCGGACCGCCCGGACGTCGAGGTGGGCGTCGAGGTTGATCACGCCCAGGCCACGGTCAAGCAGGGGCGCGGCGTTGGGGTAGGTCAGGGAGTTGTCCCCGCCGAGGAACACCGGGAGGGGGCCGTCCCCCGCCGCCTCGTGGACCTGTGCGGTCGCTCCCCGGACGCGCCGCTGGACGCCGGCGACGCCGGCCGTCGCGTCGCCGGGCATCCGGTTGGCTAGCCAGGCCACGTCGCCGAGGTCGCCCACGCGACCCACGGGGCCGGCGTCGAAGTGGTGGGTCTTCGTGCCGGCCAGCGCCGCCCGGAGGGCGGCGGGACCGCGGCGAGCGCCCTTGCGGCCGATGACCGCGCCGTCGTACGGTTCCCCGACCAGCACCGCGTCGTACTCGCCGACCGCGTCGGCGGACGTCCGCTCGACGACGTCCCCGAACTGTTCGTCGTTCGGGTCGCCCGAGGGCCCGGACCACCCGTATGTCTGTCTGAACGTCATGGATTACTCGCCCAGTCGGTCGCGCATCGGGATCGGCACGTCCGACGCCTCGGCCCGGTCGAGCGCGGTCTCGTACCCGGCGTCGGCGTGACGCACGACGCCCATCCCGGGGTCCGTGGTGAACACCCGGCGGGCCTTCTCGGCGGCGAGGTCCGTGCCGTCCAGCACGACGTGGTTGTTTGCGTGCAGGGCGTTGCCGATGCCGACGCCGCCGCCGTCGTGGACCGAGACGATATCTGCCCCGGCCGCGCAGTTCAGCAGGGCGTTCAAGAGGGGCCAGTCCGCGATGGGGTCGCTCCCGTCCTTCATCGCCTCCGTCTCGCGGTTCGGGGAGGCGACCGACCCCGCGTCGAGGTGGTCGCGGGTGACGACGACCGGCGCCGAGATTTCGCCCTCGCGGACGAGTTCGTTGATCCGGAGCGCGAACCGGGCGCGTTCAGTTAGTCCGTCCTCATCGTGACCTTCGCGCGGGTCCGGCCCGGTCTCGTACCCCAGCCAGCAGACCCGCGAGGGGAGCCCCTGAAACTGGATGCGCTCCTGGGCGAGGTCGATCCAGCGGTGCAGGGCGTCCTTCTCCGGGAACAGTTCCTTGACCGCCTCGTCGGTGCGGTGGATGTCCTCCGGCTCGCCGGACAGCGCCAGCCAGCGGAACGGCCCCTTGCCCTCGCAGAACAGCGGGCGGACGTAGGCGGGGACGAATCCCGGGTAGTCGAACGCCTCGTCCATGCCGCGCTCGGTCTCGACCTGCCCGCGGATGTTGTTGCCGTACTCGAAGGCGACGGCGCCGCGGTCCTGCAAGTCGAGGATGGCCTGGACGTGCCGCTCCATGGTGTCGAGGCTCTCCTCGACGTAGCGGTCGGGGTCCTCCTCCCGGAGTCGGTCGGCCTCCTCGACGGTGTAGCCGGAGGGGTAGTACCCCTCCAGGGCGTCGTGGGCGCTGGTCTGGTCGGTCAGCACGTCCGGGACGAAGTCCCGTTCGAGCATCGCCTCCAGCATGTCCGCGGCGTTCACGTGGACGCCGACGCTGTAGGCCTCCCCGGCCGCCGCGGCTTCCTCCGCCTTCCGGATGGCTTCGTCGAGGTCGTCGGTCTTCTCCTGGCAGTACCCCGTCTCGATGCGGCGGTCGATGCGCTCTTCGTCCACCTCCCCGGCGATGCAGACGCCCTCGTTCATCGTAACGGCCAGCGGTTGCGCGCCGCCCATGCCGCCCAGGCCGCCGGTGACGACGATGTTGCCCGCCAGGCTCCCGCCGAAGTGCTGGCGGGCGGCCTCCGCCAGCGTCTCGTAGGTGCCCTGGACGATGCCCTGGGTGCCGATGTACGCCCAGGATCCG
Source organism: Halobacteriales archaeon QS_1_68_20 (assembly GCA_003021085.1). Taxonomy (GTDB): domain Archaea; phylum Halobacteriota; class Halobacteria; order Halobacteriales; family PXRE01; genus PXRE01. The sequence goes on along the minus strand of PXRE01000011.1, from coordinate 270,391 downwards.
GCGGTCATCTGGCCGTACATGATCAGCCCCTCCGCCTCCAGTTCGTGGAACGTCTCCCAGTCGTCCCAGGCGCCGACGAGGTTCGAGTTGGCGATCAGCACCCGCGGCGCCATCTCGTGGGTCCGGAAGCGACCGACGGGTTTGCCGGACTGGACGAGCAGCGTCTCCCCGTCGCCCAGGTCCCGCAGTTCGGCCATGATGGCGTCGTAGGCGTCCCACGACCGCGCGGCGCGGCCTGTGCCGCCGTAGACGACCAGTTCTTCTGGCTTCTCACCCACCTCCGGGTCGAGGTTGTTGTTCAGCAGGCGGAGGGCGGCCTCCTGGCGCCAGCCCTCGCACTCGATGTCGGTTCCCCTGGGCGCACCCCGGTACTCGCGCCACTGCTCGCTGGGGTCGCCGACGCCGTGGTCGGCGTCCCGCTGTTCGGGTTCGGCCATAGCTACACGTTGGCGCGGGCGGGTTTCAAAACTTGCCGGTTGTAGCCGTGCAGTCGGTCGCCCGGCGATCTTTCGGAACCAGGCATAATTCCACTTATATACGTCCTGAAAGTACTTAAGGGACGGCCGGGACAGAACGCGCGTGGCCCCCTCCGACACGACCGCCCTCCGACGGTGGACGGCGGTGCTGCTCGCGGTCGCCCTGTTGCTGTCGCTCCCGGTGTCGCCTCTGGTCGCCGCCGCGGCCGTCGGTTCGCCCGACGTCCGTACGACAACCGACGTTCCAGGAGAACCCGGGTTCAGCCAGGATCGGTTCTCGGAGGACCGGGGCGACTCGCCACCGTCGGCATCGACTTGGGCAACCGGTCGACCGTGACGCTCCGGATCGAATCCACGAACGCCTCGCCCAGCCAGTACAGCGCCGAGGTCGACGTCTCCGCCCGGAACGGTGACGGCCGGGTCGACGTGCGACTCGACACGTACGCGATGGGCCACGAGGCAAGTCCGCTCTCCGCGAGCGGCCCCGACGCCGTCGAGGTCAGCCGGTCGACCGACCTCGACCACCGACTCCGGGTCGGTGCCTACCGCCTGGTACCGACGTTCGACCTGTCCAGTCGCTCGCGGGGGGAGTCACTGACCCTCGTCGTCTAACACGAATACCACGGGGAGCTCTACGAGGAGCAGGACGCCGTTCACCTGGGTTCGCCACCGCCGAGTCCCACGCCCACACCCCCGCCGTCGACGCCGACCGAGACTGCGACTGTGACCGACACTACGACGACACCGGAATCGACGCCTGGCTTCGGGACGGCCCTGGCGCTCGTCGCAGTCGCGGGAGCCGTCGTGGTGGCCGTCCGGCGAAGACGGCGTAGAAGCTAGTCGTCGCCCGTCTCGTGCTCCGGCGGCGCCTCGCCGTCGTCGGTCGATTCCTCCACCGCCTCGTCCGCCGGCGTCGAATCGTCGGCGTCACCCTCCCCGTCAGGGGTCCCGTTAGAGGCCCCGTCCGAGGCTCCGTCAGAGGTCCCGTCGGAAACCATCTGGAGGCTCCGCTTCCACTCCTTGAGTTGCTGGAGGTCCGACTCCATCCGGTCGACGCGGTCCAGGTCGGCCTCCAGCGCCGGCACGAGTTCGGACTCGATCCGTTCGATGTCCTCGCTGGCGTCTTCCAGGCGGTCGGCGGCCGCCAGCGCATCGTCGATGCGTTCGAGTTCGCGGTCGACGCGTTCGACCAGCGACGCCAGCGACTGCTCGTGGGTAGTGATCCGGGCCTCCAGGCTCTCCATCCGGTCGTCGTGGTCGTCGAGCGCCTCGTCGAGGTCGCCCACCAGTCGGTCGTGGATAGTCAACTGGTCGTCGTTGTCCTCGACGGTCTCGCGGAGCTCCGAGAGCCGGTCCTCCTGTCCCGACAGGAGCGCGTCGAATTCGTCGACCGTCTCGCCGAGGTCCGCCAGCCGTTCGGCGTGTTCAGAGAGCGCGTCGGCGCGGTCCTCGACGGCGTCCGCCAGCGACGACAACCGCTCGCGCTGGTCCGCGAGGTCCGCCTCGTGGCCCTCGACCGTCTCCTCGACCCCGGCGAGGCGGTCGGCCTGCTCGGTCAACGCGTCGTCTTGGGCCGCGACGCTGGACTCCAGGTCCGCCACCGCCTCGTCGTGGTCCTCGACCGCCGACTCCAGGGCGTCCAGGGCTGACTCGCGGTCCGCGGCGCCGTCCTCCAGTGCCGCCAGCCGCTCGTCCTGCTCGGCGGCCGCCGTGGCGAGTTTCTCCACCACGTCTTCGAGGTCCGCCAGGCGGTCGTCGGTGCTCGTCACGGACTGCTCGACGGCCGAGACGGCCTCGGCCTGGTCCGCGAGGCGGTCGTCGTGTGCCGAGAGCGTCTCCTCGTGGTCCGTCAACCGGCGGTCGTTGCTGGCGGCCGACTCCTCGACCGCCTGGATGGCCTGGTCGTGGTCCAGCAGCGACTCCATCACCTCGTCCAGTTCGTCCCCGTGGTCGGCCAGCGAGTCCTCGACGGTTCCGAGTTGCGTCTCCAGGTCCGCCAGGTCCTCGGCCACCGCCGAGGCGCTGGACTCTGCGTCCGCGGCGGTCTCCTCGACCGCGTCCAGCCGTTCGTCGGCGTCCGCGACGGTCGACTCCAGCGAGTCGGTCGTCTCGCGCTGGTCGGCCACCCGGGACTCCACGTCCTCGACGGTCGCCCGTAACCCTGCCAGTTCACCGTCGTCGTCGATCCGGTCCTCGAGCGCGTCCAGTTCCTCCTCGAGCGTCGACAGGCGGTCCTGCTGGGTCTGGAGGGTGTCGTCCACTCCGGAGACGACGTCGTTCAGGTCGCCGAGCGCTTCCTGGTGGTCGGCCAGGGTCTGGGTCCGCTCCGCCAGGATGGTCAGCGTCTCCTCGTGGTCGGCCAGTTGCTCGCGGACCCGTTCGAGTTCGTCCGGGTGGCCGCCCGAGCCCTCTCGCAGGTCCTCGACCGCCGATTCGAGCGATCCGAGTCGCCGCTCGACCGCCTGCAGTGCGTCGGGGGGCGGGGCCGCCGGCGTGACGGCCGACTCCACGGTCGACCGCAGGGGCTCGGCGTCGGCGAGCAGTTCCGCGAACGCCTCGACCACCTCGGCCGGTCCGGCCGCCTCGACGTCGCCGTTCCGGCGTTCGATGCCGGCAGCGAGCGCTTCGCCGAGCGCCGAGACCACGGGGTCGACGGTCTGGGCCGTGGACTCCGCCGCGGTGCTCGACGACTGCCCGGCGTCCGGGTCGTCAGCCGGGGTCGGCTCACCGCCGTCGTCGGCCGTGCCCCCGTCGGAGCCGCCCATCTGGTAGTTCACGGCGGTGATGCCGTCGGTGATCGTGAGGTCGGCGAGTCGCTCGCCGATCACCTCGGCGTCGACCGACGGGGCCAGCAGGACGTCCACGACGACCGGGCCGTCCTCGTCGGCGCCGGCCGTCGTCGAGAGCACGCCCTCCTTGTCCGCGACGCGGGACGTGATCGATTGCGAGCGCCCCTCGTCGACGTGTCCCAGCGCCGCCCGGATGACGGCGAACTCACTGGGTGGCGTCTGGACGTCGGCTTCGTCGGCGAGGGCCTGGAGGTGCCTGCGGTCGGGCAACTCCGGGGGTAGGTCGCCGAGCCGCCGGACGCCCGTCACCGCGGGGGCACTGGTGGTCCCGCCGTCCGGAACCGGTCGGCGTGCAGTCGAGCGAGTCGTGGGGGGTGGTTGGTCACTGTCGTCCATAGGTAGACCGACGTGAGGGAACGGTTGGCTCCGCGGGGGTGCAGTTCGGGCGAGCGGCGGCCGGTCGACGTGCGGTGGGGCCGACCGTCGACCGAGGCCGTGCCCGACGATCGCCGGGGGCGAGGCGCCGCGGCTCCCATGGCCGGGTCGGCCCGGCGACGGCTGGTCGCCGGTTCGGTCGCGTCGTGGGTCGGGTATCGGATGCCATGGGCGTGCTGACGAGGCCGGTCAGCCGTTACCCGAGTTCGTCGTGGGCCGCGCCCGAACCGCCGATCACGTCGCGGAGCTTCCCTTGCCACTCGCTGAGGCGTTCGATCTCGTCTTCGAGTTCCTCGAAGCGCTCCTCGGCCGACCGGACCTCGCCCAGTCGGTCCGCGAGGTCGGCCACCTCGGACTCGAGGTCCTCGACGCGGTCGTCGAGTTCCTCGATGGCGGCTTCGTTGGCCTCGACGTCCGCCCGCAGGGACGACCGGCGGTCGGCGTGGACCTCGAACCGGTCTTCGACGTCGGCTTCCAGCGACGAGAGGTCCCTTGTCACGTCGTCGACGTCGTCGCGCACGCCGTCGATGGCCGCCTCGTGCTCCTCGAGCACGTCGTCGTGGTCGTCGAGGGTCCCGTCGTGGGACTCCAGCGAGCGGTCGTGGGCCGCGAGCGCGTCCTCGGCGTCGTCCAGTCGGTCGGCGTGGTCCGCGAACTGCTCGTCGGTCGCCTCGTTGAGGTTGTTGACGAACGCCGTCAGCCTGTCGACGTCCTCGCCGACGGACTCGACGGCCACCTCGTTGTCCGTGACGGTGGCTTTCAGGTCGTCGATGTCCTCGGCGTGGTCGTCGAGTCGGCCGTCGGTTCGCTCGCGGTATCCAGAGAGGTCGTCGCGGAGTCCGACGACGTCGTCGTCGACGGCGTCGACGTCTTCGGCCTGGTCGGCCAGCCTCGACCGGATCGACTCCAGCGCGGACTCGTGGTCCTCCAGGCTGTCGCCGACCGCGCCGAACGAGTCACGGAGGTCGCTCAGCACCGACGCGTGGTTGTTCGTGACCTCCCGGAGTTCCTCCAGGTCGTCCTCCAGGTCCTCAAGGTCGCTCTGGACCGACCGGATGACCTGCTGCCCCGTACCGTTCTCCTCCAGGAACTCCTCGAGGGACTGCTTGTACGCCTTCAGGTCGCTGACCTCGGTCTGTAGCTGTCGGATCTGGGCCTCGACTCGGCCGCCTTCCTTGCTGGCGTTCTCCAGCGAGTTCCGGAGGCCCTCCAGCGTGGTGACCAGCCGGTCGCCGACGTTGTCGCCGTCGACGACGTCCGCCTGGGTCACGTCGGGGTTCTCCGCGATCTGTAGCGCCCCGCCGAGGTCGTCGTTCGAAGAATTCGCGGGGTCGTCGGGGCCGACCCCGTCTTCGGTCGCATCGTCGTGGGTGTTCCCATCCTCGGGCGTGTCCGCATCCATGGTCTTCTCGTCCACTTCACCATTGACGCTCGCATCAAGTTTGGTAATTTCGGCCGTTGACCTAGAAAAGACCGACATAGACGACCCCCACTCGACCGGCGCTTCCCACAGGTGGACACGTGTCGCCCGGGCCGTTACACCCGGACGACAGTGGCACGTCGCTAAAGGCTGGCGAACGGCGGCGTCAGGTTCTCGGTCTCGGCCGGACCCTCGACGACGACTACCCGTCCGTCGAACGAGAGCGACGGGTCCGTGATTTCGTAGGCCCCACCGCCCCGGTCGTCCAGCCACTGCCGCCACGCGTGGCGGGTGACCTCGCCCTCGCGGGTGTCGATGGTCGTCTCGAGGACGGCCGTCCCCTCGACGTCCGTCCCGTCGACGACCGGCATCCGTTTGCCCGCGACGAGCGTGTCCCCGTCCAGCCCGACCGCGAACCCCACCTGTTCGTTCTGGTAGACGTCGTAGCCGCGGTAGGACCCTGCCGGCTCGAATCGGGGGTCCTCGCTGGTCAGCGTGGTGACGACCGACGACCGGTCGTAGTCGGCCACCATGACGCTCGAGAACCGGTGGGGGCGGCTCCGGTCGCGGACTGCCAGTCGACGCCGGCGAAATCCCCGAACAGGCGGGGCTTGCTGACCCACTTGCATGAACCCGGGTAGTTTGCCGACGTCGGGTACCTACTCGGGTCGCGCGAAACCGGCGTAATACGTCCCTTGCCCCGGTTCGACGGTTTCCCGGTCGTACATCCACTTCGCCGGTTCGAACCCGCCGCCGCCGAGAAACGCCAGTTCCGAACATCCGGCGAGACCGACCACGCCCGCCGCGGCGAACCCTCTCGGGGTTCGCCAGCGCGTCGTCCTGACCATGGCTCTCGTGTTCGTCCCCGGACCAAAAAGGTGTGGGGCGGCTTACGTTCGGGGACTGTCAGTTCGAGTCGGGCGCAGACGTGGACGCCACGGGCACCTCCCACAGGTGGATGGCGACCGATCCGACGAGCAGGGCCACGCCGGCCAGCGAGAGCGCGAACAGCGGCGAGGCGGCGTCCGAGAGCGCGCCGCTCCCGAGTTGAAACGGGATCACCGTGAGGCCGCTGACCATCGCCATCGCGCTCAGGACGGTCGCCCGGCCCAGCGTCTCGATGCGGTCGTTGACGTACTGGCCGGCGAGCACCCGGGTCGGTTCCACCAGCGCCCGGCCCAGAAACAGCGCGAGAAACGCCAGCGCCGGGACGAAGTACATCCCGATCAGCAGACCGCCCAGGAGCGGCGGGACCAGCAGGAACCACCGATCCAGGCCCATCCAGTCCGCGATGGCGTCGATGCGGTAGCTGATCGCCGCCGACGCGAGGCTGATGGCGGCGTAGTACGCGCCGAGCAGGGACTCGACGCGGTCCGGCCCGACCACCAGCGAGAGGGAGCCATCCAGCAGGGGCAGTCCGAGGGCGAGTCGAACGTCGGGATCCAGCGCCACGAGGACGTCCTCGAACACCGGCTGGAGGAAGATGAACACGAGGTACGTGACCGCGGAGAACAGCACGTAGTAGTAGACGACGAACGACCGGAGGCGTGGCCGGCCGACGCTCGTGCGGACGACGTCCAGGGCTTCGCGGAACCCGAGTTCGTCGGCGTCGCTCTCCTCGTAGGTCTCGGGGTCGTCCAGGGTCAGCAGGACCACCGCCCCGACGCCCGTGACCGCCGCGGCGACCAGGAACGGGTACGCCAGGTCGATGCCGCCGAGGTACCCGCCGACGAGCGAGGCACCCACGCCGACGGCGAGTGCGACCGACTGCCCGCGCCCCCGGACGCGGGCGAACTCACCGGAGGCGTCGTCGTCCGACAGCGTCTCGTACACCCAGGCATCTTCCGTGCCCGAGCGGAAGTTGTAGCCCAGCGACCAGCAGACGAACAGGACGACGAACGCGGGAAACGACGAGGCCAGCGCCAGGCCGAGGAGGGTCAGCGCGATGAGGACGGTCCCGATCAGCAGGCTGTTCCGGCGACCGATCCGGTCGCCGACGTAGCCGGTGGGCACCTCCCCGAGGACGGTGGTCACGTTGTACAGCGCCTCGACGACCGCAATGTGCGTGAACGTCAGGCCCTGCGAGAGGAGGTAGAGGTACATCACCGGGCGGTAGAACTCCACCGCCTCGGTGGCCTTGAACAGGTAGTACTTGGCGACTGCCCGTGAGACGGTCATGCTATGTACCCCTCCTCCAGCGACGGTCGAACGTTGCCGCCGTCGGGTAAAGGAGTTGTTATTACCCGGTCGGGACCAGCACGGATTGCCGCAAGCAAGTGCGGCCGGGCCGTAGGGGCCGCCTCCGGCCCCGTGACGTGCGTCTGACGAACCATTAAGTGATCGCAGGTCCTTTCGAACACCACCATGGGCAACAAGAACAAGACGGTCTCCTTCCGGGTCAGCCAGGACTCCTTCGAGAAACTCCGGGAGATCGCGGAGGAGCGAGACCTCTCGCTGTCGGCCGTCTTCCGGGACTACGTCGACAAACTCGTCGCCCACGACGGCCAGGTGAAGGTCGTCCCCGCCCACCAGGTCGAGGAGAGCGACGAGGACGCCCCCGAGTTCCCGCCGAAGGTGAAGGTGCCAAAGAGCTTCCTCCGCGAGCACGAGCGCCTCGAACTGGAGGCCGAACACCTCCGTGATCAACTGGAGGAGCACAAGCGCTACGTCACCCACCTCCGGGAGAAACTAGAGGAGTCCGACGAGGACGAGGAGGTCGTCAAGCTGGAGGACCTCGACGACGAACTGACCGAGGACGTGGACCTCGACGACAACTACACGCTCGGTTAACCTTCGAGTTGCTGGCGCCGCTCTCGGGCCTGTCGCTCTATCTCGTCTGCGCCCTCGACGTCGGCCAGGTGCTCGACCGCGTCCAGCGTCCGGACGGCGTCGTCGAGAAACGACAGCAGGTCCCCGGAGTAGGCGTAGACCATGTACTCCTCGGACATCACGTCGACCATCGCGTCAGGGCCGAGGCCGTCGGCCCGCAACTCCAGGAGGTAGCGGACGAACTTCCGCTCGGGGTGGCCGCAGTAGGGGTTGTCCTTGCAGTCACAGTCCAGAAAGTCCTCCGCGAAGTCCAGCACCCGCTCGCGGGTGGCGTCGTCGAGTTTCTGCAGGTCGCCCTGGAACAGCAGGTCCAGCGTCGCCCCCGCGAAGGCGCTCTTGGGGATGGACGTCTCTAGCTGGGAGGAGAGCTGGCGGTGGTTCTTGACGTAGATCTTGTCCGTGATCGCCACTGTCGGCCGCTACGCCGGGACCCCGGAAATGGCTGTCGGACCGCTCCGGCGCAGTCGTAACGTATTTCAACGCCGAACATCGTAGAATCGGGTGCGACGTGTCCGGGCTAGGGTAGTGGTTATCCTTCAGGCTTGTGGAGCCTGAGACGCGGGTTCGATTCTCGCGCCCGGACTCATGATAAAATTATATGATTTGACCGGCCAGTAGTCCGTTTGACGATGAATGCAGGGTTTTCCCGTTGTCACCGGCGTTCAGTACGTTCTGAGGGTTTATTCCGGATCGGCCGACCACGACGCCGCCGACGCCCACTTCCTGGACAACGTCGCGTCGCTGTGTGTCGAGTGCCAGCGGAAGGCCGACGCCGGCCGCATCTCGGGGCAACGACTCCGAGCGGCACGCCAGTGACGGAGTCGCCAGTTCCACTGGGACCGCCGGGAATCAGCCGATGGTGACGACTTCGTCCGAGCGCTCGACGATGCCCAGCAGGTTGCTCATCGTGGACCGCGGCCGCAGGTCGCTCTCGTCGAGGTCCCGGGCGTCCAGGCACGTGCCGCAGGCGTAGAGGTCGCCGTCGTTGTGGACGAACTTCTTCAGTACGCCCGGCGGGTTGAACTTCTCCGTCTCGACGTCCGGTGCATCGACGGCGTCGCCCAGCAGGAACGCCTCGACGGTGTGGTCGGCGTCCAGCGCCTCGTTGGCCAGTCGGAAGCCGTTCCAGAGTTTCTCCGCGTCGTTGGTCTCGAAGATTACTCCGAGGTGCATGGGAGTTGGATTCTCCTGTTTCTCCCTTGATTGTTCCGGCTCGCGGATCGAACAGACCGGAGTGGACCTAGCTCGGGCCAGGACCCCGGCCCCGGGGGAGGTCCGCACCGGTCGACTCGGCCACGTCGAACGCGTGCACGAGGTCGGTCCGCGAGACGAGGCCGACCAGTTCGCCGTCGTCGAGGACGAGCAGGCGGCCGACGTCGTGTTCCTGGAGGCGCTCGAACGCCTCGACGGCCTCCTCGTCGGGGCCGACGGTCACCAGCTCTTCGGACATGACGTCGTCGACGCGGTAGGCGTCCCGCTCGACCTCCCGGACGCCGCGGGCGTCCTCCAGGGTGACCATCCCGACCGGGCGACCGGCCCGGACGACGGGGTAGCCGCTGTGGCGTTCGTGGAACATCCGCCGGGGCAGTTCACCGACGGTGGTGTCGGGTGTGACCGTCCGGAGCCTCGCGGCGGGGGTCATGACCTCCCGGACGGGGACGCCCCGGAACGCCGCCCGGACGGCCACCTGCTGGGCTTCGCTGGTGGCGGCCACGTACACGAAGAAGGCCACGCCGATCAGCACGACGTCCGCCCGGACCAGACCGAAGACCGCGAACAGGACGGCGAACCACTTGCCCACCCGGGCGGCCGTGCTGGTGGCGTCGACGTACGAGCGGTTGCGCGCCAGCACCGCCCGGAGGATCCGGCCGCCGTCCATCGGGAACGCCGGGAGGACGTTGAACGCCGCCAGGGCCACGTTCAGCACGGCCAGGTAACCGAACAGGAACGCCAGGCCGTCGACGGTGGGCGGCGCGAACGTCCCGCGGAGGCCGGCCGTCAGCACGAACAGCGCGAACGACCCGATCCCGACGATGACGCTCACGGCGGGGCCCGCGACGGCGATGGCCAGTTCCTCGCGCCAGTCCTCGGGGAGGTCGCTCATCCGCGCGATGCCGCCCAGGACCCACAGCGTGATGGACTCGATCTGGTGGCCGTACCGCCGCGCCACCAGGGAGTGCCCCAGTTCGTGCAGGAGGACGCCGACGAACAGGCCGAGTGCGCCCGCCAGCCCCAGCACCCACCGGGTCGGGGACCGCGCCAGTCCCTCGATCCCGATTCCTGCCCCCCAGAACCCGTTGAGCAGGGCCGCGACCGCCTCGACCTGGAGGCCGACGGCCCACGCCAGTAGCGGGAGCATCAGCAGGAACGACAGGTCCAGTTCGAGCGGGATGCCGAACGTCCGCCCGACCCTGAAGCTCCGCCACATACTCCGACTTGGGATGGCTGACCCATAAAGCCGGGTCGGCACCAGCGGTCGCGCCCCGTCGTTCCGTTACGCCCGTCCGTCCTCCTGCGTTCGCCCGTCGCTCCCGGCGTCGCGCGCGTCCGTTCGCTCGGCCCACTCCAGCAGCGGTTCCAGGCGGGTCCGGAGTTCCCGGCCTTCGTCGGTCAGCTCGTACTCCACGCGAGGCGGGATCTCGTCGTACTGGGTCCGCTCGATCAGGCCGACCTCGCGGAACTCCGCCAGGCGGGCCGAGATGGTCGTCGTGCTGGCGGTCGGGAGGTGGTCCTCGATCTCGGCGAACCGCATGGACTCGTGGGCGCCGACGATGCTGATCAGTTGCATCGCGTACTTGCCGCTGAGCGTATCTATCGTCCCGGTCAACGGGCAGTAACACGTCCCGTCGACGTCGCAGGTCGGGGCGGGGTCGGTCGGGTCGGCCATCACTTTACAGCTCCACAGCGGCTCCAGGGCCTTCGACTCCATAGTTTAACCGCTCGCCCCCCGAACTAACGGTCGAATGTCACGTTCGGACTCGTACGATCTCGTCGTCCTCGGCGGCGGCGCCGCGGCGTTCGGCGCCCTCACCGAGGCGAGCGAGCGGGACCGCTCGGTGGCCGTCGTGAACGCCGGTCTGCCGCTCGGCGGGACCTGCGTCAACGTCGGCTGCGTCCCGAGCAAGCACCTGCTGGAAGTCGGCAAGACGGCGTTCGAACCGTCGCACAACCCGTTCGACGCAGTCCGCCACGGCGAATCCACGACGGACTGGGCGACGGCCATCGACGACATGGACGCCCTGGTCGAGACGCTCCGGGAAGAGAACTACGTCGACGTCGCCGAGCACTTCGGCGTCGACGTCTACGAGGGATACGGCGCCTTCGTCGACGAGCAGACTGTCGAAGTCACGTCCGGACCGGACGAGGGCGCCCGCATCGCGGGCGAGGCGGTGCTGGTCGCCACGGGGAGTTCCCCCCGGGCGCCGCCCGTCGAAGGCCTCGACGATGTCGACTACGAGACGAGCGAGTCGATCCTGCAACGGCGCGAGCGCCCCGACGACGTCGTGGTGCTCGGCGGCGGGTACGTCGGCGTCGAGTGGGCCCAGATCCTCCACCACCTCGGTGCCGAGGTGACCGTCCTCCAGCGCTCGGACCGCGTCCTCTCGGACATGCCCCACCGCGTCGGCCGGACGCTCGGCGCGAGTCTCCGGGCGGGAGGGATCGACGTCGTCACCGGCGTCGACGCCCGCCGTGTCGAGGAGACGCCGGACGGGGTCGTGGTCGAGGCGGCCGTCGACGGCGAGCGACGGGAGTTCGCCGGGACGGACCTCTTCCTGGCGGCAGGAGTCCGACCCAACACCGCCGGCATCGGCCTGGCGGACGTGGGCGTGGAGACGGACGAGACGGGCGCGGTCGTCGTCGAGACGTACCACACCGGCGTCGCGGACGTGTACGCCGCCGGCGACGTGATCGGCGACCCTATGCTGGAGACCGTCGCCGCCAAGGAGGGCAACTACGCGGTCAGGAACGCCTTCGGCGACGGGGGCCACGAGATCGAGTACGACGCCGTCCCGTCGGTCGTGTTCACCAGTCCGGAGGTGGCCTCGGTCGGCCGCACGGAGAGCGAGTACGCCCGCGAGCACGGGACCTGCTCCTGCCGGACCGTCGAACTGGACTCGCTCCCGCGTGCCCGGGCGGCCGGGAAGACCCGCGGGTTCCTCCAGGTCGTCAAACACCACGAGACCGACGAGATCGTCGGCGTCCACGCCGTCTCCCCCCGGGCCGGGGACGTGATCCCCGCGGCCGCGCTGGCAGTGAAATACGGACTGACGGTCGACGACGTGATCGACACGGTCCACCCGTTCCCGACCTACGGCGAGGCGTTCAAGCGCGCCTGCCAGGCGTTCCGGCGGGACACCTCGACGATGAGTTGCTGTGTGGAGTAGGGCTACTAGTCGGGAAGCTTCAGCGTGCTTTCCCTGGATGCCGGTCCAGACAGCAACGCGCAGAAAGCCCCCGCGCGCTTCCCGCGCGAGAGCGACGCTCTCGCTGGCTCCCGCTCACGGTCGTTCGCGGGAACGTCGCCGGGCGTCGTCGAGCCCGCGGCCCCTTTCAGTCCCGCCCACAGCTCGGCGCAACCACCAGCCTCCCCAGCCGACTGCGTTACTCAATCGCGCCCTGCGGGCGTTCCGTGCGTTACTCATCCCTCGCGCGCCTGTGGCGCGGCACGAATCCGGGTCATGCCGCCAGGACACCACCGAAAGATGCTCCGACAGCTACACGACCCGCCACCGGACCCGCAGACCAAAACTTCAGAATCCAAAGTATAATTCTTTAGAAGTACAGTTTTGCGGGAAGCGCAGGACCTGGCTCACGCCGAATCCCCCACAGTCTGCGACCGAGGGACAACGGCTAACTCCCCGGTGAACCAATCTGTAGCCATGAGCGAGCAATCAGCGACGCCGGTGATCCGGCGGGACGACGAGGTCGAGTACGAGCGAGTCGACGCCGCGGACGGACTCCGGAAGGGCGTACTCGTCGGCGAGGACGAGGGCGCGCCGAACTTCGCCATGCGGCGGTTCACCCTCGCGCCCGGCGCCGAGGTACCCAGACACACCAACGAGGCCGAGCACGTCCAGTACGTCCTGGCCGGCGAGTACGTCGTCGGCGTGGAGGGCGAGGAACACGAGGTCGGTCCCGGCGACGCGCTGTTGATCCCGGCCGGCGCCGTCCACTGGTACCGCAACGAGGGCGAGACGGAGGGCGCGTTCCTCTGTTCGGTCCCCCACGGCGACGACGAGATCGAACTCGTCGAGTAGGTTTATTGTCGGGTGCGCCGAACCCCCGCCCGTGTCCAACGATCCGACGCGCAGGTTCGCCGCCCTGGTCGGGTTCGTGCTCGGCGGTGCGGTGGCCGGCGCCGCCTTCTGGGCCATCGGCTACTACGGGTGGGTCTCGCCGATCAGGCACCCGCTGAAGGACCTGCTGGCGTTCGTCACCCTGCTGGTGTTCCCGATGAGTCTCGTCGCGCCGCTGGCGCTGGTCCGCTACCTCGGCCGGAACCTCCAAGGGGCGAAGCGCTGGCTCGTCACCCTCGTCGGGTACGGCCTGCTCATCGGGTTCACGTTCGTCCTGGCGTACCTGGAACTGTTCCAGGCGCTGGGCGTCGAGACTGCCGAGGAGGCCCTGGCGTTCTTCGCGGCACTGTTCGGGGTCACCTTCGGCGGCATCGCCGGGTCGAAACTCGCCACGAACGTGGCCGGCCCCGGCATCCGGCCCGAGGCCGACGCGACGGCGGGGTGGGAAGACGGCGCCGACGGGTGGCGCGAGGACGACGAGTAACGCTCGTCGACCATCCTGAACTTATTTGACCGCGCCGGGCCAGGCCAGAACGTGGACCGCATCGCCGCGCTCCGGAACATCGAGGACGTCCTCTCCGAGTTCGAGGCCGGCGAGCGCGACCTCCGGTCGACCGAACAGCGGGTGCTGGCCGTCCTGCGGACCTACGCCACCGAGTTCGAGGCCGAGGACCTCGCCGCCTACCGCGCCCGCGGCGACGACGCCGCCGACGGCCTGGTCGTCGCCGCGGAGTCGCCCGACCACGCCCGCGAGCGAATCCTGGACCTCGTGGACGGCGACCCCGAGTTCACCGTCGAGCGCGCCCGTTGAACGCCGAATCTGTTAATTTTAAATAATTTCGCGCAATACCCCGGCGCGTGCTGCTGGTCGTCACGTACTCGCGGGAGGCGCGGACGGCACTGCGCAACGCCTGCCGGACCCACGAGGACTGCGTCGTCCGGCGGTTCGGCCGCGCGGCGCTGCTGGAGGCCACGGAGTTCGGGGCCTTCCAGGCGCTTCGACTCCAGGCGAAACACGGCGCCGACGTCCAGGTCGAGCGCGTCGAACCGTTCGTCCCCGAGCGGGACGTCCCCGACCGGGTCCGGACTGCGGCCGCCACCTACGCCGACCGGGACCGGCCGAGCACCCCCTACGCGAAGTTCGCCACGGGCCGGGACCTGCCTGACCCAGACGCGATGAAAGACAGCGAGCTATGACGACCACGCGCGTGACCGTCGACGGGACCACCTGGGCGGGCGAGGCCATCGACCTCACGGGCGAGAGCGAGTCGGTCGACGGGCGAGACGTCGTCCACGTGATCAGAGGCGAGAAATCGGTCGACGGAATCGCCGTCGAGTGTCCAGAACCGACGCCGGTCTACGAGCACGTCGGCCACGTTCGGGCGGACAAGAGCGTCCGGATTAGGACGGCCCTGGCCGCCGTCGCCAGGCAACGCGGCCTGGAGGCCCCCCAGGACGACGAACTCGCCGCGGTCCGCAAGCAGTTGGCCGACCTCGACCCGCCGTCGGTTGACCTCTCGGACGCCCGCGAGCGGGTCGCTGCCGTCGACGAGGACGAAGTGGCGCGGCTCCGCGAAGAGGTCGCGGCCCACCGTGGCGCGGCCCGCGAGCGCGAGGAACTCGGGGCCGACCGGGAACCAGCGGTCGAGCGGTTGACGGCCGCGGCCGGTCGGCTATCGGACGCCGAGACCGACAAGCTGGCCGTCGAGGGGGCGCTCCACCGGGCCCGCGAGCGAGCGCGAGAAGCACGCGACGTCCGCGAGCAGCGACTCCGCCTGCAAGATCGGGCCGGGAACCTGGAGCGGGCGGCCCGTGAGCACCTCGCCGGGCGACTCCGCGGGGCGTTCGCCGCGGCTGTCGAGGCAGTCCCGGGTGAAGGGCGGGTACCTGACGAACCCGAGTCCTTCGAGGGCGACGAGGTGACGGCGGCGCTGGCTATCACCCGGATGGCGGACCTGCGGGCGCCCGTCGTGCTGGAGTGCGAGCGGTTCGGCAGTGTGGGAGCAACCGCCGACGTACTGGACGCGTCGGTGATTCAGATGTAGATTTATTCGGATGATGCTAAGGATGGTCGAGGGCGTTCGTCGAATCTGACTGATCCGACTCCACGATAACGTACCAATGTCGAGGGGAAGGTTGTCCTCCGCTATAGACACCTGCCCGGGATCCTATCAATCGTCATGACAAGTCGCCCCGACATCGACCGAATCGGCATCGAACAATACTTCGATATTGTTTTCCTCGCATCCACTCATGGTCCACTCCGTCGAGACGGTCTCCACGTCCGTCACTGAGACCGCCACTGTATAAGTACCTGCGTCGAGGATCCCGTCCTTCTTCAGTGTCGATGCAGGTTCCACCACGTAAGACGTATTGAGAACCTCATCTTCGTTCGTAATCTCGACGTGAACTCGCCGTTCTTGCTGGGTATTGTTCTGGATCCAGATTCCCACCTCTTTTTGTTCGTCGGTTTTCTGACCGGGCGAACTGCATCCTGCTAGCGAGAGCAGCGTGACCGTTCCGAGGACAGATCGACGGTGCATCTCTGACAAACTCCTCTTACTGGCTATCTATCCAGCTTTGGATTTTGTCAAGCGAATCCGAGCTGAGGTGGCCGATGTCGTGTCGACGAGGCCGATCGGCGAATCGAGGAGGAGACACTGCCAGGGTTTGCCACCGAACCCGATCCCGGAGACCAGGACGTTGGTGTCGAAAACTACTGCGACCTGGCCCATCGTATCGCGTCTTCGACGTCGTCTTCGGTGACGTCCTCGTCGGCGAACCGTCGTTGGACCTCCCTCGACATGTCGACAAGGGTCGCGGTGTCCCGGAGTTCGCGGAGTTCGTCTGCCGCCTCCTGGGGGTCGGCCGCCTCCGAGACGATCTCGGTCGCGTTCTCGACGAACTCCACCAGGTCGGTCGTCGTCTGGAACCGGTGGACGAGACTCTCCAGTGCCTCCGAATACGTCTCGCCGCTCCCGGACACACCGGTTCGCTCGTGGACGACCGTGACGCCGTCGTCGTGGTCGATCCGTTGAATCCGGTCCGCGCTCATGCGCTACCCTGTCACTCACGAGTAGCGCCGTTTTCACCGATAAACGTTCGGACGGACGGGGTTCTCAGAACGCGCTCCCCTCCAGCCGCCAGTCCTCGTAGTACTCCCGCTGGCGGTCGGTCATCTCGTCGATGGCCACGCCCATGTCGTCGAGTTTCCGGCGGGCGACCGCACGGTCCAGGCGGTCGGGGACCTGGTACAGGCCCGGCCCCAGGTCGCGGTCGCCGGTCGCCAGGTCGCGGGCGGCCTCGAACATCATGGCGAACGTGGTGTCCATCACCTCCGCGGGGTGGCCCTGGCTGTAGGGGCCGGTCAGGTTGATAAGTCGGCCTTCTGCGAGCAGGTTCACCCGGGGGCCGTCGGGCAGGTGGTAGCGGGTGACGCCCTCCTTGGGTTCGGTGACACGCTCGGCGGCCGATTCGAGGGCGTCCACGTCGATCTCGACGTCGAAGTGGCCGGCGTTGGCCAGGATCACGCCGTCCGGGAGAGCGTCGAGGTGCTCGGCGCGGACGACGTCGCGGCTGCCCGTCGCCGAGAGGACGTAGTCGGCCTCGGCGGCCGCCTCGGCCATCGGTGCGACGCGGTGGCCGTCCATCACCGCCTCCAGCGCCTTCCGGGGGTCGACCTCCGTGACGACGGTGTCTGCGCCGAGGCCGCGGGCCTTGCGGGCGATGCCACGGCCGCAGTAGCCGTAGCCCGCGACGACGACGGTCTTGCCGGCGAGCATGGCGTTGGTCGTCAGCATCACGTTCGACAGCGACGACTCCCCGGTCCCGTGGACGTTGTCGAAGTGGTTCTTCATCGGCGTGTCGTTGACGCCGTAGACGGGGAATTCCAGCATGCCCTCGTCGTCCATGGCCTCCAGCCGTCGGATGCCCGCGGTGGTCTGCTCGCCGCCGCCGACCACCTCGCGGGCCACCTCCGGGTGTTCGTCGTGGACCTTGGCGATCAGTTCGCACCCGTCGTCGAGGATCAGGTCGGGGCCCTGCTCCAGCAACTCGTGCTGGCCGGCCTCCCAGGCCTCCTCCCTCATCCCGGCCTCGACGTACGTCTCGATGCCGTCGACCTGCGAGAGGGCTTCGACGACCGGTCCCCTGGTGCTGTAGGGTTCGCTGCCGCTGACGAGGAGACGGGCCCCTGCGGCGTGTAGCGTTTCGACGAAGACCCCGGTCTTGGTCTCCAGATGGGAAGCGACGGCGACCGTGTAGCCGTCGAGGGGCTGGTCGTCGCCGTACTCCTCGGCGAGCGAGCGCAACACTGGCGTGAAGTCGCGGCTCCAGGCGAGCGGGTCCTCGGACATGGGTGAGCAGTCGAACGCATCGAAGAAAAGCGGCCGGGTGGTGGTCTCACGTGGCTCGCTCGAATCCGGCGGCGTAGACCGTGTGCGCCACTGGGGCGAGCAGCAGGGGGTGACCGACAAACAGCACCGCGCTCGTCACCGCTCGCCGGTTCATACCGGCGAAAGCGGCCGATCCGACTTAATGTCCCGTGAGAGAGGAACGTCGCCCCGGATCGGACGTTGGGCCGGGAAAGCGGACCGCTTCCTGGCGGGGCTAGTATTCGACGTCCTCGCCGGCGCCGTCGAGGTCCATCTCCAGGGTCCGGGCCGTCTCGACCGCCGCCAGACCCTCCAGTTCGCAGACCGCAGTGACGTCCTCGTGGGCGACCCGGATCCGGAGCGTCCCGAACTCCAGGCGGTCTTCGCCGGTGGCACCGGCGTCGCTGGCGGCGTCGGCGACGCGGTCCGGGTCTGCGTCCTCGTCGACCCGCAACAACAGTCGCACCTCCTCGCCGGGAACGGGGTCGTCCCTGATGGCCCTGACCGGGTGGGAGACGTACATGGACGAGGGTAGCGCCGGGGCCGTCAAAACGTTCCCGTTCGGTCGAACCGGCCCGCCCGGGTCGTGGTTCGGACCGACCCGCGCACGGCCCCGTCGGACATTTAGGCGCCCACGCGCAAGTGGAGGTGATGAGCGACATCGAACTGTACAAACTCCCCGGTTGCCCGTACTGCGCGAAGGTAGAGCGGAAACTCGACGAACTGGGTCTGGACTACGAGGAACACGAGGTCCCGCGCTCGCACGGCGAGCGCTCGGAGGTCGAGGCGGTCAGCGGCCAGACCGGCGTCCCGGTCATCGTCGACGAGGCCCACGACGTCGACGGGATGCCCGAGAGCGACGACATCGTTGCGTACCTGGAGGAGACCTACGGCGACGGCGCGGCCGGAGCGTAACCGGCCACCTCTTGCTCCATGGCCCAGACGACAGTGAGCCGTCGCGCCCGTTCGATAGCGAGTTGAACGGTCTTCAACCAATACGCCGTTCCAGAGTATTTATTTTACATTACTCGGTTAAATAATCCCGGACCATGTCCAAAGACGTAAACAGGCGTAAGTTCATGCGATCGGCGGCGGGTGCCGTGGCGGCCGGCGTGGCGGTGCCGACGGCGATGTCGGAGGAAGCCAGCGCCCACAGTGCCTGGCAACCGGTCTACACGACCGACCGACTGAACATCCGCGACTCCCCGACGGTCGGCGGCGGGACCATCCGGACCGCCGACCAGTACACCGGGATGCGTATCGAGGACGGCCCGTACTACAACGACGGCTACCGCTGGTGGTACTTCCGGGTCAACGGCGACGCCGACGAACCCGGCCGGGTCCGGGGCTACGCGGCGGACGACTGGACGACCCACCCCAATTTCGCGTATCCCACCTGGGGGCGCATTTCCTCGACGTACTGGGACACCCGTGACGGTGGATCCCGGTACCACCGGGGGTGTGACATCACCAACGACTACGGGACGAACATCTACGCGGCCCGCGAAGGGACCGTCAGCTACGCAGGCTGGGTGTCCGGCTACGGCAACGTCGTGTACGTCGACCACGAGAACGGCTACCAGACCCGCTACGCCCACATGGATTCCATCGGCGTCAGCAGCGGCCAGTGGGTCGGCGACGGCGAGTACCTCGGCGAGATGGGGAGCACCGGCAACTCCACCGGCCCCCACATCCACTTCGAGATCCGACGCAACGGCGACAAACTGAACTGGCCGATGGTGGAGGACACCTACCTCTGGTCGAAGACGGCCGTGCCGAAGAACTTCCCGTACATCAGCGGAACGGTCTACCCGTAATCGCGCGGGTGGCGAAGAACTTCACGCCGGTACCGACGACGGCTGACGTGACGCAACCGGCGTGACCCGCCGTTCCCGAGGGCGGATTTCTCGACCCGTGACGTCACGCTTTTTCCGGTCACCGACCGAACGACGAACGATGAGCGACCTCGACCGGGCAACGGACGCAGTCGACGACGGCGACCTCGTCGTCTTCCCCACCGAGACCGTCTACGGCCTCGGCGCCGACGCACTCGATCCGGCGGCCGTCGAGGCCGTCTACGACGCGAAGCGACGGGACCGCGACGACCCCATCTCGCTGGCCGTCCCGGACGTCGACGCGGCCACCGAGTTCGTCCGGCCGACCGAGCGCACGCGCCGGTTCATGGACGCGTTCCTCCCGGGGCCGGTCACGGTGATCTGTGAACGCCGGGACGTGGTGCCGGACGTGCTCACCGGTGGCCGGGACCGCGTCGGCGTCCGGGTTCCCGACCACGACCTGGCGCTGTCGCTGCTGGAGCGGGTCGCCCCGGTCACCGCCACGAGCGCGAACGTCAGCGGACGATCGAGCGCCCGGGCGGTCGCGGACCTCGACGACGAGATCGGGTCGGCCGCGGCGGTCGTCCTCGACGACGGCGAGACGCCGGGCGGCGGCAGCACCGTCGTCGACGTCGAGGCAGGCGAGGTCGTCCGCCGGGGCCACGAGGCCGACGAGGTGGAGACCTGGCTGGCCGACCACTGATCGGCGGCCGACTGGCCCACACCGCCGGTGATCACAGCCCCAGCAACGACTTCAGCGACCGCGTGCGGACGCCACACTCCGTCCGGTACTCGCAGGCGTCGCACTTCGCGTCGTCTCGCAACCGTGGCGGGGGCCCGTCCAGCGACTTCACCGCGCGGACCGCCCGGCGATAGGCGGCTTTCCGGTGGGTCGTGAGCCGTACCTCCCTGATCGTCCCGTGAGCGGGGTACTCGTAGAACGCCCGCTCGACCGGGCGCTCGCGCTCGTAACTCAGCGCCTTCGCGGCCGCCACGGCGCGGACGGACTGGGGTTCCCAGACGCCCTGCTCCGGCGGTTCCCCGGCCGACACCAGCGACGGGACCGGCGGGTCGGCCTCGACGACCTTGTGGGCGATGCCGTGGCAGTCCCGGCCGTCGAGGAAGACGTCCCTGTCGTCGGGGTCGGCCAGGCCGTCGAAGACGTCGAACCGGGCGCTCGCACAGCCCAGGTTCCGCCGGAACTGCAGGGGCGAAACCGAGAGCGGTTCGGCTCGCAGGGCGGCGTCGTCGGCCGCCAGCAGGTCTTCGTACCGGAAGGCGAGTTCGCGGACCGCACGCACCTCTTCTGGCGGGCCCTGCGCGAGGTCGTCGTGACTGCGGGCGTAGTAGAGTTTCCGGGGGCAGTAGGCGGCCATCGCCACCTCGCTGAACGCTAGGGACACGCCCCGGGTTGGCCGCCCGTTTGGATTTAAATCTATGCCGTAATTTGAGACGAAGAGCTAACACCTTATTGCCTCTGAGCGCCTATCTCGCTAATGCCTACTGACGACTTCTAGAAGTGGGTTAAGTGCATCATCAGCAGTATTCAGGCGGGAATTCTACCTGTTTTAGAAGTGGCTAGCGGCCATGAAGGGAATACATAAAACACTCAAACTGATTCAGATGATGCAGACATGGAGATAAAATGGACATAATAGGCGTGCCTCTAATGTCCAGACGTGAAAGAACCTCTCATCAAACAAATAAGCGCGAAATCTGGACTATAATGCCTCAAACGCCCCGATTCGCCGTTCAAATTGCCATCTAGGTTTAAGCAAAGGACTATAGTTAATGCATGGCCAATCGTCTGTATGGGCAACCTCGGTGCGGTAGAGTATCTTGGTCACCAACTGCTCATGCATCACCAAGAACAGCGCGGCCTTGTCCCGAAAACTGTCTTTCACAAACTCTGGTGTATCTCTGCTCGCCATCTTCAGGACAACTACGAGACGGATATCGGTCTGCCCCGCTATTGGTACAAATATGGTGAGATGGCCGATGAACAGTCAGTAAACGATGAATTCTATGCCGCTCCGTCAGCACCGTGGGGAGGCCAAGCCTACAAACCCGTTTGGGAATTGGAAGCAGATGATTTCGATATTTCTTCTGAGGAACGTGACCTCATTGACAGTACCGTCAAATGGACCCTCAATCGTTTTAAACGCCGTAACTCACGTTATCTGGAGTCGTACCAATATCAAGCATACTCACCGAATAGTTTCATCCGCGCGTACAGTGAACTCCGTGAACATCTCCAGTATATGGATCTTGATAGCCAGGAGGTTCTTACCCAGTACGAGTTTGAGGTCGAAAGTAACAAAGAACTCATCACTGCGTATTTAGATGAACTCATAATCACGTATCCCGAAAACGACGAGGACTTTGCTTCCTTCCAGACCTTCTTCCTTCGATGGGATGATACTGCACGACTTCTGCTGGAACAGGAAAATCCGTATGAAGACATTGATACATTTCTTGACACGTTTGTGGAGACACTAAGCCAAGCAGTCCTTCAATTGAAGTTTAACGAACATGTTCCCAACGATCAAATCTCACGATGGGAGTCGGAAGCAGATGAAACGATATCTGACTTTGAGACCTATCTTGACAACTACCGTACGGAACTTCTTGAAGACCGTGAGATGAGCGGCGTTCTCCAAAGTGTCGCGGAGACGTATGACGAAACAGTTCTTGGATAACAAGAGAATATTATGTCGTGTCCGTACCATCCTTACCTTTAGTTCTGTTGTCCATTAGATCGTCGGCGTTAGTGTGCTCATCAGTTTGAATGTCGTTAATATCACCTCCATCATCCAACATAAGACCCGAATAACCGGGAACGTCCCGCTCTGCGGCCGGAGCGTGGTCGCCTCACTCGCCGGCGCTCCGGACGTCCTCGGCGATGGCGGCGAGTTCGTCGTCGTCGAGGTCCTCCTGGCTGGCGGCGACGGCGTGGATTGGCCGGCCGCCGTCGCCCTCGAACCGCGGGACGACGTGGCCGTGGACGTGGGGGACGACCTGGCCCGCCGTCTCGCCGTTGTTGAAGCCCACGTTGGTCGCGTCGGCGTCGACCGCGTCCTCGATCCGGGGTACCAGGCGGTGGATCGTCCGGAACACGTCACGTGCGACGTCGTCGGGCATGTCCTGGACGCGCTCGTGGTGGTCCCGGGGAACGACCAGCGTGTGTCCCGGCGCCAGCGGGTTCGCGTCGAGGAAGGCGACGGTCGAATCGTCCTCGTAGACGACGTGGCCCGGTTGGTCGCCCGAGACGATGGCACAGAAGATGCAGTCCTCGCTCATCGGTCGAGGGGTAGCACCGCCCGACCATGAAGGTTATCGCTCCGACGGTGCGACCGACTACGGCAACTGCGCTTCGATGGCCGCGCGGTACTCCTCGCGGTCGTACCCCAGTCGCGCCAGCCACACCTCCTGGTAGGAGGGATGGAGGATCGGCAGGAGCGTCGCGCCCAGTTCGGGACACGCCAGCGGAGAGACCACCGAATCCAGGAAGCCGTCGACGGAGCGACCCGCCAGGCGGGCGACCGACTCGGTGGCGTGCTTGCCGGTCGCCACGACGACGTCGGGGTCGACCGTCTCGATTTCCGTGCGGAGGTGGGCGCCGCAGCGCCGGCGCTCGGCCGGCGTCGGTTCGCGGTTGGTGGTCGGGTCCTCGGGGTCCTGCGGGAAGCACTTGACGGCGTTGGTGTAGTAGGGGTCGTAGCCGAGGTCCGCGAACAGGTTCCTGATCCGGCGGCCGGAGTGCCGGGAGGTGTAGGCCATCCCGGTTTGGTTGCCGCCTCGCCACCGGTCGGCGTCGGGATCGCCGGGAGCGGGCGCCTCGCCGACGACCACCACGTCGGCGTCCGCGGGCCCGTTGCCCCAGGCGATGCGCTCGCGGCAGTCGGCGAGGCCCGGACAGCGCGCACACCCAGGCAGGAGGACGTTGCGGGTTTCCGGGTCGGGAAACGACGGCACGGGGGAGTCCTCGACCGCGGCGGCGAAGTCGCTTGTGGTCGGGTCGACGGCCGGCCGCGCTGACCCTCCATTCGAAACGTTTAATTCTCGTTGAAATTATCGCCAGACCATGACGTCCGAGGACGCTGGCGGGCCGTCGCCGACGCGCGAAGGGATGGCCGCCGGCGTCGTGACGGTCGCGTTCTTCCTCGTGTTGCTGGTCGGTCCGTGGCAGGAGTTCGCGCTCCGGCGGGCCGAGGGTGGGACGTTCCCCGTCGACGTCGTCAGCGTGGACGGTGGCGGGGGCGGGGTCTACGTCGCGGCCGCGATTGCGGCCGTCGTCGCGTTCGTGACCTGCGTGCGGTACCGCCGGAGCGTCGACATCCCCTACGAGACCTACCGCGAGCGACTGGTCGGGTCCATCCTGCTGTCGCCCATCGTCGTCGCGCTGCTGGGCGTGATCGCGGTCGTCCTCTGGTCGATGGCACAGACCGGCCACGACGCACTGGGCGGGTTGGTCGGGGTCTACGTGGGATCGCTGGCGTGGTCGGTGTTAAGCCTGTTCGCCGGCCTCTTCGTCGGGTTGCCGGCGGCGGTCGGTGCGGTCCTCGGCGGGAAGTACGTCGACTACGTGGACTGAGCCGTCTGCAGGACCGTCTCCCTTTTAATGCCCGAGCGTGTCCGTCCGCACATGGACCGCTTCGAGGACCTCCCCGACCAGTACGAACCCCACGACGTGGAGGACCGGGTGTTCGACCGCTGGGACGAGGTCGACGCCTACGAACAGACCGTCGAACACCGGCGCGACGGCGAGGACTTCTTCTTCGTGGACGGCCCGCCGTACACCTCCGGGGCGGCCCACATGGGCACGACCTGGAACAAGACCCTGAAGGACGTCTACGTCCGTTACCTGCGGATGCAGGGCTACGAGGTGACCGACCGGCCGGGCTACGACATGCACGGCCTGCCCATCGAGACGCGGGTCGAGGAGCGCCTGGACTTCGAGAACAAGAAGGACATCGAGGAGTTCGGCGAGGAGAACTTCATCGAGGAGTGCAAGGCCTACGCCGAGGAGCAACTGGAGGGCCTGCAGGAGGACTTCCAGGACTTCGGCGTCTGGATGGACTGGGAGAACCCCTACAAAACGGTGGACCCCGAGTACATGGAGGCCGCCTGGTGGGGGTTCAAGCAGGCCCACGAGCGCGGGCTGGTCGAGCAGGGCCAGCGCTCCATCTCCCAGTGTCCGCGCTGTGAGACCGCCATCGCCAACAACGAGGTGGAGTACGAGGACGTCGAGGACCCCTCCATCTACGTGAAGTTCGACCTCGTGGACCGCGAGGGTTCGCTGGTCATCTGGACCACGACACCGTGGACCATCCCGGCGAACACCTTCGTCGCGGTCGACGCCGAGGGCGAGTACGTGGGGGTCCGTGCAGAGCGAGACGGCCAGGAAGAACTGCTGTACGTCGGCGAACCCAACGTCGAGGAGGTGCTGAAGGCCGGCCGCTACGACGACTACGAGGTCGTCGAGGAACTGACCGGCGAGGACCTGCTCGGCTGGGAGTACGAGCACCCGCTGGGCGACCTGGTCGACCACCCCGGCGGCGAGGACGCCTTCGAAGTCTACGGCGGCGACTACGTCGAGGTCGACGGCGACGGCACCGGGCTCGTCCACTCCGCGCCCGGCCACGGTGAGGAAGACTTCGAGCGCGGACAGGAACTCGGCCTGGAGGTGTTCTGTCCGCTCGGGCCGGACGGCGTCTACGACGAGCGGGCCGGCCCCTACGCCGGCGAGTTCGTCCGCGACGCCAACGCGGCCATCGTGGACGACCTCGAAGACCGCGGATTCATGCTCTCGCGGGGCACCGTCACCCACAGTTACGGCCACTGCTGGCGGTGTGACACCGGCATCGTCCAGCTGGTGACCGACCAGTGGTTCATCACCATCACCGACATCAAGGACGAACTACTGGACCTCATCGAGGACAGCGAGTGGCACCCCGACTGGGCGCGGGACAACCGCTTCCGGGACTTCGTCGAGGAGGCGCCGGACTGGAACGTCTCCCGCCAGCGCTACTGGGGCGTCCCCATTCCCATCTGGCTTCCGGAAGACTGGAACGGCGACATGGAAGAGGCCATCGTCGTCGGCGACCGCGAGGAGCTGGCCGAACGGGTCGACCAGGACCTCGACCCCGACGAGGTGGACCTCCACAAAGACACCGTCGACGACCTCACCATCACCGAAGACGGCACCGAGGCGGCGGACGCCGCCGAAGACGGCACCACCTACACCCGCGTCGAGGACGTCTTTGACGTCTGGCTGGACTCCTCGGTGGCGACGTGGGGGACGCTAGACTACCCCGAGGAGACCGAGGCCTTCGAGGAACTGTGGCCCGCCGACCTCATCATCGAGGCCCACGACCAGACCCGCGGGTGGTTCTGGTCGCAACTGGGCATGGGCGCGGCCGCACTCGGGGAGATTCCCTACGAGACGGTTCTGATGCACGGGTTCGCCAACATGCCCGACGGGCGTGGAATGTCCAAGTCGAAGGGAATCTTCATCGACCCCCACGAGGTCATCGACGAGTACGGCCGGGACCCGATGCGGCTGTTCCTGCTGTCGGTCGACCCCCAGGGCGAGGACATGAACTTCTCCTGGGACGAGACCGAGGAGATGGAGAGTCGGCTCAACATCCTCTGGAACACCGCCCGGTTCCCGCTGCAGTACATGGCGCTAGACGACGTCGACCCGATGGACCTGGACGTCCGTGACGAGGACCTCGAACTGGTCGACCGCTGGGTGCTCTCGCGCCTCCAGTCCGTCGAGGCAGAGATGGCCGACGCGCTGGAGGAGTTCCGTCATGACCGCGGCCTGGACGCGCTGCTGTCGTTCGTCGTCGCCGACGTCTCGCGGTTCTACGTCCAGGTCGTCCGCGAGCGAATGTGGGAGGAAGACGACAGCGCCAGCAAGCAGGCGGCCTACGCCACCTTCGCGCACCTGATGGAGGAGGTCGTCGCCCTGCTGGCGCCGTACGCGCCCTTCCTCGCGGACGAACTGTACGGCACCCTCACCGGCGACCGGGGCCACGACACCGTCCACATGTGCGACTGGCCCGAACCGGACGAGGACCTGCGCGACCCCGACCTGGAGGCCGACGTCGCGGTGTTGCGGGCCGTCGAGGAGGCCGGCGCCAACGCCCGCCAGCAGGCCGGCCGGAAACTCCGCTGGCCGGTCGGGCGGATCGTCGTGGCCGCCGAGGACGACGCGACCGCCGGCGCCGTACAGCGGTACGCCGACCTGCTGGCGGATCGGCTCAACACCCGCGAGGTCGAACTCGTCGAGGCGGGCGAGCAGTGGGGCGAACTCCAGTACGCCGCCGAGGCCGACATGAGCGAACTCGGCCCCGCGTTCGGCGGGCAGGCCCAGGCGGTCATGAACGCGCTCAACGAGGCTCGCGTCGACGAGCGGAGCCTGGACGCCCTCGAAGCGGCCGTCGAGGCCGACCTCGGCGAGTCGGTCGATCTGGAGGAGAACATGGTCGAGTTCGTCCGCAAGACCCCCGAGGGCGTCGCCGGCACCGAGGTCGACCGCGACGGCGACTCGCTGGGCGTCGTCTACGTCGACGCGACGCTCACCGAGGACGTCGAGAGCGAGGGCTACGCCCGCGAGGTGATCCGGCGCGTCCAGGAGATGCGCAAGGACCTCGAACTCGACATCGAACAGCGCATCCGGCTGGACCTCTCGGTCGGCGCCGACCGCGTGGCCGACCTGGTGCGCGAGCACGAGGACCTCATCGCCGAGGAGGTCCGCGCCGAGGAGTTCGGCACCCGGCAAGCGGTGATAACCGCGAGCCAGTGAGGCCTCGTAACGCGGGAGCGGTGTCACCGCGAGCGCTGGCGGAAGCGGCTGCGTAAGCGCCGCGACCGGCCCCGTCGCTTACCCCTCGAACTCCCGCTCGCGGCTGATTTGGTTCGTTCCCGAGTCGGTCCTCGCCGCCCGCTCGTCCGCCGGACCGTCCATGTGTCGCTCCAGTTCTCGCTCGAACTCCGCCTCGGAGATCTCGTCGGCGAGGTACCGTTCCCGGAGACGCTCGACAGGTTCGCCCGCCGATTCCTCGGCCGAGTCGGTCGCGGATTCCGCCTGCAGGGCCCGGTAGCCGCCGTAGGCGACGACCAGCGCGAGCGCCAGCGGGACGACGCCGACGAACCTGAGGGACCCCGAAACGCCGGCGTCCATCATCGGCGGGCCACCCATCGCACCCATCACGAGCATCATCATCGACGTCATCACCATCGGGAGGGCCACGGCTGCGACCCCGAGCACGATCAACCAGCGGGGGACGTCGTCGGTCACGACCCGACCGACGACTCGCAGACGGTTATTCGTTCCCCCCTATCGGGCGTGACGAAAACCGCGACTGCCCGGCGACCGCGTCTCGTCGAACGCGCTTGCCCGCCCCAGGTGCTGGAAGTCGGCGCCCGACTACGAGGACCACAGGGGCAGTCCCGGCGACGCCGACACCGGGCGACCGGGGGGTCCCCCCCGGATCTTTATTACTTTTCGGTGACAGATAATCTCAATGCCTTCCGACATCATCATCGACGAGACCGAAATCCGGGCCGTCGGCCTCGACCGGTTCACCGTCGAGGGAGACCTCGAGGTGCAACGGGGACTCGACGTGGTGGGGACCGCCCGTTTCGAGCCCGGGAGCGGAGAGTCCGAGAAACCCTGTTCGACCGCGGATTGCACCTGATCGGTGGAGAGGGGTCCGTCGGCGAGACCGCCATCAGGGACAGTGAGGTGTCCCGCATCTACCTGTACGGCGCCCAGGGTGGACCGGGGACGGGCGTGGAGCGCGATCGGGTCCGCATCGAGGGCGACGGGGCCAACGGCCGACTCGTCCTGGGCGGTGACGGCGTGCCGGGGAGCCTCGTGATCGAGAACGGCATCGGCGAACGGTCGCTGGAACTCGCCGCCGGAAAGGCGTTCAAGTTCGGCGGAAACTCCTCCGGCGAGGGAAACAGGATCATCGTCCAGGACAGCAACAAGGAGACGACCATCGACCTCGACGCCGAGCGGGAAATCGGACTCGTCGCCCAGGACGTCGACGACGTCGTCCCGGAGGTCGTCGACCGGCCCACCGACGACGGCTACTACGGCATCGACTACGGGAAGCTCGTCCCGGTGCTCGTGAACGCGATCGCCCAGCAAGAAGACGACAGGGAGCGACTGTCCGAACGGGTCGACCGACAGCAAGCAGTCATCGACGACCTCGAGCAGCGCGTGGCGGCGCTCGAAGCACGGGACTAGACGGAGTACCGGCCAGGGGAATCCTCACGCTCGTGGCCACCCGCGTGCCGGTGCCAGCCCAGTCCGGTCACGTCCGGCGGACCGCGATCTCGCAAGCGTCGGCACCCCGGCGCATACAGGTTCCGTGGGTGACGTCGACGCGTTCGCCGTGTTCTTCGGCGACCGTCTCGACGACGGCCTCGGCCAGCGGACACATCTGCAGGGGGGAGGCGTACTCGACGACGACGCCGTCCTCGCCCTCGCGGCGGGCGGTCACCTCGCCGTCGCGGGCGTCCTCCGAGTGGAGGACGGTGAACACCTCGTTTTCGGGGTGCGCCAGGAGGTCCAGCGCGTCCCAGTCGTCCCTCACGTGGGCCTCGAAGGTGTCCAGCAGTTCCGGGGCCAGGTACGCGCCGAGGGCCTCCAACAGGTCCCGTTCGTCCGTGTCCGTGATGCTGCCGACCGCGGCGAACAGTCGCTCGGCCTCGTCGTCCGGGTACTCGGTCACCGGCAGGTACAGTTTCGGTTCGATCCCTGCCTGGTCCATAGCGTCCGCCCAGGTCTCCTCGTCGTACTCCTCGGTGACGTACTCCTTGAGTTGCTTGAACAGGATGCCGTGCATGCCTTTCCCCCGGGGTGGCCCGGCCGCTCGGTGATCGTCGTTCCTCAAAATTCCTGGCAACTATATAAATGTACGGTCACTTGCGGCCGGGATCGACCGCGGACGGCCGCCTAGCCCTCGATAGCGTCCGCGAGCGCCGGCGCGACGCTGACGGCGCTGACCTGCCGTTCGATGGTGTCGGTCGCGTAGACGGCCTCGACGCCGGCCCGCCGGAGTTTCGTCAGCGCGTCGCGTGCGAGCACGGCGTGGACGGTCGCCACGTACACCCGCCCGGCGGCACGGTCGTCCAGGACGCCGACGGACTCGCTCATCGTCGACCCGGTGGCGACGATGTCGTCGGTCACGACCACGTCGCGGCCGGCCACGTCCACGTCGCTGGGGGTGATCTCGACCTCGTCGCCCGAGAGGCGGGTCTTCTCGAAGTAGTCGGTCGTCCCCTCGCCGTAGGCGTCCCGGACCGTGGCGGCGATGTCGACGGCGCCCTCGTCCGGTGCGAGGAAGACGGGGTCCGCGAGGTCGGGGGGCAGCGGTTCGGTCAGGCGACCGGCGGCGTCGACCGGTTCCGCGGGG
This sequence comes from Halobacteriales archaeon QS_1_68_20, assembly GCA_003021085.1. Lineage (GTDB taxonomy): Archaea > Halobacteriota > Halobacteria > Halobacteriales > PXRE01 > PXRE01. Next base: position 240,501 of record PXRE01000011.1, on the reverse strand, counting down.
ACGCCGAAGAACTCACAGACCGCCGCCTCGTGGGGGTTGACCGTCAGTACGCGGTCGGTTCCGGTGGCGACGGCGCGGGCGACCGCCCGGGCGGAGACGGGGTGGCCAGCCTCGAAGGCCTCGTCCTGGCGGGCGTAGCCCATGTACGGGAGGACGGTCACGACCTCCTCGGCGCCGGCCTCGCGGACGGCGTCTTGCAACTGGAGGAGTTCGACGTGGGCGTCGCTGGTCGTCGTGGACGCGACGACGACCGCGCGGTCGGCGGCGAACTCGGGGACCGCGGCGAACACCTCGCCGTCTGGGAACCGGTCGTACTCGACGGCGGCCAGTTCCGCGCCGAGTTCGGCGGCCAGATCCGCCGCCAGCGCCTGGGACGTGGACCCGGGGACGATCATGTGGGATACGTCCCACCCCGCGACTAAGGGGTTTTCCAATCCGTCGGCCGCCCCGTCGCTGCGCTCCGTCGTGGGGCAGGGTGGTGACGGGGACGGGGGGCTCCCTCAGGGAACGACCACGTCGAACGACAACGCGTGATACTCCTCGGTCTTGAACTCGTCCTCGAACCGTACGTTCCCGACGGGAAACACGCTTCCGCGTCGGGGTGGGCGAGCAACGTGTACTGCTCGGTCAGTTCCTCGTCCCGGTCGAGGCGTATCGGCTGAAGGTACCTGCGCTGGATCGTGTTGCACAGCGCGCGCCAGCAGTCGCCGCGGGAATCCGGGACGAACTCGTCTGGGTCCTCCGGTTCGACCGAACGGAGCGGTTCCCGATTGTCGGGGATCGCCACGAGCGTCTGGCTCTCCTCGTGGAACGAAGCAGGCGGAATCGGACCGAAGTACATCACTCGTTGCGGGCCCTCGTTTGTGAACCGGAGTTCGATCCTGGCGTGGGCGTCGTCGGTCGGTTGCTGGAGGACTTCCCCCGCAAACGTGACGTCGAGGCCGTCGTACTCCACGAAGTTCTCGACGCGGAGACCGTCGCTGCCGAGATAGCCTGCACTCGCTGCCAGGGACCCGCTGGCGAGTACTGACAGGAGTTGACGGCGACACACGATTATTTCAAAGCTATAGATCATGCTAGAGAACACTGCCGTCCGTTTCAGTGCTGAGGTAAATCAAGAGTTCGTGTATGACGTTTCCTGACAGTCAAGGCACGACCACGTCGTAATGTAGCGGATGCTCGGACTCCAGGTCGAAGGACGATTCGAACCGGTGTGTTCCCGAGGGGAAACACGTGTCCGCCTCGGAGTCGGCGAGTATCGTGTACTGGTCCGTCAACTGCTCGCCGGTGGCAAGCGTTCGCCATTTGACGTAATTGGCTACGGCCATGGAGTTCAATGCACGCCAACAATCACCGTCAGGTTCGTCCGGGGCGAATCCGTCTGGACCGTCAGGATCCCAGGGCCCGATCGGCTCCCGATTGTCCGGGACCGAAAAGAGCGTCTGACTCGGATTTACGTAGAGGCCTGGCACCACGGGATCGAACCCGAACGTTCGCTCCGGCCCCTCGTTTGTGAACCGGAGCTCAATACGGAGCGGTCCGTCCTCGCTGGGTTGTTGGAGGACTTCACCCGTGAATGAAACGTTAATGTCATTATGGTCAGAGAAATTCGCAACGCGTATGTCTTGGCCCCGTGATTGGAAACAGCCACCACTCATATATAAAGTACCAATGGTAGCACCCTTTAGAAATAATCGTCTGTTCATATTCCCAACTAAATTTCCATTATTAAAGTCTCTGCGCCACGACTAAGTTTTCTTGATTTCGTCATCTGCAATCTAATTGCCAGGCCCATAAGTAAACTAATTTTTGTCTAATAGTAATATGAAATCATATAATATCTATAATAATTTATATGATCTAAGCTTGCAAACATACATCCAACAGTTACTTCCGGTTACTCCTGCTAATGAGACCAATGAGCCAGCAGGAGTCCGACGAACAGTCCGACCGGAGGAAGTACGAGTTCCGGAAGGTCATCGAGGAGTTACAGGAGTACGAGGGCTCCGGGACCCAACTCGTCACGATCTACGTTCCGCCGGACCGGGAGATCAGCGACGTCGCCGCCCACGTCACCCAGGAACACAGCGAAGCGTCCAACATCAAGTCCAAGCAAACCCGCACGAACGTCCAGGACGCGCTGACCAGCATCAAGGACCGCCTGAAGTACTACAAGGAACCCCCCGAGAACGGCATGGTGCTGTTCTCGGGCGCGGTCGACACCGGCGGCGGCCGGACGGACATGATCACGGAGGTGCTGGAGAACCCACCCCACCCCGTCGAGTCGTTCCGGTACCACTGCGACTCGTCGTTCCTGACGGAACCGCTGGAGGAAATGCTGGCCGACGAGGGGCTGTTCGGCCTGATCGTGCTGGACCGCCGCGAAGCCAACATCGGCTGGCTGCGCGGCAAGCGCGTCGAACCGGTGAAGTCGACCACCTCGCTGGTCCCGGGCAAGCAGCGCAAAGGTGGCCAGTCCCAGAAGCGGTTCGAGCGCCTGCGCCTGGAGGCCATCGACAACTTCTACCAAGAGATCGCAGGGATGGCCAACGAACTGTTCGTCCCGAAACGGCACGAACTGGAGGGCGTACTGGTGGGCGGCCCCTCCCCGACCAAAGAGGAGTTCCTCGACGGCGACTACCTCCACCACGAGATTCAGGACAACGTGCTGGGCAAGTTCGACGTGGCCTACACCGACGAGTCAGGGCTGTACGACCTCGTCGACGCCGCCCAGGACGCCCTGGCCGACGCCGAGGTGATGAAGGACAAGGCGGAGATGGAGCAGTTCTTCAAGGAACTGCACGAGGGCGAACTGGCGACCTACGGGTTCGGGCCGACCCGCCAGAACCTGAACATGGGCGCCGTCGACCGCCTGCTCATCTCCGAGGACCTCCGGAAGGACATCGTCGTCTACGAGTGCTCCAGCGGCCACGTCGACCGCGAGATGATCGACAGTAGCGCGTCCACCTCGGAGCACACCTGCGAGACCTGCGGCGAGACGGTTACCGCCGAGGACGCCGAGCGCGTGGACGCCATCGAGCACCTGATGGAACTGGCCGAGCAGCGGGGGACCGAGACGAAGTTCATCTCCACCGACTTCGAGAAGGGCGAGCAACTCCTGCAAGCGTTCGGCGGCGTCGCCGGGCTTCTGCGGTACTCGACCGGCGTCTGATCGGCGCCGTTCGTAGGTCTCTATGCCTTCATCCGGGCGCGCGCGAGCAAGGCGCGCGGGGTCTCCGCGAGGGTGCGAGCGGGGACACCAGCGCGCGCCACCGCGACGGCGGCCCACCACCAGAGCCCGTCTAACCCCGCAACTGATCGAACTTCCGGTATCGCGCGGCCAGGTCGACGGCCGGGTCCAGGTCCGGGTCCGCCGCCAGGCGCTCGAACGCCAGCACCGGGTCGGCGCCCGCGCGCTCGGCGTGCTCGATCAGCGCCTCGATAGCTTGCCGGTTGCCGGCGACGGACTCCAGTAGCGATCCGGCGAGCAACAGCGCCGCCGCCGCGTCCGCGTCGGCCGGCAGGGCGTCGCTGACGGATCCCGGGTCTGTGGTCTCGGCCGGCCGGTCGTCGAGCGGGTGGACCCGGAGACACCGCGTGCAGACCGCGACCGCTTCGGACGGCGCGTACGACCGCACGTCCTCGGGAACCCGGACGGCGACCGTCCCGGCCCCGCAGTCGGGACACTCCATGCCCGAGGCCACGGCCGGCGGACGGAAATACCCACGCTCCCCGGACGGTGGGACGCGGCCGGATCGGCGGTCCCCCGGGGGGTTACGTCGGAGCCCCTCGTCGGGGGCGGCCACCTCGACCCGTCCGTTCCACAGCGACAGGCCGACGTCGCCCACGTCGCCGATGGCGTCACGCCGCGACCCGGCGAAGCCCAGCAGACCGAGTAACACGAGGATCACGGGCGGGGTCTCGAACAGGTGGACCGCGGTCGCCGTGCCGGTGGCCGACGTGAGCGGCATCGACCACCCGCTCGTGATCACGGCCGTCGAGATGGACGACTTCGCCAGCGCGTAGGGAACGAAGAGCACCCCGCCGACTACCCCGAGTAACCCACACCTCCGGACGGTGAACCCCCACGACATCCCTCGCTGGTTCGAACCCGTCGCTGTAAGTTACACACCAGCTAACGACCACGTACTACGGACAGCATTCACGGACTGCTACGGGCCAGAGATGAATCACCCGTTCTACTTCCCGTGGGGAAAACCGTGTGAGGACGCTCGAACGGGCGGCGGGCGTCAGTCCTCGCTCGGGACCGCCTCGACGGCCTGGGCGCGCTCGGCTTCTTCGGCCTCGGCGGCTTCCTCCTCGGCCTCCTTCTTGGCCTTGATCTTCTTCAGCCGGAAGATCTCCTCGCGCTCCTGCTCCTCCAGCTTCTGGTCGATGTACTCTTTGGCCTCGCGCAGTTCCGGGAGCAGCTTGAACTCCAGGGCGTTGACCCGGCGCTTGGTCGTCTCGATCTCGTCGAGCATCCGGCGCATCGCGGTCTCGACTTCCGCGGCCAGGATGATCGTCTCCAGCAGTTGTTCGTAGGCCTCGGCGGCCTCGTCGATGCGGGCGCTGGACCCCATCACGCCGTAGCCCCGCTGGTCCAGGGACTTCTTGACCCGGCTGGACTCGATCTGGGGTACGTACACGCCCATGATCGACTTGCTCTGGGTGGTGATCTCGGGGTGTTCCTTCAGCGCGGCCGCGGCCCCGCGGACGGCCACGTCGCCCTCCATCGCGCGGGCCATGTTGATCTTGCGCTGGGCGCGCTCGTAGTCCTCCTCGAGGTTGGAGCGGACGTCCTTCGCCTGGTCGAGGATGTCCATGAACTCCATGATGAGGCCGTCGCGCTTCTGTTCCAGGGTGTCGTGGCCACGCTCGGAGAGCTCGATCCGGTCCTCGATCTCCATCAGGTTCTTCCGCGTGGGCTTGACGTCCTCGGCCATTACGCGGGCCTAGTGGGCCACGACGGATAACTGTTTACAGACGCGGCGAGGAGACGGTCGACGACCGTCTCGGCCAGTATTTCAAACGTCTCCGAGCGCACCTCCCGTTTCTGTATTCATTGCACCGAGTGTCCCACTGCCACCGAAAGTATTATTTGTGTCTTCAGGCGATATTTTAGGGTTTGCAGGAAGCGGATCATAAAAATCGAGGGTACGACTGTCACATGAGTTCAACTCTCGGTCAATCTCACGTTCTTCGATGATTACGGGGATGTCCTGAATCTGGTTCGGCAGGTTTCTCCGAACGGGCGGGTTATTGTCGTCGACGTATATTTTGAATGCCAGATCGGTAGACTTGTCGGACTGCTGTTCGAGTGTAATGCCGTTAACGGCCTCCGTACGCTCGTGAATCGTTTTGGGATGGAGGTTCTCGTATACCTGGATTCGACGGTGTCGCTCTTTCGGAACGTAACGGATCGTCTCGGGGTTACCATACCGGTCGTACCGCCAGACGAGCGGGACCCCATCCGGAGTCTCGCCAAAGGCTCGTTCGGTGGCTTTACGAATTCCAGCCAAACCGACTCCAGCACCACTGAGAACGTTCAGGAATCTTCGCCGAGTAGCTTCAGTCTCAATTCGGTACAACCCATCAACAATCTGATCCGGGATGGCATCAGACATGCGTTCCTCCACGCAACCACAGCGTCTATATTATTTATGGCCAAATATGTAAAAACAACTTGTATGAGCAGAAGACTTTTATCAATGTGAGGGCAATCCTCCGACGATGCGCCGCCGACAGGTCCTCGCAGCGGTCCCCGCCCTCCTGGCCGGCTGTACCGGCTCCGACGACGAGACGCCGTCCCCCACCGAATCGACCCCCGAAACGACCCCGACGCCGACCACCGCCCCGCCGACGACCGAACCGCCGACCGAGACGCCGCCGCCGTACGACCGCATCCCGGCCGACCCCGCGTCGCTGACCGCCGAGGAAGTCGAGGCTCGTCTCGCTGACCGCGACTGCACGGAACTCGTCGAGGTGCCGGCGATATGTCCCGGCGACGACAGGCTCGCCGTCTCCGTCGACCCATCGGTCGCCGACCTCGCGGACGGCGTCGTCGAGTTCACCGTGGAGAACCGCGCCGACGAGGTGTTCGAGACCAACCACTACGGCTGGTTGCTCCAGAAGTTCGACGGGACCCGGTGGCGACATATCGCCCCCCTGCGGGTCCCGATGCCGAGTCACACTATCGCTCCCGGTGACTCACACACTCACCGGATCGAACCGGTCCCGAGCAAGGTGGCTCGAACGGGCCTCGCCTACACCGCACAGACCGACATCACTATCGGCGGCCTCGGTCCGGGCGTCTACGGCTTCTCCACGGAGGGGCGCTTCGGGCTCACGTCCGACGAGGAAGTGGCCCCGGCGGCCGTGTTCGGGTTCGCCGGCGAAGCGCCGCCAGTCGAGCCGACCGAGCACGTGAACGACGTCGAACTGGACGGGTCCGAACTCGTCGTCCGCTCGGACGCGCCCAGGGAGGAGCGAGGAGAAGTTTTGATCACGCTGTCGGACGACGAACCCGACGACCGGCTCCTCCCGGAGCACGTCCGCCAGCTCGCGGGGCTCCGAAACACGATTCCTTTCGCCGCGACCGACGGCGTCGAGCGGATTCGGTACGTCGGCAGCGACCAGGACGAGTCCATCGTAGATCGCTACCTCGAACATCTGAATCCTGGTGGCGTGGACCTCTACGGCTTCCGAGAATACGTGTTCGAAGTGACTGCCGAGGGGTAGCGCCCGGAATTTCGTGAGAAAGCCGCGGATCGACGCGCGGACCGACGACGACACCCATAGCTACCGGCGTGTCGTGGCCGAAACGGGATGGAAGGGTAACTACGAGCGTTCAGTCGCCGACGGCGTCGTCCAGGTTCAGGAAGCCGCTACCGTGGTAGGGCTTGTCGCCCTCGACCTGGTCGGCGTCGTCGGCAGTTTGCTTCAGGGTCTGCCGGACCTGGTTGGCGTTGTAGTGGGGGTTCTCGCTCTTGACGAGCGCGGCGGCGCCCGTGACCTGCGGCGCGGCCATGCTCGTGCCGGCCAGGTAGGCCCACGGCAGGACGTACGACATCGGGATGGTGCTCAGCACCATGTCGAAGATGCTCCCGCCCGAAGGGGAGTCTCCGCCGGGGGCGCTGACGTCGATGGCGTTGGTGCCGTAGTTCGTGTAGCTGGTCGGCGTGTGCGCCGGGCCGTCGCTGCTCCCCGTCAGCGGGCTGAACCCGACGGTCGAGGTGGCGCTGACGCTGAGCACTTTGGCGGCCTCGTTCGGGAGGCTGATGACGCCGCCGTCGTGCTGGAGGTCGGCCGCGTCGTTGCCGGCGGCGGCGATGATGAGCATCCCTTCCTTGTTCGCGTACGTGGTCGTACGGTTGAGGACCTTGCCGTAGAAGTCGCCGATGCCCTCCCGCGAGACCGGGTAGGCACCCAGGCTCAGGTTCGCGGCGTCACAGCCGACCTCAACGCTGTAGTGCAGGGCGGCGATGATGTCACCGAAGGACGCGCCGCCGTCGCCGTCGAAGACGCGGCAACCCACAAGGTCCGTCTCGGGAGCCGTGCCCGTCACGCCGAGGCCCTGGCCCGCGACGATGCCGCTGACGTGCGTGCCGTGGTAGCTGACGTCGGAGACGTCGCCGCCGTCGCCCGTGAAGTTCTTCGAGAGGTCCTGATTCACCGCACCGGCCAGGTCGAGGTGGTACTGGTCGACCCCGGTGTCGATGACGGACACGCGGGTGCCCTCGCCCTCGGTGACGTCGTGGGCCGACGGGACGCCCTGGGCGTCCTTGTCCCACTGAGCCGAGTACAGCAGGGCGCTGTCGTGGTCCTGGGTGCCGACGTCGCCACCGGTGGCGTCGGCCGACAGTTCACCGTCGAACGGCCGGTCGAGCTCGTACACCGTGTCCGGCTCGAACTTCTTGGTGACCGGCTCGATGTCACCCGCGGCACCGCGCACGACCGCGAGGTCGATCTTGTCGAGGTCGTGGACGATCTCGACTTTCTCCTCGAGTTCGCTCCGCTTGACGTCGTTGGTGTCGACGAGGTAACGCCCCTCCGTCTCGGCTGCGGCGACCGTCGTTCCGGCGGCGATGCCGCCGAGCACTCCGCCACTGATCGTGAGGAACCGCCGTCGCGAAACGGGATTCCCCGAGTTCCGTGTCATGCGTTCGCAATGAGCGGGGGGCTAATAATAAAGGTTAGGATGGTGATACGACCGGAAGATTTTATTATTAGGTGATTGAATAGTGTGCCATGCCTTCCCAACAAGGCGAACGAAATTCAAGCACAAGCGGGGGAGCAAAGAAACTAGCGGGCGCTGGCGTCGCTGCCGGCGTCCTCTCCGGCGTCGCGTCTGCCGACAGCGGCGAGGGCTGGTTGTTCGACCCGGCCCAGGTCGGCGTCGAGGACGCGACCCGGTTCGCGGCCGTCGACTGGGCCGCGCTGCGCGACGGTGACGTCTTCGGCGTCAGCCTGGCGGACCTCCAGGACGCCTGGACCGCCGACGGGGCGGCGAGCACCCAGGCCATCGTCGACGACCTCGACGTCCAGGCCGGCGTGCCGCTGTCGGACGCCTACACGACCGTCGACGTCAGCGGCGTCGCCAGCGCGGACGTCGACCGCGTCTCGAAGCTCGGCGCGAGCCAGCTCGGTGCCGACGGCCACGTCGGCGCCGTGGTCGTGGAGGGCACCTTCGACGACGTGGACGTCGTCGGCGGATTCGACGAGGTCACCGACCTGACCGCGGCCGGCGGCGACGAGTTCGACCGCTACCGCGTGAGCGACGACCGCCTGTCGAGCGACGTCGTCGTCGCGGTCGGTAGCGACCGTCTGCTGGTCGGCCGTGCGGCCGCGCTCGACCAGGACGGCGACGACGTGGTCGACCTGCTGGTCGACGCGCACAACGGCGACGCCGCCCGGTTCGGCCCCGAGAGCACCTATGCCGGCGATATTTTCGACGAACTCTCGGGCATGGCGGCCGTCTTCGGCGCCGAGTGGGAGTACGCCGCCGACGCGCACAACCTCGTCCCGTCTGCGTTCGACGACAAACTCCACGCCCAGGGACTCCTCCCCGAGGACGTCAGCCTCGACGACGTCACGCGAGGCGTCGGCGCCGTCGCCCTCGGCGTGGACGCTGACGCCGCCAACGCCAAACTGGTGGTCTCCTACGACCGGACGCCGCCGGTCGGCGCGGTGCGTGACCTCCTGTCGACGCTGAAGTCCGGGTCGGCCTTCGACGACGTCGACTGGACCGTCGAATCCAGCGGCGACCTGCTGGTCGTCGACCTGACCACGACCCCTGAGCGCGTGCGGTCCATCCTGTCCTCGCGGGTCGACGAGGACGTCGGTGGCCTCCGCGACGGCACCGTCTGGGCCACCCTGCCGACGCTGCGGGGCGCGGCCGCTGTCTTCCGCGGGCACCTCTCGGCGTTCGCCGAGGAGTACGTCTAACGCCTCACGTTCAGCCGTTCTTTCCGGCGGTCAACTCGACCATCACCGGCAGGTGATCCGAGGGCCAGCGGCCGTCCCAGTGGTCCGCCAGCGCCCCGTACTGGGTGACGTCCAGCCCCCGTACGAACGCGAAGTCGATGCAGTCGGTCACTCGGCCGTGGAACTCGTGTTTGGTGGCCGTCGGACCCAGCGGCGTGTGTCGGGCCACCTCGCGGGCGTCCGCCAGCGGGTCGCCGGCCGCGTCCTCGCCGACGAGCACGCGGTACGGCGCCGACCCCGGCGTGCAGTTGAAGTCGCCGGTCAGCACTGTCGGGCCTTCCACCGCCGCGAGGCGCTCCCTGAGGAGACTCGCCGACTCCACGCGGGCCCGCTCGTCGACGTGCGAGAGGTGGGTGTTGACGTGGGTCACCGTCGCGTCCGTCTCGCGGTCCCGGAGGTCCGCGCGGGTGGCGATTCGCGGATGCTCGGCGCTCCAGCCGACGCTCCCGGGGTCGTCGGGGACCTCCGACAGCCAGAACGTCTCCGTGTCGACCAGTTCGAACCGGTCGGCCCGGTAGAACACGGGGACGAACTCCCCCTCGCGGGCCTCGGCCTCGCGGCCCCGGCCGACCCACTCGTAGTCGGCCAGCGCGTCGTCGAGGTAGTCCACCTGGCGGGCGAACGCCTCCTGCAGGCCGGCCACGTCGGGCCGGTGGAACCGCAGGACGGCCGCGACCAAGTTCTTGCGGTGCTCCCATTCGTCCGGGCCGTCCTCGGCGACGACCGTCCGGACGTTGAACGTCATTGCGCGGTACGGGCGACCGTCGGGCATCGAGGGCCACTAGACGCTCCAGGGCCTTAGGCCCGGTCCAGCCCCGAATCTACGTAACTGAAATAAGTTACTCACAGCTATTTTGTAACTGGAGAGAGTTACGGCAAGCGTGGATCGACGGCGGTACATCCAGGAGTTCGGCGTCGGCGGCGCGCTGTCGGTAGCGGGGTGTCTCGGGAACTCCACGCCGGCCGCCGACGCCGCGGTGCAGGGCGAGGCCCTGACGCTCGCCACCGCCACGACCGCCTACGACAGCGGCCTGGTGGACGAACTCGTCCCCGGGTTCGAGCGCCTGTTCGGGGCGGGCGTGGACCCCGTGGTCCGCGGGACCGGCAGTGCGCTCCGGACCGCGCGCAACGGGGACTGCGACGCCGTGCTCGTCCACGCCCGGTCGCTGGAGGACGACCACCTGCGGTCGGGCCACGGCGTCAACCGCCGGACGGTCGCGGTCAACGACTTCCTCGTGGTGGGGCCGCCGGAGGACCCCGCCGGGGCGGCCGGCCGGGACCCGGTCGCGGCGTTCCGCGTCATCGCAGACGCGGAGACGCCGTTCGTCTCGCGTGGCGACGACTCGGGCACCCACGTCCGCGAGCGCCGCATCTGGGAGGCGGCCGGCGTCGACCCGGGCGGTGACTGGTACAGCGAGACGGGACAGGGGATGGGCAACACGCTCGTCGTCGCCGAGCAGTCCGACGCGTACGCGCTCACCGACCGCGGCACCTTCCTCGCGGTTGCCGGGGACGGCCTGGCCGCCCACGTCGACCACGGCGTGACCGACCCGCCAGCGTCGCTCCGCAACGAGTACGCCCTCGTCCCCACCAACCCCGAGAAGCACGACGTCGCCTACCCGCTCGCGATGGCGTTCGCCGGGTACGTCACCGGCCCGGGCCAGTCGCGGATCGCCGGCTTTCGACTGGACGGCGAGCGGGCGTTCCGACCCGCCGCCGGCGCGGCGTTCGGGCAGTACGTGCCGAGCGACTGGGACGGGTGAGAAACCCACGGGAGGTCCCGCTATAATGACAGTGGAAAATAATTTAATGAAAGAAGTATATGTGGAAACGATGTCAGCTGTAATCGAATCCAGCGCCGACGGCAAGGCTGAGTTCGACAACGAGTTCGCGGACGCGGCCTACGAGAAGGACGACGACGCCGACGTCGTCGGGGCCCCCTGTGGCTGTGGGACCTCCGGCAGTTCGATCGCCAGTCCCTGACGCAGACCGTTTCTCGACCCTCGTCGTCCGGCGGCGGCCCCTGGCGGCCGGCGGCGGGCGACGGTTCCACCGTCCGTTCATGTCACCGTTATCCGAGACCGAGCGCCGCGAAGTCGCCGGCCGGGCCCGGACCCTCGCCGAGCGACTCGACGGCCCGGCCAACGAACCCGGCGACGGGACGCCCGTCGGCCCGGAGGAGGTCCTCGGCGCGTGGCGGGAGAAGTACCCCGACGAGTCGTCGTTGCGCGACCGACTCGACCGGGCGGGGCTCACGGAGACGGCCGTCCGCGAGCAGGTGACGGCCACACGCTGGCCCGCCGACGAACCGCTCCCCGACTGGGTCGACGACCTCGAATCGCTGATCGAACACGTCGAGAGCGCCCCGTCCGCGGGCCACGTCGACGTCCCCGACGAGACGCCCTTCGCGGAACTGCTGGCCCCCGTCGCGGGGTTCGCGCTGGAGCGACTCCCGGGCGAGGCTGGCGAGGCAGTCGTGCCGATGGTCGACTGGCTCGTGACCCGGCTGGAGGAAACCTGCGTCCGGCCGTTGTACGTCGAGTTCAAGAGCTTCGTCAAGCACCACGACCCGGACCTGGCCCGGGCCGACCCCGGCGAGTTCGAGAATCCGCCGACGGCGTACTACGAGCAGTTCGTCGCCGCCGCTCGCGACGGTGGATTCACGAACGTCTGCGTCGAGTATCCCGTCCTCGCGCGGCTCCTGGTCGTGGTGGCCGACCAATGGGTCGACGCCGTCACCGACCTCCGGCGCCGGGTCCGCGCCGACCGCGAGGCCCTGTCCCGACGGTTCGGCGTGGCCGGCGACGTGGCGGCCTTCGAACCGCTGGCCGAGGACGTCCACGGCGGCGGCCACGTCCCGGTCCGGGTCGTCTTCGAGTCCGGCGAGGTCGTCTACAAACCCCGGCCGGTCGACGCCGGCGTCGTCTACCACGAGATCCTGGACCGCCTGTCCGGGCACCTCGCTGCGTCGTTTCCCGATCCCACCTACCTCCCCCGGGAGGACTACGGCTGGATGGAACTGGTCGAGTACCGCGACCCCGAGGACGCCGACCGCTACTACGAGCGGGCCGGGACCCTGCTCGCGGTGGCGTACGCGCTCGACTTCACCGACTGCCAGTTCGAGAACCTGATCGTCCACGGGGACGCGCCGGCGCTGGTCGACGCCGAGACGCTTTTTCACCCCCGCGTCGAGGGGTCTACGAAGACGCTGTCGACGGGGGTCTCGGCGGTGGTCGACCGGTCGGTCCTGCTCACCGCCATGTTGCCCTGGACGCTGGGCGACCCGGACGAACAGGACGGCGGTCAACTGGCGACGATCCTGGCCGGACTGGGCAACGACAGCGAGGCCAGGCGGGCCAGGGCGCTGTCGATCCCGACCGTGACGGCACCGAACACCGACGTGATGTCCGTCGAGGCCACGGAACCCTCGCTCGACGGGGCGACCAACACCCCGACCGTCGACGGCGAGGACAGGCCGCCCGCGGACCACGTCGACGCCCTCGTCCGCGGGTTCGAGCGGGCCCACGAGTCCCTCCGTCGACTCCACGAGGACGGACGGCTGTTCTCGGACGTCGTCGACCCCGACCTCGTCTCCGGCGTCGAGAACCGGGTGCTGTTCCGGCCGACGGTGACCTACAAGTCCGTCCTGCGGTCGCTGACGGGCCGGGACCCGCTCCGGGACGGGGTCAGGTTCACCGTCGAGATGGCGGACCTCGCGGCCCCCTTCTTCGACGGGCGGATCGAGGACGACCGCTACTGGCCGCTGTACGCCGCCGAGCGACGGGCGCTCCGGCGACTCGACGTCCCGCGGTTCACCGGCCGGATGGACGGGGAAGCCGTGTTCCACGACGGTGACCCCACCGGCGTCACCGTCCCGGCGTCGGGATACCGGTACAGCCAGCGACGACTGGACGCGATGGACGGGGAAGACCGACGACGGCAGGCCTGGCTGATCCGCCGGAGCCTCGGCGACGTCCAGCGACCCGACCCGCCCCCGGCGCGGGCGGACGTGACCGACGACCGACTCCGGGGGACCGCCGTCGAACTGTTCGACGACGCGGTCGACGCCGCCCTGGAGACGCCGGCCGGCGACACCTGGGCGTCGATCAGCCAGCCGGGGTCGACCATCGCCGTCTGGCCGGCCAGTCCGTCGCTGTACCACGGGCGAGGTGGAATCGCCCTGGCCGCCGCGGCGCTCCACCACGCGACCGGCCGCGACCGGTACCGCGAGCGAGTCGACCGGTTGCTCGCCCCGGTGGTCGAGTCGGTCACTGACGGCCGACTGACGGGGTCGCTGGGCGGCACCCGCGGCGTCGGCTCGGTGGTGTACGTCCTGTCGGTCGTCGCGGACCTCATGGACGACGACGCCTACCGCGAGCACGCCCTGGCCGCGACCCGGGCAGTGACCCCCTCCCGGGTCGAAGCCGACGACGCCCTGGACGTGACCGACGGCACCGCCGGGGCCGTCCTCGGACTGCTGGCGTACCACGACCGGTTCGGCGACGAGTCCGTGCTCCAGCGCGCCGTCACCTGCGGGAACCACCTCCTGTCCGCCCGCGAACCCGTCGCAGGGCGGCAGGTCTGGCGGACCGTCGACGACGAACCGATCACCGGGTTCGCCCACGGGACCAGCGGCATCGCGTACGCGCTCGCCAGACTGGCCGATGCGGCCCGCGACTCCCGGTACGCGGCGGCCGCCCGCGAGGCGCTGGCGTTCGAGGACTCGCTGTACGACCCCGACCGGCGCAACTGGGCGCGCTCGCCAGACGCCGACGCGTTCGTCGACTGGTGGTGTTACGGGCGATCCGGGATGGCGCTCGCCCGACTCGGCGTGGCCGACGCGCTCGACGAACCGGCCCCGCGCTCGCGGGCGGCCGACGCACTGGCCGCGACCGCCGACGCGGACCTCCTGTCGGTCGACCACTGTTGCTGTGGCAACTTCGCCCGGGTCGAGGCCCTGCTGGCGGGCACCCGCAACGGCGTCAGCGACGTCGACGACGCGTTCGCGCTGGCCGGGCGCTGTCTCGCCCGGCGGGACCGCGATGGGACGCCCTCGCTGCCCGGTCACGATCCGTCGTTCGCCAACCCGACGTTCTTCAACGGCCTCGCGGGAGTCGCCTACGAACTGCTTCGGCTCCGGGACCCGGACGCGCTACCGAGCGTGCTCCTGCTGGAGTGAGTCGGAGCGACGGCAGAAAGCGAGCGGTCGGTTACTCGGCCTCGACGGCCTCGGCTTCCTGCTCCTCGGGGTAGTACTCCTCGATGAACTCCTCGTCGATGCGGTGGAGTTCCTCCTTCGGGAGCATCCCCAGCAGGTCCCAGCCGATTTCGAGGGTCTCCTCGATGGAGCGGTTGGTGTCGTAGCCCTGCTGGACGAACTCGGCCTCGAACCGGTCGGCGAAGTCGAGGTACTTGTTGTCCCGCTCGCTGAGTGCCTCGCGGCCGACGATGTTCACGAGGTCGCGCAGGTCCTCACCCTCGGCGTAGGCCGCGTACAGCTGGTCGGAGACGTCGCCGTGGTCCTCGCGGGTGAGGCCCTCGCCGATCCCGTCGTCCATCAGCCGCGAGAGGCTGGGCAGGACGTTGATCGGCGGCTCGATGCCCTGGCTGTTGAGGTCCCGGTCGACGTAGATCTGCCCCTCCGTGATGTACCCGGTCAGGTCCGGGATCGGGTGGGTGTCGTCGTCGCCGGGCATCGTCAGAATCGGGATCTGGGTGACCGACCCCTCGGTGCCCTTGATACGGCCGGCGCGCTCGTACAGCTGGGCGAGGTCGGTGTACATGTACCCCGGGTAGCCACGGCGACCCGGGACCTCCTCGCGGGCCGCGCCGATCTCGCGCAGGGCCTCACAGTAGTTGGTCATGTCCGTCAGGATGACCAGCACGTGGTAGCCCTTGTCGAACGCGAGGTACTCGGCGGTGGTCAGCGCCAGCCGTGGGGTGACCGTCCGCTCGACGGCCGGGTCGTCGGCCAGGTTCATGAAGACGACCGAGCGCTCCAGCGCACCGGTGCGCTCGAAGTCGTCCATGAACTCGTTGGCCTCCTCGGCGGTGATCCCCATGGCGCCGAAGATGACCGCGAACTCCGAGCCTTCGCCCTCGCCCTCTTCTTCCTCGGGGACGGTCGCCTGGCGGGCGATCTGCAGCGCCAGTTCGTTGTGCGGCAGGCCCGACCCCGAGAACAGGGGCAGCTTCTGGCCACGGACCAGCGTGTTCATGCCGTCGATGGCGGACACGCCGGTCTGGATGAACTCCTCGGGGTACTCCCGGGAGTAGGGGTTGATCGCGGCGCCGACGATGTCCCGTCGTTCGTCGGGGACGATGTCCGGGCCGCCGTCGATGGGGTTGCCGGACCCGTCCAGAACCCGCCCGAGCAGGTCCTCGGTGACGGGCATCTTCATGGTCTCGCCGAGGAACCGGACCGACGCCTGTCGGTCGATCCCGTCGGTGCCCTCGAACACCTGGATGGCGACGACGCCCTCGCTGGTCTCCAGCACCTGGCCCCGCTTGACGTCGTCGACCTCGGCGAACACCAGCGGACCGCTGATCTCGGTGATCGTCTGGTACTCTTTCATTGTCAGTACAGCTCCCTGAGCTGTTCGGTGATCTCGGCCTCGATCTCCTCGACGAGGTCCTCGGCCTCGTCGTCGGGGGTCGTGCCGATGCGGTTCAGCCGCGGTGGGGCGTCGATGTCGGTGATCTCCTCGACCGGGACGCCGGCGTCCAGCGCCTCGAACGCCTCGTCGTTGAACGTCTTGATGGCGCCGAGGAGCTGGTAGGTCTTCTCCGGCGGGCAGTACCGGTCGACGTCGTGCAGCGCGTTCTGCTGGAGCCACGCCTCGCGGATGTAGCGGGCGACCTCCAGGGTGAGCTGCTGGTCCTCCGGCAGCGCGTCCTTGCCGACCAGCTGGACGATCTCCTGCAGTTCGTCCTCCTCGTCGAGCACGTCGATGGCCCACTGGCGCTGCTCGGGCCAGTCCTCGGAGACGTTCTCCTCGAACCAGTCGTCAAGCTGACCGCGGTACAGCGAGTACGACTCGTTCCAGTTGATCGCCGGGAAGTGCCGGCGCTCGGCCAGGTCGGCGTCCAGCGCCCAGAACGTCTTGACGATGCGCAGGGTGTTCTGGGTCACCGGCTCCGAGAAGTCACCGCCCGGCGGCGAGACGGCCCCGATCACGGAGATCGATCCTTCGGTACCGTTGATGTTCTCGAAGTAGCCGGCGCGCTCGTAGAACTGCGACAGGCGCGCGGCCAGGTACGCGGGGTACCCCTCCTCGCCGGGCATCTCCTCCAGCCGCGAGGAGATCTCCCGCATGGCCTCGGCCCACCGCGAGGTGGAGTCGGCCATCAGCGCCACGTCGTAGCCCATGTCGCGGTAGTACTCCGCGAGCGTGATACCCGTGTACACGCAGGATTCGCGGGCCGCGACCGGCATGTTCGACGTGTTGGCGATGAGGCAGGTCCGGGCCATCAGCGGGTTGCCGGTCTGGGGGTCCGGCAGCTCCGGGAAGTCGTCGATGACCTCGGTCATCTCGTTGCCGCGCTCGCCGCAACCGATGTAGACGACGATGTCGGCGTCGGCGAACTTCGCCAGCGACTGCTGGGTGACCGTCTTCCCGGAGCCGAACGGGCCCGGAATCGCGGCCGTCCCGCCTTTCGCCAGCGGGAACAGGCCGTCGAGGATGCGCTGGCCGGAGACCAGCGGCGTCCGCGGCGTCTTCTTGTCGACGGTCGGCCGCGGCTTGCGGACCGGCCACTCCTGGCGCATCTGGATCTCCTCGCCGGAGTCCAGTTCGACCACCGTCTCCTCGACGGTGAAGTTGCCGGACTCGATGCTGGTGACCTCGCCGCCCTCGTAGTCCGGCGGCACCATCACCTTGTGGTCGATGCTGACCGTCTCGGGGACGACGCCGACGACGTCGCCGGCCTCGACCTCGTCGCCTTCCTCGACCAGGGGATCGAACTCCCAGGTCTTCTCGAGGTCGATGCCCGGCGCGTCGACGCCGCGGTCGAGGAACGCCGACCCCATCTGGTCCTCCAGCACGTCCAGCGGCCGCTGGACCCCGTCGTAGATGGTGTCCAGCAGGCCGGGACCGAGGTCGACGCTCAGGGGCGCACCCGTGTTCTCGACGGGTTCTCCCGGCGAAACCGCGGAGGTCTCCTCGTACACCTGAATCGTGGTCAGGTCTCCTTCGATCTCGATGACCTCGCCCATCAGTCCCTCTTCGCCGACGTACACGACGTCGTTCATCTTCGCCTCGAGGCCCGTGGCGGTCACGACCGGACCGCTCACGCTCTCGATCGTTCCGTCTTCAGTGACGTCTGTCGCTTGTGCCTGGCTCATTCTTGGTCTTCTTCCATCAGGTCGATGCCGATGGCGCGTTTGATCTTCTGGCGGAGTCCGCTCCCGGCGCCGCCGCCCAGCGTCACCGTGGCCGGATCGATGCTCTCCTCGAACGACCGGCGGACCTCCCGCGAGAGGTGTTCGAGGTCGTCGTCGTGCATCACGACGATGCCGACGTCGCCGTCGTTCAACAGCCCCTCGACCGCGTCGTCGAGTTCGGTGGGCTTGTCCGCCTCGGGGACGTTGGCGAACTTGCGGACGCCGGCGAGCCGGAAGCCCGTGGTGAACTCCTGGCTGCCGACGACGGCTATCTCCTTGCTCATCGACGATCACCCGCTGGTACGGTCTCGGTGGCGCTTCGGGTCCGCGGGGTTTCCAATTGTCGTTTCCCGCTCATCGAAGCACCAGCTCCTCGTCGATCTCCTCGGGCGAGAGGCCGGCCTGCCGGCCCCGCGCGATGGCCCGGACGTTCTCGACTTCGCGTTCCTTCGCCAGCACGTACGCCAGCACCGGACACACCGACAGCGGGTAGACGTGCGACAGGTGGTCTGAGTACTCCAGAAGCGCCGCCTCCAGGGCGCGCTCGAACCCGATGAGGCTGTCGGCGTCCCGGAGCAGGTCCAGCGCCTGGTCGAGGTCGTCGCCGTAGCGGCTCTCCCGGACGTGCGCGACCAGTTCGTCGGTGTTGCGGGCCAGTTGCCGGAGTTCCGCCTCGTCGAAGAGGTCGCCGCCGGCGATGAAGTACTCCGCCGGGTCGATGTCCGCGCCGGTACGGGCGATCCGCAGGGCGTTCCGGACGTTCCGGAAGTCGATCTCCGCCTGCAGGAACGCCACGTACAGCTCCGTGGGGCGGTCCTCGGCGGTGAACTCGCCCAGCAGGTTCTCGTAAAACGTGCGGTCGACGGCGTTCTCCAGGGGGATCAACAGCCCCGAGGACTCGTAGTCGGCCATCGCCTCCGACAGCGGCTCGCCGAACATCGTCCCCTCCAGCAGTTCGACGACCTCCTCGATGGTGCCGGCCTCGGTCAGCCGGTCGAGCCGGCGGTCGTCGAACTCGCCGGCCCGGACCAGGTCCGTCTGGATCGACTCGCGGTCGGCCTCCGAGTAGACGCCACGGAGCACCGTCTTGACGTTCCAGGCGTCGAACTTCCGGAGGTACCGGGCGATCTGCTCGTACAGCCGGCCGTCGGCGAAGTCCAGCAGGTCCTGGAAGTGCCGGGCCATGTTGCGGACCAGCGCGTACTCGACCAGGTCGACCCCGCTGTGGCGGGCGCCCAGCGCGTTGACCTCCCGCTCGTACTCGGTCTCCTCCATGAAGCGGGCGATCTCGCCGGTTCCCATCCGGACCAGCTTGCGGTAGTCCTCCTCGCCGAACAGCTTGGCCTTCCGCGAGCGGACCCTGGCGATCACGTACTCGGGATTGGAGTTTCCGCGGCCGGATTGCTTGAGACTCATTGCTCGAACAGTCGTGCGCTGATCTCCCTGAGTTCGTCCTCCCAGACGTCCTCCAGGACGGAGTCGAAGGTGTTGTTCACGCGGACCCGACCGGCCTCGCTCTCGACGACCACGCCGCCCAGGCAGTCACGCTCGCCGGCGAGTTCGTAGCCGTCGTAGTCGGTCAGGATCGACTCCAGCAGGTCGGCGTCGTCGGGGCGGCCGTACACCAGCACCCGCTCGTCGGCGCCGAACTCGGTGGTGGCGGCGTCCAGCAGCGCCCGAGTCAGCTCCTCGCGCTCGTCGCCGTCGATGTCGACGATGCGCTGCTCGACGGACTCGCGGACGTCCTGGAGCACGTCGCGGCGGGCCTCCAGTCGGGCCTGCTTCGCCTCAAGCTGGGCGCTGGAGAGCTTCTGCTCGCGCTCCTGGGCGATCTCGTTCTCGACGGCCTGCTCGCGCTCGGCGAGCAGTTCGTCGGCCTCCTGCTCGGCCTCGGCGACGATTTCGTCGGCCTCCTGGCTTGCCTGCTGGCGTATCTCCTCCGCACGCGCGCGCGCTTCGTCCCGAATGTCCTCTACGACCGTTTCAAGGCTCATTGGTGATAGGAAGGGGGAAGGCGCTTACAGCGACAGGAAGACGACCAGCAGCGCCAGGATGACCAGCGTCTCGGGCAGGACCGTCATCAGCAGCGCGATACCGACGGACATCGAGTCCTCGGCCAGCGCGCCGACGGCGGCCGCACCGATCCCACGCTCGGCGTACCCCGCACCGAACGCGGCCAGACCGACAGCGATAGCGGCGGCACCCAGGTCCGTGAGGGCCGGGACGGAGTTGTGTTGCTCGAGCGGTACAGCGCCGTTCGCGACTGCGTCGACGATTTCGAACATGGTTACGTAGTCCTCCGGTGGTCTCTCGTGACCGAACGTTCGGTAGTCGACACAGAGCGGTGATAAAGCTTGTTAAAAGCGCCAGAGACCGTGTGACCGAGACCCACGAATCCCGGCGGTAGCGGACGGTATGCGGCCGGCCAACAGTTATCTGATTCTAGATAGAACGCCGTCGAACAAATCGGAACCGCCGTCGTCGAGCGGCGAGTCGGGGGTCCCCCGGGCGATCACTCCTCGCTGGTGTAGGTCCGCTCGTGACCGAACGGCTCGTAGCGGTCGCCGCCGCCCTCGTAGAACTTGCTGAAGAACTCGACGTACTCGAGACGCACCGCCTGCAGGCCGGCGCTGGTGACGCCGAGGCCGAGCACGACCAGGTGGCCGACCACGAAGACGAGCAGGCCGGCGATCCAGCCCACGGCGACGGCCAGGATCGATCCCTCGGCGCCCAGCAGGCCGCCGAAGATGATCGCCTCCTCGGAGAAGTGGTGATCCGAGAAGTACAGGAAGTGGAAGTGCCCTTCCTCGGATGCTGCGCCGAACACCAGCAGGTTCACGACCAGCGCCATGCCGGCCTTCGCCAGCAGGACGGCCGCGATCCGGGCGTACGAGAGGCCGTCGACGAACACCTTCAGGAACACCGCCTCGACGGCCTCCGCGAAGTCGGCCATGAAGATCAACACCAGGCCGACCGCGAACGCCGCGAGGCCGGCGACGCCGACGCTTTCGGGCAGCCCCGTGAAGCCCAGCGGGACGGGATGCCCGGCGAACACGGCGTCGGAGCCGACCAGGAAGTCGGGCTTGGGACCGCCGAGGTGAGCGCTGAAGATCCAGGCCCACAGCCCCAGCAGCATCAGGACCCAGGAGCCGCTCTCGAGGACGGCGTCCTTGACGCCGTGCCGGAGCTCCGTCAGGAACGCCAGCAGGTAGCCCAGGGTCAGGTGCGCGAGGCCGACCATGACCGCCACGACCAGCCAGAGGATCGCCCAGTCGATCTCGGCGGGCTGGAGGCCCTTGTGCATCGGCGGGTGGCCGTGCCAGACGACCTCACCGAGCTGGTGCAGGCCGAATATCTCGCCGTACAGCACGCCGAACAGCGACGTGAACGCGCCGGCCCACAGCGCGATGCCACCCAGCGCCTTCAGCGCGTCCGAGTCCATCCGTGACCACAGGCCGTAGCCGATGGCCATGTAGAGGATGCCGTACCCCAGGTCACCGATCATGAACCCGAAGAACGCCGGGAACGTCAGGAACAGCAGGACCGTCGGGTCCCACTCGTCGTACCGCGGCAGCGCCACGGTCTGGACCAGCAACTCGAAGGGGTTCACGCCCCCGGGGTTGTCCAGCACCACCGGCGGGGCGTCGTTCATCGTGACCGCGGCGGTACCGCCCGCGGCGCCGTGAGCGCCCGCACCGGCACCGTCGGTCGCCGCACGCGGTGGTTCGGCGGCTTCGTCCTCGTGGTCGGCTTCCTCGGCCGCGCCCTCGCCGGTCTCGGCCTCGTGCTGGTCGGCCACGTCCTGGCGCTCGGCGGGGGCGTGGTGGCCGTGTTCCTCGGCGTACTCGCCGTGATCGAGGCTGAGGAGTTCTTCGATCTCGACGCGGTCACCGACGGCGTCGGTCACCGCCGCCTCAAGCTCCTCGTAGCGGTCGCTGGGGATCCAGCCCTCCGCGACGAAGGAGTGGTCGGTCGTGGCAAAGGACAGCGGCGCCTCGCGCTTCTGAGCCTCGATGGTCAGTTCCTCTTCGGCCGCCAGCAGGAAGTCCGCGGCGTCGAGTTTGAGGTCCTCCAGTTCGTTCTCGACGGTCCCCAGGCGGCTCTCCAGTTGCTGCTCGCGGCTCTCCAGTTGCTGGATGTACTCCTCGGGGCTACCCTCGGCGTCCGGGATCTCCAGGCGTGCGAAGTCGACCCCGACCAGGGCCTCCTCCAGCACGTCCTCGGGAGCGTCGGCGGTCGGGTAAGCGAACGCCGCGACGACGCCGTCGCCGGTGAACACCTCGAACTCCTGCACGTCGTCGTCGGCCGCCAGGGCCTCCTCGACGGCCTCGGCGTCGCCCTCGCCGACGGCGACCTCCAGGGTGTCGTAGCCCGACAGCAGGTCGAGGTCGATGCCCAGCGCCGCGAACGGCTCCATCGCGTCGAGTTGCTCGGTGACCTCGCGGAGTTCGTCTTCGACCTCGTCGCGTCGGTCGTCCAGTTCGTTGACCTCCTGGCGGTACTCCTCCAGTCGGCTGTCGAACTCCGCCTCGGGGAGGTTCCGGCCCGGGCCGGCGTCCTCCTCGTCGACGCCGAGGATGCTCTCGAGCGACCGGACGGTCACCAGTTGCTCGCTGACCTCGTCCGCGCCCTCCTGTGGGTCGCCGGGCGTGAACCCGGCCCAGGAGCCGTCGTAGTCCGAGAGGTGCAGCAGTCGCAGTTCGTGCACGGCGTCGACGACGTCGTCCATCACGGTCTTCGAGCCCGTGATGGACACCTTGCTCATTCGCTCAGGTCTGAGCATGCACCGCCTCCTCGAACCGTTCTACGACGTACGCGATGGTTTCGTCGGTGCGATCCTCCGCGCGCTCGGTGAGTTCCTCGCGCTCGCGCTCGCCCTCCGCGAGGATCTCCTCGCGCCTGGCCTCGATCTCGTCGCGGGCGTCGGCCAGCCGCTCGTCGGCCCGCTCGTCGGCCTCCGCCTCGGCCTCGGCGAGAATCTCGTCGGCGCGCTCGCGTGCGTCCGTGAGAATCTCGTCGGCCTCCTGCCCGGCCGCTTCGACGATCTCGTCGGCCTCCTGTTCGGCCTGCTTGATCCGTTCGAGAACCTCTGGCCTCGGCATTCCTTATCGGACGAGGGTTGTCCCAGCGGCTATAAGGGCGTTGCGAAAGGGTTCGCGGAATCGGGTGTGAATCCTTCGACGCCGTCCGGCCGACCGCCCGGTCACCGAACATCTGCGCGCCGAGATCCCGGAACAGCGTCACCCGGTTCTCGGCGGCCCCGCCGCCGCCAGGGTCCATCGCCGCGACGTCGGCGCCAGCGGCGTTCTCGTCCCGGTCCTGGCCCGGTTCGGGGCCGAACGCGATCGACTTGTCACCTCCTCTCGCGCGTTGGATACGCGCGTCGACCGGCCCGTCCGTCCGCCCTGGCGCGCGCTGGCCCGCGGTCGCCGAGGGCGACACGCGGGCCGCAATGGGCGCGAGGGACGAGTAACGCAAGGAGCGCCCGGAGGGCGTGACTGAGTAACGCAGTCGGCTGGGGAGGCGTGTGGCGACCAGCGGCTGGGCGGGACTGAAAGGGGCCGGGCGTCGTCGAGCGCGCGGGGGCTTTCCGCGTGTTGCCGTCCGAGGTACCATCTACGGAGAGCGCGCGGGACCCGTCCGGACATGGGCAACCAGTCGGTGAGTTCCGATACGCGTGGCGGAGCCGACGAACACCAGTTCCCGAGCGTGACGAGCGACCGCGAACGGCAGCGTTTTAGGTCGACACCGAGAACTCCGGACGATGGGGATTCTGGAGAACAAGCGTCGGGCGCGGCTGTTCTACAAGTACCTCTCGACGGTGTACGACCGGGTCAACCCCTTCGTCTGGAACGAGGAGATGCGCGACGAGGCCATCGCCATGCTGGACCTCGCGGGCGACGAGCGGGTGCTCGACGTCGGGTGTGGAACCGGCTTCGCCACCGAGCCGCTGGTCGAGCACGCCGGGAAGGTACACGGCCTCGACCAGAGCGTCCACCAGCTAGAGCAGGCCTGGGACAAACTCGGCAAGTACGATCCCGTGCGGTTCGTCCTCGGCGACGCCGAGCGACTCCCCTACCGCGACGACGCCTTCGACGTGACCTGGTCCTCCGGGAGCATCGAGTACTGGCCGAACCCGGTGGTGGCGTTGCGCGAACTCCGGCGGGTCACCCACCCGGGCGGGAAGGTGCTCGTGGTCGGCCCGGACTACCCCCGGACCTCCATCTTCCAGAAGATGGCCGACGCCATCATGCTGTTCTACACCGAGGAGGAGGCCGACCGGATGTTCGAGTCGGCCGGGTTCGTCGACGTCGAACACCGCGTCATGCAGGCCAAGCCCGGCAGTCCCCGCGCCATCGCCACGCTGGCACGGGTACCCGGGGAATAGCGGGGTCGACGTTCGTTCTCGTGGGGAATGTACTCCTGATAGACGGTGTCCGGCGCCGGCGGCCACAGTCGGCCGCCGGACCGGCCGCGGCCCTCGCGCGCGCCGAGAGCCTAATTCAGAGGGAGGTGTGCAGACGGCGGCGGGTCAGGCGGTCGATTCGACGTCAGGCGGTCGCTTCCAGTTCGGCCACCGGGCGGTCGTCGTGGTAGACCGTCACGGCCACGGTCGCGCCCGGCCAGAGTTCGGGGTCGTTGGTCGCGGCTACCCGGAAACTCGCCGTCTCGCCGGGCGTCCACCGCTGGTCGGCGGCCGGGTTGAACGGGCCGGTCGGGCCGCCGCGGAAGCCCGCGGCCGCGAAGAAGGGCACCGGTGGCTGGCGGGCCAGCGGGTCACCGTCCACCTCGACGCGGACCGTCAACTCCCGGACGTCCAGCGGGTCGCCGCCGCGGGGGGTCAGCGCCACGCGGTCGGCGTCGGCGTCCGCCGACAGCGCCAGCGACGCCTGTGGCGGCGGATCCGACGGAGCGACCGAGAACACGCCGGCCGCGACGGCGCCGCTGACCGCCACGGTCACGGCGAGCAGGAGGGCGATGCCGACGACTGGGGCGCTCGCGCGGGTCACGCCGAGGGGTTGTCCCGGCTTCCGGGATGAACTTTCGCCCTACTCCTCGGACGGGTCGACGGTGACGTTCGCCGAGGTCAAGCGTTCGACTGTCCGGACGGCACCGCCTTCGGTCTCCCCGACTTGGCTCGCTATCCGCACTCCTCAATTCGGAAGTCCGCCGTCATATCGTTCATTTCGAGACATGCCAAGTATCCATCAACTTCCCAATTTTCCAGCCTAACTGACTCAGTGCTACTGTCGATTGGTTCGTGGATGTCGAAGTTGGAGTAATCACTGGGAATGTCGCTGGAATCACGGTAGGTTGTCTCGATATATAGATCACCGTCCGGGTTGTCACCGGTAGTAACCTCGAAAGTCACGTACTGGAACGTGGTGGTTTCATCCGCTTGTCTTCCTGCACAGGCTGACGTCACAGTATTATCATACACCACATCGCAATAAGACGCTTGAGCTGAACCCACAGCGGAAAGGCCGATGGCCAGCCCACTGATGCCAGTCCCCGTTTTTTAAGAACCGCTCGCCTGCTTTGGATGTCGTCTAATTCCATCTTCACCTTAATCAACCTCTTCACCATTATATTTTTATATTTTGTTGAATAACTATTGCTTCTCTAATATATTTATACAATAATAAGATCCTTTATAATGATTGGATTATAGAGATGGTACTTGCTTGAAGCATTAGGCTCGTTCCGGCTTCCCGGATGAACCACCGCCCGTCCCGCCGGACTGCAAGTTCGGTACCTTACTCCTCGTACGGATCGACGGTGACGTTCGTCGAGGTTCGGGGCGTCTGGACCGCGATCTCGTACTCGGTCCGGGGTTCGACCGCCTGAACAGCACCGTCGGCGTCAGTCGGCCCAACGTCGACGCCGGCGACCGAGACCTCCGCGTTCACGGGTTGGCCGGTCGCGGCGTCGTAGACGCCGACGCGCATGGGACCGCCGGGGTAGGTTCGCTCGACGACGACCTGCAAACCGTTGTCGGTGACGTTCAGCGCGGTCGTCTTCGGCATCTCACTCACCCGGAGGTCCTGAATCTCGTAGAACACCTCGCCGCTGTAGGCGTCGAAGTAGGCGACGAGTTCACCCTGGCTGTGTCGTTGCGTCGTCCGATGGACGCTACCGAGTGAGACAGCTCCTGAATTGATCGTGGTGTTCCAAACCCACGGATAGTACTCTTCCTGTCGTTCGAGCGCGTCGGTATGTGTTTTGAGTTCGGGGAACTCCCCTTCTTGTTCGCCGCGGTTGTCGGCCAAGTAGGCCTCCCGGAGGTACCGCCCATCGTCGACTGTGGCGAGCACGAGGTTGCGGCCATTGACCTGAACGTGGAAGCCGCCGGTCGAGTCGGCGGTCCCGGTCAGGGCCCTGGCTGCCTCCTGCCGAACGGGACCTTTTAGCGTGTCCAGGCGCGCTTCGAGCGAATTGATCTTGTCGATGAGTGGCTGGCCCTCCATCTTGTTGGACCGCGACCGGAGGTACGACACCGTCTCCAGCATGTCCCGGGCCGTCTGGTCGAGCGCCGCGAGTCGCCGGAGCAGTTCGGAAGCCCCGATCGTCCCGTTGGCGTAGCGCTGGATGGTCTCGTGGTGGCGCTGTTGCAGCGCCGTCGTCCGCTCCTCGAGGTCGATCAGCGTCTGGTCGATGACGATCAGCCTGTCGTTGGTCGAGTTGGCGGCCTCGAACCGCTCCTCGACGGCGACGCGGAGGTTCCGCCGGTGGACGTCGTCGCCCGCGTTCGAGAGTGCCGCGCCCAGGTCCGGCCGGACGTCGTCGACGTCGCTCCGGTCGAGCTGGTCGCGGGGGATCACCAGCCTGGCCGTCGAGTTGTCGACGGGCACCGGAGTGCGGCCGTCCGCGTCCGCCGCGGTAGCGTCGCTGGTCCCGGCGACATCGGGAGAACCGGCCGTCAGGGGGACGGCGACGGTCGCCAGGACCAGGAGGAGGGCTGTGACCATCGCGGCTGTTCGGTCCATCAGGATTCCGTAAGCTGCCCCTATCATAAAACCCGTTCGGCTACCCCGGTCGTAACGTCAGTTCGGACGACGGGTCGGACGCCCGAGGATCGGTTGCCGCCGGGCGGGACTCTCGGCCCCGCTGCCATTTTTCGGTGGATGGAAAGCGTTTAGGCACCAGCCACGTTCACCGTCTGGTATGCGATTCCGGGCCGTCGTCGCGCTCGCGATGGTCGTCACGCTCGTGGGGGCGGCGGCGGTCGGTGCGGGGGCGTACGACGCTCCTACCGACGGGGAGGCGTCCGTCCGCGCTAGCGAAGAGCCGGCGGTAGGGGAGTACGACCAGGTGATCGACGTTCGACTCGAAGAGAACGGCGACGCCCGGTGGACGGTCACGGTGTACGAACCGCTGGAGACCGACCGCGAGCGTGAGACGTTCCGGGAGATGGGTGAACGGTGGGAAGCCGAAGTGGCCGACATCGACTTCGACGTCGACATGTTCCGTGAGTACGCCGAACTGGCGAGCGCCGCGACCGGCCGCCAGATGGCGATTCCCGCCGAGAGCGTCGTCCGGAACGCCTCGATCCAGGGGGACACCGGCGTCCTCGAACTGACGTTCACGTGGACGAGCTTCGCCCGCAAGGACGGCGACCGCCTCGTCGTCGACGACGCGTTCCGCTCCCCGACGGGGACCTGGCTCCCACGGCTGGAGGACGGCCAGCTGCTGATCGTCCGGCCGCCGGAGGGGTTCGTCATCTCGGACTCGCCGCCCGGCCCGGGCGTCGACAACCAGACCGTCCAGTGGGAGGGCCCGACGACGTTCTCGCCGACGTACTTCCTCGACGACCCGCTGGTCTACCGCGCCGACTCCTCGCCGCCGCCGACGCCCACGCCCACGGTGACGCCCACGCCAGCGGGTCCCAACGGGTCGGACCTCCCGGAGGGGCTGTTCGTCGGCATCCTCGCCGCCGCGCTCGTCGGCGGCGCCATGGCCGTGTACCGTTCCAGGGGCGGCGACGTCAGCGGCAGCCTGGGAACGGACGAGGGGGCCGCCGAACCCGAGGAATCCGGAGACGACCCCGACGACGGGAGCCAGCCGAGATCCGCCCCGGACCCGGACGGCGACGATCCCGACGGCGAGGACCCCTTCGCGGGCGTCGACGAGGAGCTGCTGTCGGACGATGAGCGCGTGTTGCGACTGCTGGCGGCCAACGGCGGCCGGATGAAGCAGGCGGCCATCGTCGACGAGACGGACTGGTCGAACGCGAAGGTGTCGCAGTTGCTGTCCTCGATGGAGGAAGACGGCGAGATCGACAAACTCCGGATCGGCCGGGAGAACCTCATCAGCCTCCCGGACGTCGAAGTCGCCGACGTCGAGGAGTAGAAACCCGAGAGTCGGCGTCCAGCGTTTCCGTAAACGTTTATCGTCGCGCGGGAGACCCTTCTACCATGAAGGTTCTCGTCACGGTGAAGGAAGTGCGGGAGGTCGACGACGAGTTCGAGATCGAGGGGACCGAGATCCCCGAGCAGTACCTCGAGTACGACCTCAACGAGTGGGACGACTACGCCGTCGAGGAGGGCGTCCAGTTGCAGGAGGACGGCGTCGCCGACGAGGTCGTCGCCGCGACCATCGGCCCGGAGCGCACCGAGGAGACCATCCGGATGGCGCTGGCGAAGGGTGCCGACCGCGCCGTCCGCGTGTGGGACGACGCCCTTGAGGACGTCGAACTGCTCGACGTGGGCGCGAAAGCCCGCATCCTCGCGGAGGTCGTCGAGGAGGAAGAGCCCGACCTCGTGCTGACGGGGGTGCAGGCCGGCGACGACGCCTTCGGCGCCACCGGCGTCGCGCTGGCCCGGAAGGTCGGCTACGAGTGGGCCGCCGTCGTCAACCACCTCGACCTGGACGCCGACGAGGGCGTCGCGCACGTCCACCGCGAACTGGAGGGCGGCATCGACGAACTGACCGACGTCGAGCTCCCCGCGGTACTGACGATCCAGACCGGCATCAACGAGCCGCGGTACGCCAGCCTCCGGGGCATCCGGCAGGCCCAGCGCAAGGAGATCGCCGAGCAGTCCCTCGGGGACCTCGGCCTGTCGGCCGCCGACGTCGAGGGTGAACTCGAACTGACCGACATGTACGAACCCGAGACCGAGAGCGAGGCGACCTACTTCGAGGGCGACGCCGGCGAGCAGGCCGCGCAACTTGCCGACCTCCTGCGGGACGCGGGGGTGGTCGACGCATGATCCTGGCCGTCGCCGAACACCGGCGGGGCGAACTGCGGGACGTCAGCCTCGAACTGATCACCGCGGGGCGGCAACTGGCCGACGACGTCGACACGGCGTTGCACGTCGCGGTGATCGGCGGCGACGTCGACCGGTTCGCGGAGCGCCTGGACCGGGACGGCGTCGACGTGATCCACACCGTCGACCACGGCGAGGAGTTCAACCACGGCGTCTACGAGCAGGTGACCGTCCAGCTGGTCGAGGAACTGGACCCCGAGTACGTGCTGACCCCCAACTCGGTCAACGGCCTCGACTTCGCGCCCGCAGTGGCGACCAAACTGGACCTGCCGCTGGTGACCGACGCCGTCGGCCTCACCGCCGACGACGGCACCCTGACCGTCAACCGCGACATGTACGGCTCGAAGGTCGAGACGGCCGTCGGCGTGGACGCCGACCAGGCGGTCGTCACCATCCGGGGTGGCGACTGGGCGCCCGCCGAGGGCACCGCCGACGCCGAGGTGCGGGCGTTCGACGCCGAGGTCGACGAGTCGGCGCTGGGATCGACCGTCACCGGCTTCGAGGCAGCCGCCGAGGGCGACGTCGACATCAGCGAGGCCGAGTTCATCGTCTCCATCGGCCGCGGCATCGAGGAGGAAGAGAACCTGCCGCTGATCGAGGCACTCGTGGAGGCCACCGGCGCCACGCTGGCGTCCTCGCGGCCCATCGTCGACAACGAGTGGCTCCCGAAGAACCGGCAGGTCGGCCAGTCCGGCAAGGTCGTCACGCCCGACGTGTACGTCGCCATCGGCATCTCCGGGGCCGTCCAGCACGTCGCCGGCATGAAGGGCAGCGACACCATCGTCGCCATCAACACCGACCCCAACGCGCCCATCTTCGACATCGCGGACTACGGCATCGCCGGCGACCTCTTCGAGGTCGTCCCCGAGCTGATCGAGGAGTTCGGCGGCGAGGTCCCGGACGTCTGAGGCTACCAGCACGGCCTCCGGCCGCCGGACTATCCGGTGCGATCGGCCGCCGTCGGCGGTCGGTGCCCCCTGTTAACTAGCCCCACGACTTTTGGTCGGCGCAGTCGTAGCCCCGACCGATGGGGGTGTTCAACTCGCTGCGGCGCGCGTTCGAGTCCGATCACGGTGCGACCGAGTACCGGTGTCCGACCTGCGGGCGGTCGTTCGCCTACCGCGAGGAGATAGACGACCCGACGTGTCCGTACTGCGACACGGAAGACCTCGTAGCGGTCCAGTAGGAGCGACCGACCAAGGGCGGCCGCGCCGGCGCGACAGCAGGCTGGCGAGCGACGCCTAGCCCTCGTACTGGCCGCTACCCTGCATCAGCTCCCGGATTTCGGGCTTCTCGGCCAGCACCTCCGGGTCGCCGCTGTCGACGATTTCGCCGCGCTCGATCACGTAGATGCGGTCGACGACGTCCGGGACGTGGGTGACGTTCGACTCCGCGATCAGCACGGAGATGCCCTGGTCGTTGATCGTCCGGACGTGTTCCTTGAGGTTCTTGACGATGAACGGAGCCAGTCCTTCCAGCGGTTCGTCCAGCAACAGCAGGTCCGGCTGGATCGCCAGCGCCCGGCCGATGGCGACCATCTTCGCCTGGCCGCCGCTGAGGTGCTGGACCTCGGCGTCACGGCGGTCCGACAGCTCCTCGAACAGGTCGTAGACGCCCTCGACGACCTCGTCCTCGTCCTCGATGCCGCGCTCGTCGCCGGCGGTCCAGACGGGGAGCCGGAAGTTCTCGTCGACCGTCATGCCGGTGAACAGCTTCCGGTCTTCGGGCTGGTAACCGACGCCCAGCCCGGGGATGCGGTCGGCGGGCAAGGACGTCAGTTCCGTCCCGTCGAACCGGATCGACCCCGAGCGCACCTCCGCCAGGCCCATGATGCCGCGGAAGGTCGTGGTCTTGCCCGCGCCGTTGCGGCCAACCAGCCCGACGGCTTCGCCCCTGCCGACGGTCAGGTCCAGGTCACGGGTCACCTCGAACCCCTCGACGGCCGTCGAGACGCCGGACAGTTCCAGGATGGGATTGGTCACGTCTCCACCCCCAGCAGGAGTCGGCGGAGTTCGTCGTCGGTCTCCAGCATCTCCGGGGGACCGCGCCCGTGGACCCGGCCCTGGTGGAGGGCGACGACGCGGTCGGCGTAGCCGGAGACGATGTCCATGTCGTGCTCGATGGTGATGGTCGTCACGCCCTCTTCCCTGCTCACGTCGGCGATGGTCTCGATCACGAGTTCCGTCTCGCCGGTGGAGACCCCCGACGTTGGCTCGTCCAGCAGCAGGTACTCCGGGTCGAGCGCGAACGACATCGCCACGTCCAGCAGCTTCCGGTCGCCGTGAGGGAGTTCCTCGGCGACGTCGTCGGCGCGGTCCCCGAGCCGGAACCGCTCCAGCAGGTCCTCGACGGCCGCCTCGACCTCGGGGTACCCGTCCCGGAGGCCGGTCGCGCTGGACAGCAGACCGCGCTCGGAGAGCACCGCCGTCCGGAGGTTCTCGCGGGCGGTCATCTCCTCGAACAGTTTGACCACCTGGAAGCTCCGGACGACGCCCGCGTGGACGCGCCGCTCCGGCGTCAGGTCAGTGATGTCCCGCTCGGCCCCGGCGTCCCAGGGCCGGGTCGCGTCGCTCCCGTCGCCCTCCAGCGCGTCCCATTCCACGTCGGCGTCGTCGACCAGTAGCACCTGGCCGGCGTCGGGCGCGAGTCTGCCGGTCAGCAGGTTCACCAGCGTCGTCTTGCCGGCGCCGTTCGGACCGACGACGAACACCATCTCGCCCGGATCGCGGCCGAACGCGACGGTGACGTCGTCGGTCGCCTGTACCTCGCCGAAGGACTTCCGCAGGTTGCGTGCCACGAGCATGGTCAGGTCCCTCCGAAGACAGAGCGGACGTTCCGCGCGGCCGTCCTGAGCGCGCCGCCGAGACGGCCGACGCCCGCGACCGCCCACTCCAGGACGACCGTGGGATCGGACCGGACGGCGGCGGCGCGGGCGCGCACGCTCCGGTCGCCGCCCAGCGACCCGACGATGCCCCGCGGGAACCCGAACACGACCAGCAACAGGACCACGCCGGTCAGCGCGTCGAAGTAGTCGGTGAAGTTGCGGCCACCGATCTTCAGGAAGAAGAACACGACGCCGCCGATCAGCGGGCCCAGCAACGTCTGGAAGCCGCCGAGGATCGCCATGAACAGGATCTCGCCGGACCGCAGGAAGTGCAACGTCGCCTCCGGGCGGACGTGCTTGACCGCCACGCCGTAGAGGCCGCCCGCGATCCCGCCGTAGACGCCCGAGATGACGAACGCCGCCCAGACGTACCTGCGCGTCGGGATGCCGATGAACTGCGCGCGGGTCCGGTCCTGGCCGATGGCGTCCAGGGCGTTGCCGATCGGGGAGTTCGCCAGCCGGTACATCACCAGCAGCCCGACCAGCACGACGACGACCGTCAGGTAGTACACCAGCAACTCGTACACCTCGGGGGCGAACACCTGCCCGAGGATGGTGGGGGCGCCGCCGCGGCCCGGCCCCGGTCGCACCGAGAGGCCGTCGCTGCCACCCAGGAACTGCTGGCCCTGGGCGATCGCGAACAGCAACTGGCCGAACGCCAGGGTCAGCAGGGCGAAGTACAGCCCCGTGTGCCGGAGCGAGAGATACCCGACGACCGTGGCGACGACGGCGGCGGCGACCAGCGCGGTGGCGAGTAGCGTGAACAGGCCGGCCACCTCGTAGTGAGTGGCCAGCACGGCCGTCGCGTAGGCGCCGGCGCCGAAGAAGGCCGCGTGGCCGAACGACACGAGGCGGGTGTGTCGCAACAGCAGGTTCAGGCCGACGGCGGCGAACC
The DNA here is from genome assembly GCA_003021085.1 of Halobacteriales archaeon QS_1_68_20. Taxonomy (GTDB): domain Archaea; phylum Halobacteriota; class Halobacteria; order Halobacteriales; family PXRE01; genus PXRE01. The sequence continues at coordinate 207,586 of PXRE01000011.1, read as the reverse complement.
CGAACAGCAGCCCCTGGTGGACGACCAGCAGTTTGACGCCCGGCAACAGCGGCGTCAGGTCCGGCACCGCGAACAGGAGGGCGACCCCGAGCAGCGCCAGGGCCGCCCGGCCGCGGGACAGTTCGAGGCCGGCCATCACCCGGACCCGGCGCTCGCCGTCGCGGTCGACGACCCCCGGGAGTCGACGGTCGTCGCTCACGCTCGCTCACCCCACGAACCGAACAGTCCCTCGGGTTTCACCAGCAGGACGACGGCCATGATGGCGAACGGCGCGGCCAGTTCCATCGCCGGGTACAGCCAGGTCGCCCACCGGGTGAGCACGCCGACGAGCAAGGCGCCGACGAACGCCCCCCGGAGGCTCCCGAGGCCGCCGATGACGATGACGACGAACGACAGCACCAGCGGGTCGGCGCCCATCTCGAGGTGCGCCTGGGTCGGCGGCAGCGCCATCGCGCCCGCGAACCCGGCGAAGAACGCGCCCATGGCGAACACCAGCGTGAACGTCCGGTCGACGTCGACGCCGATTGCGGTGGCCATCTCGCGGTCGATGGCGGTCGCCCTGACGATGCGGCCGGTCTTCGTCCGCTCGAAGAAGTAAAAGAGGCCCACGGTGACCGCGGCACCGACGACGATGATCAGCAGCTTGTACGTCGGGAACGTCCGGCCGGCGATGGAGACGGTCGCCAGCGCGTTGATGCCGCTGTAGACGCCCTCCAGGCGGACCGGTTTCGGCCCCCAGACGTACTTGATGGCGTCCTTGATCACGAGCAACAGCGCGAACGTCAACACCAGCTGGTACACCTCGTCGCGCTCGTAGATCGGTCGCAGCAGGACCGCCTCGAGGAACAGGCCGACCGGCACGAGGACCGCGGCCGCCAGCGCCGACCCTGCGAGGACGACCAGCAGGAACCCGAGGCCGGAGTCGGGGGTGAACGCGGCCCCCACGAGCGCCCCGACGAGCGAGGAGGTGACGTAGGCCCCGAGCGCGAACAGTTCGCCGTGGGCGAGGTTCAACACGTCGAGGATGCCGAGGATGATCGTCAGCCCCGACGCGATCAGGAACAGTACGAACCCGTACTGGACGCCGTTGAGGGTGTGGATGGCGACGTTCTCCAGGGCGACCATCCGTCACTCCCCCCTCGGCGGCCGGCGGCGGACGGGCCGCTGGCCGCGTCCGTCCGGATCCAGTCGCGGCACGGTGCAGGCGGACATGGCTACGCTCACCAGGAGTCGATCCAGTCGCTGGCGCTGGTGCCCGGCGGCGGGGCGACCTCCCGCGGGCCGAACGACCCGACGTCGGTGAGCGCGGCGGCCCCGACGTCGTCGTCCCAGGTCATCCGGCCGTAGTAGGAGTTGGACATGCCCTGGTGGTCGTCGGCGCGGATGACGTGGTAGCCCGAGGGCGTGTAGAAGCCGTGGCCCTCCAGCGCGCGGGCGATCTGGTCCTGGCTCGGCCAGCCGCCGATCAGGTCGACCGCCTTCTCGACGGCGGTCGCCCACGCGGCGACGGCGCCGTAGCCGCTGTGGAAGTGCGCCGTCGGCACGACGTCGAACTGGTCGCGGGCCACCTCGAAGAGGTCGCGGCCGGGACTCCAGCGCCCGGGATCGGGGTGGCCCCAGTACCAGTTGCGCGACCCGGAGATGGCCTCGGCATCCTCGATCACGTCCCGGCCCAGGTCGTCGACGGCGCTGTACAGCACCGTCCCCGCGATCTGGGTCTCGTCGAACATGTCGTTGGCCTGCGCCTGGGTGAGAAGCGTCGTCACGTCCCCGCCCCACATGCTGGAGAAGGTGACGTCCGGCGACTCATTGTTCACCTCGGTGATGTGGGTGGACATGTCCTCGGCCAGCAGGTCCGGGTACCCCTCGTAGACCACCTCGGCGTCGGTCATCTGCTTCAGCGCCTTCACGAAGAATCGCATCTCGTCCTGGCCGAACGAGTAGTTGGGGTTGATGCCGGCGACCGTGTCGACGTTGTCCGCGCCGAGTTCCTCGACGACCGCCCGGGCGACGGTCACGCACTCCATGACGTCGTAGTTCTGGAACCGGAAGGAGTACAGCGGGTCGTCGTTGGTCTCCTCGTACAGCGTGGTCACCGTCCCGTCGGTCCCCACGTTGACGACGCCCTGCTCCTCGACCTCCTGGGTGAGCGCCTCGTGACCGCCGCTGGACGTGGGGCCGAAGGTGACGTCTTTGCCCTCGTCGACGAACTGCTGGTAGTTCTCGACGTGGGCCTCGGCCTCGTGGCGGACGTCGAGTTCGATCTCCCGGCCGGCGACGCCGCCCGCGTCGTTGATCCGCTGGATCGCGAGTTCGGCCCCGTACTGGGTCTGCAGTCCCAGCACCGACGCGGCACCCTCGGTGAACGTCTGCAGGCCCGCCTGGATCGGCTCGTCTGGCACGTCCGCCGAACCGCCGCCGTCGTCACCGTCGTCGCCCAGGAGCCGCGTACAACCGGCCAGCGCGGCTGCGATGGCCGACCCACCGACGGCCTTCATCACGGTCCGCCGGTCCGGTCCCGGGGACTCGCCCGGAGTCATCGTGACCACCGTGTCGCCGCTCGGTCGGTCGTCGACGCTGTGCTGGCGTTTCGTTGCGCGCCAGGTGTCGATAGCATAACATCACACATTGGAGAAACGAGCTAATACGTACGGGTTGACCACTGAACGCCCCGTTGATAAACGGCCGCTGACCGGTGATTGACAAGTTATTTGTGAACGGGTGGCAAACGGACGGGTAAACCCGGAGCAGAACCGTGATCACGCTCACGCTGGACATGCGCCAGTACGATTGTCCCTTCATCGACACGAGCGACGACTACGACCTCTCGTTCACGACGCTGCACTGGGACTTCAACCCCACGCAGGCGGAACTGGAGACCCGCATCCTGGTGGACGGCGCCGACGAGGGGGCGCTGAACAACGGCCTGCAGGCGCTGGACGACCACCCGAACCTCTACGATCACGAACTGCTCTCGAAGCGCGGCAGTTCCGCCCACATCCGGACGGTCATCGGGGAGACCAACGCCATGGGGACGATCCGGGACTACGACGGGTACATCACCGGCCCGTTCCACATCGAGGACGGCACCGAGGAGTGGCACGTCGGCTTCGACTCCAACGAAGTGGCCGGCGACGCCCTCTCGGGACTGGACACCAGCAACGACTACACCGTCGAGTCCCGGGACGCCATGGACGTCGGCGTCCTCCAGCGGTTCGCCCGGAACGTCGACGCCGCGGCCACGCTCGTCGAGGGGTGCATGGAACTGTCCGACGTCGAACGGGAAACCCTCCGGACCGCCGTCGACGAAGGTTACTTCAACAACCCGCGGGACGCCTCGCTGGACGACCTTGCCGCGGAGTTCGACGTCTCCAGTTCCGCGGTCTCGAAGAACATGCGGCGCGCCCAGCGGAAGATCGTCGGCCAGGCGGTCGACGCCATCGAGGAGATGGAGTAGGTCTCCCTGGCCGGGGCCGCAGTTACTCCCCGCCGTCCAGGGTCGCCGGGTCGACCGTCGCGTGCCGTGCGACGGCGTCGAAGTGTTCGTGTGGGAGTCGCCGGTCCGCGGGGACGCCACGGGCCTCGTATTCGTGGAGGTGTTCGTCTATCCACCAGCGCGCGACCAGCGCCTTGCGGCCGTCGCCGTCCGCCACGTCGCGGGCGGCCTCCGCCAGCAACAGGGCCGCGGTGTACACGTCGAAGACGTAGTCCGCCACCTCCTTGGCCTGGAGTTCGGCGTAGGCGCGGTCGCTGGTCGCCAGTGTGGCGAGCGCGTCCTCCAGGCCCGTGAGTTCCTTCCGGCACGTCGCCAAGGGGTCCGCGAGGGGGTCGACGTCGGCTGCCTCGTCGAGGTAGACGCGGACCCGGGCCAGTAGCGGTTCGTGGGCCGCCTCGCCGGCCATCGCCCGGAGCACGTCCAGCGAGAGGACGTTGGACGCGCCCTCCCAGATAGGCAGCACCTGGGCGTCCCGGAGCAGGCGGTGGGTCACCCAGTCGCGGACGTAGCCGTTGCCGCCGAGAATCTCCATGGCGTAGGAGGCGGCGTCGACGGCCATCCGCGCGGTGCGGTACTTCGCCACGGGGACGAGGATGCGCATGAGTCGGTAGGCCGCCTCGTCGTCGCCGCGGTGGTAGCGGTCGAACGCCCGGGCCGCGTCGAAGGTAAAGGCCGTCGCCGCCTCGTGGGCGACGGTCATCTCGACGAGGTCCCGGCGCATCAGGGGCTTCTCGTCGAGGGGGCCGCCGAACGCCTCGCGGTCGGCCGCGTGGATCTTGCTCTCAAGGGCGGCCCGGCCGATCACTCCCGCGGAGGCCATGGCGTTGTGCAACCGCTCCATGTTCAACATCTCCGCCATGTACCAAAAGCCCTCCTCCGGGTCGCCGACGAGGTACGCCTCCGTCCCGCGGAACTCCACCTCGCCCGTCGGGACCGACCGCGTGCCGAGTTTGTCTTTCAGGCGACGGAAGTAGTAGTCGTTGCGCTCGCCGCCGGACTCGCGTCGCTCCGCCGACGAGCCCCCGCTCGCCTCGCTCGCGGGGACGCCGTCGTCCTTCGTCCGGGGCACGAGGAACAGCGACAGGCCCCCGGTGCCGTCGGGGGCGTCCGGCCGGCGGGCCAGCGTCAGCACGCACCCGGCGTCGAGGTTCGAGCAAAACCACTTCTCGCCGTGGAGTTCGTAGGTGTTGCCTTCGACGTGTTCGGCGCGGGTCTCGGTCTTGCCGACGTCGCTGCCGCCCTGTTTCTCGGTGAGGAACATCGCGCCCTGGATCACGTCGTCGTAGTCGCGGGCAGTCAGGCCCTCGAAGAACTCGGCGTACTCCTCGCGGCCGAACTGCTCCAGCACGAGCGCCGCACCCGCGGTCATCGCCACCGGACACCCCAGGCCGACGTCGACGGCCCCGAGCAGGTAGCCGAAGGCGAGGTCGTGGGTCAGCGGCAGCGGTTCCTCCCGGCCGGGCGGCGCCCGGAAGGAGTCGGCCACCGCGCCGGCCTCGTAGGTCAGTCGCTCGTTCTCGAACTGCGCAGGGTGGTACTCCACCTCGTTGACCAGTTCCCCGTCGCGGTCGTAGGTCGACAGCGTCGGGTCGTTTCGGTCGATCAGGTCGGCGTTCTCGTCGACGGTCGTCCCGACCACCTCCCCGAACGCCGCGAGTCGGCCCCGGGCCCACTCGAAGTCCTCGTCCGGGATGGTCCGGCGGACCTCGCGTCGCAGCGCTGGGTCGGTGGCCCAGTAGTCGACCCCCTGTCCCCGGTCGAAGTCACCGTAGTCGATGGCCATGGCGGAAGGTGCGAACGCGTCACACATAGACGTTTCCGCGTGAAAACAACGCCCCAGTCGTTTCCGAATCGGTCCCTCCAGCGAGGCCCACCTCCGCCCCTGGACCCCTCCGTTTCCGGTCGAGATCAGTTCGCAGGCCGCTTGAGCATGCCGTCTTCCTCGACGAGCAGGCCCTTCTGGATGATCGCGTCGATGGCGTCCGAGCACTCCCGGGGGCTGAGTTTGTAAGCGTTGCTCGCGAGGTCCTCGATCTCGACGCGCCGGACCGGGAACTCGCGGTTCTGGAGCAACCGGATCACCTTCCGGTAGGCGTCGTTGTCGTCGCCGAGCAGGTCGTCGGCCGAGGGGTCGG
>PXRE01000011.1:177745-201932 GCA_003021085.1 Halobacteriales archaeon QS_1_68_20 | reverse complement strand
CACCTGACGACGACCCGCCGGCGGACGCCGCGTTACCGGCCGCCGATCCGTCTGCTCCGCCGGCGCCCGGGTCGCTCCCGGACGCCCCCGCGGTGCCGGACGCCACGCTCGCCCCCTGGTCGCCCCCCGACTCGGCGTCGGTCGACCCACCCGACGTACCGGCGAGTCCCGACCCGCCGGCGCCGTCCGCCGAGTCGTCGTCCGCGTCGTCGAAGGTGATCGTCCGCTCGCCGTCGGCCGAACTACCCGATCCACCGGTCGTCGACCCGGACGAGGAGTCCCCTGGAGGCACCGAGACGTCGTCGGTGGCACCGGTGGCCACGTCCTCCGTGGCCGAGGTAGCGCCGTCGTCCGTGGGCGGAGAGGTAGTCTCGTCCGCGGGTTCGGCGTCGGCGGTCGCCGACCCGTCGCTGGCCGACTCCTCGCCCGTGGTCGCGCCGCCAGCGGCGAGTCCGGAGTCCGTATCGTCGACGGTGGCGTCGTCGGTGCTGGCGTCGTCGGTTCCCCCGTCGTCGAGGGGGTCGACCGTTTCCGTCTCCGTCGAGAGAGTCGGTTCGCCGCCGGTGTCGTCGCTGGCCTCCGGCGGGGGTGCGGTGCTCGCGGGTTCGGTCCCCGAGGCGGCGACGACCGGCCGGAGCAAGGCGGTGAGTTTGTCCCGGCAGTCGGGACAGAGTACGACGCTCCGTTGCTCGTCCGGCGACGGGTCCAGTGCCGACGGGACGACGCCGTACGACTCGACGGACCCACCCGGCCCGGTCCCACAGAAGTAACACGATTGCAGGTCGGCCATCGTCCGTCCTTCGGCGGGGTCGCTCTAAAAAGTGCTCCCCGATACGTCGGGCGGTTTCGTTGGGCGTTCGACAGGAGCGGGCGGGAGATCATCTCTCGGTCGGTACCGCCACGGGAGCGCTCCCGCGGGCTCTGTGGACGGTGGATCGGTCACCACCAGCCAGAAAGCTCGCGCGCTCTCCTCGTATGATAGCTTGGTCACCGACACGTAGAAAGCCCCCGCGGGCTCGACCCGCGCGGCTCGCTGTCAGGTTCGGCTCTCGGCGCGCGCCACGGTGGGCTGTCCGGGTTATATGAACATATTCACATATATTCATATACGCACGAGACGGGGCCGAAAAACGAACCCGGGGCGTCAGTCACGCCGCCACTGCCAGTACCAGACGGCGAACGCGGCCAGGATGACGACGGCGCCGCCGGCGAAGAAGGCCACGCCGGGTTCGATACCCGCTGCCTCGCGGGTCGTCTCCGCGACGGTCACGTCGCCGGTCGGCCGTTCGGGCGACTCCCAGAGCCGCCGGACGCCCTCGCCCAGCACCTCCTGGATCAGCAGACTGGCCAGCGCGAGGAACCCGAAGGCGCTAACCAGTCGCTTCAGGGCGTCGCGCAGTTGGTTGCCATCGTCCTCGTCGCCGGCGAACACGACGACCGGACCGCCGGCCGGCGCGTACAGGTCCATCTCCCTGCCCTTGTCGGACGTCGTCGTCCCGGCCACCTCCACCACGTCGGCCTCCGAGAGGTTCTCGAGGTGGTAGTGGACCGTCTGCAGGGACGCGTCCAGGCGGTCCGCGAGTTGCGAGGCCGTCGCCGGGTCCTCGTGGAGGGCGTCCAGCACGGCACGAGCCATCTCCGAGGAGAGCGCGCCGAGCAGGTCCTCGGCAGCGTCGCTGTCGACGCCGACCACCTGGGGCGCGTCGTCGTCGGTACCGGCGGCCTCCCGCCGCTCGCCAGCGGGCGACCCATCCGACCCCGACGACCGCTCGTGGAGGGACTCGGAGGACTCGGCCGGACTCCCGGCCGACTCTGCCTCCTGATCGGTGGGGGATTCGGGCGGCACGTCGGCCATGCTCGCGGGTTCGATAGCCGCCGAAATAACGCTTGTGAGCCAGTCCCCTGACACGGGATGTGATATGCTATATAGTCACGATTATATTACCTAACCCGTTTAACGGCAACGTTGAAGTAATATAACGGCGTCGGTACGGACGACGTGAACGCTACCACGCAAACCGGTGGAGGAGTCGACAGATGAGCGTCGCACAGACGAGAGCGAGGGCGCTCCCGGACGAGGTGCCCGCCGAAATCGAATCGCCCCAGGGAAAACTCCTGTACCTGTACGTGGCCGTGGCCGGCGAGTGCGAGGTCGACGAACTCGTCGACCGCCTGGACGTGCCCCGGATCACCGCGTACGGCGTCCTCGGGACCCTGGAGAGTCGCGGCGTCGTCGAGCGGGTCGACACCGACACCTACCGGGCGGTCTGAGAACGGAACCGGGCCGGGACGCCAGCGAGGGGTTCCTCGGGATCATCACCACGATGGAAGTCGCCCCGGAGTGAATCCGGCCCGGGTTGGAAACCCTCAAGTCCGGGGACGACGACGGGATTGCTGATGCGGCTGGAGAACAGTTTCATCGGTGCCAGGGGGGTCGGCGAGAAGACCGAGCGGTCGCTGTGGGAACGGGGGGTCACCCACTGGGACGACGTAGAGGACGGCGTCCTCGGCGGGAAGCGGGGGCAGAACCTCCGGGAGTTCGTCCGGACGGCACGGCCGAAACTCCGAGAAGGGGACGCCGACTTCTTCGCAGGTGCGCTACCCAGCGGCGAGGGCTGGCGCCTGGCCGAGAACTTCCGGGACTCTACCTGCTTTTTCGACATCGAGACGACCGGCCTCTCCCAGCACTCTAGCGTCGTGACGACCGTCAGCCTCCACCGCGGCGGCGAGACGACGACCCTCGTGCGGGGCCAGGACCTCACCCGCGAGGCGCTCCGGGCGGAACTGGACGCCGCCGACGTGCTGGTGTCGTTCAACGGCAAGCGCTTCGACGTGCCGTTCCTGGAGGGAAAGTTCGACCTCGACGTGACGACGCCGCACCTGGACCTGATGTACCCGTGCCGGCGACTGGACCTCACCGGCGGGCTGAAAGCCGTCGAGCAGGCGGTCGGCATCGGCCGCGACTCCGGCGTCGACGGCCGCGAGGCGGTGCGCCTCTGGCACCGCTACGAGGGCGGCGACGACGCCGCGCTGGACCGCCTGGTCCACTACAACCGCCTGGACGCCCGGAACCTGGCGACGCTCATGGACCGGGTCACCGACCGCCTCCACGACGAAGTGTTCGAACCGTACGCCAGCGGCTAACGTGGTCCCGCCGTACATTCCTTTGCCGAAACGTCTTAGGACGGGCGGGGAGTGGCCGACGCCATGACCGAGCGTTCGACGAGACGACGGTACCTGCGAGTACTCGGTGTCGGGAGCATCGCGTCGCTGGCCGGGTGCACCGGTAGCGGTGACGCCGACGACGAGACGCCGGCCACGGACGCCCCCGAGGAAGGCACGGAGACGCCGGATACCGAAGAGACGGACGAAGAGGGAACCGACGGCAACGCGTCGTCGCCGGGTGCGCTCGACGGGGCACCGATGTTCCGCTACGACGCGGCCAACACCGGTCACGCGCCGGACGAGAGCGGACCTGCGGAGTCCCCGGCCGTCGCGTGGACGGTGGACCTCGGCGACAAGGTGTCCTCGGCCGCGGTGGTCGACGGCACCGTCCACGTCGGGAGCCTGGACGGCACCGTCCACGCGCTGACCGAACCCTGATCCTCTGGCGAATACCTGACATGTAAGTCGGGGCCTTTACCTGCCGGGGGTGCCAGCGGTCGGACATGTCGCTGGTCGACACCGCATCGCTGGCCGTACACCTGCTGGTAGGCGCGGTCTGGGCGGGAGCCATCGCCTTCGTCGTCACCGGGGTACTGCCGCTGGCCCGGGACGGCGAGTTGAACGCCGCGCCGCTGGAACGCATCGCCGGGAGTCTCCGCCGACTCTCGCGGGTCGCCGCCGTGTTCATCCTCGCCACGGGCGGGCACCTCGCCGGGACCCGCTACACCGCCGAGTCGCTCACGAGCACCGGCAACGGGCACCTCGTGTTGACGATGGCGGGCCTCTGGTTCGTCGTCACCGGCCTCGTCGAAGTCGGGACCGGGAAACTCCTCGACGGGACGGGCGACAAGGAGGTCCGCGAACCCGCCCGCCGCGCGACGCGGTTCCTGCAGGCCGCAGCCCTCGGTGGCGGTCTCATCCTGGTCGTCGGGAGTCTACTCGCGACCTGAGCGACGAGATCGTCGGGAACCCCGGACATTATTTACTTTCTACTGGCTGGATGAATTTAACTATTTAGAGAATATTAGTTTCTGTATGGGAAGCGAACGGCAACAACCGGACGATTCCTCGGAAGACGTAACGAGACGGCGACTGATGCAACTCGGTGCCACCGGCGTCGTGGGGGCCGCTCTGCCGGCTGGCTTCCGGTCGGTGGCGGCGACGCCCTCGAACCTGCCGGGGAGCACGACGATCAACCTCGGCGACGAGGGACTCGACCCCGGCGAGGACATCGGGCCGTACTTCTACGACTACGTCGACCACGACACCAACCTCGTCGTCCCCGGCGACGACGCCAGTCCGCCGCAGTACACCTTCGACCAGGACCTCGACCTGACCTACGAGGACGCGGCGCTTGTCGGCGACGGGATGATCGAACTGACCCACGCCGACGGTGCGAACCGGGCGATGCGGGTCTACGCCGGCAGCGGCCGATCGATGCTGGCGAACATCACCGTCAGGGGCGTCCTGTGTGCCTGCGACCAGAAGTGCCGGGCCAGGGCCGGGAGCGGCGGGAAGGCCGAGGTCAGGAACGTCCGCTTGCCGGACGGCGCCTACGGCTGCAGTAACTGCGACCCCGCCAGCGGGTGGTACGTCCCGAAGGAACACGCCGGGACGGTCCTGTTCTGTGACTGTCACGTGGAAGGGTTCCCCGACAACGGCTACTACGCCTCGTCACCGGGCGGGAGCGGCGGCGGCGGCGGGAAGGTCGTCTTCGACGGCTGCAAGGCGAAGAACAACAACATCTCCGGGATCCGGATCGGCTCGGACGGCTCGGAGGTCAGGAACTGCGCCATCGTCAACGACGCCCGGGCGCCGGAGAACGACGGCTCCTTCAACCAGCGGGGCTTCCGGATCCGCCGGGACGGGCAAGACCTCAACGTCGAGAACCTGCACGTCACGCACACCTACGAGGGAGAAGGGGCCTCCCAGCCGATCGAGATCCACGACGGTGCGGCCGGGGGCTCGGCGACCTTCACCGACATCTACGTCAGGAACGACACGTCCTCGCCCGCGGTCAACCGGAAGACGACCGACTACTCCGTCACCGACAGCAACGTCCACCTCACGGGCGAGAATCCCGACGACGAGGGGTTCTTCACCGACCCCTGCGTCGGCAGCGGCTGCACCTCGCCGGACACGACCGCACCCGCCTCCGACTGTGGCAATGACGCGGAGCCGGTCGCCGAGGACTTCAGCCACGCGGACGTCCCCGGGACCTACAGCGTCGACATCGGGGCGTTCACCACCACCTCCACGCGCTCGACGACCGACAGTTACGCCCTGCAGGCCGACGGCGACGCCGACGGCGGGTCGATGATCCTGCGCGAGGACATGAAGACGAGCGCGGGCAATACGTACACGCTCGACGTCTACTTCCCGTCGGGTGGGGAGAACGACGCGGGCATCCTGTTCGGCGGCCAGGACGGCGACGCCGGCTGGGACGACTACGTCGGCTACATGGCCATCCTGGACGCCAGCGACGACTACCTGGCGGTCGACCGCTGGGAGAACGGCAGTCAGGTGGACTCCGCGACGACGGACACGAGATGGCCCATCGGTGAGTGGCTCACCGTCGAACTCGACTACCGCGACACCGACGACGGGACGATCACCGTGACAGTCTTCGCCGCCGACGGAAGGGAAGTCGTCAGCACCTCGCTGGCCGACACGAACTACGACGGCGGTACCGTCGGCTTCTACAACTACTTCGGCGCCGCCGACTGGCTGGCCGACTCCTGGTTCCAGGCCGGGAACGAGCCTTCGAAGGTGCTGGACGACTTCGGCCACGCGGACGTTCCGGGGACGTACAGCGTCGACGCCGAGGCGTTCACCACCACCTCCACGCGCTCGACGACCGGCGACGACGCCCTGCAGGCCGACGACGACGCCGACGGCGGGTCGATGATCCTGCGAGACGACAAGGGCACGACCGCCGGGGAGTCCTACGAGTTAGACGTCTACTTCCCGTCGGGCGGAGAGAACGACGCGGGCTTGCTGTTCGGGGCCAGGGACGGCGACACGGGATGGGACGACTACGTCGGCTACATGGCCATCCTGGACGCCAGCGACGGCTACCTGGCGGTCGACCGCTGGGAGAACGGCAGTCAGGTGGTCTCGGCCACGACGGACACGACCTGGCCGACCGGGGAGTGGCTCACCGTCGAACTCGACTACCGCGACACCGACGACGGGACGATCACCGTGACCGTCTTCGACGCCAGCGGAACGGAAGTCGTCAGCACCTCGCTGGCCGACACAACCTACCACGGCGGGGAGTTCGGCTTCTACAACTACTTCGGCGCCGCCGACTGGCTGGCCGACTCCTGGGTCGAGCAGTAGAGCACGGCCCCCTGCCAGGCGTCGTCTGCGTCCCGTGGACGGGCCGGTCGCCAGGGTGCGAGCGCAGGAACCCGCCCCGAGTATTCGGTGGTGGTCGTGGTCGCTGGTCATGACGGACCGTCCCAGACGGCCCCGTCGACGCCTTCACCATCCCCTCTGCGTGCATCGCGTCGTCGCGGAAGGTCCTCGAATTGATAGCTGCCCAGTCGCGTACTTCGGTTCTGCCGGGCGCGAAACCTCTTCGGTCGTCGGCCTCACGTCGGGTACGGCGTGTATTATTACATTGATTTCACTATAAATAGAGTTTAACTACCTTCTGTATTAATATCACTGCATGAGAGGTGGACGGCGGCAGCTCGACGATCCCACGCGGGACGGAAGCATGACGAGACGACGGCTGATGCAACGCGGCGTCAGCGGCGTCGCCGGGGTGGCCGCGGCTGGCGGGCTCGTAGCGAGCGGGCAGACGGCAGACGCCAGGACCCTGGACATCCAGGAGGTGACAGTGGGAACCCTCGTGGGGGCGGCACTGCCAGCGAGTATGCGGTCGGTCGAGACGACGCCCTCGAACCTGCCGGGGAGCACGACGATCAACCTCGGCGACGAGGGACTCGACCCCGGCGACGACACCATTACCGAGAGCGCCGACCACACCGTGACCGCCACCAGCGACCACCTCGGTAACGGCTACGCCGACTCGTGGTAATTCAGCGGCGACCTCGTCGACGACAGTTACGCCAGCGACGTCTCGGTGTACGTGGAGCTCGACGGCGACCAGACCACCTTCGACGAGATCCAGAACATGGACCTCTGAGCACGGCGGGCCGTGCTCGCCGCGACGCGCATCCGTGCAACCGCCACGAACCCCCGACCTCCGTGGTACCGTGACCCTCGCAAGGGTTATCCGTGGGCCGGCCATCCGGTTGGTCGTAATGGCATCCGGTAAGGTTGATTTCTTCAACGACACTGGTGGTTACGGTTTCATCTCGACTGAGGACGCGGACGACGACGTCTTCTTCCACATGGAGGACGTGGGCGGCCCGGATCTCGAGGAGGGACAGGAAGTGGAGTTCGACATCGAAACGGCCCCCAAGGGCCCGCGCGCGACCAACCTGGTCCGCGCCTGAATCCCGTTCCTGCGAACGACGATCCGTTTTTTTGTGACCCGTGCCGACGAGCGGCGGCACCCGTTTCGTCCCCGACAATAGCGTTAAGCACGTTTCGTCCCTGGTTCCCCTATGTCCCCGAACAGCGCTAGCAAGCCGCGCGACCGCCGAGAAGCACGACGAGCAGGTCCGTGAAGCCGTCCGCCAGGACCGGGACGACCTCGCCCGGCGCGCCCTGGATAAGAAACACGCCGTCACCGACCAGCTGGTCGACCTGGACGACCGGATCGACCGCCTGCAGGCGACCCAGGACCGACTCGTCGAGCGCCAGGTCGTACTCCGCGGGCGGATCGAGGGGTTCCGGACCCGCAAGGAGACGCTGAAGGCCCGCCACGAGGTGGCGCGCGCTGAGGTGCGCGTCGCCGAGGCGTTCGCGGGCGTCGGCGGCGAGATGGCCGACGTGGGCAGAGCCATCGAGCGCGCCACCGAGCGCACCGAGCGCATGGAGGCCCGGGCGGCTGCGCTGGAGGAACTGGAAGAGACCGGCGCGCTGGACGACATCCTCGCGGAGGGCGACGAGATCGACCTCGGGGACGACGACGCCGTCGGCGGATCGGTGACGTATCGAGACGGGACCCTCCTCGTCGGAGCGGACGACGGGGTGTACGCAGTGGTGGCCCACGACGGGGGGTCGAATGGACTGCGGAGGCGGGGGCGCCGACCCAGGGGGTGCCCGCAGTGACCGACGAGGTGGTCGCCGTCGGAACGGACCGCCACCTCGTCGGGCTGGACCCGGACGGCGGCGACCGACGATGGCGCTTCCGGCGCCGTGACGGGCGGGACCGTCGTCGTCTCGCTGGCGCGCGCCGTGGTCGCGCTGGACGTCGACGGCGGTAGCGAACGCTGGCGACGGGAGTTCGACGGATACACGGTTGGCGCGTCGGTCGGCGGCGACACTATCTACGTTGCCGGCGAGGGCCTGGTCGGACTCGACCGCTCGACGGGCGAGTGGCAGTGGGCACGGTCGTTCGACGGTGCTCCGATGCGGGCGCCGACGGTCACCCGCGACGCCGTGTACGTCGACGCCTCCACCGGGGACCACCGTCCGTATACCTACACGTACCGGTTCGAACGCTGAACGCGCTACTCGGCGGCGTCAGCGACGTCGCCGTCGCCGAGGCGCCGGTAGTCGACGTAGGAGTAGACCGTCGCGTAGCCGGCGACGGCGACGACCGGGCCGACGAGGAAGTAGACGGCGTAGTCCGGAAGCACCAGTGCCCCGAGCGCGAGGACGCCGGCGAGTTTGAACAGCGGCGCGGCACGCTCGTGGGTGTGTCGCCAGACCGTCTCCGAGGAGAGCGTCCACGGCGTCCGGATGCCGACGAACCAGTTCCGCTCGGCCCGCTCCAGCAGGTAGCCGACGGCGACGTACAGGACCGCCATCGCGGGCGCCAGCGCCTGCATCACCTCGAACTGGTAGCCGAGGTTCCAGGCCAGGACGAACCCGTAGGTGTACGCGAGGAACCCGGCGGTCAGCACCGCCAGCGCGTCGTAGGCGGTCTGGAACTCCCGGACGTTCTCCCCGAGGGGGTCGATCCCCGGGATGACTTCGAACAGGACGACGACCCCGAGGATCAGCGCCGGGGCGCCGACCAGCACCGTCGTCGCGCCCATGAACCCGTCCGGTTCCCCCGCCGCGTTCCAGTGGGTCGTCACCTGTTCGGGCAGTTCGGGCGCCGCCAGCGCGCTGGCCACGGCGGCCACGGCCACGATCACCAGTCCGGCGAGGGTCCGCCGGTTCTCCGAGACGAACGCCATGTGCGGTCGTAGGCGGCCCACCCAGTATAATCGGGGGGCTCGACTTCAGCGCGTGAAACTCGGGGCGGGCGACGAAGGGGGTGACCAGCGCCGGGGAGAGCCCCCACCGCGGCGGCCAGGTGCCGAGGACGCGTCACCCACCGCGAGCGCCGCCGGTCACCCCGTTGCACCGAAAAGCTCGTCGAACAGCGCGACGACGAGCCTGTAAATCTCGTCGCGGACGTGACGGACGACGGTACGTGGTTCGCCGCGGGGGTCCTCCAGCGCCCACGCACGCGTCGCCGGATCGGCCGTCGGGAGGAGGTCCAGGGTCGAACGGCCCATGGTGATCACGTGGTCCGCAGTCGCCAGTTCGTCGGTCGTCACCGCCCGTGGGCCGGGCGCCGGGACGTCGATTCCCACCTCCTCGACGACCGAGACGAGGGGTTCGTACGGGTCGTCGGCGACGTCGATGCCGCCGGCGAGGACCTCGACGCGGTCGCCCAGGTCACGACGATCGCGTTCGTACCTGGCGAACGCAGCGGCCACCTGGCATCGGCCGTCGTCGTGGACGCAGACGAACGCCAGCGTCGTCCCGTCGGTGGACGAGTCCCCCGGCCGATGGTCGCTCGGGGGGGAATCCACGCTCCCCTCCGCGGGCCCGCGGCCGCTCGGGGGCACGCTACACCTCCGTCTCGTAGCGGTTCCGGATCAGGATGGCCGTCCCGTTCAGCGCCAGTAGCACCACCAGGAGTGTCACGACGCCGGCGGCGACGACGCCGTACCGGAACTCCGGCTGCGGGGCGTCGGCCCAGGCGTAGATCTGCATCGGCATGGCGCTGACGCGACTGGCGAACCCCTCCGGGGGACTGAACACGGTCGTCGGCGCCCCGATCATGATCAGCGGTGCCGTCTCGCCGATGGCCCGCCCGAGCGCGAGAATGGTTCCCGTGAGGATGCCAGGGAGTGCCTCCGGCAGGACGACGTTCTTGGTGGTCTGCCAGCGGGTCGCCCCCATGGCGTACGAGCCCTGCCGGAGGTGGTCGGGGACGGCCCTGATGGCCTCCTGGGCGGAGATGATCGTGATCGGGAGGATCAACAGCGACAGCGTGAGCGAGGCGGTGGTCACGGTCCCGAAGCCCATCCCCAGCATGTTGGCGAACAGGCCCAGGCCGAGCAGGCCGTAGACGACCGATGGGACGGCCGCCAGGTTGGCGACGTTGACCTGGATCACCCGGGTGATCGTTCCGGAGAGACCCTCGTCGGCGGTGTAATCCTCGAGGAACACGGCCGTCCCGACCCCGAGGACGAACGACAGCACCGCGACGAGACAGATGACGAAGATGGACCCGACGATAGCCGGGTACAGTCCCGCCTGTTCGGGGTGGCGCGACGGCGCGCTCGTCACGTACGACCAGTCCAGCCAGGGGTCCGGCGCGGGGAACCCGCCGGCCTGGACGACGAGCGTGCCCACGACCGCCCCGCCTGCTAGCAGGAGCGGGGCCACCAGGCCCAGGGCCCCCTCGTCGGCGTCGAGTGCCCGCCGGACGAACCGGGCGGTCGGCACCGCGAGCGTCAGCAGGACCAGCAGGGCGTGGCGAGGTGCAACGCCGACGAGCGTCCCGGCCAGGCTCCCGGCGACCGGCACGGCGAACGCGAGCGCGCCGACAAGCGCCGCCTCGCGGCGGTCGCGCTCGCGGGCGGCCAGCAGTCCGACCCCCAGCGCGACCGGCGCCGCGACCGACCAGACGTACAGCAACCAGGTCCGGACGTAGAAGACGAGCAGGCCGTCGAGCACGGTAGCGGCGAGGAATCCGATGATCCCGACCGGGAGGGCCAGTCGGTTGGCCAGCGAGGACTCGCGGCG
Organism: Halobacteriales archaeon QS_1_68_20; assembly: GCA_003021085.1. Lineage (GTDB taxonomy): Archaea > Halobacteriota > Halobacteria > Halobacteriales > PXRE01 > PXRE01. The sequence continues at coordinate 190,655 of PXRE01000011.1, read as the reverse complement.
CCGGGCGAACGCGACCAGCGCGCCGGTGGGGAGCACGCCGAGGGTGTACGCCAGCGTCCACAGTTGCGGGTCGAACACGACGAAGAGGACGACCAGTGCGAGGCCGGCCGCGATCCCGCCGAGGAGACGGCCCAGCAGGCCGACGGCAGTGGCTCCGATCGGCCCCTGGCTCCCGGCGTAGAGGACGTACGCCGTCGTGGGAACGACGAACGCGAACAGGTAGAACACCGACCAGGTGAGCCCCGGGACCGAACCGCCCATGGCCGCCAGCAGGCGGAACGCCATGAACGAAGCGATTGGCCCTCCGCCGAGCGCCAAGGTGACCCGTACGGTCAGCCCCGGGTCGTCGGCGCTGTACAGGAAGAGGGCGACGAGCGGGACGACGACCGTCCCGACGTACGTGAGGATCCACTCGTGGCTGGCGCTGGCCAGGTCGAAGGCGTCGACGGCGACGTACACCAGCAGGACGGCCAGCGCGACGATGCCGACCAGGGAGGCCCCCAGCGAGAGGTACTCCAGCAGCGTCCCCTTGACGCGGGCGACCCGCTCGAACGAGGGGCGGCGTTCGACGCTCATCTCAGTACACCTCCCGGTACCGCTGGGCGACCAGGTCGCCGATCACGTTCATCATCAGCGTGACCACGAACAGGGCGAGACCGAGGGCGAACAGCGCGTCGTAAGCCAGCGACCCGCCCGTCAGGTCGCCGCCGGCGACCTGGACCATGGCGACGGTGATCGTCTGGCCGGGCTCCAGCAGGACGTCCCCGGGGTGGACGTACGGCACGACACCCAGGGCGTCCCGGACCGGGGGCATCTTCGCCTGCGCGCCCATGGCGACGACGACGATCATCGTCTCCCCGACGGCACGGGACAGCGCCAGGACGTACGACGAGACGATGCCGGAGATGGCCGCCGGGACGACGACGCCGGTCGAGACGTCGTACTTCGTCGCGCCGAGGCCGTAGCCCGCCTGCCGGAGTTCGTCCGGAACGGCGTTCATCGCGTCCTCGCTGATCGAGGAGACCATGGGGATGGTCATGATCCCGACCATCAGCGCCGCGGACAGCGCGTTGAACGTCGCCATCGAGGGAAACAGCGTGGCCTTCAGCGCCGGGGTCACGTACACGAGCGCGAAGTACCCGTAGACGACCGTCGGGACGCCCGCCAGCACCTCCAGCAACGGCTTGAGGATGGCGCGAGCGCGGGTGCTGGCGTACTCGCTGAGGTACACCGCGGTCAGCGTCCCGACCGGGATGGCGACCAGGGCGGCCACGGCCGTCACGGCCAGCGTCCCGATAAGTAGCGGGACGATGCCGAAGTCCGCGCCGCCCCCGAAGTTCCCGGGGCTCCACTCCGTCCCGGTCAGGAACTCCGCCACCGGGTAGGCCGCGAAGAAACTCACCGCGTCGGACAGCAGGGTGAGGACGATGGCGACGGTGGTGAGCACCGAGACGAGCGCGCAGACGGCGAACAGGCCGCCGTAGGCGTGGCCCCGGAGTCGCTTTACGCCGCCGGTCCGGTCGAGGTCCGGTTCGTCGGGCGCGCCGCTCACCGCCGGTCACCTCCCGCCGCGTCGTGGGCGTCGAGTTGCCGAATCGACGTGCATGGGGGCCAGGTCAGCGAGCGGCCGGGCCGCCACCGTCGCGATCGGTCGTCCGGAGATTCGCGCTCGCTCATCGTGGCGTCAGCCCTGGGCCTGATCGATGGCGTCTTCGAGGCGGCTCTGCATCTGCGACTGCAGGTCGTCCGTCAGCGGGACGTAACCGACGTCGCCGGCGACGAGGTCCTCGTTGGTCGTCTGCTCGACGACGTAGCGGGCGAACTCCGCGACGTGTTCCTCCCCGAGCGACTCCGTCGAGGGGTAGGTGAACAGCGGCCGGGCCAGCGGCGTGTATTCGCCGGAGGCCGCGGTTTCCAGCGACGGTTCGACGCAGCCGTCGCCGTCGTCGATCTTCAGGGCCTTGACGACGTCGGGGTTGTTGTAGTAGTACGAGAACCCGAAGTAGCCGATGGCGTACTCGCTCCCCTGGACGCCCTGGACGATGGTGTTGTCCTGCTCGGTCGCCTGGTAGTCGTCAGTGTGCGCACCCGCCTCGCCGACGACGTTCTCCGTGAAGTAGTCGAAGGTGCCGGAAGTCTCGGCGGCGCCGTACCGCTCGATCTCCTCGTCCGGGAAGCCGTCGCGGACCTCCGCCCAGGTCTCGGCGGCGTCGGGCTGCCAGATCTGCTTCAGTTCGTCGACGGTCAGGCAGTCCACGAAGTCGGCCTCGTTGTTGACGACGACGGTGAGCGCGTCGGTCGCCACCTGGAGTTCGATCCACTCGACGCCGTTGTCCTCGCAGAGTTGCTTCTCTTCGTCCTTGATCGGGCGACTGGCGTTGTTGAAGTCCGTCTTGCCCGGACAGAAGTGGTTCTGGAACCCACCGCCAGAACCCGTCCGACTGACGTCGATGTTCACCCCGTCGTGGTTCCCCTGGAACGCCTCCGCGAACGCGAACATCAGCGGGTACACCGTACTGCTGCCCGCGATATTGATGTCGCCGGAGAGTTCGCCGCCGTCCTCGTCGCCCTCCTGCCCCAGTCCGATGCACCCGGCGAGGCCGAGTGCGCCGGTCGTCCCGATCGCAGCGAGCGCGGTTCTCCGTGAGGTCCGCCAGGTCGAGTCGGGTTGGCTGGATGCCATCGACAGGTGCTACCCCGAGACCGTACAAATACTGTGCTATGAAGTATATATCTTCGATGGTAATTATACGTTCGGCGCCATATGCGAACGTTTCGCAACGTTCTTCTATAAACGATTATATCAGTATATATCGGTATATAGCCCAGGGAGCCCTCGACGGGGTGGCCGCAGCGTCCGCCGGACCGGCGGTGGCCAGGTTCGGGACGCCCCAGGCCGGGTGATTCCCGTAACGGTTTTGTCTGCTTTCTGAAAACACACTATCGACAGCGTGAATCGGCGCGTTGCCCTACCGGTACTGCTTGCAGTGGTCGTCGCGAGCGTCCGAAGCATCGCCGTCGCCCTCGGTCGCTTCGTCCGGGAGTCCGTTCCCGGTCTCGGCCACCGGATCAAAGAGTCGGTCAGGCGAGTTCCAGAACGCACACGGACACCTCGCCAGACGGGCCGGGGATAGTTACCCGACCCAGTCCAGCACCGTCGCGGCCCAGGTGTAGCCCGTCCCGGCCGCCAGGAACAGCACCACGTCGCCGGATTCGACGCGACCGAGGCGCAGGCCCTCGTCCAGCGCGAGCACCTGGTCGACGCTCTGGACGTGGCCGTACTCGTCGAGGTAGTAGCCGCCCTCGGGGCCGACGCTCAGTTCCTCCAGCAGGAACTCGTGGAACGACCGCTTCATGTGGGTCAGCGCCACGAAGTCGACGTCCTCGCGGGCGTACCCCGACCGGTCGAGGGCGCCGTCGGCGACCGACAGGAAGTTGTCGAGGCTCACCTCGGCGAGGCGCTCTTTCATCGACTCGTGGTCGGGGACGTCGAGCGTGTGCAGGCCGGCGTCGACGGTCTCGGCGCTCGGCGGGTTGCGGGACCCGCCCGCGGGCATGATCACGTCCTCCGAGAAACTGCCGTCGGTGAGGGCGTCGCTCCCGCGGACGTACGCCCGCGCGTCGTCCTCGACGGTCGCTCGCGGGCCGTCTCCGCCCGCGCCGCTCCCGGCGCGCTCCAGCACCGCCGCGCTGGCGCCACTGCCGAAGTTGAACATGAACGAGGAGTCCTCGTTGCCGTAGTCGACCAGGTCCTCCTCGCGGCTCGCGGACACCAGCAGCGCGCGCTCGACGTCGCCGGCGAGCAACTGCGCGCGGACCTGTCTGAACGCGATCGGCGCGCCCGCACAGAGGGTGTAGCTCTCGGTCGCGTAGGCGTTCTCGGCGCCGAGGCGCTCGCTGATGGCGGCCGCCGCACTCCAGACCACGTAGTCCTTGTACTCGCTGCCGTGGTACAGCACGAGGTCCAGGTCGGTCGCGTCGAGGTCGGCGTCGTCGAGCGCCTCCCGGCCGGCGTTCACGCACATGTCGCTGGCGTGGTCCGCGTCGGGCGGGCAGACGCGCTTCTCGCGCAGGCCCATCTTCTCGACGACGACCTCCTCGGGGATGCCGCTCTGCTCGGCGATCTCGGCGCCCGTGACCGTCTCCGACGGGACGTACCGGCCGTAGCCGGTCAGCGCGACCGCGGACTGATCTTCGGTGCTCACGTCGATCACCTCAGCGTCGGTCACGGAAGTACTTCCGGACGTGGCCCGGGAGGTGCTCCGCGGCCGTCCCGCCGATGCGGTCCCTGATCGTCCCCAGGATGCCCTTGGGGACGTACAGCACGAACAGGACGAACACCAGTCCGAGGTACAGTTCGGCCCGGCCGTCGATGAGGACGTTGACGACGTCCAGCAGCGGGACGCCGGCCACCTCCGCGTTCAGCAGGTCCGGCGGCAGGTTCTCCCGGAGGTACCGGGAGAGCCCGTGTGATTCCGTCGAGAGGATGCCCCCGAGGAACTCGTGGAACAGGTGGCCGTACAGCGCGCCGGCGAGCGTCCCGAACCCGCCGATGATCGCCGCCAGCAAGGCGTCGGCGGTCACGAACAGGTCGAAGGTGCTGCTCGGGCCGACCGAGCGCCGGAAGCCGGCGAACAGGGCGCCCGCCACCGCCGCGAAGAAGCCGCTGATGGCGAACGCCACCAGCTTGAACCGGTAGGTGTCGTAGCCGATGGCGCGGGCGCGCTCCTCGTTCTCGCGGATGGCGATCATCACCCGCCCGAACGGCGAGTGGACGATCCGCTGCATCGCGAAGTACGACACGAGCACGACGGCGCCGACGGCGTAGAACGACACCATCGCCTCGTTGAACTCGATGCCCGTGCCGAAGAGGTTCTCGTAGCTGTCGCCGACCAGTCGGCCGATGCCGACCGACAGCGTGTCCACGCCCGGGACGCCGATCTGGAAGGCGCCGACGTCGCCGCCGATGTTCGCGCCGTCCTGCGGACTCGGGGAGACGTGGTCCCAGTTGCGGATGAACACGTGGGCCACCTCCGCGAACCCGAGGGTGATCATCGCGAAGTAGACGCCCGTCAGGCGGAAGGAGACGGTCCCGACCAGCAGCGCGATCAGCGCCGCCAGGATCCCGCCCAGCAACAGCAGGCCCATGAACGGCGTCCCCGCCGAGAGACCCGGGAGTTTGCCCGTGGCCGCGAGGACGACGAGGTACGCGCCGGTCCCGTAGAACAGCGAGTGACCGAAGGAGAGGTAACCGGTGTACCCCGAGATGAAGTCGAAGCTCATGGCGAACAGGCCGACGTACAGCACGGCGACCATCGTCCGCACGGGCGGGAGGACGACGGCGAACTCCGCGCCCAGCGGCGTGCTGATCAGCAACTGGTACAGCGGCGGGTACAGCCCCATGGCGACGACCACCGCGGCGTGGACGCGGTGCTCGGAGAGCGTCCGCCGGAGCGACCGCTCGGCGGTGGCCGCGTCGTCGGCGGACGCCTCCCCGCCGCGCTCCACGTCCGAGGTCGGGTCCTCACCCTCCTCGGCGGGTGGGCGCTCGGTCACGTCCCCGGACCGGGCGTCCGGGGACTGGCGGTCGTCGCTAATGGCCACCCACCTCCTCGACGCCGAACAGGCCCTGGGGCTTCACGATCAGCACCAGCACCAACGCGAGGAACATCACCATCTCCGGGAGGCCGGCGAAGTCGACGTAGGCGCTGTGGAACAGCCACGTCGTCACCGCGTCGAACAGGCCGACCAGCAGGCCGGCGACGACGGTCCCGCGGAAGGTACCGAGGCCGCCGATGATGACGACGACGAACGCGATCAGCAGGGCGTCCGTCGACAGTGGGACGCTCGCGCCGAACCGCGGGTCCCACATCAGCATGACGCCGGCGACGGCCGCCAGGCCGGACCCGACGCCGAACACGACCGAGAACGCCTTCCGGATGTCGATGCCCAGCGCCTGGGCCATCTCGCTGTCCTCGCTCCCGGCGCGGATGTAGAGGCCGTACCGGGTGCGCGTGAGGAAGCCCCAGGTGACCGCGACGACCATCGCCCCGATCAGGACCTCGAACATGTACAGGCCCCGGGTCGTGGATCCGGCCACCGTGATGGTGTTCTGGAGGAACCCGGGCGCGGTGCCAAGGGCCTCCTGCCAGTCGCTGCGGGGTTGCATCCCGCGGACCTCGACGACGATCCGGACGAGTTCGTCCAGCACGAGGACGACGCCGAACGTCAGCAGGATCTGGAACAGCGGCTGGCGGTCGTAGATGGGCCGGATGAGTCGCTTCTCGACCGCGCTGCCGAAGGCCGTCATGACGCCGAACACCGCCGCCATCGCCAGGAAGAACAGCGCGATCCGGGCGTACGGACCGGTCCCGCTGCTCACGAGCACGACCATGACGGCGCCGCCGAGGTACGCACCCAGCATCGTGAACGACCCGTGGGCGAAGTTGAGCACGCCCATCAGCCCGAAGATCAGCGACAGGCCAGCCGCGATGAGGACGTACAGCGCCGCCTTCGAGAGGGCGCCCAGGACGATGCCGACCAGGGTGCCCACGTCCAGCAGGTCCGAGAGCAGCGACGCGACCACCGGCCCGGCGTCGCCCGCCGCCAGCAGCGCCGGTTCGATCCCGGTCACGCCGACCACCTCCGGGCGGCCGGCGAACGATCCGTCCGAGAGCGAGCGCGTCGAATCATGCAGAGAGGTACCTCCTGATCAGTTCGTCGTCCCGCGAGACGTCCTCGGTGTCGCCCGAGGCGACGACCTCCCCGTGGTCCAGCAGGTAGAAGCGGTCGGCGAGGTCCATCGCCATCGGGAAGTTCTGCTCGACCAGCAGCATGGTCGTCTCCCGGCCCACCTCGCGGAGGGCGTCGACGACCGCCTGGACGATCTGTGGGGCCAGGCCCTCGCTGGGTTCGTCGACCAGCAACAGGTCGTTCTCGCCGACCAGGCCGCGGGCGATGGCGAGCATCTGCTGTTGGCCGCCGCTGAGGTCGCCGGCCTCCTTGTCACGGAACCGTTCGAGGGCCGGGAACGTCTCGTAGGTCCGGTCGAGCGCGGCCCCCACGTCGGCCTCGGCCGGGGTCGCCACCTCGACGTTCTCCTCGACGGTCAGGTGCGAGAAGACCCGCCGCTCCTCGGGGACCCACCCGAGGCCCTTGCGGGCGACCTCGTGGGTCTCCAGGCCGACGAGTTCCTCTCCGCGGTACCGGACCGATCCTTCGCGGGGCGGGGCCAACTGCAGGATCGAGCGGAGGGTCGTCGTCTTGCCGACGCCGTTGCGCCCGATCAGCGCGACGGTCTCGCCCTCCTCGACCGACAGCGAGACGCCCTGCAGGACGTGACTCTCGCCGTAGTAGGTGTGGACGTCGTCCACCTCGAGCATCGTCACGGTCGATCACCTCCTCGAGATCGGTCGTCGTTCACGCGCCGGCACCTCCTTCGACGGGTTCGGAGTCGCCGCGAGCGGTCCCTTCGGGGTCGTAGCCGCCGAGGTACGCCTCCTGGACGTCCTCGTTCTCGCGGATCTCCTCGGGGGGCCCGTCCGCGATCAGCGATCCCTGGTGGAGTACCGCGATGCGGTCGCTGACGCCCATGACCACGTCCATGTTGTGCTCGACCAGCAGGATCGAGTGGTCGGCGGCGACGTCCTCGATCAGGTCGACGATCTGCCCGATGCCGTCGCTGGAGACGCCGGCGGTCGGTTCGTCCAGCAACAGCAGGTCAGGGTCGCCCGCCAGCGCGATGCCCACTTCGAGGTTGCGCTTCTGGCCGTGGCTGAGGTTCTGCGCGTCGGTGTCGGCCGCTGACGCGAGACCGATCCGGTCGAGGACGTCCAGCGCCTCGGCCTCGTACTCCTCGAACTCCGCGACGTTGCGGTGCAGTTTCCAGGCGTCGGTCCCGCCGTGGGCCTGGGCCGCGATGCGGACGTTCTCCAGCACGGTGGAGGTCGGGAAGATGTTCGTTATCTGGTACGACCGGTGGATGCCCCGGAGCGCGGTCTCGTGGGGGTCGTCGTCGGTGAGGTCGACCCACTCGCCGTCCTGGCGGTACTCGATTCGTCCCTCTGTGACGGGCAGGACGCCGGTCAGCAGGTTGAAAAACGTGGTCTTGCCGGCGCCGTTCGGGCCGATCAGCGAACACAGTTCCCCCTCCTCGATGCCGAAGTCGACGCCGTCGACGGCCGTGAGACCGCCGAACCGCTTGGTCAGCCCGGACGTGCGCAGCAGCATCCGCCTAGAGGTCACACTTCATGTCGGGGTGGTCCGCCGGGAGCGTCGACTCCTCGCCGGAGACGCGGGCGCGCGGTTCCCCGGGCATGATGGTGGCGTCCCAGTAGTCCGCCCACTCGTCGGAGGTCGGCACCGGGTCCGCGATGGTCATCTCCGAGCGGGCCTGGTTGTTGTACTCCTGGTAGGTGTACCCGCCCTCGCCCTTCGGGGTGTCCGTGACGCTCATGCCCTTGAGACCGTCGGCGATGTCGTCGCCGTCCAGCGATCCCTCCTCCTCGACGGCCTGGACGATGGAGGAGGCGGCCGTGAACGTCCCGGAGGTGAACAGGTCCGGGACGGTGCCGTAGGTCTCCGAGTACTTGTCGACGAACCAGTCGTTGATCTCGTTGTCGTACTGGTTCCAGTGGTAGCGGGTGGTAAAGGGTCCGAGTTTCGCGTCGCGGACGTCCTGGGCGGTGAAGTCCTCCCCGAGCGTGCGCTGGAGGACGCCCCCGACCGCCCGGTTGCTGATGAGGGTGGCGAACCCGCCGAACAGCCGGAGGTCGTACTGCAGGCCGGTCGAGAGGAACTGCGGGAGCGTCGCCACCGTGAACCCGCCGATGACGGCGTCGGCGCCGCTGTCGACGGCTTCGTCGAACAGGCCCTCGAACTCGGCGTACCCGCGCTCGACGTACCGGATGTCCGCGATCTCGATGCCCTCGGCCTCCAGGACCTCCTTGTAATTGTTGGCGACCGCCTTGCCGAAGCTGTAGTTGGCGGCCATGATGAAGACGCTCTCGACGTCGGTCTCCTGGGCCACGTACCGGCCGCCGCTGCGGGCGTCCATGGCCGTGTTCTCGTTGGCCCGGAACACGAGGTCAGAGCAGTACTCGCCGTTGGAGGTGATGTCCGCCGCCGCGGCCGGACCGATGACCGTCGGTACCTCGGCCGCGGTGGTCACCGTGTCGATCACCTGCCGCGCCGACCCCGAGGAGGCCGTCCCGAACAGGACGTCGACGTCCTCCTTCTCGACGAGGTCCGTGGCGACGTCCTGGGCCTGGTTGGGGTCGAACTGCGTGTCCTCGATGTGCAGTTCGTAGGTGACGTCCTCGCCCTCGATGGTCTCCTGGCCCGCGGCTTCGACGCTCGGGGGGTCCTGATCGAGTTTGTACGACAGCCCCGAGAGGAAGCCCCACATCGACTGCTGGCCGTAGTACTGGATGTCTCCGGTCAGCGGCTGGAGGACGCCGATGCGGAGCGTCCCCTCGGCGCCGCCGCCCCCGTCGCCGAGACAGCCAGCTACGCCCGTCGCCCCGGCCAGCCCGGCCGCCTTGAGTGCGTTTCGACGTGTCATGTGATGGCCCGACATACTATCAAGACCTTACACCAACCCAGGCAAAATTTGGCGGGTTAACATGTGAACCGGCGGCTCCTCAGCGAGTGGTTGGCCGTCTGCGGCGGGAGAACTACCGCTGGGTCCGGACGCCGTGGACGACGGCCAGCGCGAGAGCGAGTGCCCGCACGAGTTGGGCCAGCGGTTCCGCGACGACGTCCAGGGGCGGGACCGCCACCGCACTGATCGTCCAGGCGAGGAGGCCGCCGAGCGCGAGGATGACGGCCATCGGGACGACGGTCTCGGTCGGGGCGACGGTACGGAGCAGTTCGCGGGTAGCGGCGCTCATCGGTTCCGATCCGTCTCCCGGGCGTAAATATCTCTCCTCGGCCGACCGGGAACCGGTGGGCGCCGACCACCCGGTGTCGACGCCGAGTCGGCTTCCGACCGCCCGGTCGTCCGTCCGGTCCCCCGGTCGGTTTACATGTCAACCCCAGTTTTCTCACTCACTGACCGCGTGGGAACGGTCATGGCAGACACTCCCGAACAGGACCTCGGTCCGCCGCCGCTGGCCAGCGAGCAGGTGCTCTCCGTCGACGACGACCGCTTCGCTCCCGAGACGGTCTGTCTCGTGACCGGCGCCGCCTCCGGCATCGGCCGCGCCGTGGCGTTCGCCATGGCCGACAACGGGTGTACGGTCGTCGCCACGGACGTCGACGAGGACGGCCTCGCCGAAACCGTCGACGTGGCCGAAGACGCCGGGGTCGACGGCACCGTCGAGACGGTCGCCGCGGACCTCCGCGAGGAAGCCGCCGACGTCGTCGACGCCGCGGCCGACCGCGGCCAGGTGCGCTTCCTGGCGAACATCGCCGGGCTCCAGCACGTATCGCCCATCGAGGAGTTCCCGATGGAGAAGTACGACGAGATGCACGACGTGATGCTTCGGGCGCCGCTGGAACTGACCAAACACTCCCTCCCGCACATGCATGAGGCGGGCAGTGGCGCCGTCGGCAACATGGCGTCGGTCCACGGCCACTACGTGACCAGCGACAAGGTGGCGTACAACGTCGTCAAGTTCGGCCTCCGGGGACTCACCCAGTCCATCGCCGCCGAAGGCGACGGCACCGTCCGGGCCTACTCCGTGTCGACGGGGTACGTGGCGACGCCGCTGGTGACCGGCCAGATTCCCGACACCGCCGAACAGCGCGGCGTCTCCGAGCAGGAGGTCGTCGAGGACGTGATGCTCGGGCAGGCCCGCAACAAGGAGATGATGGATCCCGTGGAGGTGGCGAACCTGTTCGTGTTCGGGTTCTCCGAGCACGCCAGCCACCTCAACGGCGGCGACCTGCCGTTCGACGGCGGGATGATGTCGACCTACGAGTAGCGGCCCTCGCGTTTTCCGCTTCCCGTAGACTACGAGCGGTTACGCTTCGTCGTCGGAATCGCCCGAGAGCAGGTTCTCTCGCAGTTTTCGCGGGCCTTTGAACACGTTCTGCCCCTCCAGGAGTTCTTCGTTTCGACAGTCGGCCCCTCGCTGGTCTCGTCCATGCTCCGGACTAGCGTTTGCAGGAACTTAATCATGTGTCAGGAGATCGGCCAGTTCAGGACGGCGATGCCTGCGAACAGCGCGACGACGCCCAGGACGAGCGCGCCGAGGCTGACGCTCAACAGGAGTCCGTTGATCGATTGCCGGCGGTCGTTTTTCCGCATCCACGCCGCCTCACTCCGAAGCAGGAGCAGCAACCACTCCGTTTCCGAGTACCGTTCTTCGATCAATCGGTCGACGTCGTTCGGCCCGACGCCGGTTTCGACGTTCGACCGCGTATACGTGATTACGGCAGCCACGAAGGACGCGGTCAACAGGACGATCCCACCCACGGTGAAGCCGTTTACGAACGGACCGACGTCGACAACTTCGGCCTTCGCAACGAACGACGCGGCCGTGACCAGCAACCCCAGAAGGACTGCATCGAGGCGAAACGTACGGGCGGCCTTCGTGTCTACGTCGTCGAACGCCGCTATCTGGTGGTCGAGAACGGCCCTGACTTCGGACTGCGTCGCCCGGAGGGCCTCGAGGTCGCGTTCTCCGAACGGACCGCCGTCGCTGACATCGTTCCGGTCGGCCTCTGCCGGTGAGTCCGCGTTTTTCTCCTCGCCCGACATCGGTTCGGGACAGGTACTGCGCTCTCGTATTTGAACTCTCGTGTCCGCACACGAAAACGACGAGACCGACCGTCCGTCGCTCGAAGCTGACGCCCCACGACTTGCGGCACGCTCGGACCCAGTTTCGTGGAACCGCGGGCCGGTTACTCCTCCAGTTTCTCCAGCGCCTCGGTGACGTGTTCCAGCAGTTTCTGCTGGCCGCGCCGGAGGTTTTTGGAGGCGGCGGGCTTGGAGACGTCGAACTCCTCGGCGAGGGTCCCGAGGTCGGCCTCCCGGGGGGCCTGGAAGTACCCGCCGCGGGCGGCCTCCACGAGGGTGTCGCGCTCGGTGTCCGAGAGGTCCCGGCACCCGTTGATAAGCGTCATCGCGGCCCCGGCGTTGTTGATGAGGTCCTGCATCTCCGGGAGGCCGACCTCCTCGCGCTCGACGACGTCGAACTCGTTGTTCCGTTCGAGTTCCGAGAGCGCGCCGTCGGCTTCGGTGGCCTGGTCGAAGCCGACGTGCCAGATCTCGCTCCCGTCCTCGATGTGGAAGGGGCCGGTGACGTAGCCCTCGTTGCTCCGGATGGTGTTCATCGCGTCCGTCTCGTCGATGACGGTCCGGATCTGCGCGACGCCCTCGCGCTTTGTCACCAGGTCGAAGTTCCGCATGTTGGGGTGGTCCCGCAGGGCGTCCAGACCCGCCTCTAGCGCCCACCGGTCGGACCCGTCGACGACCATCCTGGTCTCCAGTTCGCGCGCCGCACTGTCGAAGTTCCAGTGGGTCGCCGCGAACGAGACGTCGTGGTCCGCGGTCGTGTCGATGAACGGGCAGTCGTACTGCTCCATGTCCATCGAGATCTCGATCATCGTCCTGTACGCTCTATCGTCACTGTCGGCCGGACTTACATAATCGTTTCTCTCGGACGAGCGACCGCCTCGTGGCCGAACGACGGTGACGGCGGTGGATTCGGGATTATATGAACAAATTCACATATGTTCATATATACTCGTCCGGCTGCCGCCGAGGCACGCGCTGGTGTCCCCGTGAGCCTGCCAGCGGGGGCTCGTCAGAGCGAAGCTCTGACGGCGAGCGTGCCGAGCACCGCGAGGCCGCGAGCCATCACCGCGCCAGGGACGAGTAACGTGCTCACAAACCGAAGATTTTTGACATCCCGGAAATCGGGGATTTCCGACGAGTCCGCAGGAGCTTCGCTCCTGCGAGATC
>PXRE01000011.1:61525-177707 GCA_003021085.1 Halobacteriales archaeon QS_1_68_20 | reverse complement strand
GCAAGGCCTAGGGGTCAACCTCACGCCTCCCCAGCCGCGGGGGTCGGCCGGGCGGCCGACCGCCGTCAGCGGCAAGCGCTGACGAGCCTCCGGCTCGCATGGCTCGCCGGAGCCGCCGGGCCGCCCGACCTCACCCGGACCACCGGGAGAGCAAGCGCTCCCGAGCTCCCGCTCGCAGGCTCGCGGGAACCTCGCGCGCGTTGCTCGCGCGCGCCATGAGCCTGGGAACGAAACGAGGCGGAGTCCACCGAAAACCGGCCGAAACCGCTCACTCCGCCGACTCGCCGAACCACTCCTCCACCGCCTGCCGGTCGATCTTCGAGGGGCCCGAGGTCGGCATCTCGTCGACGAACGCCAGGTGCCGGGGGTGCTTGAACCGCGCCAGGCGGTCGTCCAAGAAGTCCCGCAGTTCCTCGACGGTCAGATCGTCCTCGCTCGCGCCTTCCGCGGAGCGTGGCTCCGCGCGTTCCACGACGGCCTTGCCGACCTGGCCCCACTGCTCGTCGTCGACCGGAACGACGATCACCTCCTCCACGGCGGGGTGGTCCGCGATGGCGTCCTCCACCTCGGGCGGGTAGACGTTCTCGCCGCCGCTGACGAACATGTTCTTCTTGCGCCCCTCGACGTAGTAGTAGCCGTCCTCGTCGACCCGGGCGAGGTCGCCGGTCGACACCCATCCCGAGCCGAAGGTGTCGACGGTCTCCTCGGCGTTGCGCCAGTACCCCACGGCGGCGTGGGGCCCCGAGAGTTCCAGCTCGCCGATTTCGCCCTGCTCGACGGGGTCGCCGTCCTCGTCGACGATGCGGGCGTCGACGTGCGGCGCCGGTTTCCCGATGCTGTCGGCCTTCTCGCGGGGCCAGTCGTTCGGCATGGCAAAGTTGTTCGGTCCGCACTCGGTGAGGCCGTACCCCTGCGAGAGGTCGACGCCGCGGTCCCACCAGGCGCGCATGACCGACTCGCGGGCCGGCCCGCCGCCGCTCTTGGCGAACCGGAGCGTCGAGAGGTCCGTCGACTCCCACTCGTCGCCCTGGACCATCATCCGCAACATCGCCGGGACCGCCACCAGGACCGTCGCGTCCTCCTCGTCGACGGTCTGCAAGATCCCCTCGGGGTCGAACTCCCTGGCGAGGACGACGGTGCCGCCGACGTGGAACAGCGGGACGGTGATGACGTTCCAGCCGCCCGTGTGGAACATCGGGAACACCATCGGCGTGACGTCGTCCTCCCGGAGGCCCCAGGCGGTGATCGTGTTCGTCGAGTTCCACAGGATCGATCCGTGGGGGATCACGACCTCCTTCGGCGTGCCCGTCGACCCGCCGGTGTGCAGGAACAGGTGCGGGTCGTTCATCGAGAGGTCGGCCCGCTCGACCGGCGAATCGTCCGCGGGCAGCGCCTCGTCGTAGGCCGTCCAGACGTGGTCGCCGTCGGTCGCCAGCGACAGCACGGGCGCGCAGCCGGATTCGTCGACGGCGCACACCTCCGCGGTGAGGTCGTCGAACGGTTCCTCGACGACCAGCAGCGCGGGGTCGACGTCCTCGAGCATCTCGTCCAGTTCGGGGGGCGCGAGGCGGTGCGACAGCGGCGCGAGTACGGCCCCCGTCTTCGCGGTGGCGAAGAAGAGGTCGACGAGCGCGGGCCGGTTGCGCGAGATCACGGCCACGCGGTCGCCCCGCTCGACGCCCCGGCGGCGGAGCAGTCGCGCGGCCCGGTTCGCCCGGGCGTCGAGGTCCGCGTAGGTGTACCGCTCGCCGGTCGTGCGGTCCACGAGGCCGACCCGGTCCGGGGTCAGCGCCGCGCGGCGTTCGCTCCAGGCGCCGACCCAGCCGTAGTGATCCGTCGCGTGGCGTCGTTGCCAGCCGTCTGCCCCCGGGTCGTCGGCACGCGCGCCGGCCCCGCCGTCGGTCTCCGCGCCTTCCCCGTCTGGGGCGCGCGGATCCCCGCTCACGCGTCCACCTCCGACAGGAACGCCCGCAGGCGGTCGTTGATCTCCTCGGCCCGCTCGATGAACAGCAGGTGCGGGGCGTCCTCGTAGACCTCGAACTCGCAGTCCAGGCCCTCGGCGAGCACCTGCCCGCGCTCGAACGGCACGACGCGGTCGCCGGTGCCGTGCATCACCAGCGTCGGGACGTCCACCTCGCCGAGGCGGTCGCGGACGTCCCAGCCGATCTGGCCGACGGCCTGGGCCTCCCTGGCCGGGACGGAGGCGTCCTGCCGGAGGCGCCAGTCGACGATCCGGTCCAGCAGGTCGGCGTTGTCCTCGCGCCACGCCTCGGTGGTGGCCGGTTCCATGAGGTACTTGATCCGCTCGCGCTCGCTCAGACCCTCCGGGACCGACTCCAGGTGCGCCATCGTGTCCTCGGGGATGAGGTTCTCCATGTCGCCGCCCGCCGTCGTGCACATGAGCGTCAGCGAGGCGGTGCGGTCGTAGGTCAGCGCGTGCTGGAGCGCGATCATCCCGCCCATGCTCGCGCCGACGACGTGGGCCCGTTCGACGCCGGCGTCGGCCAACACCACCTCGAGGTCCGCCGCCATCTGCGGGATCGTGTACTTCTCGCTGTGTAGCAGGTAGATAAGCGGCTGACGGATCGCCTCGGGGAGTTTCCCGAGCAGCCCCGGCATCCCCAGACCCGGCGCCTCCGAGTCGCCGGTCCCGCGGTTGTCGACGACGATCCGCTGGTACTCCGGCAACGCCTCTCGTTGCCAGCGCCACATCCACCGGCCGTAGCTCCAGCCTTCCACGAACGCGACCGTCTCGACGTCCGACGGCGACGTCGCCTCGTAGGCGACCGACACGCCGCCGTTACGAACGACTGGCATGCCCTCTTGGTGGGCGGGATTCGCCTTCAACCCCGTCCTTTACATGTTAACCCGGCCGCGAGTTCGTCCGAGGCACCTCGGCCGGACGGTCACCCGGAAAGAGGTTCTCCCTCGATGACCTCCGCGAAGGCGTAGTTGTCCTGGGCCTTCGTGATTTCGACGGTGACCCGATCACCGACGTCCGTCTCGGGAACGAACACGACGTACCCGGGACCGACGCGAGCGATGCCGTCGCCCTGTTCGCCCACGTCCTCGATCTCGACTTCGCACTGTTCGCCCTCCTCGACCGGCGGTTCGGACGTGTTCCGGGACCGCCGCTGGTCGTCCCGCCGCGGGGCCTCGTCGGTCGACTCCGTCGACGTCTCGGGTTGCGGGAAGACCGCGATGCGGTAGGACTCGCCGGCCTGCAGTTCACCCAGGTCGAGTTCCCGCTGGGGTAGTTCGACGACTGGCGCGCCGCCACGATGCTCCACCTTGGCCGAAAACACCGTCAATAGAGATTCTGGAAGCTCCATGCTGATACCGTCCGAACAGGCTTTCAGGCGCCAAGGGGTTCAACGTATCGATTATCCCGGAGTTGGTGACCGGTCGCCTGCGCGTCAGTTACGCCGGATCAGCAGGCGCAGTAGTACTCCCGGGTGCCGAGTTCCGTCCGCAGGAGTTGCCGGGCGGGTTCGGGGTCCGCGGGGTCGTAGACGCCGGTGACGACGCCGGCCTCGCCCTGGACGTCGCCGCCGAGAACGGCCAACCACTCCTCGTCGGAGAGCACGTCCGCGAACCCGTCCTCCGTCGCCAGGCGGGTCAGGTAGTCAGCCAGGAACACCCACCGTCGGTCCCGCGGGCCGTCGGGCGAATACTCGGCCTCGACGGCGTCCGCGTAGGCCGCGTACGGGAGGTTCAACCCCGCCGCGACCGGCAGGCCGATCCACTTCCACGGACGAGTGTTGACGTCCAGCAGGACGTACGTCTCGCGGTCGGCGTCGTAGACGAACTCCGACTCGCTGATGCCGTGGTAGCCCGCGTCCGAGATGACCGACAGCGCCCGTTCCCGGAGCGTGGGGTCCTCGACGGCGTCGACCACGCAGGAGGTGCCGAACCCTCCGGGGTACCGGACACGGGCGTTGCCGATCAGCGCGAGGGGGTCGCCCTCAGGGGGGACGTACGACGCCAGCGAGCGGTCCTCGCCCTCGGCCACGTTCACCTTCTCCTGGGCCATCAGCCGGATGCCCTCGTCGGCGGCACCCGAGACGACGTCGCGGTACTCCTCGCGGTCCTCGACTTCGATCACGTTCGTCCCGACGGCCTCCTCGAACTCGCGTTTGCGCGCCGGCTTGAGCACCAGCGGGAACTCCAGTTCCCCGGCGGCCTCCTCGGCAGTGCGGACCGGCGGGCCCTCGCCCGCGACGCCGGTCTCCTCGATGCGATAGGTCTTGGGGTAGGTGACGCCCAGGTCCTCGCAGCGGGCGTACAGCGCGGTCTTGTCCAGCACGTCGTCGATGCGGTCGGCGGCGAACGGCAGGCGGACGCCCTCGGGGTCGGCGTCCGCGAACGCGTGGACCCACTCGTCCATGCACCCGAACGCGACGGGTTCGTGGTCGAGTTCGGCGGCGATGGCCTCGACGTCCGCCCGGAAGCCGTCGAGGTCGTCGAGCGGGTAGGTGACCGCGCCGGCGAGGTCGACGGCAGTCGACCCGGGTGCGACGCCGTCCGGCGTTCGGTCGACTGCGATCACGGGGACGTCGTGGGCGGAGAACGCCCGGGCGACGCCCAGGCCCGTGACGTGGGCGTTTGCGACCAGCGCGGGCGGCCGGTCGAACTGCCGGTCCGCGACGGCGTCCAGCAGTTCATCGTGCGTCCGGAAGCGCGTGCTCATGTCGAGTAGCTACTCGTGGTCGGGGGAAAGGCGTTCGGTACCGGCAGCTTATCGCTTCGAGAGGTACCCGCCGAGGCCGCCGAACACCAGGGGATAGCCGACCCCCATGAGCAGTATCGTGGTCGATAGCTCCGGGCCGACGCCGTTGCGGGTGAGCGCGATGCTCCCGACGACCGCCGCCGGGAGGTAGCCCGCGACGGCGGTCGCCCCGCGGGCGGCCAGTTCCTCGTCCCGCATCCCGGCGTGACCGGTCGAGCGAGCGATCGAGCGGCCGGCCAGGAAGAGGAACACGGGGGGCATCAGGTAGTAGGCGAACGACGGGAGACCCGCCATCCCGAGGAGTTCGACGAGATTCTGCGTCCCGAGTGCCCCCGCGGAGACGTCGACGAAGTGGGTCCCGTAGAACATCCACCCGAGCGCGTAGAGCACCGCGCTGCCGGACCCGCCCGACAGACCGCCGGGCGACGTGCTCCCGGACCCGCTGGAGATCAACACGAAGTCGACGAAGACGACGAACGCCACCGCGATCAGTGCCACGACGTAGTAGGCGACGCCCTGGATGGCGCCGGACACCCACGGCAGGTCACCGAAGTCGATGCCACCACCGCTGTTACGACGTGGCTGCTGACCCCCCCTGCCACCGCCCTGATGCTGTCGTACTTGGGGCTGTTGGTGGCCACCCTGCTGTCGACGCCTACCCTGCCGACCGGGTCCGCCCGTACCCTGCCGACGGTTGCCTCGTCGGTCGGACGGAGCCTCGTCCGAGGTGGGTTGCTGCCGCCCGCCGGATCGTCCCCGATTCCCGCCACCCTGGTTGCCCCCCGGTCGTCGGGGTTGGCGGTCGTCTTCGTCATTCCCTGACATACGGCCGATGTATGAAGGGGGCTCACGTTAATCTTTCCGGTAATTCAGCATTGCCGAAATCTTCGGCGGCTGCCCGGACGGCTCGACGACCGCAAATCAGTCCGCGAAGTACCCGCCGAGGCCGCCAAAGATCACCGGGTACCCGATGCCGGCGATCAGGACTGCCGTCGTCGTTTCGGGGCCGACGCTCGTCGTCGTCCCGAACGTGCTCACCTCGTAGGTGAGCAGGGAACTCCCGACCAGCGCCAGCGGGAGGTACCCCGCCAGGATGGAAGCGCCGGCGACGGCCCGCTGTTCGTCCGTCCGGCCCCGCGCGGCCTTCCGGGCCACGGACCGTCCCGGGGCGAGCAACAGCACTGGGGGAATCGCGTGGGAGACGACCGTCGGGACCGTCGTGAACCCGCCGAGGAGACTGAGCAGGTTCATCGACTGGCCGGCCGCGGCGACGTCGACGAACTGGGCGTTGTAGAAAATCCAGCCGATGACGTACAGGAGTTCGTTCCCTCCCGTCGACGTCGTCCCGCCCGTGGGACTCCCGCTGGAGGAGAGGGCGACGTCGAGGAACAGGAGGACGCCGACCGCGACGAACCCGGCAACGAACGTCAGCAGGCCGTTCAGCACGCCGGACTTCCACGGCAGGTCTCCGGCGTCGACTCCACCGCCGGTACGCCCGCCCGTCCGGCCCCCTCGTCGCTGCTGCTGGCCGCGTGCCTGCTGCTGGCCGCGTGCCTGCTGCTGGCCGCGTGCCTGCTGCTGGCCGTGCCGCTGACCGCGACCCTGCTGCGTGCTGGGCCGTCCTCGCTGGCCCTGTCCCCCTCGCCCGTGCTCCTGCTGCTGGCCACGGCCCTGCGGGTTCCGGGCCCGTTCGTTGGCCTGCGGCGGTTGCGCCCGTCGCTGGCCCGTTCGGTCGTCTCGACGTTCGTCGGGGTCGCCCCCGTCACCGTTCGACATAATTCCGAAACTAGATGGGGAAACGTTCGATCCTTCGGCCCCGCCGGCCGGATTACTCCGCGACGTCCAGTTCGAACTGCTCGGACTCGCTGGCCGCGTTCAACACCACGGAGGTGTTGGACTCCTTGATGTCGGCGTGGGTCAGCAGGGACTTGATGCCGTCGTTCATCTCGTCGGTGTCCCGGAACTTGCCGACCGCGAGGACGTCGAACTCCCCGGTGACCTCGTAGACGCTGACCATCCGCTTTTCCTCCCTGAGGCGGTCGGTGATCTCCGGCAAGGCCGAGCCCTCGACCTTCAACTGGATGATCGCCGTCACGTCGTACCCCAGGCGGTCGTAGTTCACCTGTGGCGTGTACCCCTCGATGATCCCCTCCTCTTCGAGGTCGCTGAGGTGGTTGGAGACGGTCGTCACCGACACGTCCAGGTCCTCCGCGAGACTCCGGAGACTCGCCCGACCGTCGTCCAGCAACGCGTTCACCAACTTCGCGTCGAGATTTTCGTACGTCATTACGCTCACCCACGAGCCCGGGGGTTTAGAATTTTACGAATATCCAATTTTGTTCGGACTACCGTAGATTTACGCCGATCATTACGTTTAACACCGGCCGAGTAGTGGTCGTTGACGTCGAGAAAGATGAAAAACGGAAATCCATCGACGGATGGGGGGCTCGGCCCTGCCGCCCGGCGAGTGATCGAGCGCATCGAGGAGGAGAACGTCGACTTCCTGCGGTTGCAGTTCACGGACATCTTGGGGACGGTCAAGAACGTCTCGATCCCGTCGAGCCAGGCGAAGAAGGCGTTCACGGAGGGGATCTACTTCGACGGTTCCAGCATCGAGGGGTTCGTCCGCATCCAGGAGTCGGACATGCGCCTGGACCCGGACCCGGAGACGTTCGCGGTCCTGCCCTGGCGGAGGCAGGACGACGGCACCGCCAGCGCGCGACTGATCTGTGACGTCCACGACACGGCCTCGGGGAAACCGTTCGTGGGCGACCCCCGGGGCGTGCTCAGGCGCGCCATCGACCGGGCCGCCGAGATGGGCTACACCGTCAACGCCGCACCCGAACCCGAGTTCTTCCTGTTCGAGGAGGACGAGGACGGCCGCGCCACCACCAGGACCAACGACGCGGGGGGCTACTTCGACCTGGCGCCGAAGGACCTCGCGAGCGACGTCCGCCGGGACATCATCTACGGTCTGGAGGAGATGGGCTTCGACATCGAGGCCAGCCACCACGAGGTCGCCGAAGGCCAGCACGAGATCAACTTCGAGTACGACGACGCCCTCTCGACGGCGGACAACGTCGCCACGTTCCGGGCCGTGGTGCGGGCCATCGCCGCCGAGCACGGCCTGCACGCGACGTTCATGCCCAAGCCCATCGCGCGGATCAACGGGTCCGGCATGCACACCCACCTCTCGCTGTTCACCGAGGGCGGCGGGAACGTCTTCCACGACGGCGACGACGAGTTCAACCTGAGCGAGACCGCCAAGCAGTTCACCGCGGGCATCCTCGAACACGCCCCCGCCCTCGCGGCGGTCACCAACCCCACGGTCAACAGCTACAAGCGCCTGGTACCGGGCTACGAGGCACCCGTCTACGTCGCCTGGTCGGACCGGAACCGTTCGGCGCTGATCCGCAAGCCCGCCGCGCGGGTGCCCGCCGCCTCCCGCATCGAGGCGCGGTTCCCGGACCCGTCCTGTAACCCGTACCTGGCGTTCGCCGCGCTGATCCACGCCGGGCTCGACGGCATCGAACGGGGACTGGAGTGCCCGGGACCGATCCGCGAGAACATCTACGAGTTCGACGAGCAGAAACGCGAGGAGTACGGCATCACGACGCTGCCGGAGAACCTGGGGGAAGCCATCGACGCCCTGGAGGACGACGAGGTCGTCAGGCAGGCGCTCGGTCCGCACGTGTCCGAGAAGTTCGTCGAGGCCAAACGCGCGGAGTACGAGGAGTACCTGGTCGAGGTCTCCGAGTGGGAACTTGACCGGTACCTGGAGACGTTCTGAGCCCCCGGGACCGGCTTCACTCCCGATTCGTTACCCCGAAGACCGGACCGCCCGGGGGAGGTGACCCTCCACCGCGTCGCTGATCCGCGGGAGCGCCACCACGCCGCCGCCCGCGACGGCGTTGGTCACGAGCGCGAGCGGCGCCGCCGGTTCCGTCGCCGTCACGGCGGCCCACAGGCCCCCGAAGAAAGCGAGTCCCAGCACGCCGACGGGGAGGGACACGGTCCGTCCGTCGAGGTCGGAGCCGATCCACGCCAGTCCGGCACCGACGGTGGCCCCGACCGCAGCCGCGGCGTCGCCACCGCCACCGAGTGCGACCGCCGCCATCGCGAATCCGACGGCCAGCAGGAACGCCCTGGCCGGACGGTCCCGTGCGATCCAGAGGGTTCCGGCGAGAAGCACCAGACCGACCGCCACGCCGACGACGACGTCGCCGACGTAGTGGACGCCGAGACCGACCCGTGACGCGGCGACGGCGACGACGACCGTAGCGGCTCCGAGCAAGCGGCGTCGGCGGGTCCAGACGTCCGCCAGGAGCGCCAGCGCGCCCAAGACGGCGGTCGATCCGACCGCGTGTCCGCTGGGAAACCCGAACCCTTCGGCGGCGGTGAGGTGGACGGGCGATGGCGGTCGCGGGAACGCGAACAGGTGTTTGAGCGCCACGACCAGCGCGAGCGCGGCCATGGCGAGGGCGACCGTCAGCGCGCCGCGGCGCCGGTCGTGGCCGAACAGGTAGAACAGTGCGGCGGCGACGAGGACGAACCACGGGTCGCCCAGTTGCGTGACGAGCACGAGCGCGTCGACGAGCAGGTCCGGGATGGACCCGCCGGCGTCGAACAGGCCGAAGTCGCGTCCGGGCAGCAGGTAGACATCCCCCACACTCACCGGCGGATCACCTCCCGGAGCCGACCGGGGACGCCGAGGATGCGCGTGCCGACGCCGACCAGGAGCATCAGGACGTACAGGCCGAGCGTCGACAACCAGACCACGAGCATGGCGAGGATGGCCCACCCGCCCCGGAGGAAGTGGAACGCACCCAGGGTCATGATCGTCCCGTACAGCAACACCAGGTACGGCCCCCAGCCGCGGGCGTGGCCACGGCGCATCCGGCGGCGGACGTACCGCTTCAATTCCCCCTCTAGCTGTTCGCGCCGTACCGTGCGCTCTTCGACGTCCGACTCGAACTCGCCCAAGTCCTCACGGAGCGCCCGCAGGTCGTCGTGGAGTTGACCGAGGTCGGGCGCCGGTTCGGGGTCCTCCCCGTCCGTCATCGGACGTACTATCGTAGCGGAACCTTGTTGTAGTTGTGCATCGCGTGCAACTGGACCCCCCTCGTCGCCCGGGCCGGCCGGTCAGAGGCCGCGGGAGCAGCGGGTCACCCGCGCTCAGGCCCCCCGGACGAGGTCGGTGAGCCCGGCCGTCTCCGCGACGACCCACCCGACGAACACGAGGTACGCCGCCAGCAGTACGTACGACTCGACGTCGGTGAGCGTGAGGTCCGTCCGCAACACCGTGAACAGCAGGACCGTCGCCAGCGTCAGCACGCCCATCATCGGGGCGGCGACGGCGAAGTCGACGGGGGCCGCCCCGACGATGAGCACGCCCAGCGGAATCGCCACCAGCAGGTCGAACGTGTTCGATCCCAGCACGTTGCCGAGGCTGGTGACGCCCTTGCCGCTTCGGGCCGCGCGGACGCTGACCAGCGCGTCCGGCAGACTCGTCGCCGCCGCGATGATCGTCACGCCCGCGAGGAACTCGGGGATGCCGAAGGTGTGGTTGAGGTGCTCGACGGCCCCAACGAGTTGCTCGACGGCGACCAGGATCACCAGCAACCCGGCGGCCAGCGTCACCCACTGGCGGCGGGCGTTCACGTTGCCCCCGTCGTCGGCCGCCTCGTGGTCGCTCACGTCCTGCCACTGGATGAACAGGTACAGGCCGTACAGGCCGAGCGGGATGAGCGCCAGCGGGCGGGTCATTTCGCCGCCCAGTCCCGACCCGCCGGTCGCCGGGAAGTAGATGACCGCCATGGCGAAGGTCACCACCAGCGCCGAGACGGCGATCATGTAGAACTGTGCCTCCTTGTAGACCAGCGCCCGGTTGGCGTCGACGGGGTCCTCGGTCGCGATGCCGGCAAGCGCCGGCACGACGAGGATGTTGAAGATTGCCGACCCGACGACGGCCCCGACGCCCATGTCGAAGGCGTCCGCCAGCGCCGTGAAGACGACGCTGGCCAGTTCGGGGAAACTCGACCCGACCGCGACGACGACCGACCCCTGGATCACCGCGGGGAGGCCATAGTACGACGAGAGGCGTTCGGCGGACGACTCCAGCCACCCGCTACCCAGCCAGATGATCCCCGACGCCGCGGCGATGACGAGGACGCTCACGAGCGGCGTCTCGGGGAGGAGGCCCAGGCTCATCGTCCCGACTATTCAAGCGAGTCGTCAAATGCGTTACCCAACCTCGGTCGGGAGTGACCGGTTCTTCGGGTCAGACGGTTTAACAGAGATCGCCGGTGCCTGGTTCTTGCCGGGCCAGTCAAAACCGCAGGAAGGCCTGCCGGTTCGTGTCGAGAGGTTCGGTCTTCTTTACGTACCTGCAGGAGTATATAAGAGGCCACCCTACGGTCGCTGGCGACGCCAGCGCGGCGAAGTACCGGTGACGGCCAACTTCGTTCCAGCACGAACCGCCAGGGATGGCCGAGGCTCGTCACGGCACAACAATCGTAGCAAGGTCTTTGAGGTATGAGCCAGTAACGTCGTCCATGTCGAAGCAACGCGACGGCGGGGGTCGGTACGTCGAGACCGTCAGCGACCGGGAGTTGCTCCATTTCTTCGAGTCGGGACGGCGGGACTTCTACAGCGCACGTGAAATCGCCGAGGAGTTCGGCGTCGACCGGTCACAGGCGCACCGGCGACTGAAGCGTCTCGCTGACGGAGGCGAACTGGAGCGCGTCGAGGTCGGCACGCGGAACGTCGTGTGGTGGCGACCGCGAGACGTCGTCGCGCTGATCGACGAGGGCGACGGCTACTCGGTCGTCGATCCGACAGCCGGCGTCGCGAGTCAGGGCGACACCCGGCCGCAGGCCCTACGGATGCTCGCCGAAGCGATCGAGGCCCGGGAGAGCGAGTCCGGACAGTCGCCGGGGGAGACGTACGCCGAACTCGGCGTCGACCCAGAAGACGTCGACGAGGACGCTGCTCCGCCCTGGGAGTAGTCCCTAGAGCCAGGCGTCGAGTTCCGCACAGAAGGCAGCGAAGTCCTTCGCGCCGGCCTGGTCCGCAATCTCCCGGAGCGTTCCCTCCCTGATGGGATCGTGGGTGACGGGAACGGTCACGGTACGGGCCTCACCGGTCTCGTCGTTCTCGTAGCGGAAGACGCGGTGGCTCCCCTGGCCCCCGACCGGTTCGAACCCCCACCGAACGAGGACTTTCGCGACTTCACGCCCCGAGAACGTCCGCCGTGGCATTCGAGTCGGGACGCGTTGCCGCGTTCTCCTACTTGTAATTCGGGACTGGGAAGCAGTGGGCCAGCGTCTCGGATCGGAAAGAAGTGGAATCGGTGCTACTCCTCGTCGCCGATCACGTCCAGCAGGTCCCACTCCAGCTGGGCGACGTCCTCGGCCACCGTGCTGTCCCGGTCGATGCGGTACATCTGGCTGCCGCCGACCGTCCGCGTCTGCTCGACGACGCCGAGTTCGAGCAGGTCCTCGAGGTGGTCGTAGACGGTCGTCCGGTGGATGCCCGCCAGTTCCGCGATCTGGGTGACGTTCAGGTCGTGGTCGCTCTCGCCGAGCAGGGCCGCGATGATCTTCACCTTCGGGCCGTTCCCGAAGAGTTCGGTGAGTGCAGTGTCTTCCGCGTACGTCTCCGATCTGTCGGTGTGTTCGAGTGCCATCGGTCTAGTTCGTTCGTGGGGATCGCGCGTCCACCGGTGGACGCGACTGTGCTTACAGGTCGTCGACTCTCGTTGTCGACGGATAGTTCTTTATCGGCTATAAACCTTCGTTCGTCGTATACAGGTTGTAGTTCTAGAACTACAAAGGGCGCGTCCGGCGTACCCTTAAAAGCGATAGGGAGCCAGCAGACGCATGACCGCGCTGGGCGATCTGAAGGTCAAACTCGTTCGGAAACTCGCCGTCAAGGGCCTCGTCGGGGGTCATAAACGGCAGATCGACACCGTCAAACAGTGGGGGGTGGCGACCCACGACCAGGGACCAGCACGCCAGGCGCTCGAAGAACTCGTACGGGACCCCGACGCGCCGGTGGAGCAGTACGGCGGCCGTGATACCATCCGGTTGACGAGCATGGAAGACGCCAAAACGTACATCCGGGACAACGGCGGCGAGTTGCCCTGGGGACTGCGGGACCGAGTATTCGTCTTTTCGAAGCCTCGTTAACTCACTCGTCTCGAGTTCGCCAGCAAGAAACCGCCGGCCTTCTCAGTAAAATTGTACGACGGGTGGTAGGTCAATTATCCAATACGGCTTTCCTACTCAGGTTCCAGGTCTTCGGGCGCGAGATCACCACGAAGATAGGCCCGACCCCGTTCGGAGAGACGATAGATCCCCGCCGATTCGTCGTGATATTCGAGAAGCCCGTGATCTGACAGGGTGAGAACGTGGCTCCGGATCGTGTCCCGTTCCCAGTCGGTGTTCTCGGCGATCAGTCTGGGCGTGAGTACGAGTTCCCGGTTGCCCTCGTTTTGCAACAGCTCCAGTATGTCGCGGTCGACCGGTGTCATCCAGTCCGCGAGCCGAGGGCGCATACGCTACCACACGATTCCGACGCTGTATTACTATTTTCATGGTATATCGTTGAAACATTATACTGTGCTTCTAAAGCACTATCTAATGTATAAATCATAAGAGTCAAAAACAGAACTGCGTTTAGCAGGTATTGTCCAGGGCACCCTCGACGGAAAGCCACACCGAACGCAAACGGCTCTCGATTTCAGCGAGCGCGCGGGACAATTCCACCTCAAGCATGTCCACGAACGATCCTACGAACCAGAACGACACCGCTCGCACGAACGCACCGGCCGGCGACCATACCGACGAAACCACCCGAATCTGCCCGGCCTGCGACGAACCCATCCAGTCGACCGACAGGATCGGCCCGGTAACGTACGTCCTCGAACCCTGCGGCCACCAGGTCGACGACCGCATTCACGCGGCTCTCCGAAGTTGAACGACATCTGACGCCGACTCTCTTCCCCACCCCAACGACCCGACGTGCCCCGCGAGCACAGCGTTCAGCACCGCCCCGGCAACACCGCCAGCGAGGCGAAGTACCGCCGGATAACGAACTGCAGGATAACTCAGAGGACACCGTAGTTGCCCGCGGCGATTCGTTTGAGCGGGACGAGGTCCGAGGTTCTCCAGCAAGTTGTCAACAGTTAACGACTCGAACGGGCGGTCCGTTCGTTTAGGTCATCCAATATTTATGAACATGAGAAAATTCAGTTATAGAAGTGCTATAGTGGTGAATAATGGGGTTGTTTAGTGACACTGACGAATTCTTCCGCCGACGTAGGGTAAACCCCTCTCACGTCGGCCCTGTCGTTATCGTCGGTTCGATAGCCGTCATCGGTGTACTCAGGAATCTACTGATCGATATCGCTATCGTCCAACAAATGACAGGGGAGTAACGGGTTCAGATATATATTCAGCCCGGTGACATTCCTTATGTATATTTACATCGTCGTCCGGCCGTTCGTCGTTTGGGGATTATATGCGACTGCGTTTCACGTACTCTCTACGATGTTCGGTGGATCCGGTTCGCTCCGACGGACGTTCGTCCTCACAGGGTGGGGGTTTATTCCATGGGTCGTGACTGAACTCGTCTTCTTAGCGACGACAGATTACGTGATCGATCAAGTACCTGAACC
This sequence comes from Halobacteriales archaeon QS_1_68_20, assembly GCA_003021085.1. GTDB lineage: Archaea > Halobacteriota > Halobacteria > Halobacteriales > PXRE01 > PXRE01. Next base: position 163,299 of record PXRE01000011.1, on the reverse strand, counting down.
TGGTCCACTGGGGCTTTTTAACTATCTAATGCAGATACAGAACCACCTGCTACTGTCGGTCACCTCGGCCTTGGGTCTCGTGATTACAGTATGGGCGATGCCAGATCTACTCTGGGTTTACGCAGTAAAACACGCTAGAAACCTGACCACGAGACAAGCAATAATCGTTGTGAACGTCCCGGTCGGACTCGTCGTGTTATTTACGCTTAATGACCTACTTCAGCCATTTATCTAGCTGAACCCCTTTGCCGCGGTACAACCCCCCACAGTCCTACAGCGAGTCGAGACTATGTCCGACAATCGCAACGAGAGCCACTTCCACAGCTTCTGCCAGTACCACCCACCTCAACTCACTCCCCAGCGCCCCACGACCCGACGTACCCCACCAACACAGCGTTCAACACCGCCCCGAGCAACACGGCCAGCGAGGCGAAGTACAGCCAGGTCACGAACAGCAAGACGACTCCCAGCACGCCGTAAATGGCGTAGTTGCCCGCGACGGTGGTGTAGAAGCCGAAGACGGTGCCGAGCAGGGTGAACGCCGTCGCCGCGAAGGCGGCCCCCGGGACGACCTCTCGCAACGTCACCCCGACGTCGGGGTAGGTGTAGTATACGGGCAACAGCGCGACGAACAGCGCCAGCCACAGCGCCGCGGCCCCGCCGAGGCCGACCAGCGGCACCGGTAACCTGGTCAGGGCGGTCCCGACGACGACCATGGCGAGGATGCCGACGGAGATGGCGCCGACCACCAGCACCGACTCCAGCAGTTGCTTCAGGAGGGTCCCGGGCGTGGAGCCGTACACTTCCGAGAACGCCCGGTCGATGCCCCGGAACAACCGCAGGGCACCCCAGATCAGGACCACCACTCCGGCGAGGGTCGCCCCGCCGCGGCCGGCGTCGGCCTCCAGGGCCGTCCGCAACACCTCGTGCCCGGACGGACTCAGCAGGTCCGCCGCGGCCCGACTGACGTACTGCGTGACCGTCTCGCCCGCGACGGTCGACCCGACCGCGACGGCCAGAAGCGCCAGCGGAATCATCGAGACGAAGGCGTAGAACGCGACGGCGGCGGCAAGCAGCGTCAGGTCGGCCGTCCGGGCCTGGAAGGCGATGGCCCGGGCGAGCGACAGCACCCGCCCGAACCGACCCTGCGTCGGCACGCGCGAGCGGAGGTCGTCGATCACGGCGGGAACTTCGGGAGCGGTGACCATAAGCGGCGTCCTACAGGGCCGGCGCCGGCGAGCGTAGCGGGATTTGCCGTCAACGGTGGCGCAGGCCCAGCGCGCTATCCGGACTCCTCGGCGAACAGGTCCGCCATCTCCGTGACGGTCGCGTCGGTCTTGAGGGTCGTCCCGCCGTAGTGGGTGCGGGAGGCCGAAAAGCCGGCGTCGCGGAGGCGGCCGAGGAACTCGTCCATGCCGACGGCGGACTTCCCCCACCGCTTGTAGAGGCGGTGCTGGTCGTAGTGGAAGGGGAGGTCGAGTTCGTCCCCGACGGTCGCCAGCAGGTCCCGGGCACGGTCGGCGGTCCCCATCTCGTCGTCGACGGCTTCGCGGACCGCCTCGACGAAGTCCGGGTCGTGCAGCGACCCCAGCCAGACCGGGCCGGCGGTGACGACCTGGGATTCGCCGCAGGCCGGGCAGCCTTCGGGCGGGTCGGCGATCAGGCCCTGCCCGGTCTCGCGGTGGAGACACTGCTGGCAGTGGTAAACGTGGCCCAACTCCTCGATCAAGACGTCGGCGTCGGTCGCGCGGTGCTGGAGTTCCAGGTAGGTGCGGGCGTAGTGGTCGGTGACGTGGCTGAGCACGGGGACGGCGCCGACATCGTAGCGGGCAGCCGTGCGGGCGAGCGCGGACACGAGGACGCGAACGCCCATCTCGGCGTGGTACTCGGTGTTGCGCGGCACCGCGGAGTAGCGCCGGACGCCGGCTTCGAAGTGTGCGCCACACAGCGGCGCGGTGTCGGTCGCGGTGACGCAGACGAGGTCCCGGGCGTTGGCGAAGGCGGCGTCCGCGAACGGCATCGGCGACCCGAACGGGTCCAGGTCCACCACGTCGAAGTACGAATCGTGGAGCAGGGCGTTGACGTCGCGCTCGACGACCTCGCCGTCCAGCCCGTTTCGCGCCAGGTTCTCGCGGGCCAGGTCGACGGCGTCGGGGTCGGTGTCGCACAGCGTGACGTCCCACCCCTCGGCGGCGGCCCGGACCCCGCGAGCGCCGGAGGCAGCCATCGCGTCGAGATAGGTCTCGGCGCGCTCCTCGCGCTCGCGGTAGGCCCGCAGGACGGCGACGGTCACGTCCCGGTTCAGTTCCTGGTCGGGGTTGAAGAAGACGCCCTCGCCGGCACCCGCGTCGGGTTGCTCCGGCACGTCGAGTTCGGCGCCGCCCTCCTGGACGTGCATGCCGGTCGTGGGTGGTGCCAGGCGAAAAGGCCGGCGATGACGGCCGAACGATCAGCGTTCCAAAAGAACGAGTCTGTCAACAGCGATCACCGTCGTCAGGTCGCCGAGGGCCCGGCGGACGGATTGCCGGTCGTGTTACAGCGGACACAGGGCGAAAAGCCCACGGCTTCAGCCGTGGGAGCAAGCCCGCACGCTTGATTGGTATCTATTCCGAACACTTGGATACCGAGTCTCGGACAAGCCCACCAGAGCCGCTGTCCGAGTCGGGGGCCGTACTGGCTCGGCCCAGAATCCCGGCATCCGACCGGGACACTCCCGCGTGGGGATGCCCGTCTGTGGCGGGCGCTGGCCTGTGGCCAGCAGAACCCCACGACTTCAGTCGTGGGAGAAGTCAGTTGTTGCAAGACTCACACACGCAGCACTCACACTCGCAGTCGTCGACGTTCCCACAACAGTCGTGGTGCGGGCAGCAGTCTTCGCTGATGTTCTGGATCGTGATCGCGTCGTCCGAGATGATGAGGTTAGCCTGGTGCGGATCGACGGCGACGTCGAGCGAAGCGACGTCCCGCTCGTCCACCAGGTCGGCCAGCGCGACCCGACCCGAAACGTCAGAGACGTCGATCGCCTCGTCGAAACCTCGGGTCGTGTTCGCCGACGCCGTACCGGCGAGTCCGATGCTAACAGCGGTGGCAGTACCAACCTTCTTCAATATGTCTCGTCTTTGCATTTTACCAACCTCGATAATAGATATGCACCCTTTTTTATTAAGTATTATTTTTTACATACGACAATATCGTGTTAATCAGTAACAAAGTGTTCCGTGGCGACCCGTGATGGAATCGGGGGGAACGGCCGTGACTTCCTTCGATCCTAGCTGTTGACTCCCGTGACCGGACCAGTCCACCGGGTGGTCACGACATCGGATCGGCCCGAAAGAATCCGTCGACAGGTCGCGCCGTCGCCCCACTTCACGTGACGATTGTCCCAGCAACAGTCGCACGAAATGTCACACCCGGTGCTACCCGAACAGCAGCAGTCGTCGGGCTCCGCTGGTCGCTGGCAGTCGGGACTGTCCACAGAACCCTTTTGTCGCCGGCGGACAACTGACGGGCCGTGAACCCGGTCGAGGAGTGGCAGCAGTCGCTGGAAGACGCCGGCGAACTCACGCCGGCGGTCACCGACGCCATCGTCTCGGTGCACGGCGACCGCGGCAAGCGGGCCATCGAGGCCGTCTCCGAGCAGCGGGTCAAGGAGTACAAGGACTTCACCGTCGTCGTCGGCCACGGCGACGAGTACATCGTCGAGGGCGGCGGGTGCAACTGCAAGGACGCCGAGTACAACCTCGACGACGACGACCCCACGGACCTGTGCTGGCACGCCCTGGCGGTCGCCATCGCCCGCAGACTCGACCGGGTGGACTACCACGACATGTGGTACTCCGAGGTCCGGGAGTTCCTCTAGGGGCACTCGATGCAGACGCAGCAGTTCCCCGGTTCCCGGCAGGACGCGGCCCCGCAACACCGGTCGTCGCACTCCCGGAGCGCGACCACGTCCGTCGCCGCGCCGACTTCGAGTTCGAGGTCCGCCGGCCCGAGGTCGGCCGGCAACTCCTCGACGTACTCCTCGTTCAACTGCGCCCCCAGGTCGCCGTCGATCAGCGGGGCCAGGGGGACCGCGCCGGACACCTCGGCGACGTCCAACTTTCCCTCCAGACCGTGGCCAGGGGCGGACGTCTCCGCAGGGGCGGCCAACCCGGCGGTCGCGGCGCCCTCCGCGCCGATGCGGTGCAGAAGGGTGCGGCGGTTCATTCTACCGCCTCTTCGTTTCAACCGCCCATAAGGGATTTGCAAGAAATGCGACTAGAGCCGGCGGAACCAGGCCGGTCCGTCGGTGTCGTTGCACCTGGTCGTGAGGACGGGACCGCGGGCGTCCGCGCGGACGGCGTCCGGCACGACGGCGTCGCCACCGCGCCCCGTCCAGCTTCGTCCGACGAGCGTCATCGAGTGCGTACAGGACGACCACCCCGATAGTTCTGTTGCCCGTTCGGACCGACAGAAATACGGTGACTACGTCCGCCCGGTGACACATGAGCGGTCGTCCCCTCGCGCTGGTCGGACTCGGTGGTCTCGGCGTCGGGAGCCTCGCCATGGCCGTCGGCAACTACCTCGCGGTCGGGTTGAGCTTCTTCGTCGTCGTCCAGTCGCTCGTGGTCGTGGTCGTCGCCGGGCTGCTGATCCAGGCCCGCGAGAACGAGTCGATGCTGGCGTTCGAGGACCCCGGGTTGAGTCCCCAGGTCCAGCGCTACGCGCCGTGGGCGCTGGCGGCGCTGGGGACGCTGACCCTGGCCGTCGGCCTCCTGACGTTGGCGGTGGCGCTGTCCTGACTCAGTCGGCGCAGTACTCGACGAAGTTGCGGAGGATGCGGAGGCCGGCCTCCCCGGACTTCTCGGGGTGGAACTGCGTGCCGAAGACGTTGCCCGTCTCGTTGGCCACGACGGCCGGGAACTCGACGCCGTACTCCGTCGTGGCGACGGTGGCGTTCTCGTCGTCCGGGACCGCGTAGTAGGAGTGGACGAAGTAGACGTGCTCGCCGTCGACGCCCTCGACGATGGGGTGCTCTCGGCGGACGCTGAGGTCGTTCCAGCCCATGTGCGGGACCGTCCGGTCGTCGGGGAACCGGACGTTGCGACCCGGGACGAGGTCCAGGCCCTCCGCCCGGCCCTGGCCGGCGTGGTCGGCCTCTTCGCTGGTGGTCAGCAGCATCTGCATCCCGAGGCAGATACCGAACACCGGCGTCCGGTTCTCGGCGGTGGACAGCAGGGTTTCACGGTACGGTCTGGCGTTTTCGACGCCCTCGCGGAACGCGCCGACGCCCGGGAGGACGATCCCGTCGGCCGCCGTCAGGGCTTCCGGGTCGTCGGTGACCTCCACGGCCGCCCCGGCCCGTTCGAGCCCCCGCGTGGCGCTTCGGAGGTTCCCTAGCCCGTAGTCGACGACCGCCACCGACGCCGTCGCGACGCTCACGTCCTCGCTGACCCGGCTCATGACACGGGGTTCGCTCCCGGCCGGGAAGTGACTTCCGCCTGCCGCAATCCGGCCCACCGGGTCGGCCCCGGACAGATTAGACATATAACATTTGCGGATTGATAACTCTTAACAAGGTAGACGACGTACTTGGCGGTAGCGGCCGGCGCCACGGGCACGGCCGGTGATACCACATGAGCGTGAACGAACCCGACGCGGATCCGGACGACGTGGCCGACGACGGCGAGTACGCCGCGTTGCACGTCGAGGACGTGGCGATGGTCATCTACGACCGTGGCAACCACCGCGCGTGGGTCCAGTCGGACCTCGCGGTAGCGCTCGACGGCATGGTCTGACCGGCCGGCGTGTCCCGGGCTGAACCGGGCGGACCCGATGAACGAGCACGGTCGGGGCGACCCTCGAACGGACTCTTACCGGCGGGTACGTGTGCGATACGTACCGCTACATACTAGAAATGGGAAGTTTTATCCGGCAACTCTGGATTCTATCAACCGAGTCATGGTGGACCGCCGAAAGTTCCTCAAGGGCGCAAGCGTTGCATCGACTATCGGGTTAACCGGACTCAGCGGCTGTCTGGGCGGCGGCGGCGGCGACGACAACGACGACAACACCGACGACAACTCCACGCCGGAGCCGTACGGCGACGGCGCGCTGGACTTCTACATGTCGCCGTCGGAACCCCAGGACCTGATGCTGTCCCAGTACGGGCCGGTCAAGGAGTACCTGTCGGACGAGGTCCACGAGACCGAACTGACGTACGCGCAGAACTACACGGCGGTCCTGGAAGCGATGGGTAGCGGGACCGGCGACGTCGCCGAGACCGGCCCCTTCGCTGCGGCGCTGGGTGTCAACGAGGGCCGGGCGGACGTCATCCTCCAGCGGTTCGCCTACGGTAGCTGGGAGTACACCAGCGTCATCGTCACCCAGTCCGACAGCGACATCAGTTCCCTGCAGGACCTGGAGGGCAAGACCATCGCGTTCGCCGACCGCCTGAGCGCCAGTGGCGGCCTGTTCCCGCTGTACATGCTCAAGGAGGCCGGCCTGTCCATCGGCGACCTGCCGACCGGGTCGGACGCCAACGCCGACTTCAGCGCGAACTTCGCCGGCGGGCACGCGCCAGCGTTCGAGGCGCTGAACGCCGGCCAGGTCGACGCCGCTGGCGTGGGCCAGTTCATCACCGTCGCCGAGTCGGGCACCGACAACTACAAGGAGGGCATCGAACCGGTCGAGGAGACGTCCGGCATCCCGCGGGCACCCATCGTCGTCAGCCCCGACCTGTCCGACGACGAGGCCCAGGCGGTCACCGACGCGTTCGTGAACGCCCCCGACGACGTGTACCTCGGCGAGGACGGCGAAGCCGACACCGACGACGACCTCTGGTTCAGTGACGTCCGGGAGGCCGGCGTCGACACGTACCAGCCCGTCATCGACGTCGCGACCGAACTCGGCATCAGCCTCGACGAACTCGAGTCGTAAGCGCCAGACGTTTCAATCACCTTTTCGTTACCCCAAGTCATGGCAGCCGTTTCGATACGGAACGTCACCAAGATATACGGGTCCGACACCCTGGCCCTCGACGATGTCTCCTTCGAGGTCGAGGAGGGGGAGTTCGTCGTCATCCTGGGGCCGTCGGGCGCGGGCAAGTCGACGCTGTTGCGCGTCCTCAACGGTCTGACTCCCCCGACGGAGGGGGTCGTGGAGATGGGCGGCGAACCGGTCACCGGCAAGCGAGACGACGTGGCGATGGTGTTCCAGTTGCACTACCTCGTCGAAAGCATGTCCGCCTACCGGAACGCGCTGACCGGCGCGCTCGGCCGCACGGGCTGGATCCGGAGCCTCCTCACGTGGTACGAAGACGAAGACAAGCGATCCGCGCTGGATGCGCTGGAGACGGTCGGCCTCCTCGACGAGGCCGAGCAGCGCGCAGGGTCGATGAGCGGCGGGCAGAAGCAGCGCGTCGGCATCGCCCGCGCGCTGGTCCAGAACCCCACGCTGTTGCTGGCGGACGAACCCGTCTCTAGCCTGGACCCCAAGGCCGCACGCGACGTCATGGGCTACATGAAGCAAGCCGCCGAGGAGCGTAACCTCACGACCATCGCCAGCCTCCACCAGGTGAACATCGCCCGGGAGTTCGGCGACCGGTTCATCGGCATCCGCGACGGGTCGGTCATGTTCGACGGCGGTCCCGACGAACTCACGATGGAGATGGTCGACGAACTGTACTACGGCGAGCAGGTCGGAAAGGGTGCCCCCGGCGAAGGGGCCGAGGAGGCCCAGGCATGAGCGCCATCGAGGAAACCCTGGCCCGGATCCAGCGGCACCGTCGACAGCGACAGGCCCTCGCGGTGCTCGCGGTGGCCGGCGTCCTGACCATCTTCTGGATGGGCCTGCAGTACCTCAACTTCGACCTGTGGGAACTGACCGACCAGTTGCCCACGTGGTACGACTGGCTGGCGGCGTTCAAGACCCCGAACTTCCAGGACTTCTCGCTGTACTCCATCGAGAACGGCCTCACCGGCTGGAGCGGACTGTTCGACACGATCTGGTACGTGATCACCAACCCGCTGGCCGGCTTCGACATGGTGATGAACTCCTTCACCGAGGGCAAGGAGACGACGCTACTCGGCCTGAGCGTCGTCACCGTCGTCATCGGCGTCTGCGGAACCATCCTCGGGTTCCCCTTCGCCCTGCTGTTCGGCGTCCTCGGCAGCGAGCGCGTGACGCCGTTCCCGTTCAACTTCCTGTTCCGGGGCGTGATGAGCCTCATCCGCGCGATTCCCGCGCTGGTGTGGATCCTCATCTACGTGCCGCTGGCCGGGATCAGTCCCGTCTCCGCCGTGCTGGCGGTCGGTACCGACACCATCGGCATCCTCGGTCGCCTGTTCACCGACGAACTGGAGGAGATCGAGGACGGCCCCATCGAGGCCATCAGTTCCACGGGCGCCAACCGCGCCCAGACGGTCTCGTTCGGGATGCTCAGCCAGGTGTCGACCTCGTTCATCGCTTGGACGCTGTACTCCCTGGAGATCAACGTCCGGGTCGCGGTCAGCCTGGGCGTCGTCGGCGCCGGCGGCCTGGGCCGGTACATCCAGCTCAAACTGTCGCTACTGGACTACGGCCCCGCCGCGGCCGGCATCCTGATGGTCGTGTTCATCGTCCTCACCGTCGAGTTGACCTCCTCGCGCCTGCGGGCGCGCCTGCGCCCCGGCGAGGAGGGCGGCAGTTCCCGGAGCCTGCTGGACGCGATCCGTGACCTCGGGGACATCCGCAAGTGGCTCGGCACGAAGGTCGAGCGCAACTAGAAGTCGTCCAGCCCCGCTTGCCCCCCGTCGACGGCCCCAGCTAACTCGGCTGCCTTCTCGATAGTCGCTTCGAACGTGGACTCCTGGCTGCGGTCGTAGAACGTCGCCGCCGGGTGCACGCAGATCAGCACGCGCCGCCGTTTTCCGCCGAGTTCCGCTGGCTCGACGGCGCCGGCCTCGTTCGTCACGGCGACGTCCCGACCCAGGAGGTGCTCGCTGGGAACCTTGCCCAGCGTGACGACCACCTCGGGGTCGACCTGTTCCAGTTCGTGTTCGAGGTACCCCCGGCAGTTGTCCAGTTCCTCCGCGGTCGGGTCGCGGTTCTCGGGCGGCCGACACCGGACGCAGTTGGTGATCCGGACGTCCGCCCGGGCCAACCCGACGTCCCGGAGCGTCTCGTCCAGCAGCGACCCGCTCCGGCCGACGAACGGTTCGCCCTGTTCGTCCTCCTGTGCGCCGGGCGCCTCGCCGACGAACACGAGGTCGGCGTCCTCGGGGCCGCCCCCGTTGACCACCTGCGACCGCGAGTCGACCAGCGCCGGGCAGTACGGACAGTCCGACACCGCCAGGCCGTCCATGTGGTCCATACCGGAGGGTGGCGCGGGGCGGCCTTAACACTTTGATCGTGCCGGCGACGGATCACGGCCGCCAGGTGTCGGCGGCCCGTGCGGCCAGTCGCGCCACCCGGACCGGTTCGGGGCGGCCGCCCTCGGGCGTGAACTCACGCACCACGTCCTCGGCCTCGTCGTCGGACAGCCCCACCGCCCGGTAGTAGAGGTCGTGGCCGTGGACCTCGATCCGGCGGCGGTCGGGCTGGGTGCGGTAGGTCTCCAGCCGGGTCGCCAGTTCTTCGCCGTCGAACTCCCGGCGGATGGCGGCTTCCAGCCCCTCGCTCTCCTCGAACGAGAGGCAGATCACCGGCCGGTCGACCGCATCGTGGACGGCCCGCAGGTCGACGACGTTGTACCAGGCGGGCGCGATTCCCGCGAGAAGGAGGTAGCGGACGTCCTCGCGGCCCAGGGACCGGTAGCAGTCAACGACGGTCTCGGCGGCGTCTGTCCCCCCGACGGTGGCCGAGGCGAACGCGAAGCCGTCGACGACGCGGCTGGCGCGGACGACCGCGCCCCCGAAGGTACTGCGGTCGCCGTCGAACGACTCCGCGATTCCGAGTGCGCGAACGCCCGCTTTCACGTCCCGCGGAACGGTCGCTGGTGACTAAACCGTAGCGGGCATCGGCAAGCTGGTCGCAGAAATCAACCGAGCGCATCCTATCTCGGCCGTAGGTCGATGAGAATTAATCGGATTCAGAGGGAAAAATTATTTAGCGTTTGTGCATACTCACAAGTGAGAAGATAGATCCTCATGAGTATCTACCAGTGGAGATTCTGGATTAATCTAGCCAGTGTGTGTTTCTGGGGTCGTTCACCGTCGTGTTGTTCTTCGATTCCGTGTATGGGTTACTGAATCAGGGGTTCCAGATCCTGGCGGCGGTTTTGCCCGTTTCCGCTCCTACCCCGGAAGCGGTTCGGTCGATTACGACCGGGCTCATGTCAGTCGGGTTTTCCACAGCAATTCTTTTGCTATTGATTGGATTTGTGCTCCTCTCTAAACGGGAGAGTCGAGATACGCCGTGAACGTGTTCCCGAAAGCGTCCACGGACAACGGACTACACTATCCTGTAACTGGGAGCTCTACTTATCGACGATAAAGAGGGGAATCAGGTGTTGTCCTTGATGTCCTGCAGGCGGTCGAGCAGCTCGTCGTTGCTCGCTCCGATCTCGTACTCCACGTCGCCGTCGTGGTCGGCCTCGCCCGTAGAAACGCCCGTGTCGTCGTCGTAGTCGGCGTCGATCTCCTGGTCGTCCTGTTCCGATTCGTCGTAGCTCCCGAAGCCCATACAGGAAGGCCTATGAGATTGAACCACTAAAATTGCCCGCCGCTATTGTGAACCGTTACCACGCCCCCGTCGCCAGGTAACGTCGGGTTACCGGCAGGTCGAGGTCGGCGGAGCGACGCGGCCGACTCCGACGACGACGCCAGCGTTTTTGCGGCCCCCGGCCGACCACCCGGACATGGAAGTCCTCACCGTCACCGAGGACGCGGAGACGTTCACCTGCAACGCCTACCTGGCGACGGGCGACCGGCCGGTGCTGGTCGACGCCGGCGCCATGCCGGGCGTCGCGGACGTCGTCGCCGAGCACGTCGCGGACCTGGACGCGGTCGTGCTGACCCACCAGCACGGCGACCACGTGGCCGAACTCGACGCCGTGCTGGACGCGTTCGACGCCGACCTGTACGCCTACGGCGAGCACCCCCGGCGGACCGAGGCCCTCGACGACGGCGACAGGGTCGAGATGGGCGACGAGTCCTTCGACGTGGTCCACACGCCGGGCCACGCCGACGACCACGTCTCGCTGGTGAGCGAGTCCAGCCTGTTCAGCGGGGACGTGGTGGTCCACGACGACGGCGCCTTCGACTACGGGAGCTTCGGCCGGACGGACATGGCGGGCCAGTCACGGGAGGTACTGATCGACAGCATCGAGACGCTACTGGACCGGATGCCAGACGGCGTCGAGCACATGTACGCCGGGCACGGCGACGTCTTCCACGGCGACGTCAGGGACGTCGTGGAGACGGCCCTCGAACGGGCGGAAAAGCGGGAGCCGAAGTACCCCGACGAGTAGCGGGGACGGCCGTCCGGGGACGAATTCGGTGACTGGAGAAGTAACTGGTCGTGGATGCGTCGAACCGGCGGGACGCCGCAGTCAGGCGCTACGGGGTTCGCGCGCCTTCGTGCGGAGCTTCTTGGCGCCGCAACGCCGGCAGCGGTCGGCCCGCTGGGGGTTGCGGGCGTTGCACTTCATGCAGATGAGCTTGTCGAGGGTGCGCTCCTCTGCTTCCGGGAACTTGGCCATGTCCGAGCGTTGCCGCCGCGCCGGTTAAACGTTCCGAGTCGGGAGCGCCCGGCGGGACGGCCGCCGGGAAGCCGTTAAGCCCCTCGGGGAGCAACGTCGGTCCGTGACCCTCTACGAACGGCTCGCCGACCTCCCGCTGACCGTCGAGGGCTACGACCTCCGGCGGCGGGAGGTCGACACCTCCAGCGACTTCACGCGGGTGACGACGACGTTCCGCCTGCGCGGCGACGGCGAGACCGGCCGCGGCGAGGACGTCTGTTACGGGGAGGCCGACCACGACGCCCTCCGGGCGGACCCGCCGGACCTCCCGACCGGCCAGTTCACGTTCGACGAGTTCTCCCGGGCGCTCTCCGACGTCGCCCTGTTCCCCGAACCGCCCGAGCAGCACCACGCCCCGAGCTTCCGGCGGTGGGCCGTCGAGAGCGCCGCGCTGGACCTGGCGCTGCGGCAGGCCGACGCCTCGCTGGCGGCGGCGCTCGACCGCACCTACGACCCCGTGCGGTTCGTCGTCAGCACCCGCCTGGGCGAGGCCGGGTTCGACCGCATCGAGGAACTGCTCGCGGCCAACCCGGGCGCGGAGTTCAAACTCGACCCGACCGCCGACTGGTCGCCGACGCTGATCGACCACCTCGCGGAGACGGGCCGGGTGCGCGTGCTGGACCTGAAGGGCCTCTACGAGGGCACGGAGGTCGACGCCGACCCGGACCGGGACCTGTACCGGCAGGTGGTCGAGGCGTTCCCGGACGCGGTGATCGAGGACCCCGCGCTCACCGAGGAGACGCGATCCATCTTCAGGGGCCAGGAGGGTCGCCTCTCGTGGGACTACCCGATCACGGGCGTCGAGTCGGTCCGGGAGTTGCCGGTCGACCCGTCGTGGCTGAACGTCAAGCCCTCGCGGTTCGGGACGGTCCGTTCGCTGCTGGAGACGGTCGAGTACGCCATCGAGCGCGACGTCACGCTGTACGGCGGCGGCCAGTTCGAACTCGGCGTCGGCCGGCGGCACCTCCACGCGCTGGCCTCGCTGTTCTACCCTGGCGCCCCCAACGACGTCGCCCCCTCGGGGTACAACGAGAACCCGCTCCCCGGGGACCTGCCTGCGAGTCCACTCTCCCCGCCCGACGACCCCGAGGGGATGGACCGGGCGTGAGGCGTATATGAATATATGTGCATATATTCATATACCCCCGAACAGCCGGAGGTGGCGCGCTGGCTCGCGTGTCGCCCACGGCGACCGCGAGCCCCAGGCGCGCGAGGGACGAGTAACGCAAGGAGCGCTCGGAGAGCGCGACTGAGTAACGCAGTCGGCTGGGGAGGCGTGTGGCGACGATCGGCTGGGTGGGACTGAAAGGGGCCGCGGGCTCGACTCGGGGGACTTGCTGCGCTCCTCAGTCGCTTCGCTCCTTCCGGTGCTTACGTCGTCCGCCGTCGTCCAGCCCGCGGGGGCTTTCTGGCCGTTGCCGGCAAAACCACCGACCACCGAGAGCCCCCGGAGGCTTTCTGGCCGTTGCTGACCGAGATATCGACCGAGAAACCGTTGCAGAGATCAACCGGCACCACGACGGACCCGGCGCCGCCCTACCCTGATTCGATCTGCACGTCGCCGATCATCGTGTTGGGGTGGATGGTACAGACGTACTGGGCCATCTCCTGGGTAGCCTCGAACTCCAGGGTCAGCGTCTCGCCCTCCTCGGACATCTGCTCGGTCGACTCCACGTCCGACTGGCTGTCGTCCCACAGCGTGAAGTCGTGGGCCGCGCCGTCGCGGTTCTCCCAGGTGAGGCTGTACTGGTTGCCCTCGAACAGGACCAGCGTCGGGTTCGTCTCGCCCTGGATCGGTTCGGGGGCGACCCCCTCCCAGCCCTCGGTGTACCCGTCCAGGTAGATCTCCTCGACGCCCTCCCACGCCGACGGGTCGACGGCGCCGCCTCCGCCGTCTTCCGGCGTCGGAGTCGGCGTCTCGCCGCCGTCCCCCGGCGTCGGGGTCGGCGTCTCGTCCATCCCGGGCGTGTCACCGCCGCCGCCGTTGCCACCACCGCCACCTTCGTCTGCACACCCCGCGAGCGAGACCGTCGAGACGGTAATACCAGCGAGCGCTACGAATCGCCGCCGCGAGACTGGGTCGCGGGCCATACCCACGCCAGGTCACCGCCGCCTTTAACGAGGCGGATTATGGTAACAATTCGATATTACGTGAGGTAGTTGATACCTTTCCGGAGCGGGATAATTCATTCCTACTGCTACTCGGTAACGCGGAGCGAGGTGCCGCTGGCCGCGTTCTGCGGATGCCAGCGGTCCCGGACCCCGGCGAGAGAGATCGGCGAGCATGTGGTCGCAGTCGCGAGATGGCTCGAGTTCCGGTCGTCGGGCCCTCACTCCCCGTCCGTCACGTCGCTCCCTGCCGACCAGAAGCGGCCGGTCCCGCGTCGTTCGGATGCGATTCCGTCCGCGTCGGCGAGCCGTTCGGCGGCCGCGTCCTCGTCCAGGCCGTCCACCGCCGCCACCTCCCTGGTGGCCACACGGTCTTGGGCGGCGACGAACTCCCCGAGCGTCCGGGGGTCCCGTCGGTCCAGGGCCGGGGCGACCTGCTCCAGCGCCGACGCCGGCGTCTCGAACTGCTGGTAACCCCGGAGCATGACGCCCTCGCCGTCGGTGCCGTCCGACCGTACGACGAGTTCGGGGGATCCTCGTGCCAGACGCCAGCGTCGACCGGCATCCCGTGTCGCTCGGCGGCGCTCTCCCAGTGGGGGGCCACGTCGGCCGGTTCGCCGATGTCGTTGGCACCGTCGTGGAACTCCTCGAAGTCGGCCACCAGTCCGCCCGTCACGAACTCGATCTCGACCTGCTCGCCGTAGGTCTCCTCGACCTGCCGAAGAACCGGCTCCGACCCCCACGACCAGGTCACAGCGGGTCCGTGAACTGCGTGAGGGTGGCCGTCGCCATCAGAGGCCCACCCCGAGCGCGTAGGGCCAGGCGGTCCCGGCCAGCGCCGCGAACAGCAGGGCGCCGCCGAGCAGGCCGACGTTCTTCAGGAAGTGGATCGTCTCGTTCTCGCGGTCCTGGCCCGCCTGGTCCAGAAGTCGTGCATCACGGGCGTGATCGTCACGAGCAAGCCCACGACGGCGGCGGCCCCGAGCAGGGGGTACGCGCCCACGAGGATCGACACCGCCCCGGCCAGTAGCGCGAGACTCCCGAAGGGAACGGTGATCCGCGGGGCCGGCACACCCTTGTGTTGGGCGTAGGCGACCGACTCACCCAGGTCCAGCAGGTTCCCCAGCGCCAGGAAGCCCACCACGCCGGCGAACAGCACCCTGCCCGCCAGGAACGCCAGGTCCGCACCCGCCGTCTCGAACGTCATCGGACCCGCACCTCCGTACAGACCGCGCGAGTCGCGTCCCGATACGTCGTCGGCGTCGCGTTCGAACTCATCGCATCCCGACCTTCGGCCCCCGCACACTTATGTCTATTATTTGATATATCCGGGACAACCAGGCGAACCGCGGTTCGACAGGTGTCTCGCGGTACACCGCACGCCAGATTTATGCGTGAGTTGTCGGAACGAAACGAGTGATGGGATCGGGCGACCGGTCCGTCGAGGAGTTGAACCCCGCCTCGTGTCCGGCCGTGGAGTCGCTGGACGTGATCGGCGAGCAGTGGCGGTTGAACGTCCTCCAGGACCTGCAGGAGGACGAGAAGCGGTTCAACGAACTGAAACGGTCGACCGGTGCGAGTTCCCGGACGCTCTCGGGCGCGCTGGACGTGCTGGTCGAGCACGGCCTCGTCGAGAAGCGCCGGGCAGTAGCCTCACCTATCGGGTGTACTACAGTCTCACCGAGAAGGGCGAGGCGCTGGAACCGGTGTTCGACGAACTCGCGGACCGGGCCGACGAGTGGATGGACGGCACCTGGTACGAGGAGTGAGGGCGGCCGGCCACGGCGAGTGGCGACTGCGGGACGCAGGATACAAGCCCGCGGCCGCCCGAGGCGACGCCATGGACACCATCCGCTGCTGGCTGGTCGAACGCGAGTACACCGACAAGGGCCTGGTGACGCTGGTGTACGCGACCACCGGGGGCGACCGGAAACTCGTCGAGCAGCGGGCCGCCAACCGCCTCCGGGACGTAACCGCCGCCCGCGACGTCGAACCGGACCGACTGGAACCCACCGAGGACGACGAGCGGGAGCGCTACGCCTCGGAGGCCCAGCGGATGGCCGACCGCCACGACCCGGACGAGACCGTCTGAAAGGCCCGCGGAATTCCGGCCGTCCTCGGGAGGTCGGTGAGGGTCGCGGCGGATCGTTCAGGGTCTCGGCGGGTCGTTCAGGGCCGCGGCGGGTCGCCGTCGTAAGCGTCCAGGCCGTTGAAGAAGTTCAACAGGGAGAACTTCAGCTTCTCGGGGTCGACGTCGACGATCTCCTCGCGTTCCTCCGGCGGGAAGGTGTCGTGGACGCTGTACTTCCCCAGGTCGGAAGCCGCCCCGGCGCAGTACCGCCGGTCGACCAGCACGCGGACGCCGAAGTCCTCGGGCGAGCGGATCACCCGTCCGAGCGCCTGGCGCGTCTTCCGGATCGTCGGCACCTCGACGGCGTACTGCCACCCGGCGTCCCGGCCGCCTGGCACGTCGAACGTCGCGTCGTAGGCGTCCTGGACCGCCTCCATCCGGTCGCTGAGGTGCGGGTACGGGACGCCGACAACGACCACCGAGCGGGCGTCGTCGCCGTCGAAGCTGACGCCCTCGGTCAGGGTGCCCCACAGCGAGGTGAACAGCGCGTCCCCGTCGGCGACGAACTCCTCGCGCAACTCCTCCGCGCGGACCCCCGGTTCGTCGAGGTGGACCGTCCCGTCGACGGTGCCCGCCAGGCGCTCGTGGTAGCGCTCGGCCTCTCCGTAACTCGGGAAGTACGCGAGGGCGTTGCCCGGCGTGAACTCGATCACGTCCCGCAGGGTCCCGGCGACGACCTCCTGGGTCTCGGGGTCCTCGCGCTCGCTGGCGAACAGCGGCGGGGCGTCGACCGCCATCGTCTGCCGGCGCTCCCCGGGGAAGGTCAACTCGTAGGCCATCGTCGCCGGGTCCGCGAGGCCGAGGACCTCGCCGAGGACGTCGAACGGCCGAAGGGTGGCGCTCATCAGGACGCTCGCGTGGACCGAATCGAACAGGTCGCCGGTCACCTCCCGCGGGATGCAGGTGTACAGTTCCGCGCGGCCGTACACGTCCCCCGAGCGGTCGTCCCGGCGCACCGAGACGACGGGGTACTGGCCGAGCGCGGTCGCCTCGTCGAGGTAGTCCGCGACGAACTCCGCGGCCACCAGGACCTGGGACTCCCTGCGGGTGTCCGTCTCGCCGTCGCGATAGGCCTCCTCGTACTGCCGGTCGAGTTCCCGGCCGAGTTCCCGGGCGGCCTCCAGGTCGTGGTCGAACCCCCGGCCCGTGTAGGCCGCCAGGAACGCGAGCGTGAGGTCGTCCCGGCGGTCGGGGTTGGCGACCGAGAGGTCCGTCCAGGACTCCCCGACCTGCCCGACCGTACCGAGTTGGCTCTCGTAGGCCTCGACCAGCCCCGTCCGGAAGGCCCCGAGGACGTTCTCGGCGTCCGTGGCCCGCGGGTCGTCGGTCTCGTCGAGTTCGTCCAGCCCGCTCTCCAGGGTGTGTTCGGTAAGCGTCCGCCGGGCGTGGTCGCGGGCGGCGTCCTCGACGTTGTGGGCCTCGTCGAAGACCACCACCACGTCCTCCGGGTCGCAGTCCAGCCACTGGAAGAAGCGGTCCCGGACGAACGGGTCCAGCAGGTGGTTGTAGTTACACACCGCCAGGTCGACGCCGTCCATGCCGTCCTTCAGGAGTTCGTAGCCACACAGCGTCCGCTCTTGGGCGTACTCGAAGATGTCGTCGGGCGTGCGCACGTCGTCGTACAGCCACTCGTAGAACTCGCCGGTGTCCGTGGTGAGGTTGTTGTAGAAGTACTCGCAGGTGGTCGCCTCGCGCAACTCCGCGAGTTCGTCCTCGACCGCTTCGAGTTCGTCCATCACGGCCGAGCGGGCCTCCGCGGCCTCGTCGGCGTCCTCGCCGCCGTCCTGCATCTGGTCGAGTAGCTGGCGCTGTCGGCGCTCCAGTTGCGCGCGGTCGCGCTCGGCGTCGACCACCTCGTAGGTGTCGTCCCGCAACACCTGGCACTCCTCGTAGCCCACTTCGAGGTGGCACATCGAGGCCTTCCCCCGGAAGACGACCGCACGGATCGGTTCCTGCCGGGTGATGGCGCGGGCCTCGGCGACGAACTGGCGCATCTGCTGGTGGACGTTCGTCGTGATGACGACGGTGCGGTCGGTCTCGCGGGCGTGCTCCAGTGCGGGGACGAGCGCGGAGAGGGTCTTGCCCGTGCCGCAGGCGCCCTCGAACAGCACGTCCTGGCCGCGGACGAGGGCGTTGTAGATGCGGTCCATCGCCTCCCGCTGGTGGCCGTAGGGGTCCTCGTACGGGAAAAAGCGCATGTACCCGTTGGTGGAGGCCACGGAAGAGGAGTTGTTCCCCACCCGAAATAAGGATTCGGGGCGGGGTCGTCCGTCCGGCGGCAGTCCCTCGACGGACGGCCTACTCCCGGGCGTCGACCGAGAACCGCCGCGTCCCCGTCCCCCAGTCGAGTTCGAACGTCACTGACTCGTCACCTCCTCGCAACTGGCGGGGTCGAACCGCGGCGGGTACTGCAACATGGCGAGCGGTTCCAGGGGTCCCGGTCGGCGTTCCGTCTCCAGCCTCCGTGCCACCCGTTCCAGTCGGCGGTCCGTCTTCTCCAGGCGGCGTGTCTTGTGCGGCGGCGGGATCAGTAGTCCGACGGCGTCTCCTGGGCGACCGTGGCCTCGCGCCAGGTCGTCGGCGTCTCCAGGTCCGCCCAGTACTCCCCGGCGTCGTAGCGAACGAACCACTCGCCGCCGTCCTCGTCGGCCTCGATGGCCTCGTGGGACCGGAACCGGCCCACCAGATCCCGGAACGCCGCGGACGGTTCCTCCTCGCGGTACTCGTCCTCGCGGGCGGCGTCGAGGATCTTCCGCTGGGCCGTCGAGAGGCCAGTCAGTTCGAAGCGGTACCGCTCGCGGACCTGCTCGGCCAGCTCGGCGGCGTCCGCGGCGACCTGCTCGGCGGTGTAGCGGTACTCGGTGAGCGTCACCGACTCGCCGTCGTCGACGTCCAGCAGGTACCGCTCGCCACGGTGGACGACGACGTCGTACTCCTGCTCGGGGACGAGCACCGACCGCTCGGCCTCCTCGGGGGCGTAGACCGCCGGCTTGCCGAGGTCGAACCCGTCGCTGGTCCGTGGGTCGCCCTCCGGGGGTACTAGTTCCTCCAGCGCCGCCCGGTCGACCGCCGGGAGGTCGGCGTAGTCCACGTCGCCCACCTCCCCGGCCCCTTCGTCGGGGTCGTAGTCGACCCGGATGCCGTACCTGGTCGCCGAACGCTGGCCGACTGCTTCGTGGGTGAACTCGTAGTACCGCCCGCGATAGCCGACGGGGCGGTCGGGGTCGAACGGCCGGTCCGTGGTCTCGTGGGTGGCGTGGTCCTCCTCGACGGCGTCGGCGACGAGTCGGCGGTGTTCGTCGCGGAGACGGGTCGCCGGCCGGGCGTACCGCTCGGCGATGCCGGCGTCGTCGACGGCTTCCAGCGCGAGCGAGGCCACGATCTGGGAGCACCCGGCCAGGGCGCCGGCCACCCCAGCAACCGTCGCGGCGAGGACCTGGCGGCGACGCATGGGCCACACTGGCCCCCGTTGACAGAAACGTCTTGTGCCTGAACGGGGGCGTCGGGCCATTCTCTGGCCGCGGTGGCCCGCCGGGGAAGCGTTAAGATCGTGGCCGCCCTCCGTGCGAACGAGAGCCATGGGCGGAAAAGACACTGAAGCGTGTGGCCGCTGTGCCATGACCACGGTGGTCGACACCGCCGGGTCCGACGAGGACGGCGGCCCGGACCCGTTCGGCGACGAGCGAATCGAGGTGCCGGAGGACGAACTCCGGGCCTTCTCCCGGCCGCAGGTCTGGGCGGGCAAGGTGAAACGGCGCCTGGACGAGTTCGCGACGCGGTTGACCTACGGCCGGTAGCGGGACCGTCCGCGTCGGCCGGCGCCAGCGGACTGGATCCGCAGTAGCGGGTACCAACGGCAGTTCCTGGGGGCAAGACATATTTATCGTGAAACCGGTAGGGCCGTACCGAATGGAAGAGAGCATCTCCGGGTTCAAGGTCCGGGGCACCTGGGGCGACGTCGTCGAACACGGCGAGCGGGTCACCCGCGCACTGCGGGAGGCCGGACTCAGCGGCGCCGACGTCGAGGAGGACGAGGTGACCACGGCGGAGACCCCACCCGCCGAGGCGGTGCCGGTCGACCTCGGTTCCTACGAGGACGCGTTCGAGGAGTGGAACGAGTGGCGGCCCCGCGCCCACGAGCGCATCGAGGAGGAGGTCCCGGAGAAGACCGCCGAGCAGGCCCGCATCGACGAGGGCGAAGGCGAGAAGGCCGGCAAGAACCCCGGCGAAGACATGCAGACTGCGGGCGAGAAACTCGCCGAGTCCTACGAGAAACTGGACGAGGGCGACGACGAGGCGGCCGTCGATAGCTGGCAGGACTCGATGAAGTACGCCGCCAGGGCCGCGGACTCGGCGGGCCGGAAGGCTATCAGGAAGGTCGAGGACACCGTCTACAAGCGGGTGATGACCCAGCTCGCTCCCTACTACTTCGACAACGAACTCGTCTCCGCGAACCTCCAGAAGACCGCCCGCGGCGACGACGACGAGCGGTTCGTCTTCGAGGTCAACGTCAACGACGACGACCTCAAGGGGTTCGTCTCCGAGCGCCTCGGCGAGTACGAGGACGCCGTCACCCGCTGGCACGTCGACACCGAGAAGCAGACGGAGACCGTCGAGGCCGCAGAGGGCGTGGAGGCGCCCCGCGAGGAGATCGAGGACAAGTCCAAGTCCACCACCAACTGAGCGCGCCGCGGTCCGGGCATCCGGGTTTCGAGTCCGGACCGGTAGACCCTTGAGAACGCCCCGGGTACGCGGGCAACATGGTCGAGGCGGGGACGGCGATCACGCTCGCGGTCGCGGGACTGGCGAGTTTGTTCATGGCCTGGACAATCGGCGCCGGGTCCTCGGGGTCGACCCCGTTCGCCCCCGCGGTCGGCGCCAACGCCATCTCCATCATGCGGGCTGGCTTCGTCGTCGGCATCCTGGGCTTTCTCGGGGCCGTGTTGCAGGGCGCCAACGTCTCGGAGGCCGTCGGCAACGAACTCGTCCGGGGCGTCGAACTCTCGGCGGAGGCGGCCATCGCGGCCCTGCTGGTCGCGGCCGTCCTCGTCGCCATCGGCGTGTTCACGGGCTACCCCATCGCCACGGCGTTCACGGTCACGGGCGCGGTCGTCGGCGTCGGCCTCGCTATCGGCGGCGTCCCGGCCTGGGGCAAGTACCAGCAGATCGCGGCGCTGTGGATCGGGACGCCGTTCGTCGGCGGCGGCGCGGCCTACGTCACCGCCCGGTTGCTCGCCGACGAGCGGGCGCCCGAACGGGCGGTCGTGCCGGCACTGGCGGGCCTCGTCGGCCTGCTGGTCGCCAACGTGGAGTTCGCCGTGCTGGGCGCCGACGGCGAGGGCGCGACCCCGGCGACCGCCGCCGCCCGGGCCATCGGCGGCCCCGAGGTGGCAGTCTCGGTCGTCGTCTCGCTGGCGTTCGCCGCCGCCGTCGCGCTCGTGATGGCCCGCGAACTCCGGGTGAACCTGGCCCGCGGCCAGCGGCGGTTCCTGCTGGCGCTGGGTGGCCTGGTCGCCTTCTCTGCGGGCGGCACCCAGGTCGGCCTGGCCGTCGGGCCGCTGTTGCCGCTACTGGATCCCTCGTCGGTGGGTCTGGCGGTCCCGACGGTCGCGTTGCTGACGTTCGGCGGCGCGGGCCTGTTGATCGGGTCCTGGACCGGCGCCCCGCGGCTCATCAAGGCGCTCAGCCAGGACTACTCCTCGCTGGGGCCGCGCCGGTCCATCGCCGCGCTCATCCCGGCGTTCGCCATCGCCCAGACCGCCGTCCTCTTCGGCATCCCCGTCTCGTTCAACGAGATCATCGTCTCCACCATCGTCGGCGCCGGATACGCGGGCGCCACCGCCCGGAACGGGGCCGGCGTCAGCGCGGCCAAGATGGGGTACACGGTGCTGGCGTGGATCGGATCGCTGACGGTCGCTGGCGTGGCGGGCTACGCGCTGATGTCGTTGCTCTAGAACGAACGCCTGAAACGGACCACAGGAAGTGGTTCGCTGGCCGCCGGCCGGTCCCCGGGCGCCCGGTTAGCGGCGGCGGGTCACCGCCGTTCGATCAGTAGACGAAGTCCCAGACCTCGCCGTTGCCGGCCGACCGGAAGCCGATCCCGCCCGAGGAGAAGGTGGCGTCGTCGGCCTGGATGGACGCGAGCAACTCGTCGGTCGAATCGTCGTAGAGGTCGGCGTACACCGTGGTGTCGTCCGTCCAGATCTCCGCGCGGTACCAGCCGTCGATCTGCTCGCTGGACGGGAGGTCCTGGCTGGCGATCCGTTCGAAGCCGGCGTCCGACTCCAGCCACATGCACCAGGCGCCGGAGTTGCTGATGCCCACGGAGTACCCGTCGGGGCTGTCGGTTTCGGACTGGGCGAAGAAGTGGAACCCGACGAAGTTGTCGTCGCTGGCGTTGTCGAACCGGCGGTGGACCTCGTCGCCGCGACTCGGGTACTCCCTGAGGCCGGTCAGCGAGACGGCGCTTCCGTAGTCGCCGCCGTCGTTGACCAGCGCCTTGTCACCCTCGTAGGTCGTCGAGGTGGTGTCGAACAGGTGCGTGGCGCCGCTGTAGTCGGCCAGCGGGTATCCCCGGTCGAAGTCCTCGTAGACGCCTTTCAGTGCGTCCTCGTTGGCGTAGCCGTCGACCGGCGCGCCGACGTTGGAGTCGGCGGGCTCGTCGGAGCCGTAGTGGTTGTTCGAGAAGGTGACGTTTCGCCATTCTGTGGCGTGATCCCAGTCGTCGGTGTCGTCGATCTGGATGATCGCCCGGTCCCCCTCCGGCGGCGCCATGGGCTCTTTCGGGTTGTAGAACCAGTTGTGGTGGATGTCGGCGACGTCGTCGGGAACCCCACGGATCGTGACGTGGCTGTCCGGGTCGTTGTTGCCGTGCTGGCCCATGTGCAGCGTCGGCACGAACGTGTCGTGGTGGATCTCCAGGGTCGTTCCGCCCGGATCGCGGGTACCCACCTGGTAGGAGGGCGCCCGGTAGCCGCCGAAGTAGTTGTACAGGACCTCGTAGCCCGCCTGCCCGCTGTTGGCGACGCAGTGGCGGTTGAACACCACGTGGTTGTACTCGATCAGCGTCCCCCGGCCGTCGACGCACTGGACGCCGTGGCCCAGCCCCGACCGGGTTGTGGTGGAGATGGCTGTGGTGGATGTACGCGCCGTAGTGGACCTTGACGGCGGAGTGGTTGAAGGCCCAGATCTCGACGTTGTCGACCTCGCAGTTGTGTCCCTGGATCGTCACGG
Organism: Halobacteriales archaeon QS_1_68_20; assembly: GCA_003021085.1. GTDB lineage: Archaea > Halobacteriota > Halobacteria > Halobacteriales > PXRE01 > PXRE01. The sequence continues at coordinate 140,128 of PXRE01000011.1, read as the reverse complement.
CGTTACCGACGGGCTTGCCGTAGTCGCGCCACTCCCACTCGGGGCCGCTTATCCGGAGGCCGGTGACGCGGACGTCGCTCTCGGTGGTGAACGGCCCCGGCCACGCCTCGAAGGTGTCAGTCCTCACTCCGGGATTTCGTTCTCTTCCGGGGGCCGTTCCACGTCCGTCTCGTACTCCTCGGTCCGGTGGACGCGGGCCTCCTTGATCCGGGTGTTCTCGACCTCTTCCACCCGGATCTCGACGCCGTCGTACGCCAGTTGCTCGCCCTCCTCGACCAGGCGGCCGGCGCGATTGAAGATGAACCCGGCGATGGTCTCGAACTCCTCGCCCTCCGGGAGTTCGATCCCCAGGGCGTCGTTGACGTCCTCGATGTTGACCTCGCCGCGGACCTGCACCGTTCGGTCGTCGACCTGGGTGACGGGGTCTTCCTCCTCGCCCTCCAGGATCTCGCCGACGATCTCCTCGACCATGTCCTCCATGGTGACGATGCCCTCGGTGGTGCCGAACTCGTCGATGACGATCACCATGTGCATCCGCTGCTCGCGCATCTCGCTGAGGAGTTCGTCGACGTTCTTGCTCTCGGGGACGTGCAGGGTCGGGTCGATGAGGTCCTCGAGGTCGACGTCGTCGTTGCCGCCGTAGTTGCTGTCCCGGACGAGGTCCCGGATGTGGACGATGCCGATGACGTTGTCGAGACTGCCCTCGTAGACGGGCAGGCGGGCGTGGCCCGACTGGATACAGGTCTCGATAGCCTCCGCGATGGAGTCGTCGACGGAGATGGCGTCGACGTCCAGTCGCGGGGTCATCACCTCCTTGGCGATGGTGTTGTTGAACCGGAAGATGCGCTGGAGCATCTCGCGCTCGTCTTCCTCCAGCACCCCGGCCCGCTCGCCCGTCTCGATCATGTCCTGGATCTCCGAGCGGGTCACGTAGGAGGTCTCGATGGCCGAGCGCCCGCCGGTCACCCGGTTGACCGCCCGGGTCAGGTAGTCGAACACGACCACCAGCGGGTACAGGAGGTACTCGGAGTACTGCAGGGGGCGGGCGATCCGCATGGCCCAGGACTCCGTGTTCTCGACCGCGTAGGACTTCGGCGCGCTCTCGCCGAACAGCAACACCAGCGCCGTGATCCCGAAGGTGGCGACCGCGACCGCCTGGCCCTGACTGAGGTACAGCGCCAGCAGGCCGGTCGCCACCGAGGACATGGCGATGTTGACCAGATTGTTGCCGACGAGGATGGTCACCAGCAACCGGTGGGGGTCCTCCTTCAGTTCCCGGACCGTCTCGGCGCCCGGCATCCCCTCGCTGGCCAACGCTTCCACCCGGTGGCGCGGCAGCGAGAACATCGCGATCTCGGAGGACGAGAAGAATCCCGACAGCAACAGCAGGACCAGGAGGACGAGCGTTCCCCCGACGGGGATGGTCCACGAGGGGAGTCCGAACGGTGCAGTCGCTGCCGCGAGCGTCGCGCTCGTCGTCACCACCGGACCGGGAGTCATTTCCTCCCTGACGTAAACGTCCCGGCGAATTAAGCGTTTTTATAGTGGAAGGCGGCGGTTTCGGGGCCGGCGGAACCCGTCGGATCGCGGGCGACCCAACGGAAAGGTAATGGGGCGTGCGGACCCAGGCCATGCCGATGGAGACGCTGCACCCCAACGTTCGAATCGTGTGGGTCCTGCAAGCGCTGGTCGGGACGGTGCTGGTCGGCGGTATTCTGCTGGCGCTGGATACGTACGTACTCGGGGTCGGGCCATGGGTGCTCGCCGTCGCGGCCGTCCTGGCCCTCCTCGGGGCCGCGCACGCGCTGGCGCGCTACAGCGTGTGGCGGTTCGTCGTCGACGACGACGGACTCTACCTCGAACGGGGCGTGATCACCCGCGTCGTCACGTCGGTCCCGTTCGTCCGCGTCCAGCACGTCGACACCCAGCGCGGGCCGGTCCAGCGACTCGTCGGCCTGGCGAGCGTCGTGGTCTACACCGCAGGGTCCCGCGGGGCCGACGTGACCATCCCGGGGCTGGCGCCCGAACGGGCCGAGGAACTGCGCGAACGCCTCCGGGAACTGGCCATCGAGAGCGAACACGAGGACGCAGTCTGACCGGAGCATGACCGACGAAGACGACAGCGTGACGACGCCGGACGAACCCCCGGCGGACCCCACCGACGGGGCCGGGGCCACCGCCGACGAGGCCGTGACGGCCCCCGGCGAGGGAGACGGGAGCGCAGATAGCGCCGACGGAAGCGACGGCTCCGGGAAGCCCCTGGACGACGGCGACCCCGAGTACCGGAGCCTGCACCCCCTGACGGCCGTCATCGACGCCGGCCAGACGGGATTCAACGGCGGGGCGTTCGGCTTCTTCCTGGGCGCCATCGGCGGCGGCGCGGCCGGCGTTCTCCCGTTCGAGTCCGTGTTCGTGCTGGCGCCGCTGGGCTTCCTGCTCGGGGCCGGGTACGGCGTCGCCAGTTACGCCGTGTTCGAGTACCGCCTGGGCGGGTCGGCCCTGCACATCACCTCCGGCGTGTTCCAGCGGCAGAACCGCGAGATTCCGCTGCGGCGGGTCCAGAACGTCGACGTCCACCAGACGTTCGTCGGCCGACTCCTGGGGCTGGCCTCGGTCAGGCTGGAGACCGCCGGCGGCGGCCAGACGGAGGCGGAACTGCGGTTCGTCGCCCGCGAGGAGGCCGACAGACTCCAGCGCGAGATTCGCCGCCGCAAGCGGAGCGACGCCGGCCAGCGCCGGGCCGCGGCCGGGGACGCGCCGGCCGGCCGGGCGACTACCGGCGAGGAGGTAACCGACGAGGAAGCCGTCACGGGCGAGTCGCCCGGCGAACCCGAGGAGACGGTGCTGTTCGAACTTTCGATGCAGGAACTGCTGGTGCTGAGCGGCGTCTCGTTCCGCTGGGGCGTCCTCTTTCCCCTGGTGTTCGGGCTGCCCCTGGTCAGCGACTTCCTGGTGTCGCTGACCGCGGACTTGCTGGGTGACGGGCCGGCCAGCGCGGGCGATCCGCTGATGCTCGCGCTGGGACTGGCCGGCCTGGTCGGCCTGCTACTGGTCTCCTGGGTCGTCAGCGCCGCGCTGACGTTCGTGCGCTACTTCGACTTCCGGCTCGCCCGGATCGACGACGAACTCGTCTACGAGCGGGGACTGTTACAGCGCTACAGCGGGTCCATCCCGCTGGACAAGGTCCAGACGCTGACCATCCGGGAGAACCCGCTGATGCGTCGACTCGGATACGCCGCGCTCATGGTCGAGACGGCCGGGTACACGCCGGGCCAGGGCCGCGGGAACGGCCAGCAGGTCCCCTCGGCGGTGCCGCTGGCCGACCGCGAGGCCGTCGAGGACTTCGCCACGGAACTGGAGGGCGTCGAGGACTTCTCCGTCGAGCGCCCGCCGAAGCGGGCGCGCCAGCGCTACGCCATCCGGTACGGGATGCTCACCGTCGCGCTGACGGCGGTCCTGTTCGCCGTCGACCGCCTGTCCGTCGACCTGCCCTGGTACGTCGCGGTCGTGGGCCTGGCGCTGGCGCCGGTCGCCGCACACCTGAAGTGGACCAACCGCGGGTTCGGCGTCGGCGACTCCCACCTCGTCACCCGGACGGGCTTCTGGCGCCGCAACACGCAACTGGTACCGTACTACCGCATCCAGACCGTGGTGACCGAGCGGACCTACTTCCAGCGCCGGTGGCGGATCGCCAGCGTCGTGGCCGACACCGCGAGTTCGGCCGTCGTCTGGAGTCGCCATCCCACCGCCTACGACGTGGACGAGGACCGCGCCGAGCACCTCCACGAGACGCTCCGGGAGCGACTCCGGGAGAGCCTCCGGCAGCGCCGGGCGGGCCGGTCGGACGGCGGACCCGAGAATCAGGACGACTCCGGAGGCGGGCACCCGGCCGACGACGAGTCCGCGGACCGTGACGGGACCACACCCGACGGCGGGTGAGTGACGGGCGGTCGAGCGACGACCGCTGGCCGAGGTCGACGCCGGTGAAAAATCACTCGGAGTTGACCCGCTGCATCGCCTCGTGTACGGCTTCGCTCTGCCCGAGGAGGGTGACGTGATCGCCCCGCTGGATGGTGTCGTCCGCGGCGGGGACGAACGTCTCCCCGTCGCGGGTGACCAGCGCGACCAGGCACCCTGCCGGGAGTTCCGGCCCGATCTCCCGGATCGGCCGGCCGACGAACGCCGAGGAGTTGACCTCGACCTCCTGGACGTCGCCTTCCCGGCCGATCTGGGTCATCCAGCGGGCCAGCGCCGGCCGCTCGATGGCGTTGTCGATGGCCCAGGCGGTCGCGTCCGTCGACGAGATGGTCCGGACGTTCAGGTCCTCGAAGGCGTCGACGTTGCTCGGGTCGTTAACCCGCGCGATGACGTTCTCGACGTCGAACTTCGAGGTCGCCAGTTGGGCCACCAGCAGGTTGATCTCGTCGTCGCCGGTGGTGGCGACGACCGTTCTGGCGTTATCGATGCCCGCTGCCTGGAGTTCCTCCGAGTCGGTGCCGTCCCCGCTGTGGACGGTGAACCCTCCCTTGCGGGCCGTCTCTACCACGTCTCTGTCTTCTTCGACGATGACGACGTTCTCTCCCCGTGCTTCGAGGCGGGTGGTGAGCGACCGGCCCACCTTCCCGCCCCCGACTACGATTACGCGCATCGGTATCACGTCAAGGAATTCCGCGGTGTGGCGGGCGAGTCCGCCCTCGATCGCGACGGTCGCCATGATGACGAGGAAGACCGTCCCGACGAGGATCTGGGACTGCTGGTCGTAGGTGGCGGCCTGTGCGAGCAGTTCCTGGGCCTCGGCGCCGCCGACCGCTGCCGCCTCCTCCCGGAATTCGTTGGCCCTGCTGGTCATCTCGATGGCGAACAGCGTCGAGACCGACGCCGGGATGATCCCCCGGGGAGCGACGAAGCTCATGAACAGTTTCTCGCCGGTGGTCAAGCGGTCCCCGGTCGCCGACAGGAACACCAGCAGGGGCCGGACGACCAGCGCCACCGCGGCCACGAGGACGATGCCGCCGAACCCGAGTTCGAGCAGGTAGTCGAACTCCAGCAGGGCCGCAAGGGCGATGAAGACGAACGACAGCACGACCAGCGTGATGTCGCCCTTGAACGCCTCGATGTCCTCCTCGTAGGGGAGGTCGGCGTTGCCCAGCAGCACCCCGGCCGTCGCGGCGGCGGCGATTCCCGCCTCGCTGGCGAGGGTGTCGGCCCCCGAGAACGCCACGATGGCGCCCGCCAGCACCAGCAGACGGGCGTTCTGGGGAGCGTTGCCCGGCGAGAGGTCGACGAACCGGACCAGGTACCAGATGGCGACCGCGATCACGATGCCGACGACGACGCCGACGCCCAGTCGCTGGAGGAACTGGGAGACGAACTGGCCAGCGTCGGGGGTCCCCAGGGTCAACGACTCGAACACGACCACGGCCAGGATGGCGGCGGTCACGTCGTTGACGATGCCCTCGGTCTCCAGGGCCGCCGCGACCCGGTCACGGACCGGCACGACGTCCATGATCGGGGTGATGACCGTCGGCCCGGTCGCCACCAGCAGCGCGCCGACGAGGAACGCGATCCGCCAGGACGACCCCAGGGCGAACCGAACAGCGATGGCCGTCCCGACCAGTGACACCACGGCACCGACGGTCACCAGTCGCAGGGCCGCCGCTGGCGACTCCCGCAGCTTCCGAAGCTTCAGGTGGAACGCGCCCTCGAAGACGATGATTGCGACCGCGAGGCCGACGATCGGCGACAGCGCGTCGCCGAACGTCTCTAGCGAGACCAGGCGGTCGAACCCGAGGGCGTCACCGATCACGCCCGACACCGGCCCGAGCAGGATGCCGGCGAGCAGCAGGAACAGCACGCTCGGCACCTGGTACCGGTCGGCGAGCACCTTCGCGCCGACCCCGAGCGCGATGATCGCCGCAACTAGCGGCAGGATTGGGCCCGAACTCACCTTCGTTCACCCATCGCTCGGAAATTTCGACCGGCACCCGGAAAAGGTTGTCACTTGGCGTCTACCGTGCCACGCCTGAACGAGGGGCCGCGTCACCGGTCACGACGGGCCGAAACGGCAAACCTCACTCCCCGGCGACCGTCTCCCGGGAGTCGGTCGCGTAGATGGACTCGATCTCCTCGGCGTAGCGCTCGCGGATGTTCCGGCGTTTCTTCTTGAGCGTCGGGGTCAGCAGGTCGTCGTCCTCGGTGAACTCCTCGGGGATCAACCGGAAGTCGCCGATCTGCTCGTGGGACTCGAAGTGCGCGTTGACGGCGGCGACGACCTCCTCCACGCGCGCACGGACGCGGTCGTTCTCGCAAACGGCCCCGGGGTCGTCGGGCAGGTCGACCCCGGCGCGTTCGGCCCACTGCCGAAGTTCCCTGACGTTGGGGACGACCAGCGCGGCGACGAACTTCCGGTCGTCGCCGACGACCATCACCTGCTCGATCAGGTCCTCGTCCGCGAACGCCTCCTCGATTGGCCCCGGCGCGACGTTCTTGCCGGTCGAGAGCACCATCAGTTGTTTCGCGCGCTCGTGGAACACCAGGTAGCCGTCCGGCCGGATCGTGACGACGTCGCCGGTCCGGAACCACCGATCGTCGCCCCCGTCGCCGGCGGGGCCGTTCGTAAACGCCGCCTCTGTCTCCCCGGGCTTGTTCCAGTAGCCCTCGAAGACGTTCTCGCCCCGGACGAGCAACTCCCCGGCCTCCCCGAGGGTGCCGGCGAGGCCGCCCTCCGGGACGACCGTCACGTCGACGTCTACCTCGATCCCGGGCAACGGCGGGCCGATGGTCCCCGGCTTGGGGTTCTCCGCCGGGTTCGCGGTGACGACGGGCGACGCTTCGGTCATGCCGTAGCCCTCCAGGATGGTGAACCCCATCCCCTGGAAGAGGCGGGCGACGTCCTCGCTGAGGGTGCCGCCGCCGCTGTTGAGGAACTCCACGTTGCCGCCCATCCCCTCCCGGATCTGGCGGTAGACCAACAGGTCGGCCAGGCGGTGTTTGAGTCGCGTCACCGGGCCCGGCCGGTCGGTGCGGTGGTACTCCCTGGCGACGTCCATCGCCCACTCGAAGATCCGGAGTTTCAGCGCCGACTCGCTGGCCTGCTCGCGCATCCCGTCGTAGATGCGCTCGAAGATGCGCGGCACGTTGACCATCCCGGTCGGCTGGACGGTCTGGAGGTCCTCCTGGAGGGTGTCGGGGCTCTCGGCGTAGGCGACCGTCGCGCCGACGCCGAACGGGAGGAAGTGCCCGGCCGTCCGTTCGAGGATGTGCGCCAGCGGCAGGTACGACAGCAACGTGGAGTCCTCGTCGACGACCGGCAGGTCGCCCTTGTCGGGCCGCGGACCGAACCGCCGGAACGACTGGTTGAGGTTCGACCGGACGTTCCGGTGGGTCAGTTTCACGCCCTTCGGCCGGCCGGTCGTCCCGGAGGTGTACACCAGCGTCGCCAGGTCGTCGTAGTCGAGGTCGTCGATCCAGCTCTCGTAGGTCTCCCGGTCGAACGCTCCGGCCCCAAGGTCGTGGATCTCCGCGAGCGTGTAGACGTCGTCGCGGTCCACGTCCACCTCGTCCATCACGACGACGAACTGCAGGTTCAGGGCGTCCTCGACCTCGAACACCCGTTCCAGCAGGTCCCCGTTCTCGACGACCACGCCCGTGGCCCCCGAGTCACCCAGCAGGTACTGCACCTGCGACGGCGAGGACCCCTCGTACACCGTGGTGACGACGCCGCCCGCCGCGAGGGTCGCCCAGTCCGACAGCGCCCACTCCATGCGAGTGTCCGCGAAGATGCCAACCCGGTCGCCGGCCGACAGGCCCACATCGCGGAACCCCGCGGTGAGATTGTGGACGGTCTCGCGCATCTCGCCGTAGGTGAGTTCGGCGTAGTCGCCGGCCGGCGCCTCCGGGACGACGCCCGGGGCCAGCGACCGGTCGTAGATCCCACCCTTGTACATCTGTGCGGTCTCGGCCGGCCGTTGCGCCGCGCTCCGTTCGAAGGCCCGCGGTAGCGTCTCCTCGCGGAGCAACTCGTGCTCGAACGCTCGCTCCGTCTGCTCCCACGCCATGTTTCGCGGTATTTCTTCACAAACGATTATAAAGGGTAGGGCCGGGGCAGGGCGGCGCTGGCGCGGGAATCGTTATAAGTCGGCGGAACCGGTCCGGAGAAAGCCGCCCCGTCGTCGTCCGTAGTCGGTCGCTCTCGCGTCGGTGGTCCGACGCGGACGTGCCCGACGCCCCGACTGCCTAGGATACCCCGGGGTCCCGGATTCGACCGGGGAAATGATAGCACCAAATAATAACAAAACTTAAATGAACACCCCCACACAGTGAGGTGTGATGCCGATGACTAGTCTTCGGCGTAACAGAACCTCCCCCGGGGGTCCGACCCGGGCGAGCCAGCCTTCGACTCCGGGTGGAGACGTATGAGGATCAACATCAATCAGCTTCGGAACCTGAAGTCCCAGGGGTACGAGCCGACCAGTTCGACCCTGGACGACACGTACTTCGACGAGTACCAGAACAAGGACTTCGAGGCCGGCGAGAATCTACTCGAACTCTTCCACGAGAACACGAAGTACACGGACGCGATGGACTTCAAGCTGGAGCCCTCGGCCGTCCGGTTCACGACGGAGTCCGGCTTCGCGTTCATGCAGGCGAAGTTGCGTCCGGACTACGCAGGTGCCGAAGTCATCGAACTCCCGGAGCCGGAGCCGCTGGACGAGCCGTTCCACAAGGTCATCGAGAACCGGCGGAGCCGGCGCCAGATGGCCGGCGAGGGGATCAGTCTGCAGGAACTGTCGAACCTGCTGTACCACAGTTGCGGCGTCACCGGCCACAAGCACGTCGACGCCCTCGACGGGGCCGGCTACGAAGAGGAAGAAACGGATCACGGCGCCGACGACGATCACGACCACGATCACGACGCCGACGGCCACGATGCTGACGCCGACCACGATCACGACGCTGACGCCGACCACGACGCCGACGAGGAGGACGACGAGGACCCGGTGACCCAGTCCTTCCGGGCGTACGCGTCGGCCGGCGGCCTCTACCCCGTCGAGAACTACCTGCTGGTCATGAACGGCGGGCCGGACCTGCCGTGCGGGACCTACTACTACGTCCCCGAGAAGCACGGCATCCGGGTGCTGGACCTGGACCCGGACCTGGCCGACAAACGTGACGAACTGTTCTCGCTGTCGACCGAGATCATCGACGTCTCCGACGCATCGGTGGTGTTCGCGCTGACGGGCGCGTTCTGGCGCGCCATGGCGAAGTACGGTCCGCGCTGCTACCGCTACATCATGCAGGAGTCCGGCCACCTCGCCCAGAACACGCTGTTGACCGCCGAGGCGATGAACCTGGCCGCGATTCCGCTGGCGGGCTTCAAGGACCACGGCGTGAACGACCACCTCGGCATCGACGGCATCAACGAAGCGGTCATCTACACCGTAGCCATCGGCAAACGACCCCTGATCACCGAGCAATCGACCCCCGACCCATAAACCATGAGCGACGACACCGACATCGCTGAGGAACTCGCGGACGACATCGCGTATCCGGCGTTTCACCCGTCGGTCATCCCGATCCAGATCGACGACAACACCATCCACATCCGGGGCGGTCCATGGAAGGGCCCCATCTTCACCATCCAGGACATCGAGGAGGACGACACCATCCCTCGGCTGGTCGAACTCATCGACGGCCAGACCCACGTCGAGGAGCTGCTGGACGCCTTCGAGACCGAGGAGCAACGCGAGGAGGTCGCGGAGGCGCTCCGGCGACTCCAGCAGAGCAAGGCCGTCTACGACCTGGGCAAGCAGGAGGACCCCATGTACCCACACATGGCGGTCCGGAACAGGCTCAGGACCCGCGACCGGGAACGGCTGAGCGAGCGGACGGTCCTGATCGTCAACGCCAGCCGGATGGGCATCCAGGTCGCCGAAGACCTCTTCGAGATGGGCGTCACCGACATCGGGATGATCCAGCCCATCGAGCGGGCCGCCGAGGACACCAGTCGCCTCGACCAGTGGAGCGGCTTCGACGAGTTCGACGCCGACGACCTGGAGGCGGCCATCGAGGCCAGCGACTACGTCGTCTACACGGCCACGCGCCAGTACCCGCAGCTCGAACAGCGCATCAACGACATCGCCATCGAGACGGAGACGCCCTGGGTGCCGGCGCAGATCTTCGGGTTCGACGGCATCGTCGGGCCGGCGATCTACCCCGGCGAGACCGCCTGCTACGAGTGCTTCCGGGAACGGATGCTCGCCTCCGTCACGAACCCGACCGGCCACGAGAACTACCGGCAGACGCTGGCCGACGAGGACCACCTCTCGACGGTGACCCTGCCGGCGTTCGAGCGGGCCATCGCGGGCTTCCTGACCCTGGACCTGCTGAACCTGCTGACGTTCGACATGGGCTACACCGTCGGGCGGGTCGTCGCCATCGACTCCATCGACATGGGCGTCGACGTCGACCGGGTGCTGAAACTGCCCCGGTGTGACGCCTGCGGCGAGGCCGAGTCGGTCGACGTCGGCCGGTTCGTGAAGCTCGACGACATGATCGAGGCCGGCGAGCGCATCCGCGAGGGGGACTAGCATGCAGTTCGTCGAGCGGGACACCGTCATCGACCCGAAGTACGCGCAGTTGCTCGGCCAGCGCACGGGTCTCGTGAACGGACTGTACGCGACCCTCGAGACCCGCGAGGCACCCGCCGGCGCGATCAGCCAGCCGGTCACCTGCAGCGTCGGCTACATGGCCGGCACCCACGGCGATCTGGACCTGTCGGCGGGCGGCAAGGGCCGCGAGATCGAGCAGTCGTTCATGAGCAGCATCGGCGAGTTTGTCGAGCGGTACTGCATGTGCTTCCCCCCCGAGGAGGACGAACTCGTCGAGGCGACCTACGAGGAGATGGCCGCCAGCGAGCGGACCGTCGACTACGAGTACCTGGCCATCTACGACGAGCAGACGACCGAGGAGCGCCTGGACGACTTCGACCGCGAGACCGAGATCTACTGGACCAGCGGGCAGAACCTCCTCACCGGCGAGGAGGTCTGGGTCCCGGCGGAACTGGTGTGGCTCAACGTCGGCCCGATGGAACACCAGGAGCACTTCATCGGCACCTCCAACGGGACGGCCGCCGGCAGTTCCCTGCAGTCCGCCCTGCTGGGGTCGATCCTCGAAGCGGTCGAGCGCGACGGCTTCATGCGGACCTGGTGTCTGCAGGAGTCCCCCGACCGCGTCCGGTTCGAGGACTTCCCGGAGGTCGACGACGTGCTGGCCGACATCGAGAACGACTTCATGGACGCCGACGCGTTCTTCTACGACTCGCCGCTTTCCATCCCCCAGATCGGCGCCGTGGCGACGCGTGACGACGGCGGCCTCCCGGCCTTCATCCTCGGCGGTGCGGCCCACCCCGACGCCGCCTACGCCATCGAGCACGCCCTGGTCGAGACGATCCAGGGCTGGCCGTTCGTGGCGGAGATCTCCATCGACATGGGCTTCGAGGACCTCCGGCCCGACGACCCCCACGACAACTTCGAGGGGAACGTCCTCTACTACAGTCTCCCCGAGAACGTCGACGACGTGGAGTTCCTGATGGAGGGCGACCGCGCCGAACTCCCCGGTCCCGACACCGACGGCTGGGACGTCGAGGACCACTACGAGTACTGCCTGAAGGAACTCGACGACGCCGGCATGACCCCCATCGCGTTCGACCTGACGACCCGGGACATGCTGGAGACGGACTTCCGGGTGACGAAGGTGTATATCCCGGAACTCGTGCCGCTGACGCCGCCGTTCTCGCTCCCGACGAACCACCCCGTCTTCGAGGGCCAGGAGACCACCGACAAGCCCCACCCCTACCCCTGATCGCCAGGGGTCGTTCCGATTGGCGACGGTGGCCGGCACACCCGCACTCGACGGTGGCCGGCACACCCGCACTCGACGGTCGACTGCACGACCACCCGGGGTGGGACTGAAAGGGGCCAGGCGCTCGATCCGGCCCGGACGACGCTCCCGCGAGCACCGCGAGCGGGAGTCAGCGAGTGCTTCGCGAGGTACCGAGCGAAGGCCAGCGAGAGCGAAGCTCCCGCCAGGCGCAGCCCGCGCAGCGACGCGAGCAGGACCGTCTCGCCAGATAAGCACCGCAGGGAGCGAAGCGACTGAGGAGCGCAGCGAGGCGCGGCCGTTCCCGCGAGTGTAACGAGCGGGAAGTCGCCAGAGCTCGTCTCTGACGGAAGTCGAGCGCCCGGGGGCTTTCTGGGCGGTGCTGACCGAGAACGTGTTTGCAGAAAGCGCCCGGGGGACTTTCGAGGTGGTCCAGCCAACGAGACTCGTCAAACTGAACCCGCCTGATCGTCCAGGGACAGTCCCGTTTCAACCCTGCGTCCACTGGGCGCCGGAACTCGCACCCGTCGCCACCCGGACGTAGGCGGCGTTGTGGCCGAGGTGCGCCAGCGCCGGAGCGACGACCGATCCGGTCGCCAGGAACAGCGCGCAGTAGACGACCCCGTTGATCGACTTCAGCACCACCTCGCGGGGCCGCTGGATGATGTGGACGGCGCCGAACAGGCCCGCGGAGGCGACGACGAAGGCGACGGGCCCCCAGGCGTCGATCAGCGGCGCGAGGCCGGCCCGGAACACGATCTCCTCGGCTGGCGCGCTGAGGACCGCCGGGGCCGTGGCGAGCAGCGACTGGCCCCCGTAGTTGGCTTCGGTCCCCGTCGCCCGCGTCCAGGCGAAGGTGTCGACGTGGTACATGGCGGCGCCCAGCAGGAGGGCCGCGAGGTACGGCCAGGCGAACGCCAGGTGTGGGTCCAGTCCGGCGACCCCGACCAGCACCGCCACCGCGGCGTAGACGTAGACGACGTGGATGAGGTACTGGTGCTCGGGGTCGTACTCGTAGCCGAGGTGCTGGCCGCCGACGGTGACGACGGTGAAGAAGACCCCCTCGACGACCGGGACGGCGAAGACGACGAACAGCCAGTAGTCCGGGGGCGCCATGTCCCGACAAATTGGCAACGATGATAAACAAATTACGGTTCCGTCACTCGCCGGCCGATCACCCCCGTCCGGTCCCCCGTTCGCCGGCGCGGTGATTTCACCGAACGAACGTGAAATCATCAAAAGTTTAACTAGCTCCGCTGAACAGGTTCCCACATGACCGACGAACCTCCGGGCGGCGTCCTGTCGAAAGTACGACGGATGGTGACGGGAGGTGGCGGCTCCGGCGGTGGAACGGACGCCGACCGGCCCGGCGGCGACTGGGACGGCGACGCCGACTGGATGGACGAGGACTGGGAGGAGGAGTACGACTGGGCAGGGGCGACGATTCGAGCGCCCGAGGAGGTTCCCTTCCACGAGACGCCCCAGGTGCTGATCACGAACCTCAAGCCGACGACGGAGGTGACCGTCCGGGCGCGGATGCCGTTGCCCGACGGCATCTGGTCGTCGTGGGCGACGTTCCAGCCCGACCAGATGGGGCGGGTGGACCTCTCGCGGATGGAACCGACCGACGGGACCTACGAGGGCGTCGACGCCAGCGGCCTGTTCTGGTCGATGACCCGCGAGAAGCGCCTGGACATGACCCCCGACGACCCCGACGAGCACGTCACCTCGGTCGTCGTCGAACTCAGCGTGGAGATGTACGGCAAGACCGTCGGCGAGACGACCATCGAGCGGACGTTCGCCGACGACGTCGAGACCAAGACCGTCGACGAGGGCGACCTGGTCGGGGAGTTCCACCGTCCAGAGGCCGACGGGCCCCACCCGGGCATCCTGTTCCTCGGCGGGTCCGGCGGCGGCGTCCCCGGTCCGCAGTTCCCCATGCTCCTGGCCTCGCAGGGATACGCGGTCCTGTCGCTCGCGTACTTCGGGACGGGGGACCTGCCGGAGACCCTGGAGATGATCCCGCTTGAGTACTTCGACGAGGCGATCGAGTGGCTGGCCGAGGAGTCGGCGGTCGCGGATCCGCCCTACGGTGTCGTCGGCATCTCACGGGGCGGGGAGCTGGCGCTGGAACTGGGTTCGCGCGTCCCCGAGCTAGAGACGGTGGTCGGCTACGTCCCCAGCGGCGTCCGCTTCGACGGCATCCCGAACTTCGGGCCGCCGGACCCGGCCTGGACCGTCGACGGGGAGCCGCTGTCGACGGTCTCCACGAAGTTCTCGCTGTCGTTCGTCCGGACCCTGCTGTGGCGGTGGCTCACCCGCAACCCGATCCGGATCAGCCCCACGTACGCGGACGGCCTGGCGGCCGCCGACGAGGAGATTGTCGAGGCGGCAGAGATCCCGGTTGAAGAGATCGGGGGTCCCGTCCTGCTGGTCTCGGGCGACGACGACGGCCTCTGGCCGGCCGACGACCTCGCGGAGATCGCCGTCGACCGCCTGGACGACCACGACTACGACGCGTTCTACGACCACGAGCACTACGAGGAGGCGGGCCACGGCATCGGCCTGCCGAACGCCCCCACGACCGAGACGGTCGGCGGGACGTTCCTGCCGGGCCTGCCCATGGAGTTCGGCGGGACGGCGTCCGCCAACGCCGAGGCAGCCGCCGAGGCCTGGACGGCGACGCTGGAGACGCTGGAGGAGGGCCTGGACTGAAACGAGAGACGGAAAAACGCCGGAGGCGGATCGCGGCTACTTCTCGGGTGCGATCCGGGTGTAGTAGTTGAACAGGTCCGTGTAGGAGGCTTCGGCCAGTTCGACCTCGGGCTGGCGGTCGCCGCGGGTCGCAACCTCGCGGAGTTCGTCGACGTCGGTGCCGTTCTGCAGGAAGCCGCGCCGGCCGTCGCCGGTGTCGAACAGGCGTCCGCCCCGGACGTGCTCGGAGATGGCCTCGAAGTCGGCGGTCCCGACCACCCGGACCACCTCCGGCACCTCGTCCAGCAGGGCCTGGGGGTCGCCCTCGGCGACGGCACGGCCGTACTGCACGAAGACGACGCGGTCGGCGACCTCGACGTCCAGCGGCGTGTGGCTGGTCATCACGACGGTCTTGCCCTCGTCCTTCTTGGACTCCAGGATCGAGTGCAACTGGTCGATGGTCGTGAGGTCCAGTTCGGCGGTGGGTTCGTCCAGCAGGTACAGCGGAACGTCGACGGACAGGCTGATCGCCAGTTCCAGTTTCCGTACCATGCCGCCGGAGTAGTCCTCGACGGGGCGGTCGAGGTCGTCGTCCAGGTTCATCCGGTCGACGATGTCGGTCCACCCGTCGGTCGCAGCGGGGTGCAGCTCCGAGTAGAAGTCGACGTTCTCCCGGCCCGTCAGCATCGGCAGGCCGAGCCCGCCCTGGATGAGGAAACTCAGCTTCGAGCGGGCCGCCGAGGGCGTCTCTCCGAGAACGTCGATTTCGCCCTCGTCGGGGAACAGTCCACCGGCCATGCACGCCAGCAGGATGGTCTTGCCCGCGCCGTTCGGCCCCATCAGGACGGTCGTCTCGTTCTCGGCGACGTCGAGGTCGACGCCCTCCAGCACGGCGCCCTCGTCGAAGTCCTTCACGAGGTCACGGACGGTGAGGATGGAATCGCTCATGGTCACTCACCCGCCTCCCCGTCGTAGATGCGGTACTTCAT
This sequence comes from Halobacteriales archaeon QS_1_68_20, assembly GCA_003021085.1. GTDB lineage: Archaea > Halobacteriota > Halobacteria > Halobacteriales > PXRE01 > PXRE01. The sequence goes on along the minus strand of PXRE01000011.1, from coordinate 124,565 downwards.
GACGGCGACCGACAGCCCCCAGAGTGCGACGGCGAACCCGGCCAGCAAGAGGAGGTGTTCCGGCCCGCCCGGCAGTTCCGGCGGGACCAGCCCCGAATCCGCGATGTCGTCGAGCTGGCCCAGTTCCGTGAGGTGGTACACCTCCATCCGGGTCGCCAGCGAGTTCGGCAGAACGTTCACGATAGAGCGGGTGTCCGCCGGCACGAACCCGGGCTGGACGCCGTTGTAGCCGGTGACGAAAAAGAGGATCAAAAGCAGCGTCGTCGTGATGGCGGTGACGTACTCGCCGCGGTTGACGACGCTGACGACGATCACCGCGATGGCCATCCCGATCACACAGTACAGAAACAACGCGAGAACGACGATGGGAATGGATCCCAGGCTCCGCAACTGGAAGGCGGCCCCGTGCAGGTACCCGACGACCATGAGGGCGAGAAACGACACGATCGCCATAGCGAACCCGGCGAAGATCCGGCCCGTGAGGTCCGCCCACGGCGAGATCGGGAGCGACCGGAGTTTCCGGTAGCGCTTCTCCTCGAGGTCGGAGCTGATGTTCTCCGCGAAGGTCACCAGTCCGACCGTCAGCGCCCCGAACATCCCGAAGTTGATCGCGTTGGTCGCTTTGACGATCGCCATCACGTCCTGGGGCAGATCGCCGATGAAGACCGCCATCGTGAGCCCGTACCAGAAGATCGGCCAGGCGATGGCCCAGAAGAGGGCGATCTTGCTCCGGAACATCTCACGCAGCGATCTGAGCATGAACGTCCGGATCTGCTGGATTGCCGGTACCTGTCGTCTATATTCCATGTCCTGTGGACGTTGCGAGTCCCCCTAAATAGTCCTGTTGGTTTCTACAGATGCACGACGGAACGCGGGTCGTCGCTCGTGGGGACACCGGCTGTGCGTCTCGCCCGCGGGAACTGATCACCCGGGCCGACGGCGGGGGCGGCCGACGCCACGGCCTGATCGTCACTGCGCGGTGTCGCTCGAAAAATGGAGGTAGCTTTCCGGCTTACGCGGCGCAACAACAACAACAGCAGCAGCAGGTCTTACAGCTGCAGGTGCAGGTCGCGCCGCCGGGGCCGGTTGCAGGAGTGGTGCTCTCCGATTCGTCAGTGATCTCGAGTTTCATCTCGCGACACCAGCCCAATCATGTTAGCCCATCTACTTATAGTTTATCTTTCATCTGGTTTCCAACGATACACGTTTGTCACGTTCACGGGGTCCGTCCCGGCGCAGCGGCCGCTGTGGGGGGCGGAAACGACGGTCGCGAGAAGTCGTCGGTCAGTCCTGAACGTCGGCGGGTAGCCCTGCGGAAGTCGGCAGTCGAGACGGGAGGTGGCCCGCTCAGTCTCCGTAGAGCGCGTCGATCTCGTCGCCGTAGTGCTCGCGGATGTTCCGGCGCTTCTTCTTCATCGACGGGGTCAGCAGGTCGTTCTCCTGGGTGAACTCCTCCGGGACGAGGGTGAACTTCTTGATCGTCTCGTGGGGCTGGAGGTCCTCGTTGGCAGCGTCGACGGCCTGCTGGATCCGTTCGCGCACGGGCTCGTCCTCACAGATGGCCGCCCGGTCCGCTGGCAACTCGAAGCCTCCCTCCTCGGCCCACTTGCGGAGTCGCTCGACGTTCGGTACCACGAGCGCGGCGACGAACTTCCGGCCGTCGCCGACGACCATCGCTTGCTCGACGACCGGGCTGGCTGCGAACTTGTCCTCGATGGGGCCGGGCGCGACGTTCTTGCCGGTCGAGAGCACCAGCAGTTGCTTCGCGCGCTCGCGGAACACGAGGGAGCCGTCCGGTCGCCGTTCGACGATGTCGCCGGTGCGGAACCACCGGCCGTCGCCCTCGGCGTCGCTGCCGCCGTCCGTGACCTGGGCCTCGCCGTCGGCGAACGCGGCTTCCGTCTCGGCGGGCTTGTCCCAGTAGCCCTCGCCCTCGGCGCCGGGGAACTGGTCGTCGAGGATCACGCCCTCGTCGATCCGGACCTCCACGTCCGGGACCGGCGGGCCGATGGTACCGATCTTCGGTTCCTCCGGCGGGTTCGTGGAGACGACCGGCGACGTCTCCGTCAGGCCGTACCCCTCGAAAATGGGCAGGCCCATGCCGTGGTACAGCGCGCACAGTTCCGGCGAGAGACTCCCGCCGCCGCTGATCATCATCTCGACGTTGCCGCCCAGCCCTTCCCGGACCTTCTCGAAGACCAGGCGGTCGGCCAGCCACCGCTTGCCCTCCAGCAGGGGACCGGACGAGTCCGCCTCGTGGTAGGCGCGGCCGACGCCGGTCGCCCACTCGAAGATGCGAGCCTTGAGCGCCGACTCGGTGGCCTGCTCGCGGATGGCGTCGTATATCTTCTCGTACACGCGCGGGACGCTGGTCACGGTCGTCGGCCGGACGAGCTGGAAGTCCTCCTGGAGCGTGTCGGGGCTCTCGGCGTAGGCCACGGCCGCCCCGCTGGCGAACATGAAGAAGTGTCCCGCCAGTCGCTCGAAGATGTGCGCCAGCGGCAGGTACGACACCGCCCTGCTGGTCTCGTCGGTGACGGGGACGTCGGCGGGTTTGTCCGGTCGCGGACCGTAGCGCTTGCGTACCTGGTCGACGTTCGCCCGGAGGTTGCCGTGGGTCAGTTGCACGCCCTTCGGCCGGCCGGTCGTCCCGGAGGTGTACACCAGCGTCGCCAGGTCGTCGAGGTCACGGTCGTCGATCCATCTCTGGTAGGCCTCGTGGTCGTAGTTGTCCTTCCCGCGGTCGTGGACCGCCGCCAGCGTGTGCACGTCCTCGCGGTCGGTCTCGACCTCGTCCATCACGACGACGAACTCGAGGTCCAGGTCGTCCTCGACGTCGAGTACTCGCTCTAGCAGGTCACCGTTCTCGACGACCACGCCGCTCGCGCCGGGGTCGCCCAGGAGGTACTGGACCTGCGAAGGTGTCGAGTCCTTGTAGACGGTCGTGACGACGCCCCCGGCCGCCAGTAACCCGAGGTCGGCCTGGGCCCACTCCATGCGGGTCTCGGCGAAGATACCGACGCGGTCGCCGGCCTCGACGCCGAGGTCACGGAACCCCGCGGCGAGGTTGCGGACGGTTTCGCGCATCTCATCGTAGGTGAGTTCGGCGTAGTCGCCGGCCGGCGCCTCCGGGACGACGCCCGGGGCCAGCGACCGGTCGTAGGTCCCACCCTTGTACAGCTGGGCGGGCCGGTCGAGGTAGCGTTCGGCGGCGTCCTCGAACAACCGTGCCAGGTTCGTCTCACCGATCACGTCGTCGGTGTACTCCCGCTCCGCTTCCCGCCAGTTCATACCGTGGCGTTACGGTGAGTGACGTAAAATCTTGTGGGAATTCGTGACACGGCCCTAGGAGTTCACGACACGCTGGCTGGCGAATTTACCGTCGTTCGCACCGACCGGAGAACGACCGGACGGGGTCGAAAGAGAACGGTTACTCGTCGCCTCGGTGCCAGACGTTCGTGATCGATTCGCCCGTCGGTGGGGTGTGGCTGACGTCCTTCATGGTCCGGGTCTCGTGGTCGCTCATGGTGTGTGATACCCGGGAGCACAGAACCGAACTTAAGGGTTTGCCTGGAGGTCGCTCTAGGGCTTCGGGGGACATGGAGGATGCTCTAGGGATGTGGTATTCCTAATACGCCCGTCCCCTGCGGAACCTATTTCACGCCGCGGCCGGCGTCCGAACGCATGGACGCTACAGAGAGAACCCAGATCCGGGACGTCGTCGTCGACGAGGCCGAGGGCGTCCTCGCGGGCGTCGAGGAGCGCTGGAACGACGTCCCCCGGATGGACCCGTTCACCGTCGAACCGCTCCCGGGTCAGGACGACGCCTTCCCCGGGAGCCCCGACGAGTTCTTCGACCGGTTCTACCCCTACGCCGCCGGGACGGTCGTCACCGACGACGACGGACGCGTCCTCTGCGTGCGAAGCGAGATCCGGGAGGTGTGGGAGACGCCGGGCGGTGCCGGCGAGGACGGCGAGACGCCCGCTGAGACGGCCCGGCGCGAGACCAGGGAGGAGACCGGCGTCGACCCCGAACTGACCGGCGTCCTGCTGACGCGACTCATGGAGATTCACCTGGGCGAACCCGAGAAACTCCCGGTGCCGGTCGTCGTCTTCACCGCCGACCCTGCGGGCGGCGCCGTGCTGGACGACGACGCCGTCGCCGACCACGGCGAGGTGACCGACCTGGCGTGGTTCGGCCCGGAAGAGTTGCCGGAGGCGATCCGCGAGCGCGAGCAGGTGCTGGCTCACCAGCGGGCCGTCAGGGACGGGACGTAGACGCCGTCAGTCTCGCTCGCCAAGGTACCGCAGGACGCCGCGGACGTTCATCCGCGTCTCCTCGCGGACCTTCAGTTCGCCCCAGGCCTCGACGAGGCCCCCCTCGTGGAGTTTCTCGCGGACGAGGCGCTCGATTGCTTCCTCCTCGCCGAGGTCGTCGCGGGCAGCTTCGACGGTATCGACCCACCCGGTCAGGACGTCGCGGTACTCCGCCAGCGTCTCGGTTCCCTCGACGGGGCCGAAGTGGCTGTACAGCAGCACCGAGGGGTCGATGTCCGCGATCGCATCCACGTCGTCCATGCACTGCTCGTAGTCGAAGTTCGGCGGGGGGGTGGTCGGTTCGGTCCGCTCCAGCGAGGGGACGTAGATGCCGGCGGCGTCGGCGGTGCAGACGGCGTCGTTGGCGGGGTCCTCGAAGATGCAGTGGTGGGGCGCGTGTCCCGGCGCGTGGTGGACCCGGAGTTCGTGGTCCCCCAGGTCCACGACGTCGCCGTCGGTGACCTCGCGCACCCTGTCCTCGGGGACCGGTTTCGGTTCGGTGTAGAACTGCAGTTGCTCCCCGACCGCCTGCTTCGTCCCCTCCCACAGCCTGGTGGGGTCGACGAGGTGGCGAGCGCCCCGCTCGTGGCAGACGACGTCGGCGTTCGGGCAGTCCTCTGCGAGAAAGCCCGTCCCCCCGGCGTGGTCGAGGTGGACGTGGGTGGGTGCGATCACTTCGAGGCCCTCCGGTGCGATGCCAACCTCTTCCATCGCGTCGCGGACGAGTTCGTAGTCGGTGCCGATGCCCGTGTCGACGAGGGCGGGTCGCTCGGCGTCCAGCAGGTAGACCGACGTGTATCCGTCGGTGTCGTACATCCCGGTGTCCACGTAGTAGAGGTCGGTCACGTCGCCCGCGGTGACCGCTCGAACCTGACCGCTGGCCATAACGAGACCTCGTGGCGCCGGAGGAAAGAGGTTCCGTCTCGACGGCGGGCCGAGGAGGGGTTACGACGCCTCGACAGAATGAAAAATATTCCGTGGAGCGTGTGAATCCGGACGTATGATCGACGTCGAGCGAGAGGACGTCCTGGAGGGCTCCATCGTCAAGGTCCTGGTGGGGCTCTCCATTCCGCTCGTCGGGCAGACGCTGTTCTCGATTCTCCAGGCGGTCGTCGACGTCTTCTGGCTGGGCCGACTCGGGGGCGACGCGGTGGCAGCCGTCGGCCTGGCGCTGCCGGTCCTGAACATCCTGATCGCGGGGGTCCTGTTCGCGCCGATGGTCGGGACGCAGGTCCTCGTCTCCCAGCGGTACGGCGACGGGGACGACCGGCAGGCCAGGTCGGTAGCGTTCAACGGGTTGGTGTTCGCGGCGGTGATCGGCCTGGCCGGCGGTCTGCTCGGGTACCTCGGTGCGGAACCGTTCGTGGAGTCGTTCGTCGCAATCTCGCCCGGCGTCGCCGAGGGGGACGTGCTCGAACTCGCCATCCGCTACCTCCAGGTCGTCTCGCTGGGCTGTTCTTCGGTGCCCTGAGCGACGTCGCCGAGGCCGCCTACATCGGTCGGGGCGACAGCCGGGCGGCGTTTTACATCGTCGTCGTGGGGGTAATCGCGAACCTCACGCTCGACCCCTTCCTGATCTTCGGCGTCGGTCCGTTCCCGGCGCTCGGGATTCGGGGTGCCGCGGTCGCGTCCATCGTCGGGTACGCGACGGGCTTTCTGGTCAGCCTGTACCTCGTCCACCGGGGGCGGGCTGACGGGATCGTCTCGCTCGACGCCGCCTCCTTCGACGTCTCGACCTTCAGGCGAATCCTGGGCATCGGGGCGCCGATGGCCGTGCTCAACTTCGGACGGCAACTCGCCCAGTTGCTGATGACCCTGCTGGTGTTCGTCGCCGGCGGCGGCGCCGCGCTGTTCGCGTACACCATCGGCGGCCGGGTGTTGTCGCTCGCGCTCGTCCCCGCCAGGGCGCTGCGGGAGGCGACCGAGAGCTTCGTCGGGCAGACCCACGGCGCGTCCCGGTATCGACGGGCCAGGAAGGCGACGGTCGTCGCCGCGGGACTGGGACTGGTGGCGGTGAGCGTCCTCGGCGTCGTCCAGTACCTCCAGCCGCAACCGATCGTGAGGGTGTTCGCGCCGGACGTCGCGGGCCGTGAACTGGAACTCGCCGTCGAGTACCTCCGGATCCTCGTGATCGGCTACCCCGCGATGGCGGCGGCATACGTGTTCCGGGCGGGCTTCACCGGGGCCGGGGAGACGCAGATCAGCATGGGGTCGTCGCTGCTGGAACACTGGCTCGTGCGACTCCCGATGGCCGTCGCCGTCGTGTTCTCCCTCGGCGCCGGCCCGGTGAGCGTCTTCTGGACCGTCTCCATCTCGGCCATCGTCGCGTCGGTCGTGACGGGCGGGTACTACCTCCTCCGGATCGAGTCGTTCTGGCCGTCGTCCGACGCCGTCGCCGGGGACGGCGACTGACGCCGCCGACCCGTGCGGACAGGTCCGGCCCGGGGACGGAATATTACCCTGGCCGAGGCGGCTAGACAACGGGGGAAGATTCGGAAAACAGTTGTATTCTCGGACGGACACGTCTAGCCATGACTGAGACGATCCAGGTCCTCTCGATGCTGGACGAGATCCGGACCATCGCCCAGAACGGTCTGGAACACAGCGACGACCCCTACGAGACGCGCCGGTACGAACAGATCCTCGACATCGTCTCCGAGTACTACGGGGAGACCCTCGAGATGCCCCCCGAGGAGGCCCGCGAACGGTTGCGAGAGGAGTTCGGCCACGTCACTCCGAAGGTGGGCGCCGCCGCCGTCGTCTTCGACGAGGACGACCGCGTCCTCCTGATGCGCCGGACCGACACCGACCTCTGGTGTCTCCCTTCGGGGATGACCGACCCCGGCGAGTCTATCAGGGAGACCGCCACGCGCGAGACGAAAGAGGAGACGGGGCTGGACGTCGAGATCGACCAGCTCGTGGGGCTATACGAGAGTCCGCCCGGCATCAACGGTCCCCACCACTTCCTCGGCGTCGCCTACCGCTGTTCGATCACGGGCGGCGAGCGAGAACTCTCCCACGAGGGCGACGAACTTCGGTACTGGGACCACGAGGAGGTCCCGAACTGGTTCAGCGATCACGAGGAAGTCGTCCGGGACGCCTACGCTCTCCGGGAGTGACCCTCAGGGGACGACGTGGTCGCGGTCCCTGGGGAAGAAGATGGTCTCGCGCACGTCGTCGAGGTCCAGCAGGGACATCAGCAGACGACCCAGGCCCATGCCACCGCCGGAGTGCGGCGGCAGCCCGTGGTCGAACGCTTCGAGGTAGTAGTCGAGCTTCTCGGGGTCGAGTTTCGGTTCCGACTCGACGCGGTCGACGATGACCTGCTTGCGGTGCTCGCGCTGGGACCCGCTCATCAGTTCCATCTCGGGGTGCATGAGGTCGAACGCCTTGGCGACCCGGCCGCCGTCTTTCCGCTGGACGTAGAAGTCCCGGACCTCCGCGGGCCAGTCGACGACGAAGTAGTAGCCGCCGACGCTCTCGCCGATCGCCCGTTCGGCCTCGTTCGGGAGGTCGTGGCCCCACTCCAGCGCTCGATCCGACGGCAACGACTCGTTGGCGATCTCCAGACACCGGTCGTACGACAGTCGCTCGACATCGCCGGGGACGTCGATCGAGACCCCGAGCTGGTCGAGTTCGGCCTGGCAGTTCTCCCGGACGTCCTCGTGGGTGTTGCGGAGGAGGCGTTCGACCATGTCCATGAACTCGTGGTAGTCGACGAAGGCGTGGTCGAACATGACCGCGGACAGTTCCGTGACGCAGCGCGGATTGATCTCGGCCTCCCCCTCGTACCCGAAGAGTTTGCCGATGGCGTAGAACGACTCCATCCCGCTGGCCGCCAGCAACTGTTTGTACGGGTTCGAGTGAGGCCCGAACAGGTAGAGGTCCCTGCCGAAGTACGAGACGCTGAACAGTTCGTTTTTCCCTCCGTGATGGTCGGGACGAGCGTCGGGAACTCCACCTCGGTCGCCCCGAACTCCTCGAAGGTCGACCGGAGCGACCGCAGCAGTTCCGTCCGGACGTCGAACGCCGCCCGGACCTCGGGGTTCCGCAGGTCCAGGTGCCGGTTCTCCAGGCGGGTCGACTGCGGGTGGTCCCGGGCGTCGCCAGGCCGGAAGGGCAGGTCCGGCGTCGCCTCGTTGAGCACCTCGATCGACTCCGCCCGGATGGTCTCGGCGTCCCAGTCGCCGGGTCCCCTGACCTCGACGACGGACTCCGCCGGCACGTCGGGGACGTCGACGTCCTGGGCGTGAACCCGGACGAACCCCTCCTGGTCCCGGAGGACGAACCCGTCCTCCTCCTGGCGGTCGATCCACCCGTAGACGGAGAGGTACTCCCCGTCTTCGGTCGCTTCTTCGCGCCTCATTACTGCTTGCATTCATCAATACTGACGACTTATATTTGTCGTTATACTTCACGAACGACCCGGAGGCGGGGACGCTACCGCAACCCTCGCCTGACGTCTCGCGCCGCCGACGTCACGTTGTCGAGTTTCTCGAACGCGACCGAGCGGGACAGCTGACCCAGGCCGCAGTCGGTCGTGAGGATCACGCGCCGGTGGTCGACGACGTCGGTGACGCGGTCGATCCGGCGGCGAATCTCCCCGACCGACTCGACCGCTGGACTGCTCGAATCGACGACGCCGACCCCGACGTCGGCGGTGGGCGGGGCCTCGGCCAGGTCTGCCAGCGGAATGCCGGTCGAACCGGCGGCCGGGACCGACACCTCGTCGACCGGCACCTCGAAGGCGGCGTGGAGGTCGGACGAACAGGCGTGGAGCGCGACCCGGATGCCGTCCGGGGCCGCGGCCACGACCCGTTCGAGACACCGCACCGCGAAGTCGTCCTCCCAGGCGCCCAGTGACGGTTCGTCGATCTGGACGTACGCCGCGCCCGCCGCTGGCAGTTCCGCAGCGATGAGGTCAGCGTACTCGACGGCTACGTCGACAACGTCTCGAAGTCCGTCATCGGCGCCGAGAAGTACACCGCCTCGAAGGCCAACGAGAACGCCGAGACCGACGTCATCATCAAGGGCATCGTCGGCACGAAGATGCACTACTCGCAACCGATCATGGCCCGGGGCGACCGGCGGGTCGCCGACGTGATCTACGACGCCTACAAGCTAGGCAACGACAGGGAGGCCTGGGAGCAGGCCCTGGAGCGACACGACATCGACGACGAGGTGTTCTTCCGGGCCCGAGACGACTCCAAGCAGTTGCCCTGGGGGTTCATCGAGAACAGCATCACGTCCGAACACCGCGAGTCGATGTGGAAGGGCGCCCAGAAGCGGGCGTTCGGCTCGGTCTCGATTTCGGGGGACGACTGAGCCCCGAGCGGCGACCCGGTACCGTTCACGCCCCCTCGAATTCGAGGAGCGCCGATCCCCGTTCGAACGACTACCACGGATGCGACACGGTTTTGCCGGGCCGCCGAGAACCCCGACTCAAGAATGCTCGGCAGGCAGTACGTCCGGGAGAATCCCGAGGAGGTCCGCAAGGCCATCGACCTCAAGGGCGTCGAGGGGGTCGACCTGGACGAGATCCTGGAACTGGACGAACGGTGGCGCGAACTGAAAGCGAGAGGCGACGACCTCCGGCACGAACGCAACGAGGTCAGCGAGAAGATCGGCGAACTGAAACAGGCCGGCGATGACGAGGAGGCCGAGGAGGCCATCGAGCGCTCCCAGGAACTGAAAGCCGAACTCCAGGAGGTCGAGGAGGAGGCCGACGAACTGGAGGCCCAACTGGAGCAGCGCCTGCTCGAACTCCCCAATATCCCCTACGAGGACGCTCCCGTCGGCGACGACGAGAGCGACAACGTCGAGGGTCGCCGCTGGGGCTTCGACGACCCGCGGGACCGTCCGGACCCCGTCGTCCCCCACTACGACCTGGCCGAGGAACTGGACATCATCGACTTCGAGCGCGGGGCGAAGGTCGCGGGCGGCGGCTTCCAGTTCATCAAGGGCGACGGCGCCCGCCTGGAGTACGCCCTCATGCAGTTCATGCTGGAGGTCCACCGCGAGCAGGGCTACACCGACATCTTCCCGCCCATCCCGGTCAACAGCAAGTCCATGCAGGGGACCGGCCAGTTCCCGAAGTTCGTCGACGACGCCTACCGGCTGGGCGGCGCCAACGACGAACCCTACGACGACGACGACCTGTGGCTGCTGCCGACGGCGGAGGTGCCGGTCACCAACATGTACCGCGACGAGATCCTGCTGGACGACGACCTCCCGCTGAAACACCAGGCGTTCAGCCCGAACTTCCGGCGTGAGGCCGGCGAGCACGGCACCGAGACCCGGGGCTACGTCCGGGTCCACCAGTTCAACAAGGTCGAACTGGTCAACTTCGTCCGCCCGGAGGACAGTTACGAACGCCTGGAGGGCCTCGTGGAAGAGGCCGCCGAGGTGCTGGAACGCCTCGGCCTCCCCTACCGCGTGCTGGAGATGTGCACCGGCGACATGGGGTTCACCCAGGCGAAGAAGTACGATCTCGAAGTCTGGGCGCCCGCCGACGACATGGAGGACGGACCCGAGGAGGGCGGCCGCTGGCTGGAGGTTTCCAGCGCATCGAACTTCGAGGACTTCCAGGCCCGCCGTGCCGGCCTGCGCTACCGCCCGGAGCGCCACGAATCGGCCGAGTACCTCCACACGCTGAACGCCTCCGGCGTCGCGCTTCCGCGGGTCGTCGTCGCCATCCTGGAGTACTACCAGAACGACGACGGGACGGTCACGGTGCCGGAGGCCCTCCGGCCGTACATGAACGGCCAGGAGGTCATCGAGGGCGACCGCAAGGTCGGCGAGAGCGCGGTCGGGGCCGGCGACCGCGAGTAGCGCATGCGCGACCTCCCCGACGCCCTCGTCGTCGTCATCGGCCTCGTCGTGGGCCTGTTCTTCGTCGGCCCGTTCCTGTTGATGGTGCTGGCGGTGCCGGCGATGGGCCTGCTGGACACCGTCGCCGGCCCCGGGGTACTCGTCGTTGGCGCGGGAATCGCCGTCCTCTACCTCGGTGGCGCGGGCCTGATCGCCTGGTGGCTGATCGGCGGCCGCCGGGAGGACGGTGCCCTCGAAGAGCTCCGCCTCGCGCTCGCGCGCGGCGAGATCACCGAGGAGGAGTACGAGCGCCGCCGGGAGTTGCTGGAGCAGGACCGCGAGTAACCTACTGCGTGTAGGTGACGATCCGCGCGATCCGGTCGCCCTCGAAGGTGAACGCGTCGGCGAAGTCCACCAGCAGTTGACCGTCCGCGAGCAACCGCCCGCGGACGACCACCTCGGGGTCGTCCTCACCGTCCGGCGGCCCACCGACGTACACCCCGTCGACCTCGTGGGTGGTGTCGGTGCGGGGCCGCTCCTCGCGCATGAACCGGACGAACCGCTCGCGGCCTTCCAGGGTCAGGTCGGGCCGGTCGTGGACGAATCCCTCCGCGAGCAGGGAAGACAGCGCCTCGTAGTCGCCCTCGTCCAGCGACTCGTAGTACGACAGCGCGCGGTCACGCCGGGTCGCCATGCCCGGTCACAGGCGGGCGGCCGGAAAAAGCGGTCGGGTTCGACGGTGAGGTGCCGACTGGTTGCCGGTTGCCCCGGGGACCGGGCGCTACATGGTACCGTACGGCAAACTAGCGTCCCCATGAGCGAGCGATTCGTCGTGGTCGGTGGTGACGAGGCGGGACTGAGCGCGGCGGCGAAGGCCCGGCGGGAGGGAAGCGGAACTCGACGTGCCCGGGTGGGACCTCGACGGCGTGTTCACCGTCCGGAGCCCCGAGGAGGGCCGCGCCCGCCGGGAGTACCTGACGCCCGGCGAGGCCCACCACCCCGGCGTGGAGGCCCCGCCCGCGTCCGAGTTACAGGTCGACGTCGAACATCTCCACGAAGTCGAGACGGTCGCCGTCGTCGGGGCGAACAAGATCGGCCTGGAACTCGTCGAGGCGTTCGACGGCCGTGACCTGGACGTCCGCCTCGTCGACCAGGGGCGGCACCTCTTCGAGGGCGGCCCCCTGACGCTCCCGCCGTTCGGGGCGGCCGCCGCCGGCCTCGTCGAAGGCCACCTCCGCGAGCACGGCGTCGACCTCCACCCCGTCGCGGACGCGCCGGTCGCCCTCCCCCTGGGCCTGGCCGCCAACCGCTCGGGCCGGGCCGTCGGGTCGACCGTCGCTGGGACGCCCATCCCGGTCGGTCCGGTGGCGGGGACGGTCGTGGTGAAGGTGTTCGACCTGGAGGTGGCCTGCACGGGCCTGCTGGACCCGGACGACGCCCGCGAAGCCGGCTACGACCCCGTCTCAGAGACCATCACCACCATCTCGCGGGCGCACTACTACCCGGGGTGGTCGCGCATCGTCGTGGAGATGGCCGCCGACCGCGAGACCGGCCGCCTGCTGGGCGCGGGCCTCGTCGGCCAGGAGGGCTGCGCCCACCGGATCAACGCCGTGGCGACCGCACTGCACGCCGAGATGACCGTCGGGGAGGTCGGCAACCTGGACCTGGGGTACTCGCCGCCGTTCGGCCCGGTCTGGGACCCCGTGCTCACCGCGGCGAAAGCCGTCGGCGGCGACCTCGACTGAGGCCGGGACTACACTGCGGGATCAGTCGTCCACGAGCGCGGCGAAGTCCTCCGGGGCGGCCGGTGGGTCCGCTTCCCCGGCGCGGTCGCGCTGGCGCGCCGCGTCGCCCCGGTAGTCCTCTCCCCGTTCTTCGTCGTCGGCCGCGAAGGCGGCCGCCGACTCGCGGTACCAGCGCGCCGCCTGCAACAGGTAGTCGGTCGGTTCCTTCGCTGCCGCGACCCGGTCGGCCAGGTCGTCGGTGGCGGCGAACCAGCGGGCCGACCCGAACTCCTCGGTCGCGTTCTCCAGGTAGCGCGCCGCCTCCGCGAACGCCTCCCGCGCCAGGCCCCAGTCGCCGTCCTCGTAGGCGCCCAGGGCGATGTCGAACTCCGAGCGGCCGTAGCGGTAGTAGTCGTGGCCCAGGCGGTACCGCTCCAGCGCCGACTCGTCGCTCTGGACCGAACGGATCGCCGCCCGGACCGCCTCGAGGTCCGGCCGGTCGCCGGGGTCGTCTGCGGCCCAGGCGTACTGGACGACGCCCCGGTCGTCCAGGACGAACAGCGCCCGGCGGGGCAACCGCCGGTGGCCCTCGTAGTGGTCGTGCAGGACGTCGTACGCCTCGGCGACCATGCCGCCCCCGTCCGAGAGCAGGGGGAACTCCAGGTTGTACTCCCTGGCGAACTTCCGGTGGCTGAACGCGCTGTCGGCCGACAGTCCGAGGACCGTGACGTTGCGCTGTAACGTCAGCAGGTCCACGTCCGCCAGCCAACAGTCGTCTGGGTCGCAGTGCGGTTCGAAGTCCGCCGGGTAGAAACACAGCACGACCACGTCCTCGCCCAGGTAGTCCGCGAGCCCGAACTGCCGCAACTCCCCGCTGTGGACGCCCGGTAGGCTGAACCGTGGCGCCTCCGCACCCTCTTCGAGCATGCGCCGTAATCGGCAGTTCCGACCACTTAGCTCTGCCCATCTTGCCACCGACCTGATGAATCGCGGGGGGCGGGGACTACCGCACGCGGATCGCCGGCCGCTCGTCTCGGCTCGCGGCCTCCTCGGCGCCGCGACGGGCTTTGCGGGAGCGGGAGTACAGCACGGCCCCGACGCCGGCCACCGCCGCGCCGACCAGCGACCGGCGGAGCGACAGGCCGGTGTAGAGGCTCCGCTCGGCGACGTGGCCCTCGTAGTCGCCCCGCTCGTCGAGGGTCATGGAGGGACTGTCGAGGGTGTTCCGCTGGCGTGGCCGCGGTGGTTCCGGTTCGCGCTGGAGGCCGAAGTACGACCGCTCCATGAGTCGATCCGTGAGTCGCGGCGCGAGTCGCCCGAGCACGGCGATGCCCTTGCCGCCCCCGCCGACCGTCACGTCCCGCTCGGGGTGCTCGACGGCGGCAGGATTGCCCGTGCGACCGTTTCCGGGGCGTAGACCGGCGGCGGGAGCGTCGCCTTCTCGCGCACGTAGTTCTTCGCGTGCTCGGGGTACGGCGTGTCCGTCGCGCTCGGCTTCACGAGCGTCACGGAGACGGGCACGTCCGCCTCTTCCAGTTCCATCCGCAGGGCGTCGGTGAACCCCTTGACGGCGTGTTTCGACGCGGAGTAAACGCCCTGCAGCGGGATGGCCCGGTCGGACGCGACGCTCCCGACGTTGACGATGGCACCGCCGCGCCGTCGCAGGTGGGCAGCGGCCTCAAGGACCCGTACACCGTGCCCCAGGCGTTCGTCTCGAACAGTTCGCGCATGTCCTCGACCGGCGTGTCCTCCAGTCGCCCGTAGAGGAACGCCGACGCCACGTTGATCCAGGTGTCGAACCCGCCGTACTCGTCCTGGGCCACCGCGGCGATGGCGCGAACGTCGTCGCGGTCGCTCACGTCGGCGACCACGTACGTCGCGTCCCCGCCGGCGTGGTTTATCTCCTCGGTCACCTCCTGCAGGGCGTCGTCGCTGCGGGCGGCCAGTACCACTCGTGCCCCGCGCTCGGCGGCCATCCGCGCCGTCACGAGTCCGATGCCCGAGGACGCGCCGGTGATCACGGTCACCTGCTCCTCCAGGGGTTCGAGGTCGACGTTCACCCGTCGGCCCCCACGCTGGCGGGTCGGTCCACCTCCACGCTGGCGGGTCGGTCGGCCCCCGCGCGGGGAGGTCGGTCGTCGGACGACGCGGTACGACAGGGCGGTTGCTGGCTGTCGAGATCACGGTACCGGGATACGATACGAGGGCGACGACGGCCTTAGTCCAAGTTGACGGGTACTCGCCCGGTACTGGCGGGGTGGGAAGACGTGCTCCGACGGTGTGGACCAGTCGGTCCAGGGGGTGCTCAGCCGTGGCCCCCGCCGCGCATCGAGACTCCTTTTGGGTCCCGAGGCCTACCGCCGGTCGTGGAACTGCACGTCCGCTACGAGGGCGACGACGACCCCGAGAAGTGCACGGCCCGGAAACTCGCCCGGTTCGACCTCGCGGAACTCCACCGCAGTCACGGGGCGACGCCGTACGGGGTCGTGCTGAACCCCCACGCCGAGCAGGCGCTGTCGCCAGCGGACGCGCCGGACGACGACGGAGAGGACGCCGGACCATCCGGCAACCTCGTCGCGCTGGACTGCTCGTGGGAGTCCGCCGGCGAGGCGCTGTTCGATATTCCCGGCGAACACCGGGCGCTGCCTTTCCTCGTGGCGGCCAACCCCGTCAACTACGGTCGGCCGTTCGAGTTGACGACCGTGGAGGCGCTGGCTGCCGCGCTGGTCGTCCTCGGCGAGCGCGACCAC
The DNA here is from genome assembly GCA_003021085.1 of Halobacteriales archaeon QS_1_68_20. Lineage (GTDB taxonomy): Archaea > Halobacteriota > Halobacteria > Halobacteriales > PXRE01 > PXRE01. Next base: position 108,964 of record PXRE01000011.1, on the reverse strand, counting down.
GCCGAGCGGATCCTCTCGAAGTTCACCTGGGGCGAGACCTTCCTGGAACTCAACGCAGAACCCCTCCGGCGGTACGCCGACTGCGAGGACTCCGCCGAGGTGGTCGCGGTGCAGGACGACTACCTGGCAGACGGGGAGTGACCGGGGCGGTCGTGGCCGCGATCCGCGCGGGCCACGGCGGCACTCCGGCCGTATATGAATATATGTGCATATTTTCATATAACCCCTGATGCGGTCCGGCGGTCGAAACCCAAAAGCGGGGCCGACGCCTACCCGCCCGTCGATGGACGCCGACGAGGTGCGCGAACGAGCGGCCGACCTGCCGCGGGAACCCGGGGTCTACCAGTTCCTCGAGCGCGCCGGCCGGTCGGCCGACGGTGACGGCCCGGACGGCGAGGTCGTCCTCTACGTCGGGAAGGCCGTCGACCTCCGGGACCGGGTACGCTCGTACGTCGACCCCCGGAGCGAGCGCATCGCCCGGATGGTCGACCGCGCCGACGACGTCGACGTCGCGGTCACCGACACCGAGACCCAGGCGCTGCTTTTGGAGGCCAACCTCGTCAAGCAGTACCAGCCGCGGTACAACGTCCGACTGCGCGACGACAAGTCCTACCCGCTGGTGCAACTCACGGACCACGAGTTTCCCCGCATCGAGGTGACCCGCGACCCGGTCGGCGACGACCCGCGCTCGCCGGGCACCGGTCGTGGGGACGGCGGCGGCGCGACGGTGTTCGGCCCGTTCACCGACAAGGGCCGGGTCGAGACGGTCGTGAAGGCGCTCCGGGAGACCTACGGCGTCCGGGGGTGTTCGGACCACAAGTTCGCCAACCGCGAGCGGCCCTGCCTGGACTACGAGATGGGGCTCTGTACGGCCCCCTGCGTGGCGGACACCGGGATCGACCGGGAGGGCTACCTGGGCGACGTGGAAGCCGTCGAGCGGTTCCTGGCCGGGGAGACGCACCTGCTCGCGGACCCCCTGCGCGAGGAGATGGAGCGGGCGGCCGGCCAGCAGGAGTTCGAGCGTGCCGCGAACCTCCGGGACCGCCTGGACGCGGTCGAGGCGTTCCACGAGGGCGGCCGGGAACTGGTGGCCGACTCGGGAGACGAGCGGGTGGTCGACGTGCTGGGCGCAGCCGTGGAGGGCCGGGACGCGACCGTGGCGCGCCTCCACAGCGAGGACGGCCAGCTGGTCGACCGGACCCGGCACACGCTCACCGCGCCCGAGGGGGGCGAGGACCGCCTAGCGGCCGTGCTGGCGGCGTTCGTCCAGCAGTACTACGCCGAGCGCCCGCTCCCCGACGCCCTGTTGCTCCCGATGCGACTAGACGACGGGGACGTCCGGGACTGGCTGGACCGCGAGGGCGTGGCCGTCCGCGTCCCCGGCGCCGGCAAGGAGGGCCGCCTCGTCGACCTGGCGCTGAAGAACGCCAGCAGACCGGGCGGCCGCGACGACGAACTCGGGGCGCTGGCGGAGACCCTCGGCCTGGACCGGGTCCAGCGCGTCGAGGGGTTCGACGTCAGTCACGCCCAGGGGACGGCCGCGGTCGGGAGCGACGTGACGTTCGTCGGCGGCAGTCCCGAGAAGAGCGACTACCGCCGGAAGAAACTCCCCGCGGGTAACGACGACTACGCGAACATGCGGGCGCTGGTGCGCTGGCGTGCCGAACGCTCGGCCGGGGCCGAAGACGGGGACGGGCACGACGACCGGCCGGATCCCGACCTGCTGTTGATCGACGGCGGCGCGGGCCAGTTGTCGGCCGCCCGCGAGGCCCTGGCCGGGGCGGGGTGGTCCGTCCCGGTCGTCTCGCTGGCGAAGGAAGACGAGGTCGTCCACGCGCCCGTGGGCGACCTCGCGGATCACAGTGCTGCCGCCGACGGGGACGCCCGTTCCCGGACCTACGACTGGCCCAGCGACGCGCCGCAGTTGCACGTCCTCCAGCGGGTCCGCGACGAGGCCCACCGCTTCGCCGTCCAGTACCACGGCACGCTCCGGGACGAGGTATCGACGGCACTGGAGGACGTCCCGGGTGTCGGCCCGGAGACGCGCCGGCGCCTGCTCCGGCGGTTCGGCAGCGTCGACGCCGTCCGTGACGCGTCCGACGACGAACTGCGCGCCGTCGACGGCGTCGGCGCCAGGACCGTCGAGGCGATCAGGCAGACGCTCTGAGGGGCCCTCAGCAGGGTTCCAGCGCGTCCCGGGTCACGTACCCGGCCCCGTTCTCGTCGGCGACGTAGTAGTACTGTGTCCCGTCGTAGCCGGTACAGGCTTCGTACGCCCTGGTCCCCGCCTCCACGACGGGGGTCCGAACCGGACGTTGAAATGATCTTTTAAAAAATTTATCTAGTTCCCCGGGGTAATAATTTGGACATCTCTCGGGGGCAGGAGGCGTAGCACCGCCCCACATTTCCCATCAACTAGGCGTCAAATTTAATACGGTATCGTATAGAATTGCAAACTATGGAACTGAACCTAGATCCCAGGAACCTGGGACGGGCGGAAGGAATGACGTTCTTCGGCGCGGTGCTCGCCGTCGTCGGATCGGTACTGCCGTGGGCGACCTTGATGAACAACTCGATAAACGGACTGGAGGCCAACGGCGTCGTCACCCTCGGCCTCGGCCTGCTGGTCGCGGCCATCGCGCTGTTCAGGATCGACGGCCGCGTCGTCCACGCCTCGAACGCCTTCATCGGCGTGTTCATCTTCGTCGTCGGCCTGGAGACGTACTGGAACATGGGGACGCTCGGCCTGATGGTCTGGCCGGGCTGGGGCCTGTACGCCACGATGGCGTCTGCGGCGTTCATCGTCACCGGCGGCGCCATCGGCTTCTCGTCGTTCACCGTCCAGGGCGGCAACGCGGAAGCCACGACCTGACGCTGACGCCCCCGCTTACCGCCGTACGGAGTCGGGCCACCATGTTTAACACCTGGTCGGGTGACTTTCCGGTGGCATGGACTTCGACCAGATGGGGCAAGGTGAAAAGGTATCGCTCGGTGGAGCCGCAATTACGATCGTCGCCGCGTTCCTGCCGTGGATCACGCTCGGCGCGCTCGGGTCGGTGAGCGGAATCGACGGCGACGGCACGTTCACGCTCATCATGGGGGCCATCGTCGCCGGCATCGTTGTCGCTCGCGAGTGGGAGAACGTCGACCAGCTCGCGACGCTCGCGCTCGGCGTCCTCGTCGCGGGCATCGGCCTCATGTACGTGACGGACCCGGCTGCCGGCATCGACACCGGCTCCGAGTTCGGGAACCAGATCGTCAGCGAAGTGGTCAGCCCGGCCGTGGGCGTCTACCTGACGCTGATCGGCGGCGTCGCCATCACCGCCGGCGGTGCGCTCGGGTACTTTGGCGACGACACGGAGACCCAGCCGACGCAACCGGCCGACTAGGCGCAGTCGACACCTCGGGGTGACGGACTTCGCCACGAGCACGATTCCTGGTCGCCCGTCGTGCCCGTAGACCAGGGTCGGTCCACCGACGGGAACCGCCCGCCGGACGTGAACGGTTCACGCCTGCCCCAGGGAGTCGGAAAACCGGCCTTACGAACGCACCACCTACTTCCGGATAAACCTACGACTACAACAACCGTACCGGGCAATTTGTTACGACATCCTAGCCCATGACACCGGTAAACTTAATTCCCCGAGGAAATTTTGACCTTCCGATGAACGGCGACGAACTGGAGACGGGCGAGAAGGTAACGATGGGCGGGGCGCTGCTGGTCGTCTTCGGCACCTTCCTGCCGTGGTCGTCGGGAGGAGTCGCGATCGCTGGCGACGGCATCTTCGTGGCCCTGTTCGCGGCACTGACCGTCGTTCTCGTCACCACGGGCGACTGGGAGCGCGAGATTCACCTCGCTGTCCTGGGCCTCGGTGTGCTGACGGTGCTTGTCGCGCTCACCTCGCTACCGGATCCCGGCGCGCTCGCGAACTCGGGCGACGGACTCTACCTGACGGTCGCCGGCGGAGTCGCCGTCGCCGTCGGGGGCGTGTTCGGCGTCGCCGTCCGGCGCGACCCCGAACGGGCCGGCGGCCCTCGTTCGAACCGCTAGAACTCCGCGTCGGGGTCGGGGGCGATCCCGGCGTCGTCGACTTCGCCGCCGAGGTCGTGTTCCTCGCGCAGTTCGCGGATGCGGTCGCGGATGTCCGCGGCGAGTTCGAACTCGAGGTTGTCGGCGGCCTCCTGCATCCGCCGTTGCAGTTCCTCCACGTAGCGCGCGGCCTCCTCGGCGTCGTCGGGGGCCTCGCCCGCGACCCCGGAGGTGTCCGTCTCGGCGCCCGGGAGGCTGGTCTCGCCGATGGCCTTCTCGATGGTCGTCGGTTCGAGGCCGTGCTCCTCGTTGAACTCCCGCTGGATCTGCCGGCGTCGGCGGGTCTCATCGATGGCCGACTCCATTGCGTCGCTGACCTCGTCGGCGTACAGCACCACCTGGCCGTTGACGTTGCGGGCCGCCCGTCCCATCGTCTGGACGAGCGTCGTCTCCGACCGGAGGAACCCCTCCTGGTCGGCGTCGAGGATGGCGACGAGGCTCACCTCGGGGATGTCCAGGCCCTCCCGAAGCAGGTTGATGCCGACGAGGACCTGTATCTCGCCCAGCCTGAGCGACCGGACGAGTTCGTGCCGTTCCAGGGTGTCGGTCTCGTCGTGCATGTACGCGACGTCGACGCCGTGTTCTTCGAGGTACTCGGTGAGGTCCTCGGCCATCCGCTTGGTCAGGGTCGTCACCAGCACGCGCTCGTCGTCGGGCGTCTCGTCGATCCGGCGCATGAGGTCGTCCACCTGGCCGGTGGCCTCGGCGACCTCGATGGCGGGGTCGACCAGGTGGGTCGGCCGGACGATCTGCTCGACGCTCTGCTCGCTCTGCTCGCGTTCGTAGTCGGCCGGGGTGGCCGAGACGTACAGCGTCCGGTCGGTCTTCTCCTCGAACTCCTCGAAGGTGAGCGGGCGGTTGTCGTAACTGGTAGGCAGGCGGAAGCCGTTCTCGACCAGCGAGTCCTTCCGGCTCTTGTCGCCCTCGTACTGGCCCTTGATCTGGGGGACCGTCTGGTGGGACTCGTCGATGACCGTCAGGAAGTCGTCGGGGAAGTAGTCAAGTAGCGTGTACGGCGGGTCCCCGGGTTCGCGGTCGCTGAGGTACACCGAGTAGTTCTCGATTCCCGAGCAGTAGCCCGCCTCCCGGAGCATCTCCAGGTCGAACGTCGTGCGCTCATCGATCCGCTGGGCGGCCACGAGGTCGCCCTGGCGCTCGAAGTACCCGATCCGATCCTCCAGGTCGGCCTCGATCTCGCTGATGGCCTGCTCCATCGTCGTCTCGGGGATCGAGTAGTGCTCCGCCGGGTGGACGAGGACCGCGGGTTCCTCGCTCTTGACCTCGCCCTCGAGCGGGTCGAGTTTGACCATCCGGTCGATCTCGTCGCCCCACAGTTCGACGCGGACGGCGTAGCGGCCGTACATCGGGAAGATCTCGACGGTGTCCCCGCGCACGCGGAAGGTACCCTGCGTGAAGTCGACGTCGTTGCGCTCGTAGTTGAGGTCCACGAGGCGGCCGAGCAGTTCGTCGCGGTCGATCTCCTGGCCGACCGCCAGTCGGAGGGACATCCCCTCGTAGTTGGTGGGGTCACCGAGGCCGTAGATGGCCGAGACGGAGGCGACGACGATCACGTCCTCGCGGGTCAACAGCGAGCGGGTCGCGGAGTGTCTGAGTTTGTCGATCTCGTCGTTGATGGAGGCGTCTTTCTCGATGTACTTGTCCGTCTGCTCGACGTAGGCCTCCGGCTGGTAGTAGTCGTAGTAGGAGACGAAGTACTCGACGGCGTTGTCGGGGAACAGTTCCCGGAACTCCTCGTACAGCTGGGCGGCCAGGGTCTTGTTGTGGGCGATGACGAGGGTGGGTTTCTGGATCTCCTCGATCACCCACGAGACGGTGTTGGTCTTGCCCGACCCCGTCACGCCCAGGAGGGTCTGTTTCTCCATCCCCTGGCGGAACCCCGACGCCAGTTGCTCGATCGCGTCCGGTTGGTCGCCCGCCGGGTCGAACGGCGCGTCGACCCGGAACGGCTGATCGACGTCCGGTCGGTCCGGGGAGAGCGGCCCCGTGTTTGCGTCGCTCACGGTGGAGACCTTCGGCGCTTGACCTACTTTACCGATTCGCTTGGGGAGATACTGTACACCTGGCGCCCGACCTCGATGGGATACTCGCCCTGGCACTACGTACGTAGCGTCTATTTTTAATGGATCCGATACTGTCTACGGATCAACATGGGTTCGAGCGACATCCTGTGCCGTTCCGGGAGTGTTCGGTGCGCTCCGGGGGAGTGGCGGGAACGACCGCAGACGCCGACAGCAGCGGGAATCGACCGTCGACGCTACGACGGCCGACGATGAGGGGACGTGACCGGAGTTCCACGGCGCGTGCACCGTGGATGCGGTCGCTGGCGGGCCTGGCCCTGTCGCTGCTGGTCGTCGGGTCGGCGCTCCAGGCCGGAATCGGCGTGTCGGCCGCAACCACCGGATCGCTGGACCGGTGCCAGACTATCGATTCGTCCGGGACCTACACCCTCACGGAGGACCTGACAGACTTCGGTAGCCAGAGTCACCCGAACGCGAGGGATAGTTGCATCGTGATAACCGCCAGAGGCGTCACCTTCGACGGAGCCAACCACGTGATCAGCCTCCACGATACCGCCGTCCGGGTGGAGGTCGACGACGTTACCGTCGAGAACGTCGTCGTGGAGCTGGGGTCGGGCAAGCCCCGGACCGGGATCCAGTACGACCACGCGGCCGACGGCGTGATCAGGAACAACGAGATACGCGACGTCACTACGGGAATCGACGTCGTCGGCGGGCAGAGACACCTCGTCGAGGGTAACACCGTCGAACGGTCCAGCGGCGACGGGATCCGGATCAGTAGCCAGTCCCGGAACAACGAGGTCCGCGACAACACGGTGAGAGGGAGCCACCACAACGGCATCGTCGTCGAAACCGGAGCGATCGAGACCGAGATCCGCAACAACGAGTTCGAGTCCAACGACCGGGACGGCGTCGAGGTGCGCACCGACGACAACACCGTCGCGAACAACCACGTCCAGGGCAACCAGCACAGCGGCATCAGCGTCGTGACTGGCTTCGACAACGAGGTGACGGACAACGTCGTCGTCGACAACAGCAAGCACGGCATCGAACTCGACGGCGCCACGGAGAACGTCGTGAGCGGCAACGAGGTCAGGAGCAATTCGGACGCCGGCATCTACCTCTACGGGTCCGACGGGAACGAGATCGGCGACAAAAACGTCGTGGAGAGTAATTACGACGGCATCGAACTGGTCAGTTCCACCAAAAACGAGATCCACAACAACACGGTGACGAACAATCTGGCCAACGGAACCTACGTCGCGTCGGCCAGCCACTTCAACGGGTTCTTCCACAACGACGTCGAGGACAACCAGGATTACGGCATCGCGATCGAGAACTCCGGCGGCAACGACTTCATCGACGTGTCGGCGGTCGACAACGGGAAGGCGGCCTTCTACGCCGGTGGTAGCGGGGTGAACCACGCCTCTGCGCTCACCATCGGTTCCTCCGGGAACGCGATCACCGTCGCGTTCCACAACACCGGGGGCGTCGTGATCGACACGACGACGAAGCCGCCGGACGGTCCGAACCCCAACGAGGTCGGCGACGACTCCACCGACGATTCCGGCAACTCCGGCATCTCGGACTCCCTCGATACGCCCAACCCCGTGCTCGACCCCGACGTCCAAACGGCGCTGACCGACGCCGAACGCGACCTGGTCGAGATCATGAACGTCAGCGAAAAGGCCCAGATACGGAAGTACGTCCGGGTCCGGCCGGCGAAAGAGACGCCGCAGGGAACGAGCGCCGGCGCCAACATGGACTCGCTGAAGATTTACTACGAGGACGCCGACCTCAACTGCAACTACGAAACCGACCTCCAGGTCTGGCGGTTCAGCGCGGGCGAGGACCCCCAGGAGTCCGGCGCCTGGCGTCCCAACGTCGGGGAAGACGAGCGGGGCTACACGACGGAGACCATCGACCCGCAACGGTTCGACCCGGTTCACCTCGAGTCACAGAAGTACGTCGGCCTGGTCAACCACTCGGACACGGACACCAGCCTCGTCTCGTTCCGGTTCGTCGACTACCACGTCTTCGCCGCGATGAGCGACAAGCGGCCGACCTGTACCCCCACGCCGTACACCCAGCCCACCGAGGACGAATCCACCCCGGGTTTCGGGGTCGGCATCTCGCTGGTCGCCATCGTCGCGGTTCTCTCGCGGCGGCTACTCGACCGTTGACCGCGGGCGGCCGGGTCACCGGACCGCTTTCGACCGTCGGTTCAGCCCCCGACGGGGAAAATGTATTATCTTCTGAAATATAATAAACCAGAGATGACGGTCGACGTCCACCACCACTACTTCGGCGAGTCGATGATGGCGGAGCTAGACGCGATGCTGACCGACCGAATCGGCCCCGAGGCGTCGATGTCACGGTACTACGAGTCCGACGAGGTCGGACTCTCGACGGAGGAACCGGCCGAGCGCGTCCAGATGATGGACGAGTGGGGCCTGGAGCGGGCGGTGCTGTCGTTCCCGGCGCCGGGGGAGTTCGTCGACGAGCGGCACCTGAAACGGCCGGAGATCCACGCCGCGTTCTCGTCGATCGTGAACGACCACCTGGCGGACGCCTGCCAGCAGCACCCCGACAGGCTCCTGGGGTTCGCCAGCATCCCGCTGGTCAGCGTCGACGACGCCGTCGAGGAACTGCAACGCAGCGTCGAGACGCTCGGCCTGCACGGGATCGTGCTCGACACGAACGTCTTCGGGCGTTACCTCACCGACGAGTCGTTCGCACCGTTCTTCGAGCGCGCCGACGACCTCGGCGTCCCGATCTTCGTTCACCCGGCGAACCCCGGCGGTGCCGACCGGATGGACGACTTCTACCTCGAGAGCATGATCGGGTTCCCGTTCGACACGACGCTGGCGGCGACCAGGATGGTGTTCTCCGGGGTCCTGGAGCGGTACCGGGACCTGAATATCGTCCTCTCGCACCTCGGTGGGGCCCTGCCGTACCTGGTGAAACGGCTCGCCGCCCTCTACGATCCCGACGACCCCGAGTTCGAGCGCGGGGCCGTCCATCCTCTGGAGAAGCCACCGGAACGGTACCTGGAGGACTTCTGGTACGACACCGCGCTGTCGTTCCCCGGTGCGATGGACATGGCGGTGGACCTCGTCGGCGACCGCCTCCTGCTGGGGTCGGATTACCCGTTCGGACCGGCCGACAGCGTCGCGGAGTCGATCGACCAGGTCACCCACCTCGAGGACCCCGACCTCGCGGCGCACGTCCGCGGGGCCAACGCCCGGTCGATACTGCTGAACCTCGACTGACCGATCCGGACGGGACCCGCCCCGGGGACGGCAAGAGCGGCGGGGAGGGGAGTCGCGGCTCAGTGCCGGTCGCCCCTGACGCGCCGGACGTACCGTCGGCCCGCCCGGCGGGCGTTCGAGAGGGCCTCGCGGGGCGAGCGGGCGACGGTCGATATCGCGCCGGCGATCCCGCCGGGGAGGAAGATCACCATCGTCACGAACAGGACCCCGAGGTAGAGGTGCCAGTTCCCGACGACCGTCGCGAACTCCTCGAAGACGGTGATGAACGCCGCCCCCACCATCGGCCCCCACAGCGTCCCGATCCCGCCGACGAGGATCATGATGATGCCGTCGGCGCTGGTCAGCCAGAACAACTGGCTGGGGTGGGCGATCCGCACCAGTGGCGCGTACAGCGCCCCGGCGACCCCCGTGAACGTGCCGCTGACCGTGAACGCGATCACCTTGTAGCGGGTGACGTCGTACCCGAGCGCGGTCAGTCGGTCCTCGTTCTCGCGGATGCCCTGGAGGACGCGGCCGAACTCGGAGTTGGCGATGCGGATCAGGAGTGCCACGCAGATCCCCACGACGACGAGGGTGAGATAGTAGTACTCGAACAGCCCGCCGAACTCGACCCCGAACAGTTCGTAACCCGGAATGCCGACCAGGCCGTTGTCCCCGCCGGTGATCTTGTCCGCGCCGAGCAGCTGTGCCGGCAGGTCGTTGAACGCAACGAGGTACAGCACCTGCGCGAACGCCAGCGTCAGGAACGCGAAGAACAGCCCCGTCCCCCTGACGCTCAGCCACCCGATGAGCAACGCGACGGTGGCGCTGGCGAGGGCGGCCGTGGCGATCGTCACGAGCAGGTTCTGCGTCGGCCCGAGCGTGACGAACGCGACCGTGTAGCCGCCGACGCCGAACATCGCCGCGTGGCCGAACGACGGCAGGCCCGTGTAGCCGAACACCAGGTCGAGGCTGATGGCGAACAGCGCGAAGATCATGACCCGCGTGAGGACGTGGAGCCAGAACGTCGCGATCACGTCGATCACCGGGCCGGCGACGGCGAGCCCACAGAAGACGAGGACGAGCGCCACCCGACCGCGCCGTCCGAGCACCTCGTCGGTCCGGGCGCCCGACCGGTCGAGGAGACGGTCGAGGACCGTCATCCGGGATCACCCGTCGCCGTCCCGAAGATGCCCGCCGGTCGAACGAGCAACACGACGGCCATGAGCGCGAACACCAGCAGTTCGGTGTAGGAGGGAACCAGCAGTGCGGCGTAGCCGGTCAGGAGGCCGACCAACAACGACGCGACGATGGCCCCCCGGAAGTTCCCGAGGCCGCCGATGACGATGATGGCGAACGCGAGGAGGACGACGTTGAACCACATCGACGGCGTGACGGCGCGGGCCGGACCGAGCAACACCCCGGCCAGCCCGGCGAGCACGGCCGAGACCGCGAACACGCCGGTGAAGACCCGGGAGACGTCGAACCCGAGGGCGTCGACCATCTCCGGATCGTGGGCCGTCGCCTGCAGGAGCACGCCGACGTTCGTGCGTTCGAGTCCGACCCAGATGGCTGCGACCAGGACCGTCGTGAACAGCAACACGAACGCCTGGTACTGCGAGTAAGTCACGCCCGCGATGTCGATCGAACCGGCCAGCACCGCGGGGGCCGCGAAGTTCTGGGCGCTCGTTCCCCAGACCTCCTTGACGCTCTCCTCGACGACGAACGCCAGCCCCAGGGTCACGAGGATCTGGTACAGCGGTTCCCGTCCGTACAGCGGCCGGAGCGTGAACACCTCCATCAGGAGGCCGACCACGCCGACCGCCACCGGCGCGACCACCAGCGCGAGCCAGAAGCTCCCGCCGGCGTCGACCAGTGTGACCCCGAAGTACGCGCCCAGCATGTACAGCGAGCCGTGGGCCAGGTTGATGACGTCCATCAGCCCGAACACCAGCGTCAGGCCGGCGACGAGCAACGCCAGCGTCGTGCCGAACTGCAGTCCGAGGATCGTGGCGCGGACGAGCGCCTCGAATCCCACCATAGATCCACCCGGACGGACCCTCAGGCGCAGTCGAACGGGGCTTTCACCCGTTCGATGGTGTCGATGACCTCGTTCGTCGGGGGAGCGTCGCCCTCGGTGGCCACGACGCGCCGGATGTCCACGTCCTGAACGGGGTGGTACGGCATCGAGTCGGTCATCTCGAAGTAGCCCCGCGGACTGTCGACCTCGATGCCGGGGATCACGTCGGCGATGTCGTTCGCGTCGGTCCCGCCGACCTCCTCGATGGCGGTGTCCGCGACCTGGGCGGCGTCGTAGGACGTACACGCGTACACGTTGGGCTCGCGGTCGTTGACGTCCTGATAGGCTTCGACGAATTCCTGGTTGCGCTCCGTGTCCTTGCCGGGGGTGTAGGGGAGCGCCGAGTACGTGCCGACGGCGGCGTCACCCTGGGCACCGAGGGCGTCGGCCTCGGCCAGGAAGCCCACGCCGGAGAGGTCCAGTTCCTCGTGGAGCCCCGTCTCGTGGAACTGCTTGACGAAGTTGATCGCGTCCGACCCGGCGAACATGCCGAAGACGAAGTCGGCGCTCGTGTCGACGTTCTGCAGGTACGGCTTGTAGTCTTCGGTCCCCACGGGGACCGGGACCTCCCCGGCGATGTCGCCGCCCAGTTCCTCGAACCGGTTGCGGAACAGGCCGCCGTACTGGTAGCCGGCCGAGTAGTCCGCGAACGCGAGGACACAGGAGTCCCCGAGGTTCTCGATGGCGAAGTCCGCCATGGGCGCCGACGGCTGGTAGTAGGCGTCACCGGTGATGAACTGCGTCGACGTGCAGGACACGCTGACATCGTCTGTCGGCGTGTCCATCGGCCACTGCCAGCCGATGCCGACCGGACACAGCCAGACGAGATCGTCGACGTGGTCCTCGATCACCGGCCGCATGGCGGACGCCACCGCCCCGGAGATGGATCCGACGATGACGTCGACCTCCTCGCGGGTGATGAACTCCTGGGCGATGCTCGACCCCGTTCCCGGGTCACCCTCGGTGTCCTGGCTGACGAACTCGACGTCGCGGCCACCGAGCTGGCCGTCGAGTTCCTCCTCCACGCGGAGCTTGAATCCATTGATGACCGACTCCCCGAGCAGCGTGTAGGCCCCGGACTGGGCGACTGCGAATCCGACCTTGACAGTATCGCCGCCGGAGCCGAGGCAACCCGCCACCCCCAGGGCCGCGGTGGTCCCGGCACTCGCGAGGAACGCACGACGTGATCGACCCCCTCGCGAGGTCGTCCCCGCCCGTCCGTGTTGACGCTCCGATTCGGTGCTTGCGTCTCGACCGTCCAATATTTTAATCACATGACAAGTATAACGTAATCGCATAATAAGTTTTCCTAGTGGTATTTTCGGCTACATCTGGCCGGGCAAGTCGTCCGTCAGAGACGCCGACCGAGGTCCTCATCGCACGCCGAGGTGCGTTTCGAGGACCTCGGGATCGTGGAGTAGTTCGTCGCCGCCGGCCTCGTGGACGATCCGGCCGGTCTCGATCACGTAGGCACGGTCTGCCAGTTCCAGGGCGAGTTCCGCGTTCTGCTCGACCAGCAGGATCGTGATCCCGTCGTCGGTGAGCGCCTCGACGACCTCGCTGACGTCCTCGACGATCTGTGGCGCCAGTCCCTCTGTGGGTTCGTCGAGCAACAGCAGTTCCGTCGGGGGACCGACGAGGCCGCGGGCGATGGCGAGCATCTGCTGTTCGCCCCCGCTCAGCGTCCCGGCGCGCTGGTCCCGGCGGTCGTCCAGTACGGGGAATCGGTCGTACACGTCCGTGGTCGTCGACCCGGCGGCGGCCGCGAGTTCGACGTTCTCGGCGACGGTGAGCGACGGGAAGATTCGCCGGTCCTCGGGGACGAGCGAGACCCCACGCCTGCGGATCTCGTTGGGTTTGCAGCCTTGTATCTCCTCCCCGCGGAACAGGATTCGACCGCGCTCCGGCGGCGTCAGTCCCATGATGCTCCGGAGGGTGGTAGTCTTGCCCGCGCCGTTGTTCCCGATCAGCGCGACCGTCTCGCCGGCCCCCACCTCCAGGGAGAGGTCGAACAGGACGTGACTACGGCCGTAGTACGTGTCGATCCCCTCGACCGCCAGCACCGGGTGCGCGCTCACGCGACTGCACCTCCCGTCAGGTAGATTTCCTGGACGGACTCGTCGTCACGGACCTCGTCGGGGGTCCCGACCGCCTGGACCCGGCCGCGGTGCATCACCGCGACGCGGTCGGCCAGGTCGGCCACCACGTCCATGTCGTGTTCGATGATCGCGACGGTGACCTCGTCGCCGACGTCCGCGACGAGGTCGGTCGTCTCCTTGGTCTCCTCGGGGCTCATCCCCGCCGTCGGTTCGTCCAGCAACAGCAGGTCGGGGTCGGCGGCGAGCGCCACGGCGATGTCGAGGTGACGCTGGCGGCCGTGTGACAGCGAGGCCGCCGCCTCGGAGGCGACCGCCGAGAGACCGGTCCGGTCGAGGACGGCCCGGGCGTCGGTCTCGGCGGCCTCCAGCGTCCGGTAGTGCGACAGGAAGGCACCGGGCCGGAGGTCAGTGTGACGCCGCTGGGCAGCCAGGCGAACGTTCTCGAACGTACTCAACCCGGGGAAGACGTTGGTCAACTGGAACGAACGGGCGATCCCGTGCCGAGGGACGGCCGACGGATCGAGACCGTCCAGTCGAGTCCCCTCGAACCTGATCTCGCCGCTCGTCGGGTCGATCCGGCCCGACAGCAGGTCGAACAGCGTGGTCTTGCCCGCCCCGTTCGGGCCGATGATCGCCGTCACGTCGCCACCCCGCAGTTCCAGGGACACGTCGTCGACGGCCGTGAATCCGCCGAACTGCTTCGTCAACCCTACCGTCTCCAGGATCGCCTCACCCATCGTATGATTTCAATTACATAAAGGAGTAAATATCTTGCTGTTGCCATCTAGCCGTTACCGCCTGCGAGACGCCGCAAGTCCGAGTTAGCCCGCAGGCAGGTCCCGGCCGCCGACGAGCACCTTCCCGGACTGCCCGGCGACTATTATTCTCACACTTGATAAGATAATAAATTATTCTAACTCCCGGACGGGTGGGGCATCGACAACGGCGACATCCTGCTGAACCAGTACAGTTGCGACAACGTCCTCGTCGAGAACCTCTACGTCGACACGGACGTCGACGCCGGCCGGGCGTGCCCGTCCTTCCGGTCCATCGTGGACACCGCCGCCATGCACACCACTTGATCTGGCTCTGCGGCGGCACGACGTCGGGCTCCCAGGAGGGCGAGTCGCGGTTCTACGTCGGCGCCGAGAACTCGGGTGGCCACGTCATGATCGACGGCGTGGGTTGTCTCAACCGCGGGACGATCAGTTACTCCAATAACGGCGACCGCATCGTCTGGTGTAGCCGGAGCGGCGACCTCACGATCCGCAACTGCAAGGGGTCGGGCTTCGGCGACAACATCATCTACACCCGGATGAGCGGGGCCATGACCGTCGAGAACTGCGTGTTCGCCAACGCGACCCCCTCCTGCATCCGGGTCGGCGGGGACGACGAGGAGGTCCGTGACTCCACCTTCTACATGGACACCACGAGGACGGAGGTGTACGAGACCGACGGCAACGTGAACACCTCGTTCATCATGGCCGACAACCGCCAGAACGCGTCCAACGGCGGATACGTCCAGAGCTGCTCGTTCGTCGTCCGCACAACGCCCAACGCCACCGGCGCGATCCGGATGTTCGACAACCGGTGGCTCGACGTGCAGGACAGCCAGTTCCTCCTCGATCAGGGCGACGTTCCGGGCATCGGCGTCCAGAACGAGGTCGACGACCTGTGGATCTCCGGCACCTACCACACCAGAACGTCTGCGTCGACGACGGCCTGAATCCAGGGGCAATCTCGCCGGACTCCTCGAACTGCGGATTCGACCGGAGCCAGGCCCACTCCGTCCCCGAGGACGGCGATTTCACCCTCCCCGACCGGTCGGACGACGATCCCGAGCGCTCGGGCGACGTCGTCTACGAGGGCGACGCGACGGCCGTCCACGCCGACCACGACGACACGGACGACCGCGCAGGCGTCGAGTTCACCGTCACCAACGACGCCGACCAGGACCTGACGATCACGCACCTGACCGTCACCCCTCACGACGGGAGCATCGACGAGTTGCACGACGAGGACGACGGCGTCGGTCGGTGGGTGAGCGAGGTCCACGTCGACGCCGACCTCCAGAACGGCGTCTGTGACGTCCCGGGGAGCACCTTCCTGCCGCGGACGTTCGACATGACCAACGACTGGTTCGACGACTCGGCCGACCAGGTCGCCGTCCTCTCGGCGGGGTCCCCGGGATCGGTCGCACTCGGCAGGTTCGAGGCCGGTGGGGCCCCCGTCGACGTGGTGGGCGAGTGGGTCGACGTGGAACTGGACTACGAACTCGCCGACGGCACCACGGATACCGCCTCGTTCACCCTCGACCCCGCGTAGCGGGCCGAAAATCGCCGGCGCGCTCACTCCGACTGGCGATTACGGCCGTCGACGAGCACCGACCCGGCCCACTCGACGATGGTGTCCTCGGTCTCCTGCATCCACTCGTAGAGGCGCTCGCGGAGGCGTTCGAGGTCGGACTGGTAGGACGGGTGGTCGACGAGGTTCTGCAACTCGTCGGGGTCCCGCCGGGGGTCGTACAGTTCGTCGACGTCGGCGGGGTTGTAGACGTACTTGTAGCGGTCGGTCCGGACCATCCGCTGGGAGTGCAGGCCGAACTCGTCGCCGTGGTACTCCGCGAACACCGAGTCCGGCCAGTCCGGGACGTCCTCGCCGCGCAACAGTTGCAGGAGACTCCGGCCGTCGATGCCCGCCGGGGGGTCCTCGCCGGCCATCTCCAGGAACGTCGGCATCAGGTCCAGCAGGCGGACGAACTCCTCTCGCTCGGTGTCGGGGTCGACCTGGCCGGGCCAGCGCACCACCAGGGGAACGTGGTAGGTGTCCTCGTACATCATCGGTCCCTTGTTGAACTGGCGGTGGCTCCCGGTCATGTCGCCGTGGTCGGAACTGTGGACGACAGCCGTCTCGATGCCCAGACGGTCGATAGCGTCGAGGATGCGGCCGAACTGGGCGTCGAGGAAAGTGATGAACCCGAAGTACCTGGCGATGGCTTCCCGCCAGGGCTCCTCGCTCATGCCCTCGACGCCCCGGTAGTCGAGGTACTGCTCTTGCACGGTCGGCTTGCCGTCGTACGTCTCGACGAAGGAGTCCCACAGTTCCACGTCGTCGGGGTCGTACATCGAGGCGTACGGTTCGGGCACTACGTACGGGAAGTGCGGGCCGGGGAAGTCCGTCCGGTGGAAGAACGGGCCGTCGCCGGCGGTCCACTGCTGGAGGCGGTCGATGGTGCGCTCGGCGAGGTAGTACGGCCGCGTGGCTTCTTCGGGGATCGGCGTCTTCGCCGCGATGAGGATGGGGTCGTCGGCGTAGTCGTTGTAGATGGGATCGACGAGTTCGACGTCGTCGGGGTCGACGCCGAGTTCGCGCTGGTACTCCCGGAACGCCCGGCCGACGCCGTCGCCCTCGCCCTCGCTCCCGAGGTACCGGAACCCGAAGTCCTCCGGGCGCTGGTCGCGGCCGACGTGCCACTTCCCGAGGTAGGTGTTGTCGTAGCCCGCCTCGGCGAGCAGTTCCCCGAACGTGGGGTGCTCCTCGGGGAGGTTCTTTCGGACGGCGTCGGGTTCGTGGCAGTTGTTCAGCATTCCGTGGTTGTGGGGGTACAGGCCGGTCAACAGCGACGCCCGGGCGCTCGAACAGATGCTCACCGGCGTGTACGCCCGCGTGAACGTCGCGCCCTCGTCCCGGAGGCGGTCGACGTTCGGCGTCTCCACGCCGGGTGGCCCCGGCGCGGTCACGTCGTACCGTTGCTGGTCGGTCAACAGCAGGAGGACGTTCGGCCGACGTGCCCCGTCGTCTCGTGTTGGCACACTCACGATTCTTCAAACGATTGCTCACTGACATAGTAAAAATTTTCCGGCACGGCCGCCCCGCGGCCGGCTATCGGCGGGGACCCTGGGCGCGACACCTGAAGAGAGGCGGCGGTTACGAGGGTTCGCCCTTCTCGATGTCGGACCGGATCAGGTTGCCCCACTCCGTCCAGGACCCGTCGTAGTTCTGGACGTCGTCGAACCCGAGCAGGTCCTGGAGGACGAACCACTCCATCGAGGAGCGCTCGCCGACGCGGCAGTAGGTGATGACGGCCCCGTCGCCGGTGATGCCCTCGCGCTCGTACAGTTCACGGAGTTCCTCGGGGGACTTGAAGCGGCCGTCCTCCTGGAGCACCTCGGAGGTGGGGACGCTACGCGCCCCGGGGATGCGGCCGCCGCGCTGGGCCGTCTCCTGGAGACCCTCGGGCGCGATGACCTCGCCGGTGTACTCCTGCGGACTGCGGACGTCCACCAGCGGGACGCCGCTCTCGATGGCCTGTTCCACGTCGTCGCGGTAGGCGCGGATGCGCTCGAACGGCCCGCTGGGGGTGTACTCCCGCTGGGTGAACTCCGGGACCTCGGTGGTCAGCGGGTAGTCGTTGTTCACCCAGTAGGGCTTGCCGCCGTCCAGCACCCGGACGTCCTCGTGCCCGTAGTACCTGTACTCCCAGTAGGCGAACAGCGCGAACCAGTTGGGGATGTGGCCGCCGCCGTAGACGACCACCGTCGAGTCCTCGCTGATGCCTGCCTCCCCGTTTACCTCGGCGAACGACTCCTTGTCGAGGATGTCGCGGGTGGTCGTGTCGCTGAGGTCCGTCGCCCAGTCGAAGAACTGCGCGCCCGGGATGTGACCCTCCTCGTAGGGGGTGTAGTCGGAGTCGTCGGTGACCGTCGGGTTGTTCACTTCGATCAGCCGGTACGCCGGGTCGTCGGACTGGAACTCGTCGAGGTGGTCCTCGACCCAGTCCGCCGAGACGAGCGTGTCGGTAGCGTTCTCTCCCATGCAGTGGATACGTGGCACGCCACCTACATACCGGCACGACTCCCGGCAGATGCCGCCCCGCCCGACGGGTTCCAGAAACTATTGCCGGTTCTCGTCCCCGGTCGGTCTGCCCTCCCGGAGTGCCGTCCCCGACATCGGGCTGATGGCCGACGCGGATAGCGGAAGAGCTTGCCGGATCCACTGACGGTCCCTCGACCAGCGACGCCGGGGGTTCGACGTCGGGCTCGGCCGCCAGCAGCGACAGGGCCTCCAGCAGGAGCGCGACGACGACCGCGAGGGGTTGCGCTCGGCGTTGCCCGACGAGCGGCGACCGGACGATACCGCCGCCGACGTCGACTGGTCGCTGCGGCCTACCGCGAGTGGGGGCCGGCGGCGTTCGAGCGACTCGTCGGCGTATACGCTGTCGTCGTCTACGACGAACACAGGGACCGGTTCCTGTGCGCGCGCGGCCCCGCCGGCATGCGGGAACTGTACTACTCGACGGCCGGCGACGGAGTCGTAGTCGGGTCCGACCCCGCGACGGTCCTGCGCGGGCCTGGCGTGCCAGACGACGTGGACGAGGCCGCCATCGGGGAGTACCTCGTCGGTGAGTTCGGGTCCTGGTCGGAGACGGTCTACGGGGCGGTCGAGACCGCCGACCCCGATTCGGTCGCGGACCTGCTCGGCGAGCGCCTGCGGGAGGCCGTCGAAGCGCGACTCCGTTCGCGGGGGACGCCGCAGGTCCTTCTCAGCGGCGGCCTGGACTCCACGACCGTGACCGCGGGGCTTGACCAGTCCGAGACGTTCCGGTTCGACCCCATCGTCCACCGTGGCCTGCTGGAGAACCCCGACAGGCTGGAAGCGCTGGTGACCGACGGGGAACTCGCCGCCGGGGCATCGTGGACCCGGACGCGGCCGGGGCGGTCCTGGACGCGTACCTCGACGGCGACCCGGGCGAGAGCGTGACGCTCTGGCGACTCGCGGCCACGGAACTCTGGCTGCGGGGGTCGGTGACGCCCGGGGTCGACGGTCTCACCCCCAGAAGCGGTCCAGGCCCAGCGACAGCATGTCGGGGCTGACCGGCTGGAACTCCTCGCGCTCGGCCGGCGGCAGCAACCCGCGGACGCTGTCCCAGCTTTCGCGGGCGTAGCGGCCGTCCAACAGGACGCGGACGCCGCGCTCGTCCGGGCCACGGATGACCCGGCCCAGCGCCTGCCGGGCCTTCCGCACGGCCGGCACCAGCAGGGCGTGACGGAAGCCGTCGCCGAACTGCCGGTCGTAGGCCGCCCTGACGGCCCGGGTCCGGGGACTGGCCGTGTTGACGATGGGGACCCCGCAGACGACCGCGGCCGACAGGCGGTCGCCCCGGTAGTCGACGCCCTCCGTCAGGGTACCCCGGAGGCTGGTCACCAGCACCTTCGACTCGCCCGCGAAGAAGTCGTCTTTCAGTTCCTCCGTCGTGGCGTCGTCGCTGCTCTCGTCCAGCAGGACGGGTTTCTCGACCCGCTCGCGCAGGACCGAGGCGGCCCACTCGGCCTCCCGGTAACTGGGCATCCCCACGAGGACGTTGCCCGGCGAGCGGGCCACCTCGGCCAGGCGGTCGGCGTACGCCTCCCGGACGCGGTTGTCCTCGCCCTCCAGGTGGTCACGGGGGTCCCCGCGGTTGTCGTAGGTGAACTTCGGGACGTCGACGGCGAAACTCGCGCGGTTCTCCTCCGGGAACGCCAGGCCGTAGGTCCGCTCGACCACGGGTCGGCCGTCGTCCGCCAGGTGCGAGAGGCCGGTCACCGTCTCGAAGGCGTCGAACGGCCGGAGCGTGGCGCTCATCAGCACGCCGCCGCCGAACTCGTCGAGGACGCCCGCGATGGCCTCGCCGGGGACGCAGTCCTGGAGCGACAGCCTCGCGTTGTACGCCCGCCGCCAGGAGTCCGCGGGGTGGGTCTCGTCCCAGGTGCGTTCGAGTTCGATCTCGCGGAAGTACCGTTCGTGGCCCCGGCGGCGCCAGGCCGCCAGCACCCGGCCCGCCGCGGCGGCGGCGCGGTCTTTCTGCTCGTCCTCGGCCTCGTCGAGGATGCGGCCCACGACGGCGCCGACGGGTTCCGCGACCATCCAGACCTCCTCGTAGCCCTCCCTGCTGGCCCACTCCGAGAGCGCGTCTGGTTCGGGCGTCTCGGGGTCGCGCAGCGGCAGTTCCTCGTCGTTCAGGTCCCCGAGGTTCGACCGCCAGGCGGGGTACTCGCGGTCGAGGTGGGCCGTGACCCGGCGGTCCAGTTCCTCCCGCAGGTCACGGACGAACGCCCGGACGCGCTTCAAATCCGGCAGGTCGAGGTCCGTGTCGGCCAGTTCGCCGCTCGCCAGGTCCGGAGTGACCGCGTCCGGACCCGGCCGCACGTCGTTGCCGGTACCGCGCTCTGCGGCCTCCAGGGGCTGGATGACCCGGGTGAGTTCCGTCTCGGCGTCCCGGAGTGTCGCGTCGGCAACGCCGTCGCTGACGAGTTCGCGGACCCGCGGCTCCAGCATGTGCGCCTCGTCGCAGACCACGAACGTCGAGTCGTCCAGCAACGGCGCGGTGAACGACGCCGTCGTCACGGGGTCGAAGGCGTGGTAGTAGTTCCCGACGACGACCTCGACGTTCGCCAGTAGCGCCCCCATCATCGAGTGCGGGCAGGTGCCGTGCTCGACCGAGCGCGCGACCAGGCCCTCGGTCGTCAGCAGGCCGGCGTCCTCGAACTCGAAGGGAACCGCCTCGACGGGGTCGCCGTCCTCGGGGAGTTCCTCGAGGAACTGCGCGTAGAACGGGCAGTACTCGGTGCCGTCGTACTCGGGGAGGTCGGGCGCGTACGGCGCGGGGGAGTCGGCGGTTTCGAGGTAGTCCGCCGCCGCGGCCCCCTGGCCGCGGTCGCTGACCTCCCCGGAGTCCGCGAGGCCGACCTGCTGGCTGCGGGCGCGCCCGGCTAGCGCCTGCGCGGTGGTCGCTCCGCCCTCGCCGGTCAGCCCCCGGGCGGCGTCCCGGAGCGTCTCACAGCGGTCGTAGACGTTCTCGCGGTCGATCCCGGCCGCGTTCTCGCGGGCGTAGGGGCAGACGTCGGCCTTACCGACGAGGGTCAGCCCCGAGAAGGGCCGCCAGTCCTCGGGGAGGTTGGCGTTGATGGTGCGGAGGTCCTCCTCGAACTGGCGGAGTTGCTGTTTGACGCTGGTGAGGACGACCACGCGCTCGAAGTCGCTGTCGGGGTCCCGGACGAGGTGGAGGCCGGCGGTCAGCGCCAGCATGGTCTTGCCGGTCCCGCAGGCCCCCTCGACGACCGCGTAGCCGGAGTCCTGCGCGGCGGCGACGGCCGCCTCGATGCCGTCGGCCTGCTGGTCGTACGGCTCGTCGTGGCCGAAGATGGCCCGCCAGCGCGGGTCTACGTCCGGGTCTGCGGTCGGGTCTGCGCGCTCCTCGGAGTCGCTCACGTGTTCGATCACCAGGGTCGTGTGCCGTTTAGGGCTGTCGAAGGGTGGTCGCTCGATAGTACTTGAAAGTTAGGAGAGGACCAACGGCAGTGTTCAGCCCCTGGTCAACTGACTGTGGTGCAGTTGCAACAACCGACAATGGAGATTATATCGATAGAGACGTAGCTGAAACTGTCATGCATGAGGCTCTCCATGGTTTCTGTCGGAAGAACCTCTGTAATAATGTTGAAAATATGATTGAAGAAGATGAACATGATCTTGGGGTTGTGAAAACTGTTGACTACAAGGTCTCAGAAACACCGTTTGCAACTAAAAGCGCCTCCGAACGCGGTACGTGTGATACAAAGGTAGACTGGCCACCTCAAAAATTCACGCATGAATTAAGTAAATGTGAACGGAAAGCTATGAGAGAATCTGCCGAACACACGGCTGGGTTTCATGATTGCTCTGGGTGTACGTAGGAGTTCACACAAAACCTATTAACTATCACCAATTTCGTAAATACATGATTAAATCGAGACGTGAACTAATGGTCGGAGTTCTCGCATTACTATCAGGTTCCACTCACTCACTGATCTTCGAATAAATAACAAACGTGACCGCACCGTCGCCGTGACGGTGACGCTCGTTCCCGAGGGACAAAGTGATCCCTCGCTGGACTTGTCGGTTCGCCTCGGTCCCCAGGAAGCGATCGAGTGGGACGACAATCCGCTCCTCGACGAGTCCGGGCACGTAACGGTGACCGTCGACGATGGGACGGGCGAGACCGAACAGGCAGAAGACGACTGGGGAGGCGATACCGACGCTGACAATCGGAAGTTACGGGTACTCGTTAAAGAAGACGAAATAGTAGTGCAACAACCCGTCTCCTGATCGAACCCGCGGACCCCGACGAACGCTTCACCCAACGTTTATACCAGATTGTTCAGTTTCAAAATCTATGGCATGGGGCAGGCGTGACGTACTCGCCGGGTCACTGGTCCTGCTGGCGGGATGCACTCAATCCATCTCCGGCGACGACGAAACCCCGAATCCCCACTCACTCACTGATCTTCGAATAAATAACAAACGTGACCGCACCGTCGCCGTGACGGTGACGCTCGTTCCCGAGGGACAAAGTGATCCCTCGCTGGAGTTGGCCGTCCGCATCGCGCCCCAGGAAGCAATCGAGTGGGACGACAATCAGCTCCTCGACGAGTCCGGGCACGTAACGGTGACCGTCGACGATGGAACGGGCGAAACCGAACAGGCGGAAGACAACTGGGGAGGCGACACAATCGACGACAACCGTGGAATACTCGTACTCGTTAAAGAAGACGAAATAGTAGTGCAACAACCCGTCTCCTGACCGGAACGAGAATACCATGAACTGCGCCAGACGTAGATTGCTGGCCGGAAGCCTGGCCGCGCTCGCAGGTTGCACGCAACTCACCCCCTCCGACGACACAGAAACCGACCCCCCGGAGGACTACTCGCTCCCGGACCTCCACATCGACAACGAGCGTGACCACGCCGTCGACGTGACGGTCCGCTGGACGCCGGGCGGGGAGTCCGAACCTACGCTGGAGCTGGCAGTTCGCGTTCCGGCCGACGAGGTGATCAGTTGGGAGGAGAGTTCGCTCCTGAACAAGCCCGGCCGGCTGACGGCGATAGCTGACGACGAAACCGGCGACCCCCGAACGGACGAATACGAGTGGGGCGGCGACAACGAAGGCGACAACCGGGGACTCGTCGTGTTCGTCGAAACAGTCGGGGTCCGGATCGCCGATCGGGTTGCGTGAAGAATTAGACCATCACCACCCGTGCCGACGTCGAAAACGAGCGCGGACCGACCGACGCCGACGAGGACGGCGGGGCGTAATCGTGTACGTCGAAACCGACTTCCTGCTCGACGTCGCCGAGTCCGACGACTGACGGTCCCGGTCGTCGTGGGTTGTGGCCGCTCAGTCCTCGAAGAGGTCCACGAAAACGTGTTCGTCAAGTTGGTGCCCGCAGGGGTTGAGGACGTACGTGACCGGAATCCGGTTTGCGGACTGCCTCGATTTCTGCGTCGCAGATCGGGCACGTACCGGCGGATACGTCTAGGTCAGTCATCGGTTCGTGGGGTAGTGGTTGGTGCGCGGTGACAACGCTGGGATCGAGTTCTGGTAGCTGATGCTGTTCGAAAGCATGTGTTGATCCTCCCAGAGGAGGGAATCCAGACGGTAGGCAGCAACCATCCGATTTCGCCAATCGGAACGTTCTCCCGGTTAGCCTGCATCCACCCCCCCCCCCTGTAGTTCCTATACCCATCTAATAGACCATATAGTTAACTTCTAGATTGCTAGTGGTCTTTTAGGTATCTAATTGGTCTTTCCGGCGGCTAAAAGGCTCGAAGGAAAGAAAGCAAACTATGCGACTTGCGGCGGAGTGGATGACCGGAGCTGACGACCGCATTCTGGAGTTTCTCAACGAAGAAGGTCCTACGGCGCCGAAAGCGATGGCCGACGATTGGCGAATCCGATTCAGTCGGACCTACGTCAACACCCGTTGCAAGAAGCTAGCCGTCTACGGTCTCGTCCAGAACCTGGGCAACGGTGTCTATTCGATCACCGAGCAAGGTGAGGCGTACCTCGCTGGGGATATGGATGCGGATGATCTGGAACCGGCGCACGAGGACGACAGATAAGGATGAAATATACCATCAGTGAAAAATCGGTCAGAGGGTGAAAACGATTCCGACGTTCGGAACGCAATTGGCGTGAAATCCCGTCTATTCTATACGCTGATGGGTCCAGACTTTCGATTCTGGGTCGAGTTCGACTCGATGTTTGTGCTGACGCCCTCGTTCCCGAAAATCGAAGTGCCAGTTGCTGTTCTCAGTGTTTCGGGGGCCAGTAATGTCGATGAGTTCGATTGTATTCTGTCTGAGACCAGTATGCCGAAAGAGAGCGTCGTAGGCGGCGTCCTTGAGTCTCGCCTGCTCCTGTTCTTTCAGGTTTTGGTATTCAATTTCGTTACCGATCAGGCCCCCTAGAATGCCCCCAACGACGACTCCTGCCGGCCCGAACGGTAATCCGGCGGCACCACCCGCAAGCATTCCTCCAAAGGCTCCGCTCCCGGAAGGCTCGATTTCTGCCTCGATTTTCTCATCGGTCTCGTCGGGCAACCCGGACCCGTCGGTCCTCATTTCTTCGTCCTCCCCGGATTCTGATCCGTCTGGACTCTCCTCGATAGCGTCGACTACTCTATCGAACCCTTTGTTTAGATCTGACTGTAGATCCCCGATGTTCTCTTCGAGGTCTCGTTCCATCATGGAAATGACTATGAAGAGGCCGGAGACACCGAAGACTAAGAAGAGCAGTAACGACTCGGTCACTCCCAGATCCGTCGTCTGGAGCACCGCCACCAAAATCGGCACAACACCTGCAGCAGATGTTATAGACGATTTTCCTACACTCCGTATCCAGTCGAACCTCTTCATTTCGACTGGTGATGTGGGCGTCACTACATTTGAAGATAAGGGACTGTCCTTTATGAATCTCCTCCCCGAGAACGCACTGCGATGGCCTCAACGTGTCACATCCCCCGAAAACCCCACAGACGGATGGAAACTACGACCGCACCGACAACGGCGACGGTCGGCCACACAGATTTCAGCATTCCAACTCGACACCCCCCGAGGATTGACCTGATGGGCCGCCAAGAACGTCTAGCGGCCTACCGAGCAAGCAACCGCCCTACAACACGTCCCGCAAGTCCTCCACGGCCCGCAACGCCAGCGCCGCAATCGTCAACGTCGGATTCGCCGCGCCACACGTCGGGAACACACTGCTACTGACGATCCAGCAGTTCTCCAGGTCGTGGGTCCGCAGGCGCGGGTTCACGACGCTGTCCCCGGGGTCGGTCCCCATCCGGGTGCTCCCCATGTGGTGCGAGAGGAAGTTCGGGTCCGCGGGGTCCGTCTGGCCGACCACCTCGCCGCCGGCCTCCTCCAGGATGGTTCGCTCTACCTCCAGGGCGCGCTCTGCGGTGGCCCGGCCGTAGGGCCCGACGCCGAAGGACACGTCAGGGACTGGGTTGCCGAACTCGTCGGTCGTGTCGGTGTCCAGTCCGACGTAGTTGTCCTTCTCCGGGAGCATCTCCAGGTTGCCGCCGATCCAGAGGGTCCGGTTGGCGGCGTCGAACCCCTCCAGCAGGTCGTCGCCCCACTCGACCCCGACGACCGCCTCGGCGGCGTCGTCCACGGAGGTGAGGTTCCCGCCGCCGAGGGCGTGCTGGGTGGGCGAGGGCGGGTCCGAGTGGCTGAACTTCAGCATGATGCTGCCCGGCGGGGCGTCGCCGGTGTCGTAGAAGTGCTCGCTGATCCGGGTGAGGAAGCCGATGGGTTCGGGGTTGGTCTCGCTGTCGATGCGCGCGGTCGTCCGGACGGCCGGGTGCTCCATGAAGTACCGGCCGACGGCGCCGCTGGAGTTGGCGAGGCCGTCGAGGTACTGCTCGGACTTCGAGAGCAACAGGAGCCGCGGGGTCTCCACGCCGCCGGCGGCGACGACGAAGTGGCGGGCCTCCTGGCGGTGGCGGGTCCCGTCGGGCGTGACGTACTGCGCGGCGGTGACGGTCGACCCGTCCCGGTCGTGTTCCAGTTGCTCGACGGCCACGCGGTCGATGACCCGGGCACCTTCCGCCTCGGCCCGCCTGGCGTGGACGTCGCCGCTGTACTTCGCTCCGGAGGGACACACCGGGCTACAGGTGCCGTAGCCGATGCACTGGCTCCGGCCGTCGTACGCCTCGGAGTTGCGCGCCTGCGGGCACGGGCGCAGGGTGATCCCCAGGCGCTCGCAGGCGGCCTCGAAGAGGCCGTCTGAGTGGCTCTCCGGGAACGCCGAGAGCGGGTACGGCTCCTCGCGCGGCGGTCCCGACCCGCCGTCCTCGCCCGCGACGCCCATCGCGCGTTCGGCCGCCGCGTAGTACGGCTGGAGGTCGCTGTAACTGATCGGCCAGTCGACGCCGACGCCGTGGCGCGACCGGAGTTCGAAGTCCCGCGGGTGCAGACGGGGCGTCGTCCCCAGCCAGTGGAGGGTCGTCCCGCCGACGCCCTTGACGCGGCGCTCGTTGAGCGCGTACGAGTCGATCTCGCCGGAGACGCTGTAGCGGTCCCGCGGCCCGCCCATGTTCCAGATGTCGGTGGGGTCGTGTTCGGGCCGGAGGGCCTGCTCCATCTGCTGGAGGCGATCCGCGGGGTCGAACCGCTCGCCGGCCTCCAGAAAGACGACGTCGTAGCCGCGTTCCGCCAGCCTGTGGCCCACCAGCGCGCCGGCCACGCCCGCACCGACGATGCACAGGTCGGCCCGCGGCGAGGGCGTCCGGTCGACGTCGCTACCCGTCATCGTCCTCCGGCGCCCGGGTCTGTGACTCGTACCCGCCCGGGTATCCCTTCGGGTTCTGGATGCCGACGAGTTCGCTCCCTCGTGGCGTCGTGAATAGCGCGTAGAGGAGGCTGTTCACGAGGTGGTAGCGGACGCGCGCGGGAGCGCTCCCCGTCGGGTCCGATTCGACCGTGTCGACGCCCATCCGGCGGAGGACCGCGCCCCGCTGGGCCGCCGGCAGGTCCGCGAAGTCCCGGCCCGCGTACCGCCTGGCGCCGTCGTCCAGCAAGCCGACGGCCTCGGCCACCGCAGACTGGCGGTCCTCGGGGAAGTTGCCGGCGTACGTTCGGACGAACCGCTGGGTCGCTTCTACTTCCGAGGGGTAGACGATCTCGGCCAACGCGACCAGCGTGGAGACGTCCGCCCCCGAGAGGTCCCCCGACCCGGTGGCGGGGTCGTCGTCCTCGGAGACGACGAGCGCCGGCGCACCGACGCCGACGCTCCCGGCGACCAACGCGGCCACGGCGTCGCGGCGAGTGAGCGTGAGCGTCATGCGTCTCGGGGCGTCGGCGTCGACTGCTCCGTACTCGGTTCTCTGTCGGTCGGTGCGTAGGTGGCCGCGACCAGCGCCAGCGTCGCGGCCCCGGCGACGACCAGGATCCGCCGGCCGCCGGCGCCGACGACCGCCGGATCGAACAGGACCACGAGGTCGCCGTACCCGTGCCGGACGAACGTCTGGGTGCCGACGAGCTGGGCGAGTCCCAGCACGAGGCTAACCACTGATCCCGCGAGGATCCAGGCCACGGGGACGACCACACAGCCCCGGAACGCGCCGGTGCCGCGGGCCAGCGGAGTGCGGTCGCGGTAGTCCGCCAGGGCGTCGAGGCGCGCAGTCGCAGGGTGGATCACCGCGGGGCCGACCACCATCGTCGAGAGGAGGACCACCGCCAGTTCCCGGAGGACGGCGGCGTGGAAGAACCCACCCCAGAGGACGAGGGTACCCCACGCGAGGACGGCCACGCCGGTCACCCCTGCCAGCAGGGTCACGGCGGCGAACTCGACCCACTGCTCGCGCGACCGGAGGGTGGGGTCCTCGCCGGTGGCGACCGCCGGGAGGACGCCCCAGAGGCGGTAGCCGACGTACGCGAGGGCGGCGTACGCGGCCGCGTCGAGAGCCGTCAGCCACGACAGCGAGAACGTGGCCGCCGCCCCGAGGACGACGCCGGCGGCCACCGCGAGCGCGCCTGCGACACCGAACAGGAGCGCGAGCGGGACGGCCAGGCCGGCCGCCAGGTCGAGCGACGGGAGGCCAGGCAGGGGGACGACCCGGCCGGTCGCTCCCGTGACGAGCGCGACGACCGCGGTAATCGCGGCCGTCCGCCCCGCCGGGAGGGACTCTCGGTCCATCGTTTCCGACATACCGGCCGCTTACGCATCCCCTACTATAACCTTACCGACCGACTGCGGCGTGGTCGAGCGGTCCCACTGAGTGCCCAAACTGCCCCCCGATTGCTGGGCTGTGTCGTCAGGAGATCAGCAACTTCGGGCCCCCTGCCCCTGAACCGACCTCGCGCACGGTCACCTCGGACGTGAGGGTCTCGCGGACCCGGGCGGGTCGGTGAAAATATTCGCACGGAGGGTCGGGAACTCCTTTTATATACTCCCGCTATAGTATAAATATCTTGAACGAACCGGGGGTGAGCGTCCAGTTCCTCCTCGTAGGTCCCGGCCGCTTTCTAAAGCGTTTTCCCCGGGAGGAGCCACGACACACCCATGAGCGTCCGCGAGGAGTTCGACCAGTGGGCCGAGGACGGCCGCGACAGGGGGATGGAGGAACGCCACTGGCACACCGCCAGGCACGCGCTGGCCCGGATGCCCGTGGAGGCGGGCGAGACGGTGCTGGACCTCGGCACGGGGTCCGGTTACGCCCTGCGCGCACTCCGGGAGACGAAGGGCATCGGCCGGGCCTACGGCCTGGACGCCTCGCCCGCGATGCTGGCGAACGCCCGGGGGTACACCGAGGACGACCGGATCGCCTTCCTCCGCGGTGACTTCGGGCACCTCCCGTTCGAGGCGGACAGCGTCGACCACGTATTCTCGATGGAGGCGTTCTACTACGCCCACGATCCACACCGGACGCTGGAGGAGATCCGGCGCGTCCTGCGGCCCGGCGGAACGTTCTACTGCGCGGTGAACTACTACGAGGAGAACGTCCACTCCCACGAGTGGCAAGAGCGAATCGACGTCGACATGACGCTGTGGAGCGGCGACGACTACCGCGAGGCGTTCCGCGACGCGGGACTGTGGGTCGCCGAGCAGGACAACGTCCCGGATCGGGAGACGGAGATTCCGCCCGCCGAGGAGTTCCCGACGGAGAACTGGGAGACCCGCGAGGCGATGGTCGAGCGGTACCGGGAACTCGGGACGCTACTGACCGTCGGCGTCGCGCCCGAGTGAAGACCCGCGGTCGCCAGGAGCAACACGCACGGGGCTACGCAAACACGAGCGACGACGTGCAGGTATCGCGCCGACCCCTACCCCTTTCACGTCCCCGGGTGAACCCCCGGCGATGGTCACCGTTCCGAGCAGGGACGAGGTCCCCGAGCGGTACAGGTGGGACCTCGGTCGACTCTTCGAGTCTCCGGAAGACTGGGACGCCGAGTACGACGCCGTCGCCGGCCGGGTCGAGACGCTGGCCGACCGCGCCGACGCCCTGGCCGAGAGCGATCTCGACGGCGAGGCCCTCGCCGCGGCGCTCTCGCTGCGGGACGAACTGAACCGCCGGAGGGACGTCCTCTGGCTCTGCGCGCGCCTCCACGTCCTCCAGGACACGACCGACGAGGACTGGCGCGGGCGGCTCTCGCGGTACCACTCGCTGAAGGCCGAGGTCGACGAGGCCGCCAGCGCCATCGAACCCGCCGTCCAGGCGGCCGGCCGGGAGCGCGTCGAGTCGCTGGTCGCCAGCCACGACGACCTGGCGCAGTACGACCACCTCCTCGACGACGTGCTCCGGCGGGCCGACCACACCCGCTCGCCCGGGGTGGAGCGCGTCCTCTCGCAATTGCAGCCCTCCGTGGAGGCCCCCCGGCGGTTCCTCAGGACGCTGAAGAACCGCGACTTCGACCCGCCGACCGTCGAGACGCCCGACGGCGAACAGCGGACGGTGACGGCCCAGACCCGCGAGCGCCTGTTGGCCCACCCCGACCGGGCGTTCCGGCGGCGGGTCTACGAGGCCTACGACGAGGCGCTCGCCCGGAATCGCCACGCCCACGCCCAGGGGTTCGTCGACCACCTGCGGAGCCACGCCCGGCGGGCGGCCGTCCGGAACTACGACGACGCGCTGGCGATGGCCCTCGGCGGCACGCTCCCCCGGGAGGTGTACGACGCCCTCGCGCCGACGGTCCGGGAGAACCTCGACCCCTACCACCGGCGGTTCGACCTGCTGGCCGACCACGACGGGATCGAGAACGTCCGGCCCTGGGACGTCCAGCGGCCGCTGGTCGACGGCGAGCGCCCCGAGATTCCCTACGACGAAGCGGCGGACCTGATCCTCGCCGCCGTCGAACCGCTGTCCGAGGCCTACCAGCGTCGCGTCCGCCGGATTCTCGAGGCGGACCGCGTCGACGTCTACGAGACCGAGCACAAGCAGACCGAGATGAAAGGCGCCAGTTTCGCCGTCCCCGGCGGCGGGCCGTTCGTCCACCTGAACTACCACGACGACCTGGAGTCGCTGTTCCTGTTCGCGCACGAACTCGGCCACGCGGTCCACCAGTCGCTGGCCGCCGAGGCCCAGCCGACGGTCTACGGCGAGTTGCCCGACCACCTCGGCGAGATTCCCAGTTACTGCCACGAGACGTTGCTGGTCGAGCACCTGCTGGCGACCCGTGGGCCGGCGTTCCGAGCGCACCTCGTCGACGCCTGGCTGAGCCACCTCTCGCTGTTCAGGGCCGCCCGCTGGCTGACGTTCGTGGAGTCGGTGTACGACCTGCTGGACGACGGCGAGGAACCCGGCGCCGACCGCCTGGACGACCTGTACGGCGAGGTCGAGGCCGAGTTCCGGCCGGTAGCCCCGGACGGGCCGGCCCGCCGGGCCTGGATGCGCCAGGCACTCGGCCGCCGGCCGTTCGCGGGGTACCTCTACGTGCTGGGCATCTCCGGCGGCATCGCGGTGGCCCGCCGCCTCCGCGAGGGTGACCTCGACCCCGACGCCTACCGCGACTTCCTCAGCGCCGGGACGAGCGAGTACCCCGTGGACCTGCTTGCCCGCCTGGACCTCGACTTCGCGTCGGGCGACCCCGTCCAGCGCGCCGTGGGCGTCTACGGGAACTTCGTCGACGAACTGGCCGACGTCGACGGCGAGTAGGGACGCGGCCAATCGGCGCACCAAGTGGCGGCGGTATCACAGGATTGATCGCGGGCCGGCGAGGAGTCCGGCCGTGGCCAAGAACTTCCGGGTCGCGGACTCCGCCCAGCAGGTGGTCGGCGGGTTCCTGCTCGCCGGCCCGTTCGTCGTGACCGAGGAGGTGTGGGTGCTGGCGTCGAAGATGACCGTGATCCACGCGGTCCTCGCGGTGGCCATCGTCGCCGGTATCGGCTACGGCGCCCTCTACGGCGCAGACACCGACCGCGAGGCCGAGGTGGCCGGGGTTCCCCACCGGTTCCTCTCGCCGATGGCCGTCTCCTTCGGGTCGGTCGCCATCCTCGCGCTCGTCCTAACGGCCTCGCGGACGTTCCTGATCGAGGGGGGCATCCTCGCGGACCCGACGCTGGTCGCCGTCGCGCTCACCACCCTGAAAGCGGTCACCGTCGGCGGCATCTTCAGCGTCGTCGGCGCGGCGACGGCCGACAGCATCTGCTGAGTCCGGGGGCCGGGCGTGGTGGCTCGTTCGCTATTCCTCTTTGAGGAATACGATCTTGTAGGTCTGGTTGCCCTTCCGGACGTAGAACCCGATGGGGTCCCCGTCATAGTTGGGAACGGACCGCAAGGCTTCCTTGGCCTCCTTTGCTTCGGCCGAAGTGACCTCGATCGTTGCGGACGAACCGTCACTGTTGGCGGCCTTCTCAACCACCTCCTGGATCGGTTCGATGTCGGCGATGCTTTCGTGGTTGTAACTCGTCACCGCCGCGTCGTCGGGGACATCATCGACGGCCTGAGCTTCGATGTATTGCTGTTTGTCAGAACCCAGAAACGTTCCCGTGCAGCCTGCGCTAATGGTCATTGCAATAACAAGTAACGCCATTCTGTACCCTATTTTTATTTCCATCATTATTAGACAGTAATACTGAGCCAATTTTCTATTTTTACCGTTTGATTACCTCTACGTGCGTCATCATTCCCATCGTCTCCCTTATCTATTCCCAAGCGTGGATCCCAGCCATATAATAAATAGTTGCCCATCCCGCACCATTAAGGTGTCCCCCCGGTTCGATTCTCGTATGGATTACACGCTCGCCATCGAGAACGCACCGGAGACGGTACCTGCCGGGACGAGCGTCCTGCTGTTGCACCCCAGCACGGGCGAGACCGACCGCATCGACACCGACTTCCTCCGGGAGGACACCGACCGCTTCCTCGTCGTCTCGACCCGGACGACCGCCCGCGAGGTCCGCCAGAAACTCGACCACTACGACGTCGACGAGAGTCGCGCGGACATCCTCGACGCCCTCAGCGTCGAGCGAGGCTACTCCCGACGACGGTCCGAGAACGTCCACTACGTCTCCGCGCCGGACGACCTGGAGGGGATCGTCGAGCACACCGAGTCGTTCCTGACGGAGTACGACGGCAAACTCCGGGTCAGTTTCGACTCCATCACGGAACTGGCCTACTACGCCGACGACGACGCCGTCTTCGAGGCCGTCGCCGACCTGCTCGACCTGATCGAGGAACACGACGCCGTCGGCCTGTTCCACCTCTCCAGCGAGGTCTACGACGAGGAGGAGGTCGCCCGGTACCGGGGCCTGTTCGACGGCACCGTCGTCCTCGACGAGGACGGGACCGTCACCAGCGAGTTCTGATCGGCCGGTTCTCTGCCGGCACCGGTAGCCGGCAGTCCCCGCGTCGATCCCGGGAACCGTCGAGCGGTGGGTCCGTGATCCGGTTTCAGGCCAGCGCGAGGGCGGCGATGATCAGGACAGCCAGGGTGGCCGACGCGCCGACCGTTCCGAGGACGATCTCCGTGGCAGTGCTCATGTGCGATCGGTCGACCCGCCGGCGCTTAAACCCTACAGGTTCGTCGTCACCGGCGACCGTCGTGAGCAGCCTCGACCGCGTGCGCCAGCGTCGCCCGCTGGCCCGCGTACGCGAGGTGCGCCGAACAGTCGCAGTCCGACGCGCCGAAACCAGCCACGGGCACCGCGACGCCGCCCGCCGACGCGATTTCCCGGTGGATCGCGCACTCGGCGTCCACGTCCGCGGTGGTGGTGACGTCCGCGATGCGGGTCGCCCCGCTGTCGACCCGGGCGAACCCGCCGGTCCCGAGCGCCGACCCGGTGTAAGCGTACCAGCCGCGGTCGAACTCGTGGACGCCGAGCGCTCCCACCTCCAGGGTCGTCGTCGCGTGGAGTTCGACCAGGAGGGTGTAGGTGCCGCCGTCCGTCCGGGACTCGCGCTCCATGCCTAGTCGTCGGTCGTCTCCGGGCCGGCACCGACGTTCGACCGGCGGGCGACCTCCTTCCACTTGCCGGTCCAGAAGCGGTAGACGTTGATCCCCGCGCGGGCGTACATGTCCGCGACGATGGCGAGGTAGATGGCCGTCACGCCCAGGCCGAGGCCGACCGGGACCGAGAAGTCCCCGACGACGATGGCGGTCCCGGCCGGTAGCGCCAGCGCGGCGATGGGCAGTCGGAGCAGGTAGGTCCCGACGACGCCGCCGTAGAACGGCCAGCGGGTGTCGCCGGCGCCGCGCAGGCCGCCCCGCATCGTCCGGGAGATGGCGAACCCGGCGACCGTCAGGCCGAACACCCGGACGAACGTGACCGTGAGGTCGACGTGCTCGGTACCGAAGACCAGTGCTATCGGGCGGGCCAGCGCGACGATGACCGCCGCGATCAGCAACTGGGTCGCGAGCGCGAGCCGCAGCGTCTGCCAGCCGTACTCGGCGGCCTCGCGGTCGTCACCGCCGCCGATGGCCTGGCCGACGAGCGTGCTCGCGGCCGTCGAGTACCCCCAGGCGGGCATCAGTGCAAGCAACATGACCCGCCGGCCGATGGCGTAGGCGGCCAGCACCGGCGTCCCGATGGTGCCCAGAACGAACAGGAACGGGAACCGGCCGAACGTGCGCGCCAGGCGGGTACCTGCCAGCGGCGTCCCCACGCGGACGATCTCCTTCGCGATAGACGTGTCCCACTGCTTGCCGCCGAGGCGCAACCGGACGTCCCGCCGGCCCGAGACCAGCAACCAGAAGAAGATGGCCGCGGCCAGCGCGTTGGCGATGGCCGTCCCCCACGCCGCGCCGGCGATCTCCAGTCGCGGGAACACCCACAGGCCGAAGATCAGCGCCGCGTTCAGCCCGATGTTCGTCGGGAGCGTCACCAGGCGGACGTACATCGGCGTCCGGGTGTCCCCGACGCCGGCCAGCGCCCGCGCGGCGATCATGCTCCAGAACCGGAACGACACCGACAGCATGACGATCCGGAGGTACAGTGCGCCCAGTTCGATGGCCTCGGCGTCGTCGGTCAGCAGGTCGATCATCGGTTCGGCGAACAGCCACGTCCCGACGGTGATCGGCATCGACAGCAGGAGTGCGAGCCACAGCGACTGCTTGATCGCGAAGTCCGCCTCCGCTCGTTCGCCGGCACCCTCGAACCGGGAGACTGCGCTGATCGTCCCCGAGGTCAGCGCCAGCGCGAGTCCGAACGGGACGAAGTAGTACTGGAACCCGAGTTCGAGCGCGGCCACGCCCACGTCCCCGACGGCGATGCTCACCATCAGGAAGTCGACGGTCCGCAGGATGGTCCGCAACCCGCCGGTGATCATCGCGGGCACCGCCAGGTCGAACGCCTCCTCGCCCTTCCGGCGGTCGAGTAGCCCGATCCGGGACAGGCCGGCGGGGAACTTCAACAGCAGGCCGCCGAGCCACGCTCGCACCGAACCCATCGGGTCGCGCTACCGGACGCGGCGCTTTACCAGTTGCCGTTGCGGGCGGGCTTTCCGGCTTCCCCCGACGGTGCGGTCGGCCCGCCACCGTGGACGAGCCCGGGAGAACGGACCGCAGCCGTGGCGCCGTTCAGCACCAGAAGTCGGCGTTGAGTTCGTGGACGTGCGACGAGATGACGTCGTCGTCGGAGTCCAGCGCATCGACCTGATGCGGTACCTCCTGCCCGAGCAGCCACACGAGTAGAGTTCGGTCGTCGTGGTCTCGCCGGTCCCGCCGTTCCCTTTCCTGACGTTGTGGTCTTCACAGCCCGGGATCATCGAATCGTACGCCCACCGGAGTTCGTCGTAGCAGCCCTCGACGTTTGCTTCCAGTTCGATCTCGACGGACGGCGGGTCCCCCTGCTTCGGGACCGTATTCGCGGTGTTGACCAGTTCCGCTTCGCCGTCGCCGGCGTCCCTGATCTTCTCGTTGTGCGGTGGCTGATCGATGAGGACGTGTGCCGGCTTGACGCTGGGGACCGGCGAGAGACAGGACGGGAGCGGCACGGCCACGAGGGTGTACCGGTCGACCGTGTTGAAGATGTCGGCCCAGTCCGGTTGCCTTGCCTCCGGATAGACCGCTTCGTCGCCGCCCAGCAGGGGCTGGCTGCCGTCCCACTCGCGGCTCCGGGCGTCGACCGCGTACACCACCTCGTCCTCGTGGACGACCCGGGCCACGTGGGCCAGGATCGCGTTGTCCTCGTTGACGACGCCGACCATCGACGACATCTCGGCTTCCTCGTCCAGCAGGATGGCCTCGTACTCGGCGTCGCTGGTCGTCCCCGAGACGGTCCCGGTCGCCAGCGCACCCACTCCAACGTTCGCCCGCATCGCCGACCGTCACGCCCGCTGCCTCCAACCGCCCCGGTCGCCCGGAGCACGTCGCGCCGGACCACCTCGTTCTGATCGTTCCCCTTTCGGCCGTTCGACCCGTCCGCAGTGCCGTTTCCTGGGATCAGACTGAAAACTGTCGGTTCCTACATAACCACCGACGCTACGTGGTTATCGTCCGCCGGGGAACGGAGGATGACGCTCGTCGCTACGACGACCAAGGGGACCGGACGGGCGGTCGAAGAACGCGAGCGAACTTGCGCTGGCTCCGCCGTCTCCTCCTCACCACCCGAAGCCGTCCGAGGAGCACCGCACGAGGTCGATCGAGACCGTATGGAGTTCGCTAGAGAGGACATCACCGTATGCATCCAGCACTTCGACCATGACCCAGTACACCGATCCTGAACAGCCACAGCTGTGCAGTTCTATCGTCGACGTCCGCCCGGTTCCACCGTTGTCTAAATCATCGTCCGGAAAGCCGTAATCCGGGCAGTTCTCGAGGTGGGTTCCGTACGACCACTGGATCTCGTCGTAACACCCCTCGACGTCCGCTTCGAGTTCGATCTCGACGGTCCCGTTGTTCGGACCGTATCTCGGGACCGTCCGCCCCGAGACGGAGAGTTCCGCTTCGGTGTCGGAATAGGGCAGGATCGACTCCCCGTCCGGCGGGTGTTCGATGTCCACCCACGCCCAGTCGGGGTCCCGCATCGGCATGAGACAGGACGCGGTCGGCTGGATCGCGTCGGCGTACTCGTTGAGGTAGTTGTGGAAGTCGGCCCAGTCGGGCTGGTTCTCGTCGAGGTAGACCGCGTCCTCGCCACCCAGGAGTTCCTGGCTCCCGTCCCAGTCGCGGCTGCGGACGTCCAGCGAGAACACCACGTTGCCCTCGTGGTAGACCTTGCTGACGTGGATCAGGACCGCCCTGGTCTCGTTGATCACGCCGACCAGCGACACCATCTGGGCCTCCCGCTCGAGCAGGATCGGCTCCTCGCTGCCCGGGTTCTCCGCGAAGACGTCGGGGTCCTCGGTCCACTCGATGGAGTCGCCGCCGACGTTCAGTTTCCCCAGCAGCCACTTGCCCGCACCGGACAGGACGAATTCCGCAGGTCCGGCGCGAGCCGGGTCCGACGGTTCGTGACCCGCCGCCTCCAGATCCGGCGTCGAGAACATGCCGTACCGGGGTTGCCCGCTGTACGCAATGGCGGCGGACTCGTAGCTCACCCCCTCCTCGGTCTCCTTGACGACGCGCTCGCCGTCCAGGGTCCGGTAGCCTTCCGCTTCGAGTGCCTCGTCCAGCGACACCGGTTCGGCCACGTATTCGGCGTCGCTACTCGCCCCCGACACGGTCCCGGCTGCTAGCGCACCCATTCCAACCGCCCCGGTCGCCCGGAGCACGTCGCGCCGGACCACGTGGTTCTCGTCGGTTCCGTTTCGTCCGTTCGACCCATCGGTAGTGCCGTCTCCTGGCATGGAACCGACGACCGGCGCCACACATAAAGTCACCGACGCTACATGTCTAGCGTCTGGAATCGGCGCCCGCATCGGCCGTCACTGGGGGTCGTCGCCGACCCAGGAGCCCGGGGCGTCGATGACGTACCGGCCGTCCTCCTTGAGCGCGATGATCGTCTCCTGGCGCTCGTACAGTTTCATGATGTTCAGTTCGTACCGGCCGGGTTCGACGACGCGGATGCCCTCGAACTGCTCGTTGAGCGTCTCGCGGAGTTCCTCGAGGTCCGGTTGCTCCCAGGACTCGCCGGCGGCGGCCTCCACGGTCGTGGTGCCCGCCCCGGACGCGTTGGTCCCGCTGGCCGTCTCCACGTCGCCGGTCTCCGCGCTGACCGTTTCGACCTCCTCCGGCCCGGCGTCCTCCGTTCGTGCGGCGTCACCGGTCCCGCCGACCAGGATCTCGCCGCCCACGATCGCACCGCCGCCGCCCGGGTCCGACCGGACGAGGCGAGCGGCCTCCTCCGGGAGTTCCTCCCGGGAGACGATGGCCGACCGGGCGCTGGACTGGGCGCTGTCCTCGGACGATTCGTCCTGCAACACGACGGCGTCCGTGTCGACGTCCTCGAGATCGAGGTCCTCGAGGTGGACCTCTTCGGGGTCCTGGGCGTTCTCGGAGACGAAGTCCTTCAGGGTGGTCGTCACGTGGTCGACGGCGTCGGGCACCGGGGACCCCTCGTCGGCGTCGTCGGGGGCTGCCTCCTGGTCCCCCTGGAGGAGTCCGTCCTGGCCGACCACGTCGTCGGGGAGGTACCGGAAGGTGTTGTTCTCACAGTCCGGACATCCCGAGAGGAGGTCCCTGGAGCCGTCCGGGAACACGCGGTCGCAGGACGTACACTGGTGTGGCATCAGTCTCTGGAGACGAGCGCCGTGATGAGGCTCTCGTCTTTGTGCAGCGTCTCGATCTGGTCGGCAGGTCCGATCACGGTCAGTTTCGACGCGGACTGCTTGCCCATCAACCGTTCGAGGAGGGTGGCGTCGCCGGCCTGCGACCGCGGGTACGTCTCGATCTCGATCCCGTTGAACCCGTCGGGGCTGATCTGGGACATCGTCTTCTCGATCAACTGCGACTCCTCGTCGGGGGTCAGGCCGTCCTCCAGGACGACGATCTTCCCCTCGTGGACGCCGTCGAGGATCATGTTGATCTTCTCGGTGCTCGGCAACTCGGCCAGTCGCCCCGCGCCGATGAGGTCGATCTGCACGCCGTCGGGTTTTTTCATCTCCGGCATGGGTTCACCCGAACGTCTCCGCGATGCTGTCGTAGACCTCCTCGATGTTGTCGCCCTCCAGCCCGGACATCGGGACCGTCTCGTGCTGGGGGAACGCGTCGACGATGCGCTTGACGTTTGCGTCCTCGAGGTCGATCTTGTTCGCCAGGATGAGGACAGGGAGGTCCCGGCTCTCGATGATCCCCACGAGCATGGTGTTCACCTGCGTGAACGGGTCCTCCGTGCTGTCGAGCACGTACAGGACGCCGTCGACGTCCTCCCGGAGCCAGTGCATCGCCTCGGCGACGCCCTCGGTCGCCTCACGCGAGCGCTGGATCGCCTCGTCCTCGTCGAGGTCGAACTCCATGAAGTCCTCGTAGTTCACCTTCGTCGTCACGCCCGGCGTGTCCACGATGTCGATGGTCACCGTCTTGCCGTCGCGTTCGATCTCGACGTTCTCCTCTCGGCTCGCACGACGGGTCTCGTGGGGTACCGGGCTCTCCGGGCCGACGGTCTCGCCCGTCCAGTCCCGGGCGATGCGGTTCGCGAGGGTCGTCTTGCCCGCGTTCGGCGGACCGTAGATGCCGATCCGCTTCTGGTCGGCGTCCGCGAACAGCCGGTCCATCACCCGGGTGAAGCTCGCTTTGATGTCGCTTATCATTCCCATCCTTTCCTCCTGTCTCCGGTGAGAGACGGACGTGGGAGTCTGGCCGTACGAGGGACCCCTACCGACTTAAGGTTACGTCAGACATAGATATTCGACTTGATACGTACGGGCGCACGTCGAGGGCAGGTTCCGGCACAGTCCTGGCATCATCTCGGCCGGCCCTCGACCCCCAGCCGTCGAAGTTCCAACCTGTTCCAGTCGGCAGACGTCGAGTCGAACCACCGACGAACGGAAATATATTTCACTTAATATTATAGTTCGAGGGGACCCAGCGGCGCAAAATCGCCGGTCGGACCCGTACACTGCAGGAGCGAATCGAAGATCGGGACGTCCACGAGGAAGAACCACCGGACGGAACGTCAATCCAGGAGACCCTCTCGGAGTAGCGAGACGCGTTCGGGAGCGAGGCCGAATTCGAGGCCCATCTCGCGATGGACGGGATCGACCTGGACGACTGTCGTGCCATCGTCGGGACCGAAGCCGACAGTTCTCCGGGCCCACCGCCCCTCGGCGCCGTTAGTCAACCGACCTCCGTTCCACGTGGTTCCGACACTCCTAACCCCTCCGTTTCAACTGGAACTCGTCGATCGAGCATCGATCAAGAATCCACGGACCGGAGACCCCCGATTCGGTCGAAGTCCCCCGAACGGCTCCGCCTCACGGCGGTTCGTAACCGCAAGACGGCCGTGGGCACGGAGACGCCACAGTGGTCAGTATCCGAGGTCGGGTCGTGGAGATGCTGGAGCCGACCGCGAACCCGGACGAGACCATCGCTCGATTCTGCGGGGGCAGTGCGTCCCCGCTGGCCCGGCGGTAATCGAATTCCTGACCGTCCGGCCGTCGTCGTGGTCTCGAATCCCCGGGTCCCGCGGAGAAGACGGTTCGGGTAACCATGGGTACGTTCCTCACACGCCCTCCCAACCCCACTGTTTCGAGTGGAACGGACGGACCGTGGACGGGGTCGGCCGGAATCGGACTAGGTTCCACTAGCCCCATAACTGAAATATAAGTTACGATTGTATTACGGATGTGATTCACAGATAGGATTCAAAAAGGTTTCTATTGCAAAGGAGGGGTGGGCACCTTCCTCTCTTCCGGCTCCACACGAAACCAAGGGGTGGGGGGCGGCGCTCCGGCACTGCCAGGGAAGAACGGATCCGTCGACTTCCCGACGACTCGTCCGCCGAGGACCGACGGAATGGTGGACGTGAAATCGCGGGAGTTGAGGTTCGAACGACATCCGACTACTTCGTCACGACTGGGGAGATCCGACTACTTCGCCACGACTGCGGAGGGACGAGTTCCGGCCGTCGACAACCCCGGTGGTCGACGTAACCCCGGTCCCAGATCAGGACGTGGTCGTCCGGAGGCAGTCGGACCGTCCCGGTGGGGGTCGGGTCGTTCCACCTGAAAACGAACCCGGCTGGTAGGATTCTCCTACTCCGGCGTTCGATCCTGCTCCGACGTTAACGACGACGCTACCGAAATCGCCAGACGGTCCGGGCCCCGATACGCTACTCTTACGTATGCGTAATCGAAAGGTACCGGTTGCGCGAGACGGAGGGAAGGATTTATGCCCCTGGTCTACCTCTTATTCGCCTGCATCAACTGGACGCCAATCATGGGGACGATGAATCCATATCACCGGGCAAAGCCACTCTAACGGGCATTTTCCGTAGGCGTCCCTCTAGTCTCCAGTTGAAACGAAGGGGTGGGATCAACGATGAACGAGGACGAAAACATCACCATGGGCGAGGACGACGGTAGCGGCGAGGCGCACGGTTCGCCGCACGATCAGCAGTCGCTGACGGACCTTTCCGACGGGAGCGCGACGGTCGACCGCGATTCGTCGCGGTCGACCGACGTGTCGCAGGTTACCGATGGGCCAGGAACGACCGACGGGGAGGGAGGTCGACCGTCCGGGGAGTCCGGACGATCGACGGGCCGGGAAACCGGTCAGTCGTCGCGGGCAACCGGATCGCCGGGCGGGGACGGCCCGGGTCGAGGCGGGGTCGGCCCGAGCGGGGACGACGCCTCCTCGGCGGGGGCCGGTCCGATGACGGGGGTAGGTCCGACGACTGGCGGCGACGACTCCGGCCGGTCGCTGGACGTCGGCCTGGACGACGTCCTGCTGGACGACGACGAGGGCCAGGGGTTGTTCGATGACCTGCTGGCCGGGGATCCGATCTTCGAGAACAAGGAGGTCCTGCGACCGTCGTACACGCCGCACGAACTCCCACACCGGACCGAGCAGATCAACCGGATGGCGACGATCCTCGTCTCGGCACTCCGGGGGGACACGCCGTCGAACATCCTCATCTACGGGAAGACGGGGACCGGCAAGACCGCCAGCGCGAAGTTCGTCAGCGGGGAACTCGAACGGACGTCCCGGAAGTACGAGGTCCCCTGTGACGTCGAGTACATCAACTGCGAGGTGACAGACACCCAGTACCGGGTGCTGGCACAGCTCGCGAACAAGTTCATCGAGGAGAACGAGCAGTTCATCGACCGGCGACTGGAGGAACTCCGGGACCTCCACGCGCGCGCAGAGGAAAACGAATCCGCACTGCTGGACACCGAGTTCGACTCGCTGGCGCACCTCGACGACCGCATGGCCGAACTGGAGGCCGACCGCGAGGAGATGGAACCGGTCCCCATGACGGGGTGGCCGACCGACCGCGTCTACAGCGTCTTCTTCGACGCGGTCGACTACACCGAGCGGGTTGTCGTCATCATGCTGGACGAGATCGACAAACTCGTCGAGAAGTCCGGCGACGACACCCTCTACAATCTCTCGCGGATGAACTCGGACCTGGAGAACTCGCGGGTGTCGATCATGGGCATCTCCAACGACCTGAAGTTCACCGACTTCCTCGACCCCCGGGTCAAGTCCAGCCTCGGCGAGGAGGAGATCGTCTTCCCGCCGTACGACGCCAACCAGTTGCGGGACATCCTCCAGCACCGCGCCGACGTCGCCTTCGAGTCGGGCGCGCTCACCGACGACGTGATCCCGCTGTGTGCCGCGTTCGCGGCCCAGGAGCACGGCGACGCCCGGCGGGCGCTGGACCTGCTCCGGACGGCGGGCGAACTCGCGGAACGGGACGGCGCCAGCACGGTCGAGGAGTCCCACGTCCGCAAGGCCCAGGACAAGATCGAACTCGACCGCGTCGTCGAGGTGGTACGGACCCTCCCGACCCAGTCGAAGATCGTCCTGTTCGCCACGATCCTGCTGGAGAAAAACGGCGTCCACTCGATCAACACGGGCGAGGTGTACAACATTTACAAGCGACTCTGCGAGGAACTGGAGACCGACACCCTCACCCAGCGGCGGGTGACCGACCTCATCTCGGAACTGGACATGCTGGGCATCGTCAACGCGGTCGTCGTCTCGAAGGGCCGCTACGGCCGCACCAAGGAGATTTCGCTGTCGGTCCCCATCGAGGAGACCGAGGCCGTCCTGCTGTCGGACTCCCGACTGGGCGACATCGAGGACCCCCAGCCGTTCGTCCAGGCCCGGTTCGACAACTGAACCGTGCGCACCGACGTTCGGAGTGCCTGAACTGCGACGACGCTACGGTTGTCGTCGTCCCCGCCAGTGGGAGCCGTCCGGCCGACTGCAGGTGGGTCGATTCCGTGGTTTCCGATAACCGATTTAACCCGGTATGACGACCAAATTACTTTTTAGTAT
This sequence comes from Halobacteriales archaeon QS_1_68_20, assembly GCA_003021085.1. GTDB lineage: Archaea > Halobacteriota > Halobacteria > Halobacteriales > PXRE01 > PXRE01. Next base: position 65,782 of record PXRE01000011.1, on the reverse strand, counting down.
GTAGATATAAACTGGCCGGAGATGGACGAATCGGGACTGTGTGCTTCTTCGGAGTTCTTGACCGAGAGAATCCGGAGTGGCCATCTGAACCTGGAGGAACTCGACCTGCGACGGCCGGCCGAGGCGAGTTACGATGCGGTCGAGGAGGCCGTGCTGGGGTTTCTCCCTCCGAACGACGAAGACTTCGAGGCGGCCAGCGACCGGCTGACCATCGAGACGTGGCCGACGGACGAGGACTTCCCGGACTGGATCGACGCGTTCTCCGACGCGATGGAGTTGCTCTCGGAACTGGACGGTCCCCCGCGCGAGGACACCGGGTCGGAGTATCCGTTCGAGGATATCTTCCTGTGGATCGTCGAATACAGTCGTCGCAACGTGGACGGTGACTTCGACCGGCTATCCGAACGTGCCGTTCGGGACCTGGAGGAACACCTCCTGGAGAGACTGGTGGACATCGGGGCCCAGGCGCTCCACCTGGATTACGTTTCGTACGTGGCCGAGCGTGCCCCGGCCGTCGTCGCCGCCGACCGTCTCTCCCCCGAGGAGACGCGCTGGTACGACAGGTACGTCGCGAACTTCTACGACGACCGGGCGACGGAGTTCTTCGAGGAGTTCCCCGTCCTGGCGCGGTTGGTCACCGTCGTGGCCCGGCAGTGGGGCAACGTGGTATCGGAGTTCCTCTCCCGGGTGGACGACGACTACGAGGCCATCCTGTCGCTGCTGGACACGGACGATCCGGGACCAGTGACGCGACTCCGACTGGGGGCTGGTGATCCCCACGACGGGGGCCGGACCGTGATCGTCGTGGAGTTCGAGTCCGGCGACGAGGTGGTCTACAAACCGCGGGACGTCGAGGCCGACCTGCGGTTTTACGAGTTCAGGGCCTGGCTCGGGCGCGAGTTCGACGACGTCCCGGCGTTCGAAGAACCGGAGTTCCGCTACCGGGACTCCTACGCCTGGATCGAGCGGATCGAGAGCCCCGCGTTCTCGGCGATGGCGGACGTCGAAGCGTACTACGAACGCGCCGGAAGCCTCCTCTGTGTACTGTACCTCCTCGACGTGACTGACTGTCACCTGGAGAACCTGATCGCCGCGGACCCCGGGCCGGTCATCGTCGATGCCGAGACCACCTGCCACGTCAACGTACCGATGTCGGAACTCCCGCGGAAGAACCTCGGCGAGAGACTCCAGGAGAACGAGGTCAGGGAGACGGTGCTGAACTCCGCGCTGTTGCCGTACGAACTGGAGTTTCACGACCACAATATGGCAGCGCTGGACGCGATCGAGGAGCAATCCCTCGATGCGCCTCGGCGCGAGTGGTTTCACGTCAACACCGACGCGATGGACATGGAGTACAGTACTCCGACGGCGGTTCCGGAGGAGAACTATCCGACGATCGACGGCGATCCCGCTGGGGCCCGCCAGTTCGTCGACGAACTCGTCGAGGGGTTCGCCGCGACGTACGACGCCATCTCGCGGTCGAAGCCGGCGGTGGAACGGAAAGTCGAGGACCTGTTCGAGGGGGTCACCGTCCGGAACGTCCTCCAGGAGACGCTCCAGTACCGGCTGCTCCTCGACACAGTCTCGAGCCCGAAGTACCTGCGGGACGGACTCCGATACGAGTACAAGATACGGACGGAGCGGATCGATCGCTGGGAGCACAGGGTTGGGGATCGCCCCGACTGGGTAGACGAGGTGATCGACCTGGAGACGGCGGCGATGGTCGAGCGGGACATTCCCCGATTCACCACGGTGACGGACGTCGACGAACTGCGATTCAGGGGCGAAACCGTCGAGGAGGGGGTCTTCGGCACGACCGGGATCGAGGAGGTGCGAGCGAAGGTTGACTCGCTGTCGGACGCGGACAACCGCCACCATCGAGGGCTGATCCGTGCGTGTCTCGGTGGCTCTCGACTGGGCGAGCAACCGAGGGGTGAATCGTGATCGCCGATCGGTCCCTCTCCGACGCCGAACTCCGCCGGGAGGCCCGCGAGATATTCAGCCGCATCCAGCGGGACGAACGGGAGCTTCCGGACGGGGACACCGGGTGGATAAGCTACGACCTGACCAACCACGATTCCCGGGAGGGGACGCTCATCATGCGGGGTGGCGGCGGTCTCTACGCCGGCCACCTGGGCATCGCGCTGTACTTCGCCGGAATGTACGACGTCTTCGGGGAGGAATCCTACCGCGAATCAGTCCGCAGTGCGGTCGACGTCCTGGTCGAAGAGGAGGTGGAGGACCTTTCGACCGGTGCCGACGTCGGTATCGGGACCGGCGTCGGGTCGTTCGTCTACGGATTCTCTGCGCTCGCGGACCTCACCGGGGAGCAGCGATACCAGCAACGGGCCCTGGAGTTCGCCGGGACGATCACCGACGAGCAGGTCCAGGCGGACGACAGCTACGATTTGCTGCTCGGGACGGCTGGTACCCTGACGGGGCTGTTGCGGCTCTACGAGCAGTCCGGCGAGGAGTCCGTCCTCGACCGGGCAATCGCGTGCGGACAGCACCTGCTCGACGAGCGACTCAGCAAGTGGGGCTACGGCGTCTGGGACACCCACCAGAACGAGGACGTCCGGAGTTTCTCGACCGGGATGGGCCACGGGGCGGCCGGCATCGCCGCCTCGCTGTACCGACTGTACGCACACACGGGGCGAGAGGCGTTCAGGGAGGCCGCCGACGAGGCCGTCGACTTCGAGAACGTGTTCTACTCGGAGTACCGCACGAACTGGCGGGCCAACTGGCAACGGCTCCCGGAGTTCCCGACCTGGTGGTGTTACGGCGTTCCCGGCATCGGCCTCTCCCGGATCGGCAGCCTCCAGTACCACGACCGGGAGGTCCTGAGACGAGACCTCGACCGCGCGAGGGCGTTCGACCCCGAACTCGGGTCGAGGGATTCGATCTGTCACGGAACGTTCTCGCAGGTCGAGTTCCTGATCGAACTGGGCCGTCGGTTCGACGATCGATACCTCGACCGCGCGAGGCGGCTGGCGTCGCACGCGATCGAGCGGAAACGGGAGCGAGGCGATTATCTCGTCGCCGGCGGGACCGTCGACGGACTGTACAATCCGTCGCTGTTCCTCGGAACGGCCGGCATCGGGTACACGATCCTCCGGTTGCTCTCGCCGGAGGACCTCCCGTCGATCCTCAGGTTCGAGTGAGTCTTCGGGAGCCGTCTCCGGCCGCGGTCTCAGCCGCCGATCCTGGGTTCGACGAGGTCGCGAACCCGGTCGTAGATGCCGTCGAAGTCCGACTTCATTCCCGGGTCCACGGTCGTCGAATCGTCGGCCGGCGGAACGGTGAACTCCTCCTCGCGGTCGACCGCGGCGAACAGCGTGGTCCCGTCCCGTCCGCCACGGACGAACAGTTCCAGCTCGTCGACCTGGCCCTGGCGGCGTTCGTCCGCCGGGCGGAATTCGAGCACGTGGACGAACGGCTCCCCGCCGGGGGACCGATCGGCCCGATACTCGACGTCGCCGAGGACGAACCCTAGCTGTACCACGGACTCGATCACCATCAGGAACTGCTTGGTCGGCTGTAGCGCCAGGATCTCTTCGCGCTCGACGACCACCTGGTCGGTGTCGAACTCGATTTCCCCCAGCAGCTCTGCGGGACCGAGCGTACTCGGGAGCGCGTGCGGAACGTGAATGCTGGTCCCGTGGGTGGTCCTCAGCCCGGCGTCGATAGAGAGGTCCTCCCCGAGCGTTTGCCGGGCGATCCGTTCGCGCTCGTAGCCGTTCTCGGTCCGGTACCGGACCGCCAACGTGAGCGCGAGTTCGGCTATTCGTCGTTGCGGTTCCTTCCCGAACAGGCGAACGTTGAGGTCGGCGGTTTCACCGCTCGTCGGCATCCCGGACGGAACGAGGAGTTCGGCGGACAGGTCCCCGATTTCGTACGACCCGATCGTGTATTCCATTATCTACGATCTATATGTATCGTTCATTTATCTTTCGGTAAGTGAGAACAGACGCCTAGTCGCTCCGCTCGGCCGTCGTCGCAACACTGGATTCCGGTCAGGGCAGTCGGATGCCCAGAAAGAATCCGGCTGGGCTAGAAACAGCCGGTAATGATTGTACCGCCACAGTTACCAGCGGTGTGTTCGTCGGCGCCAGGCGTGAGATCCTGGTTGTGCTTGTCGGCGATCTCCGAAACGACTTCGATCTCGGTCATCGTTAGAAACACCCCGTGATGATTGTACCGCCACAGTTACCAGCGGTGTGTTCCTCGGTGCCAGGCGTGAGATCCTGGTTGTGCTTT